>JANWYG010000005.1 GCA_025057015.1 Blastocatellia bacterium
GTCCTTCGGACATACCGCTTAGCGATAGAGACGTGCGTGTGAAGATGCTCAACGAATTAGGAGTGCAGAATGCCTTCGATGCGGTTATCGAAGCAGACATAGAGGGAAGAAACTCACGGGCAAGAAGGATTGACGAGCGGCTAGCTAGCGAGAACCCATCGCTTGCAAGCATAAAGCCGGCGACACGTCTAGCTACGGCGATATTGCTTTACTCGTTTGGTGGATTAAGCAGGAAAGAGGGCAGTGACGAAACGCTTCCTCCGGGAGTGACAGAAAATGAGTTACTGGAAGCGTGCGTAAGCCCGGACATAGACTCTCTCACGGCAAGGGCGGTGCTTTCAGAGCTACGCAACACCTGTCTTTACCTTCATTATGATGGTATCCGGTACTGTTTCAAAAAGGATCCGAACGTCACAAAGCTCATCGAAGATGCAGAGCAACAAATCGCAAGGCAAGAGATAGAAGCAAGTGGCCGAGGCCAGGTGTATCACAAGATCAAGCAAATGTTAGAAGCAAAGCTCGCTGGTCAAACTGCGGCTGTTATATGGCCGGAAAAGAGCAAAGACATTCCCGACGGTGAGCCGCTTTTTTTAATAGCCTATCTTCCGCCGGAATTTGCCAAGCTCACTCAAAGTGAGCAAGAGAAGCAAGCGAAGGAATATTTCACGAAGTATGAAGATAGGCCGAGGCGATATCGCAATGGGCTAGGGCTTGGTATTCCCGACAAGAAACAGATTGAGGAGTTGCAACAAGCTGTGCGGTATTTGCTGGCAATCGAAAAGGTTGAGCAAGCAAAGCAGCAGTTTAATTTGACCAAGGAGCACTTAGAGCAGCTAAAGGAGCGTCGGCGTGCTAAAGAAACAGCAGTGGAATCATGTTTTCGGGAGTTATACACAGCTGTATGGCTACCTAGTTTCAAAGACGGTGAACTTGGCATAGAGCGTGTAGAGCGTGTAGGGCGACCTCTTCAAGCTGTAGGTATTCACGAGCGAATTATGGAGATGCTAATAAGTTTAGGCACACCTCGTATCCATGAGTATATCGTCCCGCGCAAGATTGCCGAGCGAGTGAAGCTAGGCGAGGGGCAGAACTTAGGAGTCGAAGTGTCTGCAGTAGTGGAATCTTTCTTTCGGGACCTCACACCGCCACGAGTTACTTCTAAGAAAATTCTGCTTGAAGCTATAGCAAAAGGGATCGGTGAAGGAACTTTCGGGTACAGCAGCAGTAAGCCAGCAGCTTTAGGTGAAGACGGCAAGTTTCAGATCAGTCGAGAGAAGGTAGTTTTCGGGAGGCCGATTCCTGCAAGCGAGATAGATCTTGACACGGGCTTTCTGATTGCACCTTCAGCTATTTCGACTACCTCGCAGCCGCAGGTTGAAGAAGCTCCTTCTAGGCCCAGCGATAAAATCGAAGTGAAAGTGCTCAGCACTGACAAACCTGTCGATGTTGGCTCAAGCAGGGCAGAGTCATCGGCAAAAAAGTCCAGCATTCGGTTAAAGTTCAAAGCTACGAGGGAGCAGATATTCAAAGCTTTTCCGGCAATTGCTAATTTGGCGGACAACGCGGACGATGGCAAAGTCATGTTCCTGATCGAAGGGTTTTCATTGGCAGGATTTGACGAATCGTGGTTACGAAATGCCGTCAAAGAGCCTTTAGAAGAAGCGGAGATAGAGTTACTTGACTAAGCTTGTTTTTGCAGAGCGAATGTCTACGATGGACAGTGGTGGCAGAAGGCAGTTTTAATGCAAGGGAGGGACAGGGTATAGAGGAAGCTATCTTGGCAAGGAAACCTGTTGCTAGAATTAGCAATGTATACAAAGTTTATGGTACAAATCTTTATCGCAGTAGGAACTCTAGTGAAGAGGTAAAGGTATGATAGTAGCACGGCGTTTCATAATAAGCGGTCGAGTGCAGGGTGTAGGATTCAGGTACTTTGCTCAGCGGGCTGCTATTGAGTACCACATAAGCGGTTATGTACGCAATTTACCAACTGGGCAAGTAGAGGTCGTAGCTGAAGGGCAACGTGAAGCTATGGAAGCGTTCAAGCGCGAGCTATCGATAGGTCCTTACCATGCTCAAGTAACTTCGGTAGATGAAACTCCTTTGAACGTTACCGGTTATTTTCACAGTTTCAGGATAGAGCACTAACACTTTTTGTTAGTGCCTTCCTTAGATCTCCTGCCAAAAACTGTCACAGAAACCTAGCATCCAGTAATTGTTACAATGTTGCAACTAGCTTTTTGTAGGTAGAGGCAGAGTCACGCACGACTACTGGTACGATTGTTGCTGTTTCAAGTTGTTACAGGGCACAACTAGTACTTAGTCAAACTCCCAGAAAGGGGGAATTTTGTCTCTATTGGAGTGAGAAATATGGAAAGAAGGGTACGTCCCAGGCTAAAGGTAACCATGCCGGTACAAGTCATAGGCAAGTCTTCACAGAAAGAGAAATTTCGTGAGCTATGTCAGACGCAAGACGCTTCGGCGTACGGCTTACGGTTTCAGCTAGTATCTCCGGTAGATCGGGGTAGCGTGCTATACCTATCGATGCGTATGCCTAGGAAGCTACGTTTATACGATCTTGCAGCAGACATATACCACATTTATGCGCAGGTACAGCATGTAAAGCTGCTTGCCAACGGGTTGCGCGAGGTAGGGGTTGCATTTCTTGGCAAGACACCGCCGCCGGGTTATGAAGCGTTACAGTCGTCAGAGTATTTGACCTTACCTCTCAAAAAAGCTCCTGGTTTAACTGGAGAGCAGCGGGTATTGGTAGACAGTAGTTTTGGCAACAGAGCTTCCGGCAGTTTTCCATCAAAGCAGCAGACAAACTCTTCGACAAGCACTCCGTCCAGCGTGAGAGTGACGGCTTCGAATCAAGCGGCACCTTCTACTCAGCAAGGTGAGCGGGAGTATGTAGATCGGGAAACTCGGTTTCCAATTCCGATAGAAGTTAGTATAGAATTTCTCGACACAAGTGGAACTTCCGTGTTTGAAATAGCAGGACTGGTCAGCAACATCAGCCGTGGTGGCGCTTGTATAATGTCTACACAAGATGCTGCCGTTGGATCTATTTTGAGGCTGAACATGCCGCGAGAAAACTTCATAGTAAAAGCTGAAGTTCGATCGGTATCGAATCCGCAACCAGGACTGTGGAACCTACACGTCAAGTTTATAGACAAGCAGTGGATGGGTGGGGGCTAGATGGAAGATCTTAAGAAGATGATTCGGGAAGTCCCAGACTTCCCCAAGCCTGGCATCAACTTTTATGACATTACCACCTTACTTAAAGATCCCAAAGGCCTAAAAACCGTAATTAACCGCATCAGTGAGGCCTTCGCTGGCGAGAAGATAGACGTAGTAATAGGCATAGAAGCGCGAGGGTTCATCTTTGCTCCAGCTTTAGCCTACCACATCGGTGCCGGATTTGTTCCGGTGCGTAAACCGCGCAAGCTTCCAGCTTCTACTGAATCGATCAGCTACGAACTAGAGTATGGCAGTGACACTTTGGAGATACACAAAGACGCTATAGGCAACGGTCACAAGGTACTGATAGCAGACGATTTGCTGGCAACTGGTGGGACAGCTCGTGCTGTAGCGGAATTAGTAACCAGGCTAGGTGGCGAAATAGCTGGGCTTTGTTTTGTAATAGAACTTGATTTTCTCAATGGTCGCAAGCGTCTAGAGCCATACAGGGTATTTTCCTTAATACACTACGATTCCTAATGACTTTGCTCCCGTAGCTCAACAGGATAGAGCGACGCCCTCCTAAGGCGTAGGTTAGTGGTTCGAGTCCACTCGGGGGCATTTACTTTTCCAGCTTACTTACTCGTTTTTCAGTTCCAGCTTACTTACTCGTTTTTCAAGAAGCGTGAGTCGCTGTTCGGAAGAGGTAGCCAATTTGTTTGTCCGTACAGCCAAGTTTGCTACTTCAGTGATATCAGCCCTGTTTGACTCAGATATTTCAATAAGCTTGTTTACTGCCCAACGCGTTTCGGCAAAGCCTGAATCTACCGTCCTAGCAAGAGTTTCCACAGCTTCACCTTGCAGTTTCATAGCATCAGTCAAGTCTCCTATCATCTGCCCCTGCAGTTTCATAGTACCAGTCAAGTCTCCTATCATCTGCCCTTGCAGTTTTACAGTACCAGCCAAGTCTCCTATCATCTGCCCTTGCAGTTTTACAGTACCAGTCAAGTCTCCCATCACCTGCCCTTGCAGTTTTATAGCATCAGTCAAGTCTCCCATCACCTGCCCTTGCAGTTTCATAGTACCAGTCAAATCTTTTACTGTTTCGACCAAACCCACAATCATTTCACTCTGTGACTTAGTAACTTCCCTCAGTTGCTGCAAAGATTCATTCAGGAGCTGAATTTCGACTTCATTCTTTGCTTGCTGCTGGAGAATGAACTCGATAGCACGTTCCATCTCATCGCCGGTCATAGAATTCTCTCCATCTTAATAAAGGTTTCTTTGATTGACTCTCATTTGAGCTACTGTTAGAGTAGCAGTTTGCTTTTACTAAGACTATGCCAAAGCGCACAGACATCAAGAAGATTTTGATAATAGGTTCTGGGCCGATAGTTATAGGTCAAGCTTGCGAGTTTGACTATTCCGGCACGCAAGCTTGCAAGGCATTGCGGCAAGAGGGTTATGAGATAGTGCTTATCAACTCGAACCCGGCAACTATAATGACTGACCCAGAAATGGCCGATAGAACATACATAGAGCCTCTGACTGCAGATTCGGTAACAGCTGTCATAGAACGTGAGCGGCCACATGCACTATTACCAACCGTAGGTGGACAAACAGCGCTAAATCTCGCCGTAGAGCTATCAGAATCTGGGATACTTGCACGTTATGGTGTAGAGCTGATAGGAGCGAAACTTGAAGCGATACGTGTAGCTGAAAACAGGCGACTTTTCAAACAGGCGATGGACGAAATAGGCATGCAGATGCCTCGTGCGGCATTCGTAAGGACGCTCGATCAAGCATTAGCTGCCGTAGAACAGATAGGATATCCAGCAATTATTCGGCCATCATTTACGCTAGGCGGGTCAGGAGGTGGCACGGCATACAACACCGAGGAGTTTGTCGAAATAGCCGCCCGCGGTTTAAATCTTTCTCCTATACACGAAATTCTTGTCGAAGAGTCCGTCCTAGGCTGGAAAGAGTATGAGCTAGAAGTAATGCGCGATCTTAACGACAACGTAGTGATAGTCTGCTCGATAGAGAACTTCGATCCTATGGGAGTACACACAGGTGACTCTATCACAGTTGCGCCGGTACAGACGCTAAGTGATGTTGAATATCAGAAGATGCGTGATGCTGCAATAAAGATCATACGCAAGGTGGGGGTAGAGACTGGAGGATCGAACATACAATTTGCCGTCAACCCTCATAACGGCACTATGTATGTCATAGAAATGAATCCGCGGGTATCACGTTCGTCGGCATTAGCGTCCAAAGCTACAGGCTTTCCGATAGCTAAGATAGCTGCCAAGTTAGCCGTTGGTTACACGCTAGATGAAATCGCAAACGACATTACTAAGAAAACGCCGGCAAGCTTCGAACCGAGCATAGACTACGTTGTGGTGAAGATCCCCAAATGGGCATTCGAGAAATTTCCCGGAGCAAATCCTGTTTTAGGCACACAGATGAAGTCTGTAGGCGAAGTTATGGCCATAGGTCGGACTTTTCAGGAAGCTTTGCTCAAGGCGGTTCGCTCGCTTGAAGCAGGCATCCCTCTACTAGAAGATGCTGTCACTGACGACGAGCTTCGCAGACATTTGTCTATACCCAATCCGTCACGTCTTGCTTATATCGGATTAGCTTTCGAGCGTGGTTGGACGGTAGAACAAGTAAAACAGCTGACCGAGATAGACCCTTGGTTTTTAGAAAACATCCAGCAGGTTTGCGAAGTACAGAGGAGCATCCAAGATCGCTGTCTTGACGAAATAGCCTACGAGGAGCTACTTGAACTTAAGAGAATAGGCATATCCGATCATAGGATTGGGCTATTGACCGGTTCAAGTGAGAATAGCGTAAGAGCTCGTCGCCAGGAACTTAACATCCGTCCAGTCTACAAACGCATAGACACTTGCGCTGGTGAATTCGAATCTTATACGCCTTATCTCTATTCTACATACGAAGAAGAATGCGAAGCCGCACCAAGCGAGCGCAAGAAGATAATGATTCTTGGCAGCGGCCCGAATCGTATAGGGCAAGGGATAGAATTCGACTATTGTTGCTGTCATGCTGCATTTGCGCTCAAGCAGGCAGGCTATGAGACCATAATGGTTAATTGCAATCCCGAAACCGTTTCTACTGACTACGACACTTCTGACAGGCTTTACTTCGAGCCTATTACTTTAGAGGACACACTCAGCATAGTAGAAAGGGAACGTCCTGATGGAGTAATAGTACAACTTGGTGGGCAGACGCCGCTCAATCTAGCCAGGCGGCTAAAAGAAGCAGGCGTACCTATCATTGGCACTTCGCCCGACTCGATAGACTTAGCTGAAGATCGAGAGCGCTTCGGCAAGCTGCTTGCTCGACTAGGCATACCTCAGCCAGCAAACGGTTCGGCTTCCTCGATAGAAGAGGCTGCAGCCGTAGCAGCTAGAATAGGCTATCCTGTCCTAGTACGACCTAGTTACGTGCTTGGTGGCAGAGCGATGGCGATAGTATATGACAAACATGGCCTAGAAAAGTATATGAGCGAAGCCGTAAGAGTATCTTCTGACAAGCCAGTGCTCATAGACAGCTTTTTAGAAAGTGCCGTCGAAGCGGATGTAGACGCGCTATCAGATGGCGAACATACAGTCATAGCAGGCATACAAGAGCACATAGAAGAAGCTGGGATACACTCTGGTGACAGTTCTTGTGTGCTACCGACATTCTCGATATGTGAGGAAGCGCTCGACAAGATGCGCAGCTACACGCGACTGTTAGCTAAGGAGCTTAAAGTTATCGGACTTATGAACATACAGTTTGCCATCAAAGGCAGGGAAGTGTATGTGTTAGAAGTAAATCCTCGAGCTTCGCGCACCGTGCCATTTGTAAGTAAGGCAACAGGTGTTCCACTTGCCAAGATAGCTGCGTTGTTGATGATAGGTCATAAACTTGTCGAGTTTGGTCTACCGGAAGAACTATCAGTAAACAGATTCTATGTAAAGACTCCAGTCTTCCCGTTTGCAAAATTCCCAGGCGTAGATCCTGTCTTAGGTCCTGAGATGCGCTCTACGGGTGAAGTAATGGGTGTAGCAGAGACGTTTGGAGCTGCTTATCTCAAATCACAACTTGGTGCAGGCAGCATGTTGCCGCAACAAGGTACAGTATTCATCAGCGTCAATGATAATGACAAGCCGTCAGTATTAGAGTTAGCGCGCAGGTTGCAGGCCATGGGGTTTAAACTTATCGCCACGCGCGGCACCTGCGACACGTTAAGGTCTCAAGGAATCCGAGCGGATTTTGTGTACAAAGTTGAAGAGGGTCGCCCCAACATAGTTGATCACATAAAGAGTAAAAGAGTGAATCTGATCATCAACACGCCTCTGGGACGGCTGTCGTTTTATGATGAACGTGCTATACGTGCTGCCGCCACGCAGTACAATTTACCTTGTATTACAACTATTACTGGTGCACGCGCTGTCGTCAGTGCTATCGAGGCTATGCGAGCCGAGAAGTTGACCGTGCTTAGCGTGCAGGAATATCTGGCGTCTTAAAGTTTGAAACAGAATTCGGGACGGCAAAATGATAAAGACAGTGGAATGGACAGGCGACTCAGTAGTGATGATAGATCAACGGTTGTTGCCCGAAGAAGAGGTCTATCGTCGTTACGATGATTACCGCGACGTAGCAGCAGCTATTCGCAACATGACGGTACGTGGAGCACCTGCTATAGGCGTAGCAGCTGCTTTTGGAGTAGCCCTAGGAGCAAGGCAGTACAAAGGCGAGGATTGGAACGGATACGAAGCACATATGAGTAAGGTCTGCGATGAACTGGCTACCACAAGGCCGACGGCAGTTAATCTTTTCTGGGCGATAGAGCAAATGAAAGCCGTTTTGGCAGAGGCTCGTCAACAGAAGCTAACTCCTTGGCAAGCGACAGAGCTGTTAGTCGAGCGCGCTAAGCAGATACATGCTTCCGACATAGAAGCTAATGAACGGCTTGGACGTTACGGTGCAGAATTGCTACCTGCAAAGGGAATTGTTCTTACTCACTGTAATGCCGGAGCACTTGCAACAGCAGGCTATGGCACGGCACTTGGAGTCATCCGTGCTGCCATAGCTGCAGGCAAACAAATACAGGTCTATGCTGATGAAACGCGACCACTGTTACAAGGAGCGCGGCTTACCTGTTGGGAACTACAGAAAGATAACATACCTGTGACTCTGATCACGGACAATATGTCCGGATACTTTATGAAACAGGGATTAATCAAGGCCGTAGTAGTCGGTGCTGACCGCATAGCTGCCAACGGTGACGTAGCAAACAAGATAGGTACTTACATGCTTGCAGTACTTGCTCAAGCGCACTCGATACCCTTTTACGTAGCAGCTCCAACATCTACATGCGATCTCAGCATCCCTTCAGGAGAGCATATACCCATCGAACGACGTGCAAACGAGGAAGTGACCGAGCTTGCCGGAAGACGAATAGCTCCGCAAGGCGTAGCTGTAGCCAATCCTGCGTTTGATGTCACTCCAAACGAATACATTACCGCTATAATTACTGAAAAAGGAGTGGCTTTTGCTCCCTACATTGAAAGCCTAAAAAGACTGCTTCAAGGAGAAAACTGATGACATCTCTTTCGTTGGAGCACAAACTCGGCCAGATGCTTTTCATAGGTATACCTGGCACCACCGTAGATACAGAGACACAGAAACTACTTAAGAGCGTCCAGCCAGGCGGGATCATACTGTTTGCACGCAACATAGAAGAGCCGCAACAAGTAGCAGAGCTCAACGCCGAGATTCGCCGGCAGCTGAAAGTGCCTCCGCTTATCAGTATCGACCAGGAAGGTGGTCCTGTAGATAGGCTCAAGAAGATCTGCCCACCTATGGCAGCGGCACACAAGTTACGCCTTGCTGATGATGCTCGACTAGCAAACGAACAGGGTGCCATTACAGCTGAGTTGCTAAGGCTACTTGGATTTAACATGAACTTTGCACCGGTACTAGACTTAGCTGTACATGATGATGCCGATAATGCGCTCAGACACAGGTGCTTTGGAGCCCGTCCAGCAAAGATCATCCGCCTTGCAGGTGCTTATCTCGAAGGGCTACAGAACGGCAGCGTGATAGGCTGTGGCAAGCACTTTCCGGGTTTAGGCGATTCCGTAGTTGACTCACACAAAGAGCTGCCCGTAGTAGACCGCAGCGAAGAGCAGCTAATGGCCGAGGACTTGCAAGTATATGTTGACCTGAGTGCTAAGCTAAACTCACAGTTACAAGTAGTAATGGTAGCTCATGCGTTTTATCGAGCTTTCGAAGGTGCAAACGTACGCACGCGCGTTCCAGCATCACTATCGCCTCGCATAGTGACTGATCTGCTACGCTCCAGGCTTGATTTCCACGGCATGGCTATTGCAGATGATTTAGAGATGGGAGCGATTACCACACAGATGAGCGTAGGTGATGCTGCTGTAGCTTGCGTAGAAGCCGGAGAAGACATGGTGCTTATCTGCAACACACCGGCCAAGGTATACGAAGCAGCTGAGGCGCTCATACGAGCTGCTTACGATGGGCGCATAACTCCTCGGCGCATAGAAGCTTCTATCAACCGCATAGCCCGTATCAAGTCGATGGCCTGCTCGCCACTTACTTATGAGGTCGCACACTTTCAACGGCTTTGTGACCGGATAGCCGATTTCAACTACCGCCTCGACGCGTACTTGAGCAGGCTCTAAAGTATGGAACAAACGACAAACCAAAGCGAAAAAAAGCCGTTTACGGTAGCCTGGGTTTCATCTACTTACTTTGCCGAAGGGCTGCCGTTTATGATAGTGCGAATTATCTCCTCGGTCTTCTTCACCGACATAGGAGCCCGTGAAAGATACATCGGTTATCTGAATCTGCTCAATATTCCTTGGAACATAAAATTCCTCTGGTCTCCACTGTTAGACACAGTTTCCACAAAACGTCGCTGGCAGATAGTACTACAGTCCATAATAGCAGCGCTTACTTTAGCGATAGCTCTTGCTTGCTACTTTGTGCCGCAAGATAGTGATCCGTCACGATATCTTATCTTCATCGCAGTAGTATTTGTGGTTATGGCGTTTTGTTCTGCCACGAACGACATAGCTATAGATGGATACTACATGGAAGGCTTGACCGACAGGCGCGAGCAAGCCGCTTATTCTGGCTACCGCGTGCTGGCCTATCGTGTGGCGATGATTTTCGCTCGAAGCGGACTGGTAGCATTCGCAGCTTACATCGCCGCTAAACTTGGCAGCACAAACAAGTATCTACCTTGGGTCTATGCTTTTGGCGCTGGTGCAGCTACCATGTTTCTAGTAGCTGGCCTACATGCCGTTTATTTGCCACACTTTGAAGCTGAGCGGAAAGCTAAAACTGCAGGTGAAATTTTGGCAGGTTTTCGAAATGCTTTCATCACGTACCTACAGCAAGAAAAAGTTGTTCTGGTGCTTATCTTTATAGTTATTTATAAACTAGGTGATGAAGTGCTATTTTCTATGGTAACTCCTTTTCTGATGAGAGAACTAGGTATAAGCAAAGCACAGTATGCGTGGGTAGGAGGCATAGTAGGTGCTGCTGGCACGGTAGTCGGAGCTATGCTCGGCGGTTGGTGGATCAAGAAACAAGGACTGAAGAAAGCGATCTGGCCACTTACGCTGCTTATGAACTTTAACATATGGGCTTACATCTGGCTGGCTTGGGCTAAGCCTGACCCAAAGACAGTCACAGGCATTTCAATAATAGCTTTCATACACGGATACGAACAAGTTGCTGCTGGTCTTGGTAGTGCTGCACTGCTCGTCTACTTGCTAGGCACGTGTAAGCCAGACTACAAAGCTGCACACTACGCCATAGGCTCTGCAATAATGTCGCTTGGCGGAACTATATTTGGAGGTTATGGAGGAGTGCTGGTAGAAAAAATCGGCTATTTAAATCTCTTCTTGCTAGCGTTCTTTATTAGCATTCCATCGATGGTAATGCTGTTTTTCGTACCGCTCAAAGATGACGCTCCGAAGAGCTGATTTTTTCAGACCTTTGTCACTATTGTACTCTCTAAGATACAGCACGCTAAGGTTTGAGAAAAACATGAAAAAAGCCGTATTTCTGCTATTTATCTTAGGGATTGATGTACTTGCGCAGTCTGGCACACGACGAATTTTGATGCAGCAACAACGGCAAGAGCGGCGACAGGAAAGAGAGCAACAGCGGCAAGAAAGGTTACTTATGATGGAGAGACGGCCGCTAGTCGGTGATAAGTTGCTCGCAGAGACCATAGGTCCGCTTTTCGGTAATTCAATCATAGAGGCACGCCTTTGGGCACACGTACTCAGAATTCAGCCCGAACAACTGCTACGCATACAAGCGTTGCGTAGTGAAATCGCTGACCAGTACTTACACCTAGAAGCCAACATACGCGAGAAACGCTCTGCTCTCGACCGAGCTATCTATGCTGACAAACTAGATGAAGAACTAATAAAGCAGCTAGCAGAAGAGCTAGCTCGCCTCGAAGGAGAGCGTGTACTCATACGTACCCGCATACATTCCAAGATCCGACAGATTTTAACTCCCGAACAAATTCGAATAGTCCGAGAATTACGCTATGGCTTATCGCCAGAACCTCATTTTCCGCCAGAGGGAAGGCCTCACCAACCGCCCCTTCCTGACCAAAGACGCCCACCTGAGTAAACTCCAAAGCTACGTCCACCATCGAGAAGTCGGTCTAGTAGACTCCGAGGGCGGCAGTATTTGGAGTTTTTAGTCTCTCTTAGGGCAAAGTTGTGATATCATTTGACAGCTTTGTTATGGTGGAAAGAAAAAGCGACTCTGAAGCCAGCGAACAGACCGTAGAAATCCACGCAGAAGACATTCAGAATGTTCTGACCGAAACTTGGGCAACAAAATACAGCTATACCTTGACCGTCATCGAAGGAGAAAACTTCGGCTACGTTTATACCCTGCAAAAGCAGGAGACCGTCCTTGGGCGCAGTGAGGCAGCAGATTTCAGAATTTTCGACCCGAAAGCTTCGCGTCGACACCTGATGATAAGATTGCAGCAAGATGGTCAGAACATAAAGGCTACAGCTATTGATTTGGAAAGCAAAAACGGGACATATGTAAACGGGGAACGTATTGCGGATGCCGTGCTAAAAAACTCAGATAAGATTCAAATAGGCGACACTATCTTGAAATTTGAGGTTAAAGATCTACTTGACCTGAACTACCATGAGAAGCTCTACCAGCAAGCCACAAGAGACGTGCTTACCGGCCTTTGGAACCGCAGCTACTTAAATAATGAACTCGACAAGCTAATTTCTGTTTCTAACCGTTATCGCAGGGTATTCTCGGTCGTTATTCTGGACATAGATCATTTCAAGTCGATAAATGATACCTATGGGCACGACATAGGTGACATAGTACTAAAAGTCACTGCAGGAATAGTTATGTCACAGCTACGTTCACATGACACAGCAGCACGCTTCGGTGGTGAAGAGTTTGTACTCTTGATGCCAGAGACTCCTCTAGAAGGTGCTCAAATAGCTGCCGAGCGAATACGCCTGTCAGTAGCAAGCTATGACTTCACAAATCTAGGTTATCCAAAGCAAGTAACAGTGAGCTTAGGCATAGCACAATATCCTCTTTGTGGCTCGACAGCAGACGAACTTATCAAACGTGCTGACGAGGCACTCTATCGCGCAAAACGTTCAGGTCGTAACCGTAGCTGTACAGCCTCCCCACTATGAAAACCGTCTCTACACAGCCATCAGCCCATACTATAACTCGCAACGCAGGTACAAACTTTTACTACTCTTTCCTGCTGCTTTCACATGAGCGCCGACAAGCAATAGAAACTATTTATGCTTACTGCCGCCTAATAGACGATATAGTCGACGACAAGTCCGTAGATAATCCTCGCGGCGAGCTGGCTAAGTGGCGAGACGAAATAGCTCGTTGCTATGAAAGTAGTCCCAAGACAAAGATAGGACAAAGCTTACGTCGAACAGTAGAAACCTTTTCTATACCTAGACAGTACCTAGAAGCGCTGATAACAGGTATGGAATTAGATCTACAAAAGACGCGGTATGAAACTTTCGATGAGTTAGAAAAATACTGCTACCTTGTAGCAAGCATCGTCGGGCTGATATGTATAGAAATTTTTGGCTATAAACATGCCTCAGCAAAGGAGTACGCAATAAACCTCGGAAAGGCTTTGCAGCTTGTCAACATAATTCGCGATGTCAAAGAAGATGCTAGCTATAACCGCATCTACTTACCAGCAGAAGACTTGCGCCGCTTCCGATATAGCGAGAATGAACTGTTTGAGTCAGTCTACAACACCTGCTTCATAGAGCTGATGAGTTTCCAAGCAGAGCGAGCTTTGGGTTATTTTAAAGCAGCACGACAGGCTTTACACGCTGAAGATCGACCAAACATGCTCGCAGCAGAGGCAATGGCTGAGATATACCTGTCTATCTTACAAAACATAAAGCGTGCTCAATATAACGTGTTCAGCAATAGCTTTAAGCCAGGCAAACTAAAAAAAGCATCCCTAGCACTCAAAGTCTGGGTGAGGTCGCTGCTTCGAGGCTAAGATTTGAAAGACAAAACTGTAGCAATCATAGGTGGAGGATTTGCTGGACTAGCAGCCGCAGTAGCACTAGCAGAAACTGGATACAAAGTGACAGTATTCGAGCGACGGGCTGCTCTCGGTGGTAGAGCCTATTCGTTCATAGAATCCATAACAGGAGACGTCCTCGACAACGGCCAGCACTTGCTTATGGGTTGCTACCACGAGACGTTCAAGTTCCTGCGAAAACTAGGCACAGCGCACCTAGTAAACCTACAGCAACGCCCTAGAGTCGATTTCATAGATGTAGAAGGCAAACAAACCTTCCTAGAGTGTCCAAAGCTTCCAGCACCGTTACACCTGCTCTTCGGTTTATTTCGACTAAAAGGTATTCCGATCAGAGACAAACTAGGCTTTCTACGCCTAGGCAACCAGCTACGCATTGATACAAACCGGCTTCGGAAGCAGCTAGCCAGCTTGACCGTAGACCAATGGCTGGATGCTTATGATCAGTCTAAAACAGCACGTAAGAGATTCTGGGAAATGCTTTGTGTAGCCACGATAAACCTCGATCCAGCCCAAGCTGCAGCCGTGTTGCTGGCCGAAGTCTTACGACGTAGCTTCGGTAGTAGCTATGAAGATGCTTGCCTTGGACTTCCTGCTACAGGCCTAAGCCAACTCTACACAGAACAGGCCCGCTACTACATCGAGCAGCGAGGCGGTAATGTTAGATTACGAACTCCTGTTAAAAAGCTGCTCATATCCTCTGATTGCTGTCTGGGATTACAAACTGAACGCGGAGAGACTTTTACGGCAGATTATTACATAAGCGCAGTGCCCCACCTCGCACTTAAAGAAATCTTGCCTGCAGAGCTCTTCAACCAACCTTACTTTGCTGCATGGAAAAATTTCAAGACCTCACCTATAGTCTCTATCAACCTGTGGTTTGATAAACCAATCACAGAGTTAGGCTTTGTCGGATTAGTACAAGGTCGCATACAATGGCTGTTTAACAAAAATCTGTTGTTTAAGCACTGCAATAAAGACAAATACCTTGTCTCGTGTGTTATCAGCGCTGCTACAAATTACAGCTCAAGTAACAAAAACGATCTGGTATCGCTGGCGTTGGAAGATTTAGCAAACTTCTTTCCATCAGTGCGCACTGCAAAGCTGCTAAATGCGGTAGTAGTAAAAGAACAGCATGCTACCTTTCGAGCCACGGTCGACGCCGAAGCGAGTCGACCAAAACACAAAAGCCCAGTAAACAACCTGTTTCTTGCAGGAGATTGGACCGATACTGGTCTTCCGGCTACTATAGAAAGTGCCGTGCTGAGCGGACATAAGTGTGCGCAACTGGTAAGCGCCCTTTAAGCCAAGAGTAGAAATGGCAACTCTCATAAGATAGGCGAGAAAAAAATGATAGGAGCAATAGCAGGAGACATTATAGGATCAGTTTATGAAGGTAACCCCATCAAGAGTACAGACTTTCAGCTATTTTGGCCAATCTCAAGATTTACCGATGACACCGTTCTGACAGTAGCTACAGGCTACGCAATCCTCAACGGTTTGGACTACGGTCAAGCATATAAATCTTTCGGACTAATGTATCCTAACGCTGGCTACGGCGGCACATTCCTCAGATGGCTATTCAATCCAGAAAGCAAGCCGTATGGCAGTTGGGGTAACGGTTCAGCCATGCGAGTAAGTCCCATAGGATGGGCTTTCCAGACCGTAGAAGAAGTACTAGAGCAAGCCAAACTTTCTTCAATAGTCTCACACGATCATCCAGAGGGAATAAAAGGCGCTCAAGCTGTCGCTTTAGCAGTCTTTATGGCACGAACAGGTAGCGATAAAGATAGCATACGTAGCGAAATTTCGTCCCGCTTCGGCTATAACCTCGAGAGAACTATAGACATGATCCGCCCAACATACATCTTCGACGTCTCCTGCCAAGGTAGCGTCCCTGAAGCCATAATAGCGTTCCTTGAGTCAGTAGACTATGAAAGTGCTATACGACTAGCCATATCACTCGGCGGGGATAGCGACACATTAGCTTGCATCGCCGGCGCAATCGCCGATGCTTTCTACAGAAAGATTCCAGGTGATATCGTGGCAGAAGCAAAAGCGAGACTAAGCAAACACCTACTAGAAGTAGTAGAGCAGTTCGAAAAAGATTACAACATCAGACCAACATAGCTACATCCTCAGGCTGAGGAAAATCTTCGAAATCATCAAAGCCAGCTTCAACTCGTCGCCTCTGTTTTTCGAGTAGGCAAGTGCAACACAGAAGTTAGCAGCTCTAGAAGCGGTTGTTGCTATACTTAGTATTTACCTGCAAATCTCGATCAGAAACATCACCCGTAGCAAACCTCCTTCTCTCGGATCGCTCTGAGCATAGCGTGTAGCTCTACGATTCATAGCTGCTACAAACCGAGAAACTATACAGCACCTTGACATGTGTTAAAAAGTGATCTCAGGAATCGAAAAAGCGCACTGTCTATAAAAAGTTTAGCCCTTGGAATATCTACAAGTATGCTATAATCGATTTTACTGTCAAGCTTCTAGCCGTAGGAGGCAAGTCTATGAAGCGCATACTTTTAGTGACATCACTACTTATTGCATCTACCGTCTGTTCTGCATACACCGTAGTACTAAAAGACGGCCGAAGAATGGAAGTAAGACCACAATATCGGATCGTAGGCGAG
Organism: Blastocatellia bacterium; assembly: GCA_025057015.1. Lineage (GTDB taxonomy): Bacteria > Acidobacteriota > Blastocatellia > Chloracidobacteriales > JADJPF01 > JANWYG01. The sequence continues at coordinate 16,468 of JANWYG010000005.1, forward strand.
TTAGTAGTCTTTTCTCGCCCCGATGGCTCTAGATTTTCAGTTCAGCTTTCCTCAGTAAACATAGAAGAAACGGAGCTTGCAAACGGCTTGCAGCCTGGAGACTTTATCAAAAACGTCACAGCGCCTCCTAAGATAGGCGAACCTGCACAAAGTCGACAAGACGAAGGGCCTTTTGTCGGACGAGTGACGAAAAAGAAGCTGACTAATGCCGATTTTGAACCCTACAAGCAGCGCAGGCTAGAAGTTGAGAAAGAGATACAAAAACGTGAGCTAGCACGCATGAACTCCGATCCTAGCTACCTACCTAGGTCTGCACAGTACGACTCGACTGCCTCCTACGAACGTTTTAAGGAACAAGAAAAGGCTCGTGAGGATTACTGGCGTGGCAGGACAAGAGAGTTGCTGACGCAGCTTCAGGTAGTAGAAGATCAAATAGCTATAGTATCCACGCAGCTTGAACAGGCACATATAACCAACATTAGTCCCCCAATTAGGTCAGTATACACTCCACCTACGCTTGGTATAAGCATCGGCAGTATACCGATATGGCTTGGCAGCAGGCGGTGGGGAATACTAGGAGGAAACTCCACGATAGTAATTAACAACCAGCAGCCTGCTATCTCTGGACAAGTGAGAGCACTTTCACTACAAGAACGGCTCACTGAGTTGTTACTACGTCGTCAAGAGCTACTTGTACAATACGACATATTGCTCGAAGAAGGTCGCAAAGCTGGTGCGCTACCTGGCTGGCTAAGATAAGCACAGAAAAGGAGTCCCAATGTCCCCAAGACCGGCTTTCAAGCCGGTCATTATTTTTGAGGGTTTGGAGGTGCTATGGGTAAGCTACAACGAGTTAAGATAGTCGACCGAATAGACATCACAGATCAATTAGCGGTGTTTCGAATGAATCCTGAAAATCCTCTGCAGTTTAGGCCAGGTCAGTGCGCTACGCTTGCCGTTGAAGATGGCGAGAAGTTTATCTATCGCCCATACTCCATAGCTTCTGCTCCAGATGAAGAAATCTTAGAGTTTTTCATTGAGTTAGTGGAAGATGGCCAGCTAACTCCACGATTGTGGCAGATGCGCTCTGGTGACTCTCTCTGGATGCGTACCCGCGCTATGGGAGTGTTTAAGCTAGATACAGCGCGCAAAAAACACTATTTCTTCGCTACAGTGACCGGAGTGGCACCCTTTTTAAGCATGTTGCGCCACGAACAGAAACATCGACAAGGCAACAGCTTTAAGCTAATACATGGAGCTAGCCACTCTGCCGATTTTGGCGTATATCTTGAGCAGTTACACGCCTTAGCTCGAGAAGGCTGGCTAGAATATATCCCAACAGTCTCGCGCCCAACAATTGACATCGAATGGAAAGGTGAAAAGGGACGCGTAGATGACGTGATACGTAAGTACTGCGATCAGTGGGGTTATGACGATGTAACCTTCTACCTCTGCGGTCATCCGGGAATGGTAAGAAACGGTGCTGCAATCTTGCTACGTACCGGCCTTGCAAAAGACCGAATTAGACAAGAAGAGTACTTCCAACAGGCAGAGGAGTAATTCGTGTCATAAGACGCGCAGCTACCCACTACTTCATCTGCAAAATATCGATGAGTTGTACCGAAGCTTATGCAAGAGGATAATGTATTCGTAAACAAAATCAGACCCGCTTAATCACCCTGCGGCCCTCTACTTTAAACTTCCCATCAAGAACCATCTGCACTGCCTGAGGGTATATCCGATGCTCCTGCTCAAGTATCCTTGCGGCTAGACTCTCTTCAGTGTCATCTTCCAAGACAGGCACTACTGCTTGAAGTATGATAGGTCCTGTATCACAACCCTCATCGACGAAATGAACAGTACAGCCCGTATACCGCACGCCGTAGTTCAGTGCCTGCTGCTGAGCTCTTAAGCCAGGAAAAGCAGGTAGTAGCGACGGATGGATATTCAATATCCGCCCTCGAAACCGCTGCACAAACTCACTAGAGAGCAGCTTCATATAGCCAGCAAGACAGATAAGGCGACAACTGCGACGCTCTATCTGCTCAATCACAAGCCTTTCGTGCTCAGCTCTGGACTTACCCTGGCTAGGGATGCAGATGGCTTCTACCTTCCGCTCTTTTGCCATAACGAGCCCTTGCGAATGCTCGTTGTTGCTTATAACTACAGCTGGCTCTGCTAATAGCTCTCCGCGGTCTATGGCATCAAGCAATGCAAGCATATTAGAGCCTCTGCCAGATATCAATATAGCGATTCGTCTATTCGATTCTGACAGCCTGACCGTCATTTCTAGTAACAACACCTATTTTGTAACAAACTTCGCCCAACTTATCGAAATGTTCTCGCACAAGCTGCTCATCCCGCGGGGATATAATAACTACCATTCCTATGCCCATATTGAACACTCGGTACATCTCTGCTTCAGGCACATTGCCAAGACGACGTATCATCTCGAACACAGGAAGGATAGGCCAGCTACCGCGCTCAATTCTGACCGCCAATCTTGCGGGCAAAACACGAGGAATATTTTCCCAAAAACCGCCCCCAGTAATATGCACCAACCCCTTGATTAAGCCCGTATCTAGTAGAGCATCTAGCAGAGATAGATAACTACGATGAGGCCGCAATAGCACCTCAGCCAGCGTACCGGACAGTTCTGGCACGTAATCATTTACGTTGTAACCAGCCACTTCAAAGAATACCTTCCGAGCTAAACTATAGCCGTTAGTGTGTAGTCCAGTAGAAGCCAGTCCCAGCAGTAAGTCACCTTCGCAAATACGGCTACCGTCAATTACTTTGCTGCGTGAAACCAAACCTACGATAAATCCAGCGATGTCATACTCACCGTCCGCATAAACACCCGGCATTTCTGCCGTTTCACCGCCTATCAACGGACAGTTTGCCTCTTTACAAGCTTGTGTAAGACCAGCAACAAGTGCCTCCACTACATTTGGCTCAAGCTTGCCCATAGCTATATAGTCCATGAAAAATAGAGGACGCGCCCCTTGCACAAGAATATCATTCACACAATGAGCGACCAGGTCGTAACCTATGCCCTCGTGGCTAGCAGTCTGACAAGCTATCTTAAGCTTTGTACCTACTCCATCAGTACTAGCTACTAGTACAGGATCAGTAACCGCACTTTCCAGACGGAACATCGCTCCGAAGCTGCCTATATCACCAAGCACTTGTTTATTAAAGGTACCGCGAGCAAGCCGTTTGATTCTGCTCTTTGCGTCATTTGCGGCATCTATATTGACACCTGCTTCGGTATAGACAATCTGCCTGACATCAGTCATAACATATAAAACTCCTAAAAACTTCTGAACTCCAGCACAGGCCAGGTTGACCCTTTATTTCAGTCCAGCAATAAGAAGCTGAACCCACACTGCCTGGTAAATCAAACTTTCATTACATTTTTTTAAAAAACGCATTAGAATTGCGATGATGAAGGATAACCATCCGTCGAGAATTTTTGCAAGGGGTCTAGGTTATGAAGGGCGATCTAGCAGAGGATTCACTACCAGACATTCTGAAGGCTATATATAAACAGCGCAAGTCTGGCAGTCTACGCCTTATGCAAGGACAGACGCGCAAGGAGATCTTCTTCGAACTAGGTGGAATGATTTTCGCTTCGAGTAACAGGAAAGAAGATCGTATCGGTGAAACAATGCTGCGACACGGAATGCTGTCCCAACAGGATTACGAGCGCGTGCAGTCACATATGGGCCGTGGAAAACGCTTCGGCAAGATAATAGTCGAGCTCGGCATAATGAGCGAACGAGAGCTGATAGCAAACGTAACGATACAAATTCTCGACATTATTTACTCAGTCTTTAACTGGACTACCGGCACATATGAATTTTTAGAGGTAGAAAAGTCTGTCTCAGATGATCTGAAGTTAGAACTATCAACAGCAAGCATTATCCTAGAAGGAGTGCGTAGAATATCTAACTTCAGCGTCATCGAAAGAGGGCTTGGGGACCTAAACCGCCTGATAGGCCCTGCTACCAACCCGCTGATGCGACTGCAGACGCTGAACCTGAAGCCCGTTGAGCGGCAGATTATAGAAATGACAGCCAAGCCAGTTGGTCTATTGAGAATACTAGTGGATGTAAAGATGCCAGCCGACATAGTACTACGTGCAGTATATGGGCTATTGTCAGCAGGTGTCCTAGAGCATTACCCGCCAGCAAAGCTTAGTCGGTTTAGCGGCAAGCTCGAGGTTCCGGAAGATCTCAAAGAACAAGTTAGTGCTCCCGAACCAGTAGTAAAGCGTCGCAGCACGTCGGGGTTGCGAGTCGACGAGATGGCCATAAGACGACGGCTAATGCCTATACTCCAGCGCATTGCCTCTGGTGATAGATATGCCTTGCTAGAAGTCAAGCCAGGAACTTCCTTGGAAGAACTCCAGGCAAAATATTTCAAACTCGCAAGAGAATTACATCCAGATAGATTCCTTAATACCAGCTTAGAACTACGGCGAAATATAGAAGATATTTTTCAGAAAATAAGCGAAGCATATGAATCCATCCGCCAGGAAATTTCTGTCGATAGCGGCCCAACTTTCTATCTTGAAGACACCAGAAAAGATAGTCCTCAGTCAGAATCGCAGCCTGATCCAGAGCTACCTATAACTGCTGAAATGAAGAAGGAATCAGATATCTCTACCGCAGTCACTAGAAAGCTGCTTGACGATCCTTCAGCTCGCCTAATAGACATACAAGAAGACCCTATGAGAGATACTGCTGAAGAACCTGCTCTGGAAGAAACAGACGAAGCTACAGAGCTCTTGGCTAGCCCTACACAGGCAGATACGGCTGAAACTGCTGTGGAATTTGCCGTTACTGAACTGCAAAAACCAGTAACAACAGATACAATAACTTCTCCAACAAGCGCTCAGACACTTACAAGATCAACAGAAGCAGAACAAAACCTCAAAGCAGAGGAGCTATTCCTCAGAGGGAAAGCATATTTCCAAGCACGAGACATACCAAATGCAGTAAGATCGCTCAGAAATGCCGTGCAGCTGCGTCCAACAGAGCCCAGATACTTGCTACTACTCGGACACGTTCTTTCATCTCACCAAAAGTGGCAGAAAGAAGCCGAGGATCTATTCAAGCGAGTCTTACAAATAGACCCTAATAATGCAATGGCTCACGTAGGACTCGGACAGCTCTACGGTAAGATAGGACTGAGTAAGAGAGCAGAAACAGAGTTTCGAGAAGCTCTTAGACTAGACCCGCAGAACCAGATAGCTAGAAAAGGCCTACAGTCCCTAGAAAGAAAGTCAAGTGGGAGTAGAGAAGACAGCAGCGGATTTATTTCACTCTTCGGAAATAAGTAAAACTGTTCTGCTAATAACCAACGACTGCAGTCAGCTTTACCTGCAAAATCCTAGAGTTAGAGCCTTACCTTATAGGCGAATAGAGGAAAGTAGCGCAGCCTCTGAGTAACCTACTCTGAAATACAAGAGAAGAGGTCTTATGCCCGTAGTTGTTGCAAGAGGGAAGTGGGCTTCCCAATCAAGAGACCTGAAGGGTTTGTTAGGGTAAGGGAAGTAAGAACAAGGAGGCAAGAAGTTTCGCACTAAGAGTGCTACTAGCATGTGGGTAGCTTCTTGAGTCGGCAAAACGCGTTACAGCAAACAGTTCTTCAGTGCAAAGAGCTTAATAGAATTCATAATTGTCAATTAGTGGTTTCCTCTTGCTATGGCCTCTAGAACGTTTACCTTCTAGCTTCTTGCCAGGACTCTTCAGGTGCAGCTTCTCAAGACTTTTCAAACAGTTCCGACTCTCAGTAGAGGCGTGGCCTGCCAGTTAGGCGCGGACCAGCTCGTGCCACAGTCCAAAGTTTTAGCGGCAGCCGGTAGTAGGGGAGGGGGAGTAGGTGGGGTAAGACAAGTTGAAATGAAGAAGTCCGGCGGCGACCTAGTTTCCCACGCACTGACGCGCGCAGTATAATCGGCTCTGGAGGGCTTAACTTCCGTGTTCGGGATGGGA
>JANWYG010000006.1 GCA_025057015.1 Blastocatellia bacterium
GTCCTTCGGACATACCGCTTAGCGATAGAGACGTGCGTGTGAAGATGCTCAACGAATTAGGAGTGCAGAATGCCTTCGATGCGGTTATCGAAGCAGACATAGAGGGAAGAAACTCACGGGCAAGAAGGATTGACGAGCGGCCGGTACTGAGTCAACGAGGCATCTACTACAAACCGTACAAACTGCAGTACGAAGTAGAAGCTGTATGTTAACAAGCTCGATGGTTCTGAGATATTTTTATACTTGCGGTGTAAAATTGAGAAAAGCATTGCTAGGACTACTTGGTCTTTGGCTACTGGTAATTCTAAACCTATCGGGCAAGAATTACAGTAACGTCGAGACAAAAGCGGTACTGAAAACGTTGCTGGCTTCTTCTTTAACAGAAGGCAGTCTGGCAGTACTTAATTTCGCTGTAAGGAAAACAGCACACATAATCGAATATGGCGTGTTAGCAATGTTACTCTTCTGGTGCTTCGCCATAGGCCAAAAGGCTCTGCGCACAAGTTGGTTCCTGTACACGCTATTGATTTGCACCCTGGTAGCTATCCTAGATGAGTATCTACAAAGCAGAGCCATAGAACGTACCGCTACACTGAGAGACATACTGCTGGACGTCACATCTGCAGCACTGTTTCTAGCCCTAATAAAAGTTATGTTTCAGACAGAAAGTAGACTATGATGACTAGCTGCTGCTTGATACTACTGCTACTTCTTATTACACCTGCAACATCACAGCAAATAAATATACCAGACAGGTTTGCTATTTACTACGGTTACCCTAGCTTGATAAACGGCGCAAACGGGAATGTAGATAAGGCCGTAAAAGCATTTGCAAAGTATTCGCTTGTGATATTAGGCGACGGCGTAGAATTTTCAGACACGGTAGCAGAAAGGATGCCGCCCGGCGTAGGACCGGTCGAGCACGCTCTAGCCAAACAGATAATCAGCAAACTACAAGCACGAGGTACGAAAGTATATGGCTACATCGCCATAGGCAACACGCAACGACTGTCGTCTGACGAAATAGAGCGACGCATCAAGCTGTGGGCCGATATGGGCATCTACGGCGTGTTTCTCGACGAAGCTGGCTATGACTATGGTGTGACAAGACAGCGGCAAAACTCCGCCATAGATTTCGCACATAAGTTAGGCCTAAGCGTCTTTATCAACGCCTTCAATCCAGATGATGTGTTCAGTTCGCAGCCCGTCCCGTTTAACGCAGTAGGCGGTGGCAATCCAATAGGGCTTCCTACCTTGCTGGGAAAAAACGACCTTTACATGCTGGAGTCTTTCCAAATAGTACAAGGTAACTACGAAGACCCCGCTCTCTGGATGGCAAGAGCAACAAAAGCTACTGGATACAAATCTCGCTACGGCACGAAACTCATGGCAGTAGCTACTTCCGGACAAATGTTTGCTCAAACCTTGCTCGAATATGCTTGGTGGGGCGCGTTACTTTGGGGACTTGACGGGTTCGCTTGGGGTGAACCTGACTACGGCACGTCCTCCAACTTGCCCTTTAGACGTGTCAAAGCCCTCTCAGCAGACATAGGAACTAACTATCTAAGCTCAGTAATTACACAAGAAGGCGTCTACATCCGCTATACTAATAAGGGTAAGATTTTCGTGGACACATTGCGCTATAAGGCCGGTTTCTTAAGTCAGTAAATTATTAAATAAGGAGGCTCACCCATGAGATTACCAAGATACCTCTTGGTTAATGATCGACCCGTAATGTGGGTAGCAACTGAAAATGGGGGACTGGACATACTAGTGATGGACCTGGACACAGGAGAATTTGAAAGAGATATGAGTTATCTAACAAAATCCGATAAGCAATTTAACCCATTCGGAGACATCGACGAAATAACTGAGGAAGAGTTCAAAGCAATAGTCTCCAGAATTCGGCAACAACTGCCACAGTACAGGAATTTAATCATGTAGTCTCAACGAGGAAACAGATAGGCCTGGATTTCGATTTTTGGCGTTTGCTTCTGAGCATAACGCACTTGTGTCGTGCCAGATTCTATCTCTATCTCAGCTGAGCCGCTACCAATGAACTTTATACTGTTGCCAGATTGAAGTATCATCTCAAGCTCTGTCTTGCCTTCAGCAGACAAGTCAGATTTCTGACAGCCAAATTTAAACAAGCTCTTCAAACCAGAACGAGTAATGCCCTGCCCACTCTCACCACAAGAAATCAGAAACTTGTAACGCTTATTCTTGACATCTGCACTACTTGCAGTAAGTTTTATCTTCGTCTTGCCATCTACGTAGTCATTTAGCGTCGCAGAAAAATCTTTTTCTCGGTAGTCTGGATGAGAAAAAAGCAGTAGGAAACTCCTAAGTTCCTCAGCACCAGAAACATCTAGCCTGAAATAACCATCTGCATCAGTTTTGACTTTCTTGTCGCTATACTCAGAGCGAAAGTGAAAAACAGCTTCCGGAATAGGCTCTTTTGTTTTAGCGTCATAGACTTGACCGTAGAATTCTATAGCTTCTTGATTGACACGAAACTGTGCTCTTGCGCTAACTACCAGAAGAAGTAACAACGCTGCTAATCTCATTCTTCCTCCTTGCAGTTATAAACTACTCTGCCTGCCACTATCGTAGCTACAGGGCCACCTCGTAGTACATAGCCTGCAAACGGAGTGTTGCGGCTTTTGGAACGAAACTTCGTCGGGTCAACACGCACAACTTTGTTCAAGTCGAAAATACTAACATCGGCTATAGCGCCCACCTCAAGCGAACCACGCTTGAGGTTAAATACACGTGCAGGTCCGGTAGACAGCAACTCAACTAACCGCAATAGCGATATCTTACCAGTATGATATAGCCGATCTAAACTAAGGCTAAGAGCCGTCTCTAGACCTATTATGCCAAACGGAGCTTTATCATACTCCAGTGCCTTTTCATCCGCATGATGCGGAGCGTGATCTGTAGCTATAGCATCGACAGTACCATCTACTATGCCTTCTATAATTGCTTCGACATCTGCTGCCGAACGTAAAGGTGGGTTCATCTTGGTGTTGGTATCAAAAGTCTCTACAGCCGCATCGGTAAGAGTAAAATGATGCGGCGTAACTTCGCATGTGACACGAATTCCTCGAGATTTCGCCTCGCGTACCATCTGCAGCGCTCTAGCCGTGCTCAAATGCGCTATGTGAACATGCGCTCCTGTGGCCTCAGCAAGCAATATGTCCCGTTGCACGTCTAGCTCTTCCGCCAAATGACTAATACCCTTTAGCCCCAAAAGCGTAGAGTAGAAGCCTTCGTTGACAACACCACCTGCAGAAATATGCTTGCATTCGCAGTGGTCTACTACAGGCAAATTGAATGACATTGCATACTGCATCGCACGACGCATCACCATAGCGTTCGGTACAGGATGACCATCATCACTGATGGCAACTATACCTGCTTGATACATCTCTCCTATTTCAGCTAACTGCTCGCCTTTGCTCTCTCTAGTGATAGCCCCTATGGGTAGAACATTGACTATGGCGCTATCACGTGCACGCTCGACTATATAGCGTGTGACGGTAGCGTTGTCATTTACCGGTTGCGTGTTCGGCATACAACAGACAGTAGTAAAGCCTCCAGCAGCAGCGGCAGCAGCACCCGTAGCTATGGTTTCCTTGTCTTCACGCCCTGGCTCCCGCAAATGTACATGCAAATCAATCAGTCCAGGCGCTACTACCAAGCCAGTAGCATCAAAGATGACAGCATCTTCTACATAGATATCAGGAAGGACAGCCGCTATACGGTCGTCTTGAATAAGCACATCAGCTTGCATCTGTAGTTGTTGTGACGGGTCTACTACCAGCCCGTTCTTGATGAGTAGCTTCGTGTACCTCTTTGACAGCGTCAAGTTTATTCCCTCCCATCAACAAGTAAAGCACTGCCATACGGACGGCAACGCCGTTAGTCACTTGCTCGTAAACTAGCGAGTAGGGGCCGTCTATCACATCCGAGGCAACCTCTATGCCGCGATTGACTGGTCCGGGATGAATCACTATGACATCCTTGCGAGCTAGCTGTAAGCGCTTGGCGTTGAGGCCGTAAAACGACGCGTATTCGCGTAGAGAAGGGAAGTGTGCCGAAGCCTCGCGCTCGAGTTGTACACGCAGCAGCAGAATTACATCTGCTGCTTCGATAGCTTCCTCTACGAAAGAAGTTACTACTATCTTGCCAGGGCGACTTTCAGCAAGTCGGCCAATCTCCGGCGGTAGCAGCGTCCGAGGCCCAGCAACCCGTACGTTTGCACCAAGCTTAGTTAGTAAGTGCAAATTTGAGCGTGCCACACGACTATGAGCTATGTCACCTATTATCGCTACTTCCAGCCCACGAATAGTGCGCTTGTGCTCACGAATAGTTAATGCATCAAGCAGTGCCTGCGTAGGATGCTCATGCGCACCATCACCTGCATTGATGACGCTAGTATTGCGGCAGATCCGAGCCAGTTGATGCGGTACGCCCGACGATGGATGCCGTATTACTATCGCATCCGGCACCATCGCCTCTAAATTGCGCGCCGTGTCTATGAGAGTCTCGCCTTTATTAATGCTACTTGTCGCAACGGAAATGTTTATCGTATCGGCAGAAAGACGCTTAGCAGCTATCTCAAAACTTGTGCGCGTCCTAGTAGATGACTCAAAGAATAAATTGATGACCGTACGGCCACGCAAAGTGGGCACTTTCTTGATGTTTCTGCGCGAGACCTCGCGAAAAGCCTCCGCCGTATCAAGTATAGTCTCTATCTCCTCGACGGTAAGCTCACGTATGCCGAGCAGGTCCTTACGCCGCACTAACGCTCCTTCTGCTCTACTACTATGACCTGTTCCGTCTCATCGTAGCCTTCGAGCATGACTTTGACTATTTCAGTCTGCTTAGTAGCTATCTTCTCACCAACGTAATCAGCATGAATAGGCAACTCTCGGTGCCCTCGATCAACAAGTACAGCTAGCTGTACCTTCTTAGGACGGCCAAAGTCCATCAACTCATCCAGCGCCGCACGAACAGTACGGCCAGTATAAAGAACGTCGTCGACCAAAATAACAGTCTTTTGCTCAACAGGATCAGGTATGTGCGTCCCATGAACTACGGGCTTGACGTCTACAGTAGATAGATCGTCTCGATAAAGCGTAATATCGAGCGTGCCAAGCGATGGACGAATGCCTTCCAGTTCTTCTATCTTCTTTACGATACGCTCCGCCAAAGGTACGCCACGCCTACGAATACCTATGATCATCAGATCACGACTGCCACAGTTGCGCTCTACTATCTCGGAAGCTATACGTGACAACGCACGGTTAATGCCTGCAGCATCCATTAACTGAAACTTGAATACAAAATCCATATCAGCCTCTAATTAGCTATCTGCGCGTTTATAGCACAATAGGCTTTCCTCATTCAACTTGCTTCTATCCCTCTCTGCCTCTTGACAGTTATACCAAACACTATGTAATATTGGAGCTTTCCAAATATTTCAACTTCGGGGCGTGGCTCAGCCTGGTAGAGCGCACGGTTCGGGACCGTGAGGTCGGTGGTTCAAATCCACTCGCCCCGATACCCCAAATACTTAACGTGAGCAAACTTTCAGCATTAGTCGGACGTAAGATTCGACTTCCAGGCCAGTTCGAGGTCCCTGTCCTACTAGAAGATATCAGATCCCTCGGAGAAGGCGACTCTGCAGGATACGAATGCCGAGTCAGATTACCTAACGGCCTCCTCGATGAAATAGTCATTTCATCAGAAGAAGCAGCACTTGCTGAAGCAGCTAGCGAAACACCAAGCATAGCCCGGCTAGCTAATGCAGACCAGCTTCGACTCCTGCTCGAATCCGCAAGAATCCGACTAGCCTATACCTACGACCGCCAATTCGCCGTAAGCCTATCCGGCATCCGCACCCTCCCGCACCAGATAGAAGCCGTCTATCAAGCCATGCTGCCACAACCTCGCCTGCGCTTTCTCCTAGCCGATGACCCAGGCGCAGGAAAGACCATAATGGCTGGACTACTTGTCAAGGAAATGAAGCTGCGAGAAGCTATCGAACGAATTCTGATCCTTTGCCCAGCTCCCCTTACTATCCAATGGCAAGACGAGATGCTCCGCTGGTTCAGCGAATTCTTCGATATCATCACTGCCGAGGTAGATAAGCAACAGTCGATAAACCCTTGGCAACGTTCTTCGCAAGTAATAGCCTCGATTGACTACGCCAAACAAGAGAATGTGCGAGAGCGCGTCTGGCAACAACGATGGGATCTGGTCATAATTGACGAAGCACATAAATGTGCCGCATACACAAAATCCCGCTCCGGTCAGTCCGGTCGTAGTTTCGAAGTAACCGAAACTAAGCGCTATCAGCTAGCCAAGCGTCTTTCAGCAACAGCAGAGTATCTACTGCTACTTACCGCCACCCCACATCACGGAAATGAAGACCGCTTCGCTCACTTCATCCGTCTCCTAGATCCCGACCTCTTCCCTGAACCACACCTTCTACAAAGTGAAGCCCGCACTATACGAAGAGACATCCTAAAACTCGGCTCAAACTCCCCCTGGTGCTTGCGCCGACTTAAAGAAGACCTCAAAGACTTAAATGGTAAGCCACTGTTCCCAAATCGGCACGCTAAAACAGTCACATTCTACCTAAATAGCCAAGAGTACGCCCTCTACAAATCAGTCACAGATTACATCAACAAATTTATTCCTCAACAAACAGGGCTCAAACGCTTTTCAGCAGCACTTACTCGAACAGTGCTTCAACGACGCTTGGTAAGCTCAACTTGCGCTATATACGAGTCCCTGCAGCGCCGTCTCAAAAGACAACAAGACCTGCTCAAGGACCTAGAAAACCTTCCTCCAGACCAGCGAGCAAAACGCCTCGAGGCCCTCCAAGGAAAAATGTTAGATATTGAGCAAGAAGAAGATGATCTCGATGAACAAACTCGCGACCAGCTCATCAATGAGTACACACAGGCCGTCGAAATCGATCAACTGCACAAAGAAATCACCGTCCTTAAAGAACTCGTCGAACAAGCACGGCAAGTACGAGATTGCGCAAGCGATTCTAAGCTGATTGCACTCAAAAATTGCTTGAATGAGTCGCAGTTTGCAGAACTCAAAGATGGACGCGGAAAACTGCTAGTTTTTACAGAACACCGCGACACCCTAAGCCACGTGCGAAAACACCTCGAAAAATGGGGTTTTACGACCTGCGAAATCCATGGCTACATGAATATCCACGAAAGAAAGCGTGCCCAAGAACTGTTCCGCACCAGCGCCCAAGTCTGCATAGCTACAGAAGCAGCCGGCGAAGGCATCAACCTCCAGTTCTGCCA
>JANWYG010000019.1 GCA_025057015.1 Blastocatellia bacterium
CGCACACGTATCGTGGAGATTTAAGAGTAAAACTCGTGTCACCTTCAGGTAAGGAAGTGACGTTACATGACCGCACAGGAGGGTCGGCAGATGATTTGAAGTTCGAGGTAAGCCGTAGTGAATTTGCCAATGAGCCCATCAATGGGGATTGGAAGCTAGTAGTAGAAGACCTTGCAGCACAGGACGAAGGCGTGCTGAAGTCTTGGGGACTTAAGATAAAGAAGAAGGATGGTGGATCGACCCCCACGCCGCCGTCACCCCCAAGTGGCCCTGGTAGAGGTAACTCGCTCTACAGTGGACAGGTTGAGCTATCTACGACGCGTAATCCTGATGGTACATATACTTTGACCGATCCGACGCGTGGTAACTCTAGGACACTTGACGCAAATAATACCTCTCGTATACCGGGCTCGCCTATAAATGACAACAACAATATTTGGGGAGAAAGTAGCGATTCTTCTCGTCAGCGAGCAGCTATCGATGCTCATTATGGTATGCAGATGACTTGGGACTTTTACAAGAACGTCTTAGGTCGCAACTCTATAGATGGTAGAGGCGAAGCTCTTGTAAGTAACGTACACGTTAACAGAAACTACAATAATGCCTTCTGGGATGGCAGGCAGATGAGCTATGGTGATGGTGATGGTAGGACGTTTTCACCTCTTGCTTCTATAGATGTTGCCGGTCATGAAATCACTCACGGTTTGACGGAGCGTACGGCAGGGCTTATCTATCGCGGCGAGTCTGGTGGTCTAAACGAGGCGATGTCGGACATTATGGGTACGGCCGTAGAGTGGTATGCTGCGCAACGCAATCCGAACATTCAATTCGACTGGAAGATAGGTGAGGACATCTATACGCCGGGCGTAGAAGGTGATGCTCTGCGTTATATGGATGATCCGACGCGGGATAACTATTCTATTGACCATTACAGCAACTATCCACGACAGACCGAAGTACACGGTTCATCTGGTATAGCCAACAATGCCTTCTATTTGTTCGTAAATGGTGGTACGAACCGTACTTCTGGCCGCACTGTTGAAGGTGGTGTGGGTATGGAGAAAGGCGCAAAGATCTTCTATCGGGCTTTGGCTTACTATATGACTCCGAACACTACTTTCTCTCAGGCCAGACAGGCCACCATACAGGCCGCAACCGACTTGTACGGCGCAAACTCAGTGGAAGTGCAGAAGTTGCGTGAGGCTTGGTCTGCTGTAGGAGTAGAATAGTAAAATTAAGCGGGGTAGTTCTTTACCCCGCTTTCTTGTTCCTTAAATTGCGTGAGCAAAAGCTGCTCGGTTTTCCAACCCCAGTTCCTGCTTTGCCTTTCTTACGGCTGAAGGTTTTAACTTTCCTAGTTTAGCAAGTTGATAGAGCGTACAAAGAGCTATAGACTCGGCGTCTATTTCGAAGTGCCGCCTAAGAGCTTCACGGGTATCGCTCATGCCGAACCCATCTGTCCCAAGAGACATATAAGACGGGTTAGGTATCCAACGGGAGATCATGTCTGGGTAAGCACGTATCCAATCGGTGGCGGCTATCACTGGGCCTTCGGTGTTTTCCAGTATTTGCGTTATATATGGCTTACGGGGTGGAGAATCGGGATTATGGAAGTTCCAGTGTTCGACTTCGAGAGCTTCCTTACGTAGCTGCTGGAAGCTAGGTGTAGACCATACTGTAGCGGCGACGCCATACTTATCAGCGAGTATCTCTTGAGCTTTTACAGCGAGCCGCAGAATAGGCCCACTGCTTAACAGTTGTGCTTTGAGCTCACTATCTATAGGGGCTGGTTTAAGCAAGTAAATACCTTTGATAATACCCTCTTCTACACCTTGTGGCATTGCTGGCATCTTATAGTTTTCGTTGTAGACTGTCAGATAGTAGAAGATGTCCTCTTGGTTTTCATACATCCTTCTTAGACCCTCGCGGATTATAGTCGCTACTTCGTAGTGAAATGCAGGGTCATATGTTAGGATGTTCGGTATAGTTGAAGCGAGTACATGGCTATGGCCGTCATCATGTTGTAGCCCTTCTCCCATGAGCGTAGTACGACCTGCAGTGGCGCCTATTAAGAAACCGCGACCACGTGCATCGCCGAAGGCCCATGCTAAATCTCCTACACGCTGGAAACCGAACATAGAATAGTAGATGTAAAAGGGAATCATGTTTTGTCCGTGCGTAGAGTAGCAAGTACCTGCGGCGGTAAACGATGCCATTGCTCCTGCCTCGGTTATGCCTTCTTCGAGTATTTGGCCATCTTTTGATTCGCGGTAGCTCAATAGTAGGCTTGCATCTACCGGCTCGTACAGTTGTCCGACGGGTGAGTAGATTCCTACCTTTTTAAACAAAAAGTCCATACCGAAAGTACGTGCTTCGTCGGGGATTATAGGCACTATGTATTTGCCGATTTTCGGATCTTCCAGCAACTTTCTGAGCAGTCGTACGAAAGCCATAGTGGTAGAGACCTCTTGCTCGGAGCGTTCTTTGAACTCGGCATACAGGTCTTCTTTCGGTAGCGTCAGTGGTTTTGATCTAACGACACGTTTCGGCAACGGACCGCCGAGTTGACGGCGCCGCTCAAGTAAATATTCAACTTCAGGGCTGTTAGGTCCGGGGTGGTAGAAAGGCATTTCGTCTAACTTGGAGTCGGATATAGGTATCTGCATCAGATCTCGGAACTGCTTGAGGTCTGCTGGAGAGAGCTTCTTGATCTGGTGGGTAGTATTTCTGCCTTGTGCAGATGCTCCTAGCTGCCATCCTTTGACGGTCTTTGCGAGTATGACAGTAGGTTGACCTTTGTGATTTGCTGCGTAGTAATATGCGGCATAGAGTTTTAGATAGTCATGTCCGCCGCGGCGCAAACGCTCTATATCTCGGTCAGAAAGATGCTCTACCATCTTGAGCAGCCTTGGGTCTGTGCCAAAGAAATGTTGCCGGATATAACTGCCAGACTCTATCGTGTAACGTTGGAACTCGCCGTCTACTACTTCGTTCATTCGGTTAACGAGCACGCCGTCTACGTCCTTAGCAAGAAGCGGGTCCCAGCGTCGACTCCAGATAACTTTGATTACGTTCCATCCGGCACCGCGGAAGATGGATTCGAGCTCTTGTATTATTTTTCCGTTGCCACGTACAGGCCCGTCGAGCCTTTGTAGATTGCAGTTGACTACAAATATCAGATTATCCAGCCCTTCACGAGCTGCTAAGGACAGCGCTCCTACAGATTCTGGTTCATCCATCTCGCCATCGCCTAAGAATGCCCAGACCTTCTGATTCGACGTATCTTTGATACCTCGGTTGTGCAAATATCTGTTAAATCTTGCCTGGTAGATTGCATTAAGCGGGCCTAGTCCCATAGAGACGGTTGGAAATTCCCAAAAGTCTGGCATCAGGCGGGGATGTGGATAGGAAGACAATCCTTTACCAGAAGTTTCGCGCCTAAAATGGTTCAACTGTTCTTCGGTTATCCTACCTTCGAGGAAGGCGCGAGAGTAGATGCCTGGAGCTGCATGCCCTTGATAGAAAATCTGATCTCCTCCACCTTCTGCGTCCTTGCCTCGGAAAAAGTGGTTGAAGCCTACCTCATAGAGACTAGCCGAAGACGCATACGTAGACAGGTGACCGCCCAAGCCCGGATGCTGCATGTTTGCGCGTATAACCATAGCTACAGCGTTCCACCGGATTATGCGCCGGATTCTTAGCTCCATCTCTTCGTCGCCTGGAAAGGGAGGCTCTTGCTCAGGGGAGATGGTGTTTATATAGGGAGTTTGAACAAGCGGCGGTAGCCCAAGCTGCATTATCCTAGCCTTTTTGAGCAGCTTTCTTATCAGAAACTGAGCGCGTTCGCGCCCGTCGCGCTCGACTACCTGTTCGAGAGCTTCCAGCCACTCGCTGGTCTCCTGTGGATCGCGGTCAGGAAGTTGTTTTTTGAATTCGTCCATAAATCTCTCTCCATTGTTTTTTTGACCGGCTAGGTACGCCCATCCTTCCGAATTTATTTTTATAGGCCGAAATATACCTTACTGTGAACTAGATAGTAAACATTTGTTTGAGGCCTTGCTGCAAGGTGCGAGTCGTCCAGCCGAGTTCAGCTCTGGCTTTTTCGGAACTGACTGCCCAATTGCAGCTTAACATTTCGATTGCTTCTAGAGAAAGTAGCGGCGCTTGGCCTTGCAAACTCGAAACAAGCTCATCCACTATAGCTGCCAGCTTTGCTAACGGCAGTGGCAATACCCATTTCTTACGCTTTTTGCCGGTCACCTCATCTATTAAATCGAGCACTTCTAAATTAGTTCTTATTTCGCCAGCTAGAATGTAGGATTCGCCTAGGCGGCCGCGCTCGAATGCAAGAAGTAATCCTTCAGCGACATCGTCGACGTGTACGTAAGTAAGCCGTGTTGACGGAGCAATTACGAAGGGCAGCTTACCGCTTGTGTACAATTCCCAACTGCGACCAAGGGCACTGGGATTGCCACTTCCATAGACTGCGGATGGCATGCAGATTATTAGTGGTAATCCTGCTTGCTGGAACTCTTTTGCTAACATATGTGCCAAGTACTTGCTGCGGCAATACTCGCTCTGAAATACGCCATCGTGATTCCAACGCTCGTCAGCTACAGAGTCTTTAGTTGCTCCGAGCGCTACAACGCTGCTGCAGTACACTATCTTCTGGACAGCTTTCTCTTGTGCTATGGTCAGCACTCTACGCGTGCCTTCTACGTTTACTAGGTGCATCTGCTTTGCTCGCCTAGTACCTATTTCAAATATTGCTGCAAGGTGAAAAAGACCGTCGACTCCTTCCATCAGTTCGCTGAGCGCTTTGGTGTCGAGTAGATCGCCGTTCACTACACGATGTACTTCTGCCTGAGCGTGGTTATTGTGTATCAGGCAGCTTACTTCATAGCCTCTTTTTGCGAGAAGGTTAACTAGCCTGCTGCCTATAAAACCGCTGCCACCAGTAACGGCTACGTGCATTTTAGGACCTCTTTCAAAGGCCGTATTCTAACATATGCTGTTTTGCCTGAGATACTGAGATGAAACAGAAGCTTGGACTACAAAAGTAGGAGTGTTTCATCGCAATTGTCTTGGGTTTCGACAAAGTTGCTGTTTCCTGAAGCTACTCTCAATACGCTTTACAGCGTAGCATAGGTATAGTTTTACCTGGATTGGCTAGTCCTTGTGGGTTAAAGCAGGTACGTATACAAGCCATTACGTGCAGATCGTCTTCGGTGAAGATGAGCGGTAAGTAATCGAGTTTGTCCATACCGACTCCATGTTCACCTGTAATAGAGCCTCCTTGATTTACGCATAGCCGCATGATTTCCTCGCAGGCCTGTTTTACGCGTTTTACTTCATCGGCATCTCGGCCGTCATAGCTTATGTTAGGATGTAGATTACCGTCGCCGGCGTGAAATACGTTTGAAATACATAACTGGTAGCGTTCAGCTATGCGATAGATTTCATCTAGGACTTCCGGTAGGCGGCTGCGTGGGATAACTGCATCTTGTACCATCAAGTTTGGACGTATGCGGCCCATAGCGCCAAAGGCACCTTTTCGACCTGCCCATACTTTTGCTCGCTCTTGTGGTGTAACTGCCAGTTTGACTTCGCGGGAACCTTTGCTTCGACATATAGCTGTAACAGCTTCTGCTTGCTCGGTTACCTCGGCTTGCTCACCATCGAGTTCGATTATAAGTACCGCTGCAGCATCTCTCGGCAGTCCAGCGGCGTATACGGAGTCTTCTACGGCATTGATCGTGACAAAGTCCATCATTTCGAGTGCTGCTGGCAAGATACCGGAAGATATTATCGTCGAGACCGCCTGGCTTGCAGCAGTCGTTGTGGGAAAGTCTGCAAGTAGTGTTCTAATGGCTTCTGGCAGGGGGGTAAGTCTTAGCGTTGCTTCTGTAGCTATACCCAGAGTGCCTTCAGAGCCTACGAACAGGCCTGCTAGATCATATCCGAAATGTTCCGTGCCGCTTAGCTCTACGATTTGACCGTTTGGCAGGACGACTTTGAGGGCCAGCACGTGGTTTACCGTAGGACCGTATTTAAGACAGTGCGGCCCTCCAGCATTCTCAGCGATGTTTCCGCCTATCGTGCAAACTGTCTGGCTTGATGGATCTGGAGCATAAAATAACCCGCTACTTTCTATTGCCCTACTTAGTTCGATATTGACTAAGCCAGTTTCGACTACAGCAGTGCGATCGACGTAGTTTATGTCGAGTATGCGCCGCATTTTAGACATTTCTATAATGACTGCCTGCGACAACGGTACTGCTCCACCTGATAATCCTGTGCCTGCGCCACGAGCTACGAAAGGTATATTATGTTCATGTAGGCAAGCGACGACTCGAGAGACTTCTAGAGTGCTTGTGACAAAGACTACTGCCCGAGGTGTTGCACGGTGGATTGTCAATCCGTCGGACTCATAAACGAGCAACTCGGCTGGGTCACATATGACATGCTTTTTTCCAACTATGCTACTAAGTACGGCCTGCAGTTCGGTCATTGCCTCAGGTAGGCTGTATAGTCGACTATCAATCCCTGATGGTAGAGTTCAACGAGTAGCCTTATGGCTTCTGTATCGCCGCGCAACTGTTCGAGGCACTCGCCGAGAGTATTGCGTCCATCGAAAAGAATTATTAATCGTTCGATTGAGCGTGGGAAGCTTACTTCCTTAAGAGCTTCGTTGAAGCGGTAGGATAGGGCTAAGGTCGTGTTTGGTGGAGGTAGCTGCTCTATCAAGTAGTATTCTTCGTCGTAGCGTTGCATCATCTGTGCTAGTATTTCGTTTGTGCTGGCGAAGATGGTTCTCGGCACGCTGACCATTTGAGAGACGAACGTAAAGCTGCCGTTGACCCAATTGAGCAGTGTGTAAAGCGCTGGCTCGCCTACTAGACTAGCATATTGCGCGTCTATTACAGTTCCATTGTAAAAAGTGATAGTGCCTTCAGCTTCACCGTTGCGAAATCTTGCTATGCCGGTCTTGCGTTTTGCTTCCATGAAGCGCAACAGGTCTGCTGGAGTCATGTCCGATAGGTTACCTGATAGCTCAGCTTGAGCAGATGAAGCTGAGGCGTATGCTATTTGCATCTGCTGTAATTGTCGCTGTAGCAATTTCTTAACCCGTAATGTAACTTCTGCTATGCTGAACGGTTTGACCCAGTAGTCCTCTACACCTTTTTGAAATGCTGCGAGCTTTTCTTCTTCTTGGCCGCGCGATGTAAGACAAACAAATGGAATAGCGGCTGTCTCGGGATATTCTTGTAACTTTGAAAAGAATTGGCTGCCGTCCATTTTAGGCATTAGTAGGTCCGAGATTATTAGGTTTGGGCGTAATCGGAGAGCTTTGTCTATGCCTTCTACACCGTTACTTGCAGTGATTACTTGGCAGCCCAGGGTCTTTATAGCTGTGCCGAGCAGCAGTATGATATTAGGATCGTCGTCGACTATTAGGATAGTCATTTCGGAAAACAGAGCTTGCTCTTCGCTGGAGGTAGGTACTACCTTGGATTGCTGAAATCCTGCTAGAGGGACGGCTTGCTGTACTTGAGCTGATTCTTGGTCTCGCCAGGTGCCTTTTGCCCCTTGTGCCCAAGATTCGTCTCGCTCGCCTACCATTTCACGTAGTTCTTTGCGATAGACCTCATCTTTTTCGCCAAAGGAAGGCAAGCTGTTTACAAAGCCGCGGGCTGCTTCTTTTTGGCCCATCGATAAATAGACTTCATTTACCTGCCTTGCAGCGCGGTAGGCTTCTTCAAACTGGCCGAGGCTTTGGTGTATCCGGACTATTTCTTTGAGTATAGACGCTCGACGCTCATTGTCACCCATGCGCTCTACTTTTCTGTAGTAGGCGATAGCAAGCTCTGATTGGCGGTTCTGGTGGTACAATTCGGCCAAGCGTACAAAGCACTGTATAGCTTCTTCCGCCATACCTGCCATCTGGTAGAGTGTACCAAGTTGCCGCAGGGCTTCCGTGTCATTGGGGTTCTGCAGCAAGGCTTGGCGGTACCTCTCAGCTTCACGGCTAAGTTTTGCCTGATCTAGCCGAGTGTTCATTTGCTGCCATACTTTGTCGAAGAGCGTCATTTGCTTACCTTCCTTGCGTCTATAGTATCTTTGCCTTGTTCTATGATAGTTTGCATAACGTTATGGAGTCAACGTTCTTGATATTGTTGTTTGTGCTCTGTTAATATGCACGCCAAATGCAGCTCGCCGGCAAAATTCCCTCTTTTTAGGAGGTTTCAGATGTCTGCTTCAGACAGGGAAGTTAAAAAGAGTGCGGAGCCTAAAAAGGCTAATCTGGCAGGGGCAAATCTTCAGCGTGTAAACCTCAGCAGAGCTAAACTCAACGGCGCCAGTTTCGTGGGAGCTAATCTGTCTGGTGCTACTCTTATAAACACTGAATTTCGCAATGCTAATCTTCAGCGCACTGACCTTTCCGGCGCAAATCTAACCGGCAGTGATCTGTCTGGCGCTCAGATGAAACAAGTTAACCTTACAGGTGCAAAACTGTGTAACGCCAACCTGTCTAGGGCAATTCTTGCGAATGCACGGCTTTCTACTGCTGACCTAAGTGGCGCTGAACTTAGCGAAGCAGATCTTAGCGAAGCCGATCTAACTGATGCTAACCTTCAACAAGCCAACCTTCGATCCTGTTCTCTAAGGTCGGCGAAGATGGCTGGAGTAGACCTCGTAGGAGCGGAACTCAGCGATGCTGACCTAAGTTCCGCAGATGCCTCAGAGGCCTCTTTTTCTAGAGCTCGCCTTTTAGGTGCAAAACTTCATGAAGCCTCTCTTGAGTGTGCAAAGCTAACGGCTGCAGATCTCAGCAAGAGCGATCTCAGCAAGGCAAAGCTTGCACAAGCAGACTTCAGAGGAAGTGCTTTAGTGGATGCAGTGCTAGCTGAGGCGGACCTCAACCGTGCAGTGCTAGTCGAGGCTGACCTTAGGGGGGCAGACTTGACTGAAGCCGACTTGACTGAAGCAAAGCTTACGGCCGCCAAGCTCGATGCTGCCAAGGTAGAACTAGCAAGACTTACGGCTGCTGACCTTTCACAAGCTTCATGTAGAGCAATGCGCTTTGCACAGACAGATGCTACGGGCGCTGTCTTCACCGAAGCGGACTTGAGCGAGGCAGACTTTCAGGGAGCTGAGTTACCGTCGGCTAACTTGCAGATGGCAAGAGGTGAGAAGGTAAATTTTTCCAAGGCTAATTTGTCAAAAGCACAGCTTGAACTCGTCGAACTGAAGGCTGCAAACTTCGTTTCTGCAAAGCTCGACCATGCAAATCTCAACGACTCTGTATTGGAGGCATCTGATTTCTCTGAAGCCTCTTTCAAGCAGGCCTCTGCTGTGAATGCTAAACTTAGCAAAGCTGTCTTCACGGCTGCTGACTTGAGCCAAGCTAACCTGTCTGGCGCTGACCTTACAGGAGCAAATTTAGCTCGTGCTAACCTCAATTACGCAAACTTTACCGATAGCGTACTGATCGGTGCTGATTTGAGTGAGGCGTTGTTGCAAGAAGCTAACTTGGCGGGTGCGGATCTTTCTCAAGCCAATCTTGTCGGTGCAGACCTTTCTGGCGCAGACCTTGCCAGCCTGTTTATGGCCCTAGCTGGTACGACGCCTGTCGAAGAGCCCATCGAAGAAGAAGCATCACAAGCTGCTGCAATGTCTGAACAGCAGCCGGCAGCTGATGCTGTCAAAGAGCTTGCTGCGCAGCCATCTGTTGTCGAGCAAGGTACTGAGCAGGTGCAGGAAACAGAAACTCCATCGCAGGTAGTTGAAGAAGAGGCGAAAACAGAAGTTTGGGAGCAAACCGAAGCGAGTGCTACCGGGCCGGCAGAAGCTGCTATCTCACAGCAAGACGGATTAACTGAAAGTTCAGCAAGTGCGAGCTCTGAAGTGGCCGTAGAGTCAACGAAAGTCGAGGATCTGGGCAGTTTAGAAGTTGGCGCGCAACAGCTGGAGGAGGCTCTAGCTTCTGATGATGCGAAAACTTTGGAAGAGATAGTTGAACGACCTATAGAAGACGTCGGAGGAGCTGCCGAATTTCCGCCATCAGAAGCTGAGCCCGTGCCGGTGGTATCTGAGCCTGTTCCAGCCAGTGTGGAACAAGTTAGTATGGAAGAGGTAATGCGACTTGATACTGAGTTGCAGGTACCGTCTGAGCCTGAAGAAAAGGCTGCGCCAGTTAAGAAGGCTGAGCCTAGCCTTGCCGATCTGATTAAGCCGCACCGCGCTACTCAAACTGGCCAAAAGTCTATCAAGTTGCCGCCGGAAACTGAAGATCGCAAACGAGCTCGTCATACGGCGCGTAGCATAGTCTTGCAGCTTTTTTCCGCAAATAAGAAGCTCGTGCAAGAATCCCTCAGAAAAGGGAACTTTTATGATGCCTTGAGGGAGCAGCTGATAGTAGCAAGGCATGAATATGACAAGCAAGTGCCGAAGAATATCCGCGACGAGTTTGACTACTTTCAGCTCGAACTCGACGTGCGCATTCAGGCAATGAAGAAAGATCTGTAATGAGTAAACGCAGACGGTTTCCAAAAATATCTCCGCTAGCGTTTCAACATCCCCTGGATGCTAAAGCGCTCGAGGCCGTAAAGAAGGCAAAAGGTGTGGACTATCTTGTGCGCAAAATTAACGAGTACGGCTACGAGCGCTACCTTTATATTAACAACATCGCTGACAACGTGCGTGTAGGTCCTCGTCAGTGCCCTCAACTTTACAATATGCTCGTAGAGGCTTGTGAGATATTAGACGTAGAGATACCGCAGCTTTATATTACCCAAGATCCTATGGTCAATGCGTTTACCTTTGGCTCTGAGAGCCCTTTCATAATCATTAACTCTGGTATGATAGACCTGATGAGCGATGATGAACTGTTGGCTATCATAGCACACGAAGTAGGGCATATAAAGTGCGGACATGTGTTGTACAAGATGGTAGCGAGTTTCCTTCGCGTTGCGGCTGAAGTTATAGCGGACGTGACGCTAGGCATAGGCAAGTTGATAGCTGGGCCGCTGCTTGTGGCTTTCTACGAATGGGACCGTAAGTCTGAACTGACGGCAGATCGCGCTGGTTTACTAGTCGTACAAGATAAAAATGTGAGCATAAACGCGCTTATGAAGCTCGCTGGGGGCTCGACAAAAGTCTATGAACAGTTCAATCGCGAGGAGTTCTTACGTCAAGCTGAAGACTACGTCGAACTCGACCACAGCATGCTAAATCAGTTCTATAAACTTATACAAGTGCTGTTTCGTTCGCATCCATTTCCAGCTTTGCGAGCTCGTGAGATAAATACTTGGGCAGACTCTATGGAGTATAAGAACATCTGTAACGGAATTTATCCGCGTGTGGACGTAGACTTTAGTTGGTCGCCTTCATACTCTAGTACTACTTGCCCACATTGTAATGTTCATGTTGAGCCCAACGCTAATTTCTGCCAAGCTTGTGGAGCTGCTCTTCATAGTGCTATAGCCGTAATAGAAAAGCGATCCAAGCGTAGATGTAGCACTTGCGAGACTCCGCTGAGGCCTTCTGACGATTTTTGTCCAAACTGCGGTATGAATACTCGTTTCGATTGGTGAGCTAGCAGAGCTTACGGCGTAGCCAATCAAGTGCTGCCGTGGAGGAGTGCCACCTTATTTGCTCCCGTTCACCCTGTAGCCGCAACTCTTTGTGCGAAACTTCTGAGGCAGTGGCCAGGCCTATATAGACCAGACCTATAGGTTTACCCGAAGGGTCGCTTTCCGGACCAGCTATTCCTGTAATGCTTATGCCAATGTCGGAGTTAGCAAGCCGCCTTATTCCTGTGGCCATAGCTTCGGCGACTTCGGCACTCGCTGCACCCAGACTTTCTATCAACTCCAAAGGTACGCCAAGAAGAGTTAGCTTAGAGTGGTTGCTATAGCTGACCACACCCTGCAAAAAATATGCTGAGCTACCAGCTACCGAGGTAATGCGTTCTGCTAGCAATCCCCCTGTACAGCTTTCTGCCGTGGCGAGGGTAAGATTCTTAAGCTTAAGCAGCTTCCCAGTTACTTCTTCGAGTGTTTCGCCTTGAGATGAAAAGACATACAACCCGAGGCGAGCTTCGAGCTTTTTCGACAACTCGTCAAGCAACTCATCAGCTTCAGACTCGTTAGCTGCCTTGGCTGTCAGATGTATCTGTAGCTCTCTATTGGTAAACAATATGGTAGTAGATGGGTTGGTGTACTTCGAGTAAATGGGGGCTATCGATTCATCAAGGCCAGACTCCGTAAGCCCAGTTACTTTAAGCACCCTGCGCTTAACACACATTCCTTGCGATAGGTCTTTAAGCAGCGGGAGTACTTCCTGCTCAAACATAGGCTTCATCTCTCGTGGTGGGCCAGGCAGAATAATTATTCTTTTTTCTGCTTCTGTTATATACATCCCTGGTGCCGTGCCTTTAGAGTTGGCCAGTATCTTGGCATCTTTGATGATCAGTGCCTGCCGTTGATTATTTTCTGGCATACTGAGACCGCGGGCTTCGAACTTTGCTCTTATGTGTTCTAGGATTTGTGTGTCAAGTATTAGCGGCCGTCCGAGCACTTTAGCAAAAACCATGCGTGTAAGATCGTCCTCAGTAGGGCCTAAGCCACCGGTCGAGATTATTACCTGCGAACGCTCTAGGGCTTTTCTGATACTCTGTTCTATAAGGGCTTCATCGTCGCCTACTATCGTCTTGATCTGGACTTCTATACCGATTCTATTTAACTGTTCAGTGAGCCATAAAGAGTTTGTGTCTATATTCGAAGGCGTGAGAAGCTCCGATCCGATGGCTATGATTTCTGCCTTGATTGCCATGTTTCAACCTCTTCGTCTAAAGGTAATATTAGCTCAGCCAGCAGTGGGATTGGACCAAGCGGTGAGCGGGATTCTATCACAAGGCCGTTCTCTGTCAAGCTGCCACCAGTAGCACGTTGTCTAAGGTTTGATTTTACTTTTAGAAGATGGTCTTTCGAGCCATCCGTAGTACGCAGTAGGTGCGACAGGCGCAGGAAGAAATCAGCTAGCGCTTTGTCGCAAGGCTCAACAACAGTAATCGACCCTTTTGCTGTTTGTAATTTAGATGGTTCTTTGTAGGCTTCTATAACTTGTGCCAAATCTTCTTTATGACCAACTAAAAGGTACTCATCTAGGAAGGTAGCTGCACGAGACTGGTTACCTATAACTACTTCATTACCTGCTATCTGCTCGCTTCTTATTACAGCTTTAGTGTCATCACTTTGCAGATAAGCCCTGGATACGTTCAGCACAAACAGCTTATCCTTGACTTTAGCGAACTTGACTGTTCTATCGGGAGCGAGGCGTACTATGCCTATTTCGTTTCCTAACAACTGGCTTGTAGAGTCGTCAATACCAAAGCGCTGCTCGAGCTCTATAACGAAGTTATTTAGAGTA
Organism: Blastocatellia bacterium; assembly: GCA_025057015.1. Classification (GTDB taxonomy): domain Bacteria; phylum Acidobacteriota; class Blastocatellia; order Chloracidobacteriales; family JADJPF01; genus JANWYG01. The sequence continues at coordinate 13,435 of JANWYG010000019.1, forward strand.
AACGCAGCTGCTGCTGGCAGACTTATCGAGGCAACTTCTACTAGTTTGTGAAGATAGGCTATGGGTTGGGCACTATTTAGAAGCCAGACTTCATACTTGTTTCCTACTCTCAGCATCCTAGAGTCGGTCAAGGTTGCCTGCTGAAAAGAAGATAGTTTACTTGTCAATTCGGGATGCAGTAACAGCTCGAAGCGTTCTTCGGCACCAAGTGTATCAAAGTTCAATTCGTAAGTTAGTCCCAATACGGCGCTTTCGTTTATTCTCTGTCCATTAGGCACCGATGTGGCTAAGCTGAGGAACTTTCCTATGCCGTTTGGTGTGATGTAAGCAAAGATAGAAGCTTTCTTTCGTAGCTTCGCGAACTGTTGATTTTTAGCCAGGGTATTTCCTTGTGCTATAGCAGTAATACAGCGTTCTATACTACTGTCGTTGTTCGAGATAAGTATTAAGTTACCGTAAGCAGCGGCTAAGAGCTGTTTGTTGGAAGCATTTACCGGAGCGTAGCGGTAGACTTCACGATTAGCTATGCTGAAGGAGTTTTGTGATAGCTGCTTGCCATAAATGCGTTTTGCAAGCAGCTGTGATTTAGACTTGACCAGCTCGGAAACAGCTTCTGGTTTGGCATTTGTCTTTATCAGTACTGTCAAGGCAGGGACGATTTCGACTTCACTGTTAGCAGGAGATCCTTCAATACTTAGACCGTCGATTACTGCTGCGAATTCTGCTGTAAGCAAGCCAGGTAGCTTGTCTTCGCCCAGGCCTGTAACTGCTAAAAAAGAAGCTAGCTCGTCGATTGACTGTAGCTCTCGCGGGATACCAAACTGTGGAGCAAGCTCTTGCCACGCAGAGGTTTCCGTTATAGCCCCTATTAGGTCGGATATGCGATTTAATTCTATGTATGCCAAACAATCTGCCGGAGCATATTCAGATAGATTGTTCGGCTGGGTCAACTTATAGTAGCGTTTGAGTAAGTAGTAACTGCTTGACAGCACGAAGACAGCTACTATAAGCAGCAAATATCGCTTCACCGTTGCTTCCTTAGTGGTGAGATGGTTAGATATTAAGCCGCCAGGTAAGCTGGTGCAAGTGCCTAGCATTGGCTCTTTCTGGGCAGCAGATTATTGTTCGATGTTGTGATGAAAGTAACCTTTTTACATATAACTGGTAAGAAGCAAGGAGCACGCGAAATTTTTGGAAGTTTTCCTATAAAGGTAGGCCGTAGCTCATCGAGTGACCTCATTTTACATAACGAGGATACGAGGGCATCGTCCAGGCATGCTGAAGTCCACTGTGAAGGTAATGTGTTTGTGTTAAAGGATATAGGCAGTGCAAATGGTACTTTTGTGAATGGTGAGCTTGTAAGAACTTCTGTTATAAAAAGAGGTGACGTGATTCAGTTCGGCATAGACGGTCCTAAAGTGCTATTTGAAGGAATTGATGACCGAGTAGGATATGGTAAAGATACTGTTCAATTGATGGTTGACAAAGCGCTTGAGCAGTCTTCTAGGAAATGGAAGCTGTATATCTTTGCTCTGTTGTTAGGGATGGTGTTTACTATCTATATGCTCTTAAAGGATCGGCGGCTAGAAAATGATATGGTAAAGGGTATGTCGTTTTCGGAGATAGCCGAACGCAATAAGAACTCTGTAGTGCTTGTTTATAATAGGTTTCGGATATATGATGGCAAAGGCAAGCTGCTAGGCGAGCAGGTTTCTAATGGATCAGGATTTGTGATTTCAGAAAAAGGTGAGATCTTAACAAATAGGCATGTAGTCGTGCCTTGGCTGTATGCTGAGATTTTCCAAGGTACTAGACCGCTGGCAAGTGCGGTTACTGGCAAGCCAGTTTGCCTAGGAGTCTTCTTTGTGGGTGATCTAGTTGATGAATCTAGAATACACAAGGTAGTGGACTATGAGCTGTCTGATGTCGCTGATATTGCTAAGTTAAGAGTAGTAACTGATCGCAGGCTGACGCCGGTATCTGAAATGAACGAGAAGATAGAAGAGCTGCATCAAGGTGATGAGATAGCTGTCATAGGATTTCCGCTTGGTACAGAGTTGAACAAGCTTGTAGGTGACAAGTATGCTAAAAGTTCTCTCACGCGTGGGGTAATAAGTAAGATATCATCTGGTAATCAAAAGCAGATACAGTTGGATGTGGCGGCATACGAGGGCAGCAGCGGAGCTCCGGTTTTCAATGACAGAGGGCAAGTAATAGGTGTGCTCACGTCAGGAGCTAATGATACTTTAAACTTTGCTATTCCGATTAGATATGCCAAGTTTTGGAAAAAGTCATGAGGGCTTTTGTTGCTATAGATCTGCCAGATGAGCTTAAACAGCGGCTGAGTGGCTTACGTCAGCTGCTTGATCGCGGTGAGCCTTTGGCATGGATAAAGCCTACCGGCTTCCATTTGACGTTGCATTTCTTAGGTGAGATAGAAAAGACCGACATTGAAAGGGTGAGCAACTGTATGCGTGTAGCGGCTGCTGGCTTAGGGAGCTTCGAGCTAGTTATGGCTGGTCTAAACGCATTTCCCAATCTACGAGCCCCTAAAGTAGTATGGGCAGGGGTACAAGACCCTACTGGTAAGCTTGACAAACTGCAAAAGAAGCTTCAAGGAGAACTTGAGTCTAAAGGTTTTCGGCGAGAGAATAACTTCGTACCACATGTGACGATAGCAAGAGTCAAAGGCTCGCCAGTAAGGGCTACAGTTAAGGCTATTAAAAGCACCAAATTAGAAGAGTCGGTTTTTTGGGTAAACGAGATAGTGCTTATGCAGAGCAAGCTTGAGCCAGGCGGATCTGTTTACAGTAGGTTGGTACCGGTTAACCTTTCCTAGTCTTGGCAAAGTCCTACCAGATGAGCTTTGTATTTATCTTCTGCCGGTATAATCTTTTATCACTATAACCTTCAATGAGAGGGTAAACTGTTATGTCTATAATTAGCGATGTAGTTGAGACCGTTAAGGCGATAACTACTGGACTTAAGATCACTTTTAGCTATATACCTCGCCAGAAACTGACCAACTGTTATCCCGATGAACCTGTGGAAGTATTCTCTGCTTATCGAGGAGAGCACTACTTGAATGTGGATGAAAACGGTAAGGAGCGCTGTGTAGCATGCTTTCTGTGCTCAGCTGCATGTCCTGCTGATGCCATCTATATCGAGGCAGCAGAGGACTTAAGGCCTTATGAGGAGCGGTCTAGCGTCGAAGAGCGCTATGCGAAGGTCTACAACATAGACTATGGGAAGTGTATACTTTGCGGCTTTTGTGTAGAGGCCTGCCCAAAAGATGCGATTCGCCATGGGCATAATTTCGAGATGGCAGTAACTAACTTTTCTGATCTAATAAAGGATAAAGAGTATCTATTGAAGAACAGAGAGCGCGAAAGCAGGCTGCCAGTAGTAATTATCGACGAAGTGAAGCGTCGCGGGCTAAGTAAGTAAGCTCGTGTAGGCTCCTTGCGCCTACACGAGTTGGGCTTACTGCGGTTTAGTCGTCTGTAGATTCTGCTCGATTATTATCGCCTTGTCCTGTCCCGGTAGAACTAATCCTTTCAGCAGGCTAGTATTTTCTTGTCTGATTACGATGAGCTCCGTTCCTTTAACTCGGCTCTTTCTCGGTTCTGCTTTAGCGGTAGCTTCAGCTATGACTTTCTTACCTTTAAAGAGAACGAATTTTCCGGTAGCTTCGTCAAAACTGTACTCGTAGTTGCCTTTTTTGACCTGGACCCCATTGATAGTTACGTCTGCTGGAATTTCTATCTTCTCGGTCTTGTCGCCTGCATATCCTATGGTGAAACTGAGCAGTAGCACCATGATGACTCTTGTCAGTCTCTTCATTTTTTCCTCCTGGTTAACTTGCTTGCTCAGATGAGCAGCGTTCTTTCTTTAAACACTGTTAAGTTAACAGTGTTATTTTTAGATGTCAAGTAGTATTTAGCTATTCGTAGCGGAGGGCTTCGACGGGGTCGAGGGCGGCGGCTCTACGGGCGGGGTAGATGCCGAAGAAGAGGCCGACGGCGAAGCTGACTGAGAGTCCTGCTGCTATGGCCCAGAGGGGTACGAAGGATGGCAAAGGGGAGAAGCGGTTAACGGCGAAGCTAACTCCGTAGCCTAGGGATGTGCCGAGAAGGCCTCCGCAGCCTGTTAGGGTTACTGCTTCTATCAGGAATTGCCAGAGTATATCTGAGCTACGGGCGCCTATAGCTTTGCGAATGCCTATCTCGCGGGTGCGTTCAACGACGGAGACGAGCATGATGTTCATCACGCCTATACCGCCGATGAAAAGCGAGATAGAGGAGACTACTGTAAGTACCAGGGCAGTAGCTCCGGTCAGCTGGTTGTAAAGATCGAGTAGGCTGTCTTGGGTAGCTATGCCGAAGTTGTTCTTCTGGCCTGGCTGAAGACCTCGCCTACGGCGCAGAATGGATGTTATATCGTCGACTGCCTTTTGCACGTGTGCGCGACTACGTGGTCGCACGATTATAGCGAAGAATATATCAGGCCGAGAGCCGTCGGTCGGATAGTATTTTTGAAAAGTAGTAATAGGTATGAAAACCTGAACGTCTCTACTTTGTCCAAAAAAGTTCCCCATTCGTTCTAAGATGCCGATTACACGGTACTTCCTGCCATCTATGCTGATAGATTTATCTATCGGGTCGGAAAAGGGAAAAAGTGCTTCGACGACATCGGCACTGAGTACGCAGACGTTTGCACGGTGTTCTATTTCGTATTCGGTGAAGAACCTACCTTCGGCCACGTAGTTGCTGCGTGTCAGCTCATATCCTGTTGTAGCACCGGTAAGTTGCATGGTATCTGTCTGTCGTTCCAAGTAGCGTATGGTTACCGTCTGTAAGCGGTATTCTGGCGAGACAGACATTACGGCGTCTGACTCAGCTATCGCTAGCCCGTCTTCTACGGTTAGGTCTTTACGTTGTCGCTCTTCGTCGGTTCTAGTTCGGCGCAGGCCTGGATCGAATTTCGTGACGAAAATGGTATTCGAGCCAAGTGACTCTATCTGCTCGGTAAAGGCTAGGTTAAGTCCCTGGATTATTGACACCATGGCTATGACAGTAGCTACACCGACCACTATCCCTAGCGTTGTAAGCATTGCTCTCAGCTTGTTTGCAGATAGTGTTTGTAGGGCCATTCGCCCGCTTTCGAGCAATCTATATCTTGTAGTGATTCTCATAGGTTGTACAGTTATCCTTGAGATTGTTATCATAAAGTCAATTCTTCCTTGAGTGAAGTTATTCAGCTTGTTGGGAATTCTGGAATGCAGTTTGTTTTTTATTTTCTTATTGTGCTGTTGGCACTTTGGGCGTTTATCACTATAGCGCAAGTGGCATACAGCATTCGTGTGGAGGCTAAAAGACGCTTCAAGTCCGAAGTTAGAGCAAGATTTAAGTCTGTCCTACAGCAGATATACACCGAAGCTGGCAGTCCGACCAGGATCAGTATAGATGAGGTTGTTGCGTCTCTTGAGCGAATCTGCAAAGACAGGATTATCTGTAGGGATGTTCTAATTGAGTTTACGTCTAAACTCGATTTGGATGAGTCTAAGCCCCTGCGTGATGCGTATGAACGGATGGGGTTTGTAAAACAGGATATAGAGTTGTTGCAGAACGGAAAATGGCAAGCCCGTTTTGAGGCAGCTACTAGACTTGGTAGAATGCGTTGTTGGTCAGCTATAGAGGTCCTAAACGGTGCTATGCGCGACAAAGATGAAGACGTGCGTTTTGCAGCCGTTTGTGCCCTTGCAGAGATAGGAGACCAGTATTCCATTCCAGCCATAGTTCATGCGCTTACAGACGCAAATGGTTGGCAAGTCTTACAGGTCTCAGAACGTTTGTTAGCGATGAATGTGGATGTTACGCATGCCTTTTTGCAGATGCTTACCGCTTCTGGAGGGGTGAAATCTAGGCGCGAGGCCGTCATTAAGACCGTATTAGATTTAATAGCTGATTTTGCTCAGCGGGCGGACGATAAACTAAACCTGAATGCAGCAAGAGCTGCAGCATATCAGTTTGTAAACAGCGAGCAGTTAGACTTGCGTGCCCGTGCTATAAGGGTCTTCGCAGCAACCGGGGTTGCTACGCCTTCTGAGTTTGAACTGGTTTTGAACTGTCTCTCTGATAGGTACTGGGAGATAAGAGCAGTAGCAGCAAAAGCGTTAGGTCAAATAGGAGATCAAGCTGCTGTTAGCAAGCTTACAGAAGCGTTGAGGGATGAAGCTTGGTGGGTCAGACATAATGCTGCACAAGCGCTGGCAAGGCTTGGACAAAGTGGTATAGAAGCTTTGCAAGCCCAACTACACGGTGAGGATAAATTTGCTGCCGAGACAGCAAAGCAAGTCTTAGAGGAGTTACAGCTGGATGCTAAATCTGGGGCTTAGTCAACAAGAGTATGTCTTAAAGCAACCGCAACATCTGTCACAAGTATCGTTTCGCTACAGGTTATTGGCGGGTCTGCTGCTGCTAGTTCCTTTTCTGCTTTTCTGTATTGCTTTACTTTTGGCTTTAGCCTCGGAGTATCCTGCTACCAAGATTGTTTCTGAGGTAGCTATAGTGTTGACAGTTCTCATTTTTCTCAGGGGAGTACTGTCGCTGAGTCAGGTGGTGCATTCTGCAATAAAAACTCGACGAAGTGTGCTAAGTAGGCTAGCTAATAAATTCACCATGGCCAGGTCGCCTAAGGTACCGCCAGTGTCGATCTTGTTCTGTCCTAAGGAGACTCAGCAGAACTGTGAAGAAACATTGCGTTCACTGCTAGCACTTGATTATCCAGAGTATGAACTAATAGTAGTAAACGATGGTTCGGTTCCCACGGAGAAGCTACTAGTGGAGTTTGGTTTAGAGCCGGTAAACAAAGTTTTTAAGCGGTCACTTATGACAGGCTCTATTCACGACATATACGCTTCGAAGAAATATCCCAAACTGCTCGTTGTCAGCAAGCCGCGCAGCAATCTTGCTGATTCGCTCAATGTAGGAATTAACTTAGCTCGTTCTCCTTTGATATGTTTCTTCGAGGATGAGTGTGTTTTGACGCGAGATGGTCTTTCCTTGTTAGCAAAGCCATTTATAGAGTATCCCAATCTGACCGTTATTAGTGCTGCTACAGCAGAGATGAGTCTTGCTGAGGATGCAGAACTGTTTGACGCTGTCAAAATTGCTAGTCGCAAGCGGTTGTTTCATAGCAGCTCTTTTCTGAGGGCGTTGCTTTGTATAGCGTCTGGGCTCAGAAATTCGGTCAGTATATTTAGAAAAGCGGATTTAATAAGGGTAGGAGGTTTTCAGGAGGCAGTGATGGGTGAGGCTGTGAGTCTTCTTCTTCGAAGCGGCTTGGCTGAAGAGCACAGAGTTAGCCATGTAGCTGATGTACTTTGTTGGAAGTTAAGTTCAGCTCGGCCGGAAGTCGAACTTGGTCAGTGGCAAGCTTCGGCGGTGCTTATGGCAGCAACTGGTCTTGCAGCTGCCCGCGATATCCGCTTGCTACCTGGTTATCTTCTACTGCTTGTCGAGTGTTATGCCCCTATACTTGAGCTACTAGGGCTGGTGTTAGTTCTCGGTGGTTTTTTGACAGGTTTAATTGGATCGGAGTTGGTCTTACTCTTCTTTATGACATTAATTTCGATGGCATTGCTAGAAAGTGTTTCTGGAATAGTTGCAGACGAGTTTTCTCTTAGGCATCAACATACTGTTTCAGAGACGCTTCTGCTCGTTTTTGCCTCTATTATTGAGGCGGTTTTGTACAGGCAGGTAGCAAACTATTATCGAGTCAAGGGGATTTTGGAAGCGTTGCTGAAAGCTTAACTGAAGCTGATGTGGATAATAGAGATATATCAAAGTATTCAAGGCGAATCGAGCCGCATGGGGTTACCGTGCGTATTCATAAGGACTGCCGGCTGTGACCTTAGATGCAGTTGGTGCGATAGCGAGTTCAGCTTTTCTGGTGGTACGCGCATGAGTGTGGATGAAGTGCTGAGAGAGGTAGCTGTTTATCCGGCTCGGCTGGTCGAGGTAACCGGTGGCGAACCATTGTTGCAGAAAGATTTGCCGCAGCTTATTGCTAAACTGCTTGAGCGTGGCTATGAAGTGATGTGTGAGACGGCTGGTCACAGAGATGTGTCTATCCTCGATCCCAGGGTGATTAAGATAATGGATATAAAGTGTCCTTCGAGTGGTGAGTCGGGCAAAGTCAGATGGGAGAACTTGAACTATTGTACTGAGAAAGATGAGTTGAAGTTTGTAATTGCTGACAGGATTGATTATGAGTGGGCGCTGGCGAAAATAAACGAGTATGATCTCACAAAGCGCAATTTGTTGCTTTCACCAGTACATGGGGTGTTAGATCCAAGACTACTTGCCGAGTGGATGTTGAGTGATGGTCTATGGGCGAGGTTACAGATTCAACTGCACAAATATATCTGGGGCGAGCATGCTCGTCGCGTTTAGTTTACTGGTTGCTGTGTCTACAGTTGCACAGCAGATGCCCTGTGATCCTAACGCGAAGCGTAAGCCAGAGCTTATAGAGCTACAGACGCTCGATTCGAGCATTAAGCTTGATGTTCGCTATGCTACTACTAACAACTTTACTGGTCGTGCTGTTTATTCTCAGCCAAAAGTGTTTCTGCAGCGGCCTGCTGCTGAGGCACTTGTTCGTGTTCACCGTAGGTTGAAGCAGAAGGGTTATGGCCTTGTAGTATTTGACGGTTATAGACCCTGGAGTGTAACGAAACTTTTTTGGGAGGTGACACCGCCGCACTTGCGACAGTTCGTCGCTGATCCTGCAAAGGGCTCGCGTCATAACAGGGGTTGTGCCGTAGACGTGAGTCTTTATGAGCTTGCAAGTGGTCTTATAGTAACTATGCCCAGTGAGTATGATGAGATGAGCGAACGAGCACATATAAACTATTCTGGTGGTAGCAAGCAGGCAAGGGAACTGCGGGACTTACTGCGCAGCGAGATGGAAGCAGAAGGATTTAAAGTTCTTGATGTCGAGTGGTGGCACTACGATTATGAGCTTTGGCAGGAGTATCCTATCCTAAATCTGGACTTTTCTGAGATCCGTTAGTTTGATTATCAGCAGAAGAGTTTGTCTGGACCTCAGGTTCGTCGCAGAGCGGTAGGTATATGGTAAAGGTTGTGCCCTGGCCTACAGTGCTTTCGCAGGTTATCCTACCTTTGTGAGCTTCCACTATACGTCGGCAAATCTCAAGTCCTAGGCCTGTACCTTCTTCCCCTTTGGTAGAAAAGAACGGTTCCCATATCTTTGGTAGGATCTCAGCGGGAATGCCGCAGCCGTTGTCTGAGATTTTTATTATGGCGCTATTTTCTTCTACTCCTATATAGAGGGTTATTCTACCTTCTTGTTCTTGAGTTGCCTCTACGGCGTTACGTATCAGGTTGATTATTACTTGTTCGATTTTCTCTTCGTTAAACGTCAGTACTGGATTAGCTGTGTGCACGAATTCAAGTTCGCGTTTATAGACGCTTGGGTCTAGTTTGAGTATAGAGAGCGTCTTTTCGACTGCTGGAACTAATTCGTGCTTGCGCATTTCATAGCGTTCTGGCCTATTTTTAGCGAAATTCCTTATCTCTTCAACGAGAGCAAGTGCCCTACGCTGACCTGTAAGCACCATCTCGGAGAAGATCTGCACTTCAGGGTCGTGTCCGTACTTCAGCTGGATAAATTCTATGCCGTTTAGCAGGGCCAGTCGGTTGCGCAGTTCATGCGAAATCGATGACGTGAGCTTTCCTATCATTGCCAAACGTTCGCTTTTGATCAACTGTTCCTGTGTGGCTTGTAGCTTTTCTATGAGCTTTAGGTTCTCAAGTACGAGGCCAACCTGTCGTGCTGTTGCCATCAAAAACTCGAGATCTTCTTGTTCGAACACCTCTTTCCGCGTGCAGCTATCTAGATAGCATACCCCCCAGAGGCGCATCTTAGACGAGATAGGTGCAGCCATTGCGGCATGTATGTTCTCGAAAATGACGCTGTCGTTTTCAGAGAACCTGTTATCACTGCTTGCGTCGTTTGTGAGGACAGCTACATTTTCTGTAAAGGTCTTTTCTATAATGCTATAGCTGAACTCGCTGTTTGACGATTTTTTGTTGGATACATCACGCTTGGCTAAGACCTCTAGTGTTTGAGTACTTTCGTTTAACAACATTATTGCGCATCGCTCAGCTGATAAGGTTCCAAAGAGTAAATCCAGCCAAATATCGGCCACCTCTTTCACGCTTTGTGCTGACAGCAGTTTATATGAAAACTCGTACAGATGGGTAAGCCGTTCTACAATCGGGCTGTTTAGAGGTTGTTTCTGTATTAGTTCGGTGTTTAGATATCGTGTCTGCTGGTCAGTAATGAGCGTGGCGCCTTGCAGGTTTAAGTTTGACTTTAGCTCTCCTGTGCGGATATATTCTAGAGAGTCAAATGTGTTGACCAACCTATAATCATAGCCGAAATTGAGCTGCGTGCAGTTAGGGCCACCTAAGGCTATGACATCTCCTGGCGTGAGCACGTGTTCTGTAACTCGAACGCCGTTTACATAGCTGCCACCTTTGCTGCCTTTGTCTATTAGCACCAGGTTTCCTTCGCTGTCTTTTATTATTTCTGCATGGTAGCGCGAGACTCTAGAGTCTCCTATACGAAGGTGGTTTTCATAAGCTCTGCCTATGCTAAAGACATCACCCTTGATCTCTGCACGGCAGCTAGTGTTGTTTTGGTCTATAAACTCCAAGTAAGGTACTTTCTCCTTCTGAACCATCTGAATGCTCTCCTGGTTCCTGACAGAGCTGTATAAGGGCTAGAGGCTTCCTCCTCTACCATGATAACATATTTATAAGCAATTCTCAGCTTTACCTCTCTGGTTATATGAGCGATAAGACGAAGGATTCTTGTGCAATTCTAGATGCTTCTAGGACACTTTACTGGTTGAACTTTAGGCGTAGATGGCGCTTAGGTGATCAGTTTTGTGTGCTAGATGAGCGGGAGATACTGTATCACACCTACAAGCCGGGACGAATATATCTGATAGACCTAGAGATGCTTATTCTGATGGAGGAATTTTTAAGGCAAGGGGTTCCCCTTGAAGGGGAGCTCGAGGCTATGGTTTTTATTCCCAAAGTGGAGGACGTATTTGAGTTCTGTAAAAGTAAGAAGTGGCAGCTATCGATTGAACTCAGTTACGGTGAAGATGGAGAGACGAGATATTCTGCTAGACTGTCTTCGAAAGTTTTGGAAAAGGATATAAGTGTAGAGACGAAGCTTTCTATGAGGCTTGCGTCGATACTTATACTAGGTGTAGCGCTACAGTCCTTTATAGAACATCCTGATTTTCAGACAATATGTGTGTAGAAATAATTGCAGCGTAGTTGAGGCTCCTATTGAATTGGAGCGACTTTCCTGGCTTAGGAGGGAATCCATGCAGCAGTATTTTAGGCAGAACCTCTTAGTAACTTATAAAGGCAAGACACTTGATGCGAAAGTGGTTGACTGTAAACTTCTCAACCCTGGCGACCGCTTTTCTTACACTAAGAGGGATAGTAATCCTATAGTAAAGCTGAAGGTTATTGTTCCAGCTTTGAAAGTATATGTTTATCCACAGATAGAAATTACCGACGATGAAGTAATAGACAGGAAGTTGCCTGAGTTGGTAGCTCTATGCCTTAGTCGGAATGATACAGAACCCTGCAATAATTGAGCCAAGACTATATGCCAAAACGGGATAAGACTGAGCGCAGAGGATCAACAACCGAGCTGGAGCGTTTTCTTGAGGGTGTAGGTGTACCAAAGTCATCCGAATTTGTTCCTGATGACTTTCAGTTACTAGCTGTCGAGCTGGTTACGGAACATGATCTAGATGTGCTAGTTTCTGCTCCTACGGGTTCGGGTAAGACTTGGATAGCCATAGAAGCGATGAAGAGGATTCTGCAAGCTGGCAATAAAGCTTGGTACACTACGCCGCTTAAGGCTCTTTCGAACGACAAGTTTCGTGAGTTTAGTAGTCTTTTTGGTGGAGAAAATGTCGGAATTTTGACCGGAGAGCGTAAAGTAAATCCTGCAGCCAACCTGATAGTTGCTACCACCGAGATCTACCGCAATGCACTTTATGATGCTATGAACACGCTCGAGCCTCTGAACATACGGCTAGTAGTGCTCGATGAGGTACATTATCTAGCTGATAGAGGCCGCGGCGTCGTTTGGGAAGAGGCTATAATTTACTCTCCAGCAACTACGCGGATGCTCATGCTTTCGGCTACAGTTGGTAACGCCCAAGAATTGGCCGACTGGGTTAGCTGGGCAAGAGGTTCTAAGTGTCGGCTCGTGATACACACCAAGCGACCGGTGCCTATGCGCTCGGGCTTCATAACTCCTGAAGGAGCCCTAGTGCCACTCTTCAAGAAAGGTACGTTGCATCCGGAGGTACTTAGAATTTGCGAAGAATCCAGGCAGAAGCGCTCAGACGACAGGGGAAGATATTGAGGTTTTCGGTTTCTCCCAAGTACATTGATACAATTAGGATTTTAGAAGAGCACAATCTATTGCCTGCTATAGTATTCATAGGCAGCCGTCGAGGCTGCGACGAGGCTGCGCAGCGCTTTTTGGTATCCTCATTGTCTGATCTGGCAGGTTGTGTGCGCGAGAAGATATTAGCTGTACTTACCGAATTTGATCCTGTTGAAGCTCAGTATATTCGTTCACATAGACACTTTCAGGTGTTGCTTCTTAAGGGTGTTGCTGCTCATCATGCTGGACACCTTCCTACTTGGAAGCACTTCGTGGAGACTTTGATGTCTAGGGGGTTACTGCGGGCGGTCTTTGCTACTACAACCCTTGCTGCTGGAGTAGACATGCCGGCGCGTACGGTAGTTATAACTGCTTCTAGCATCAGGGACGATGAAGGTCACCGTGACTTGAGAGCATTCGAGCTAGCGCAGATGACAGGCAGAGCAGGTAGAAGAGGTAGAGACAACGTAGGTTTTGCTATCTTTATTCCCGGCCCTTTTCAAGACATCCAGTTGATAAGCGGCTTGCTTGATAGTCCTCCAGAACCTATAGAAAGTACCTTCACTGCAAACTATACGATGGTTTTAAACCTGTTACAGCAGCATGCCGTAGACTCGGCTCGCGAGCTTGTAGAACGTAGTTTCGGGCAGTATCAACGGTTAAAGAAGCGTTCTCAGCTCCTTCCAGAAAGTGAGAGGCTGCGCCGCTTGTTAGAGGATGACTCTAATGGTCGGCCTTGCAGTGATAGGATTTCTACCTGGAGCGAGTATAGAGCTACCCAACAGGAGATTTCTCTTGTAAAGGCTGAGGTTAGACGTGCTAGAAAGCAAGTTAAACTGGCAGCAGCTATTGGAATTTGTCAAGAAGAAATAGAAAGTTTGCGTTCCAAGCTGCAAACTTTGCAAGATAAGGCTGACAAATTCTTGTGCAATACTTGTCCGCAGCTTCAGAAATGTGCTCGGCGAGTAGCCGTTTTGAAGCGGGCTCGACGTGAGTTTGCTAGTGTAGAACTGAAGCTGCGTGAGCTAGAACACGGTCTCTGGGAAAGATTTCTCGACTGTGCTACGCTTCTTCGCCAATACGGCTACTTGGACGAGGATCTACGTCCTACGGCCGATGGCGTTTGGGCAGCGCGGCTACGAGTAGAGAATACTCTTTTTGTTGCAGAACTTGTTCGAACCGGTTACTTCTCTACATCTGATCCGAGGCTACTGGCTGCGCTGACTGGTGCTATAGCTGCTTCTGACCAAGAGATAGCTATGAGGTACGTAGAGACCGACAAGCTTATACCTTACTACAGAAATGCCTTGACTATGGCTGTAGCAATAGCCCGGAAAATATCTCAAGAAGAATATAAAGCCGGGTTATGCTCTCCTACGCCTATAGTCATAGATGGTAATGCAGCGCGGCTGCTACTGTTTTGGGCCGATGAACAAGTCAAGTGGAGCGACTTACTGAGGTATGTTATAGCTGACGAAGGCGATGTGGTGAGGCTCATATTGCGTACGTCTGACATTCTGGGACAACTTGTTCATCTTAAAGCAACACACCCTACGATTGCCGATCTGGCACGTGAAGCTATACGGCTTATTCGTCGCCCGCCGGTGGAAGATTGAAGATGAGAGTTTATGCTTCTGTAGCGGATCTTATATTTGCTTCTAAGATTACCGGTACTGCTCAGAAACTTGGTGTTGAAGTACACTTTTACCGTGACCTGGATGATTTGCTTGCTTCGGCTGAGCAGCTTAGGCCCGATCTGTTTATACTCGATCTTGATAGCAGCAAGCTCGATTCGCTTGAAGTAATAAGGAGTTTGAAGGCAAAGCCTCAACTGAGGCAAGTACCTATCGTCGCTTTTTTGAGCCATGTGCGAACGGATTTAAAGAAAGAGGCTGAACTGGCTGGTTGTGATCGAGTGCTTGCTCGCTCTCAATTTAATGCTCGAATAGTTGAGATACTGACCGGTAAGCTATAAACTTGTCTAACTCTTACCGAGAGCTTTATTGTTTGGTAGCGGGCATTGTGGTAGCATGTCTTTCGACTTTAAGATGAAAGGAAAAGAAGGTTCATCCTTATGAGCGAGTTTTTATGAAGGCAGGCTCTTGGTCAAGGGCCTGCTGCCAGGAGGTAGTTATGGCAATGACCATGAGGCAAGAACTCTCCTTCAGAATACGCAACTTGGATGATACGCAAGTAGCCGAAGCCCTTAGATTAATCTCTTCTATTCAATCAGCGAATGAATCCAAAGAGGATATAATAGAAGACACTCTTATAGCTTCTTTAGAAAACGCTTGGGAAAACAGAAAGGCACGTCAGGTGTACGAATGGGACAAGGTGCGGCGGCGTGCCGAGCAAGAGTACTACAGGTTGTATAAGTAGTTCCAGTAGGTAAATAAATGCGGAAAGAAGCTGGCAAGCCGCAGCCTGCCTCGCAGAACTTAATACAAAAGGCGTTTTATAAGTCTACTTTCCTTGCGCTTTGGTTGCTGTCTGTAGTGCTTGGAGTAGCTACAGGCCTGACTATTTCTTATCAAGCCGAACTTATGGATGAGGCAAAGCAGGTTCTACAGCTAGCTAATTATAAGCCTAGCCTTGTCAGTCAGGTCATAGCAGATGATGGTAAGACCGTAATAGGAGAATTTGCGTTCGAGCGCAGAATACCCCTTTCATACGATGAGATACCGGAAAGGATGAAACAGGCCATTATAGCCATAGAAGACAGCAGATTTGAAAGCCACTGGGGAATAGACCCTATAGGTATTCTGCGTGCTGGTTGGAGAAATTTTCAGGCTGGAGCTACAGTTGAAGGAGGATCTACACTGACCCAGCAGCTTGCCAAGATGCTTTTCCTTACGCCTGAAAAGACTTTTACGAGAAAGGCCAAGGAAGCATTGCTCGCTATTCAGATAGAAAGATATTTTTCCAAGCAACAGATAATGGAGATGTACTGTAATCAGATCTTTTTAGGCGGTGGCGCATATGGTGTTGAAGCTGGTGCTGAGTATTATTTTGGAAAAAAATTGTCTGAGTTGAGCTTGGAAGAGTATGCTTTGCTTGCTGCGATTCCGAAAGCACCTAGCTATTATTCACCAATACGCAATCCCAAAAATGCAAGGCTGCGCAGAGACTTAGTCTTGGAAAATATGGCTCAAGAAGGATTCATCACGCGCAAGGAATGTGAAGAGGCAAAGAGCAAGCCGATAAAGCTAAGACTTCAGTCAAGGGATGTAAATACTAATTCTCCATATGCGTATTTTGTCGAGGAAGTCAGACAGTACATGGAAGACAGCTACGGTACCAGGAAGTTGCATACTTCGGGACTGAAAATCTACACTACGTTAAATGTTGAGGCCCAGCGACATGCAGTTCAGGACGTAAAGCGTGGGCTACACGAATATGACCGGCGACATCCTAAATGGCGGGGTAACTTGCCAAATGTTATTGAAGATGAGCAAGTAAAGGATCTAGATAGCTATCATTTGCCAGATTGGGACCATAGTTTGACCGAAGGTGCTTATGTTCAAGGTTTAGTGATGCAGGTGACCGATAAGGCAGCTCAGGTTCGTTTTCGAGACTATATGGCGACCGTTACTGCCAAAGAGGCTGCTTTGTCGCGTAAGTCTATACTGGAGACATTTAAGCGCGGCGATCTTCCGATTTTTTACATCAAGAAGCTCGATCATGAAAAGAAGCAAGCCTTTGTGGTGCTCGAACAGTTGCCTGCCGTCAACGGGGCTTTCGTCTGCATAGATGTAAAGACAGGCGAAGTGAAGGTTATGGTGGGTGGCTACGACTTTAAATACTCCAAGTTTAATAATGCTACTCAAGCGAACAGGCAGACAGGTTCGGTCTTTAAGCCGTTCATATATGCTGCAGCTATAGAAAACGGTTGGACTGTAGACGATTATGTTGCGGATACGCCGTTTGTACAAGGAGATTGGATGCCCAAAAACTATGACGGAAAGTTTATGGGTGTCATTTCCCTGAAGACTGCTTTAGCACAGTCGAGAAACATTCCTGCTGTCCGATTGCTGCAGTCTGTCGGTGTACAGAAAGGTGCCGAGCTAGTTAAGCGGTTTGGTATAAAAAATCCTATGGCACCTTACCTACCATCGGCACTTGGCGCAACAGAGGTACCTCTCATAGAACTCGTTTCTGCTTATGGAGTGTTTGCTAATGAAGGAGTGCTTGTTGAGCCTCACATTATTAGAAAAGTAGTGGATTATGAGGGTAAGGTGCTGGAAGAGTTTACCCCGCGCTCTAGACAGGTAATCTCTCCCTACGTTGCCGCTTCTATGGTAACACTTATGCGCGGCGTGGTTGAAAATGGTACGGCAGCAAGGATAAAGTCCGTAACTGAAGGTGATCTTGCAAAACGTGAGATTGCGGGCAAAACTGGTACAGTAAATGACTTTACCGACGCTTGGTTTATAGGCTATACGCCAAGTGTCGTAGCAGGCTTTTGGATAGGCTATCCCGGAGAAAAGCGTTCTCTCGGTGAAGGGGAGACCGGAGCACAAGCAGCACTGCCGGTTTGGATATCCTTTATGAAGTATTATCTTAATGGTAAGCCAATAGAGAAATTTCCAAAGATGCCTGAGCCTGACTCAGCTCTCAAGAAACTACAAGCCCAACGTGCGAAGCAGATACTAGAAGAGCTGAAAACTGCTATGCCTGAGATCGATCCTTCGATGTTACCTTTGCCACCTAGCCTAAGACCTCAGGATTCGGATGACCCTGCTGAAGATGGCGAAAGTGAGCACAGAAGACAGGACTTGTATTAACTCGCCAGATTGAATCATTTGTTGGTATTAAGGTAGAATCTTCAGGGAAACACAGTGATATGAGTACCTTAACAGAGTTGTTGGATATAGAAGAAAAGGTGATAAGCGGTGAGCGCTTGTCGTTTGAAGATGGTTTGAGACTTTTCCAGAGTGATGATTTGGCCACCATCGGTAGGCTAGCAAACTCCGTTAGGCGCCGCAGGCACGGTAAGCGTACCTACTTTAACATCAATCGTCATCTCAACCCGACGAACGTTTGCTATTGGGACTGTGGTTTTTGTGCCTTCTATCGAAAACTTGGCCAGGAAGGAGCTTACACACTTTCCATAGAACAGTGTGTAGAAGCTGTAGCAAAAGCAAGTGAAGCTGGAGCTACGGAAGTGCATATCGTCGGCGGACTGCATCCGAAATTGCCGTTTCAGTACTATCTTGACCTGCTTAGAGCGCTAAAGTTGGCGTTCCCAAAGATACACCTTAAAGCGTTCACTATGGTCGAACTAGATCATTTCAAGCGAATCACGCACAAGACGGACGAGTACGTAATAGAAAAGTTGTTGGAGGCTGGCTTGGACTCTTGTCCAGGTGGAGGAGCTGAGATATTCCACGAGGAAGTACGCAGCAAGATCTGTAAACATAAAACTTCTGCTGAACGCTGGCTTGAGCTTGCTGCAAAGGTACACCGTTATGGAATAAGATCAAATGCAACGATGCTTTATGGGCATATAGAAAATTATGAGCATAGAGTAGATCATCTGCTAAGGCTGAGAGCACTGCAAGATGAAACCGGAGGATTTCAGTGTTTTATACCCTTAGCCTTTCATCCCAAAGACACAGAATATGCGCACTTACCGGGGCCTTCGGCTGTAGACTCGCTCAAGACCGTAGCAGTTTCTAGGTTGTTGCTGGATAACTTCGAGCATATAAAGGCTTACTGGGTGATGCTTGGGAAACAGCTAGCTCAAGTCGCCCTGCATTTCGGCGCAAATGACCTGGATGGGACTGTCATGGAAGAGCGTATTACTTACGCTGCCGGTCAAGTTTCCGAGCGCGAAGCGAAACGTAATGAGCTTATAGCGCTAATTACAGAAGCTGGTCTCGAAGCAGTTGAACGCGATACGCTCTACCGACCAATAGCCGAGGTGGCACGATGATGCAAATAAAGCTTGCTCATAGCCCCGACTCCGACGACGCTTTTATGTTCTATGCTTTGGCAAAGGAGAAGATAGATACTGGAGACCTGCATTTTACTCATGTACTCGAGCCTATCGAAGTGCTCAACCAAAAAGCACTAGACTGTGTCTATGACGTAACGGCGCTTTCGTTTCATGCTTATGCTTATTTGGCTGACAAATATCTTCTTCTTTCTTCTGGCGCAAGTATGGGCGAGCGCTACGGACCTATAGTAGTGGCTCGAAGGCCGGACTATGATTTTCGTGGAAAAATAGCCGTGCCCGGTACTTTGACGACAGCGTTTCTAATGCTCAAGCTCTTTTGTCCGAAGTTTGACTACGAGGTTGTGCGCTTCGATCAGATAATAGGAGAAGTAGCCAGAGGTAATTTTGACGCGGGACTCATCATTCATGAAGGACAGCTGACTTACGCTACCGCAGGCTTGTATAAGGTAGTCGATCTCGGTCAATGGTGGTATGAGAGGACGTTGATGCCGCTACCACTTGGCGGTAATGCGGTACGTAGCAGTCTTCCTTCAAAAGTAGTGGCACAGATTGATCGGCTGCTAAGGCAGAGCATCCGCTATGCGCTAGAACATAAGGCGGAGGCCCTCGATTATGCATTGCAGTTTGCTCGTGACATGGATAGGCAGCTAGCAAATAGTTTTGTATCCATGTATGTAAATCAAAGAACTTTGGACTATGGTGAACAAGGTAAGCTAGCTGTAAGGCTACTTCTGGAAGAAGGACGTAAAGCAGGCATAATTCCTCATAAAGTAGACGTTCGGTTTATTGATGAGATGTAAGGTATTTTCGGCTCTACTACTTTTGTTTGTAACGGCTGTAGTGCAGGCAGCTACTAAGCGGCTCTTCTTGTACGTGAACAACAATGACTTCGAAAACAGCGTGAGCGGTTTTGAAGTACTACCAAACGGAACGTTACGAAGATTGCCAGGATCGCCTTTTCCTACGGGTGGACTTGCAGGACGCACGCCTAATCTGAATAGTATTGCCGTTAGCAAAAAGGGTAGGATGCTATTTGTCACTAATAATATGGATAACACTTTGAGTGGCTTTTACATCCAGTCAGATGGCTCGCTTCGGAGGTTTGCAGTGGTGTCAACTGGCGGGATGTCACCTACTGGAGTAGTTTCTAACAAGCGCGGCACGCGTGTGCTAGTAGCTAATACTGGTTCTGACAACATAGCAGTGTTTGAGGTTGCTAACGGGCAGATCAGGCCAGTTGCTGGCTCACCGTTTGCGGCAAGCAACGGGCCTGTAGGGCTAGTACTTAATAAACCTGGTACGGTGCTTTTCTGTAGCAACCAGTTTACTTCTGGTGTGAGCAGTTTTTCCGTAGATAGCTCCGGGCGAGTCAAGCTCATAGGAACGTTTCCTACTCTTGGGCTACAACAGCAGGGGCTTGCACTGCAGCGCAAGGGAGCATTACTGTACGTAACCGGTATGGCATCAAATACGGTAAGCGTTCTTAGCGTAGATCTCAATACTGGACAAATGAAACTTGTAGAGGGGGCGCCGTTTTATACTGATGGTGATAAGCCGCTCGATGTTGCTGTTGAGCCTGGCGGTAGATTTGTATACGTGTCTAATAGCAACAGCGGGACAATAACGGCTTATGAGACTGTCCAAGGTGGAGGGTTACGTAAGCTCCAGGGGTCACCGTTTCTTGCTACTGGCGTAGGCCCTGCTGGAATGGTCTTTGACTCAAGCGGTAGCTTGCTGTTTGTAGTAAACGGTGGTTTTGGTGGCTCTAAAGATGTGAGTGTCTACAAGAGGGATTCTAGCGGTAGATTGCAACCTGTAGGCTCTCCCATTTCTACTGGCTCGATAGGAATTCCGTCAGGAATAACTCTGGTGGAGCTTGATTAGGCTCATAACAAGCTGAACTATGCTTAGATTTTTGTTGAGTGGAGGGCCCTGAACATGGAAAATCCACAAAGATCAGTACGGACACTAGCTGTAGATGTAGGTGGCAGTGGAATTAAAGTAATGGTGCTTGATGAGAAGGGAACGCCTCTAACAGAACGGGCTCGGCAAGAAACTCCTAGGCCTGCAAAACCTGCACCAATTCTTAAGGTCATTAGCGAACTAGCGGCTACGCAAGGTGAGTTTGACCGCGTCTCGGTAGGCTTCCCTGGCGTTGTGCACGATGGCGTAACTCATACAGCTCCAAACCTCGATCCTGATTGGGAAGGTTTTCCCCTTGCTGAAGAACTGTCTAAAATGCTCGGTAAACCAGTGCGTGTTGCAAATGATGCTGATGTCCAGGGTTATGGCGCTATTTCTGGCCAAGGTCTCGAGCTGGTGCTTACCTTAGGCACGGGGCTAGGATCAGCCCTTTTTATCAACGGTAGATTAGTACCAAACCTAGAACTTGCACATCATCCTTTCAGAAAGGGCGAAACATATGAAGAACAGGTCGGTCGTGCAGCACTTGACAGAATAGGCAAGGCCAAGTGGAATCGTCGAGTGCGTCGTATGATAGACCTTTTGCAGAGGACAATTAACTACCATACTCTCTATATTGGCGGAGGTAATGCAAAAAAGCTTGTAGGGGACCTACCAGCTAACGTCAAGATAGTGAGTAATGAAGCAGGTCTGCTAGGTGGTATAGCCCTCTGGCGTGAGTAGCTCCAGAGGTAAAAGTAATGGAGGAGTAAGAATTTATGTATAGGTCAGTGCAAGATAGGTGGGCGGTTGTGGTGCTCGCTTTGCTTTTGCTTGGCGGGCTGATGGTGCCTTTTTCTGGCTCGGCAGTAAGAGCAGATGACGAAGTAGAACCGCAACAGACCCGAAGAATAGACTTTTCTGTGATTGCGGTGATGGGCGATAGCCTCTCACAATGCTTCCAGGATGGCGTTATAAGAGAGAGCGCCCAAAATCTAAGCTATATCGCTCATTTAGCCAAACAGGTGAAGACTGAACTGCGACAGGCTTTGGTTCGAGATCCCGGATTTGGTAATCTCTTCAAGCTCAAAAATCCTGCAATACCGGTCAGGCCTCTTAGCTTGCAGTCGTTCCTCAACTTAGATACACCCACTCCAGTAGGTAGTCCGAGAGTTGATCCCAGCGTGCGAGTGAATAACTTCGCCGTGGGAGGAGCTAAAGTAAACGACTTAATCAACGCAAGGCCCGATCCAAATAACCCAGCTACTCCTATATTCGTCTCACTAGGTATACCATGGCTGTTTGATAATCCTCCTGTCAGACGTTCGCAAATAGAATTTGTAGAGACAATGAACCCGAAGCCTACCGCCATAATTCTTTTCATAGGTGGTAATGACGCCCTTGCTGCAGGTCTTAACTCCAATCTAGACCTACTTACAGATCCCAATAAGTTCGCCACTGATTATGAAGAACTGGTGCGTAGAGCCAAAGCTACAGGAGCACAACTGATATTAGTCACTGTGCCAGATATACCGCTTATTCCAGCATTCGTTTCTAACCGCGATGTTGCTGTAATAGCTGGTACCGCACCTGAGCTACTTGCCTTGGCTACGGGTATTCAGGAAGGCGACTATGTTACGCTACGTGCCCTGCCGTCATTAGTGGCTATACTGAACAACCAACAGAAAGGGCCACTTCCGAAAGAGCTTATCCTTACCAAGAAACAGGCAAAAAAGATCTCTAAGGCGATAAAGAAATACAACGCCAAGATAACGGAGATTGCCGCTCGCGAGAAATTCCCTGTAGTCGATCTTAATGTGTTGCTCAATGAACTCGCAAAAAAGGGTATACAGATTCCTGGTGTGGGCACGGTCAATAACAAATACTTCGGCGGTGTCGGCTCTCTTGACGGTATACACCTGACAAACACTGGTAACGCTCTGCTTGCCAATGCCTTCATCGACACCATAAACAAGTTCTACAATACCTCAATCCCCCTCGTAGACGTTGTAGCAATAGCCAAAAATGATCCGCTTATGCCCAAAGGGGTTCCGTCAGTACCAGAGCCTATGCGTAAGCTAAGCGAACGTGAAGTACGTGAGGCTATGGCACGATTGCAAGCTGCTGCCGATGCCCTGATAAGTATGTTCCCAAATCATAAGTGACAATCTTTGATGAGCATTCTTAGAGAGGCACAAACACGGTGCCTCTTCTCTCTCTGTGAATCTCTGTGTTCTCTGTGTCTCTGTGGTGAAAAAATAAAATAAACCACAGAGACACAAAGGACACAAAGGAAGCACAAAGGGTAGAGCACAGAGACACAAAGGACACAAAGGAAGCACAAAGGGTAGAGCACAGAGAACAAAGGAAGCAGAAGGAGTAGATTACAGAGGACACAAAGGGCACAGGGAGTGCACAAGGAATCATATCAATATCCCCCTCTTCTCTCTCTCTGTGAATCTCTGTGAACTCTGTGTCTCTGTGGTGAAAAAATAAAATAAACCACAGAGACACAAAGGACACAAAGGAAGCACAAAGGGTAGAGCACAGAGAACAAAGGACACAGAGAGTGCACAAGGAATCATATCAATATCCCCCTCTTCTCTCTCTGTGAATCTCTGTGAACTCTGTGTCTCTGTGGTGAAAAAATAAAATAAACCACAGAGACACAAAGGACACAAAGGAAGCACAAAGAGTAGAGCACAGAGATACAAAGGACACAGAGGGAGCACAAAGTCTATTCATCGCAAGTGTCTTGCCTAATTTTTGTAAAGTTTCGCATCGAGACTGCGGATTTTTTCTCCATGGATTTAGCTACAAGCTGGTACATACGCTGCTTATGACGTGGCACATAAGTTGCGGTCTGTTAGTTGGCACTTCTATAAGCAGTCCCTTTTGAGGAGGTTAGTATGAGTGGTATGGCTACACAAACCGACGTAGTGGAGTCGGCTAAGGCTGCTTCGTCGGGTACGTGGCTTGAGCAGTGGGAGCCAGAGAATGCAGAATTTTGGCGGAAAACCGGTAGTGCTATCGCTTGGAAAACTCTAACGATTACTACTACGACACTGGTTCTATCTTTCGCTACGTGGTTTATGATGAGCGCAATAGTAGTTAGACTGCCCTCTATTGGTTTTAAATACGACACTATGCAGCTTTTCTGGCTGGCAGCGATGCCAGGTCTTGCTGGCGGAACTCTCAGGATACTTCATACTTTTCTTATACCTATTTTTGGCTCTCGTCACGTGATCACTGTAGCTACACTTCTGAAGCTCTTTCCCTGCTTAGGAATAGGCCTAGCTGTGATGAATCCTGATACGCCGTTTTGGGTCTTTATGCTACTTGCCTTTGCAGCAGGCTTTGGTGGTGGTGACTTCTCGTCATATATGCCCAGTACCAGTATTTTCTTCCCAAAGAGATTACAAGGTACAGCTCTTGGAATACAGGCTGGCATCGGTAATTTCGGAGTCAGCGTCGCTCAGTTTGTCACTCCTTGGATTATTAGTACCGCAGCACTTAGCACTTTCTTTGGCGGGCCGCAGACGTTTGTCAAAGATGGTAAAACTTCACAAATATGGTTGCAAAATGCAGCATTCTGTTACATCCCATTACTACTCATCATGGGTGTTGTAGCTTGGATATTCATTCGTAGCGTACCGGTTAAAGCTTCTTTCAAAGAGCAGTTGGATATATTCGGCAACAAACATACATGGTTTTGCACTATAACATACATAATGACATTTGGTTCTTTTTCCGGTTTTGCCGCTACCTTTCCACTGCTCATAAATACCGTTTACGGTAAGTTTCCAGAAGCTCCCGATCCACTCAAATACGCGTTTCTAGGTCCTTTGATAGGCTCTACTTTTCGAGTAATTGCAGGGCCTATCTCAGATAAATACGGTGGAGCTATCTTGACGCACATCGTAGGTATAGGGCTTATAGTCTTGAGCTTAGTAATGGTGTTTGGCGGACTACTTACGCCGACTTCGAGCGAGCAGTTCCCTGATTTTGTAATTGTGATGTTACTCATCTTCTTGCTTACTGGTGTGGGAAACGCTTCTACTTTCCGCCAATATCCAATCATCTTCTCACATAGTCCTAGGCAGGCTGCCGGGGTTATAGGCTGGACTGCTGCCGTAGCAGCTTATGGGCCGTTTATCTTCTCGCTGCTCATAGGATGGACAATTAAGCACACAGGCTCTGCTAAGCCCTTCTTCCTAAGTATCGTCGTTTTCTATTTGGCAGCTACTGCTATCAATTGGTGGTATTACACGCGTAAGGGCTGTGAAAAGCCTAGTTAGGAGGTTATGTCAGTGGCACAAGATGCGGTAAATCAGCTTGAGTTTGCGCAAGAGTCTGTCTCGCAACGTAAGCGAGTGCTCATACTTTCAACTGCAGCATTCACTTTGATGTTTGCAGTTTGGCTAATGTTTGGTGTGCTTGCAATTCCAATAAGAAAGGAACTCAATCTCGACGATGCGCAATTTGCTTGGCTAACGGCCATAGCAATACTTAATGGCTCGATATGGCGTCTACTTACAGGAATACTTGCCGATAAATTTGGCGGACGTAGGGTCTTCATAGCACTGATACTGCTTACTGTTTTGCCAACTTATCTAGTCAGTCGTGCTACCTCTTTTAATGAACTGCTCTTATATGCTTTTCTTATAGGGCTTGCCGGTAACTCTTTCTCTGTGGGTATAGCTTGGAACTCAGCTTGGTATCCGCGCGAGCAGCAAGGTTTCGCTTTGGGTGTCTTTGGAGCTGGTAACGTTGGTGCTTCGGTTACCAA
This sequence comes from Blastocatellia bacterium, assembly GCA_025057015.1. Taxonomy (GTDB): domain Bacteria; phylum Acidobacteriota; class Blastocatellia; order Chloracidobacteriales; family JADJPF01; genus JANWYG01. Next base: position 38,598 of record JANWYG010000019.1, read on the forward strand.
GTTGATAGGGCCGGCCATGATAGCTGCTGTCCCTGTAGCTGGTTACTACGACGGACTAATACCCGGAGGATGGCGCTTCATACCTTTTCTGTACTGCGTAATGCTGCTACTTACAGCTTTGTCGATGTGGTTATTTGCACCGCGTCAAGACAAAAAGCCTGCCGTAGGCAGATCTTTTCTAGACATGTGCAAACCCCTTAAATACGTCAGAGTCTGGCGCTTTAGCCTCTATTACGTAGTCGTATTTGGCGCCTATGTCGCCTTGTCCGTCTGGCTTCCAAAATACTATGTCGATGTATATAACACTTCGCTTTCAACAGCTGCACTGCTTACAGCACTATTTATCTTCCCAGCAAGTTTGCTAAGACCTCTAGGAGGATATTTCTCTGACAAGTTTGGTGCAAGACGCGTCATGTACTGGATATTTGGCGTGATGTGCATAGCTACCTTGTTGCTATCTGCACCAAGTGGACACATTGTTCTTTACGTGCCAAATAAGTTTGATCCCGATGGCATGCGGGAAGTACTTCCTTTTACGATGAATATCTACTGGTTCACCTTCCTAGTTTTCATAGTCGGCGTATGTATGGGCATAGGCAAGGCAGCTGTCTATAAATATATCCCTGAATACTTTCCAAATGATGTTGGAGCAGTCGGTGGCCTAGTGGGAATGCTAGGTGCACTTGGTGGATTTTTCTTGCCGCCTCTGTTTGCATTTTTCTTCCAACTGACTTGGATACCGCAGACAACTTTCTTTGTGCTCTTTTTGATTACAGCTGCAAGCTTTGCGTGGTTGCACCTGACAGTACTTAAGTTGTTGCAGAAAGCTTCGCCTGAGTTATCACAAAAATTTGAGCATGCTAACTGATTTTTCGAGGTTGGGAAATGCTGAAAACGGTTAAAACAGTGATACTGAGTTGTGTGTTGGTAGCTGCTTTGCTTCCGGCGCGTCATAATGCAACTGTGCAGCAGGTTTCTACTGATACTAAGGCTGTGGATGTGACAGCAATTGATGCGTCAAGTAGCGAAACTGCTTCAAAGAGTCTGTCTCAAACCTCTGAAGACAAACCTGCGCAAGTTTATATAAAGAAGTGTGCAGGCTGCCATACCATAGGTAAAGGTCGTCTTACAGGGCCGGATCTCAATGAATCCATAGCCTGGGCTGAAAGTGATCTAGCACGTGCTGTGAAAGCTATGGAGAAACACGTCGGACCGATCAGCGATGAGGAGGTCAACATGCTGGTTGGCTTCCTCAAAGATAAATCAGTTAGAGAGCGCATCAAAGCTGAGGAAGAACGCCTTGCGAAGGTTGTAGCTTCGAATTTGGTACCAGCTTCACCAGTGATAGGAGAATCACTTTACACCGGCAAAATGCGTTTGCAGAACGGAGGCCTGGCTTGCGCCACTTGCCATAGCGTTACTGGTGAAACTGGAATGCTGGGTCCGGATCTGAGCAGGGTCTATCAGAAGCTGGGAGAAGTGCCACTGCGGTCTTCTATAGAAAAAGCCAACTTTCGCGTGATGAGCGCAGCATATGCAGAACATCCTATTACTCAACAAGAAGCTTTGCATTTGACTGCATACCTTAAATCAATAACTCCGCAGCAGCAGAATACCACATCTATCTTTTTCTACGGTAGCATCGGAGCATTTTTCTGCACACTGCTGCTTGGATTTGCCGTGACAAACCGTGCAGCAGGTACTCGCAAGAAACTGAGGAGGCGTCGCAATGTCCTGGATTAAGGAGTTTTTTGAGCCGAAAAGAAGGCAGTGGGAAGATCTGTACCGTAACCGCTGGTCTTATGATCACGTAGTTCGTAGTACACATGGCGTGAATTGTACTGGCTCATGTAGTTGGAATATATACGTCAAGAATGGGCTCGTGACATGGGAGATGCAAGCTCTTGACTATCCAACTCTAGAAAATGGCTTACCACCTTATGAACCTAGGGGATGTCAACGAGGCATATCTTACTCGTGGTACATATATAGCCCTTTGCGGGTTAAGTACCCTTATGTTAGAAGCGCTTTGATAAAACTGTGGCGTGAGGCAAAAGACAAGTATCCTCAAGATCCCGTGGCAGCTTGGGAGAGTATAGTGACAGATCCCGAAGCCAAGCGGAAATATCAGAACGCTCGCGGCAAAGGTGGCTTCATACGCTCATCTTGGGAAGAAGTTAATCAGATAATGGCCGCTGCCAACATATATACGATTCGTAGATATGGGCCTGACCGCATAATAGGTTTTTCTCCAATACCAGCGATGTCAATGGTCAGTTATGCCGCCGGTGCTAGATTTATACAACTTATAGGCGGTGTCTCTATGTCCTTCTATGATTGGTATTGCGACCTTCCTCCGGCTTCGCCAGAAATATGGGGCGAACAAACCGATGTGGCAGAAAGTGCAGACTGGTTTCATTCACGCTTTATCGCAGTAGTGGGTTCAAACGTACTCATGACGCGTACTCCAGATGCACACTTCCTCGTCGAAGCGCGTCATAGAGGTGCGAAAGTAGTAGTCTTCTCTCCGGACTTTAGCATGACAAGCAAGATAGCCGACGAATGGATACCAATAAGCCAGGGTCAAGACTCAGCCTTTTGGATGGCTGTTGGACACGTTATATTGAAAGAATTCTATCTCGATCGACAAGTCCCATACTTTGTCGACTACCTCAAAAAGTACTCGGATGCTCCGTTTCTCATAGTCTTAGAGCCAGGAGAAGATAAAACTTACTTTCCTACAAAGCTTCTAAGAGCTTCACAGCTGCCTTCTACAAAGACCGTGGAGAATGCTGAATGGAAGACTTTTGTTATCGATAGCGTAACTGGACAGCTACGCATGCCGCGAGGGACAGTAGGTCATAGATGGCAACAGAAGAAAGGAGAGTGGAACCTCAAACTTGAAGATGAACAAGGCTCGATAGATCCTGCACTGTTTATAAAGACCAGCGAAAGCGTACAAGTTATTTTCAATGATTTCTCGGATGGTATCAAACAGCTTAAACGCTCAGTTCCTGTGCACAAAGTGGAGACTGAAACAGGAAGCTTATTCGTGACTACCGTCTTTGAGCTGTTACTGGCGCAATATGGCATATCGAGGACTAACAAAGGTGATTGGCCGTCAGGTTACGAGGACGACACTATGCCTTTTACTCCTGCTTGGCAAGAACGCTTTACTGGAGTTAAAGCAGATAGCCTTGTAAACTTTGCACGGCAATGGGCTAGAACTGCTGAGCTGAGCAAAGGTAAATGTAGCATTATTATCGGTGCAGGAGTCAATCACTGGTATCATAACAATCTCATCTACAGAGCTGCTATCACTTCTTTGATACTCTGCGGTTGCGTAGGTGTCAATGGTGGTGGATTGAACCACTACGTGGGTCAAGAGAAACTAGCTCCTATGGCAGCTTGGGCACCCATAGCCTTTGCTATGGACTGGTCGGTACCACCTAGACTGCAAAATTCGCCTTCTTTCCACTACGTCCATTCCGATCAGTGGCGCTATGACAGCGCTTTTAGGGAAATCTGTTCCGTGTCAGATGAGCAACATCCTTTCTCCAACGGTCATACTATCGATAAGCAGATAACGGCTGTGCGCTGTGGTTGGCTACCTTGCTTTCCTCAGTTTAATAAAAGCAACTTCGAAATTGTGCGAGAGGCCGAGGCAGCCGGCGCAAGAACTGATGAGGAGATAGTCAGATATGTAGTTGATTCTCTAAAACGTGGAACTCTAAAGTTCTCTATGGAGGATCCAGATAATCCTGAATCTTTCCCTCGTGTCTGGTACATATGGCGCGGTAACGCTCTTCTGTCATCTGCAAAGGGCCACGAATATTTCCTCAAACATTATCTAGGAACTCATACTAATGCTATCGCTAAAGAAGTTGCGAAGGAGATAGTGCATGACGCGGTATGGCGTGATCATATCGAGTGTGGCAAGTTTGATCTAGTCGTAGATCTGAACTTTAGAATGGACTCTACGGCGCTTTATTCCGATATAGTACTTCCTGCTGCTACCTACTATGAAAAGAATGACCTAAACTCTACCGATATGCATACTTTTATTCATCCTTTACAAGCAGCCGTCCCACCATGTTGGGAAGCGAAAAGTGATTGGGTGATATTTAAAGACATAGCCGAACATACTGCGAGGCTTGCTGAGCGCTACCTACCAGAGCCTTTGAAGGACATAGTGATTACTCCGCTTATGCATGATACTCCGGCCGAGATAGCGCAGCCAAAAGTTTCAGATTGGGCGAAAGGACAGTGTGAGCCAATACCTGGCAAGACTATGCCTAATATCAAGGTAGTAAGGCGTGACTACAAAAATCTCTACAATAGATTCATATCGCTTGGACGCAATTTTCGCGATTCGGGGCTTTCAATGCACGGTATTCAGTATGAGGTGAGTGATGTCTATGATGAATATATGCTAGCACATCCTGTAGAAAGTTGGGGTGGAATGACCTATCCGTCGCTTCGAGAAGATAAATATGTCTGTAACGTGATTTTAAATTTCGCTGCGGAAACTAACGGCGAGATGGCCTACAGAGCATTTGTCTCTGAGTCTAAAAAGACTGGTATTGACCATACACACTTGGCTAAAGACACTCGGTCAGTAAGGTACACTTTTGACGACTTAATAGCTCAACCTCGGCGGTATCTTACTACTCCCTTTTGGACAGGCATAATAAACAATGGGAGGACTTACTCAGCCTATTGTCAAAACATAGAAGAGCTTATACCTTGGCGAACACTCACAGGTAGACAGCATCTTTATCTCGACCATGAGGTTTATATTGCTTACGGTGAAAACCTTCCGACGCATAAACCACGTCCTGATATGACTTCGATAAGAGATCTTGAGCAGACCGAGGTAAGTAAGAACGCTCTTGTAGTCAATTATCTGACACCGCACGGTAAGTGGCACATACACTCAACTTTTGGCGATACGCTACGGATGGAAACTCTCTCGCGAGGAATAGAGCCAATTTGGATAAATGACAAAGATGCCGCCATGGCAGGAATAGAGGATAACGACTGGGTAGAGGTTTATAACGACCATGGGGTTGTGTGTACTAGAGCTTGCGTTAGCGCTAGGATACCTCGCGGAATGGGTCTTATCTATCATTCGCCTGAACGCACACTTTCTGTACCTAAGTCTCGCGAGCGCGGCAATAGACGTGCTGGTGGACATAATAGTTTGACGCGTGTGCGTCTCAAACCGCTCTTTATGATAGGTGGCTATGCGCAGTTTACCTATGCCTTTAACTACTGGGGCCCTACGGGCGTAAACCGTGATACTTACGTCATAGTCAAAAAAATGACGCATATCGAATGGTAGCTTCTTGCCGTCGACGGAGGAAATATGAAGGTAAGAGCACAGATAGCGATGGTATTTCACTTGGATAAGTGTATTGGGTGTCATACCTGTAGCGTGGCTTGTAAGAATATTTGGACTGATAGACCAGGTGCTGAGTACATGTGGTGGAACAACGTGGAAACTAAACCGGGCACTGGATATCCTACTAAATGGGAAGACCAAGAGACTTATCGTGGAGGGTGGAAGAGAAGTAACGGCAGGCTAAAGCTGAGAGCTCAGGACAAAGTAAGTGCTCTGCTAAAGCTCTTCTACGATCCCAATCAGCCAGGACTAGACGATTATTACGAACCTTGGACTTATCGCTACAGCGATTTATTTGACGCACCCGAAGGTGATGATCAGCCTACGGCAAGACCAGTCTCGCTAATCACTGGCGAGTATATAGATATCGAAGCCGGACCTAATTGGGATGACGATCTTTCTGGCTCACCGGTCTACGCAGAGAACGATCCTAACCTGGATAAGCTCACCGAGGAGGAGCGAGCACAATTATTCGAGATTGAAAGAGTCTCGATGATGTACTTGCCTAGGATCTGTAATCACTGTGCAAATCCTAGCTGTGTAGCTTCTTGTCCTTCAGGTGCCCTCTATAAGCGAGGCGAAGATGGAATAGTTCTTGTCAATCAAGAGAAGTGTCGCGGCTGGCGAGCTTGTATTTCAGCTTGTCCATATAAAAAAGTCTACTACAACTGGCAGACAGGAAAATCTGAAAAGTGCATTCTCTGTTATCCTCGTCTGGAAACCGGTCAAGCTCCTGCTTGTTTTCACTCTTGTGTCGGGCGTATCAGGTATATGGGTGTACTACTTGTTGACGCAGATCTGATACCAGAAGTAATGCAGGTACCTGATGAAGGATTAGTAGAAGCACAAAGGCGAGCACTTCTAGATCCCTATGATGAAAAGGTAGTCTCTGCAGCACTACGTGCTGGAATAAGCGAAGAGTTTATCGAAGCAGCACAAAAATCTCCCGTATGGAAGTATGTCTGTGAGTGGAAATTGGCACTGCCACTTCATATTGAATATAGGACTATGCCGATGCTTTTTTATGTGCCACCTCTGCTGCCTGTTATGGGTAAAGCTATTGGCAAGGCTTATAGTAACGCTACAGAAGCTTTGTTCACTAGCCTTGAGCATTCTCGCCTTCCTATCAAATATCTAGCATCTCTCTTCAGCGCTGGAAATGAGGAAATCATCGTTGCCGTAATGAAAAAGCTGATGGCTGTGCGTTACTTCAAACGTGCTCAAGAGCTGGCAGATGTCTGTGCTGATGAAGTGCGTAAACTGTTGCGTGAAGCAGATCTTAGTCCCGAAGTTGCTGAAGAAATATACAAAATGACTGCACTGCCTACTGTCTATGAACGTTATGTGCTTCCACCTATACAGCGTGAAGAGATGATGGAAAGTTTCTGTGATCCTGACTTATGTAAAGGAACAGCAGGCGTGGAGTTAGTGCAACTTAACAGGAGGAGCTCATGACGCGCGTCATAGAAGGAATCAATAAGCAGATACTTGCCGGCTTTGCTCCGCTACTCGAATATCCGTCTCTTTTGACTATTTCTAATGCTATCTCTTGTAAAGAAAGCTGTAGCAGTGTCAGTACTGAGGCTGCAAGACATCTTAGCCACTTCGTTGACTGGCTAAGTGTTACTGAACTCTATGATGCCGAAGAGCTTTACACTCGAACTTTTTATGTAGCTCCTCTGTGTATTCCTTACGTGAGCGTGCATCTTTTCGGCGAGGAAAATTTTCGCAGAGGCGAGCTTATGGCACAGCTCAAAAGTGCTTTCTTAAGAGAAGGATTTGATCCGGGCAGCGAGTTGCCTGACCATATAGCTACGTTACTGAGATTCTGTGCATTCATCGACGAAGAAGAGCTAGAAGAACTACTGCATTACTGCATAGTGCCATCTGTTCGGGAGATGAGTAAACAGTTTGAGGCTGCTCGTAATGCTTATTCACATATCTTCAAGGCCCTTGAAATTTTGTTTGCAGGAGGGTAGTTATGGAATCCTTTTTATTCATAGGTTTGCCTTATATTTCTATAGGCCTCTTCTTATTCGGTACAATAGCAAGGTTTCGCTCGTCGCTGTACAGCATTTCTTCGCAGTCATCGCAGTTCTTGGAGCATCGTGCTCTGCGGTGGGGCTCTACTGCATGGCACATAGGTATCATATTGATATTGCTAGCTCATATTGCTGTAGTACTGGCGCCGGGACTATGGACCGGCTTGATGTCTAACAAAACGATACTGTTAGTTACTGAGTCAACCGGTATAGCACTTTCTCTACTTTGCTTAATAGGAATATTGGTACTTGCTGTGCGTAGGTTGGTTTTTTCAAAAGTGCAAGCTGTAACTACTAACATGGATCTGGTAGTACTTGGGCTACTGTTTGTGCAAGTAGGTTTAGGTTTGGCTGTTGCGCTAAAGCATAAGTGGGGAGCAGCTTGGGCTACAGGAACAGTAGTGCCTTACCTTTGGAGCATACTGACGCTAAAGCCTAGAGCTGAGCTAGTGACTGAGATGCCGTTGCTTGTAAAAGCACACGTAGTCGGAGGTTTTGCTTTTATAGCTCTAATACCTTTTTCACGCTTGATACATATGTTAACAGCTCCGGTGCATTATTTACTGCGTGAGCCACAACTTGTTGTCTGGAGCAATCTTTCTAGAACGCGTGAGGCAGTAATTGCACAAGCTTATGATTCGCGCAGATTCTTCTTGCGCGGTTTTGTTGCTACCGGAGCTGGAGCTACGATGCTTGCCGTGGGTGTGATGGACAAGCTCGTACGATTTTTCCAAGGGCCTAAGCTGAGTAAGGAGCAAGAAGCAGCTCTTATGGAGGAGAAACTGATAAGGATCAAGTCTACGGTAGAGCAGCGCGAATTGGAATATGAGCGACTTAAGAATGATTATATATACGTCTGCCGAGTATCGGATTTAGACGCGAGAGTGGGACGTTACTTTACAGACTTTGAAATGAGGCCTGCGTTAGCTTTCCGGGATGAAGATGGGTTACCACTTCTTATTTCGGCAAAGTGCACGCACCTGGGCTGCACCATAGCTAATGAATTGAGTGCTGATGGCAAAATACTTTGTCCTTGTCATATATCCTATTTTGATATCAAAACTGGACAACCTAACGAAGGTTCACCTGCAAAGTCGCCGTTACCACACCTAGATTGGGTAATATTTGATTCTCAAGGTAACTTGCTGGCACAACGTAACTCTTCTGGTGTGACTATAGAAACCAAAGATCTTGCATTACTACTGCAGCAGGGCAGCCTCTATATAGTTAAGAATTTGGATAAAAGAGTTTGATTTTGCTCTTTTAGCAGATTGGAGGTGCATGTGTTTAGAGCCTTTTCCGATTTCTTGTCTGCTAGGTTTCCGGTCGAGAAGATGAACTTTAACGCTATGGTGGCCAAGAAAGAGGTGCCTGTGCATAAGATGAGCTGGGCATACTATCTTGGTGGTCTAAGTCTTTTCTTTCTTATTGTACAAGTGGTGACGGGTTTGATGTTGCTTTTCTACTACGAACCTACTGTAAGTGACGCGCATGCTTCTGTAGAGTTTATAACAAAACATGTAAGTGGTGGAGCACTTATCAGAAACATGCATTCTTGGTCAGCTTCGGCAATGATTTTTTGCGTCATGGCACATATGCTCACAGCTTTTGCTATGAAAGCTTTCGAACGACCTCGAGAGCTCATCTGGGTAACTGGCGTAATAATGTTGCTCTTAACTTTTACATTTGGCTTTACTGGCTACTTGCTGCCTTGGAATCAGATAGCGGTTAATGCGACAAAGGTGGGCTTACAGTCAATCGAAGAAATAGGGACTTTTCTTCCTCAGTCTTTATCGACTTTGCCGCGGCTGATACGCGAAACCATACAAGGCGAGGCAAGTGTCGGACAAGCAACTCTTAGTAGGTTCTATGCTCTGCATGTCGTTGTATTACCACTTTTGATGTTCGCTGTATTGGCACTTCATTTGTTCTCCATACAGCTTCACGGAATGAGTAAGGGAGTAGACTCCGAGGTACGCAAAACTGAGAAGTTTTTCCCAGATTTTATGATCAAAGACCTCACTCTTTGGGGCGTTGTATTTTTAGTACTCTTCATAGTAGCGTTATGTTTACCATTTGAGTCTTTCTTCTCCTATCCCTTGAGTGAGCCTTACAATCCGCTGGGTTCTACACCTGAAGGTATTAAGCCAGAATGGTACTTCTACTTTTTGTACTATCCGTTAGAGATGCTGCCTTTTTGGGTGGTGTTTCTGGTGACAAATGCTGCGGTTCTGGTACTGTTATTAGCTCCTTGGATTTTTAGGGGCACTTCGCGTAGAACCTTGCGCGTGCTAGCAGTAGTAATCACTGCCTATCTAGTTCTGATGACGGTTTTCGGTGAGCAGATATATTACATCGTGAAGGGGGGACAATGAAACTTGTAGGGTATCTGATCTTTGCATTCTGGCTTAGTATTTCCGTATATGCATATCCTGAGTTTCAGAAATTTTCGCAGATGAACTCAGGTCGTACAGTCAACTGTGCTATGTGTCATACACATCCCGACGGGCCTAACGGTGCTGCATTTGGGCAAATAGGTAGTCTCAATGCAGAGCAAATAGAGCGCCTCAATCAAGCCCGTGCGGCTTTCGATCCAGGCAGGGATGTAAATAGCCCAATACTGAATGCTTTCGGTAATCACATCATCAAGACCTTAGGAAAGACGAAATTTTTAGAATACCGCAGCCGCCCAAAAGAACTTGCAACCGCCCTTGGCACTAGCAGCGATCTAGATGAAGACGGAGTGCCAGATGCCAGAGAGTACCTTGAAGGAACTCATCCGCTCAACAAGGCTAATGGTAATCCTTGGTTGCTGTTTGTACATAACTTCAAGCGAAATAAAGTACACGTAGTCCTAATCTTTTTAGCTACTGTGGTTACAATTTACGGCCTAGTGAATCTCCTGCGGGGAGCCCATGCTGCACACGAACTCAGCCAACTCAAGAAATAGATTCGTACGCCCTATGTCTTAATTCGACCGACCTCTTTATCTTAGTACAATTAAGCCCGGCTTACCTGTGAGTACTTACTTGAAGGAAGGTGTATCATGCAGCTTCCGCTTTTGGAGAAAGAGGATTATCGGCGGGGACTAGGGCTGATAGAAGTAAATACATCTATCGTTCCAGATGCTTCTCGAATCACACCGCCGCGCCTGGCAGATGGTTTCGATCCAAAGGTGAGCCTTTCGATAGAAGTAGAGCTGCTTAGCCGTGCCTCTGAACTTGCCTGCTCCCAGCATGCCGTCAGAACTGAAACTTCTGAAGGTCTGATCAGAGTGAGCCTAGCCCATACTGATGAACGGCTTAATCGTGACTTTGTGTTCTCTGTGTCTCTGTGGTGGAAAAATAAAATAAACCACAGAGACACAAAGGACACAGAGGAAGCACAAAGAGTAGAGCACAGAGAACAAAGGAAGCAGAAGGAGTAGAATACAGAGGACACAAAGGGCACAGGGAGTGCACAAGAGGAGGCAGGTGGAGGCAGAAGGAAGTCAAGGAAACTTTGTGAATCTTTGTGTTCTCTGTGTCTCTGTGGTGGAAAAATAGAATAAACCGTCTGTTTAATGGCTATTATGGAAGACTGGCTCTGTTGACTTTCTTATTAGTTTATGGTTACGTATCCAAAATAGATACGCTTTTCTATAGATACGCTTTTCTAATGTATAAAGTGTACGGAGAAAAAGATGAAACTCCTTCGAGGAGCGGGGCTAGCCTTTGTTGTTACACTGCTTGTAGTAAGCAATCAGCACTTAAGTGCATCTAGTGAATTGCTACAGGGGCAGGTACCAAGCGGTAAATGGACAGTAAGTGCTAGTCCATTTTTCGGAGCTGGATATAGGACTCGTCCTGTTGTAGTTACGGCTGTGCAGTCGAGAGTAGTAAATGAGGCAAAGGGAGTGAGAGTAGATAGGGTTTGGTTAAAAAATATCTCAAATAAACCAGTGATTGCTGTGAAACTTGGCTGGCGTCTCTTTACTGAAAAAGATAGAGATTCTGTATTGTTGCGAGGTGAAACTCCGTTGCTTGGCATTTCACTACCGGCATATTCTGAGGAAACTGCAAAAGTTAAGGACCCAAAACTAGAGTTTCCATTACTCACCTTCACGGAAAAGGTGATAGCATCGTTGCTTAAAGAAAAGAAACTTGAAGGTGATTATAGTATAGAAGTGTTTGTAACAGAGATCCTTTTTGAAGACGGATCAACTTGGATTGAAACCAGTTCTAGCTCAGAGTCTCTCAAAGTAACTCCATTGGTTCTAAGCCAGAGATGTCCTAAACAAAGATGCCGATTTGTTTCAGAAGGGGCATACTACATGTGCGAAGGAAGTTTTCTGATGGAGTCATGTAGTAATGCCATCAACTCGTGCTGTAATGTAGCATGTCAAGAGGGAACTGTCCCAGAGTGTGGAGGTTAAGGCAGGTCTTATTTTTGAGTTCTCATCCTCCTACTGCTGTCGTTGCCTTGCTGTAGCTATCTGCTGTTTGATAAGATCCTTCGCTAGAAACTCAGGATGGATGATATAGGATGGCTGATTTACAAGTTGATACACCTGCCCGTTCGGCTGCAGTCACCGTCGAGCAGAAAGCTTCTAAGAAAGGTCTATTAGACTCTCTCCTGGATACGCTCAGTTCTGTAAAATTTGGCATAGTGCTGTTGATAGTTCTGGCAGTACTTTCTTCTATAGGCACTTTCATAGTGCAAGAGGGTACATCAGATTTTCAAAAATTCTACGAGTCACTTACCCCGGCAGAAAAGACGGTTTATCAAGTGTTAGGTTTTATGGACATATACCACACTTGGTATTTTAACTTGTTGCTACTTGTCTTAAGCCTCAACATTACTCTTGCCACTATAGACCGCCTACCGGGATATTGGCATTTTTTCATTTCGCCGAAGTTGTCGATAACCGAGCAGTTCGCAAAGTATCAGCCATACTACGTTAAACTACGGTTTAGGAGTGTGGCATTCGAGCAATTGCTACAAGTGGCTTCTGACAGTTGCCGTCAAGTTTTAATGCCTAGGTGGCTACGGTTACTTGGACCGCTTGGCGGTCTACTTGCGAAATTGACTTTTTTCAGATCAGCTCTGACTTCGGACAAAGATTCAAAGACCTTCTTTATCGAGCGTGGTGTATGGAACAGGTACGCTTTTTGTGCTGTTCATCTGGCATTGCTACTTATTTTGATTGGCTGGTTTATAGGCAACAGGTGGGGGCAAAAAGGCATTATTCAGTTTCAGCCGGGGCAAGTGTCTGAAGTTTTCTTTTCGCCTGGTGCTAATGATACTGTTAGGACTTTTAAACTACCTTTTAAGATGACCTGTGTTGATATCAGTCAGGACCTCATAGATAAACGTAAACCAGATCTATCGCCGCAGAACACTCTCGATTGGCATACAGTAATAGTTTTTGAGGTAAATGGGAAGAGGTTCAAGGGTGATATACATCTGAACGAGCCGATAGATTTTATGGGCTACAGGTTCTTTCAGGCAAGTTTTGACCAGATAACCAGTGCACGGCAGATGACACTATTGTTTATGCCGAAGACCGGCAAAGGTGAGTCACTCGAAGTGGTGCTGAAGCGCAACGGAGCTACAGATGTTCCTGGTGTTGGGAAGATTCTTTGGAGGGATTTCTATCCAGACTTTAGGATGGACCCAGAAACTCGAAAACCGTTTACAGCCTCGGGAGAATATGTGCGACCTGTGGCTGAATTTGCTGTGCAGGCGGCTGATGGTACCGTCAAGCCGGCACTGGCTTTTACCGAGGATTTCCTCAAAGGGATTAGTAGCAACGCTCCTTTCCTGGCCGAGATGATTTCTGTAGGTGACTACAATGTAGTGCTCAAAGATTTTGAGAAGGTATCTCGAAGCCATACTCTTCAGGTGCAATATGATCCGGGCGTTGATATGGTTTACTGGGGATTTGCGCTACTTGTGCTTTTCCTTTTTATGGTCTTTTTCTTTGCGCACGAGCGCGTTTGGGTGCTTGTAAAGCCGGAGGATGGAGAGCTTGTGCTCTGTATGGCAGGTAACACGAATCGCAATAAACATGCTTTCGAGAAGAGATTTCTCAGCATACTAGCACGACTGCCTGAGGCAGAAGTGCTTGAATCTCGGAGGGAAGGGAGGTCTGCTTCTGATCATAACTGATAGTTAGGCAGTAGCTATGAAGTTCAGAGACGATATACGTAACGTAGCGATAATAGCGCATGTGGACCACGGAAAGACAACGCTCGTCGATGCTATGCTCAAACAATCAGGCTTGTTTCGTGCAAACGAACGTATCGTCGAGCGTGTGATGGATAATCTAGAGCTTGAGCGTGAGCGCGGTATAACGATAATGGCGAAGAATACGGCCATAAGCTATTGTGGCGTTAGGATCAACATCGTGGATACTCCAGGACATGCAGACTTTGGTGGCGAGGTACAGCGCGTGTTGAAAATGGTAGACGGTGTAATGTTGCTTGTCGATGCGTCTGAAGGACCTCTTCCGCAGACACGCTATGTTCTTAGCAAGGCTCTAGAACTACGGCTGAAGCCAATAGTGGTGATTAATAAGATTGACAGGCAAGACGCAAGAATTCAGGAAGTAGTGAATGAAATATATGACTTATTTATAGATCTAGATGCTGATGAAGAGCAGTTAGATTTTCCAATCATCTATGCTGTTGCCAAGGATGGCTATGCTACGGCTGATCTTGCAGAAGCTTCTAAAGATTTAAGGCCTTTGTTCGAGCAAATACTAAGGTCTATACCTGCTCCTGAGGATAGAGGCGATGATGTGTTACAAATACTCGTGACTAATCTCGACTATAGCGAGTATTTGGGTAGGATAGCAATAGGACGCATCTTTAGTGGCAGGGTTAAAGTAGGTGATACTGTGAGTTTATGCAAGCTGGATGGCAGCATTCAGAAGACCAGAGTCACTCAGCTTTATCTTTTCGAAGGGCTTAAGCAAGTACCTATATCAGAAGCGGCTTCTGGTGATATTGTAGCTCTTGCAGGGATAGAGGGCATACAGATAGGAGAGACCATATCTGATGAGGATAATCATGTTGCGCTGCCACCGATACAGATAGACGAGCCAACTATTTCTATGATTTTTAGTGTAAATGACTCGCCTTTTGCTGGTCGTGAAGGCAAGTATGTCACGTCGCGTAAGCTCAAAGAGAGGCTTGAACGTGAGCTACTGGCTAACGTCTCCATCCGGGTGGAAGAGCTGCCAACCGAAGATGATGAAGTTGCTGTAGGTCGTTTCAAAGTAAGCGGTCGCGGCGAGCTTCAACTAAGTATACTGTTGGAACAGATGCGCCGTGAAGGTTATGAGCTACAGGTGTCTAAGCCGTCGGTCATAATTCGCAGGATAAACGGCGAGGTGTATGAGCCTATAGAGTTGGTAGTAGTTGATTTGCCGGAACAGTTTATCGGTGTTGTGACTGAAGCATTTGGGCAGCGCAAAGGAATAATGACGAAAATGATCAATCACGGTACTGGTCGCGTCAGAATGGAGTTTGAAGTACCTTCGCGTGGCTTAATAGGCTTTAGGTCGCAGTTTCTGACCGACACTCGCGGTACAGGAATAATGAACTCTGTGTTTCTCAAATGGTCACCTTGGACTGGTGAGATAAAGTCGAGACTTACTGGATCGCTTGTGGCAGATAGAGAGGGAACGGCTACAGCTTATGCGCTTTATAACCTACAGGAACGAGGTCGGTTATTTATTACTCCTGGTACACAAGTTTATGAGGGAATGATCATAGGTGAGAATGCAAAGTCTGTTGACTTAGATGTGAACGCAGTAAAGGATAAAAAACTCACCAACATGAGAGCGTCTACTGCGGAGGAGGCTATAAGGCTTGTGCCTGTAAGGACGCTGACGCTTGAGGATGCTTTGGCATATATTAAAGAAGATGAGTTAGTAGAGATTACGCCTAGTCATATTCGACTACGCAAGAAGATTCTTGAAGCAAACAGGCGACCAAAGAAGCCTGCTCAGTGGCAGTGAGAGTTACATTCGTTACATTTTTTGCCTCGTATAGCTTCTATTCCTTCCCGTAGGATGATCGGAGACATGCAAATAGCCGCTACAGAATCTGCCCACCACCAGCCGAACAGAGCGTTCAGTAGCAGACCTGTAAGCAAAATGACAGAAAGGTAGATGCAGAACTCACACTGTCGAGCGTCGGCAAAGATAGCTTGACTGCTGAGCTGCGTCGCAAGCCGTCGTTTTGCTCGTGCAAGTAATGGCATTACTATTAAAGAAGCTATAGCTATAGCTATACCGAGTATGCTTTCTTGTGGTTCTCTGCGATAGTAGAGCGAGCTGATCGAGTCATAGAGTATGTAGCCTGCCAGCAGTACAAAGCAAATGCCTATCAGCTTGAGGCTTTGTTTTTCTACGACTTCGCGTCGAGCTGTGTCATGGTCTGCTCCTAAACGCCATAATATTACAGCGCCAGAAGTAAGCTCTATGAGACTGTCAAATCCGAAGCCAACAAGAGAGATACTACCCGCAAGCAGGCCTGCACCTATAGAAAACAGCCCTTCTAGGCTGTTGTAGAAGATAGTGAAGTACTCTAGCCGTCGGGCGTATCTGATCAGTTCATCACGCTCTATTACCTGCTCGGACATCAGTTTACTCCCTCTAGGTACCTGGCCAGTTTTTGTTCGCCTGCTTCCGTTAAGAAACTAAATAGCTCTTTGGGAGTAGGTAGGCCACCTTGCGCACCATAGGCTTGACAGTTGATAGCTGCGACGGCATTTGCTGTTTTGAGTGTATCTTCAATCTCAAGGTTTTTAAGCAGTCCATAGATAAAGCCTGCACGGAAAGCATCTCCTGCGCCAGTGGTATCTTTGCAGTCAACTTTAAAACCCTCGACGTGGATGAATTGCTCGTTATGGTATGCTAGCACTCCATGTTTACCTAGTGTCATAGCTACGAAGTATGAACCTGATATTTGCTTAAGTTTGACAAGTGCTGACTTGGGCTCTTGTAAGCCGGTTACTCTATGCGGAAACTCTGCGGATGTTATCAAGAAGTCCACAAGTGGAAGTAAGTTATCTGCACCTTCATAGTAGTTGTCTACGTCGATTACTACTGGCATTCCGGCAGAGCGCGCTATCTGTGCAGCGCGTATGTCGGCCTGTACGTCGTGACCGTCTATATGGAGTATTTTACCACTCTTGATTGCTTCTTCTGGCACTTCTTCAGGCTGAAAAGCTAAGCGCTCGTCTCTATCCCAAACTATAGTTCTTTCTCCGCTACGGGCGTCTATCAGAATATAGGCTATCTGATTAGCTGCGTTGGTAACTTGTATCGTAGCGTGCTCTATGCCTTCTTCTGCTAGTTTCTGCAGCACTAACTGACCTGCGTCATCACCGCCACATTTGCCGATGTAAAAGGTTTTACAGCCGAGTTTCTGTAGCGCTACCATTGCTGTGGCTACTTGCCCACCTGTTTGACGGCTATGAGTAAGTAACCTGACTTTGGAGTTGAATTCTGGAAAATGTGGTACTACGACGATGTGATCTACGGCATTTAGTCCTAGGCCGACGACGTCATAGCGACGATTTTGTGGGATGCTTATCTCGAATCTCATTACTCTAAAAATCCACTGATAACTATGAACAAGCCGTTGACAGCGTTAAATAGTGTATGTACTGCGAAGCAAGGCAGGAGTGAGCCAGTGGCAGCTCGTAGTAAAGTCAGGGCAACGCTTAGCATTGTAAGCGAGACCAACACTGCCCAACCACCCCAATATTGCGGTAAATGCACAGCAACGAAAAGCGCCGATACGATCAAGATGGCTGGCTTTGTGCCGTATACTTTGCTTATAGGAGCGAAGAGTACACCTCGATAGACGACTTCTTCTACTAACGGTGCTGTGACTACTGCTAGCAGAGCTGTTGCTATACGTACGCTTGAAGAAATTTTCATCACTTTCTCAAAGTCTGTCTCGCCGTTAGGAAGGACGGATGAGATGATGGCACTGATTAACAACATCAGCAGCGTTGCCGTAACGGACTCTCTTAGACCAAATCTTTGGTGCCACTGCCAGCCGAAAGCTTCCAAGAAGCCGCTACCGTTGGTCTTAGTGACCACTGTGTAACAGATTGCTAAAGTCAACAGATGTGCTAGAAAAGACATGCCTATGACAAGCAGTATAAAGCCGCTTGTCATGAGCGATTCTTTTGTGAAAGCTATTGGTAGCCCTGCTATCTTTCTATATCCTACCCAAATAAGCGATGCTGCAGGTGAGGCAAGTAGTACCAGTACTACTGAAGTTGCCCAGAGGGCTAAAGCTATGTTTATGTTCCACTTTGGGTGTGCAGATATGTTACTCATGCTTATCTTTGAGGAAGTTCTCTGCTGTAAGTAAGCCTATTATGGTTTTTGCGTCGACAAGCTCGCCGCTATAACACATCTTTGTAGCGACCTGTAGAGGCAAGTAGACAACTTCTATCTCTTCGTCTTCGTCTGGAGTTGCAGTATGACTTGTCAGCTGTCGAGCAAGAAAAATATGAAGCAGCTCTTGACAATAACCAGGAGCTGGATAAGTTTTTGCGAGCAGCTTCCAATCGGCAGCTATTAGGCCTGTTTCTTGCTGAAGCTCGCGCCGAGCTCCTTCTAGCGGAGTATCTCCTGCTTCTAATCGTCCTGCTGGTAGTTCTAGTAAATATTGTCCGATTGGATGCCTGTACTGCCGCACGAGAGCTACTTCTAGTTTGTCGTTTAGTGCTACTACCGCGACACCGCCGCTGTGTTTAACTACTTCAAGTTTAAGTTTTCCTGAGCGGTGATTGACTGTGTCTATACAAAGACCGATTACGCGGCCGCTATAAAGCATCTCGCTAGATATTATGTCATACATCTTTGTCTCTCCATAATTAGCTCTCTCAGTTCACCTATGAAGTGCAAAGACCCGCAGCACACTATCAGAGCGCTTGTTTGAGCTAGCTGCAGAGCAGCAGATAGTGCATCTTTAGCGCCTTCTGCTATAAGACTTCGATTGCTGAGGTAGGCTTCGGGATTGAAACTTCTGGGATCATTTCTTCTAACTAGAATTATGCTTTCAAAACGATTATCTAATAAAGACAGCATTTCCTCTACGGCCTTATCGCGCATAGCAGCAAATAGTAGTATTTTTTTTCTATCAGCATACCAATCGTCTAAGAATCTACGGAGCGTCATTATGCCCGCTGGATTATGTGCTCCATCGAGAAGTATTTGACGGGAGTCAATCCTGAAGCTTTCCAATCTTCCCGGCCAGTTTGCCTGTTTGATACCTTTGCAAACACCTTCTGCAGTAATAGGCAGGCCAAGATCAGCTAAATATTCAGCAGCCCTAATGACAGCTGCAGCACATTCTATCTGATGAATGCCGCGAAGACCTATTACTGTATCGTATCTGCCTAGGTTGCCAACTGCACTTATTCTATATCTGCCGTCGCTGTGAGCTTCAGCATCAATTTGCAAAGGTCTAAGTATTGGTGCACCAAGTCGTGCAGTTTTTGCTGAAATTACTTTTTCAGCTTCAGAGTGTTGTTGGTAAACCAGTACTGGCCTACCTTGCTTTATTATGCCCGCCTTTTCAGTAGCTATCTCTGCTAAAGAGTTCCCTAGGTATTGACAATGGTCAAAGTCTATCGATGTAATGACTGATAGTAGAGGCGTTACTACATTTGTAGCGTCGAGTCTTCCGCCCATACCTACTTCCAGAATTGTCAGTTCAGGATGCTTTTTAGCGAAGAAATCCAACGCTAGCAGCGTCAAGTGCTCGAAAAAGGAGGGCCTAGTTGGTTGTCCTTCTATAGTTTTCCTTATTCTGTTTAAGTGATAAACAAACTCAACTTTGCTGATAGGTTCGCCATTGAGCACGATTCTTTCTGTGATGTTGCTAAGATGTGGTGAGGTATAAACTCCGGTCTGTATATTGCAAGCTCGTAGGACGCAACTGAGCATCGCGCAGAAAGAGCCTTTTCCGTTTGTTCCGGCGACATGAACTACGCGTAGCTGACGTTCAGGTTGGCCTAGCGACTCTAGAATAGGCAGCAGCGATTCTGTTCCCAGTTTCATCGCTGCTATTTCGTTACCGAGCGAGTACAAGTAGTCTATGGCACTATCGAAGTCGTCCATATTTTAGCTCATCATGAAGTCGAGGGCTTTGATACAGTAGTTACGTAGTTGTTTGCGTTCTACTACCGCATCAAGCATGCCGTGTTCGAGCAAGAACTCCGATCTTTGGAAACCTTGAGGGAGCTTCTGCCTTATGGTTTGTTCTATTACCCTTGGGCCAGCAAATCCTATCAATGCTCCTGGCTCAGCTATATTTATATCTCCAAGCATAGCATAGCTTGCTGTTACTCCACCCGTAGTCGGGTCTGTAAGTATGGAGATGTAAGGTAGGCGTACTTCGTCAAGCCTTGCAAGTGCAGCACTTATTTTTGCCATCTGCATCAACGATAGTGCACCTTCCATCATACGAGCTCCGCCAGAGGCACTGACTATGATTAGCGCTCGTCGTTCATTTATTGCAGCTTCGATTGCTCGCGCTATCTTTTCTCCTACGACTGAGCCCATAGACCCACCTATGAAGTCATAGACCATAGAGCAGATGATTACCTTATGTCCTCCTAGACTGCCACGAGCGCTAATTACTGCTTCATTTTCGCCGGTTGCCTCGCGGGCTTTTTTGAGGCGCTCAGGGTATGGCTTGCTGTCGACAAATCCTAGCGGATCTGTAGATACTATGTTTTGATCAATTTCTTCGTACTCTGAATTGTCAAACAGCAACTTGAGTCTTGATCTGGCATCAAGCTTGAAATGGTAGTTACACTTGGGGCATACTTGTAGGTTCTCTTCTAACTGTCTTTTGAAAAGCATTTGTGAGCACTGTAAGCACTTTGTAAATACGCCTTCAGTTTTAACTACTTTTTCTTCGTTTTGCTCTGGAGCTATCGACTTTTCTTTGTTCCTTTTGAACCAGGCCATACTAATTCCCTTATGAAAGAGCTTAATAAGAATCACAAGTCTAGCACTTGGATGGACAGCAGTCAAAACGACAAGACGTGGCTTTAGATGTTCTTTTTTCTCTGTGTTCTCTGTGTTCTCTGTGTCTCTGTGGTGAAAAAATAAAATAAACCACAGAGACACAAAGGACACAAAGGAAGCACAAAGAATAGACCACAGAGACACAAAGGACACAAAGGAAGCATAAAGAATAGACCACAGAGGCACAAAGGACACAAAGGAAGCACAAAGAATAAACCATAGAGACACAAAAGACACAGAGGAAACACAAGGAGTAGACCGCAGAGGCACAGAGAACACAGGGGGTGCACAGGAGGAGGCAGGTGGAGGGAGAAGGAAGTTAAGGAAACTTTGTGAATCTCTGTGTTCTCTGTGTCTCTGTGGTGAAAAAAATAAAAAACCACAGAGGCACAAAGGACACAAAGGAAGCACAAAGAGTAGACCATAGAGACATAAAGGACACAGGGAGTGCACAGGAGGAGGCAGGTGGAGGGAGAAGGAAGTTAAGGAAACTTTGTGAATCTCTGTGTTCTCTGTGTCTCTGTGGTGAAAAAAATAAAATAAACCACAGAGGCACAAAGGACACAAAGGAAGCACAAGGAGTAAACCATAGAGACACAAAAGACACAGAGGAAACACAAGGAGTAGACCGCAGAGGCACAGAGAACACAAAAGGAGCTTAGTAAGGCCAAACTTGTTTTGACTAACTTTTCCTAGGACGGAGGTCTGGTAGATTATCTCTTGCTTGTAGACAGTTACTGAGCTAAATTGTGGCAGGAAGAAAAGCAGAAGCAGAACGGGTGGTGTTTGGAACACGTGTGTAGTGTTTAGCCTAGGTGGTAGGAGGAAAAGTATGTTAAGGCTACTTGCCTTTGCACTTAACATCATAGCTATTTCAGATGTCTTACGTAGTCGCCGCACGGTAGCTGAGAAGGTGATTCTGATAGTACTGATAATGGCGCTACCTTTTATTGGAGCAGCGATATATCTACTGGTGCTACGTGAGAATAATTGAAGGAGTGAGTGCTTAGTTGGTATACGTTGTTGCAGCAGTAAGGAGTGCTATTGGAAAGTACGGAGGAAGCCTAAAAGATCTCTCGGTTGCTGATATGGGGGCGCCGGTAGTTGGAGAAGTGCTTAACAGAGCAAAGGTTCCTTTGGAAAGTGTAGACGAAGTAATATTTGGCAATGCCCGTCAGGCTGGTGGCGGGCCAAATGTTGCGCGACAAATAGCTTATAGAGCGGGAATTCCAGTTACTTCTCCTGCCTACACTGTCAATCAAGCTTGCGGTTCGGGTCTACGAAGTATCATCTTAGCGTATCAACAGATACTACTTGGTAGGGCAAAGTGTATCGTTGCTGGTGGTGGTGAGTCAATGACTCGTATGCCGTATTACCTTGAAAGTGCCCGATGGGGTAGCAGGCTTGGGCATACAGAGCTGATTGATGGAATGTATCGTGACGGATTTAATTGTCCGCTAGCGGGTATGATGATGGGTGAAACGGCTGAATATCTAGCCAGACAGATGGAGATAGAACGTAGTCAGCAGGATGAGTATGCTCTACGGAGTCAGCAGTTAGCGGCACAGGCACAGCAGCAAGGACTTTTCAGTGAGGAGATATGCCCTCTAGAGATAAAGACTAAGCAAGGCATGCAGATTTTTGCTGTAGACGAGCATTTGCGGCCTGAGACCACACTCGAGGGTTTAGCAAAGCTACCTCCTGTGTTTTCTAAGACTGGTACAGTGACCGCTGGAAACTCTAGCGGGATTACAGATGGTGCTGCTGCTGTCGTTCTTGTTTCCGAGGCGGCTCTCAAGGAGTTTGGCTGTGAGCCACTGGCTCGCGTGGTGGATTACTCTATAGTAGGCGTAGAACCGGTTAGTATGGGCATAGCTCCTGTGCCGGCTGTGGAAGAGTTGCTTGGTCGTACAAAGCTCACTCTGGGAGATATTGACCTGATAGAGCTTAATGAAGCTTTTGCGGCACAGGTTTTAGCTTGCTTGAAGAAGCTGCCCATACCTCTTGAAAAGCTCAACGTGAATGGTGGCAGCATAGCTCTAGGGCATCCTATAGGTTGCACTGGTACGCGTATAGTAGTTACTTTGCTTTACGAGATGCGCCGTCGCAAGGTGAGGTATGGCATAGCTACACTCTGCATAAGCGGTGGTATGGGAATAGCTTTGCTGCTTGAGCGTGTCTAGGGTTACAGAAGAACTTTTGCTTGTTTAGCTCCTATAGCAATTTATAGAGAGGAGAAGCAATGATCAAGAAGCTCTTAGCGTTACTGCTGATACCTGTACAGGTGTTGCTGCTGTTATTGATGTTGCCTTTGTTGTTGATCTTTGGTTCAGGCTTGCTCGGGGTAATTATTCCTACTAAAATGCATAAACAGGCAAGGCAGCCAGCTGCTGATAAGTCGTCAAAAGACGAGGAACTCAAAGAGGGTGATTAATGTACTGCTATAATTGTCAGGCGGAGATTGTGACTTCTGGACGTATACAAAGAAGCGAGTATTGCAGACATTGCTATGCTGACCTGCACTGCTGTTTGAACTGTGAGCATTATGTAGCCGATGCTTGCCGCGAGCCGCAAGCTGAGCCCGTAAAAGATAGGGCAAAAGCTAACTTCTGTGACTATTTTACTCCTCGTGTTACTTCTTCTAAATCAACCGATTCCTCTTCTGAAAAAGCACGAGAGGCTTTCAGAAAGCTCTTCAAATAATTCTTATGATTGTTATAGACGGCAATAGCTTAACTGTTGCGGACGTAGAGGCTGTGGCGATACATCGAAGGCCAGTCGAGCTTTCTGAAGCTGCGGCTGAGCAGGTTGCTGCTTCTCGTAGGCTGGTAGAAGAGATACTGGCAGAAGGTCGGGTTAGTTATGGCATCAACACCGGCTTTGGAAAGCTTTCCGATGTGACTATACAGCAAGAGAAGCTGAGAGAGTTGCAGCTGAATCTAGTACGGTCGCACGCTATAGGTGTAGGATGTCCTCTGTCGATAGAAGAAGCGCGAGCAATGCTATTGCTGAGAGCGAACGTACTAGCAAAGGGCTATTCTGGTGTGCGGGTAGAAGTCATCAATACGTTGCTTGATATGCTTAACTGTGACGTAACTCCCGTAGTGCCTGAAAAGGGTTCTGTGGGTGCAAGTGGTGACTTGGCTCCACTTGCACATCTTGCTCTAGTGCTAGTAGGTGAGGGTGAAGCGTTCTATCAAGGTGAGCGTATGAGCGGGAAAGAGGCGATGAGACGCGCAGGTATCCCATTACTTGTGCTCGAAGCTAAGGAAGGCCTGTCGCTCATCAACGGTACTCAGGCAATCACTGCAGTAGGTAGCTTGCTGCTGAGACGTGCTTCTCGACTTGCTGAGATTGCTGATCTTGCTGGAGCTATGTCACTTGAGGCGCTAAACGGCACGCCTAGAGCTGCAAGTCCTCTTATACAAAAGGTGCGCCCTTATCCAGGGCAAAAGCTGGTGGCAGACAACATTCTCAAGCTAACTGAAGGAAGCCAAATTATAGAAGCTCATCGCAATTGTAGCCGCGTGCAGGACGCATATAGTCTGCGCTGCATACCTCAGGTACACGGAGCTGTGCGTAATGTTATTGCTCATGTCAGCGAAATCTTTGAGATAGAGATAAACAGTGCAACTGACAATCCTTTAGTATTTGTAGAAACAGGCGAAGTTTTGTCAGGCGGTAATTTCCACGGCGAGCCGCTTGCTTTGGGACTAGACTATCTGGCAATAGCCCTTACGGAGCTCGGCGCTATTTCGGAGCGTCGCATAGAACGGCTAGTCAACCCTGATCTCTCTGGACTTCCAGCATTTCTTACTCCGCAACCAGGTACTTGCTCTGGCTTTATGATTGCTCAGGTGTGTGCTGTAGCTCTACAAGGTGAGAACAAAGTGCTTGCTCATCCTGCTTCTGTGGACTCACTTCCTACGTCAGCTAATAAAGAAGACCATGTCAGTATGGGAATGACAGCTGCGCTAAAGTTGCGCACTATAGTAGAAAACGTGGAGACTATACTGGCAACAGAACTACTTGTGGCGGCGCAAGCACTGGATTTCCATAAGCCTTTGCTGCCAGGGCGTGGTGTGCGGGCTGCATATGAGCTGATACGCTCTCATGTACCGTTTGCTGACTCTGATGTAGTACTTGCTCCACGGGTGGAAAAGGTGCGCTCGCTACTATCAGAGCTTTATATGCAGATGCAAAGATTATGACGCGACTAAGAGAGCTGCTTAACTTATTGTTTAAACCGCATCCTTGGCATGGGTTACCAGCCGGTGATCGAGTTCCGGAGCTTCTTAATGCGTTTATCGAAATAGTCCCTACAGACACTGTCAAGTACGAGGTAGATAAAGACTCTGGTTATCTGAAGCTAGACCGACCTCAAAAGTACTCCAACCTTTGCCCTACGCTGTATGGTTTCATTCCACAGACCTATTGCGGAAAACGGACAGGGGATTACTGTGCTGAGCAGACTGGTTATCAGAATATAGTCGGAGACGGTGACCCGCTCGATGTCTGTGTGCTTGCTGAAAAGCCTATACTACACGGCGATATACTCCTTAAGGTCATACCTATCGGTGGACTTAGAATGATAGACGGTAACCAAGCTGATGATAAGATAATAGCAGTGCTCAAAGATGATGCGCTATACGGACATTGGCGCGAGATAAGTGCTTGCCCGCAAGCTCTCCTGGATAGACTAAGGCATTACTTCCTTACATATAAAGAGATGCCTATACAACCACGTCCACGCATAGAAATCACGCATGTTTATTCACGTGCAGGAGCTATTACTGTTATAGAAGCAGCGTTGCTGGATTATAAAGAAAAGTTCGGCGATCCGCAGAAGCGATATGAAGAACTTGAAGCACTGCTAAGGTCAATGTCTTCAATTTAGAAAATGCTTAGCCTCAAGCTCTTTGTATTTTCCTCAAGTCCATCTCAGTGTCTTTATCTTTTGAGCATCTTGTATTTCTTTGAGTTTCTCTGTGTTCTCTGTGTCTCTGTGGTTTATTTTATTTTCTTCACCACAAAGACACAGAGGACACAAAGGAAGCACAAAGAGTAAACCACAGAGGCACAGAGGACACAAAGGAAGCGCAAAGAGTAGGCCACAGAGTTTACAGGGAGTGCACAAGGAGGGAAGAGGAGGGCGAGGGAGAGGGAAAGTTAAGGAAACTTTGTGAATCTCTGTGTTCTCTGTGTCTCTGTGGTTTATTTTATTTTCTTCACCACAAAGACACAGAGGACACAAAGGAAGCACAAAGAGTAAACCACAGAGGACACAAAGGAAGCACAAAGAGTAAACCACAGAGGACACAAAGGAAGCACAAAGAGTAAATCACAGAGGCACAGAGAAAGTGCAGATCTTGTTATTGTAATTTTCCTTTCTCTAGAATTGTTTTTGGTTACTTACTTGAGGGGCGATAGCGATTCGAGGTATTCGGAGAATATAGGATTAAAAAGAGCTCCAGGTCGCTTACTACGAAGTAGTTGTAGGGCTTCTTGTCCGCTGAGCCCTAGATAGGCTAGTGTGACACCAAGCAGTAGTGCGGAGCGGTTTAGACCCATCTTACAATGTGTAAGTACGGATTTGCCACTACGGCACAGATCAGCCGCTAGTTTGGCCACCGCGTGGAGGAATTCTAAGTCTGGGAGCTCAGAATCTAGTATTGGAAGATAAACGTATAAAATTCTGTTAGGTGCGTTAGGTATGCCGTAATCGATATCACCATCTAGATCTATTATCACGTTATATTCCAGCTTCGAGAAGCCGCTTCCAGTCATCTCTATCGCCAGAAATATAAAGTTCACCGCCACCTTCTACATGAACTAGATCGGGTTCTGAAAATCTAGAGATTACTAGTTCTTGCATATATACTATCCTAGCATAATCTAGGAGTTAGTAATCAAGAGAAAGTATTTTACTGCAAGGGGGGAGCTGCATCGAGGAGATGCTTTTATGAGGATTGAGTCTGAAAAAGTGGAAAATATTGACACTTTACTCGGACGTACCTTAGGGGGGTTTGTAATAAGAGAGAAGCTTGGAGAAGGCGGGTTTGGGGCAGTTTATAGAGCAGAGCAGCAGATTCTTGGCCGCAAGGCTGTAATTAAGATTCTGCACAAGAAGCACCACTCTAAGCGTGAGCTAATAGAGCGTTTCATACGTGAGGCCAAGCTTGCGTCACAGCTAGAGCACCCTTATACAGCTCATATTTACGATTTTGGAGCTGAGCCGGATGGGCTGTTATGGATTGCTATGGAGTTTGTGCGGGGAGTACCGCTTAGTACGCTTATAAAGAAGCAAGGATCGCTTCCGCTTGAGCGTGCAGTACCTTTGTTGGATAAGATTTGTGAAGTAGTACATACGGCGCATGAAGTAGGCATAGTGCACCGTGATATCAAGCCGGCGAATGTGATGGTTATCTCGCGAGCTGGAAAACTGTTGCCAAAGCTGTTGGACTTTGGCATTGCCAAAGGGGGATTACAGCCGGAAGGGCTTGTAAGCACGCAAAGCGTCAGCGATTTTGATGAAGAAACGCAGGAAGTTTCTATAACAGAGCCTCTCTGGAGAGTCGGTGCAGAGGATGTTACTAAGTCTATTTCGTCTGCTAGCGAACAGGCGGCAGAGGTTGTAACTGCTGGTGCTGTCGGGTCACCACCCTATATGGCACCTGAGCAGTGGACTAATTCTAAAATTGGCCCGCGGACAGATATCTATGCTTTAGGAGTACTCGCCTATGAACTTCTGACGGGTCGTAGGCCGTTTAGTGGTACTCCGTCTGAGCTGTTTAAGGCACACTTGCGCTCGCCGGTACCGTCATTAGGAAGTGGTTTCCCTGAGGCACTAGATCAGGTCATCGCCAAGGCGATGTCAAAAAAACCTGAGGAGCGTTATTCTACGGCGATAGATTTTGCGGCAGCATTTCGTCGCGCTGCTGGTTTTGCTGACGAACTAGTTAAGTTACCGGCGCTTGATGAGCTGACGTTGGAAAGTGTAATGACTATGGCTCCTCAACCGGTGGCCGAAGCTGTATCTGGACTTGCAGCTGTGCGAAATATCTATCAAGCGAAGGAACAACTACGCGAGGTGGCTTCCACGGTAGCTCATTATATCGGTATAGTTGCTCTGGCTTGCGTAGTACGTGCCGGCATCTCTCGTGCTGATGACCAGCTGTCGGATTATCTGTCGAGGCTGCGTACTGGTTCGCTGGATGACAGTGACTGGGTAGACCTAGCAGTTGCCGTTTGTCGGCAAGCGGCTTCGGAGCCAGATTTGTTTTCTGTACCTGAGCTAGTCGACTTCTTGCTGGATAGCAGCGGTAACAAGTCTCCTCAAGCTGCATTATTAGAGCAACTTATCGATCCTCCAGGTTCAAGTTTAAGTGAGGACCAGCTATATAGTTTTGTTAAGGAAGCTTTTTCAAAGCTAGCTACGGTATTTCTCAAGCTTGAATTTTTGAACAAGTACCATCTTCTTGTCGTCCATGATGGAATTGCTGAAAGGTGGATGGGGATGAGCTTAAGGCTGGAGGAATCGGCGAGAGCTTCGGGGATATATTTGGTCAATGCTGATGGTGAGCAAGTATGTGAGCTTACACCTCTAGTAAGGATTGAGTCTACATATGAACTGTCTTCTCGGAAGCTGTTTTTGTTTTATGGCCGAGGGCGGCAAGGTGCTAGGTTTGTTTCTCATCCGCATCGCTTTGAGTGTAACGATGAAACCGCTTTGGAATGGTTTTCTAAGAAGTTTGTTCCTGAGCTCGAAGAAGAAGCTACTGTTAGCCCTGAGGTTCGTACGCCGTACAAAGGGCTGAGTGCTTTTACGATTGCGGATGCTGATCTGTTTTTTGGTCGTGAGAGGGAGGTTGAGAGGGTAATAAACAGACTACGGGTGCAACCCATAGTGGCAATAGTAGGTCCTTCCGGAGCTGGTAAAAGCTCTTTTGTTCAGGCTGGAGTCCTACCTGAGCTGAAGGGATGGAGCTTTTTGCTGGTACGACCTGGGGCATCTCCCGTGGCCACTATTTGTGGTCGGCTTAGGAGGCATTTTAGTGGGTTTGGTGGTCGAGATAGGAATACGGGCAGGCTCACCGAGATAGAAGCTACCATGCAGATGAGCAAGCTTTGGATGGGGAATTTCGATTTTTTGCACTTTTACCTATACGAGAGGCTTGCTTCAGCTGGCAATGGCATCTTGATAGTAGTGGATCAGTTTGAAGAAATATTTACACTGTGTCTTGATGTAGAGGAACGCCGAGCTTACTGTGAAGGACTTGCTCGAGCTGCCGCTTCTGCTGACATACCCATAAGATTGATTTTGACCTTGCGGGATGACTTCTTGTTGCGCGCAAGGGAGTTGCCTGCTTTGGGCGAGCGTCTATCTCAAGGATTAGAGTTGCTCGGTACGCCTGACAAGAGCGACCTGATAAGAATACTGGTAGAACCAGCGCACCGTTCTGGCTACAGTTTTGAAGATGAGCAACTGCCACGGGAGATAGCTGAAAGTGTGGCAGGAAAGCAAGGTGCGCTGCCGCTGCTTGCGTTTACTGCGTCTAGACTGTGGGAGATGCGGGATCGGCAAAACAAGCTCCTCAGGCGTAGAACCTATGAGTCGCTCGGTGGTGTTGGTGGAGCACTGGCTCAACATGCAGAGGATGTAATGTGCAATATGACGCGCGAGGAACAACTGCTTGTGCGCGAAGCTTTTCGTCGGCTAGTCACAAGTGAAGGGACACGTGCTGTGATGAACAAGGATGAGTTACTGCAGGTGTTGGGCGGTAGTTCGGTTGCTGAAGCTGTAGTAGAGAAGTTGATTCAGGCACGGCTTCTGTCTGCTTGGGAAGGTGAGGGTGGGCAAGAACGAGTCGAAGTAGTACACGAAGCACTACTGGTAGCTTGGCCTAGGTTGGTGCGCTGGCGTCAGGAAGATGCCGAAAGTGCTAGACTTCGTGAGCAGCTTCAGGCTGCAGCTAAGCAGTGGAATGAGCGCGGCAGGCCTAAAGGACTGCTGTGGAGAGACGAGGCGTTGCTTGAGTATGAGCTATGGAGGGCACGTTATCCAGGTAGGCTTACTCAAATCGAGGAAGCTTTTGCTCAGGCCAGCATAGAAGAGGCGCAGCGTCTTAAGTCAACGCAGCGCTTGCTTATGGTGAGTGCAGTTGCTGTTTTACTGATAGGCTTCCTTGTGCTGTTTTGGCAGAGACAAAAAGCACTAAGCAGCGAAAACGAAGCCAGGATGCAAGTGATAAATCTTTATGTTGAACAAGGTAGGCAGGAGCTGCTTGCTGGTAATGCAGCAAGAGCTCTGGCCTTTCTTAACGAAGCCTACAGCGCTGGCCGGGATGAGCCGAGCTTACGTTTTATGATTCGTCAAGCTAGGTTAGCAGTAGAGCCACCCAAAGCAGTTTTTCTGGAAGGGCATGCCGATTCAGTGCTTAGTGTAGCTTTTAGTCCAGATGGTAAATATATAGCTACTGCATCGGTTGATTCTACAGTCAGGCTCTATAGCAGCGATTGTAAGCTTTTGACTGTAATTGTAGCGCATGAAGGTAGCGTAAATAGCGTTGCCTTTAGACCTGACTCGAAGATGATCCTCACGGCGGGTAGCGACGGTAACTTTAAAATGTGGACTTTGGACGGCCGGTATGTCTTAGCTGTGCAAGCTCATGACGGGCCTGTCAATTGTGCTGCTTTTAGCCCTGACGGTAAGAGGATAGTTACTGCCGGCCTGGATCGCTTAGTACGCGTCTGGGACGTTGATGGGAAGTGCTTACTTAAGATTGAAGGGCATAGTTCAAACGTGCTCGATGCTAAGTTTAGTCCGGATGGGAGGCTGATAGTTAGTGCTGGTCATGATAGCAGTGTCAGGTTATGGAATTCTATTGATGGTGGACTTGAGGCCGTGTTTGTAGGACATGAGGGTACTGTGCATAGCGTAGGGTTTAGTCCGGATGCTACTTACTTGGTGACTTCCGGAAGTGACGGCAGCATTAAAGTTTGGGAAGTAGCAACAAAGCGTCTCCTCGGATCGATGGAGCAGCATCACGGTATAGTGCGCAGTGCCGTTTACTCGCCCGATGGAGCATTGATAGCCAGCGGTTCTTCAGATAGGACGCTGAAATTCTGGGATGCTAGATCGCTCAAGCTGCTCAAAAGTGACCAGCTAAGCGAGTTTGGGATAAACGATGTCGCTTTTAGTCCTGACGGTAAAAAGTTACTAACAGCTTTCGCTGGTCAGCTAGTACAGATGTTTGATGTTCAGCCTGAAGATAGTACTCCGCAAGAGATAGCAGCTTTTGTGTATAATAAGCTAGGGCTCAGGCTCGTAGGTGACCGGCTTGAATCGGTACAGGGTAAAGAGAGCACTGCTAAGCACAATTTTTCCAAAGCTACCTATGTTACGCCTTCGCCGGCTAGTTTTACCTTAAATAGATATAGCTTTGATGTGGTACAGGTAGATACTGTTGGGCGAGTGATCAAACGTACTACGAAGGAAGTGAGGTATTTCAGTGAAGATTTAGGTAACGGTGTCACTTTGGATATGGTTGCTATACCAGGTGGTTCATTTTGGATGGGATCGCCTGAAGAGGAGAAGGAGCGGGAGAGAGAATTTGAAGGACCGCGTCGCAAAGTAGAGGTCAAGCCTTTTTTTATGAGTCGCTTTGAGATAACTCAAGCACAGTGGAAGGCTATTATGGGGACAAATCCTTCGCACTTCAAAGGTGAGGATCTGCCGGTTGACAGTGTTTCTTGGTATGAGGCTATGGAGTTTTGCGAAAGGCTTTCGGAGAAAACCGGCAGGCTCTATCGGTTACCGACTGAGGCGGAATGGGAATATGCTTGTAGGGCGGGCACAGAAACTCCGTTTCATTTTGGGCCGACTATTACTTCTGATCTAGTTAACTATCGCGGTAGCCATCCTTATGGTCTGGCTCCTAGGGGAATATTTAGAGAACGTCCTACGCAGGTAGGTAGCTTTGGGGTAGCAAATGGGTTCGGCTTGTACGATATGCATGGAAATGTGGTTGAATGGGTGCTGGATGCTCTTCATAAAGGCTATGAAGGAGCGCCTTCGGATGCTAGGGCTTGGGAGCACAGTGACGATCTAGACATAAGAGTATTGCGCGGAGGGTCTTGGGCAAGCCACGGATATGTGTGTAGATCAGCTTTTAGGAGCAGGTATAGTGCAGCTACCAAACACTACCTGTTTGGTTTTCGTGTCGTAATGTGCGATAGAGCGTGGCTGGCCTCGCTGTCGAGGAATTGATTTATGTTGTTACAAGGGAACTTAAAAGACAGGCCGCTACCACAGCTGTTGTACCAGATATACTCGGAAAGGAAGACGGGTACGCTGATGCTGTCCCTCAATGAGCTACGCAAGGCGATACTTTTTGACTCTGGACAGATACTTTCTGCTTATTCCAATCAGCGTGAGGATAGTCTAGGCGAGGTGCTTTTGCGGCTTGGCAAGATAACTGTTGACCAATATCTCGAAGCCGAAGCTTATGTAAAGCAGGGTAAGCGTTTTGGTCAAGTGTTGCTGGAGAGCGAAACTCTTACCGAAGCCGAGCTAACTGCACAGATATCCTACCAAGTACTTGGAATAATCTACAGTCTCTTTTTATGGCAGATTGGGTACTATGAATTTGCAGAAGGCAAGCTACCGCAGAAGGATTTGCCGCGACTTGAGCTTTCTACTTTGGACATAATATTTCGGGGAATCAAGATGATAAGAAGCTGGGAGCAGATCCGCAAGACGATAGACTCGCTGGATGAAGAGCTAGAACTAGTTCCAGACTACAAGGAAAGGCTTAAAGGTCTGCAGCTCAGTAAAGATGAGCTAATGGTGCTAAACATGATAGAACCCGGAGTGACGATAAGAGATATAACGTTGCTCAGTAACTTTAATTCTTTTGAGACTTGTAGGTTGCTTATGGGGTTTATCGTTATTGGTCTTGCCCGCAAACGAAGCTTGCCGAGTTGGATTACTCCTATTGAGTAAAATTTAGTTTTGACCGCCTTCTTGTTGAGAGCTTATACTCTGTTTGTAAAAAGAAGACCTTAAGGAGAGTAGAGATGAAGCTAGGGGTGTTTTTATCAGTTTTGATTCTATTGGGTGGGATTGAGATTTTTGCCCAGGGTGGAAAGAAAAAGATCTTTGTAGTTGCTGGTTCAAGCCATGATAAGGCTTGGACGAACGACATAATTGCTGGCGAGCTGGAGAACGCTGTAGTAGCTTCGGGCAAATTTACGTTACTCTCTCGCTCGGCGATGGACACCATAATTAAAGAGCAGAAGCTGGCACAGTCAGACTTGGCTAATCCAGCGTCTGCTGCTCAGATAGGACGTATCTTGACAGCAGATTATGCACTAATAGGTAAATGTCTGAATGCTGAAGTCAAAAATGCGAGCGTGAACGTTCCTTTTGCTGGTACGGTTACTAAGGTCAAGTTAAATGCAACGGTGCAGATGCAGCTTATCAAGGTTGAGACTTCTGAGGTCATAGATAGTGCTGAGTATACTGACAAAGCGGAAAAGACGGCTTCTAATTTTGGTAGCAGTGGTACTCCTGGAGCGGAAGACTTTAGGGCTATGATGAAGAAATTTGCGAAACAATTTGTAGACAAGCTGTCTTTGAGTATACCCATAGAAGCGCTCGTAGTACTTATCAAAGGTAGCGAAGTAGCTATTGATGCCGGTTCTGAAGCTTCTGTGCGTCCGGGTATGGAATTTGAAGTTTATAGTGAGGGTGAACCTATTAGGAACGCCGCAGGAGAGATACTTGCCTATGATAGAACAGTGCATGCTCGTATCCGGGTAGCGCGAGTAGAGCCTAAGATAGCCTGGTGTTCAATAGTGCAGACGTTTAATGAAAACGGGCAGCCTGATGCAGTACCTTCCCCTGCTAGGATCAAAAGAGATCAGTCTGTTAGACAAGTTGGTGTAAGCTCAAAGTAGCGGAGAAGATATGAAAAATCTAGTAATTACTCTAAGTATGTTGTCGTTAGTTAGCTCTGTGGCGATAGCTGAGACTATGCGTAAGCGTTATACTTTCAGCTATGACAGAGCAACTAGGCGTGCGAGTGAAAAAAAGGCTGAGGCCTTTGCCAAGAAGAAATTCTTGAGTGACTTCCTTGCCGAGAAGTTTTCCAGGGAGATAGTTGACAATCTGGCTGAAGAGATAGACGTGGCTTTAGAGCCGGCTGAAGACTACCTGACAGACTTCAAGATTGTTGGCACTCCACGACTTAATGATGATGAGACCCAAATAACTGTTACTGTAGAAGGTGATGTAGCTTTACCAAAGATGGTCGCTGCGCTTGTCATAAACAAGGTGTTAAGCTTTGGTGAAAAGCCGATTAGAGTAATGCTTCTTCCTTCATCCAGATTTCACTCTCCTAGGGCTACTAAGTCTGTTAGAGCGTTGATCTTTGAGGAGTTGACTCAGGCTGGGCTTCAATCTGTAGCTTTTGAAGGAACTACTGAGACTTACTATTCTTCTCTTAAGGGCAAGATTATGCCAGGCTCGGCTGAGTTCACTGCCATACAGAAGATAGTGAAGCAGTACAACACCGATTATCTTATTTATATCGATGCTGAGATAGACAATCGCCCTGCTAGTATAGGTGGCTACATCTGTGATGCTAGCTTCATCTACACCATAATGCGACCAAACGATAATCTGATACTAGGTGAAGGGCAGTTGCCATTGACCAGGGGCAGCGGTAACACCGAGCTGATAGCTTTTGACAAAGTTGTCGAGCAAGTTTCGCCGGAACTTGTCAAGCAAGCAGTGGGCCAGCTTTATCGAGCGATATTTTCCGATAGCCAGGTAATCTATAACACGCCACAGCTGAGGAGTACTATCACCGTAACCGTATATGACAAGCGATCTGAGCATATAGCTAAGTTGATAGAAGCGCTAAAGGGTACGGGTGCTGAGGTAAGGCTGGGTAGTGGCACACCTGTGGCAAGCAATATAGAAGTAGACACTACGATGGATACTCTGGCAATGTACGAATACCTGAACGGCCTTACGTTGCAAGTTGGAGCTCAGAAATTTAAAGTTCCAGTTGTAGGTTATGCTGAAAACACAGTCGAGGTTGAGTTTACCGATATCAATGCTCAGCCGAAGCGACCTCGGCCTGCTCAGCCACCGCCAGTTAGCCCTCGCCCGAGACAACCTGGTCAACAACCTCGACCGCCTCAACCGCCTGATCCTTTTGGAAGAAACCCTGCTCCTGTAGAGCGCGCTTCACCTCTTACGCAAGCTCAACTTAGGTCGCGGACGACTCCTTTGATAGTGCTCAAGCCTATTCAGCACAACAGATGATGGAAAGTGTCTTTGGACCTTCGGGAATACTCGCCAAGAGCCATCCAAGTTATGAGTACCGCCCTGGCCAGCTTCAGATGGCCGAGGCGGTACTTTCAATCTTCAAAAATGGCGGTGTACTACTTTGTGAAGCAGGCACTGGTACAGGTAAAACCTTGGCCTATCTCCTTCCTGCTGTTGCTTTGGGTAGGCGAGTAATTGTCTCGACAGCTACGATGGCCTTACAAGAGCAGCTCTACTATAAAGATATTCCTTTTATCGAGCAAATGCTTGAACGCAAGCTCCAGGTTGCTTGTCTTAAAGGCCGCACGAACTACCTATGTCTCTATAAGCTCAAGAAAGCCGAGACTTCTGCTGTACTAAGAGATCTTAATGAGGTGGATTACTTCGAGCAAGTACGCCGATGGGCACGGCAGACAAAGACGGGCGATAAGGCAGAGTTGCAGGAGCTACCTGAAAAGCTCGGATTTTGGCAAGATATAGATGCTCGCAGTGAGAGGTGTCTGGGTCAGAAGTGTCCTGAATTTGAGACTTGCTTTGTCACTCGCGCTAGGCAACAAGCCCAGCAAGCTGACATCGTCATCGTCAATCATCATTTGTTTTTCGCTGACTTAGCTCTTAGAAACGATGAGTACAGCCCGATTATACCGGAGTATTTCGCTGTGGTGTTAGATGAGGCTCACGAGATAGAAGACGTGGTTTCAGAGCATTTTGGTATCGAAGTGAGTAGCTTCGATAGCTATGCTTTGCTACAAGAGGTTAGCAAGCTAGAGATTAAAGACTCGAGGGCAACTTCTGAAATAACCAAGATTTCAGACGAGTTGGCAGTTGTTTTTGAAAATTTCTGGACTGCTTTTGGGGAGCACCGTACAAGTGAAGGCCGTCATATGCTTATGCCGGCTTTAGATAGTAGCACTACAGAGAGTAGGAGCGCTTACCTAAATTCAGTTAGCCTCCTTGAACGGCTTGCTAAATGCTTACAGATGCTACAAGAGCCTTCGCCAGAAACGGAGCTTATGGCAAAAAGATGTGGGAATTTTGCGTCAAAGCTTCGCTTTATCATGGAGGAAGTAGATGACAGCTATGTTTGCTGGTACGAACGTAAAGGGCGAAGGGTCGTTCTACGAGCTGCTCCGATAGATATATCTCAAATACTTTCACAAAACTTGTTCGAGAAAGTGAGAGCTGTAGTTCTTACTTCTGCTACTCTTGCTTCAGGTGAAGATTTTAGTTTTATCAAAGCCAGATTAGGTGTTACTGGACAAGAGCTGAAAATAAGGTCTCACTTCGACTATTCCAAGCAGGCTATACTGTATTTGCCAGCTAGTATGCCTGATCCGAAAAGTTCTGCTTATGCTCAGGCTGTTGCAAAGGAAGTCTTAGAGCTGCTTGCCATCAGCAAGGGGCGAGCTTTTGTCCTTTTTACCAGTGTTCAGCAGATGAATCATGTCTATGAGCTAGTTAAAGATCAGCTTAGTTATCCTCTTTTTGTTCAGGGACAAGCTTCAAAGAGTGTATTGCTGGAGCGTTTCAGGACTAGTGATAGAGGAGTACTCTTTGCCGTAGCAAGTTTTTGGCAAGGAGTTGATGTGCAAGGTGAGGCACTTTCCTGCGTCATCATCGATAGGCTTCCGTTCGCCGTGCCCACCGATCCGATCGTTTTTGCTAGATGTCGGAGTATCGAGGCTCGCGGCGAGGATCCATTTCTGAGTTATTCTTTGCCGCAGGCTATCATGACTCTGAGGCAAGGCATAGGGAGGCTAATTCGCAGTAGCAGGGATAGAGGAGCAATAGCAATACTTGATCCTAGGATTAGGACTAAGAGCTACGGAAGGCTGTTTTTGCAGAATCTTCCTTCGATTCCGATCACTACTTGTAAGGAAGATGTGGCGAGGTTTTTTGATGATGTTGATAGTGAAATAGCTCGTAGTTGACAGCCTAATAGCAACTTTGTAGACTTCAGTTTCTGGGCTCTAACGGTCTTTGTGGAGGAATAAGATGAATGCGTTAAAGTCACTTTTACTTCTTTGCTTTTTGGTAAGTATTGGTTATTCGCAGCAAGGGATGCTGAAGGGAATGATACGAGGTACGGGGCAAGATGGGCAGCCCGTACCGATAGAAGGGGCTACTGTAGATATATACCGCTTTGATCAAGCGCAGAGGTTTACTACCAAGACCGATAAAAAGGGGTTGTACTTTCATTCTCTACCTGCTGGGGCTAGTACTGAATATGCAGTGGTGATATCTGCACCTCAATGGGCGCCGGCTGTCTCGCCTAGGTTTAGGATCATACCTGGTGAACAGTTAGAACAAAGTTTTGATCTGCTTCCTGGTGATGGCACAAGGCCTACTTTTGAGCAGGTGCGAGAAATTACTGCTGCTGTGCCTGTGGGAGCGTCAGCTGAGGAGATTAAAAAGCTACGTGAGCAAGCTCTCAAAGAGCAAGAAGAAATTAGACGTAAGAACGAGGAGATAAGGAAAGCTAACGCAAAGTCAAGCGAGATGAAGAAACTGTTTGATGCCGGCATGGCAGCAAACTCTAGAAAAGATTATGAAGGTGCAGTTAGGGAGTTTAAGCAGGCAGCTCTTATAGCCTCGGAGTTAGCAGATAATACAAAAAATCAGTCAGTGATCTATGCTAATCTAGCGTTAGCGCTTTATAATTGGGGTGCTACTAAGTTTAACAACAAGCTCCGCGATGAGGCCAAGCAGTTATTTGTAGAGTCTGCAGAGTATGCTGATAAGGCATTACAGCTAGATCCTACGAATAACGAGTATAGGAAGATTTATGGTGACGCTTGTGATATTTTGGCTCGTAATCTCGGAGCTAGCGAGTATCTTGAGAAGGCCATAAGTGCTTTTTCTTCCGGTGCTGAGGCAGAGGTAGATGTTGCTAAGAAGGCTGGTATGTTGAACAAGTTAGGTGGACTCTACTTTAGCATGGGGGATGTAGAGAAGTCACTGGTTACATACGACAAAGTCCTTGCACTGGATCCGACAAACGTAGATGCGATGGCTGGCAAAGGACTGGTTCTTGCTGCAAGCGGAGAGAAGCAGAAAATGGAGCAGGCGGTGATGCTATTTCAGCAAGTAGTAGAGACTGCTGCGCCGGACAGCAAAGCTCGGAGAGATGCTGAAGAAAACATGAAGTACTTAACTGAGACGTTAAAGATAGAGGTTGGTCCGGCCAAGAAGGGTACCAAGAAGGGCAAGTAAGCAAGCTTGGTGATGTTTTTCACCGCAACGACATGAATGTTGCTAGAAGAGAAGAGTTTTAGTTAAAATTGGCGTAAGCAGAATATCGGTTTTTAAGGGTAGTTTAATTATGTCGACAAAGCTAGGCGAGACTCTGATTAGAGAAGGATTGATAACTAGTCAACAGCTCAGAGAAGCTTTGGAACATCAGCGAGCTCATGGTGGACGCTTAGGTTCGACACTTGTAAAGCTTGGATTTATTAGCGATGAGGAAGTAACTGCTGTGCTTTCTCGCCAGTATGGGGTTCCGTCGGTTAATCTTTCATTATTTGAGATAGATGAATCTGCTCTCAAGCTGATAACGGAGGATGTAGCGAGAAGGTACAACGTACTGCCTATTTCCCGTGTGGGTTCTACACTTACGCTCGCAATGATCGATCCTACCAACGTGCTTGCTATAGATGATATCAAGTTTATGACAGGCCTTTCAGTAGAGCCTGTAGTGGTATCTGAAACTGCACTACAGGAAGCCATCAAGAAGTACTATGGCTCGTCTAAAGAAGTAGAACTTTACAATGTGGTGGAATCCATAATGAATGAGCCCAGTTCACCAGGAGCTGGCTATGGTGGTTATGGAGGAACTGCGGTTGATGACGGTGGGGATGTAGAGTTAGTAGAGGAGCAGGAGGAGATAGATCTGGATAACCTAGAGAAGTCTTCGTCAGACGCTCCGGTAGTAAAGCTCGTCAATGTCATCTTGGTAGACTCATTGAGGCGAGGGGCTTCAGATATACACATAGAGCCATATGAGAAGGAATTTCGGGTCAGATTTCGCATAGATGGCATGCTCTACGATATAATGCATCCTCCGATGAAGATGAGAGACGCAATTACCTCGCGTATCAAGATTATGTCGAGGCTAGACATAGCTGAAAAGAGATTGCCGCAAGATGGTAGAATAAAGATTAAAGTTAAGCTTGATGGCCGCTCGAGGGAGCTAGACTTTAGGGTCTCGACACTTCCAACGCTTTGGGGAGAGAAGATAGTACTTCGGTTGCTCGATAAAGAGAGGCTGATGCTTGATATGACTAAGCTCGGGTTCGAGCCAGAGAGTCTAGAGCGGTTCAAGCGACAGATCGCTAAGCCGTTCGGCATGGTACTGGTTACAGGACCTACGGGTTCGGGTAAGACCAATACGCTATATTCAGCACTTGCGTCGTTAAATACTCCAGATACGAACATAATGACCGCAGAAGATCCTGTAGAGTTTAACCTGCCTGGGATCAATCAGGTACAGATGAAAGAGCAGATAGGATTGAACTTCGCTACGGCACTGAGGGCGTTTTTGCGACAAGATCCGAACATTATCCTTGTAGGAGAGATAAGAGATTTTGAGACGGCGGAAATAGCGGTTAAAGCGGCACTTACTGGGCACTTGGTGTTGTCAACGCTACACACAAACGATGCACCGTCTACAGTAAGCCGGTTGATGAACATGGGCATAGAGCCTTTTTTGGTAGCGACTTCTGTAAACTTAATACAGGCGCAGAGGCTGATTCGGCGAATATGTAAGGACTGCAAGGAGGAGGTGGCTACACCGCCGCAGGCGTTAATAGACGTGGGATTTTCTCCGGAAGAGGCATCGCAAATAAGAACTTTCCGAGGAACTGGATGTCCTACTTGTAACTATACGGGATACAAAGGGCGTGTAGGTTTGTATGAGGTGATGGAGATAAGCGATGAGCTACGAGAACTTATTCTAGTAGGTGCATCTGCGCTAGAGCTCAAGAAGAAGGCGGTAGAAGAAGGTATGATTACTCTGAGGCAGAGTGGGCTGCATAAGATACGTCAAGGTATTACTACAATCGAGGAAGTAGTAAGAGAAACTGTGAAGTAGCGCGTGAGGAGTTCGATTTGTAGATGATTTGGAGTGTGGCTAGTTGTTGTTTGAATAGTTAGCAAGGTTAGATAGTTTGTTTATGCTTTCAACCGGTGCTAAGTTTAGTTTAGGAGCAGAGGTTACTCTGGTAAGCAAATATTTTTGGAAAAATCACTTTTCCTAATTCTCTCTAGGTTAAAAAGGACTAAAATATGGCAAATTTGGTTCTCAGCGAGCTTCTCAAGAAGATGATCGAGCTTGGTGGCTCTGATCTTCACATTACTACTAATTCTCCGCCGCAGGTAAGGGTGCATGGTCACCTAAGACCATTGGATTATCCAGAACTGACGCCGGCCGATACTAAGCAATTAGCTTACTCGGTGTTGACTGATGCTCAGAAGCACAGGTTTGAGGAGACTTTGGAGCTAGACTTCTCGTTTGGTATCAAGGGACTTTCTCGCTTCCGTGCAAATCTGTTCAATCAGCGCGGTGCTGTAGCTGCAGTGTTTCGTGCTATACCTTATGAGATAAAAAGCTTCGAAGAGTTGGGTCTGCCACCTGTAGTGAAGAAACTTTGTGAAAAGCCCCGAGGTCTTATTCTGGTAACCGGGCCTACAGGGTCAGGCAAGTCGACGACGCTTGCGGCGATGATAGACAAGATCAACCAAGATCGCCATGAGCATATAATCACGATAGAAGACCCTATAGAGTTTCTCCATCCTCACAAGAACTGTATAGTTAATCAGCGCGAAGTGCATGCAGACACGCATTCTTTTGCTAATGCTTTGCGTGCTAGCTTGCGTGAAGATCCAGACGTAGTGCTGATAGGTGAGATGCGTGACTTAGAAACAGTAGAAACTGCTCTTAGGATAGCAGAAACGGGACACTTAACTTTTGCTACGTTGCATACTAACTCTGCTTATTCTACGATAAACCGTATCATAGACATATTTCCTGCACATCAGCAAGCACAGATAAGAACGCAGCTGAGCTTGGTTTTGGAAGGCGTGCTGTGCCAGGCTCTCTTGCCGAAGGCTTCGGGCAATGGTCGCGTGATGGTGATGGAAATTTTGATTCCTAATGCCGCTATACGCAACCTGATACGTGAGGACAAAATACATCAGATTTACTCTATGATGCAGACTGGACAAGAAAAGTATGGCATGCAGACGTTCAATCAGGCTCTAGCGACAGCGTATTTTCAACGGCAGATAACGTTGGAAGTGGCTATGACTAGATCACACAATCAGGACGAGCTACAGGAACTGATAAATCGTGGTTCTGGCCTCATTCATGCTTCCGGTGGGGCAAAGCCTGGTGTGGCTCCTGGGGCAGCTCCTGGGCGACCTGGTATGCCTGGACAACGTCCTGGTGTACCTCCTATAGGTAGACCTCCCGGAAGGTAGAGTTCTAATGAAAGGAGTCTGAGTATGCCAACATTTGTCTTTAGGGGGCATAACCGTAGCAACGAAGTAGTAGTAGGTGAACGTTTTGCTCCAGATCGGCAAACACTAGAGAACATGCTTCGCCGGGAGCAGATAATCGTTACTAGCATAAAGGAAAAAGGCAAAGAGGTAGCTATCCCGAAGTTTGCTAAAAAGCAAAAGGTGAAGATGAAGGACTTAGCTATCTTTACCCGCCAGTTTTCGGTGATGATAGATGCAGGTCTGCCTCTGGTGCAATGCCTCGAAATATTAGGTAATCAACAGACGAATAACTATTTCAAGCAGACAATATTGCAGGTGCGTGCTGATGTGGAAGCAGGTATGACGCTGGCTGACTCGATGGGTCGTCATCCGAAAGTATTTGAACCGCTATATGTCAACATGGTGGCAGCTGGAGAGACAGGCGGTATCTTGGACCTGATTCTACAGCGATTGGCCGTGTTTATAGAAAAAATGGTCAAGCTGAAAAGCGATATCGTTTCAGCGATGATCTATCCGGCGGCCGTGATAGTACTTGCCATAGTCGTCGTGTCCGTCATTATGGTAGTCGTAATACCCGCTTTTAAGAACATCTTTGAAGGCCTCCTAGGACCTGGGGAATCCTTGCCGTTGCCTACTGAGATAGTAATTAAGGTGAGCAATTTCATGGCAAGCTATTGGTGGGCCATAGCTCTTGTAGCTGCTGCATTGGCATATGCTACAAAAGCCTACTATGAGACGCCGAATGGTCGCCGCGTGATTGACGACTTGTTGCTCAAAGCTCCCTTGCTCGGTGACGTCTTGCGTAAAATTGCAGTAGCGCGTTTTTCCCGTACGCTAGCAACGCTGCTGAGTTCTGGTGTGCCTATTCTTGAATCCCTTGATATTACGGCGAAAACTGCCGGCAACGTAATAATCAGTGAAGCAATAATGAAAGTTAGAGCAGCTATAGAACAAGGGCAAACCATGGTTGAACCGCTCAAAGCGACCGGTGTTTTTCCCCCGATGGTAAGCCAGATGATAGGAGTAGGCGAACAGACTGGTGCTATGGACGCCATGCTGAACAAAATAGCCGATTTCTATGAACAAGAAGTAGACGCCGCCATAGCTAATATGCTTACGCTGATAGAACCTGTAATGATAGTCTTTCTCGGGGTAACTATAGGGGGAATAGTTATCTCGATGTACATGCCATTGTTCGTGCTAATCGGCAAACTAGCAGGAAAACATTGAGCCAACGGCCACCTTAGGGTGGCCTCATCCTAGGCCTATGCGTAACAAGCTCATTTGGCTGATAGCGTCAAGGCTCACTATCACTCTAGTACTGCTAGGTACTTCTTCTATACTGAATATTCTCACCCCAGTAGCAGATCTTGTAAATGTTTTTATAGGCACGACTCTGATAGTCGGGCTGATATCTATCATATATGGGCTGGCAATAAAGCTTTTCAGCAGCTATGCTATTCAGGCATATTTCCAGATAGTTGTAGACATACTTATCGTAAGCTTTATCGTATACAGAACGATTGCGATAGAGAAATCTTTTGCAGCTCTCTATTTGGTAGTGGTTTTGGCTGCTAGTATAGTTCTTTCTCGTGTAGGCGTATTGGCTACTGCTGCTGCCTGCGTGTTTTCTTACTTAGTCATCCTACTAGCTGTCTATTATGGGTTTGCTGGAGAGACTACTTACCTTATGCCAGAACAAAGTGCCCCTTTGTATATAATAGCTATGCTTGTCATAGGCATAGTCGGTGGGCAGATATCTGAGCGATTAAGGTCGAGTAACGTAGAACTCGACCGTGCTGCAAAACATCTTGCTAACTTGCAAGCTTTTAACGAGCGCATAATAGAAAGCATTCACAGTGGGCTTGTCACTACAGATCTCAGTGGGAGAATATTGTCGTTTAATAGAGCAGCAGAAGAGCTGACCGGATTTAAGGCTTCTCAGGTGATAAACAGGCATTTGTTTGATATATTTCCCGAAGTCAGGCAAGAGATTTCTTTTGAGGAAGTGCTTTCAAAGCCAAAACGCTTTACTGTTGTCTGTGCTTCTGCAAGAGGCAAGCAGATGCATCTTGGTATGACGACTTCGCCTCTTTCAGGCGAGATAGGCGACATGCGTGGATTAGTGGTGTCTTTTCAAGATCTTACGGAAATCATAAAGTTGGAGCAAGAAATACGCCGGCGTGATAGACTAGCAGCTATGGGTAAAATAGCTGCTGGTATAGCTCATGAGATAAGAAATCCTCTTGCTGCTATGCGCGGATCTATACAACTACTCCAAAGCGAACTTGAGCTCAATGAAGACCAAGCTCATTTGATGGCTATCGTCTTGAGAGAGTCGGATAGGTTGGACAAAATAGTGAGTGACTTCTTGGCATACGCCAGACCTGCACCAATCAATATTGAAGAGTTTGACTTGACAAGCCTTGTAAAAGAGACTGTCTCGCTTGTATGCTATTCTGCGGAGTATGACGCAAAGCAACATCGCTTGGTTACTGACTTACCAAGTTCGCTACAGATTAGGGCAGATCCTAATCAGCTTCGGCAAGTGGTTTGGAACCTAGCGAAAAATGCCTTGCAGGCGATGCCTTACGGCGGTACTCTGACAATTTCTGTAAAACTTCTCGGAGAAGAAGATGTAGAATTGAGAGTAAGAGATACCGGAGTTGGTATGAAGCCAGAAGAGTTGGAACGTATATTTGAACCGTTTAACTCTTCCAAGCAAGGTGGTACAGGACTAGGACTTGCTATAGTTTATCAAATTGTCTCCGATCACAAGGGCCAAATTAGTGTCGACAGCGTACCAGAGCAGGGAACAACTTTTACGATTATCTTGCCTAAGGCTAGAGTGCTGCATCCGATAGATACTTTGAGCGATGCTAAATAGCTATGTATAAAATTTTAGTAGTAGATGATGAAAGAAGCATGCGTGAACTGCTCGAACGGGTATTTTCGCGGCAGGGCTACACTGTTAGAGTCGCTGATAATGGAAGTTTGGCCATTCAGATGCTTAAGTCGAGCTTTTTTGATTTGGTTATCTCCGACGTGAGAATGCCCGGCTTGAGTGGAATGGAGCTCTTACAGCTTTGTCGCGAAGTCTCACCTGATACGGTGTGCGTCCTAATGACCGCATTTGCTACTATAGCTAGTGCCCGAGAAGCTTTCAAAATGGGCGCTGATGATTTCATACAAAAACCGTTCGATATAGATGAATTGAAGGTAGTAGTAGCGAAGGCTCTTGAGAAGAGCCGGCTGAGACAGGAGAACGCATTGCTTAAGCGCGAGCTGAAAGAT
This sequence comes from Blastocatellia bacterium, assembly GCA_025057015.1. GTDB lineage: Bacteria > Acidobacteriota > Blastocatellia > Chloracidobacteriales > JADJPF01 > JANWYG01. The sequence goes on from JANWYG010000019.1 coordinate 83,225, forward strand.
CGCGGCAAGATTGAAAACATCATAGGCCATTCTCGCGCGATGCAAGAAGTGTTCAAGATGCTGCACGATGTCGCTTCTACGGCAAGCACTGTGCTTATCTATGGTGAATCTGGTACAGGAAAAGAGTTGATAGCTCGGGCTGTACATAACCTTAGTCCTCGCTCTAACGCTCCTTTTGTCTCGGTCAATTGTGGGGCATTCACAGAAACTCTGCTAGAATCGGAACTATTCGGCTACGTCAAGGGAGCTTTTACCGGAGCACAGACAAATCGAAAGGGACTGTTTGAGGCAGCAAACGGAGGCACGATCTTTCTGGATGAGATTTCTGAAATGACGCCAGCTATGCAGGTCAAACTCTTGCGGGTCTTACAAGAAAAGAAGGTTAGACCTGTGGGCAGTGTCGAAGAAATACCTGTTGACACTCGGGTAGTCGCTGCCACGAACCGTGACCTTGCTCAAATGGTCGAAGAAAAACTCTTCAGGCATGATTTGTACTATAGGGTCAACATAATACAGATCAAATTGCCCCCTCTCAGGGAGCGTAAGGAAGATATACCTCTGCTGGCAGAACACTTCCTCAAAAAATTCGCTGCCAGCGCAGGTAAGCAGATAGACTCTGTGTCCGAAGAAGCAATGAGATATCTGGAAAACTACGATTGGCCGGGCAACGTAAGGGAGCTAGAAAATGCTATAGAACGGGCCGTAGCCTTTGAACAAAGCCGACAGATACAGCCTGAGCGCTTGCCAGAAACTATTCTAAAGTATAGCCCTAGTAGGCTACGTACATACTTTTCGCTGCCCGAAGAAGGCATAGATCTGGAAAAATACTTGTCGGAGCTAGAAAAGACGTTTGTTTTGGAAGCTTTGCGCAAGACTATGGGCAATCAAACCAAGGCAGCTGATTTACTTCGCCTGCCAGTGCGTAGCTTGCGACACTTATTAGACAAGCATAAGATCAGACATACGGCATCTATGCTGCGAGAGGGAATCGATAAAAACTAGGCAACTTTATGTACTGAGCTCTGCATCCTACAAGAAGCAGTTGCTTCTAGTTCGATGCGCAAGCATTTGAGGTGGTCTTACAGAAAACAGATTACGAACTTGCTATCGCTGCTGCAAAAGGTGACCTTACTGCCTTTGAGGAGCTCTATCGTAGACATAGCCGCAAGGTCTACAACTTGTGTATGAGAATGACATGCAATAAGTCTGAAGCGGAAGATCTGACGCAGGAAGTCTTCATACAACTGTATCGCAGAATAGGTAGCTACAGAGGTGAAGCTGCATTTACCACATGGCTTCACAGACTAGCGGTAAATCAAGTGTTGATGAAGCTCAGAAAAAGCCAGTTCCGCTTTGAGACAACTACCGAGGATGGAGAACTACCTCTACCCGAAGAGACGGAGGCAGCTTTGCCTCTGATAGATAGTATAGCTTTGGATAAAGCGATAGCAAGCTTGCCCGTGGGCTATAGAACCATATTCATTCTCCATGACGTCGAGGGGTATGAGCATGAAGAAATAGCTAAGATTCTTGGCATAAGCGTCGGCACCTCGAAGTCACAGCTTCATAAGGCACGTTTAAAACTCCGTAAAATATTGAGGGGTGTGAACTCATGAAGTGTTCAGAATGTCAAGAGATGCTCTCCGAGTTTATAGATGACGAGTTAATACCAGATAAAAGACGTGAAGTTAGCGCCCATTTAGCTGTGTGTGCTAACTGCGAAATAGTCTATAATGACCTTTCTCAAATAGTACTAGCAAGTAGAAACTTGCCAGAGCTTGCAGTTAGAACAGAACTGTGGGATGAACTTCACAACAAGTTGCAAACAAAAAGTCGGCTTCGAACGCTCGTGCAGGCTGCCTGGACATATAGGCTGAATCTTGCTGTTGGTCTACCCCATGTCGCTTGCTTGCTCCTAATTGTAGGAGGTTTTGGCTGGTCGCTTCTGAGCTCCCTTGAACAACCAAAGAAACCTGTACCTGTGACGAAACCTGTCCTGTTGAAAGTCATGCAGCCGGAAGAAGCCGAAGTGTGTAACTCTATAGACAGACTGATGCATACACTACAGCGTCGCAAGGATAGATGGGATCCGTCGTTACAACATTCCTTCCAGCGTAGCCTGCTAATAGTTGACCAGGCTATACAGGAAACCAAACAACTGTTTGAACGTAACCCTGATGACCGCATCGCTTATGAGATGATGATGCTGTCTTACAAAGAGAAAGTACGTCTCTTGGAGCAGTTTTCTGACTTTTAGAGGGCTATGTTGCTGCTTCTGGTATTCCTTTCTCTTGTTGAAGACAAGTACACACGGGTCTTTAAGGTAGACTCGGATGCTGTGGTACTCAAAATTACTAACGCCGCCGGCTCTATCACGGTGAAATCTTGGACCAGACCGGAAGTGAAAGTGAGCGCTCTGGTTTCTGAAAAAAGTGCCGAGATTAAGGCTTCTCAGGTAGAGGATGAAATAACTATAAGCGTTGCCACCAATAAAATGTGCCCCGTAGAGTTTGAAGTGTACGCTCCTAAGGGCTGCGTGCTTGATCTCAGTTGTCTCCAATGTAGCATTACTATCGTTGGAATGAACGGCAAAATTTTGGCTCAGAATACCGACGGCCCAATTACTATCACTGATAGCACCAGCCAAAACATCACCGCAAAAAGTATTACCGGCGGCATTAACTACTCAGGTACTCTGGCAGAGCAGGGTATCTATCACTTCCATTCGGTAGAAAACCTTGTAGAAGTAGTCCTCAACCCGCAAAGTACGTTTACGTTGATGGCAACTGCTACCGCTGGTTCGATTGACCTTGGCAGCTTTCAGATGAGTGAGGTTACTTCGCATGGAAAATGGGTAGCTGGTAGATATGGCACAGGAAAAGCTTCGCTCAACCTCTCTACACATCGCGGCAAGATCAGGCTCGTGAAAGCTAATAAATAGCTGCTAGACCTATTTTCTTACCGTGCTCAGCTATTTTCTCGATAACTCTTAGGGCAAGTTCCAGAGCACGTTTACCGTCTTCTCCAGTTACTCGTGGAGGTTGACCGTCCTTCACTGACGCTAGAAAAGCCTCTAGCTCGAGCCTGAGCGGCTCTGCCGGTTCTACAGATAAATGCCTGGCTATGACTTCCAGCAAACCTTCGGATTTTTTGAGACTTGCTACTATGGCTTCTTGTCTGACATAGTCGATCGAGATGTAGTCATTCGGTTGAAATAGCCGCATCTTGCGCAACTTTTCGTTAGAGATACGGCTGGCCGTAAGATTAGCTATGCATCCGTTATCGAACTCTATTCTAGCATTAGCTATGTCTATACGGTTTGTTATAACAGCGATCCCAGCAGCTTGTACTGAAGCTACCGGTGAGTCTACCATAGACAACACTATGTCTATGTCGTGGATCATTAAGTCCATTACTACATCTATATCTAGACTGCGTGCAGAAAAAGCGCTGAGGCGATGCCCTTCGAAAAAAAGTGGAGTGGTCACTATTCTTCTTGCTGCAATTATAGCAGGATTAAACCGCTCTACATGTCCTACTTGTAAGCATAAGCTCTTTCGAGCGGCTAGTTTTATCAGCTCTTCAGCTTCTTGCAATGAACCAGTTATAGGTTTTTCTATCAAAACCGAAACGCCGCTCTCAAGTAAAGTTTTGGCGACTCTGTAGTGTTCTACTGTGGGCACTGCTACGCTTGCTGCAGCTAGATCTAGACGTGCCAAGTCCTGGTATGAACGATAGTACTGAGTGCCATACTTAGCTGCAATGCTACGACCTCGCTCTTCGTTGATATCGCAAATACCTACAAGTTCTACACCTTGCATCTCCGCATAGATGCGAGCATGATGCTTACCGAGATGCCCTGCTCCGACAACTGCTACTTTCATCTGATCCTTGTCCTGATGTATTCATTGCAGAAGTATCTTGTAGCTTTATCTTCCTCTAATACTTGCTCTACTGATTCGACACGGCCTACGCCGTAAGTCTCTATCCTATCTAGTGCCACTTTAACTACTTCTGCAATATCGGTAAACTTGATTCTTTCTTCTAAAAAGGCCTCTACCGCCACTTCGTTTGCAGCGTTGAGTACTGCCGGAGCAAGCCCTCCTAGCCTGAGCGCACGGTAAGCAAGTTGTATGGCAGGGAAGCGGTCACTTGGCGGACTGTAAAATTCTAGCCGTCCTATAGACGCTAAATCTAGCCTGGGTAAATTAAGCGGCAGCCGTTCAGGATAAGTCAGTGCATACTGTATCGGCAATCGCATGTCAGTCTTGCCCATTTGAGCTATTACCGATCCGTCAATTAGTTCTATCAGCGAATGAACTATTGACTGCGGATGGATAAGTATGTCTATCTGATCAGCAGCAAAACCGAACAACCACCGAGCTTCTATTACCTCTAGACCTTTGTTCATCATCGTAGCCGAATCGATAGTGATCTTTCTGCCCATCTGCCAAGTCGGATGCTTTAAGGCTTGAGCTACGCTGACTTTGGCAAGTTCTTCTGCAGGAGTCAGAAAAAACGGACCTCCTGATGCAGTAAGTATCAACTTTCGTACCTCTCGTTTGTTTTCTCCTCTAAGACATTGATGCAGCGCATTATGCTCGCTATCTATAGGCAGTATTTCTGCACCGTGCTTGGCAGCCTCTAAGGTCATCAGCTCACCAGCCATGACAAGCGGCTCTTTGTTTGCGATGCAGACACGTTTGCCGCTGCGTATGGCCATTAAAGTAGGCAAAAGGCCTAAAGCTCCGACTGTGGCTGAAACGACTATCTTTGCCGCAGGATGAGTTGCTACAGCACATAGACCTGCCGTGCCATGGACAATCTCGGGTAGTTTTTTTAACCGAACTTTGAGTGAGTTAGCCAGTACTTCTGCATATTTTGCGTCGCTTATGGAAACTAGCTCTGGCTGGTATCTTTCTATCTGCTCGGCAAATAGCTCGATGTTTGAGCCTGCTGACATTGCTACTACCTTAAACTCGAGTCGGGCAACCACGTCTAAGGTGTTCTTTCCTATCGAGCCAGTAGCTCCTAATAAAGCAACAGTAGTCATGTTAGCCTCTGAGTTTCGGCTATGATAATACAGCTTATAGGCGATTTAAACTACCTTCGAATATATCCAGCGTTGGGTATCTTCAGAGGTCTACTGAGATATAGCCCTAAGAGCGTTCCTTTCGGCAACTTGGCTTCTGGGCCTTTAGTCAGCATAGAGCCTAAAGCTCCTGCACCGGCGCCTATAGCTGCACCTATGCCTGCAGCCTTACTGCCGCCAACAATGGCACCTATAGCGGCGCCAGTGGCCGCTCCACTACCTATGAAAATTGCAACCCGCTTCCCCGCCTTTGAAGTTATCCGCCCCTCACTGTCTATCTGTCGGTCTATAGGTCTAATTTCTGCCACTATAGGAATAGTTCGTCCGGAGGGTAAAACTAGCTTTTCGAAAGCGATAGCTAGCTTGCCAGGCTTGTTACCTTTTTCTGCCGGTGTAACAAACGTAATTCTGCCCTGTACAGGCGTGCCTGCCGGCAAGATCTTGTGTGAGTCTGCTACTAGCTCGTCTACAGTTGCTGCTTTAAATTCATCACCTACGCGAGCAGTTTCTGAAGAAAGAGTCGTTTCAAGTTTGACCCGTATTAGCGTGTCGGTTTCAACTACGATCTCGCTGCGTGTTACTCGAATCTTGCTCTGTTGGCTGTCCTTTGTAGGTTCGGCTTCTGCCGACGAAGGACAATCGCAAGGCAGCTTTATTTCCGCAAAATCATAGGAGTTGGAACCTTTTGCTAACCAATACCCTTCTACAGGTGCACACTCGCTCTTCAGTAGCAGTTTATGAGCTCTGTCTCCTAGATAAGTGCCATCGCCGTCTGGTGTCAGTTGATACGAAGGTCTTAAGCGTAGTTCGTGTATGTCCTGAGCTAGAATTGGTTCATATCTAGAAATCTTGTCGTCGATAGACCAGTCTGTAATGGCTATTGCTTTGTCTAGGCAGTCACGCTTGGGAAATATGAGTGAAAACGCTTCTAATTGACCGTACATAGCTTTTCCCAAGTCTACTTGTCTAAGGGTATACTCATATTCATATCCACTGCTACTTTGGCGTATGTCTACTTGTATACTAAATCGAAACTCTTGTTGCCCATAGGCTACGCTCAAGAATAGTAGGAGCGATAGATATCTAAGCATTTTGCACCTCTTGAGCCAAGTTTACGAAGGCTCGTTTCTAGTCGATGTTTAGTTAGTTGAGCTGGTTGTCGGTTTAGTTTGATACAAGTTAGTTTTGGTACAAGAGATAAACTATTACTAGAGCAAATAGCGAGAATATCACTAGAGCGGATATGACAAAATGTTTGAATGATTCCTGTAATGCTGCAGTTTGCTCTTTGAGCAGCTTTAGTTCTTTTCGCAGCATTTCCAGGTCTTGTTGCCAAACCATCAACTGTTCGTTTGTCGATTTCTGTAGACTGTAGTGTACTTCTTTAGCTTTGCTAAGCAGGTCACTAGCTTCTTTTGCGAGGTCTTTACAGCTTTGTTCTGCTGCTTTTACTTCCTTTATGGAATTGTCAAAGAATAGCTGTTGTTGCTTAGCACTGAGCTTAAGTTCCTCTAGCGCAGAGGATATCTGTTGGTTAAACGAAGCTTGACGATCAAACCTTTCGTCTATTGATTTGAAAGTTTCCCGGAATGTAATCGCTTCATCTACGTTTTTTATTGCTGCACGGGTTTTGTCAATAGCTTTTCTAAGAAAGCCGGTCTTCTGCTTTTTCTCGATTGCGAGATTATCATCGGTCGACATAATTTCTCTTGAGTACGGATGAAAAAATTTCCTTTTCTAGCTCTTCTAGAGTCTTGCCAGTGACTGCTTGTAGAGTAGCTTCGCCTGTAGGATCGTTTGCTACATTTTTTCTAAACTCCTCGTAGAACTTCTTCAGCAGACCAGCCTCTTGCAGGAAGTAGCAAACGAACCGGGCTTCGGCATATTTTCTCCCATCTTTATCATCATAAAACTCTTCCGTAGTAGTGCCGAGTAGCTGCTTTAACCGGATAGTGTTGTTAGAAACTATTGCTTCTTTGAGAATATCAAACCGCCAGTTATATAATCCGCAGATACGCCCCTCCGAAAGTTCGCTTTGCTCAAACAGCGAAGCAAATCCTTCATTGAACCAAGTAGGTGCGGCTGGAAAGTCTATATCTAACAGCGCATGAATCATCTCGTGGACTAAGGTTCCTCTTCCGGAAGAGTAGTTGACCACTACCGCAGCTTTGTCATAACGGTAATAACCGTAGGGTGTTGTAGGACTTTCGTCAAGCAGTTTCCTACTGTAGTTCAGGTAGTCGGCATGATCTTTGAATATGTAGAGCGTATATATCTTGTCTGGAATTGTATCAAAGTAGTCCCTGTACAGAGCGTTAAAGCTGGCCTTGATGGTAAAATCTTTCAGCTCATCCAACTCTTCGCTTCTCAAGTTGGTGACCATTACGAAGGGCCCTATGCTTTCTATGACAAAGCTGCTATCGAGCTGCTTACGTAGCTGTAGACATCTGCTTTCTATTTCTCGCTGTGGTATACTGTGTTGCAGTAGGTAGTCAAATGTAGGATTTGGGGACTTCTTATCGAACCGCTTAAGTTCAGGTCTGAGGCTATAAGCAGTCTTCTTTGGCGGGAGCTTAGTTTCGACTTCGTTGCCTATGGGTCTAGACCTGCAGGCACAGCTACAAAGGATGAATCCTATTGCTAGGAAGACGCTTTTGCTGCGCATGTAAAATATTATAACACCTGTCAATGCTAAGACGAGTATCAGCTGCTCTGTTTTAATCTTCTCTACTTATGGAGGGGTTGATGAGATTGCTCGTGATAATATTGTTTGCTTTGCCGGTAGCGGCTCAGCAGTATCTTACTGGAAATATAGAATACATCCGAGGTTTTCGCTCCACAGTGCTGTCTAATAGTCGGGATATTATAATCTATTTGCCACCAGACTACTATCGCAGTAATGCGCAGTATCCAGTCTTTTACATGCATGACGGGCAGAATCTGTTTGATGGCAACACCTCGTTTATTCGAGGTCAGGAGTGGCGCGTCGATGAAACGGCCGAGCAATTGATCTCTGGCGGTGAAATAGAACCGATAATAATAGTCGGCGTATATAATGCGGGCTCTCAACGTATCTATGAGTATACACCTACCGTGGATGAAACTTTTCAGGCTGGTGGTGGGGGAGACCTATACGGCAAGTTTCTGGTCGAGGAGCTAAAGCCTTATATAGACTCAAAATATAGGACGCTTAAGGCGGCAGAACACACTGCTTTAGGAGGGTCTTCTCTTGGTGGTTTGATCACTATCTATTTAGGTCTAAAGTATCCTCAAGTCTTTGGCAAGTTAGCCGTAATGTCTCCGTCAGTCTGGTGGAACTCGCGGTACATTCTCGGCTACGTGAATTCGTCGGCGAAAGTAAACTGTAAGATATGGGAAGATGTAGGTACGAGCGAAGGATCTGACTTTACGACCAAACAGATGGTCAAGCTTGATGCGAGGAAACTTCGTGATGCACTTATCAAAAAAGGTTGGGAACTTGGAAAGGATCTTGTGTACTTTGAGGCTAAGCGAGCTCAGCATAATGAGGCTGCCTGGGCAGCACGCATGCCTGAAGTGCTTAAATACTTGTTTCCAAAGAAATGACCTTCTATGGCTACGCTTTATCTTACCGAACAAGGAGCAACTCTGCATAAGGAGTCAAAGCGTTTCATAATAGAGCTAGCTGGGGAGGTACTCGCTGAAATTCACGAGTTCAAAGTTGATCGTGTGGTTATCTTTGGCAACGTTCAATTAACTACTCAGACGATAGCGTTTCTTTTTCAAAGCGCATAGACACGGCATTTATGACTCTGCAGGGTCGGTTGAAGGGGCGGCTAACGCCTATAGAGTCTCGTGACATACCTCTGAGATTGCGTCACTATGAGCTTTCACAGAAACCTGAGTTTGCCCTAGAGATCTCTAAGCGCATAGTAGAAGGTAAGATAGCTAATTCTATAGCTATGCTTGCGCGCTATCAGCGCAATCACCCAGAAGTATTTTTTGATAGTCATATTGAGCGGCTATCATTGCTGCATGAAGAAGTTTTTCGCAAACGCACTCTAGATAGCCTCAGAGGTGTTGAGGGTCAAGCTGCTGCTTTGTACTTTGAGTGCTTCGGAAGTATGAGCAAATCTGCTGAAACTTTCATCCGCAAGCGGCGCCCACCTACAGATCCTGTTAATGCCTTGCTCAGCTTTGGGTATACTTTGCTCTATAATGAAGCAATAGGTGTACTTTCGATTAGTGGCTTTGATCCTTACCTGGGGTTCTTCCATGGAATAAACTACGGTCGCTGCTCGCTTGCCCTTGACCTTATAGAGGAATTTAGACATGTAGTGATTGACCGGCTAGTGATAACTAGTATCAATCTCGGAGTATTCCAAGTTCAACACTTTGAAGTAGGGCCTGAAGGTGGCTATTATCTCAAGGAAGAGCCCCGGAAGCGATTTCTCAAAGAGTATGAGAAGTTTATGACTTCGAAGTTTGAACACGGACGCGCAGCTGAACGTACTTGTTTTCGTAAGGCATTGCACGAGCAGGCACTAAAGCTTCAGAAAAGCATCCTTGAGCGGAAAGATTACGAACCTTTTAAGGGATGGAGATAGGGTTGTAAAGAAAGGGAGGTCGTTTGAGTGAGCATCGAGATTCGACCGTCTTCTATGTCTTGGCCTACTTGACAATCTAAGCAGAGCTAGCAAGAGGTTTTAGTCTCTACTGTAGAGAAAGTGCACTTCCGGTCAAGAACTTTCCGCTACTCCAAGAGCTTACGTACAGCTTCTCTCTGTCGGTCTTTAGATATCAGAAGTTAAAAACTCCCTGTCCTTTGAGCCACGGCGCATACATTCAAGAGGAACGATTCTAGCAGATATGAATCCTGTAAAGCTTTACAGGTCTAAGGCAAGACGTAGCTGTAAGAAGGTCGTTTTCTTGGAGATAGTATTTAGGCACTTCGGGCGTGTAGGCTGCCTAAGCGGAGCTTTGTCAGGAAGCTTAGTCTTGCTGCAGCCTTGCGAAAAAGTAGTCATCCTAGGGTACGTTCTTGTATAATCTGTGTTTGGTAACTTTAATGGTGAGAAATAACTGTGCTTGAAGGGTTATGAGGAAAGAACTTCTTGCGCTATTGGCTTTTGCTTTGACGGCTTTTGCTCAGGGCAACGGTGGAGATACGGTCACTCGAGATGAAACTACTAGGATTAAAGTCACGAACGTAACACTGCCTGTTATAGTCACTGATAAGGATGGCCGCTTTGTATCAAATTTAACGAAGGAGAATTTCGAGGTTTACGAAGACAAAAAACTTCAGAAGATACAGGATTTCCAAGCTCAGGCTGATTTACCACTTTACATAGCTATCCTGTTGGACACTAGTGCTAGCGTCAAAGGCAAGCTCAAGTTTGAGAAGGAAGCTGTAACAAGCTTTTTACAGACGGTGCTACGCAGGCGCAAGGACCAAGCGCTACTTGTGACTTTTGATTCAAACGTAGAGATGAGACAGGACTTTACTGACGATCTAGAGTTGTTGATCAAAGCGTTAAAGCCGGTCAAAGCGGCGGGTGAGACGACGTTGTATGACGCCGTCTATCGCGTTTGCGAAGAGAAGATGAGCAACGTGCCCACGCCTCGTAAGGTTATAGTCGTAATTTCTGACGGTGCAGATACTGCAAGCGAGCGAACATTGGAAGAAGCTATAGAGATAGCTCAGAGAAACGAAGTGGTCATCTTCGGCATCAGTACTAAAGGTGCGGGTTTCTTTGGTATAGAAGGTGGGCAAGTTGAAGGCGTAGATGACAAAGAACTTCGCCGGCTCTGTGAAGAAACCGGAGGCGAGGTTGCTTTTCCAGGCAACTACCTCGACTTAGAACGAGCCTTTGCGAATATTAATAACAAGTCGAGGAAGTATTACTTGCTCGCCTATGAGCCGGAAGATCCTGAAAGACCGGGCTATCGTAGGATAGAAGTCAAGATAGTAGGTCGCAAGGATTTAAAACTAAGAACACGCAAGGGTTATAACATACCGGCGAGAGTAGAGAAGCGTTCGTCAGGTGGCGAAGGATAAGAATGAGGGCACTACTTGTAATATTCCTTGCAGTTGGGGTTATACAGGCTCAAGTAGTAAGTAGCAGAGCACGCACTGTTACTAAAGCTCAGCAGGTAGAAGACGAAGGTGATGTCCTTAGGCTCGATACTGAGCTTGTCAGCGTGCCTTTTAGTGTAGTCGATAAACGCAATCGCTACATTACCGACCTCAAACAGGAAGACATAGCAGTATACGAGGATGGTAAGCAACAGGAGATATTCTCGTTTACAAAGGAGACCGACCTACCTCTGACTTTTGCCATATTGCTTGATATAAGTGGTAGTCAGGAACTTACGCTACCTGCGCAAAAGGAAGCGGCCTATAGATTTTTGGAAAAAGTTCTCAAGCCTGACCGCGACCTTGCTGCGATAATTACGTTTCGCAAAGATGTAGAGATGGTGCAAGGTCTGACTTCGAACTTGAAGCAGCTTAAGCAGGTGCTTGATTCTGTTACGTTTAATGCAGGAGTAGGATCTATCGCTTCTACTCCTCCCTGGGGTGGAGTTTCTTATGCTGGTACATCGCTCTATGATGCCATATATGTCACGACGGATGAACTGCTCGAAAAAGAGGCAGGACGCAGAGTCATCATTGTGCTTACTGATGGGCGGGACACTACTTCTAGTTACTCGCGACAGAAAGCTATAGAGCGCGCCTGGCGAGCAGAAGTCATAATTTATGCAATAGGCATTCGCGGTATGGGACGCTACGGTGGGCAGATATTTACTGAGGATATAGATCAAAAGACGCTACAGAAAATTACAGAAGAAACAGGCGGTAGGCTTTTTATACCAAAGGATGAGTCTGATTATGATGTCGCTTTTGCGCAAATAGAAGAGGACCTAAGGCAGCAATACATAGTCTCTTATGCTCCTACAAATGACGCAAAGGATGGTTCTTTCCGAAGTATTGCTGTAAAAATAATTAACAAAAACGCAAAGGACCTGCGCGTACTACATCGCAAAGGCTATTTTGCTAAAAAAGAATAACTGAAAAGCTGAGGTGTGTATGAAAGGTATATTGCTCTTTTGCTTGAGTTTCTTATGTGGAAGCATAGTTTACGCAAGCAGTGGAACATCTTCTGTTTCAGATTTGCTTGCTGTTATGCCGAATGCTAACTTTGTCGCTTTAGTGGACGTACAGCAGATTTATAGCCATAGGTGGTTTTCGACTATCATTAATAAGGATCCTAAAACTTCTGAAGAATTTAAAAAGGTAGAAACTCTACTTGCTAGTCAAGGAATCGATTTGCGACAGGTAAGATACCTTGCAGTTGGAGGAACATTTGTTCGTGGCGGAAGCTTCGGCAGCATGTATTTTCTGGTCAACGGAGGCTTCGAGCGTGAAAGATTGATGTCATCCCTGGCTGAGCTCAAAAAGGTGATTACTACTCAAACTTATGAAGGTAGTACTATATACCTTATGGAAGATAGCGGTGTAGATCTCCTAGGAAGTGTTGACCAGCTTAAGGGAATGGCTAAACCGCAGAGAATAGCGTTTGTGTTTTTATCGCAAGACACCGTATGCTTAGGCGATCTGGACACTGTGAAGAACGCTTTAGACGTACGCGCAGGGAAGCAGAAGAGTCTTATGGCAAATACCGATATGACATCATATATAGGTCGTACTTCTCCTGCGGCCTTGATGCGTTTTGCCATAAAGATCCCTCCACAGGAAAAACAGCCGGCGAAAGCTCGCTCGAAGATAGGTAATGACGACCTAGAAGATGAATCTGGATCCTCTTCAGTTCCAGCAGGTATGAATGATGATCCGTTCGGCTTAAGTAAGGTAATAGATAGTGTTGAGGCGACCTACGGCATACTTGATATATCAAGTGGCATCACGCTAGACAGCAATACTGTCACCAAAACAGAGGCTGACGCTAAGCAAATGTCCGAAGCTCTGACGGGTCTTCTTACCCTGGCTAAGATGATGGGCACTTCTGAAATTAAAGACAAAAAACAAGCCAAGCTGCTTAATGATGTACTTTCTGCTATCTCGATTAGTAGCGCAGGTCGGGAGATGAGGCTTACTGTGAGTCTCAGTGATGCTTTGCTGGATGAAATAAAAGCTGCTATAGAACTCGAAGTGCAGAAATCATCCGCTGGTGCAAAGAGTTTTCCTCAAGAATAGAGACTTCCTTATCAGATGGAAGCTCATTAGCTCAAGTGAACTGGAAGGCAGATATTTGATGCCTTTACCTTTTTTCAGGAGAAGCTCTTAGGCAAAGCAAGTATATGCGGCTGATACTTACAAATATAGGACAGTTGGTGACGCTAGCTGGAGCCAAAGGGCCTCGCGTTGGCGACCAAATGCGCTCTCTCTCTATACTCGAAGATGTAGCTGTTGTTTGCGAAAACGGAAAAATTGTCGAGATACTTCCCAGTGGCAACTTACGCCCTACGTTTCGTTCTAAGGAAGCATACGTTGATGTTGCAGGAAGAGTAGTTACACCTGGCTTGATTGATGCGCATACGCATCTTGTGTTTGCTGGTACTCGTATAGAAGAGTATGAAATGCGCATTCTCGGCAGTAGCTATAGCGAAATAGCTGCTTTGGGCGGTGGTATACGCTCTACAGTACGGCGCACGCAAGCACTTGACGAGGATGAGTTGCTTGATGAGTCTCGCCAACATCTCGAGATGATGCTAGCTTGTGGTACTACTACAGCTGAAGTCAAAAGCGGTTATGGGCTTTCCAAAAAGGACGAGTTGAAGATACTGCGGGTTGTACGTCGATTGGCCGAAGAAGCAAGAGCTGACCTTGTTCCTACTTTCTTAGGTGCACACGAGATTCCGGATGAATATCGATCTGATAGAGACGGCTATGTGAGGCTTGTCATTGAAGAGATGTTGCCAGCAGTAAGTGCTGAAGGACTTGCGCGCTACTGCGATGTTTTCTGTGAGGAGAGAGTCTTTAGTTTAGAAGAAGCGCGCGCTATCTTGCTTGCAGCTCGTAGCTATGGTCTCGGATTGCGTCTACATGCTGATCAGTTGACTCTCTCTGGTGGAGCAGCACTAGCGGCCGAGCTACGAGCTGCTACCGCCGATCATTTAGAACAGATAGGCGAAAGTGAGATGACTTTGCTACGCGATGCCGAAGTTATGCCGGTGTTGTTACCTGGTTCGGTTTTTCATCTGGGGCTTAAGAAGTATCCTCTAGCTAGACGGATGATCGATCTAGGACTTGCCGTGGTTATAGCAACCGACTTTAATCCCGGAAGTTCACCTACGCCTAGCCTGCCGATGGTAATGAGTCTTGCCTGCACTCAGATGCAGATGACACCTGCTGAAGCCCTCACGGCCTGTACTATAAATGCTGCTTGTAGCCTAGGGATGGAAGACTCTGTCGGCTCTATAGAAGTAGGCAAGCAAGCAGATCTTGTTGTCTTTAATTGTACTGATTACAGGCAGATACCTTATTTCTTTGGCATGAACTTAGTCCGTATGGTAATCAAACGCGGCAAAGTGCTCGATCTTGCTTTCGACGGAAAAAGGATATAGACTTGCCCTTTCCAGTTTTTTGAGGGAGCAAGTTCTAGATTGCATGGAAAAAATAGTAGAGTGCATACCTAATTTTAGCGAAGGCAGGCGCCGCGAAGTAGTAGATAGTATAGTAACTACTATAGAAAGCGTGCCCGGTGTTGTGCTCTTAGACATGGAAATGGACGCCGACCATAACAGATCGGTTATAACTTTTGTTGGCGAACCGATGGCCTGCGTTGAAGCTGCTGTAAAGGCCGCTGGGCGAGCTGCAGAACTGATTGACCTGAACGTGCACCGTGGTGAGCATCCTCGCATAGGTGCTACGGACGTGATTCCGTTTGTTCCTATCTCCAACGTGACGATGGACGATTGCGTTAAGTTGGCTCACGAGGCTGCTCGTCGTATAGCTGAACAGTATCTCATACCTGTCTATCTATATGAAGCGGCTGCTACTAGGCCAGACCGTGTGAATCTTGCTGACATACGAAGAGGTGAGTTCGAAGGACTACGAAACGAGATTCAAACTAACCCCGCTCGACGGCCTGACTATGGTGAAGCAATGATACATCCGACGGCTGGAGCTACAGTTGTAGGTGCACGGCCGCCGCTTATAGCGTATAACGTGAACTTGGGTACGGAGGACGTCTCTATCGCAAAGAAGATAGCAAAAGCCGTGCGCTTTGCAACCGGTGGGCTGAGATACGTGAAAGCTCTCGGATTTGAGCTTAAGGATAGAAAGATAGTTCAAGTGTCGATGAATATGGTTAACTACGAGGGAACACCTCTGTTTCGTGCGTTTGAAATGATTAAGCGCGAAGCTGAAAGGTATGGCGTAAATGTCGTAGGCAGCGAAATAGTGGGGTTGGTACCTCAGGCAGCACTCAATGACTGTGTCGACTATTACCTTAGATTGGAAAACTTTTCTAAAGACCAGATATTGGAGCATCGGTTACAGACGGCACTTGCAGAGGCTTCGAGAAAACGAGCCAGGTTGAGTGAAAACTATGGCCGTTTCCCGGATCTAGTGGCAGCAGGGACTCCTACACCTGGCGGCGGCAGCGTTGCGGCACACTGTGGAATGCTGTCTGCCGCTCTCGGACAAATGATGTGCAACCTTACTATAGGTAAAAAGAAATATGTCGAGGTAGAAGATCGAGTCAAACAGATACTCGATCAGCTGGCGAAGTTGCGTACCGAGCTTTGTCAAGCAATAGAGGAAGATGCAAAGAGCTTTGAAGCCGTGATGCAGGCTTCGAAACTGCCTAAGGATACACAAGAGGAGCAGGCTGCACGGGCGGCAGCGCTTGATCAAGCTACACGTAAAGCAGCTGAAGTGCCGCTGTGTACAGCTCAAGCTGCTCTTAAGGTACTTGAGCTGCTCGCTGAGCTTGCAAGAATTGGCAATAAGAATGTGTTAACGGACGTAGGTGTGGGAGCTCTGCTTGCAGAAACTGCTGTGCGCGGTGCTTACTATAACGTGCTAGTAAACCTTGCATCGATAGCTGATGAAAACTACCGCACTGATTTGCGAAAAAAAGGACATCAAGTAGTTCATCAGGCCAAAGGACTATCTGTGGAGATAACTCGGCAGATAGAAAGCAGTTTTGGTATTTCAGAGGAGTAGCTTATGTATGACGAGGCTGTAGTAGAAAAATACGAGTCTATACAGTTTACTATAGCAGATAGAATAGGTTATATAGTCTTTAATAGGCCTCCGCTTAACATCTTCACTATATCGATGATGAAGGAGATAAACGCTGCGCTGAATGCTATGAGCCGCAACATGAGCGTTTCATGCATAGTGTTTGCTGCGATTGCTGGCTCAAAAGCTTTCTCCGCGGGTGTGTCAGTTGAGGAACATAGACCGGAAACAGTCTATCAGATGCTTGACAGTTTCCATTCGATTTTCCGCACACTATATGCTTATTCCAAGCCGATAATAGCTGTAGTAGATGGTCCGGCTCTTGGCGGCGGCTGCGAATTAGTGGCATTTTGTGATGTCGTCATAGCTACCGACAGGGCAAAATTTGGGCAGCCTGAAATCCGCTTAGGAGTCTTTCCGCCGATGGGCTCGATTATCTTACCTCGTGTGATAGGACTGAAAAGGGCTACTGAGCTGATGTATACAGGTGAGACTATAGATGCTCTGGAAGCTCAAAGCCTTGGTCTGGTGAATGTAATTGTAGAAGTGGAAAACTTGCAGGAGCGGGTACAGGAAATACTATCTCGGTTTTCACGGGAAAGTGCTGTGGCTCTCGAAGCTACTCGGAGGGCTATTCTTACTGCTTACTACCCAGATTTTAACGAGCTGCTTTCTAGGGTTGAAGACCAATATCTACTGCAACTGATGAATTGTCAGGATCCAATCGAAGGCATAAACGCCTTTTTAGAAAAGCGTCCGCCTGTATGGAAACATAAGTAGCTGCCTTGACTTGCTGCTTAGCCGCAAACTAATATTACCGAGAGAGTTTATGGGTAATCTAGGCTGGACAGAAATTTTTTTCATAGCAGCGTTCGCTCTAATCGTCTTTGGACCGCGCAAACTTCCTGAAATAGCTCGCTCCTTTGGCAGAACTATGGCACAACTGCGTCGAGCTTCGGAGGATTTCAAGCGAGCTTGGGAAGCCGAAGTCGAACGAGAGGAGCGCCTTGAGCGCGAACTTAAGGCAGGTAAGCCTGCTAAATTGGAAGATAACGAACACAAAACCAGGCTAGATATTGCTGATTCGAACGTTGTCTAATGAGGTCAAACTGTGGCCGAGCTACCGCAAGAAGGGCAGATGTCCTTCCTAGAACATCTGGACGAGCTAAGAAGGCGATTGACCTATTCTGCAGCGGCCATAATGATAGCCTTCATCCTCTGCTTTGCTCTCTCGGAAAAAATATACTCTTTTCTAGACAAACCCGTGCGTGCCGCACTGCAGCAGGCTAAGCAGTATCGAATCGAGCAAGTACAGACTATATCGATAGAGTCCCTCGGACAAACAGAGTTTATCTTTGTCTTCGGTAAAGAAACTGTGCTGAAAGGAGTAGCCGTACCTATCGGTGCTACCGTCCCTGCAAAGATAGTGGCTAAGGGCTCTACCCGCGTAGTACAGACTACTACTCCGCTTGTAGTAGGCCGTAATGCCATACCTGCCGGCACAGAACTACCTGTTGAAATAGGCACTGGTGGCTCGAACGATCGTTTAGTGGTGCACACTTTGCAAGGTGGCTTTAATCTCTACGTCAAAGTTGCTTTCTACGCTGCTTTGGCCTTGAGCATGCCGTTTCTTATGTACCAAGTTTGGGCTTTTATAGAGCCTGGGCTTTATCCACATGAAAAGAAATACGTAGTGCCTTTTGTAGCGATGGCGTCTATCTTCTTCTTGTTAGGAGCAACGTTTGCCTACTATGTGGCTTTTCCTCGCGTGGTAGAATTCCTGCTAAATGTATCCCAAAACTTTCAGGCACTTATTGAGGTCAACGAGTACTTTGATCTTATAATTACCGTGATCTTGGGCCTAGGAGTAGTGTTTGAGATTCCGACGGTGGTGTTGTTTTTGTCTTTGTTCGGACTATTGACTCCACAGATGATGTTGAAGTATTGGCGTCATGCCGTAGTGGCAGTATTTATAGTAGCGGCGATACTGTCGCCTACTACAGACATACCCAACATGCTGGTATTTGCGTTGCCTATGATAGCGCTTTATTTCTTTAGCGTAGGCATAGCTTGGCTATTTGGTAGGCCGCGCAAAACGGTCGAGATCTAGCTGGAGGTTTTATGTATAGAGCTTGGTTATTGGTGCTCACTATATTATTTTTCGGCCTGCAGATGCTGCCTGTAAAAGGTTTTGCAGCCGATGAGGCGAAGAAAAAGCGTAAGGAACGTAAGGTTGAGGATGCGGCTAAAATCTATCAACGCTGGCTTGAGACTGACGTAGCCTACATAATCACCCCTGAAGAACGAGCGGCGTTTAAGAAGCTGCAGACTGATGAAGAACGCGAGCAATTTATCGAGCAGTTCTGGCTCAGGAGAGATCCCGATCCTGATACTCCTGAAAACGAGTATAGGGAAGAGCACTACCGCCGTATAGCCTATGCAAACGAGAAGTTTACCTCTGGTATACCGGGCTGGAAGACTGACCGTGGGCGGATATACATTACTTTCGGTCCGCCCGACAGCATAGAGTCACATCCGGCCGGCGGTCCCTACGAACGACCTTTCCACGAAGGTGGAGGAACAACTTCTACCTATCCATTTGAAATATGGTTCTATCGTTATCTTGAGGGCGTGGGTTCTGGAATAGAAATAGAGTTCGTAGACCCAACTATGACCGGTGAATACCGTATCGCCCGTAATCCCGAAGAGAAAGATGCTTTGTTATATGTGCCCAATGCCGGCCTAAACTACTTTGAGCAGATAGGGTTGATGCGAAAAGCTGACCGGCCAACTTTTAGCCCAGGCAATCAAAATAGGCTGCCTTACGGCCGGCGCGTGCAAGACAACCCGTTCGAACGGTTACAGCTTTACGCTAACTTGCATCGTGCTCCAAGTGTTAAGTTTAAAGACCTTCAGGCGCGAGTGAGCGATCCTGCTATAGAGTTTGATGTCTTACCTTTTGCCTTGCGAGTTGACTTCTTGAGGGTAAGTGATAACTCAGTAGTCACTTCGTTCACGTTGCAGATTGAAAATTCTGATCTTTCATATAAAAACGTAGGTGGTATAGCACAGGCTACTGTAAATATATATGCCCGAATCACTGCGCTGTCTGGTCGCAAAGCTGGTATCTTCGAGGATGTAGTCGAAGCTAGATGTCGCGAAGAGGAACTGCCCATAGAGACCAAACGTAGTTCGGTCTATCAGAAGAATGTCATACTTGAACCCGGTAGGTATAAGATAGACGTAGTGGTGCGAGACGTAGTCAGCGGTCATACGGGAGTAGTGCATCAGGGTTTCGAAGTGCCTCGCTATACTACCGATAAGCTCCAATCTAGCTCGCTAATAATAGCTGACCTAGTTGAATCGCTTAACGGTAGGGTAGCTGCAGGACAGTTTATCTTTGGTTCAAATAAAGTCCGTCCTAGCGTCTCTCAGCGGTTTACTCGGAATCAGTCGCTTGGGATCTATCTGCAGGCTTATAACATACAGATAGACCAGATGTACCTCAAGCCTAAAGTTTCTGTCGAGTACATAATCCTCAAGCAAGGTAAGGAAATTTTTAGGATGAAGGAGGATGGTTCGGTAAATACTGTCGACCTCGACGGAAATGGGCAGCAGATTACTCTCGGTAGGATGTTTCCGCTGCGAGATTTTGAGCCGGGTGATTATGAAATAGTGGCAAAGATAACTGACGAAGTCGCTGGGCAAACTATACAGCCGAAGGCTGCATTTACGATAGTTAAGTAGTGCTTTCCTGGCCTTCGCTGTGTAGATTAGGGAAGTCTTTGCGAAGCTTGTTGACAAGCAGGTGTGCTTGCCTTGTGGGTTCAGGGATGCGGTAGCCCGCAAGGCAGCGCATCGTAAGTTTGATGGCCTCTTCAAGTTCTATCATGTGTCCGACCGAGATGTAGACCGGTTGGACATTCTTTTTGGTTCTAAGAGCAACTCCTACTTTTTCCTTTTGGTGGATTATCGGGGCCGTAGCACCTACGTTTGATGCTAAAGAACGAACGTTACCAACGAGCAGGGTCTTAGCACAGCCTATGCAAGGCACTCCTGTTAGTACTCCGAAGTGGGAGGCTATCCCGAATCGCCTAGGATGAGCTATCCCTTGTCCGTCGATAAACACCACGTCTGGGGGAGTCTTCAGTGCTGCCCAAGCTTTCAGCAAGGGTGGTAGTTCTCGGAAAGACAATAGACCTGGTACATACGGAAAGGTTGCTTGGCTAACTATGCTGCTACTGTCGACTATCTGTAGCGTATCTAAAGCGAGCACTACGAATGCAGCAAACAGCTTGTCTGAACTTTTATCAAAAGAAATGTCTGCTCCGGCAACGAGTTTTATCGGTGCTGCGAGAGGTTGTATCTTTACCTGTGATCTTAGTGCTTCCTGTATCGATATAGCTTCCGAAACAGATAGATTCCAATCGTGAAGTTGTCTATATTTCATCTTAGAACTTATGCTGAAAAGTCTCAGAACTACCCTTGAAATGATCAAAATAGAGCATACATTATTTGCTCTGCCGTTTGCACTACTTGGCGCGTTTCTGGCCGCAAGTGGAATTCCACCCTTGGGAAAACTATTCTGGATAGCTGTCTGTATGGTGGGGGCCAGGTCAGCAGCTATGGCTTTTAACCGTCTTGTCGATGAGCGTTATGATGCTGCTAATCCGCGGACGCGCAAGCGGGCATTGCCGGCAGGGTTGGTTTCAAGACGCTTCGTCATGGCGTTTACGATAATAAGCAGCGCTGTATTCCTGATTGGTGCTGCTATGCTCAACAGGCTGACGCTACTACTTTCTCCTGTGGCGCTTGCATCGATACTTTTGTACTCCTACACGAAGCGTTTTACAGCGCTCTGTCACCTGGTATTAGGATGGTGTCTTGCGATGGCTCCTATGGGGGCGTGGATAGCTATTCGTGGCGAGTTTGAGGTGTTGCCGTTGGTTTTGTCTGCGGTGGTGATGCTTTGGACTGCTGGTTTTGACATCATTTATTCCTGTCAGGACTACGAGTTTGACCTTCGGACAGGGCTGTACTCCATACCGCAGCGATTAGGTATAGCTCGAGCTCTTTGGGTATCCAGGGCTTTACACTTGTGCGTTTTCGGTCTGTTGGTGTCACTGTATTGGCTGGCAGAGCTGTCTTGGCCAGGGATAGTGGGAATTGCGCTTGCTGCAGCACTGTTGCTACGGCAGCACTGGTTGGTAAAAGCTGACGATCTCAGCCGTCTTGATACAGCTTTCTTTAGCACGAATGCTCTGTTGAGCGTAATATTGTTTGTTGCTATAGGAGCAGATCTTCTGCTGCGAGGTCAATAGCTGGTAGATCGAACTCTTTGAGCCTAGCAGCAACCGATGAGTTCGAATCAAAGACTATAGCCTGCATCCCTAAAAGTAGAGCAGCGTCTGTATTAATTTTTTTGTCATCTAGGAAAAGTGCTGTGTGTGGTGCAACAGCTAAGCTTTCTAAAACCTTTTGGTAGATTATAACTTCAGGCTTAGCTATACCTAGTTCGCAAGAGTAGATAGCCACATCCACTTTAGGTAACCACGGACAGAGTAAGGGTAGGGCTTCTAGCATGTCTTTTGGCATGTTGGAAAGGATGGCGGTTTTAAAGCCGCGGCGACGAAGTAGCTTGGCCCAAGCTGTTATGGGTCGATTTTCGTGTGCCCAGCTTTGGTTATCTATGTCTACTAGTTCAGCTACAGAGGGCATTGATAAAGGAAAGCCGGCTACTGCTTCCCAATAAGCCTTAGCGTCCAGCAGGTTAGTGTCGTATTCACGACGGTAGCGGTAGTACCTCTCATGAAAACGCTCTATTGGTACTTGGCAGATATCTGCCATCGATTTTATTGCCTGTAGTGGTTGTGGGCACGAGAGTACCTGTCCATAGTCGAAGATTACCGCTTTTATATCTTTCAACGTTTGTGCTCCTTGAGCTTTTCTTTGATCTTAGATATTTCTTCGCTATCACGACTCATCTTTAGCGCTTCTTGCCACATCTTAATGGCTTCGGAAGTACGTCCAAGCTTGAAGTAAACATCGCCTAGGTGGTCGTGGGAAGTGGCGCTGCGTGGGTCTAGGTTGATTGCTTGCTCGAGGTAGATCACGGCTTTGTCTAAGTCTCCGAGCTTGAAATAGACCCAGCCAAGGCTATCTATGAAGGAGCTGTTCATAGGATCTATGTTGATCGCTCTTTGTATCAGTTCGAGAGCTTCGGATAGTCGTTCGCCTCGTTCGGTCAGGAAGTATCCTAAGTTGTTGAGTGCGGTAGCGTTGTCTGGGTCGAGTTTCAGCACAAGTCTTAAGGTGCGCTCCGAATCTTCGTAATTTTTAGCACGGTCTTGGATGCTGCTAAGCGTGATCAAGTAGGAGATGTTTTTCTCATCAAAGA
The DNA here is from genome assembly GCA_025057015.1 of Blastocatellia bacterium. GTDB lineage: Bacteria > Acidobacteriota > Blastocatellia > Chloracidobacteriales > JADJPF01 > JANWYG01. The sequence goes on from JANWYG010000019.1 coordinate 105,899, forward strand.
GTAGTGCTTTGCGGACGTACTGTTCTGCTTCGGCAAAGCGGTTATCGTCAAGCATTATGAAGGACAAATAGTGATACACGTCACCATCTTGGTCGCTACCGTCGAGCATGGATTTGAGTAACTCAGCGGCAAAATCTACTTTTCCTACTTGTCCGAGGATTTGTGCTTCGAGGTACTTAAACTGTCTTTCTTTTGGGAAGGCTTTTTGAGCTTTGCGGGCAGCCTCAAGGGCTTCTGAGTAACGCCCTTCTGCGCGTAGGGTATCTATGAGGAGTATATCTGGTAAGGTCGAGTCTTTGCCGAGCGTTTTGCGCATTCGTTCGATGACCTGTAGGGCTTTGTTTATCTTGGCTGCATTTCTGTAAGCAAACACCATTGCTTGGAATATAACTCCAGCGTTGCGCTTGTTTGAATCAGATACCGAGCCGTCGGGATTAAGTACTGCTGCTAGGGCTTCTTCATATGCTGCTATAGCATTTTCTAGCTGGCCTAGTTCATCGTAGACCTCTGCGAGTTCAAACTGCAGCTCTAAGCTGTCGGAGACATCTTGTCCAGCGAGGGCTTGTTTGAGCGTGACGATGGCTTCTTCTCTACGTCCGGCACGTCGCTGTGTTTGAGCAAGTAAATTTAGAGCTCTCAAGTTTTTTGGGTTTGTCTCAAGTATTTGCTTCAATTGCTTTATCGCTTCTTCGTACCGACCGGCTCTTGAGAGGGCTTCCGAATAACCCAGCAGTAGGGAGAGGTTTGAGGGATTTTGGTGTAATATTTGTTGGAAGACAGAGATAGCTTCTGCTGTCTGACCTATACGCATCAGAGAGTCAGCGAGCAGAAAACCTACCTGGGGATTTTCATCGCTTCGTTCAAAGGACTGCCTTGCTGCGTTCGCAGCTTCTCGGTAGTTACCTTTGCTGTAGTTGATCCTGGCAATCTCATAGTAATCAGCGAAAGAGGCAAACCCTGTAGAGATGAGCCTTTGGTACGCGTCTAGAGCACGGTCTTGGTCGTTAGTCATTGCGTAGAGGGTGCCTAAGAAGCGCCAGGCTTCAGCGTCTTGTTTGTCTAGGCGTACCACTTCTAGAAAGTGCACTGTTGCTTCGAGCATTTTTTCTTTGTTGCCAGAGCTGATACCTTCAGAAGCCATAATTCTGCCGAGCAAGCGGTGTGCTCCTAGGCTATCTTTGCTGATAGCTATTGCCTGACGGGCTTCGTTTTCTGCGTCTTTGGTGTTTCTATTACGCGCATAAAATTCTCCTAGTGCGACGTGGGGTTCTGGTGACGAAGGGTCAAGTTCTATTACCCGTTTGTAGCTTTTCAGTGCTTGGATGAAGTTGTTTTCTAGCTCATACTCTCGTGCTTTGAGATACTCTCTGTAGGCTTCTTGTTTTCTGGCAGGATCTATTGCCGGTTGCGTAGCTACAGATATTTCTTGGGAGCAGACAGTAATGCTTGCTACAAGCACTGTCAGGATCGTCGCACTAAGTCTCATAAGCTCCTTTCTTATGTTCGCTTTATAGGGGTCATTCGTAGCTGTTGTTCTGCTAATGTCACCTTAGTATAGGGTTCTACGGAGTGGGTTAACCAAACGTTGCCTCCTATGATTGATCCTTCACCTACATAGGTATTACCGCCCAAGATGGTTGCTCCGGCGTATATGACCACGTTATCTCCTATAGTTGGATGACGCTTTGTACCGCGAATTAGTTCGCCATCTTCAGTTTTAGGTAACGACAGTGCCCCTAGCGTGACACCCTGGTAAATCTTAACTTTATTACCTATTTCAGTTGTTTCACCTATCACAACTCCGGTGCCGTGGTCGATGAAGAAACTATGTCCGATAGTCGCTGCAGGATGTATATCTATGCCGGTCAAGCTGTGTGCATGCTCGGTCATTATTCTTGGTATAAGAGGTGCGCCTAGCAGGTAGAGTTTATGGGCTACTCGATAGACGCATATGGCATATAGTCCCGGATAGGCCAGAATAATTTCGTCATAGCTACGCGCTGCTGGATCACCTTCTAGGGCGGCTTTAACGTCGAGTTGTAGCTCTGCACGTAGCTTAGGCAGGTATTCTATAAAAGCAAGGGCTATTTCTTGGGCGAGCTGGCGGTGGCTCCTGCCGGAATCAATCTGCTGACATAGATCTATTTGTTCGGTAAGGTTATTATACAACGACTCCAAAAGTGTGGCCGTGCGTTCTGACAGATTGTTCTCGTCTAAGCCAGGTAGGCCAAAATAACCTGGAAAAATTAGCTCCCGTAGAGTAGCTACAAGGGCTACAATGTCTGCCTGAGAAGGTACTCTTGCTGGACTTAGATATCGTAATTCCCCGCTTTCTTCTCTGTATGCTTTACACATTTGCTGTGCAGCTTTGGAGAGTCTGTCCTGTATGAGAGAGGTCACTTCTAGCTCCTTAGACGAATATAGCAAACACCTCGTTTGAATAAAGCACTCCGCGATCAGTAAGTCTAAGCCTATCGCCAGAGATTTCAAGGAGGCCTAGATTTAGGAATTCTTTTAGTTGTTCGGAGTGCATTTCATAGACGTCTATCCCGTAGGTGCGACTAAATTCGGTTATTTTCACACCTTCGGCTAGTCTAAGTCTTAGCATGAATGCCTCTCTAGCGGAATCTATAGGTGTTAGAGTTTGCCGATCGTCTACTGGGCTTAGGCCTAGTTGAATTCGGCGGATGTATTCTTTTGGTGATTTGACATTCCAGTATCTAGTACTAGCATCGTAGGAATGCGCACTCACGCCAAAACCTAAGTAAGGTAAATCAGACCAATATTTTAGATTATGTTGCGAAGGTCTAGGAAGGTCCAATCTGCAGAAGTTTGAAATTTCATAGCGTTGGTAGCCGTTTTTGGAGCAGCTTTCTAGAAGCAGGCAGTACATATCGGCCAACAGTTCTTCATCAGGTGGAGGTAGTTTTCCGCTATAAATCTGAGCTTGTAGCAAAGAACCTTCTTTTACTTCAAGGAGATAGACAGAAAGGTGATCTGGGGCTATTGAGAAAGCTTGTTCTAGGTTGTAGGCCCATTCTGAAAGTGCTTGTCCGGGTAATCCGCAGATGAGGTCTATGCTGATGTTATCAAACCCGACTTTACGCAGCAGAGGTACAGCTGTGAGGGCTTGTCCAGCTGTATGATCGCGTCCGATGCGCTGCAGTTCATCGTCTATGAAGGACTGAATTCCTATACTAGCTCTGTTGATACCGTAACTTCTGTAGAGCTCTAGCTTTCTGACATCTATGTCGGAGGGGTTAATTTCTATGGTAATTTCGGCGTCTGTCATTACTGAAAAGCTATCTCTACAGGCTTGGAGTAAGGTTTTTGTTTCTTCTGGGGGGATTATCGAGGGAGTGCCACCGCCGAGGTAAATGGTGTCGCATAGACGATTTTGAGCAGCAGAGAGGATCTCTTTAGCGAGGCTTTGTAGGTACAATTCTGCAAGAGGCCTGTTATAGCTGCCAGTAACGAAGCTACAGTAGGTACATCTTGAGTGGCAGAAGGGGATATGTAAATATAGTCCTACGGGCTTGTTCGTCATATTACTTTAGGCACTCTGAAGTGATCGTCCTTAGCATCGGGAGCATTGGCTAGGGCAGTTTCTGTACCTAGCGATTTACGAGGCTGGTCTGGTCTTAGGTATGTTTCTGCTGAGAGGGTACTATGGGACATAGGCGGTACGTTGGAGGTATCTAGCTCGTTTAGTTTTTCCATGTAGTCTACTATTGCAGATAGTTGTGCTGCAAAGGCTGTTTTTTCTTGTTCAGTGAGAGCTAAGTTAGCGAGTTTAGCGATCTTAGCGACATCGTCTATAGTTATGGTCATTTTACACCTCGTCAAATGATGGCCTCGTAAGCTTAGCGCAGGGGGTGACTTCTTGACAAGCTGTTAACTTCCGGCAACTACTCTTTACATTGCCTTTACTAGCTACTATTCTTTTACGAACCAGCGTGTCTTCTCATGGAGCTTTTCTGCAAGAATGGCTTGCAGTCTTAGAGCGATTTGTTAAAATGTAAATTTCTCTTGTATGAACAGGTTCTTTGTTAAAGCTAGCAGTTGGGTCGTAGAGGATTATGCCGGTGTAGCTCAGTTGGTAGAGCAGCTGATTTGTAATCAGCTGGTCGGGGGTTCGAGTCCCTTCACCGGCTTTTATTGCAGGGGTGGCCGAGAGGTTAATGGCACCAGACTGTAAATCTGGCGGGCTAGGGCCCTACGTAGGTTCGAATCCTACCCCCTGCATTTGCGGGCGTAGCTCAGTAGGTAGAGCATCAGCCTTCCAAGCTGAGGGTCGCGAGTTCGAGCCTCGTCGCCCGCTTTTTTAAGCTTGGTGAGCGAGCTTAGCAGGCCCACATAGCTCAGGAGGTAGAGCGCGTCCTTGGTAAGGACGAGGTCACCAGTTCAAATCTGGTTGTGGGCTTTGGCCTTTTTAGGACTGTAGGTCAAAGATGCTAGGGTAGAAAGTAAGATGCCTAGGGATAACATAGTCTTGCAATGTGTAGAATGTAAGAGGCGTAACTACGCTACTACTAAGAACAAAAAGAAGACCACGGCTCGGCTAGAATTTTCTAAATTCTGTCGTTTTTGTAGAAAGCATGTAACTCATAGAGAGACCAAGTAGGGGTGTAGCTCAATAGGTAGAGCGTCGGTCTCCAAAACCGCAGGCTGGGGGTTCGAGTCCCTCCACCCCTGCCATTTTGAAGGGAAGTTTAATGAGTCAGATTACGGAAGCGGCGCCTACTCAACGCGAACTAGGCGGCGCAGTAAGCAAGATAGCTCAGACTAAGCAGTTCTATCGCGACGTCAAAGCCGAAATGAAGAAAGTAACTTGGCCGACGCGCGAAGAAGTTAAAGGGACGACTGTAGTTGTTCTGATAGCAGTGTTCTTTTTTGGGTTTTTCCTGTGGGGAGTGGACATCGTTATATCCTTGATTCTGAAGACTTTGATGGACCTCGTCAAATAGAGCTCTTACCTCTGGGTAAAGTCAGATGCCAAAAAAGTGGTTCATAATACATACCTACTCTGGTTTCGAGCGCAAAGTTAAAGAAAGCCTGGAAAATCGTGTCAAGGCCTACTCTATGGAAAACGAAATCTTTAGAGTGTTGGTGCCTGAAGAACCTGTTATAGAGATAAGAGGTAACAAGCGTAGAGAGAGCATGCGGCTTATTTTCCCAGGTTACGTGCTTGTGGAGATAGAGTGCGACGAGAAGGGCGAGATGTCTGACAAGGCTTGGCATATCGTAAAAAGCACTCCCAAAGTGACTAGCTTTGTGGGTGGGCAGAAGCCAACCCCTCTTACGGATGAGGAAGCTGAGCAGATCTTGCACCATGAAACAGAACCTAATAAGAAGCCCAAGCCCAAGGTAACGTTTGTACAGGGAGATACTGTTAAGATCATAGAGGGGCCGTTTGCTAGTTTTTCTGGAGTCGTCGATGAAATCAACCCTGACAGGAGCACGTTGAAAGTAATGGTAACTATTTTTGGCCGCTCTACGCCTGTGGAGCTTAACTTCCTGCAGGTTGAGAAAATTACCTTTAGTGAGTAGATGTTATGGCGAAGAAGATCACTGCATACGTCAAGTTACAGATCCCAGCGGGTAAAGCTAATCCGGCTCCGCCCATAGGGCCGGCTTTGGGACATCATGGCGTCAATATAATGGAGTTTTGTAAACAGTTTAATGCTAAGACAGCGCAGATGGGGGATATCAATATCCCTGTAGTGATTACTATCTATTCTGACAGGTCTTTTACTTTTGTTACGAAGACTCCACCTGCCGCTGATCTAATCAAGAAAGCTCTTGGTTTAGCCAAAGGTTCGGCTAAGCCGAATCGGGAGAAAGTGGGCAAAATCTCGCGCAAAAAGCTGCGTGAGATAGCCGAAATGAAGCTTCCCGATCTGAATTGTACTGACCTAGATGCTGCTACCAGAACTATAGAAGGTACGGCAAAAAGCCTAGGAGTTGAGATAATCGATTAACTGCTCCTTGTTCGGCAAGGAGCTTAACCGAGGAAGGTGCAAGCGCGCCGGTGACCTCATAGTGGAAAAGTGATGCCAAAAGCAGGAAAAAAATATAGACAAGCTCTTTCTCAAATTTCTCCAGGAAAAGCCTATACCTTAGAAGAGGGTATAAATCTGCTGAAAAAGATAGCTTACGCTAAGTTTGACGAGACTGTGGAAGTCGCTATGGTCCTTGGCGTAGACCCACGTAAGGCCGATCAGATGGTGCGTGGGACTGTAGTGCTGCCCAACGGGTTAGGTAAATCGAAGCGAGTTTGTGTGATAGCTTCAGGTGAAAAGCAGAAGGAGGCTCGTGAAGCTGGTGCTGAGGAAGTAGGTGCGGAGGACATAGTAGATAGGATCAAGGCCGGATGGTTAGATTTTGATGCTGTCATAGCTACACCTGATATGATGAAAATCGTCGGAAGCTTGGGCAAGATTCTAGGACCTCGCGGACTTATGCCGAATCCTAAAACTGGTACTGTAACTTTCGATGTGGCTAAGGCTGTTCAGGAGACGAAAGCCGGAAAGGTAGAATTTAGAGTCGATAAAACTGGTGTCATACACGGGCCGGTTGGAAAGCTCTCCTTCGATTCGAAGAAGCTCATAGAGAATTCAAAGGCTTTTATTGATGCAATAGTTAAGGCCAAGCCACAGGCCAGCAAAGGTCGGTATGTAAAAGCTATATACCTTTCTTCGACTATGAGTCCAGGTATCAAGCTGGATGCCGATCGCGTGCTAGCAGCTTAAATTAAGCGGGGAGTTGGTATGGACAGAAAACGTAAAGAGAAGGAACTGGCTGCGTTGGCGGCGGACTTTAAAGCTGCTAATCATGTGTTCCTCTTCGGGTTTCAGGGACTTAACGTGGCTAATGATACTGTCCTTCGAAGGGAATTCCGCAAGAGTAATATAAAGTACAAAGTAGTCAAAAACACTATAGCTCAGAAAGCGTCTGAGGGGACGCCACTGGAACAGATGGACAAGCATTTTACCGGCCCTACGGCGATTGCGATTGCCGAAGATCCTGTTAGTTTAGCAAAGCTTGTCTCCAAGTTTGCTAAGGACTATGCTCAGTTTAAGTTTAAGGCAGGCATAGTAGAAGGGCGTGTAATCGATGCATCCGATCTAGAAGCCTTGGTAAACCTGCCTTCGAGAGAGCAATTGCTTAGCAAGATTATGTTCTTGATTAACTCTGGTGCTCAGCGGCTTGCAAGTGCTACTTCAGGGGTAGCTCGTAACCTGACCGTAGTGCTCAGCCAGATGGTGGAGAAGAACAAAGGATCGTGACTTTAAAATATATTTCCGGCAGAAATGACGTTGATAAAGCCGGTTTTAAGGGAGGAAGTTGTAAATGTCTGAGAAGCTGAAAGGAATTTTAGATCAGATCAAGAGCCTAACTCTTCTAGAAGCGGCGGAACTGGTCAAGATGATGGAGGAAGCCTTCGGTGTATCTGCAGCAGCGGCGGCCGTAGCAGTTGCTCCTGCGGCTAGCGCTCCTGCGGCTGAAGCTGCTCCTGTAGAAGAAAAGACCGAATTTGATGTGATACTTGCCAGCGTTGGTGCTAACAAGATTAATGTTATCAAGGTCGTGCGTGAGATTACTTCGCTCGGCTTGAAAGAAGCGAAAGACTTGGTAGAATCTGCTCCAAAGGCTGTCAAAGAAGGTGTGTCTAAAGAGGAAGCTGAGGCTATCAAGAAGAAACTTACTGACGCAGGGGCTACAGTAGAAATCAAATAGGTTATTAATTTGCCACTCTAAGAATTCAAGCTATGGCGGTCGTTTTCGGCCGTTACTTTTTTTCGCATTTGAACGTTTGTGTCAGAGTATTCCAAATAGGGAACTGTCGACGCGAAGAGCGTAACTGGGATTCTGTGCCCGGTTAGGCCCTTCGCGTTTTGTTATGGCGGAGATTCGGTTGAGTCACGCTGGAAAATGCTTCTCATAATCCTGTCAAGCACAAAAACTTAGTGCCTAGGGCCGGAGATGCACTATATAGTGCTGCACGAAAGGATATTTTTATGTCAACAGTTCACGGTGAGGTTGTTTTCGGTACTATGAAGCGTACCAGGAAAGATTTTTCCAAAATTAAAACTGCAGTACGTATTCCTAATCTGACCGAAATACAGCGAGAATCTTATCATCGATTCTTACAGATGGACTTGCTGCCCGAAGAACGCGAAAACGTAGGATTGCAGGCTGTCTTTCGCTCAGTTTTCCCGATAACTGATTTTCGCAACACAGCCCAACTCGACTTCATTAGCTACTCCATAGGTGAGTGGCGGTGCAAGTGTGGTCGACTTGAAGGACTAAATTACTTGCGATCTAAATGCCGAAACTGTGGTGCCACTATTCGCGTAAATCCGCTGTCCTCTGATGATGTGCTTTGCGACAAATGTGGGGCTTTTAACAGAAATGTCGTAAGACTCTGTGACACTTGTGGTGAACCTGTTGGGCTGAAGCTTAAATATGACGTGCATGAGTGCCAAGAGCGCGGTATGACCTACTCAGTACCGCTCAAGGTAAACATAAGGCTTACGGTGTGGAACAAAGATGAAGCTACTGGCCGTAAGTCCATCCATGATATGAAAGAAAACGAGGTGTACTTTGGTGAAATCCCGTTAATGACAGAAAACAGTACTTTTATCATCAACGGTACTGAGCGGGTGATAGTAAGTCAGCTACATCGCAGTCCTGGAGTGTTCTTTGAGAAAGGGGCAGTCTATACAGCAAAGATTATACCTTATCGTGGCTCGTGGGTTGACTTTGAGTATGACTCGAAGAATTTGCTCTATGTGCGTATTGACCGCAAGCGAAAGTTCTTGGCTACAACTTTCCTGCGAGCTTTGGGGCTTGTAATGACGCTTGATATCGATAAGTGGCGTAACAACGAGATCTCCGAGAGCGAGTTTGAAGATGCTGTCAAGTTGAGTACTTACACAGATAGTGCGATACTGCGCACGTTTTATAACACTAACAAGGTCTATGTCAAAAACAGGAAGTTCTATCTTGCTGTGGCGCCATCCGTACAGGATTTCAAGGTTTCCAAGGCTGTAACCGATCCTAAGACGGGTGAAGTGCTCTTGCGGGCGGGACGAAAGATTTCGGCTATAGCTCTCGAGAAGTTCAAAAATGCCGGTATAACCATGATAGAAATAGATGCTTCCGATCTGGAAGGCGCCTATGTAGTCGAAGATATAGTTGACCGAGAAACTAGCGAAGTACTCGTAGAGAGCAACGAGCCACTCGGGGCTAAGGAATATGCCAAAATACTAGAAACGACGGTGAACAGTTTTGAGGTCTTTTTCCCTGAACGAGATGATGTAGGGGTGGTAATCAGTCAGACTCTCAAGAAGGATACCGTAAAGTTTCCTCGTGAGGCGCTGCTTGAAATCTACAGAAAGATGCGGCCTGGTGACCCTCCTACTATATCTACTGCCTGGAACCTCTTTTACGGAATGTTCTTCGATGAGAGAAAATTTGACTTCTCCAAAGTCGGTCGGTTGAAGTTCAATATCAAGATGGGACGTCCTGAACGCGAGCGGCTCGATGAGCAGATCCTCTCGCCTGCAGATTTCTTCGATGTGATCAAGTACCTACTGAGGCTCAAAAAGAACATAGGAGAAGCTGATGATATCGATCATCTGGGTAACCGAAGAGTGCGTGCTGTAGGAGAGTTGCTGGAGAACCAGTTTCGTGTTGGCCTCGTCAGAATGGAGCGCGCAATCAAAGAGAAGATGTCTATACACCAAGAAATGCGCACAGCAATGCCTAGAGATCTCATAAATGCCAAACCAGTCACTGCTGCTATTAGGGAGTTTTTTGGATCTAGTCAGCTATCCCAGTTTATGGACCAGACCAATCCCTTATCTGAGATCACTCACAAGCGCAGGCTGTCAGCGCTCGGTCCTGGCGGACTCTCGCGTGAACGAGCCGGATTTGAAGTAAGAGACGTACACCCTACTCACTACGGCCGCATCTGTCCTATAGAGACACCCGAAGGACCAAACATCGGCCTGATTTCATCCCTATCGTGCTTTGCTAGAATCAACGAGTTTGGATTTATAGAATCACCTTACAGGAAGGTAGAAAACGGCAAAGTAGTTGATTACTACAAGGTGATCAACAGCGGTTCTACCGATCTGAAAATAGGCGAGCATGTCTCACAGATGAGGCTAGATGCGGCAAATGCTGCTGCCATAGCTAAGGGTGGTCGACCAGCCGAAGCTGAACCTCATCCCTTCTATCTCTCGGCATGGGAAGAGGATCGCTATACTATAGCCCAGGCGAATATCGAGCTAGATGCTGAAGGTAGAATAATAAATGAACGTGTTGCAGCACGCAAAGCGGGTAATTTCGTCCTGGCTCATAGAGATGAAATACAGTTTATCGACGTGTCTCCTAAACAGCTCGTTTCAGTAGCCGCTTCATTGATACCCTTTCTAGAGAATGATGACGCGAACCGTGCTCTTATGGGGTCAAATATGCAGCGACAGGCTGTACCACTTCTTAGGGCAGAAGCTCCTTTTGTAGGCACCGGCATGGAGAAAGTCACGGCTCAAGATAGCGGCGCAGTAGTTGTGGCAAGGCGGGACGGTGTAGTGGATAGTGTCGACTCTGAGCGAATTATTATTCGCGTTGATCACAAGCAAGACGGTAGCCTCTCACGCGAAGTGACGGCGGATATCTATCAACTTGTCAAGTTCAAGCGTTCTAATCAAAACACGTGTATTAATCAAAAGCCGATAGTTAGTGTAGGTCAACGTGTCAAAAAGGGCGAAGTCATAGCTGACGGCCCGTGTACAGATATGGGCGAACTAGCTCTTGGCCGCAACGTCTTAGTGGCTTTCATGCCTTGGCGAGGGTACAACTTCGAAGATGCTATCCTAGTATCTGAAAAGCTGGTCAAGGAAGATGCCTACACTTCTATCCATATAGAAGAGCTAGAGATAGAGGCAAGGGATACTAAGCTAGGCCCGGAAGAAATCACAAGAGACATACCGAACGTCTCAGAGTCTATGCTCAGAGATCTAGATGACTCCGGTATTATCCGTATCGGTGCACATGTTAAGCCCGGATCGATCCTCGTAGGTAAGGTTACTCCGAAGGGTGAGACACAATTGACTCCTGAAGAGAAACTACTGAGAGCCATTTTTGGAGAAAAGGCCGGAGATGTGCGCGATGCATCCCTGACGTGTCCTCCGGGCATAGAAGGTATAGTAGTTGATGTAAAGGTCTTTACCCGTAAAGGTGCTGAGAAGGATAAGCGTAGCCTGGCGATTGAAGCTGCTGAGGAAGCGAAGCTGCGTAAGAACCTTGCTGACGAAGTGAGGATACTTCAGGAGGAACGAGATAAGCGTATCTACGAGCTTCTAAGGGGGCAAAAGCTCGCAAAAGACCTCAAGGTGAACCAGGAAGAGACGATAGCTCGTCGAGGTGAAGAGCTGACGCCTCAAAAATTGAAGGGCCTAACGCTGGACATCCTTAAGAAGATAGAACTGCAGTCACAGAAGATTGACGTAGCTGCTGAAATCAGCGAGCTTGAAGCACGTACCGATCGGCAGATAAGTATTCTCAGGCAGTTTTATGAGGAGCGCATAGAGAAACTTAAAAAGGGTGACGAGTTACCGCCTGGCGTGATCAAAATGGTCAAAGTCTTTATCGCTATGAAGCGAAAGCTTTCCGTAGGTGACAAGATGGCTGGGCGGCACGGTAACAAGGGGGTCATAGCGCAGATCTTGCCAGAGGAAGATATGCCCTTTTTGGCAGACGGTACTCCTGTGGAAATAGTCCTTAATCCGCTTGGTGTACCTTCTCGTATGAATGTCGGACAGATTCTGGAGACGCACTTAGGCTATGCAGCCAAAGTTTTGGGACTGCATTTTGCCACTCCTGTGTTCGACGGTGCTACTGAAAAGGAGATAAAACAGATGCTCGAGCTGGCCAAACTGCCCACTAGCGGCAAACAGATACTTTATGATGGACTGACCGGAGAGCCGTTCGAGCAGCAGGTAACCGTAGGCTATATTTACATGATGAAACTGTCCCACTTGGTAGACGATAAGATACACGCTCGTTCTATAGGTCCTTACTCTCTTATTACTCAGCAACCGCTTGGTGGCAAAGCTCAGTTCGGTGGACAGCGTTTTGGAGAAATGGAGGTTTGGGCACTTGAAGCTTATGGCGCAGCTCACATACTACAAGAGCTGCTCACTGCCAAGTCGGACGACGTAGCAGGTAGGTCTAAGATCTACGAAGCAATAGTCAAGGGTGAGTCAGATTTCGATCCTGGTCTGCCGGAGTCTTTTAACGTGCTGATCAGAGAGCTGCAGTCACTTTGTCTAGACGTCGAATTGATAAAGAAGTCTGACTACTAAACAGGGTATTAAACCCGGGAGGTTATGACATTGAGAATCCAGGAAAAACAAAGTTTAGCACCTGAGTTCGAGGCTATAAGGATTTCCTTAGCTTCCCCAGAAAAAATCCGCTCCTGGTCCCGCGGGGAAGTGACTAAACCAGAGACGATTAATTACCGCACCTTTAAGCCTGAACGCGATGGTCTATTCTGCGCACGTATCTTTGGTCCTGTGACCGACTGGGAGTGTCTCTGTGGTAAGTACAAGAGGATGAAGCATAAGGGAGTCATCTGTGATAAGTGTGGCGTAGAAGTAACGCAATCTAAGGTGCGCCGCGAGCGACTTGGGCACATAGAGCTTGCCAGCCCTTGCTCGCATGTTTGGTTTTTCAAAGGACTACCTTCACGTATAGGTCATCTGTTGGACATTTCGCTGAGAGATCTGGAAAAAGTGCTCTACTTTGAGTCTTACATAGTTGTAGATCCAGGTGATGTGCCAGGGCTTAAGGAGAGAGAGCTACTGACCGATGAGCGCTATAGGCAGTTGATGCAGGAATACCCTGGTCGCTTCTCGGCAAGAATGGGCGCAGAGGCTATAAAGGAGCTCTTGCAGAAAGTGGACGTAGAAGAACTTGCTGATGAGCTTCGCAGAAAAATGCGCGAGGAAACTTCGCAGCAAAAGAGGTTAAAGTATTCTAAGAGACTGAAAGTCATAGATGCTTTTCGTAAATCAGGCAACAAACCTGAGTGGATGATATTAGATGTAATACCAGTCATCCCACCTGAACTGAGGCCACTTGTGCCCCTTGACGGCGGCAGATTTGCTACTTCCGATCTAAATGACCTTTATAGGAGGGTAATTAATCGCAACAATCGGCTTAAAAAGTTGCTTGAATTAAAAGCTCCTGAAGTGATAGTTCGCAATGAGAAGAGAATGTTGCAGGAAGCTGTCGATGCTTTGTTTGATAACGGCCGAAGAGGTAGAGTCCTGCGTGGTGTAAACAACCGCGCACTTAAGTCTCTTTCTGATACACTCAAAGGTAAGCAAGGGCGCTTTCGTCAAAACTTGCTCGGTAAGCGCGTCGACTACTCCGGACGTTCTGTGATAGTCGTAGGCCCTGAGCTTAAACTTCATCAATGTGGTCTGCCTAAGAAAATGGCCCTCGAGCTGTTCAAACCGTTCATCTACAACCAGCTCGAACGGCAAGGTCATGCGGCTACTATAAAGCAGGCCAAGGAAATGGTCGAAAAGCAAGAACCGATAGTTTGGGATATCTTAGAGGAAGTGATAAGGGAACATCCCGTGTTGCTTAATCGCGCGCCAACGCTCCACCGCCTAGGTATACAGGCGTTCGAGCCAGTTCTTGTAGAGGGTAAAGCTATAAAGATTCATCCTCTGGTCTGTACTGCGTTTAATGCTGACTTTGACGGCGATCAGATGGCCGTACATATCCCGCTTTCGCCTGAGGCTCAGATAGAAGCCAACGTGCTGATGCTTTCTTCACACAATATCCTTAGTCCAGCAAGCGGTCAGCCCATAGCTGTGCCTACGCAAGATATAGTCCTAGGCTGCTACTATCTTACAAAAGCCAATCCTAATGGCAAAGGTGCTGGCAAGAGCTTTGCAAGTACTGAAGAGGTATTGCTTGCTCTGGATAGAGGGATAGTATCTATACAGACGCCGATAATGCTGCGCTACAGCGGAAAGCTGATTAATCTAGAACAGGAGCGCGATTCGCAGGATCTTCTCCGTGCTCGTTGTAGAGAAATAGATGATGTGTTAAGCACTACCGTAGGACGCGTCATCTTTAACGACCATTTACCTAAAGAGATGCCGTTTATAAATGGTCTTCTAAAGAAAAAGGGCTTGCAATCGCTGGTCAATTACAGCTTTCTCAAGTACGGCCTTGAGAAAACCGTGCAGATGCTCGACGAGCTGAAGTCTTTGGGCTTTCACTATGCTACTCGTGCCGGTATCTCTATAGGTATAGACGATTTGGTTACACCTGCTTCAAAGCAGGAGCTCGTACAGCAAGCAGAAAATGAGGTGATAGAGGTAGAGAAGCAGTACCAAGACGGCATCATTACAAACGGTGAGCGCTATAACCGCGTAATCCAAATCTGGTCGGAGACTACTGAAAAAGTTGCCAAGGAAATGTTCGAAGCTATGAAACAGCGCGAGCAGGAGACCGGACAACTCAATCCGATCATGATAATGGCAGATTCTGGTGCAAGAGGTTCTGCTCAGCAGATCCGTCAATTGGCTGGTATGCGGGGCCTAATGGCCAAGCCTTCGGGAGAGATCATAGAAACCCCCATAAGAGCCAACTTTCGCGAAGGGCTCAACGTGCTTCAGTATTTCATCTCAACGCATGGTGCCCGCAAGGGACTTGCCGATACTGCACTTAAGACTGCTGATTCGGGCTATCTCACGCGCCGTCTCGTTGACGTGGCACAAGATGTCATAGTCTCTGAGTATGACTGCCATACGCTCAAAGGTATATGGGCAGAGGCTATCACCGAAGGCGGTGAGGTGATCGAACACTTGCGAGACCGCATAATCGGCCGTGTTGCCCTAGAAAACGTCGTAGATCCGGTTACTGGTGAGATACTAGCTCGTGCAGGTGAGGAAATAACCGAGGATATTGCTGCTGAAATACAAAATGCTGGTGGTATAGAGCGTGTGAGAATCCGTTCGGTGCTTACTTGTGAAGCTCGCCGCGGAGTCTGCGTCAAATGCTACGGTCGCAACTTGGCCACAGGAAGAATGGTGGAGATAGGTGAAGCTGTGGGAGTAATAGCTGCACAGTCAATAGGAGAGCCAGGCACGCAGCTTACTATGAGAACCTTCCATATAGGCGGTGTTGCTACAGGCAGTACGGCACAGTCTTCAGATGAAGCTCGCAAGGCTGGTAGAGTTCGTTTTACTGATCTTAAGACGGTGCGTAATCGCGATGGTAAGCTCGTCGCCATGAATCGTAACGGTTATATAACTATCATAGATGAGCGAGGCCGCGAGGCAAGCCGGCATCAGATAGTCTATGGAGCTACTCTACACGTAGAAGATGGGGACTTAGTTGATGAAGGACAAACGCTCGCTACCTGGGATCCTTTCACTTTTTCTATATTGACCGAGGTTAAAGGTGTCGCACACTATAAGGACCTTATCGAAGGTGTAACAGTTCATGAAGAAACTGATGAACACACTGGGAATATTTCACAAATAGTCATCGACTCTCCGGATGAGAAGCGCCAACCAAGAATAGAAATACGCGATAAAGCTACTAAAGCGACGCTTCGAGTCTATCAAATGCCAATTCGCGCAAACCTCATGGTTAAGGACGGACAGGAAGTTGCACCTGGAGATATCATAGCGAAGATCCCTCGTGAGACTACACGTGCGAAAGATATTACCGGTGGTCTGCCGCGAGTTGTGGAACTCTTCGAAGCACGTAAGCCTAGAGAGACTGCCGTGATGACTGAAATAGATGGTGTAGTCAAGTTCGGGCCTGTTACCAAAGGGCAGCGTAAAGTTCAGGTCATAGCCGAAGATGGCACGGTCAAAGAGTATGCCATCCCGCGCGGTGTACATATAAATGTGCAGGAAGGTGATAAGGTCAAAGCTGGCGAACCTTTGATAGACGGCCCGCTTAACCCACACGATATACTCGCCGTACAAGGTATGGAGGCGCTGCAAAAATACCTCGTCAACGAAATCCAAGAGGTCTATAGGCTTCAAGGTGTTAACATAAACGACAAGCACATCGAAGTCATAGTTCGACAAATGCTGCGTTGGGTCAAAATCAAAGATGTTGGCGACACAGAGTTCCTGCTAGAGGAGCAAGTCGATCGCTTCCGCTTCTTGGATGAAAACCGTCGCGTCGAAGAACGCGGTGGCAAACCTGCTATAGCTGAACCTTTGCTGCTTGGAATTACGAAAGCCTCTCTTTCTACTGATAGCTTCATTTCTGCAGCGTCTTTCCAAGAAACTACCCGAGTGCTTACTGAAGCTGCCATCTCTGGCAGAGTTGACTATCTACGAGGTCTCAAGGAAAACGTTATAATGGGACGCCTGATTCCCGCAGGAACTGGTATGGAGATTTACCGTAAGTTTAGGTTGGAGACGGAAGTTCCCGAGACCGAAGAAGAGCTAGCAACCCTTGAAGAAGAGCACTTTAGCGAAGATCAGTTTGATACTGACACGGTAAATCTTAAACAAGAATAGATTTGCTTTCGAGCTTGAGGGAAGGAAATAATCCTTCCCAACAGGCTTTTTGCAAATCTAGGAAGAATTCCTCTTTAAATCCAGTAGACAGGAAGTAGTCAGACCTTGTAAAGACGCAACTTTCTTGCATTTGCCAGCAGGAATTCAGAGTCCAGCTTCCAGCAAGCATCTCTTGTTCGTATGCCAGACTCTAGAGCAGGCTACAAATAGAGTCCCCAAACTAATATGCGAAGTTGAAAGTGCAGGGTGTACTCTCCGACTGCTAAAGGTGTACTTTAGTAGCTTATATTATTTCTTCATCATCTTGCAGATCTGTCAAGGTGAGGGGTTTAAGAGTCTTTAGGTTATCTTCTTCTGTTGGATAAAACGATGATAGCATGGAAATGCTATGCTCTATCCTGGCATTAGGATTGCAAGCTTCGAGTCCTTCGCCGTCAACACGGGCTATAATGACTGTGATATTGTCTTCACCGCCGCGCCTTTTCGCTAGTTCTACTAGTTGCTTGCAGGCCATTTCTAGACTGCTTGCACGCAAGGTAAACTTTAACATTTCGGCTTCACTGACTTTGTTCGATAATCCATCAGAGCATAGAAGTAGATGGTCGTTGCGCCGCAGGTCTACTTTGGTAACCGCCACTTTAACTTCTGGCTGAGTTCCCATGGCTTGCAGGATGACATTCTTGATAGGTACGGCTTCGGCT
This sequence comes from Blastocatellia bacterium, assembly GCA_025057015.1. Classification (GTDB taxonomy): domain Bacteria; phylum Acidobacteriota; class Blastocatellia; order Chloracidobacteriales; family JADJPF01; genus JANWYG01. The sequence goes on from JANWYG010000019.1 coordinate 123,180, forward strand.
TCTTCTCGAGTAAGTTCTCCAGCAAGTATTAAAAGTTCTACTAATGACTGGTCTGTAGTAAGTCGGATTATGGACTGAGAGCGGATTAAGTAGGCACGGCTGTCACCTACTTCAGCAATAAATGCTTGTCCATCTCGGACTAGGGCAGCAGTGAGGGTCGCACCCATGCCTGACTTGGAACTGCTTGATTGGCTTTCATTCCAAATAGCAAAATTGGCATGCTGCACAGCTCGGATAAGCTGCTCGTGACTTGGTATTTCAGATGCACCTCTAGCGGCAAATGCTTTTCTTAGCTCAGATCTGAGCAGCATGACGGCCATCTGACTGGCTACTTCTCCTGCTTGTGCTCCGCCCATACCGTCCGAGACAACAAATAAACCTCCCCGTTTGCCAAGGCGAACATTGTTCATCTCTACACATTCTGAGGAAGATGAAAGATCTGCTAGCAAGAAGCTGTCTTCATTATTTGCGCGTACTAGTCCAATGTCTGTGCAGCCATAAGCAGACAGCAGTATTTCATTAGACTTTCTTTTCTTCTCAAAGCCGTTAAATCGATTGTTTAGACCCACGATATTACCTGCCAGAGGTATTATTCTTGAGAGGAGGACTTGCGCTTAGAGGCTGTCCTCGAATTACTATAAACCTAACTGTTAAAAAATCAATGCCGTTCAGAGCTTCAGTCTGAAGATTGCTGACTCTACGCCGCGCTCGGATACTTTGATGAAGTTTTCTCCAGAACGCAAGCCCAGCTCTTCACGGCTGCCTTTGATGTTGAATTTGCCTTGCTTGAACTTTGCACGAAACTCACGCTCATTAATATAAACGACCGACGCTGAAGTTACATTCCGTGCTGTAATGACGAGTTTCTTATTTTTCTTGTATTCTACGGCATCTATTACTGGCCGATCTATGACGGCAAAGTTGCCATCTGAAGTGTCTGAGCCCGTATTGCCTGCTCGATCGCTAGCCTTAAGCCGCAATTTAAGCTTCTCGCCCTTAGTGAGCTCTACTAGTACCGACTTCGAATCAGCGCTAATTCCGCTGATGAGCCTAGCGAAAGTGTTTCCGCCGTCGGTAGAAAGTTCTAGCTCGTGACTAACTATGCCGACATTGTCCTTGCTTTGCCAGCTTACTTGAATAGCTGTGTCAGATGCGAATACTTCTCCTCCATTTGGCGAAATCAGTTGCACGGTAGGAGGAGTCGTATCAGCAGCTTCTATGCTAAAGTCAGCATCCGAGATGTCAGCTCCTGTCAAGCTGTGCTCATCTGTGGCCTCGACGCGTATACGTGCCTTCGTTGTCGGCTGCAGCTCGCGAGGTAGATTGTAGAGTAATGACCGAACTCCGCCCGTGAGACCTTCGGCAACTGGTATGTTGAAGGTAGTTCCGCCATCAGTAGACAAGCTAATTCGTTGCGATCGGATTTGAGATGAATCTTTTGCATCCCATTCGATACGAAGAACTTCGCCTGCGGTGAACTTCTCACCGCCGTTTGGCATCTTCACTTCTACTATTGGTGGGCTGACGTCGGCTCGCGTGATTGCGAACACTCCGCTTTGCGTGCTAGCTCGGTTTTGCTGGCGATCTGTAGCTGTCACTCGCACTCGTGCCGAGACTATCTCTATGTCTGGTACCTTCCATAGCAGAGATGAAGCAGTGCCAGTTAAGCCTGAGGCTATGATGGAACTGAACGTTGCGCCACCGTCGGTTGAGAAAGCTACCTCTTGTGTAGCAATGGCATCATTGTCGGTAGCCGTCCAACGGATCAAGTAGTTTGTGCCAGCCTGTAGTTTCTCTCCTTCGGTCGGACTGTGAATGGCTATCTGAGGTGGGGTAGTATCTGGTAGCACTATCGAGAAAGATTCGTCTGAAATATCTTTCCCTACATTGCCTGCCACATCGACGGCGCGAACCTCGATTCGGGCGTTAGTTGTAAGCAGGTTTTGCGGTACGCTCCAGACAAACTCCTGTACGTTAGCTCCTAAACCGGTAGCCAGTCTGAAAGGAAAAGTGCGTCCACCGTCTGTAGAGAGACTGACGTCATGAGTTGCAATGCCTGCATTGTCTGAAGACTCCCATGAGATTGTGAGAGTTTTTAAGACGACTACAGCTTCTCCGCCGTTTGGAGACTTGACTCTAACTTGCGGCGGTATACTTTCTGGTTTAATCACAAACGTGGAGTCGCTTATGTCTTCTGAACGATTTCCGGCATAGTCAACAGTTTTGATACGTATGCGGGCCTTGTCGCTGAAGATGTTTACGGGTAGTTTGTAACTGTATGAAGTAGTCTTGCCGTTTAAGTATGAGGCTATTGGTATTGGGTAAGTTGTCCCGCCGTCTAGTGACAGCTCGATATCTTGCTTGGCTATGCCATTTTCGTCTGAGGAAGTCCAATTGATCTGGATAGTCGACCCACTTTCAAAAGTTTCTCCTCCGTTAGGGGAGAGTAATTTTATTAGTGGTGCTTTTGTGTCACTACCGCCGGTGGTAATAAGCGTAGAATCAACTATACCGGACCCACCTGTAGAGTTTTTGAACAAGGTGATCCATTCATCACGAATACGCTTGAGTTTGTCTATATCTCGTTGTTCTGGTTCCCTGCCAGGAAACACAAGCAGTATAAAGCCTACTGATAATCGACCGAGATCTGGGGACGGTGGGGGAACTCGAGGGCCTTCTACGGCCACAATCTGACCGAATGTTACGTCTTTGCGGGTGCCTGTTACCTGTATAGACTCATATTCAGGTGGGGCAAGTGGCGGAAGAGTTCGGGCTATAGGGCTACTCGGATCTAAAGCAGAACCGTTTGAGAGTATTATGTCAGGGTCAAAGTCGGTTGGGTTGCTGATGACATATACAGGTGACGGAGCTGATAGCACTCCGATGCCATATCTATCGAGTTCATTATAAGTACTTGTTGCAGCTATGGTTCTAAATCGTCCGCTGCCGAGATCGAGGTATCTATTACCTTCTAGGAATGAGGCATCGGAATTAAAAAAGAAGCTCCAATGAGCAAGCTGTCGGCCCAACAGCTCGTTGCTTGTTACTCCGCTATCATCGAAGTGGTAAAACGCTCCCCAACAGTGGCCGACTTCGTGTGAAAGTATGTCGAGGGTACTGTTTGTCAGATATGCTGATTGACTAGGATTTGCGGGATACATAAGCAGCCTGTTCATGTTGATAAAGTTCTTCAATCTTCCGCTTGAACCATAAGCCTGAGGCCCGCCGTTGAAAGCCCCTACTTCCATACCTAGTCCCATCGTTTGGTTAACTATAGGAACGTTATATGCGAGTATATTAAGTCCGGCCGTAGGAGTTGGATAGAGCGTCTCAGCAAAGGTAACCAATATATCGTACTGGTCAGGGTGACGTTGGAAGAATCTTTTTGCTACTCTAGCTCCAAAGTCAGTCAGATCGTTTCTCTGGAAAGTGTAAAGAGTACCGTCGTCATGGATTATTGCGATGTTATCTACGTCGTAGTCTGGTTCGGTGCCGGGATATATGGACGATTGTTCCGTATTGACTGTTTCTTGAAAGAGAGCTGGTAGCCGCAAGTCCACTTGTTCTATGCCAGTAGAGGTGACTATGTGTGCTATTGCCCCTTCGACCTGCATATCAAATATCATCTGGTTTGGAGGCAAAGTCTTTATCCTTTCCCAACTTTGCCCGTCATAGCTGCGGTGTATGCTGTGTTCGAGAAGGTGCGAATGAATAGGGAAGTTTACCAAAATGTACGTAGCTCGATGGAGCATATCGAACGAGACGATTGCAGGTGGTACTCTGTGATGGAATTTGCCAGGCAGATCGAGGGCAACTTTGCTCCAAGAGGAGCCTTTGTCACGAGTTACATATACGCCTTGTGAGTCGGTACAAGCGTAGACCGTGTTCGTTTCTAAAGGGGAGACCGCAAGGCGTTTGATAGCCGCATATTTGTTGATGCCTATTGCGGGAGGCAGTCCTTCACTTGCTGGCTGCCAACTTTCTGCAGCGTCTTCAGAGAGAAAGACTCCGTGCCTGTCAGTGCCGATATATACACTGCGTTCGTCAGCAAATTGTATACTGAGGGCGACCAACTTTTCGGGTAGACCTCGGGAAGAGATTATCCAACTACTGCCTCCATCGTCTGAAATATGTATACCGGAGCGCGTCGAAGCGAGGATGCGCCCTTTGCTTACTGCTGTACAAAATGTCTCCTCGGCAAGTATTAATGATGTCTTGTCGCCGCTCTTTAGTATCAAGCCTTTGTTTGTAGAAAGGTAGGTTCTATCGTCTGATTCAAGTGCATGATGTAACTTCGAGTAAGATAATTTCGTACTCTGGGTCTTTGATGTTGGAGGCAGAAGAGCTAACGCGAGAGAGAGTATGATGAAAAGATACAGGTTTCTATAATACATTCCTCGACCTTTGTTGCAAAGAGGAGTTTTTAGTTAAGGCGGAAAAGAAACATCGTTTGGTTCAACTATGCCTTGCTTTGGTAAAATGATAATACGTGATATGTTTTTTGCAAGTGTTCTATCGTTGAGGATTTTATGCAAAAGTTTTGGCTCTGCATGTGTCTCACTTTGGTGATGAATGTCCAGGCTGAACAACTGCTAGCGCCTGATGATGAGGTTAAAGCTGCTGTTGAACGTGCTAGGGCTGAAGATCGCAGTACTTTAGTAGTACTATCCGTTCTTTGTAGCGTTGGCTTATTCTTGCCTTTGCCATTGGCACTTTTTCATTTGTGGCGAGTACAAAAGCTCAGCGAAGAGGTGATAAAACTGAGGCAGATGCTTCTTGAGAGAGATAAGGCCTTGGCGGTTGCAGAACAGCTACGTACTCGCAATGAGAAGCTTGAGACCGAATTGAAGCGAACTGTGGAAAAACATCGCAATGCTTTGAAAATAGCTCAGGAAAAGTATGATTTGGCGAATGAAACCATAGAAAAGCTCAAAAAAGATTTCCAAAGAGTTGAACTAGAAAATAAGCGTCTGTCTGGTATATTGTTGCTTAAGGAACAGGGTAAGAAGTAAATTGATCTGCTTAAGTTATAGTTGACGAAACCCAAAAACTGTACTAGAGTCGCTAGCATGTTCCGCGTGGGTCATCCTGTTCGAGTGGTAGACATACGGCCTAAAGCTTGCTGTAATGGCAAGATAGGAATAGTTCTCAAAGTTGAACAAGGCGAGTTTGGTGTTTGCTACGTAGTTAGGACTGATCATGTGTGCAAGACTCGTTACTACGAGAGAGAGATAGCTCTAAGATATAATTTTGAGGACATTTGCACGGTTGTACCGGCAGAGGTTATAGAAGACTCTGTAAGTGGTGAGGAACGTGTAGTTGTATTGACCGAAAAGGTGGTCCAAGAAATAGACTCTGAACATAGAGATCCTGAGGTAGAGAAGGCGCTAGCTCTGGAAGAAACCGAGCAAGATATTCTGCAATCCCAAGCGAAGTCCCTCAGATGTGCTCTTTGCAGTAAGTGGTTTGAGTTGCGGGAAGGATGCATTTCGTATGGGGAGAAGATGGTACCTCCAGAACCAGTGCTATATGCTTGTGCTGCTTGCGTGTCCAGGTACGGAGAACCTAACGTGCTGTTGCAGCTGCAAGACAGATGGCTAGCCTGTACTAGCGCTACGGCAAGCAGCATACCCGTGATAGACATTCCCGAGGAGCTGTAGCTACACCGGATTGAAAAGGTGTTTTACTCACCTATTATTTTTATAAGTACTCGCTTATTTCTTCTGCCGTCGAATTCACCGTAGAATATTTGTTCCCAAGGACCAAAGTCGAGTTTTCCGTTGGTAATGGCCACGACGACCTCGCGTCCCATAATCTGGCGTTTGAGGTGAGCATCGGCGTTGTCTTCCCCGGTGTTGTTGTGTCTGTACTGACTGATAGGTTCATGCGGAGCTAGCTGCTCGAGCCATTTCTCAAAGTCAGCTAGTAAACCACTTTCGTTGTCGTTGATGAAAACCGAAGCGGTGATGTGCATGGCATTTACCAGTACAAGGCCTTCTTTTACTCCGCTTTCTCTTACACAAGCTTCTACGTCCTTGGTAATGTTTACAAAGCCTACTCTTCTGGGAATGTTAAACCATAGCTCTTTGCGAAAACTTTTCATAGCTCCAACTCACAGATGTAGTTATAGTATTCTTGTCGAAGTTTTCCTTTACGTAGGCACAGAGGATGGTTGAAAATAGGACCATCATAGACGAAAGTGTGAAACTCTCCATATTCTCCGGCCGGATCAATCTTTGCAGGTAAGTCTTTTAAAAACTGCTCGTCAAACTCTCTACCTACGAAAGAAGCGTCTAGAAAGCGACAGTCAACACTACAGACTATAGCTTTGTAGCCAAGTTTAAGGAAGCGTTCGGCGCACTTCATGCTACCGGAGCCCCAGAGAGGGAATGAAGCTGATACACCAAGTCTGTAGCAGAGAGCTTCTTTGTAGGAGCGTATGTCTTCAAGATGTAAATCGCCAAAGACGAGAGATAGATCTCCGTAGGAGTTTAAGAAATGTGAAATTCTTTCTTCATATTCTCTGTTACTTGCCATATGCGGTAGGGGGATGGCTAGTAGAGGTAGCCCTAAAGAGCGGGCCTGCTCGGTTAGCAGCTCGTAGCTTATACCATGGGCAGGCACGCACCGGCTGTGTTCATCGAAGGTTGTAAGCAAGCCGTCTACTTTAGGAACGGAAGATAGCGCCAGGCATGAGTCCTTGCCTCCGCTCCATGAGATCAGGATTTTGGTTAGTTTAGATTGCATACTCGAGAAGGTCAAACGTAGGTTTTGACTTAAGGAACACGTGAAACTAAAATTCCTTATAATGGTTAGTCTAGAGAGTTTACTTTCTAGTTATGAAAAGCTCCAGTCTTCAATCCGGGAACGGCTTGCAGAATTTGCTACTGTAGGCAGAGAGGCTGATGATAAGAGGCTGTTCGAAGAACTTGCTTACTGTATATTCACGGCTGGAGCAAGTGCTCGCATGGGTCTTAAAAGCGTGGCTGCTGTAAAGGATATCCTTTTAGAAGCTACGGTAGAGCAGTTGGAAGCAGCTTTACGTGGTGTACATCGCTATCCACGGGCTCGAGCTGACTATCTTGTACGCACGCGCAGCTATCTTGTTGAAGACTGCGGATTAGGCCTGCGGCAGAAGCTCGAGAGCTTCTCGGACGCTCAAGCTTGTAGAGACTATTTTGCTGCTAACAAGCAGGTAGTGGGTGTAGGTTACAAAGAGGCGAGTCACTTTTTGCGCAATATCGGCAAGCGTGGCTACGCTATTTTAGACCGACACGTACTTAGATGTCTTAGCGAGTTAGGTGTAGTGTCAACTCCGCAGCCACCGGCAAATAGAAGCAGATACCTTGAGATTGAGCAGTTGATGAAGCGTTTTGCTGAACAAGTAGGCATAGATTTTGATGAGCTGGATCTACTACTTTGGTCACAAATTACCGGAGAGGTTTTAAAGTAGGGGGGCCGTCATGCGTAAGTGCATATGTCTACTTCTAGTATTATTTGTTTCACAAATATTGGCCTGGCAAGGTGAGCATAAAAAGGCAAAGCGGGAGCTGTCTGCTGGGAATTTCTCGGTTGCAGAAGCTATCTACAGAGAGATTCTCTCATCTGAGCCGGGAGATGTCGATGCACTTACGGGTTTGAGTTACGTTTTGATAAAGAGGCGCAACTTTGTTGAAGCCTACGAAACTGCTCTTAAGGTGCTTGAAAAAGATCCGCTAAACGCCCGGGCAAATGCTCTCGTAGCAACTGCCTTGCTGCGGTCGGGGCACTTTGGCTTTGCCTACCAGTACTTGCAAGTAGCACTGTCTCAACCTAAGCGTGATGCTTTGGCCTTGGCAAGTGCTGCTGAAATAGACCTTTATGAAAATCGTACTTCAGAGGCTTACGATAAGCTGAGGCTGGCAACCTATTTTGAGCCAGAAGAAGCCGACTTTTGGCTACTTTATGCAAGAGCGGCCTCGCGGCTAGATTATTATAGGGATGCTGCTGAGGCACTCGAGCGGTTTCTGAGATACTCACCGAAGACGGATAAAGATCGTCGTGAACGAATAGAAGGAGTTATCAAGTTTTATAAACACCTAGGTAACAGCAATATCTATAAGATTTCTGGTAAAGCTGCCGTTGTAGCTTTCAATCTAAAAGGTCGACGTCCGCATCTCGAAGTGAAAGTCAATAATCGCACTGGTGTACGTTTTGTCATAGATACAGGTGCCGGAGTAACTGTCATTTCTGAGACTGCTGCTAAGCGCCTAGGAGTTAGGGAAGTAGCCCGTGGTGGCAATGCTTATGCTGTAGGTGGTACAGGCTCGTTTCCTATAGTGTATGGTGTTATAGATGAGCTGGTTATAGGTGAGGTAAGAATCAGGACCGTACCAGTCTACATTCGGCAGATATATACTTCAGCTACATCGCCGGAAGACACGGTGGATGGCTATATAGGTGTTGCGGTGCTCTCTAATTTTCTGACCACTATAGACTATCTTGAGAACAAGCTAGTAATAGAAAAGCGTGACAGCAAGAACGCTTTGACTGCGGCAGACGATGACTCAGTGATGCCTTTTAGGCTGACTGAAAGCGGTTTGATTAGTGTGGAGGTTAGGCTTGAGGACGAAGCCTCTTGTAATTTCCTTCTTGATTCTGGCGCAAGTAGTTCAGTCATTTCCGAGGAGGTTATCAATAAGCAGAACTGGCACGACAAAGTGCTTGTAAACGAATCGATAAAGATTGTCGGTGCGGCCGGAATTTCTGAGAATGTCAAAATAGCTTTTCTCAAAAAACTGCAACTAGCCGATCTGGTGCGGGAGCGGATCAGAATGCCAGTGCTAGCCCTGTCGATGCTTAACGAAGGTGCTGGCTTCGAACAGCAAGGCATACTGGGCGGGGATTTTCTAACTAACTGCAGGCTCAGAATAGATTTTGACAGTCTGAGAATTTTTATCAAGATCGCTCCGAATAGAGCACTTAAGAGGGTTTCGGTGGCAGATAACGCAAGGGAAGGTGATTTTTGATTAGCATATATATAGAAACTTCAGTCGTTGGAGCATATTTGGATAATGATGATCCCTTTAAGCGGGATCTAACTATGCGATGGTGGGAACACGAATTATCTAACTACGAGGCGTATGTCTCAGGGCTGGTTGAACGCGAGCTAGAAAGGTTGCCTCAACCGCATAGATCGGCATACTTAAACCTTATAAAAGGTATGCCCAGCCTCGAGCTAGTGGAAGAAGCCGCCATACTTGCTGAGGGATACATAAGTCGCGGTATCTTTCATCGCAAGTATATAGCTAATGCATTGCATGTAGCTATAGCGTCATGGCATAGAATAGACTTTCTTGTTACTTGGGATTTTGGCCACATTGCCAGCGTGCATAAACAAGCTCGACTGAAGGCTTTTAATACTTCAGCTGGCTTCTTTGTGCCGGAAATAGTTACTCCAGAGTTTTTGGTGAGTTAAAGTGTATAGACGACCTAGGTTTTTAGAAGTGCTTCATAGTATACGTGAGGAAATGGCTAAACAGTGTCATTATGACGTGGGACTGTTTGCTGAAATGGTTAAACACGGAGTCATACCTACCGAGCGAGTACGTGTCGTACGCGGTAAACGTCTGCCGGTAAGATCAAAAGGTGAGGTAGATCGATAAGTGATATTACTGCTGTTTCTAGTTCTCTTCTTTCCGGTGGCAGCCCAGAAAACTAAAAAGCCTGTTGCCGAACAGCAGTCGTGCATCTTAGACGTTGCAAGCATAGCAGAAAAAGTCAACCAGTCAGTAGTGAACGTCCAAACCTTTGGAAGAGACGGTGAGACTTCCTTTGGAAGTGGTTTTTTCATCGATCCTGGCGGGCTAATAGTTACTAACCACCACGTGATTCGGGATGCTATAAACGCTGGGGTGACCATAGGAGTAGTAACTGCTGAAGGCGAATACTATGCTGCCAGCATAAAAGGCATAGATGAAGCTACCGATATAGCTTTGCTTGAAGTGAAGCCAAAGAAGCAAATGGTGTATGCGCGGCTGGGTGATAGTGATTCCGTGCGTGTAGGTGATTGGGTGGTAGCTATAGGTAACCCTTTTGGACTCGATCATACAGTAACCTTAGGCATAATAAGTGCCAAGGGCAGAAGTGGCCTTGACGGTGAGTACGACGATTATTTGCAAACAGATGCTGCTATTAACTTTGGTAATTCCGGAGGCCCACTAGTAAATACTAAAGGTGAAGTAGTCGGCATAAATACTTTGATATTAGCTAAAGGTCAAGGTCTCGGTTTTGCCATCCCTATCAATATTCTTAAAGAAATACTTCCGCAGCTTCGCTCAGAAGGCCGAGTACGCCGTGGAACCCTTGAGGTGGAAACGGCAGACATTTCTATAGGTACTGCCAGAATGTTGGGTATTCCTGTTAGAGGTATACGTATCGTCAGAGTAGAACGCGAAACCTCGGCTGCCCGCGCAGGCTTGCGCCGGGATGATATCATCACTGCAGTCAACGGTACACCAATCAACTCAACAGGTCAGTTCAATCGCGTCATTTCTAAACTAGCACCAGGAAGCAAGGTGGAGATAACTATAAAGCGTGACGAACGCGAGTTTACAGTTGCTGCCGAGGTAGTGGAAAAGAAATGATAAGTGCCTTTGACAGTGCTTTCGAGGCAGTAGGCTTTTATATCCCTGATGATGATGCTTATGCCAGTTTGGCTAGACAAGCTGCTGAACTTGGCAGTCGTCGTACTATTCATCTTAGGGGAGCTAAACTGCACGGATGCTGTTTCAAAATCGGACAAGGGTTAGAGGTTTGGGCTGTGGTTTACGAGCCTGAGCAGGGTACTTCCTACTATGCTGACTGCAGGCCAGCTTTCCGACCTTTGCGAGTTTACACGCTCGATACTTGGAAACTAACAGAGTACTACGAGGATGGCGAAGCTATGCTGCGTGGCATTATAGCTGGAAGCGAACTCGTCTTCGAGCTGCAAAACTTGACCGAGCTGGAAGACTCGTCTCTTAGACGCTCGCATCTCTATGTGGCTATAGCCGGACTTGGTTACTCAGCGAAAGTCTATAAAAAGGCTTTGCCTGCCCAGTTAGTGCCTGCGGTAAGAGTGCCCGAAAATACTCGTACCGAAAATAATTATGCTCTGCGCGGACAAGTACTTGCCTTTAAGGAGATTAAAAATGCCATGACGGGATCCGACCTAGTATGGGTTTGTGTGGATGTGGGAAATATTGAGCTTGAGACTATTTTCAACTCTCGTAGGATCAAGGGTAAGCTGGCCATAGGCAAAGCCATCTCGGCAAGAGTTTGGTTACAAGGTTACGTGCTCAACGATAAGGATATCGAGGCTCGTTACGAGGGTGTCGATAAAGCATATCAAGTATCAGATTTTTGGCTTGCTCTTAAACGGGTTAACTAGCGCTTGCTAGACTTTTCTTGCCTGATTGGGCGCCTAAAAGAGCGGCAACAGCTCTTTGCTTGCTTGTCATCAATGTGGGAGTGTTCCTCGGTCAGATTGCTGTGGAGCTTGAAACAGCACTACGTCCGTGGCGTTGAGTATCGTACAGAGAAGTCTTCAGGTTTTACTTTGTAGCACTTTCTCAAGCTTTATGCATTTATCGGTGTAGTTGTGAAATGAGTCGTCATGGCTAACGACAAACAACTGCTGAAAGTCCTTAATCCGTCCTATCTGTTGCGCTAGGTTGTATCTTCGTTCCTCGTCAACGTTTGTGGTTGGCTCGTCAAAAAATGCTAGCCGCAGTTCCGAAAGCTCTTGTAACAGGGCTAGCCGTAGAGCTATGGCTGCTATCATTTGCTCTCCTCCAGACAGGTTGTAGAAGGATCTTTCTAGCCCGGATTCTTCTAAGACGACTTCGTAATCGTTTTTCCATCTGAGCGTTGCAGCCGAGTTGCCGGTTATCTCGCAGTAAAGTTTGTTGGCTTGAAGCGAGATATGATGCAAGTAGGTTTGAATAATGTACGGCCCGGCTTTCTTGAGACACTCTCGAATAAACTCTACAAATTCAACTAATCTCTTAAGTTTATCTCTTTCAACAATTGCTTTTTGATGCCTGTTACTGACTGCTTCTAGCCTGGAGAGTTCTGTTTCGGATGCAAGAAGACGTTCCCTAGCATGACCTAAGTCAGACTCAGCACGTGCGATCTGTGTTGCGAGTTGAGTAACCTGCTCGCGGATGGCCAGGTGGCTGGCTTTGTCATACTCAGAAGCGAGATTGTCATAACTAGCTCTTTTTTTGCTGACTATTGCGTTACATTCTTCTATCTGTTTCAAGAGCCTATCAAAATTAGCTTCTGCTACTGGTAATTTTTTTGCTGACAGCAAATTTTGCATGTATTGCTCATAGTCTTTGCGCAAGGTTTCTAGTCTAGAGCTAGACTGCTGAAGATCTGCCTCGATGGAAGGAGTTTCACGTAAAGCGGCTTCCAATTTAGCCAGCTCGTCACCATTTTGGCGTAGCTCTTTCTCGATGCTAGACTTTTCTGAAATTAGCTGTGGCTCACGACTTATCTGTCGCTTAAGGCTTTCTGCCGTAGCACGTACACGGGCAAGTTGCGACAGCTGTTCTTCAGCTTTACGAAGCTCTACATCTAAATCTAAGTTTAGGAACTGCTTAAGCTTGATTTCTTCCGTCTGATAAGCAGAAAGTGTTTTTGCAATTTCATCGTTAAGTTTATTCAAGGATTCTCGTAGGTAGTCTATTTTTGAATAAGAAGCTTTTTCCTGTTGTGCTATAGTCAGCTCAGCTCGCAGTTGCTGTAAGTTGTTTACGTGGATTTCTAGTCTTGCCTGTAATGTAGCTTCTTCACCCAATTGCGCAATCTCAGAACTTACTTCTTGTCGCTTTTGAACGGCTTCTTGCAGTTCGGTGAGCATCTGCTCACAGGTAGCTGAAATGCTCTTAATTTCAGCTTGGTTATCTATGTCTGCACGAGCTTGTTGTATTTGCTTATACAGATTAGATAGTTGTGACTCTTTTTCTTTAAGCAGAGAGTGCCGCTCATCTAGTTGGATTTGAAAGTACTGCTCTAAGGTTTGTCCCTCTTTCATGTTGAGACATTTTTGCTGTAGCAAGGGGCATAAGCCTCCATGAATCTGTCTGAGAATCTGTGCGTTGTGGTCTATTTTGGCCTTTACTTCAGCTAATTCTTTTGTAAGCAGGTTGTAGTTAAGTTCCAGTTTGTCGAGCGAATCACCTTGCCAGCGGCGTTCAAAGAGACTTTGAAGCTTAGCCTTCTGTCGGGCCAGATCATTCTCTAGTTTATCGATTTGGCTGTCGAGTTCTGTTGCTCTCTTACTAAGGTGTGTTAGTTTTTCTAATCTTAGTCTGATATCGGTTAAGGAGCTTTCTTGATGGCTCAGCTCGGACTCTAATGCGGCTACTTTTTGGTCCGAGTTCTTAAATCTTTCTAGTTCTTCTATTCGCTTGGAGATACTTGTATGTTCGCCTTGTAGGCGATCTAGTTCTTTGCCCAAGTTGGAGAGGGTTTTTTTGCACATTTCTCTCTCGAATAGCTTTTGTTGTAAAGAAGTCTTCTGCTTCTCAAGACGGTCTAATGGTTCCAGCTTTGCAGTGAGCGCTTCAAGCTCATTTCTATCGGCCGCTATCTGAGCGAGCAGCTTTTCATGGTGGTCGAATTTGGCTTCGAGCTTTGCACGCAGCTGCTCCATTTGAGTCTTTTTTGCGAGTAATGCCTGTTGTTCTCTTCGTTTTTTTTCAAGTTGCTCTATTTTCTTGTGGGTAGATAGATACAGTTCATATCCGGGCCGAGACTGCTCTACTGCTTGTGCAGCTGCTTTAGCTGTGTCTAACTGCTTCTGCAAGGAAGCTCGCTGCTCGAGTTGCTGAGAACGCTTTCCTTCTAGTCCTTCGAGCTCCCTTGACAGTAGGTTTAGTTTTTCATAAATAGCCTCATAATGCGAGAGTTTATCTCTAAGGTTTGTGTAACAGTTTTTGTACTCTGTAAGTTTTTGTTCAAGCAGGCTACATTTTGACAAAAGCTCTTTGTGTTCTTCTACCACTGACTTATATCTGACAAGTTCTCCTTCATCACGAGCTATTGATTTTTCTAGCTCGTCTATTTTCTGCTGAATGTATCTGACTAGATCCTTTAGTTTCTCTGCGGCTTTTGTGTATTCATCTACTTTCAAGATCTTGTCAAAAGTCACCTTACGGTTTGAAGGAGTGTCGGCAAAGTCGTAGGTGAATGTGCCTTGAGGAACGCCTATAGTTATTCGGAAGAGCGTAGCCAGGTCTGTTCCTGGTTCTACTCCGTGTTGTTGGCAGAGCCATTTGAGTACCTCATTTTTCTGTTGAGCTATGCGAGTCTGCGTTACTACGTCGTAGACATAGTAGTTGCCCAGTGAGTCTCTGTGTACTGAGTATTCTTTTCCATCTAGGCTGGATACGAGAGTTACCGTACAGCTTCCTTTACGAGCTCCTTTGCGCACGAAGTCTTCTTTTTTGTAATTCAAATAGTCAAAAAGTACCCATGCTATCGACTCTATGATACTGGTTTTGCCGGCACCGTTAGGGCCGCATATTGCTGTTACGCCCATGTCAAAGTCAAACGAGCTATCCTCATGGCTTTTTATGTTCTTTATTTCTACTCTTTTGATTATCATTTGAGTTCTGCAGCTTAGATTACTGACTTACAGTGGCATAGTATATGCGATCTTTCTAGTATGTAACAAGTTTAGGATAGTCAGAGTGGATACTTTGTTACCAATATGGCATAAATTGAAGATACAAAGTAGCCAGCAGTATGTATATTTTGTATCAGGTGACTAAGAAGTAATTCACGCGTGAGAGTGAGAGGAGGATGTATTTAATGAGAGGAAGGCGCGAGATATGGATAATAGCGGTGGCGCTATCCTGTTTGCTAGGCAGCATGATACTGCTCTCGTCTAGTAGAGCTGATAGGGCAGGCAGAGTGTCGGGTGTAAAGCCCTCGAGTGCTGCTGCAGCGGGTGCGGCGCCGCTTAAGGCTGGCAATGCGGGCAGCAAGATTACGTTGCAGGTTGGCGAACTCCAACGGATTGGTTTCGTCAATGCGTCTGATCTTGCTGAGCCCGTAGCCAGTCTTAGCTCAGATAGTAAGCCTGTGATCATAGACCAGGGTGACATAAATCAGGACGGGCAAATAGATTTGTTTGGGGCCTATGTTGGCAGTAATGGCAGCGAGCTTCGCCTGAGGCTTGGCGATATTGCTGGTGAAATTGGGTTACCGCAGGTCTATGCCCTGGAAGGTCTACACGCAAGCGGCATAGCGATGGGTGACTTAACTAACGATGGGCTTCCTGATATAGCGGTCAGCACGCTGCAAGGAAAACTGGTTTTGTTTGCTGGTAGTGAAGATAACAGGCTGCATCCTGCTGGGCAGGTTAATCTTGGCGGAAGACTCGGTGCTATAACTGTAGCCGAGATCGATCACGACGGTATAGACGACTTGCTAGTTGTAGACACTGAATCGAATACCGTCAAGATGCTCGTAGGAAACGGCGACCTGCCGAATGCTCAAGTGAAAGTCTTTGCTCCTCAGATCTCAGCTATAACCAGCGTAGCGGTGGCTGATTTTGATAACGATTTTTGGACAGATATAGCTATTGCAGGTAGCAACGCCGTCGTGGTGCTATACGGGAATGAGGCTCGCGGGTATGAGCGTGAAACGCGGCTTTCCTTTTATGGCGAAGCTAGAAACATAGTAGTTAAGGATTTCAACGGTGACCATTATCCTGATCTAGCTTTGGCGAGCTCTAATGGCTTAGCTATCTGGCATACTCGGCTGTCTAAAGGATTCTCCAAGGCTAAGACATATTTGGTAGGCAGGGCTCTCAGCGCGGTCAGCGTGGGTGACTATAACAGAGATGGTCAGTTTGACTTATCAGTGATAGAGCAAGGCAGAAGGCACATATTGGTGCTTCTTAATGTGGGTAATGGCTTCGGTAAAGCTATGCAGATGGAAGTTACGAGCGAGCCTCTAACGATAGCTTCCGGCAACTTCCGCCGTCATGGAACTGACGGTATCGCTATAGGTAAAGCCGATGGTGGGCTGGTAATGGCCATAGCCCCACAAGTGGTGGTAATAGACGTATCGACGGTTAACGATGAAAATGACTGTCCTACATGTACTACTACTCAACTACAAGCACTCACGCCTCCAGGAGGAGGTACGGGTATTAGCTTACGTGAGGCGATCACGGCAATTAACAACGACTTTCTGCTGCAAAACAGAACTAATCAGGGTATAGGTTTTCAGAATCTTTCTACAGTTGTGTCGGCTGTAAATCCGATTGCAGATGTTCTCTCTACTTGCGGCGTACCAACGCAGACATATTGGTTCCTGCTCGTACAAAACTCACCTTTGCCACCTATATTAGCTCCGGGAGCTTCTATAGAAGGAGACCGAGTGGCTGCACCTACGGCCGGCGGTCCGACAAACACCCTCGGGCCGAAGGTTTTTGTAAGCGGTGGTAACCTTATAACGGGTGGTTTTGTTATAACTTCTTCTGCTCCGGGTGTGATAATCAAAGAGCTTGGGATCAGAAGTTTCCTTGGAAATGCGATCACTGTTCAGGGGAATAGTGCTCAAATACTTAACAATGTGATCGGCTACGACTGCGACACCTTGACTACTGGTGTACCGGCAGGCATTACTGGAAATACTGGTGTAGGGATAATCCTTTCTGGTACTTCTAACTCTAGGGTAGCAGGTAACTTTGTGGGAGCAAACGGCGACGATGGGATTCAGGTAAACGGTATATCTCTCGCCATACCTGTTCCACAAAACAACGTGATAGAAAACAACACTGTAGGCCTGAACCGCCTGGGAAACAGAAACGGTGCCAATAATGCTGGTAACATTAACGGCAATACAGATGACGGTATACATTTACGTTCTGGAGCAGTTGGAAATAGAGTAAGGAACAACGTTGTTGGAGCTAATGGTGGGATCGGAATTCGTGTAAGCGACAACATCACAGCTGACAACATTATTACTGGCAATAAGGTAGGCATCGATCCCTCGGGTCAGTCCGAACGTGGTAACGGCCAAGACGGTATAGCTATTTCAGATGTAGGTAACTCTAAGTTCAACCAAGTGAGCCAGAACCTTGTTTCAGGTAATGGCGTTGATGAAGCTGATCCTGGCGATCCTACTAATAATCCGTTTGTAGCGAATGGCATAAGGCTTAGCAGTGCTGATACCCAAGCGCAGTTCAACATAATCAACAATAACAAGATAGGAGTAAATGCTGCCGGCTCTGTTCAAGTACCAAATATTGGAAATGGTATACTGATTACGGGTCTTGCCAGCAATAACACTGTAGGTGGCTCACAACGTGCTGCGTTTAACCAGATCTCTGGTAATAACGGCAGGGGCGTGTACATCGGTGGTGGAGCTGCTTCGCCTGCCACAAGGCCTAACAACAACGTAATTCGGTTCAATGATATCGGCCCGAATAACCTGCTTACTGGTGCACCTTTTGATCCAGCCAACCCAAGCGATCCTCAGCCACGTTCGAATAAAGGTGGCGGGATGGTGATCGATGGAGCGTCGTTTTCTAACATCATTGCTCAGAACAACATAGCCTTCAACAATGATTCCCAATTGATAACTCCTCCTATACCAAACGATTTC
This sequence comes from Blastocatellia bacterium, assembly GCA_025057015.1. Taxonomy (GTDB): domain Bacteria; phylum Acidobacteriota; class Blastocatellia; order Chloracidobacteriales; family JADJPF01; genus JANWYG01. The sequence continues at coordinate 140,829 of JANWYG010000019.1, forward strand.
TTTTTGGTTCCTTTGCCTTTCTGCTCGGGCATAACACATGTGAGTGGCAATGGTGGTGCAGGTGTTCAACCCCAGTTCAACACGATCACCAGAAACAATATTTTCCTAAATCCTCCTCAGCGGGTAGCCGGCACGCCAACGCCGCATATTTGGATAACTCCGCCTACTGGTGTGGCTAATGGTGCCGAGGGGATGCGTAATACACAAATAGCACCGCCTGTGTCTCTTACTTCACTTATAGAGATCAACTCTGTGGTGACGGTAAACACTACCGGGCAGACTACAATCAAGGGTACAATCAACTACTTAAACAACGGCATTACGGCTAACATCAACCAGTCTACGATAGAGATCTTCGTAAGCCGCCGAGGTCAGGAGTACACCGGCGGAGGTATTCCAGCTGCACAAGCAGCACAAGCACTTGCCGAGGGACAACTCTATCTTGACGCTGTAGTTTCTTTCCAGCCAAATCCAATCAACCCTAATACGCTCGATTGGTCAGCGAGCGTGGTTATTCCGGCGCAATTTTTGAACCCTTCAAACACGCCTACGGTGTATGTGACAGCTACGACCACGACAGGTGATGGCAGCACTTCTCCGTTTTCTATCGCTAAGGTGCCGCAGTTTGTAAGCGGTGTCGGGAATTGCTCGCTTACGGTTAATCCGAATCCTATCAGTTTCACTAATGCGCCTGTAGGAGCAGTTACGCAGCAGACCGTTACGCTCACTAATTCGGGTACGTCTATTTTGGTGATCTCTAGCCTTACGATCAATCAGAGCGGGACTCAATTTAGTGTAGCACCGACGAATCCGAACACGCTGCCTATTACGCTTAATCCGGGTCAAGCGGCCACGATAACGGTCTCGTTTACACCGACGAATAACAACACAGTCACAGCTCAACTGGTCATAGGCGAGAGCTGTAACGGGCAGACTTTCGTACCCATCTCAGGCCAAGGGTGTCAACCTACTATTCAGGTCAATCCGACTGCTGTGAATTTTGGGACTGTACAGGTAGGCAACACGGCTACAGCTACGGTTCAGGTGTCGAATACAGGTTGTTCAACGTTGGTCTTTACTGCGGCACTTTCTAACAACACGCCTTCGGCGTTCTCGATTACTAACGTCACTTCTGGTACGCCGGCGAACGTAAATCTTGCGTTTACTCCGCTAGCTCCTGGCACATTTAACGGGACATTGATAATTAGCAGCACGAATGCCAGCAACTCACCTGTGAACGTGCCTCTTACAGGGCAAGCGACGCAACCGCAGCAGCCGAACTTGGTGATAATACCTGCAAACGTCATCTTTGGAGACGTTCCCGTAGGCACTACGGCTACTCAGGCCGTGACCATCAGAAATGCTGGCAACGCTCTCCTTACGCTAAGTACGCCTGTAGTTCAGACAGGTGCGAACCTTGGCTTTGGGTTAATACCTCCACCGACGCTGTCGATACCGCCAAACGAGTTTACCACTATGCAGGTCTCGTTCACTCCCGTGCAGACAGGTCAGGCAAACGGCTCGATATTGGTATCAAGCAATGCTGGCAGCCAGACAATAGTGCTGAGTGGTAATGGTGTAGCGGCGAGGATAGCGGTAGCGCCTGGATCAGTAGACTTTGGAACCATACCCGTAGGTCAACCAGCTCAACCGCGTACGCTTACCGTTAGCAACCTCGGTACAGGGCCGCTGGAAGTAAGATCGCTGACGATCTCTGGAGGTACGGCAAATGGATTTTCTATACCGAATAGTGCTCCATTTACTGTACAGCCGGGATCATCGGGAGCAATTTCAGTAGCGTTCACTCCTAATAGAGTAGGACCTGTGACCGATTCGTTGATCATAACCAGTAACGATCCGAGCAGTCCTACGGTGACGGTAACGCTTGCTGGTGCTGGTGGTGACAACATACCACCTACGGTTAGTGTGCAGGCTCCGACGGCTGGTCAGGCAGTGGGTTCTGGACAGCAGTTTACTGTGAGGTTTACTGCAAACGACAATATAGGGCTCACGACGTTTGAGATCAGGCTTTCTACTAATGGTGGTGGTTCGTTTGATAACACTATAGGCAGCGGGAATGCAGTTTCTGGTGCAAACAGCTTCACTGCTGTAGCTCCTGTAGGAGTAAACACTTCTCAGGCAGTAGTACAAGTGCTGGTACGTGATACAAGCAACAACGTAGGTACTGGGACGAGTCCAGCATTTGCGATAGTTCCGCCGCCAAACATCTTCGGTCCGTCACTAGTAAACGGTAAGTTTAGCTGCGTAGCTTCTGGATCCAACATTCAGCCCGGAGCTGTACTGGTAGTGGGCAATGATACCTTTGCTATGTCAGCAAACAAGAGTGGCTCGAAGTTCTTGGTGAAGAGAAGCACTGTTGGATCGGGTGGGCGTACTTTGAAACAACTTGTTCCTACTGGTACTACTGTACAGGTGGTGGTACGCAATCCTAATGGTGTGTCGTCTTCTCCTGCATCCGTGACGGCAAGATAGATTTAGTCTTCGATAGAAGACAATAGGAGCCGAGGTTTTAGAGACCTCGGCTTTTTTGCGTTTTTCTTCTATCGAGGATCTTATGTTGAGGTTTTGTACAGAGTGTGGGGAACGAGTAGATGTTAGTCGATGGCATCTATTTATCCACGGATGTAGTAGATGCGCTAAGTGTAAGAAGACAGATTTTGCAAGACTACCGGCTTTGCTGTTCTTAGTACTCTCATCGTGTTTTTTGGGTTTCGTAGTGGGCAAACTTTCACCTACTACGTCTTCCTGTGAACATGGAAGATTGCGGACGTTGACAAGCCTTCGTTCAAGCGTGAGAGTAGAGGTAGGTAAACAATGTGCGGGCAAGACACGTTCTGGCAGGCGGTGTAAGAGGAAGATCGAAGAAGGTAATTACTGCTGGCAACATCGTAGGTGACTGCACATGTCAAAAAGAAGCTGTTGTTCTGATAGGATAGAGCGCGAGCTTTGGGCAGCAGGGTACAAGTTAGTAGCTGGTGTTGACGAAGCAGGGCGAGGAGCACTTGCTGGACCTGTTGTGGCTGCGGCGGTGATCCTTAATCCAGAAGGTATACCGCAGGGTATAGACGATTCTAAGAAGCTTTCTAGGAAGCGGCGTGAACGTTTGTTTGACCAGATAAGGTCTTCTGCGATGGCCATATCTGTTGCTATGGTCAGTGCTGCAGAGATAGATAGAATGAACATACATGCAGCTAGCCTAAAGGCAATGTCTGAAGCTATCGAAAGGCTATCTCTTGTGCCAGACTATGTTCTCGTGGACGGGTTTGTTTTGAATACTTGCGGCGTACCGCATCGTGCTATAATTAGAGGTGATGCTCTGTCGGTGTCAATAGCTGCTGCTTCTATAATAGCGAAGGTGACGCGAGATAGGCTTCTTGCGGAGTATGATGACAAGTGGCCGGGATATGGGTTTGCAGAGCATGCTGGTTACAGTACTCTACGACATAGGTTGGCTATTTTGAATTTGGGGATTACGCCAGTACACAGAACCAGCTTCCGGCCAGTTGTAAGTGGTCGACAGAAGAGTTTTGATTTCGACGAACAGTGAGAAAAAGCTTGCTAAGTGTAGATATATGTTGACTTTACCGGCTTTAAAAATCGGTTGACAATAGAATTCACGTTATGGTAATTTTCACAACAACTTTGCGAAAAGCTGGCGTCTTTGCTTGTGAGAAATAAGTTCTTACTTGGGAGTGCTTGAGGCTTGGAAAATAAAGTCAAGTATTATTTCTAACTAAACAAACTTCAAAGAGGCCTGAGTTATGGCATTTAATAAAGCTAAGTCTCTGAAAGTAGCAGAGAAGTATGTTCAGCAAGGTAAGATAGCTGCCGCTATAGAAGAGTATAAGAAAATAGTGGAAGCTGATCCTAATGATCTGACGATGATCAACACCTTGGGTGATCTGTGTGTGAGGGCTGGGCGCACGGAGGAGGCGATATTTAACTTCTCCAAGATAGCCGAGAATTATCGTCAAAATGGCTTCACGTTGAAAGCAATAGCAATGTACAAAAAGATAAGCAAGCTGGAGCCAAACAACTTTGACATACTGCTCAAGCTTGCTGATCTATATGCCAAACAAGGTCTGGTAGTAGACGCTAAGCAGCAGTACTTGCAAGTTGCAGAAGCTTATAAGCGCGGCGGACAGTCTAGAAAAGCTATTGATGTGCTCAAGAAGGTTGCTGATCTAGATCCGGCAGATACAGCAACGAAGCTGAAGCTGGCAGAAAGCTATCAGATGGAAGGAATGAATGCCGAGGCTCAGGAAGTATTTGTGGCTATAGGTCAAGAGCTCCAGCGCAAATCTAAATTTGTAGAAGCTATACAGGCTCTTCAGAGAGCACTGTCGATATCTTCTGATTCGAAAGTAGCTTTAAAGTCTCTGATAGACTGTTACATCCAGCAGGGTGACACTCAGCAAGCTCTGTCACTTATAAACTCGGCTCTTGAGAAGAATCCGACAGATACTGATCTACTTGTTCTCCTTGGAAAGACTTATCTGAATGCAAAGATGCTAGCGGAGGCAGAAAATGCCTTTACGCGCCTAATTTCTGTCGATAACTCTAGATATGATTATTTACTGGAAGTTGGCAAGAAATATCTAGAGCGGGGGATGTTTGATAAAGTCCTCGCAATATCTGATAAATGTGTCGAGCAGGTTTTAAAGCGTAGGACAGAGGAAAAAGTTGTCTCTCTACTTAAGGGAGTATTGGAGTATGACTCAAATAATCTGAAGGCTTTGAAGAAGCTTTCCGATATCTATACTCGCGTTCGAGAGGAGCACAACTTAGCTGATACTCTCAAGAAGATTGTCGATGTCGCGTTGCGGACTGGAGATAAAGATGCTGCAATAGATGCCTTAAAGACACTCACAGAGATTGAGCCAGATGAGACAGCTCATCGTCAGCGCTTGGCGAATTTGGGAGCGATTGCTGCTCCTCAGCCTTCACCACCTTCTACTCGCTCGCTTCCCATAGGTAGCAAACCGGAAGGCATAGGACCTCTTATCCCAACTGTTGCACCTATCGCTGCACCTGTATCGCCGATCATAGGCACAGGGACAAAGCCACTGCCGCCACCGCTTTCTGGAGATGCAGAAAAGAAGCTTCAAGAGGCCCGCTTGTTTATTAGCAGAGGCTATAGTGCCCATGCTGCTGGTATTTTGGAAAATCTTCTCGAAGATCACCCGCACTACATAGAGGCCCGGGTTGAGCTTAAAAAGATATATGAAGAAGGAGGGGAAGTTAAGAAAGCTGCCGGACAGGCATTAGAACTGGCAAGACTGTATGAAGCCAGAGGAGATGTGGCTCTAGCCCAGCAGATGCTGCAAGAGTCTAGAAAACTTGAGGCTAAATCGCCAGCAGGAGCAGCTACCTTAGCTTCTGGATTCGGAATAACTGGCGTTTCGCAAGCTGAAGCAGAAGAGTCCTACGAGGTTGAAATAGACCTAAGTGCTCCAGATACGATTTCAGATAAGAGTGCTATACCAGTAATCGAACCTGAACCCTTTTCTAGCGCAGGGATGAACCTTTTTGGTGGGACTCCTGTTTCACCTACGCAGCCGTCGCCGCCAGTTTCGGACATTTTCGGGGGGTTACCTGGTAGTAGCAGTTCGCCTGCTTCTGGTGCAGGGATGAACCTTTTTGGCGGGACTCCTGTTTCACCTACGCAACCGTCGCCGCCAGTTTCGGACATTTTCGGGGGGTTACCTGGTAGTAGCAGTTCGCCTGCTTCTGGTGCAGGGATGAACCTTTTTGGTGGGATTCCTACTTCACCTACGCAACCGTCGCCGCCATTGGGGATGGTTGTTGATGGGCGCCAATTGGGGGAGCCTGGCAGTAGTCAGCGAGGGGCTGGCTCTGCGGAGATGCCACATATAGGCATCAAAGGTGCAGCGTCGACCGAGGTATCGTCTATCGAGTTTGAAATTCGCATGGATGAGGACGTCTCTTCTAAAGAAGGAGCGCTCAGTAGTGCTTTGGAGGAGATAGATTTCTATTTGCGACATGGTTATGCAGAACTGGGAAAGGAAAGATTGGATGCTCTCTGCAAAGAGTATCCCAATCATCCGGAGGTGATGCGGCTACTAGCGAAGCTAGGGATAGCTACTGTTGATGCCAAAGTTTCTCAGCCGGAGTCGAAAGGGACTATGGAAGTCTTGCAATCTCCGGTAGAAGTGCCGTTTGATGAACTGATTAATGATACTGCTTTTGGTGAGACAACCCTTTCTGAAGTCAGGGATATTCTTCCTCAACAACAGCCAGCTAAGAAAGATTCCTCTGATGTGGGTGTCGGTGTGACGGTGAGCAGTGGTATTAGCGTAGATAAAGAGGAAGACGATGATCTAGCAGCGCTCTTTGACGATTTTAAGCAGGAAATTGAAGTAACTCAGGAGGTTGATTTCGAAACTCATTATAATTTAGGGCTGGCCTATAAGGATATGGAACTTTATGAAGAAGCTATAGAGGAATTTCAGACTGCCTGTAAGGCTACCGATCCTAATAGTACTGACGGTAGGTACTTTGACTGCTGTAACATGCTAGGCTTCTGCTTCCTCCAGAAAGGCCAGGCTAGACCGGCAGCATTGTGGTACAAGAAGGGCCTAGAGAGTCCTGCCAGGTCTGAGGAACAGTATCAAGCTATGCGCTATGATCTTGCTATTGCCTATGAGAGATTAGGTGAATATGATAAAGCTCTCGAGCTGCTGCAAGAAGTCTATGCCTTGGATATAAATTATCGCAACGTAGCTGCCAAGATAAAGGAACTAAAAGAATCAAAGAAGTTGGCATAGAGCTGTTGTGTCCGCTAAACTTACCATAATATTCTACATACTGATCTGCTTTGAAGTAGGCATAATACTTCTTATCCTTCCATGGCATACCTACTGGGAGGAAAACTTCTTTCTCTACTATGCTGCTGCAAAGTTGCATTGGCAGTGGCTGATAGATTTTGCCCACAGCGGTTACGTACGTGGCGCTGTTTCGGGTATCGGCATAATTAATCTGCTAATAGGCTGTTGGGAAATAGTGGATTTCCGGAAGACGGTCACGGCCTTGTCACCTGAGAAAGTGCATGAAGAACAGACCTCTGCTTTGCTTGATAACCGACCAGCAGAGGATAGCTCTGCGAACTAACGTATCTGACACGGTGGCCTTTTGCCGTCTTGCAGCAACAGCAGGCGTTGACTTGATCCAGATCAGAGAGAAGGCTCTCTCTGCAAGAGAGCTGTTTGAGCTTGCCTGTGGAGTCGTTTCTGCGGTCAGGGGAACTGAAACTCGCGTCCTAGTTAACGACCGTGTAGACGTAGCTCTGGCTGCTAAAGCTCACGGTGCCCATCTCACTACGCAATCGCTGCCGCTTGCTGAGGCACGTCATATTACCGGCAAAGGTTTTCTTCTTGGCGTATCTACTCATTCTCTAGAAGAAGCGATAGAGGCCGATCGTGGTGGTGCTGACTACGTGCTACTAGGACCTGTGTTTGATACTCCATCTAAACGAGCCTATGGAAAGCCCTTGGGGCCAGAGGTGTTGTCTGCTGCCGTTGCTAATTGTAAGTGTTCGGTTATTGCCCTTGGGGGGATTAACTTGCAAAACTACCAAGATGTCCTACGCACCGGTGTGGCAGGAATAGCCGCTATAAGGCTATTTACGGATAGCTTCGATCTGGTTGATACCATAGCTCACCTCAAGTTGCCGATATGAACCTTCCTCCTGTAGTACTTACGATATCGGGTTTTGACCCTTGTTCTGGAGCAGGTGCACTGCTCGACTTGCGAGTATGTAGCGAGCTTGACTGTTACGGTATTGCCGCCATAACTGCACTCACGGTACAAAATACTTCTCAAGTTTATTTCGCTCAGGCCGTAGGAGAGAAAGTTTTGACTTCCACTTTGGAAAAACTTGCTGAGGACTTTGAAATAGCGGCTGTCAAGACTGGTATGCTGGCTGATGAGAAAACCGTCTGCTGCGTGGCGGAATGGGTAAGTGCCTATCGCCCTGCTGCATTAGTAGTCGATCCGGTAATACTGTCTACTAGTGGGAAAAGGCTCTTGTCACCGCAGGGAGTACGGACATTGATAGACCGACTTCTTCCTCTTGCCGATCTAGTTACACCTAATTTACCAGAGCTTGCTATGTTAACAGGGCAGCAGGTGAACGATCTTGCAGCCAGTGAGGTCGCTGCCAAAGCACTTTTGAGATTGGGTGTAGCTGCTGTACTCGTCAAAGGAGGTCATTCATCTGATGTTCATGTAGTGAGAGATTGTCTAGTTACTTCTGCAGATTCAACGATATTTGCCGCAGAAAGATTGGATATAGGAGAAGTGCACGGTACGGGATGTGCTCTTTCGGCGGCATGTGTGTGTTACTTAGCACGAAGACTATCTTTGCGTGAGAGCGTGACAAATGCCTTATCTTATACGAGGAAGCTAATCAAGCAAAGTATCAAACTTGGTAAAGGATCTAGATTGTTATGGAAGTCAGAGCACTGGTATTAGTATTTTGCTCTATTATAATCACAGTCGATGCCCAGGACAAAAAAACTACAAAAAGTCAACCCGTTAGGCAGCAAAAGCGGTCTTCTGTTCCCAGCCTGCAGGAGCGATTAGAAGCACATCGCCTTGCAATTAAACGCGGCGAAGAGCGTGAGCCGTCCTCCGTGTATCTCATAGACGAGCTGACTGTGACCGGAGTGTACAAGTCAGTGGAAGGGTACGGTGCTTTCCTTCGTGCTGTGAATAACCGAACTTTTTTTGCTTATACTGGCATGCAATTCTATGATGGAGTAGTCACTGCGATAACGCCAGAGATGGTAGTCTTTGAACAGAATGCGGGTGGAAAGAAGAAAAAGGTGGTCAAGATTTATGACCCTAATGCTCTCCGACAAGAAGCTCAAAGAAAGGCAGAAGAGGCTCAAAAAAGTGAGCGCTCTCAACAGAAGGATGATGACGAGTAGCTACATTGCCAATCCGCCGTCTACTTGGATGACCTGTCCTGTGATGTAAGCAGCGTCTTCAGATACTAGAAATGCAGCGATGCGAGCTATTTCGTCAACCTGCCCAAAGCGCCTAAGCGGAATCTGCTCTAGCAGGCTCTTCTTGTAGTCTTCTGAAAGTGTGGCCGTCATGTCTGTTTCGATCATCCCAGGTGCGAGAGCATTTACGGTTATGTTACGGCTACCGAGTTCTTTAGCAAGTGCTTTAGTAAGACCTATCAACCCAGCCTTTGATGCGGAGTAATTTGCCTGCCCTGCCATGCCGACTATGCCGCTTATCGAGCTTATGTTGAGTATTCTACCACTTTCCTGCTTGAGCATAATCGGAGTTACTGCTCTGCAGAAGTTGAAAGCGCTTTTCAGATTTGTATCGAGCACTTTGTCCCAGTCTTCTTCTTTCATTCTAACTATCAGCTTGTCGTTCGTAATACCAGCATTGTTTACGAGTATATCTATTCGTCCTAGCTTACTTTTTACGTCTTTAACCATATCTTGTACTGCTGGAAAATCTGCCGCATCTACTTGATAAGCTAGTGCTTGTCGGTCTGTAGAAGTACACTCCTTGACAAGTTCTTCAGCAGCTTGCGTCGAACGTGTATAGTTAAACACTATGTTACATCCTCTTTTGTACAGTTCCAGAGCTATTGCTCTACCTATGCCTCTTGATGCACCGGTGATTATAGCTACTTTCATTTTCTGCTCCGTAGGTAAATGATGGCCGATTATAAGTGCTCTTGATGGTGCGATCAACCTACTTATCTGATATCATCGATCGCTATGTTTGAACGAGGCCCTCTTACGGGAATATATGTTTTGGATCTATCTAGGATACTTGCCGGGCCTTTTTGTACTCAGATCCTGGGGGATTTTGGCGCCGAAGTGATAAAGGTCGAGCGTCCTAATGTAGGTGATGATACTCGCTACTGGGGGCCGCCTTTTCTTGCCGATGGAATGGCTGCTTATTTTACCTGTGCAAACCGCAACAAGCGATCGATCGCGGTAGACATTAAGACTGAAAAAGGAAGGGAGATATTGCGACGGCTCGCTTGTCGTGCGGATGTGCTGGTAGAGAATTACAAAGTAGGGCAGCTACGATCTCTTGGGCTTGGCTATGACGACTTGGCAAAGCTCAATCCGCGACTAGTCTACTGCTCAATTACTGGCTTTGGACAGACCGGCCCTCGGGCGAGCGAGCCTGGATATGATTTTCTCATGCAGGCAATGGGCGGACTTATGTCTATTACTGGTACTGCTGATGAGCCTTGTAAAGTGGGAGTTGCTGTAGCCGATTTGTTTACTGGTCTATGGGCAGCTGTAGCTATACTGGCGGCGCTTCGCACTCGTGAACTGACCGGCAGAGGACAGTACATAGATCTGGCACTCTATGATTGCCAACTCTCGATGCTTGCAAACGTAGCTGCGAATTGGTTCGTATCGACTGAACGTCCTGTGAGATATGGTAATGCCCATCCTAATATAGTGCCTTATCAAGTCTTTCAGGCTGCCGATGGACTGTTTGCACTAGCCATAGGAAACGATAAGCAGTTTAAGGATCTATGTATTGCTTTTGATAGCAAGCTCTACTTGGACGAACGGTTTGCTACAAATGCAGCACGGGTTGTTAACCGCAACGCTTGCGTCGGCGAGCTATCGAAGTTGTTTATCCGAAGGAACCGCCGAGAGATACTAAAATTGTGCGCTTCTGTAGATGTTCCTGCAGGGCCGATTAATAGTGTGGATGAAGCATTTCTAGATCAGCAGGCCCTCCATAGAAATATGGTTGTCGAGCTGGATGGCGTAAAGACGATAGCTAACCCTGTAAGATTCAGCGATACTGCGGTCAGCTATAGGATACCACCTCCCAAACTCGGTGCAGATACGACGAACATACTAAGGTGGCTTGGCTACACTGACAGTGAGATAGAAGCTATTGGTAGGCAAGGAACTTGAGATGGTTTTAAGAGCGTTGCTTTGTCTAGTGTTATTGACTGCCTGTAAAACACAGAAGCCTGGCAAGTGGGTTGCAGTCGATTTTGGTCGTCCTGATAGTGTTATCTTCGAGCTTAATTTTGTCTCTGATGGTATCGGATGGATGACTACTTGGAACGGAGAGGCCAAAGGAACCGAAGGATGGGAAGTTTTCAAGACGACTGATGGAGGTAAGAGCTGGAGTTTGTGGGCTAAGCAAGCTGAACTGAAGATCAAATATACGTATTTTGTGACCGATAAGCTTGGTTGGGCGTTAAGCCTCAAGAACGATATCTTACACACTACAGATGGTGGTGAAAGTTGGTTCGTGCAGCGAACAGCCGGTAAGTCTAAGGTAAGGTACAAGGACAGGCCTTCGATGGAGGTTATTGAGCCCATAAACCAGCTGTACTTTGTGAGCCCGCGGGTGGGTTGGGCTTGGGGTGGTGGGAAGAAAGAGGACTCTTTCGAGCAGGAAGGGATTTTTCTTTTGACAGTAGACGGTGGTAAGACATGGCATCGACAAAAGTACCCTTTTGATCACGAGTTGCAGGCGATTTTCTTTCTAGATCCCGATATAGGCTGGGCATCTGACCGCAAAGCTGGGCTGTTTCGGACTGTAGACGGTGGCAGTAGTTGGCAAAAAGAACCTGACGATATCAGACGTCCTCCTATCACCGACATCTTTTTTACAGACCTGATGCATGGATGGATAGTAGGACCTGATGGATATACGGCGCATACTACAGATGGCGGCAAGAAATGGTTGCGCGTGCGGCTTCAAAAGCGCAGCTATCTTCGTTCGGTAGCTTTTATCGATAGCAGTAACGGTTGGGTAGCAGGTGAAGACTCAACTATCTGTCGGACTACGGACGGCGGACAGACTTGGTCTATGGAGGAAGTTGAAGTCAAGCAAGCGACTATTACTAAGCTGCGAATATTACCTTCTGGGGCTGTCTGGGCAGCCGGTAACGGCGTACTGCTTAAGCTTCAAGCGGAGTAGTAGGACAACGGGTAAACAGTGATGCTACCTTCTGGAGAAGTGAGTATTTTCGCTTTCAGCCGAAAATACCTTAACAGGCAATCTTCAGTAAGCACTTGGTTAGGGCTGCCATCGGCTACTATGCGTTTATCTGATAAGACTACCAAGCGGTCACAGTACCTAGCAGCCAGCGATAGATCGTGAATAGAAAGCAAAATAGCACGGCCGCGAGTGTGAGCCAGTCTTTGAAGTATTTCCATGATTTCTAATTGATGCGCCAGGTCGAGACTGGCAACAGGTTCATCGAGCAGCATCAGCTCAGTTTGCTGTGCTATGGCTCGTGCTATGTGGACACGTTGACGCTCGCCACCGGAAAGTTCCAGAATAGAGCGTTTTGAAAAAGCAGTGGTTTCGGTCAGCTGCATAGCCTCAGCTATTGCTTCACGATCGGCGCGGGTGAGCCGACTAAATCGGCTCAAGTGAGGCGTGCGACCCATGGCGACTATCTCTTGTGTTTCGAAATCTGCCGTTGGCGGATTTTGTGCGACAAACGAAACTATTCTAGCAATTTCGCGTCTCTGCATTTCGTTGATGTCTCTGCCAAGAAGCAATATCTTTCCAGATGATGGTTTGAGTAGCCTGAGTATAAGTTTAAGTAGCGTCGACTTACCACTGCCATTGAGTCCGATTAAAGCTACTAGCTCACCTTGTTTTACCTCAAGGCTTATATCTAATAGTGTTGGGCTATTATAGTAAGCGAAGCTGATGTTCTGTAGTGATAGCATCAAAGGCGTTCTTCTTTAGTGGTAGTAGCTTCTATGATCCGCTCCAATTTACATATGACGCTCTTTAGGTTGTCGATAGCTTGTTTCATTTCGTGCAGGAAGAGCAAGTCTATAGGTTTTTTAGCTTCGAGGTCAGCTGCTACTATTTGCATCAAAATGGGGGTTTCTTTAGTCAATTGTAACAGCTGCTCGTATAAACCTTGGTAGTCTTCTATATCTTCGAAGTTTCCACTTGAGTAAGTTTCAAATCCAGTTTCATCAGTGCCTCGCTGCACAGTAACTTCACTTTCTGAAAGTGAAATGAAGGTGGCAGTTATCTGTGGTTCTTGTATAGTTTCAGTTGGGTCAAAGTTACTTTCTAAAGGACGCGTACCTTTTGGAGCTTCAAGAGCACGAGTCTTTTCGGTAACTCTGTTGGGCGAGTGCGAGGCATCTGTTTTGCGGCCTGCACGGCGTTGCTCAAAGCGCTCTCCTGGAGTAGAGGTAAGTAGCAGTGCAGCTTCTAGGTCCTCATCGCTAGCATTTAGGAAGACACTGCGGAATTCCTTCTCTTGCAGTACTTTCATGGCTGCTTCTAGCTCTTGTGCGAATGCCATGACGCTGGAGGGGCGGTTTTCGGGTCGCTTTTCGAGAGCATGCATCACTACGGCATTTACTATATGTGGTATATCTGGCTGTATCTCGTATATAGGCTTGGGTTTTTCCCGCGCTTGCTTGACAGCTACTATAGAAAGCGACCGATCATCGAAGGGAAGCTGGCCGGTGAGCATTTCGTAGAGGATAATGCCCAGGCAATAGACGTCTGAACGGGCGTCAACTTCGCGACCATAGCACTGTTCGGGTGACATGTAGTGCGGCGTGCCTATCAGTATTCCTTCTTGTGTCAGTCGCATAGATCGCTTTGCATGTTCTTCGTTTATGGACTGTAGCTGTGCTATGCCGAAATCTAGGACCTTGACCACTTCCTCTGATTTACCGTGGCGGTCGAGGAAGATGTTTTCTGGCTTGAGGTCTCTGTGAATTATTCCTATGCGATGTGCTACGTTTAGTGCTTCGCACACGGGTTTGATAATTGCGTAGGCTTCTTCGAGGGAGAAGACTGGGTGTTCTTCAAGCCTATCGCGTAGTGTTATGCCTTCAAGCAGCTCCATTACTACGTAGACTAATTGATCAGACGTGATACCAAAGTCGAGAACTGCTATGGCGTTAGGATGACGTATTTGCATCGCTGCATAGGCTTCGCGCCGGAAGCGTTCTACAGCTACGGGGTCGTTGCTAAACTTGTGATGCAGTATCTTGACAGCTACAGTCATATCGAGCTTTATATGCGAAGCTCGATAGACAATCCCTGTCCCGCCTTCTCCTATCTCCTGTTGGATCAGATACTTATTATCTATGATTCTGCCGATTATTTGATCGCCATGTTCGGCAAAAAGCTTCTGTCCGTGCAGAGGGCAGAAATTTTTCCCTTCGTAGTACCGGTTACATTGTGGGCAAAATCCGGTTATCATGTAACAATATTATCTGTCTATATCGTCAAGCTTGCAAGCAATTTAGCGACATTTCGGTTTTTTATCTAGAGCTGAGAGCTAGATGGAGATAGAGAGTGCTTTTGGACAGCTCAAAAGGTCGGTGCTGATAGTTCTTGGCAGCTTCTTTGTCATGCTGGGGATAGCAGGCATCTTCTTACCGCTTATACCTGGCATGCCCTTCTTCTTAGTAGCTGCCTGGTGCTATGCTCGCAGCTCGCGCAAGTTCTATACCTGGCTGCTGCAAAACAACCTCTTCGGGCACTATGTCCGTGACTATCAGCAGCAGCGAGGGATGAGGCCATTAGCCAAAGTAAAAGCAATCTCTGTTTTGTGGGTTGGTATATTGTGTGCCACATTTTTTGCAGAAAGTGTGCTTCTGCAGATGACTATGATAGCTACGGCTGTCGCTGTTACTTATATCATTCTCTCCGTAAGAACTGTCAGGTAAATTGAGCTGAAAAGCAGTAGCTTTTGTACTACTTTCTACTTCTCGGATAACGTTTCGGCCATACATCGATCGCCTTCATAGTTGGCTGACACGAGTATAGTTTGCTAGTGTGCTCTAGGTTAATACGCTTAGACGAAGATTTGTGTGGCTTTTACGCTGTGGATACTGAGTTCTTTGAAAAAGAAACAGTCAGCTAGCTACGATAGTTCTGTACAGTCATTGATAGATCACATATTATTGCTTGGAAAGGGAAGCGGATATGGAAAAGTTAGTTACTACGTTGGTAGCGGGGCTTAGTGATATAGGTAAGGTACGCAAGAGCAACGAGGATAATTTTCTTATAGCTGATCTTGGCAACGGGCGTGTGTATCTTATACCTCAAAAGATCACTCATAAGCTGGAGCAGAATAGGCTATTGCTTGCTGTTTCGGATGGAGTAGGGGGCGCAAATTTCGGCGAAGTTGCTTCTAGCATGGCTGTTCACTCGATGCGTGTCGAGCTTCTTAAGAAGAATAGACTGTCACTTACACCAGTTGAGCAGCTTATCCGAGCTGTAGAGCGTGCAAACGAGATTATCTGGACGGAAGCCCAGAATAACCCTGCCCGCAAAGGTATGGCGGCCACGATAACTGCGGCTTTGATAGACCACGATATGGCGTATGTTGCTGAAGTTGGCGATAGTCGTGGGTACCTTATACACGGTGGACGTATCAAACAGATTACTACTGATCAGTCACTTGTAGGTATACTCCAGCAACGTGGCTTAATAAGCAATGAGCAAGCAAAGAAGGCTCCGGCAAGGAACATTATCCTACAGTCACTTGGATATCAGGCAAACGTAAAAGTAGCTGTTACTTCTATAGAACTTACCGTCGGTGATTATTTGTTGCTGTGTAGTGATGGTCTTTCAAACAAGCTTCGGGATGAAGAAATGCACGCAATAATAATGGCTAGCGAGAACCTAGAGCAGGCATGCAAGGATTTGATATCGGAGGCAAACCGTCGTGGCGGCGAAGATAATATTACGGTAGTGCTAGCTCGATTCGAGGGAAGTGGTCTACGGCCTACTTCACATACAGCCTCTCTTACTACTAGAATTGAGGTTCTTTCATCTTACAATCCTGACGCAAAATCTGCCAAGGAAACTGACAAGAAAACTAAACTAGCTGAAAGTACACCTGTTACACCACCAGCTACTAGCGATGCAGGGACTTTGGAGATGGAATCGGGAAGGCATATTGCAGAAGCAGTATTTGCGAAGATCGCACAACCAGCTAAGTCGCCTACTCGCTATAATCGCGTACAGCTTACAGAACAAGCAAAATCTGCTCTTAACCAAATCGTACTGGCTAATGCTTCGCTGAGAAAACTCCAGGAAATAGTCGAAAGTTTCGCTTATTGGGAACAAGATGAATCTCAACAAGCAGAATTGAAAAAGCTATCTCTTTTCCTTTTGGAAATGTGTAGCGATATAGAAAATAAAAAGCAAAGCGTAGAAGAGATGAACCGATTTCTAAAGAATCTGAAGACTTAAGCAGGGGCACACTGTGCACCCTGCCCTGACTTTAATCAACCGCTGCTATGCCGTTCTTTATGGCATATTTGATTAGCTCTGCTAGATTGTGCATTCCGAGCTTCCTGTAAATGTTTGCTCGGTGCGCTTCTATTGTCCTCGGACTTACAGACAGATTTTCGGCTATCTCTCTGCTCGAAAAACCATCTGCTATCAGCTTTACTATTTGTCTTTCTCTACGACTAAGCACATCACGCATATTTTTCTCTCCCTCTTTTCGTTTAGCCCTTTTCAAAGGCAACGAGTTCACTTGATGGTAGAGCAAACTCTGTGCCACTACTGGTCTATCTAAGTGACTTGCTCTATCCTGTTGAAAATCAACCAAATAGTGTAAGCATAGCGATTTATTTGTTTTTGCTGTAACTTTTCATATCGAAAAACTGACTGAACAGTGCTTTTCACAATAAAAACTTAATCAGATCAGTTTATGTAAGAAACTCGGTGAGCAAGTTGAAACATGTTGCTGGCACTTGGGCTGTCTATGCTGGTTAGTTGGCTAGATCTGAGGGCAGCTGTTATATCAGCTGAGCGCTCAAGATCGAGTGTGGAGTAGTTGTTGGTTTTAGGCGGTAGTGCTGATTGAGCTAGGTGCCGCTGAGCTTTCCTATGACTCTTGATTGGAAATTTGACTGGAGTTAACTGAAAGATCGCAGTTCTAGAACATCATGTGCGTTACTTGATCTTGTATACCGAAGAGTGGAGATAAAGCGCGTCGAGTATGATATAAGCCAAGCTTTGGCTGCTATCATTGCGGCTGGCTTGCCTGTGCAATTTGCTGAAAGGTTTTTCGAGGCCGCTGATCTTGTAAGCAAGCAATACTAAAATTTCTGGGAAAGGTCTATAATCACGTATCTACATTCAATTGAGGCTGTTACATGACTAAGAAGACAGCGAACCTAAAGGGAGTATTTCCTGCCATAGTAACCCCGTTTTATGAAGATGGCCGAATAGACTTGCTAGGCCTTCAGTCGAATATAGCAATTTGGAACTCTAAGGGTGTCAAAGGCTATTTAGTACTAGGGTCTACAGGTGAAGTAGCGCATCTTGATAGAGGTGAAAAGCTTGCGGTGCTAGAAGCAGCGCGGGCTGCTATTCCTCCTGAATATCCTATGATAGTTGGTACGGGAGTGCATTCGACACAGGCGACCATAGCGTTTACCAAGCGTGCTGCAGAAATCGGTGCTAGTTATGCCCTTGTAGTCACGCCTCACTATTTCAAGCGTGACATGACTGATAAAGTTCTAAGAGCTTATTTTGAAGCTGTAGCCGAAGCAAGCACTATACCCGTGTTGATTTATAACGTTCCGCAGTTTACTGGAATAAATATGTCAGCGGAACTGATAGCAACGCTTGCACGGCATCCGAATATAGTGGGTGTTAAGGACAGTTCCGGCGATATGAAGACTCTAATCAAGCTTTTGGGTATGGTAGTAGATAAGGATTTCGCTGTTTTGACCGGAAGCGCCTTGGTGCTTTATCCATCTCTAATGGTAGGTGCGGCTGGGGCGATACTTGCCGTAGCTAACTTTGCAGCGGAAGCTTGTATAGAGATCTACGAGTTAGTGAGAGAGGAAATAGGGTTGGAGTGGGAAGTGCCGGCCGAAAATCAACAGGTCAGGATAATGAAAGCGATAAGCGGCAAGTATGCCAGTAGGAAACGGGCTATGAAATTGCAAGAACAGCTACTTGTGATAACAGAGACGGTAATAGGTTGTAGCGGTATAGGTGGCATAAAGTATGCTATGAATTGCTTGGGCTACTGTGGTGGGTACGTAAGAGAGCCGCTAGTGATGCCTGACGAAACGATGAAGGCGGCGATACGCTCAGTAATGAAGGCAACCCTATTTCCCAATCTAGTGCTAGAAGAGTGAATATAGATCTACGCAACCTTCCTGGATTTAGTCGGCTACTGCTTGACTATATCTACAATTTTGACACCGTGGCGAGTTTCTATGACCATGGTTTGGCCGCTAGTGAGGCCGAAATTGCCCGGAATCTCTCTTTACGGTTTCCCCCTCGTATTCGCTCTGCTGTCAAAAATATCCTCTTACGGCAAAATGAGGTCTTAGGTGCTTCAGCTGTGACGATTGCGAATATTGAACTATTAGGTGAAAGTGATGCCTTTGCTGTAGTGACGGGTCAACAAGCAGGACTTTTTACAGGGCCGCTTTATACGATCTATAAAGCCATCACTGCGATAAAGGTTGCGCAGCAGCTGACTCTTAGCCAACTGCGGGCGGTACCGGTTTTTTGGGTGGCCAGCGATGACCACGATTGGGCAGAGGTAAACCACTGTTTCGTGATTGATACCCAAGGTAACTTGCAGAAAGTGGTTTATCAGGACTGCGAGCTGCGAGGTTATCCTGTAGGTGGCAGGATCTTAACTGCTGCTGCAGAAGATGCTGTCAAGTGCTTGTTTACTTGTCTACCAGACTCAGAACATATTGCCTTTTTTGCTGAAGAGCTGATGGAATGTTATCGACCGGGAAGAGGTTTTGTAGAAGCATTTTCGAGGCTTTTGCTGCGAATGTTTCCTGGTTTGATAGTGCTCGATCCGCAGGATCGTATGCTGAAGCAGCTAAGTGCTGACGTTTTTGCTAAAGTTCTGAATAATAGCGAAGAGATATCGAGACGGCTTTTTGAGCAAACCAGACAGCTTCTCTTGGCTGGTTATGAAGCTCAGGTCAGGGTGGAAGAGGCCTCTTTGCCAATCTTTGTTCATGAAGACGGCAAGCGTTTTAAGTTGCGGCTTTCCGGTAGAGGCTTTGTTTCTGCCAGTGGCCGTGAGTACGAGAAGGACGAGCTACTTGCGCGTCTAGCTGAGAGGCCTGAGGATTTCAGTCCGTCGGCGTTATTTCGTCCTATCCTGCAGGATAGTTTACTGCCGACGCTCGTCTATATTGCAGGGCCTGCAGAAATAGCTTACTTTGCTCAGCTACGGGCTGTTTATGACTACTTTGGGCTGACGATGCCAAAGCTAGTACTGCGTGGTGGGGCTACGCTGCTACCTGAACGCTCGCTTAAGCTTTTGGAGCGCTATGGGTTGTCTGTAATGGATCTGCTTGACGATGAGCGAGTACTGCAAGCAAGCAATGTAGCTGATGAAGGTTCGTTAGAGTTACTAAGAGTTACTGAACAGGATCTGGTAGCAAGGTTTATTCTCTTGCGGAATCTAGAACCGGCTTTGCTACGCGCAATAGCAAGTACTGAGCAGAAGGTATTGAATCAACTGCAGGTGCTAAGGGAAAAAATACTTGCTGAGCATAGTCGCAGCGAACGGTCGACTTTAGGCAAGCTTGCACGCCTCAAAGCGTTGTTATGGCCTGCAGGTGAACTACAGGAGCGTCGTCTGAACATTTATTACTTCTTGTCTAGGTGGGGACGGAGCTTCATAGATCGGCTCTATGAAGCTCTTGATAGCGGAGCGCACAAGTTGGTTGAACTTTAGGCTTTCGTCACGGTTACTTTTATCGTGACGCGAACCTCGCGGTGAAGTTTTATTTCTACTTCAAACTCGCCTTCAGTCTTTATAGGCTCTTTGAGCACGACGCGGCGCTTGTCTATTTCGTATCCTTTTTCTCGAAGTGCTTCAGCTACGTCAAGTGCAGTGACTGAGCCATATAGTATTCCGTGTTTGCCTACTTTGCGCTCAAAGTTTAGCACCAAGTTACGTAGCTGCTCTGCTTGCAGTTCAGCTGTGGACTTGGCAACAGCTTCACGTTTAAGCAGGGCGGCACGTTGTCGCTCTATCATTTTTCTGTTTGCGGCCGTTGCCTCGATGGCAAGCTTGCGGGGTAGCAAGTAGTTACGTCCGTAGCCAGCTTTGACGCGCACTATTTCGCCACGTCCACCTAGATTGTCGAGATCTTCAATCAGAAGTACTTCCATCGTCGCCATGGTATTCTCTCCGAGAGGATTAAAGCGTCAGATAGGGCAAGATGGCTATGTTACGAGCTCGTTTTATAGCCGTCATGAGCATTCGTTGGTGCGTCGAGCAGACACCTGAGATTCGCCTCGGCAAGATCTTGCCGCGTTCAGGGATAAATTGACGCAACAGTTTTTCATCCTTGTAGTCTATATAATCTATGCGTTCTGTGCAAAAGTAGCAGACTTTGCGCTTTCTGACGTATTTCTTAGGTGTAGTAGCCATGTTGATCTCCTCTGGGCTTTATTCTTCTTCAAATTGCTCTTCTTTTTGTTCTTGTTGTATCTCGCCACTGGGACGTCTCAACAAGCGAGCTTGCCTACGAGCTTTTATCTTCTCGGCGCGTTTCAGATCTTTGTCTATCCGGATCGAAATATAGCGCAGCACCAAGTCTGAATTTACTCTGAGACGTCTTTCTAATTCAGCTATCTCCTGACCGCTACCTTCTACTACGAGAAGGACAAACTTTCCTTCACGGAACTTGCGTATAGGGTAGGCGAGGCGACGTAGTCCCATACGTTCAACCTTGACTACTTTGCCTCCTTTGTCCGCTACTGCTTGTTCGTACTGAGCTATGAGCTTGTCTATTGTTTCGTCGTCAGCAGTTGGTATTACTATGAATGGCACTTCGTAAGTTCTCAATGCTTTACTCTCCTTATGGATAATAGAGCCCCAACTCTTAGTTTGGAGCAAGGAAAACTAATCACTTCTAGAAGCAGTTGCTGCGGCTTTTTCTATACCGCAACTTAGCCAAGTTTGTACCACCTCGGTGGCACGTTCAAGCATTCGGTCGACTAGAGGCTGTTCGGTAACAGTGAAGTTTTCGAGCACGAACTCCGCTAGATCGACGACGTCAAATTCTGGTTTTATTCCTAGCCTGAGCCTGGCAAATTCCTGTCCTGTAAAAGATATAATAGACTTTAGGCCGTTGTGGCCTCCGGCTGATCCTTTTGCTCGTATTCGGATTCGGCCTAGTGGGAGAGCCACGTCGTCACTTATTACCAATAGGTCTGTCTTAGCGTCAACATAGTACTTGTTTAGCAAGCAGGCTACAGACTGACCGCTTAGGTTCATAAAAGTCTGTGGCTTAGCAAAGATGGCTGTAGTACCCGCTATACTGCCTTTGTGAACCAAAGCCTCACACTCCTTGCAATCGAACTGTCCAGTAGCTAGTACGACCAGTCTGTCGAGCAGCATGAAACCTAGGTTATGGCGACTGCGTTCGTATCTGCGACCGGGATTGCCTAGCCCTACGATGAGCTTCACTATTCTTCTTTTTCCACCTTACCCTTCTTTATCACTTCAGGTTCAGCAGGTTCTGAAGTGGCGGTGGTTAGTGCTTCAGAAACTCTATGTCCTAGTATTGCGGCTATTGCTTGTTCTGGAGATGTGAGCAAGCGTATCCCTGCGGGCAGCTTGACGTCCTTAGCATAGATGTGATCACCTATTCTAAGGCGGCTGATATCAACATCTATGTGTTCGGGTATCTCTGTTGGCAAGCACTCAATTTCTATTTCACGTATTGGGTGGTCAAGCAGTCCCCCTTCGTTCTTGACGCCAAAAGGTTCACCTACTAGATGTATGGGCACTTTCACGCGAGTCTTTTCTGTCATGGAGACGCGATAAAAGTCTGCGTGTATGAGCTTTCCTTTGACTGGATCTAGTTGCCAATCTTTGATAATAACCGTAGTAGTTTCTTTATCTTCAGTTTGCAGCTTGAAGATAGTGTTATGGCCTGATTCGGAGCGTAAAATAAAAGTTATCTGTTTTGCTTCTACTGCTACCGAAACCGGGGCCTTGTGGTCTCCGTAGACTGTAGCGGGTATTAGTCCTCTTCGACGTAGTCTTCTAGACTCTGCCGAACCGGTTTTAGTTCTAACTACTGCTTTTACTATAATATCCGAGATCATTTTGTCTTACTCCGCTCTATATGAACAACTTACTTACCGAAGTTTCTTCGTGTATAGAACTTATGGCATCGGCAAGGAGTTTAGCTATACTCAAGCGTTTTATTTTTGGTGAATCGTGTGCTGGGTCTAGTGGTATGGAATTTGTTACAACTAGCTCTTTTATTGGCGAAGAGTTTATTCGCTCGATAGCAGGACCGGACAAGATAGCGTGTGAACAGCAGGCGTAGATCTGTTCAGCACCTTCTTCTTTGAGAGCAGCAGCTACTTGGGTAAGAGAGCCGGCTGTATCGACTATATCATCTATTATCAATGCGTTGCGACCTTTAACGTCCCCGACTATGTTCATTATTTCAACTACGTTTGCTTTCTCTTTTGAGCGGCGTTTGTCGGCTAATGCAAGGTCAACGTTGAGGCGCTTAGCGTATGCTCGTGCTCGCTCTGCTCCCCCAGTGTCAGGAGAGACGACTACCACATTGGGAATAGGGTTTTGGGTGAAGTAGTCTATAAATACCGGAGCGGCGAACAGATGATCTACGGGAATGTCGAAGAACCCTTGTATCTGCCCAGCATGTAGATCCATAGTAAGTACTCTGTTTGCTCCTGCAGCAGTAATTAGGTTTGCAATCAACTTGGCAGAGATAGGAACTCTAGGCTTGTCTTTCCTATCCTTTCTGCCGTAGCCGTAATATGGTATCACAGCTGTGATACGCTCTGCTGAAGATCGCCTGAAGGCATCAAGCATTATAAGTAGTTCCATTACATGCTCGTCTACAGGAGGGCAGGTGGGTTGCACCAGGAAGACATCAGCACCTCGAACGTTCTGTAGGATCTGAAAATTGAACTCTCCGTCGCTAAAACGAGAGGTATTTGCCTTACCTAGGTCTATCTTCAAGTGGTAACAGATCTCTTCTGCCAATTTTCTGTTGGCGTTTCCGGAAAAGACCAGTATCTCACTCAACTGTCCTTACTCCATAGAAAATTAGGATGGCTGGGGAGGCAGGATTCGAACCTGCGAATGCCGGTTCCAAAGACCGGTGCCTTACCGCTTGGCGACTCCCCAGCAGTCTACCTCTTAGGCCGACAATCAAAGAATCACTCTATACTCGCTTCTACTGATTGTAGAAACTTCAAACACTTTGAAGCTTTCTAACCGGAGAGCTTCAGCCGCTTTGCGACGCTGCTTGTTATCGGCAAAAGCTGCCCAAACCGTAGGACCGCTGCCTGAAAGCCCAGATGCTTGGGCTCCTAAGTGCTTGAGTCTTTGCTCTAAAGTAGCTATCTGCGGCTTCAACTCCTGCACTACTCTAGAAAGCGAGTTACGTACCTGTTTAAAGAGCTCATTCTTACTGAAAAAAGAGCAAGTGGGCAGTATAATATCACCTTGTGAGTTTGTCAACAGATCGAACCTTGAATAAACTTCGGCAGTAGAGATTTCATAGCCAGGGTTTGCAAGCAACAGGTGTTCGACGCGTATGTCTTCTGCTGGCAAGATTTCTGTACCTCGGCCAAGTGCCCACGCCGTGCCTCCGTAGAGGAAGAACGGCACGTCAGAGCCCAACTTCGCAGCCACTTCAGCTAGCTGATCTAAACCGAGTTCCAGTTGCCAGAGTTGGTTAAGTGCTATAAGCGTCACTGCGGCATCAGCACTGCCGCCACCGAGGCCAGCTGCTATCGGTATATGCTTTTCTAGTTTTATACGAGCCCCAAAGTAGCTCCCAGATTTAGCTTGTAGGAGGCGAGCAGCACGTATTACTAGGTTGGATTCGTCTGTAGGTAATGCGCACGTTGTTTGTAGCGAGAGTCGAGTGTCTTTCTCGAAGTATAGTTTGTCATATAGGCTCACAGTTTGCATTAGCGTCGACACGTCATGATAGCCATCTGCTCTAAGACCGCCGACATCTAAAATCCAGTTGATCTTCGCGTAAGCTCTAGCTGAAAACATCAGTTCTACCTGTTTGCGAACTTTCGTGCCTGAGTATAATTAATAGAAGATATCAATCGAGAAAAGGCAGTTTTCCTAAGAAGAGAACTCTTATGAGAGAATGCACGGCTTGCCATCGATGCTACGAAGATTATGCTACATACTGTCCAGTAGATGGCAAACTTCTGTCTCTTAGCCTTCCCTATCCGCTCGTCATAGCTGGTAAGTACAAAATAGAGTATCTGATAGGTCGCGGTGGGATGGGAGCTGTTTATTGCGCTAGTCAGCTTGAGCTGAACCGTCAGGTAGCGATAAAAGTACTGCGGCCGGAGATACTTGCTTCTGGAGTTTCACCCATCGAGCTAAAGAACGAAGCGTTGGCTTCGGCTCGTATAGAACATATAAATGTGGTTACCATCTATGACTATGGCACGCTTGATAACGGCGTAGGTTATCTTGTGATGCGGCTGCTTAAGGGTAAGACACTTACCCAAGAACTGATGCGGGTTGCTGAAGTAGGTTTTCCTTTCGAACGTTTCTTCGGAATACTGCTACAATTGTGCGCTGGTGTTGAAGCAGCACATAAGCTCGGCATAGTGCACTGCGATCTCAAACCGGATAACATAATTATCGAATCAACTGAAGATGCCGAAGTAGTACAAGTGCTAGATTTCGGTATTTCAAGGCTTGCGAAGACGTCTCAAGAAAACCTTTCAGACGCTTTCTTTGTCACCCCATTCTACGCTGCGCCTGAACTGATAGCTAACGCACGGCTCGATTTTAGGTCAGACATATACTCTATCGGAGTGATAGCGTATGAGATGCTTACAGGGCGCGTGCCATTTAGTGGGGATTCCGTTATGGAGATCCTTCGCAAGCACATAGAGGCTCGTCCAATTTCACCCAGCAAGTACCGTTCCGACATACCAGAGGGGCTTGAACGGATTGTGCAGATTGCGTTGGCGAAGTCGCCTGATAGACGCCAGCAGACCGTCAGCGAGCTGATAGACCAGTTGCAGATAGTAGCTCGACAGATGAGTAGCTGGGGATTGCTTGATTTGGGCTTACTACCAAAGGTAGGCAAAAGAACAGGACGGTTGCAGCCTGTAGACATGAGTTCTTCTGTGCCGGAACATCCTACTCTCAAAATAGCTAAAGAGGAAGCTGCAGAAGAAGTAGGATCTTTTCGACAACCGCTCATAATGCTTGTAGATGACGAGCCTGATGTTTTGGTGATCTTGAAGGCTCTGCTCGAACAGCTTGGCTACAGGGTGGTAGAAGCTCAATCTGCAAAGGAGGCGCTTGCAGCACTCGAGCAGGAGATTCCAGATCTCATCATCTCTGACGTGATGATGCCTAGCATGGATGGTTATGAGTTTTATACTCTTTTGCGCAAAAGGCAAGGTACTGAGTCAGTGCCGGTAGTCTTTCTCACAGCGCGTAATATCCAGGATGACAAGCTCAAAGCATTGACGAGCGGTGCCGAAGATTTTTGGATAAAACCGTTTGATATCAAGGAGATACGCTTGCGAGTGAAGCGCATTATCGATAGAAAACTCGAACTTGATCGGCTGCGCAAGCAATCTAAGGTCTAGCGACTTTGGCTTGATAGCTTTTGCGATAGCGCAATTTACCTTCTACTGCTTTCAGTGAAAGTTGAATCTTACGTGTTCCGCCACTTTCTATTGGGTTGGAAGGATAATAGCCCAGCACATACACATGTCTGAGTTCGCTTGCTATTTTATGCCAGATGTTTAGCAAACTGTCTCTACTGCTAGCCCTATAAAGATCTCCTCCGCTTAGCTCAACTAGGGTTTTGAGAAAAGTAGCATCTGGATAATCTCCACTGCCAGGTGTGGGGAAAGTAGGTGGTAAGATAATGCTTCTGCAGGATTGATTTGGCAAACCGGGAAATTGTATGACATAGACAAGCGCACCTGACTCAGCCACGGCGTTTGCTGCTACTTGTACTTTTGTCTTGCTAATCGTGTCTTCGCCGTCGGTAAGTAGTATTATTGCCTTGCGCCTGTCTATGGCCTTCAGGCGTTTTGCTGCTTCATACAGTCCGTCATAGAGGCGGGTACCACCGCCTGCTTTGGTCTGTCGGATGCTTTGTTCTACCTCAGTTTTGTCTGAAGTAAGCTCTGTAAGCACTCTGACCTTGCTGTTGAACTCTATGACGCTTACGCGATCGCCTTCATCGAGCTGGTGGACAAATCTGCAAGCACTATCTTGAATGGCACTGAGGCTTGCGCTGATGCTACGGCTTGTGTCCATCACGATTATCACGTCAAACGGCACGCGCTCCGCAGCAAAGAAAGTTATGTCTTGTTGAACGCCATCTTCTTTGAGCACGAAGTCAGAAGGCTTTAAAAATGGAACATACCGACCAGCGTAGTCAATGACTATCGCAGGCACAGTCACAAGCGTAGCATCTATTTTGAGCATAGCTAGGTCTGAAGCTTCGGCGTCCTCTTCTGCATAAACGACCTTTTGTAGCTCTTGTGTTTGTTTGATTTGAGTCGGTGGGCTAGGTGGGTTTCGGCGTATTCTGCCTGATTGTGCAGCTGCTTGCACTAGCAGAAGTAATAACAGAATCATAGCAAGTCTTGCTGTCATTTCGATCCCCTAGAACTCCCGGTCGCTTTTGCAGCGTAATAGCCGGAACGAGTACGCACGACTAGATCTTTGCTGTTTAGAAGTTTGACCTGTATTTTTCTGAAGCTGCCATCTAGTCGCTGGTTGGTAGGATAGTAACCTATCGTGTATTGAGAGCGTAGATCCGAAGCTATTCTCTGAGCTATAGCTTCTATCTCGCTAAGTTCTTTAGGAAAATACGCTTGGCCTCCAGATTCGGCAGCTAGCTTGTTTATCAGTTCTATAGCTCTCTTTTTCGGCGATCGCTTAAAAAGGCCAGCGTCTTCCGAAAGGTCGTCGGGAAAGCCTATCAAGTAAAGCTGTACGTCATATTCACGAATCTTGTCGAGCGTCTCTTCTACGGTGTATGTGCTGTCACGTTCATCTCCGTCGGAAATCACTACTAATGCCTTACGCCTGTTCTTGCCTTTAGTGGCATACTCTGCTGAGACGACTATACCGTCAAGTAGGGAAGTACCGCCACCGGCTACCATATTGTCTAAAGCGTCTATCGCGTCTTCGAAATATGGCGTAAACTCTTCGACAAGCTCTATGTTTTGCGAATCTTTCATATCTACTATAAAGATTTCATCTCCGGGTTTGCTTAGTGACACCAGCAGCTTTGCGGCCTGTATTACCGTGCTGAGACGGCGTCTCATAGATCCTGAAGTATCGATGACTATCCCGTAGCTTATTGGTACTTCTTCTTGCGAGAAAAATTCTATGTTTTGCTGGATCTGATCTTCATAGACCTGAAATTGTGACCGATCTAGGTTTCTAACCAGCTTATTATTGCGGTCGAGTACTGTGACGTCAATGAGTACGAGTTCTGATTTGATCTTTATCACTGCCTCGTCATCGTCTGAAACTTGCTTTCTGCTCGGATCCTGAGCAGTAAGCAGTGCTATTAGGCTTAGAACTACCAAGGTGTTCACCATATTATTCAAAGAATCCCTCGAAAAGATTGCTAAGTGCTTTGTCTCTGATAAGAGCAAGGTCTTCTATAAGTGGTTCTAGCTCTTCGCAGTGTTGCTGTGGTAGATTGTAGCGCAAGTCTTCAAGCTTGCCGAGGTCTGTTCTGAGGCGCTGTTCTAGCTTCTTGAAGACGCGCTTTTTGTCCTTATCGCTTCTTAGCTTGGTCGCTTGTTCTAGTACGTACCTACATATTGCCCGGTAGTTATTGATATTTGTTGCTATGCTATCGTATTGCTGTTGTTCAGCAGACAGGAAGGCAGTCATGAGCCTAGCCGTTGAAAATTTGATGAGTAGTTCGAGGGAATCCTTTAAATCAGTTTCACGAGCTAGCTGAGCACGCTCTTCACGAGTAAGAACTTGTTCGACACCTATTTCCTGAGCCACGGTTGTAGACACAGTTAAGACAGCAATAATGAAGAAGAAATCTTTCATAGCTTGCAAGAGGTGTATCAATCTCTAGATCATTTAGATGCGTTCAGGGCGCGCGTATGTGCCCAGCTTTTGATGTATTTTATCTGCTCGGTCATCGTACGGGATAATGGTATAGTGCGGGTGATTATTTTTGTAAGGTAGTTTTGTGATAGAGGTTGCCCTTCGTTGTATGCTTCGATTGAAGCACTATGTACGGCAGTTTCTAACTCTGCGCCGTTCCAGTCTGCCGTAGCTTTTGCGAGCATCACTAGGTCAAACTTAGTCAGATCTGCACCTTTACGCCTTAAATGTACGCTGAGTATGGCTTTACGTTCTTCTTCATCTGGCAGATCGAGAAAAAACACCTGATCGAAGCGCCCTTTGCGGATAAACTCTGCGGGTAGTAAGTCTATCCGGTTGGCTGTGGCAGCGACAAATACCAGCGAGTCTTTTTCTTGCATCCAGGTCAAGAAAGTAGCAAAGATGCGGGATGCAGGACCAGCGGAGCCCTCTTTGACACCTATCATGCCTGATTCTATTTCGTCTATCCAAAGCACTGCTGGACTGAGTGCTTCCATAGTAGAAATAGCTCGTGAGAATGCTTGCTCTGGCGGACCGTAAGCGCCGGAGAAGACATTAGACATGTCCAGCCTGAAAAGAGGTAGGTTCCATAAGGTCGAAATTACCTTTACAGCAAGGCTCTTACCGCAGCCGGAGATGCCCATCATCAGTAAGCCCTTGGGAATGCTAACTCCTGCTGCTGCTGCTTCTTTGGTGAATACTTTGGCACGTTTCATCAGCCAATCTTTAAGAACTGCATAGCCGCCTACATCTTCTATCCTAAAGCGAGGATAGATGAACTCGAGTAATCCTTCTTTCTTAGTAATCTGCTCTTTTTCAAGCAAGATCTGCTCGACTATTTGTGGTGTGAGCATTTGCTTACCTAAGAAGAGCGAGTTAAGTACGTGCTGGATCTCGTTAAGCGTCATGCCTTTTAATCCAGCAATGATCTGGCTGCGGAGCCGATCCTCTTGGACTACCATCTTGAAGTACCGCTGCGTCATAGCATCTAGCACAGGACCTATCTCGTCCTCAGCTGGTAGCGGTATGTCTATCAAATATATTTCTTTGCTTAGCTCGTTAGGGATATGTATCTGCGGGGATATCAGCATTACAAACTTCAACTTATCTCTGAGCTGGTAATACGTATCGCGCAACTTGCGGATAAGATGATGGTTGTTTTCAAGCAGACTGGGAAAGTCTTTCAGCAGATAAAAGCCTCGTTCTCCTTCCTTAATGATAAAGTCTAGTACCTTCACCGGATCAGTGGTAGCAGGGATAAGCGATTTGGCGTCTCGCAGACCTTCTGAGAGTGTCCAGCTATATACCGGAACAGGCTGGGCAAAACTACGTGCTATGGCAGTTACAAGCTTTTCAGCTCTGTCTTCTTCCCAAGTAAGTAGATAAATCAGCGGATATTGAGCTATTATTGCTTTCCTTATCTTTTCCGTAGGACTAAGTCTTTGCATAACACGATAGTAACTGAAAAAGGCATCGATTTTCAACTATGACTATTGTTGTAGGCTGTAGAGTCGAGTTAAGATTGACGCCTTTGTTGCTGCTGACAGAAAGTAGGAAAAAATTCGGTTTCGGGTAAAGTTATGGCTAATCCTACGCATATACAGAGATTGCTAATGCCTGATTGGAATCAGTGGAGGACTTCTAACGGTGTCAGTACACCAGACTTCACTAATGCTGATTTGAGGAACGTGGATCTATCAAACAGAGATCTGAGCGGTGCCGATCTAACGAAAGCGGTGTTCAGTGGCTCTAAGATGTCTAACTGTAACCTAAGACAAACGACTTTGACAGATGTAAATCTGCGGGGAACAGACCTAAGCAATGCCAATCTCGAGCGAGCTAACCTTACCGGGATAGACTTTAGCGGCGCAATACTGGCCGGGGCAAATCTCAGAGGAGTCAATCTCAATCGAGCTAACCTCAGCAAAGTTAACTTGCGGGGATGTAACTTGGAGGCAGCCAGGTTTGAAGCAACTAATCTCGAGGGTGCAGATTTTACCGCTGCTATGATGAAAGACGCTACTTTTCGCGGTACAGGACTTGCTGGATGCTGCCTCGAACAAGCTAACCTTGAAAATGTTGCGTTGGACAACCTCGATCTCAGCAAGGTGAATTTCAAAGGCGCAAATCTGAGCGGCGCCAGTCTCAAATATACTAAAATGCGCGACTGTGACTTGAGTTTGGCTAAGTTTACCAACGCAAGCCTTATAGGAACTGACTTTGCTGGCTCGACACTCTATCGTGCCGAATTTGATATGGCTACCTTAATAGAAGTCAAATTTGATAATGTCAATCTACAGATGGCATCTTTCAAGGAAGCTCGTCTTGAAAAAGTCTCGCTTTCCTCAGCTACTATTGATGATGTGCGGTTTGAAAAGACCCGGATGATAGTAAACTTGCAAGGTATGGATCTTCGGCCAGCGCGCCTTCCTGAAGCACAATTTAGCGGTTCGAATCTAAACGGTACAGTTCTACAAGGCATGGATTTGCGCGGTGTGGTCTTTAGAGGATGTAGTCTGATAGGTAGTAAGTTGAACGATGCTAATCTCGAAGGAGCTTTACTTGACGGCTCAAACTTTAGCAGAGCGACTTTCCGACAGGCCAACCTTTCTAAAGTCTCGGCCATAGGTGCTACCTTTGATGAAGCTGAGATGTCTGGCGTCAACTTTACCGCAGCTACTCTCTGTAGGGCCAGTTTTCAAGCGGCCGACTTGCGGTTTACTAAGTTTGTGCGAGCAAACCTAGAAGAAGCTAAATTCCAACGAGCTAACCTTTCAGGAGCACATATTTCTGAAGCAAATACTAAGAAGGCCAACTTTTGGGCTGCAAAAACCTCAGCTGGATCTAAAATAGAATGCCCATTCTATTGGAAACCTATCCTTCTTGTCTTCAGGTTGATGTCTAAAGGCTAGATGGCAGTCAGCTTCGGTCAAGTATTTCACGTAGAAGCTCAGGTCGATCGGTGATAATCGCGTCTACGCCGAGGTTTACTAACTCAATCATCCTTTCCTTTGAATTTACTGTCCAGGCGTTGACTGCATAGCCGCGTCTGGTTGCTGCAGCCATATAGTCTTCGGTTATAAGCTGCTCATCAGGGTGTAGCGCATCAATTGCTCGGGTGCAAAATATCCTATCGATTATGCTAATCGGTAGCCTCAAGTTATGAAGAAATCCGATTCGGACCTTGTTGTCGACGCTGCGAAGTCGCCGAAGTGCAAGCGGATCGAAAGAAGAAACCAGCACTCTATCGTAGAGATGATTCTTGGAAATGATTTCGGCCACAGCTTCTACTGTCTTGCGATGCCCTGGCAGAACGGTTTTTATCTCGACGTTTATCATGGTTGTCTTTGATAGGGCATCTATTACTTCTTGCAAAGTGGGTATCTTCTCGCCAGCGTATGTTAATGAAAAGTGACTCCCAAAATCCAATTCCTTGAGAGTTTTTAAAGAAGTACTTCTGACTCGGCCACATCCGTTTGACAGGATGCTTAAATCATCATCATGCGTGACTACAAGTTCGCCACTACCGCACAGAAGTACGTCTAATTCAACACCATCAGCTCCTAGCTGCTCGGCTAAAAGAAACGCCGGTAAGGTGTTCTCTGGAGCTATAGCACTTGCTCCTCTATGCGCTATGTTCAGTGGTCGCTTCATTTTCTTCCTGCGAACAGTTATTGTACGGCGTAAGTTTAGGGTTTATATATATGTTCTAGGATTTTGTGAGTATGAACAAACAAACCAGACGAAAAGTTGAAATAGACGGTGTGACCATATATCTAGCACATCCAGACGAGTTACCTATGCGCTGGATAGGCCAGCAGGAACTCATGCTACAGCTACATGCCTGCTGGCGTCTGATAGATGAGCGGGATTTACCGCTCTCGCCGCGGTTGATAGGTAAGCCTGGAGTAGGCAAGACTACTCTGGCCTATGCTGCTGCTCGACAGCTAGGCAAAGAGGTCTACATCTTTCAGGCAACTATGGATACTCGACCGGAAGATTTGCTTATTACGCCAGTAGTGGCTGAGGGACAAAAGATAAACTACGTGGCAAGCCCTATAGTTACAGCCATGATAGTTGGTGGCGTGGCCATTTTAGACGAAGGTAACAGAATGTCCGAAAAGTCTTGGGCGTCGCTGGCACCTCTGCTGGATACACGCCGCTACATCGAATCTATAGTTGCCGGAGTCAAAGTTAAAGCGCATCCGGATTTTCGCATGGTAGCTACCATGAACGATGATGCAAGTACGTTCGAGATACCTGAATATATCCACTCACGACTACAACCACAGATATATATAGACTTTCCTGAGCGTGACGAAGAGCTTGAGATATTGCGCGAGAACTTGCCGTTTGTGGACGAAAAGATACTTAACTATGTGGCTGACTTCTTAGAGCGTTGCCACGCTAGCGATGAGCCATATACCGTGCGCGACGGAATCAACATAGCTCGCTATGTAGCTAAAAGGTTGACTACAGGGAGGCATAACTTGCAGCGCCTTCTACAAGAGGCAACAGTGAAAGTCCTTGGCGAGTCAGCGCTACGCTATCTCTGAAAAAAGTCACCTTCAGCCTAAAAGCCGAGCTCGGTCACTCTTTCAGCCAGGAAAGAATCTGCTTTACCGCTGTTTCTTCCCAACCAAGCTGTAAGTGATTTAATCGCTCCATTACCTTCACATCAGCCAGGTTTCTTATTCCTTGTCGGTAGGTAGCACTGGATACAAACAATAACCCGTCGCTCGGAGCACTCTTTTCGTTGAAGACAAACGGTATGTTGGCCGCTCCGCCAGCAAGAATGTAGACTTTTACCGACTCAGGGGTTCCTCGACGATGCATCTCTGCTATGAGCGAGTCCTTCATTGCAACATCTATTCCCAAGCTCAGTGAATGCTCTCCGCGTCCGCCATAATAAGTCGTCTTCCAGTCAGTAGTCGTTTCCTCGACCGGATGTATCGAGTCAAGCTTGTTGAGCATCTGTCGCTGACCGGGGAAACAGTCTCCAGCGGCCGTCTTGTAAATAGAGTATTCAGCTGCACTGATCCACTTACCGCCACATTCGACTTCAATGTGTGGTCCTGGCCCGTTGACCTTTAATTCAGAACTGCCGCAACCTGGATAAATAAACTCGCTGAAGGTCGTTCCATGCCTAAAAGCAAAGTCTATGCCGTTGTTTGGACAACCAAGTAAGATCAACTTTCTTACATCTTTCTGATACCCTTTGCCCCAAGCTGGCTTCATATCACTTGCATAGAGCCTTGCAGCAAAACCTCCTTTGCTCCAACCTATAATGTCAACTTGGGCTGCGTGCGTGTGCTTTCTTATTAGCTCTAGCGCAGCGCGTATGTTCTCGCTCCAGGCAAAGTTGTCACCGTGCTTGTGGGCGAAGTTGATAGCAAATACTCTAAGACCTGCTTCAACTAGGGCTTGCATCAATCCTTTTGAGGGACAGACAAGGCTACCGCAGCCAAAACCTAGTTCATTAGGATTAGCCCAGGCTCTGTCAGCGTTATCATTAGTGCCGTGTATAAGTAGTATAGGGGTAGTAGTAGTTTTCTTGTCCCAGCCGGGGGCATAGTAAAGTAGAAATTTGCTCGAATGCGGGCGCTGTTCGCCAAAATATCGCAGCCTGTGCCTGTCAACGTCACCACGCCCATCCGGCGGATAGTCTTCTTTAGGATAACCTGTAAGAGCGTCTCTATAGCGCTCGACCTTCTGCCAACCATGCGCTGGATCGGTGAAAGCTTCTTCAAGAAGAACGTCTTGTGTCATAACTATAAATACCAATAGATAGATGCTCGCCATATAATGATCCCTAGTAGGGTTCTAACATAGCGAGTGGAATTATGTTAAGTCGAAACTTTGCGCATCTTACCAGAACGTTTGGCTAACCACGCAGCCGATCGAGGCCAGACTACCTTGATGGCGCTCAGCCCTATCGATAATCCATGATGACCACCCTTTACTCGCAACTCCTCTTTGTCAGTACTGCCTACTAGTTTTAGCAATGGCTCGCTTGATACCGGCGGAACTATATCGTCATGCTCGGCTATCACGTTTAGTATAGAGCAAGTTACTTGAGCCAGATTGATCGTCTTGAGCCCCACTTTCATCTTGTTTCTTACAAATAAGTTGTCTTGATAAGTACCTTTCATAAACTGCCTGAAAGTCTCGCCCGGTATGGCTACAGCATCGTTTACCCAGTAGTCAAAAGCTAAAAAGATCTTGACGTACTCCTCGTTGTCTATGTTTTCTAGAAGATCGATGTACTTAGTCAAGTTTTTCATCGGCTTGAGCATTGAAAAAGCGCTGCGTAATACATCAGCGGGGATGTTTCCATAAGTGTCTACTAGCGCATCCACATCTAGGTTTCTGCCCCATATGCTCAGAGTTGAGTCATTGTGGAAATCTACTGGCGTGGCAAGCAATACCAGGTTTTTCAAATATTCAGGATGCAGTGCAGCATACATAAGCGACATCGTCCCGCCCATACAGTAGGCAATGAACGATATCCTTTTTGCACCTGTATAGCCCAGAACAGCATCAACCGCATGCGGCAGGTACTTGTTGATATGCTCGCCGAGAGAGACAAAGCAATCTTCATCTCGTGGCGTACCCCAATCAAGCATAAATACGTCGAAGCCCTGCCCTAAAAGGTATTCGACGTAGCTTTTTCCCGGCGTTAGATCGAGGATGTAGTACTTGTTGACAAGCGAGTTAACTATTAGTATCGGTAAGGAGTATACGCGTTCTGCATGCGGCCTGTAGTGTAGTAGCCGGATGCGATCTTCAGCGTATATTACATCCGCCGGCGTGGGTGCTATTTCTGGCCTTTTGAGCCCTCCTAGTAGCGCAGCTATCTTTTCTGTATTCATCATATTTGCTGTAACTAGCTGTAGAGTGCTTCCAACAGATGACCATAGTTTTTCGCTACCACATTGCGTTTTATCTTGAGCGTAGGAGTAATCTCGTCAGCTTCGAGGCTTAGGTCATGGTCTAATATTACAAACTTCTTTATCGCTTCGGTAGATGAAACGCGGGCATTTACAGCGTTTACTATCTGCTCTACGAGTGAGACTATCTGCGGATGCTTGGTCAGCTCGGCAAAAGAGCCATACTCTATGCCGCGGCTTCGAGCATACTCTTCGGTCTCGGCTTGGTTGAGCGTAATCAATGCCGTAATATAGCTTTTGCCGTCACCATAAGCCATAGCTTGACTTATAAGGTGGTGCTCTTTGAGTAGGTTTTCTAGCAGTGCTGGAGCGACGTTTTTGCCCGTCGAGGTGACTATTAGCTCTTTCTTTCTGCCTGTAATCTTGAGAAATCCATCTTCGGTCAGCTCGCCTAAATCGCCGGTCAGCAACCATCCATCACGAAACATCTCTGCTGTCTTTTCAGGTTCTTTGTAGTAACCTGAAAACATCATCTCGCTACGGACAAGTATTTCACTATCCTCAGCAATTCGGATCTGGCAACCAGGCATAGCCGGGCCTACAGTTCCGAAGCGATAATTGTCAGGTCGATTGAAGGCGACGCAGACGTTTTCAGTAAGGCCGTAAGCTTGCAGTATAGGCAGACCCAGTGCGTCAAAGAATTCTGCTATTTCAAGCGGTAGCGGTGCACCACCTGAAGTGGCTATCCTGATACGGCCACCGAAGTAACCTCTTACTTTTTCTATCACCGGACGAGCTAGTGCGTCATATTCAGCTTGCACTTCCTCAGGTACCTTTTGTTTAGCTTGACGGGCATGACTAATATGCCGCCCTAAGTCCAGCACTTTATAAAAGAGCTCCTTGTCTTCTTGAGAAGACTTTTCAACATCGGCTAGTATCCTTGCGTGGATCTTCTCGTAGAACCTGGGTAGACTGCCAAAGACCGTGGGCCGCACTTCTTGCATATACTGCCATAGCTTATTTATGTCATCTACAAAGTAAGCTGGCGCTCCAGCATAGAGCCTGTTATAAAGCCCTGAAATCCGCTCAGCTACATGGCAGTACGGCAGGTATGAGAACGATGTGTCTTCAGGAGAAATAGGTATAGTCTCAAGCAGCGACTCGCAACTATTGATTACGTACCTGTGGCTAAGGCAGGCTCCTTTTGGCAAACCCGTCGTTCCCGATGTGTATACCATTATTGCTGTGTCTTCCGCAGTTGCAGCACAGGCACGGTTTATGACTTCTCTTCTAGCTTCATTTGCAGCTTCACCCATCTTCAAGAAAGTTTTGAAAGGGATGACCTCACTGCTGGAACAAGACTCGTCAAGTACCAGTAAGTAGCGTAGCTTGGGAAGAGAGTTTCGCACTTGCAGGATCTTTTCAAGCTGTGTCCTAGTGTCTACTACTACGTACTCTGCGTCAGAATGTTCTATTATGAAGCGACACTGTTCTGGTGATGAGGTAGGGTAGAGACCTACGCCTATGCCGCCGGCAATGATAGTGCCAACATCAGCTATCGGCCATTCTGGAACGTTTGACATAAGTATGCAGACCGAAGTGCCCGGTTTAAGACCTGTACTGACAAGCGCCTGAGCAAAGTAGTAAACATCTTGCTCGAATTTTTCCCATAAAATGGGCTGCCATATGCCTTCGCGGCGGATATAGAAGATAGGCTTAGAACGATTGGCACTTGTGCGATCGCAAAATAGTTTGTATATATTTGCGTACTTCATCGCTGTTGTCCTCTAGCTTTTCTTTCGGGCTGCTTTGCGTGTGAACGAGTCGACAGCCACTTGGTAAGTTTAGGCCAAAAGTTTACTATAGCAGCGTCAGAAACAGACATAGATATATGTCCAGCAGAAAATTCGAAATGCTCTTTATCTTGCGAAGATATCCTTTGCATTAGCGCTATAGAGCTACGCGTAGGTACTATGTGGTCGTGGCTACTGGTTACTAGTAACACAGGCATGCTAATGTTGGCAAGGTCGACTTTTTCTGAACCCACTTCAAACAAGTTTCGTACTAGCTTGTTCTTCTGGTACAAGTCTTTTACTAGCTTGCGATAGAAAGTACCAGCGATCGAAACATTGTCGTGTGCCCATATCTCCAAGGCTAGAAAGTCTCGTAGATAAGCCTCGTCATTGGGATGTTTGAGTAGATTGACATATTTTGTCAGGTTTGTTGCAGGTTTAAGCATTACGAAAGCAGTTTGCACAAGCTCTGCGGGAGCTACTTTGCAAGTATCTATTAGAGCATCTACGTCGAAGTAACGCTCATCTGCCCATTTGCTTATGAGGCCTGCTTGATCGAAGTCTATAGGAGTGGCCATCAGCACTAAGTTTTTGATTAAGCTGGAGTTACGTGCTGCATAGATAGTGCAAAGTAGACCTCCTATGCAGTAGCCGAGCAATGTCACTTGGTCGCTACGGGATAGCTGCAGGATCTTTCTTACGCTGCGGTCTATAAAGCTGTCGTAATGCTCGAAACCGTAATAGTGCTCTTCAGCGGTGACGCGTCCCCAATCAATGATATATACGTCGTAACCTTGTGCCAAGAGGTATTCTACTAAGCTTCTTCCCGGAGTAAGATCGAGGATGTAGTACCTATTGACTAACGAACAGACCATGAGAATTGGGATGGAGTATTTACGGGTGGTGCTGCGATAGCGTAGTAGCCGCATATTTGCTTCATCGTAGACGACGTCACAGGGTGTATCTGCAAGCCGCGGCAGCAGATCTTTACCGCTGATTTTGACGAAGTTTTTGGCGGCAATCTTCATAAACTCTGTGCTGGCCGAGATAAACTCTCTAAGAAAGTCGTCCGAAGCTGCTAATCCGAATGCGCTGGCAAGAGCACTATAAGTTTTGCGGAAAGCTAGTAAGACAGATAAGTTTCTGTTCATAGCCTCTACCACGACGGGTTGTGCTGACCATTCTTCCCATACGTGATCTGCCGCCTTTTGCCATAGCTCGAATACTTCGTAACAGGTCTTCATCGTCTGTTGTAGCATACCACCTCCGTCGCAGTAGGACTATTGGAAAGGGTTATTTAGTTGCAGTTGCGAAACGAAAACCTGCTTCGAATACCTTTTCCGTAGCTTCGTTTGACCGCTTGAGCAACTCTCGCTGAAGGTTGCCTAGGGTATTGAAGTACTCTTTAGCAACCTTAATTTGTGCTTCTTGCGCTGCTACACAAGCCTCTATCATCCCATAGACCATCTTTTCGGTTGCCTGTTGTGCCTGTAAGCTGCTGTTAAATAAGAAACTTAGATTCTCCTGTGCCACTTTGCTGAAATCTGTCTTTTCCATGTTTGCCTCCTTTTTTCGATTTTGGTACGTCAAGAGTAAACCTGGATGTTAGAATTGTCAAGTAAAATTTTTGCAGTTGCACAAAATTTTTCCGTACAGACTGAAAGTGAGGCTATTATAGTGGTTTAACGTACTCTCTAGTGCAGAATGGAACTATGCTCCTTAGAGCATGACCTAGTATAATTTAGGTGATGAAGGTTTGCTATTGCACAAAAGGTTGACAAGTTGCCATAGATAGTACTTAAATGTTACTATGGGCAAAGTAGTGATAAAGAGGTATGGCAACCGCAGGTTGTATAATACGGAGACGAGCAGGCATATAACGATGGGGCAGCTAGTCGAGCTGATACGTAGCGGTCGCGACTGCGTGGTGATTGACTCTAAGACTAACGAAGATATCACGAAATTGATATTGGTTCAGATCATCTTAGAAGAGGAAAAGAGTGGCAAGAATCTATTACCAGTGGAGTTTCTCTATCAGCTGATTCGCAACAGGGAGGAGAGTTTTCACGATTTCTTTTACAACTACATGACGGCAAGTTTCGAGGCATATCTAAAAGCACGCAGCGAGTTCGAGCGGAGATTCAAGAGTTGGCTCGAACTAGCTGCTCCGCAGATGTGGGAAAAGATCTTTCCGATGCCCGAAGCTGCCCGGCGACTGTGGGGAATCAAGGACGAAGACTGAGCCATTTGAGGACGACGGCAGCCATGTTCAGCCCGCCACCAGATGCACATAGCACCAGAATATCGCCATCTTTGACGCGGTTGGTCTGTACGGCGTCATGCAGTACCATAGGTATACAGGCTGAGCCTGTATAGCCCCACTTCTGCATGATCGTATGTGTAAGAGACATGGGAAGTTCGAGCCTTTCCATTGCTGCTTTGATAGAGCTTAAGTTGACTTGGGTAAAGAGGAGCAAGTTTACGTCAGCTATGCTCAGGCCGGCGCGGGCTAGCACTTCTTTGACGAGCTTTGGCCATCCTTCTATGTTTACTTCTGGTGGGTAACGCTGCAGAAAGCGCACTCGGTTGAATTTACCTTCTGAAAGGACTTTTTCATCTATAGGCATACGTGTGCCGCCGGCTAGTATACCCATGTAGTCATGGTATTTGCCATCGGCTACAAGTTTTGAGGCCATTATTCCAGGTCGATCGGAAGAACATACTACTACTGCACCGGCCCCATCGGCAAAGATCGTGCAGGTTTTCTTGTCTTTCCAGTCGATATACTTGCTCATTGCGTAGGTGCCTATGACGAGGACATTGTTGTAGTGTCGGTCAGCAATAATGTACTTAGAAGCTACGTCGAGCGCCGTGACGAATCCTGCACAGGCACAATTTATGTCGAAAGTGCCGGCGTTTGTCGCTTTTAGACGATGCTGCACGACTACAGAAGTGGCCGGGGAAATATATTCAGGCGTATCGGTGGCGACTATTATGAGATCGAGCTTGTCGGCTGTAATACCGGCATTTTCTAGCGCTCTTGCAGCAGCAAAGTAGGCTAAGTCGGCACTCGATTCGTTTTCGGCTGCTATGTGTCGCTCTTCGATACCTACGACTTGAGAGACAAATTCGTTGATGTTTTCACCGAGCATATTGCTCAGATCATCATTGATCAAGGTGCGTGCTGGCACGTAAATCCCTGTACCTGCTATCGCAGCATGTCTCATAATATCTCCTTGACGTTTCAGGACTGAGTATCCCGCGGCAAAAAATCTCGCAGAGACGCTCTATTGCTTGAGAGTCTGTGATGCCTAGATGGTGATTCCCGCCGAAGAGCTTTTCTATCAGGAAGTAGTTGAAAAACTGCAAGTACGCCACTGAGAAACCTAATGCTGGATCGATCCCAGGATTAATTAGTCCTTTAGCTTCTAGCTCGCGGAAGTGCTTGTCAAAACGCCTGCGAAGCTTATCGGTCAATCCTTCAAACATCTTCCTGAAGTGGCAATTTTCAAATTCCAGAACATCTATGTACATAAGAAGCCAGTAGTCGTAATGTTCCTCGACCAACATACGCACGAGATGTCCAAATCGGGCAAGGTTTGCCGGTAGCAGCGGTTCTTCTACTTCTTCGTATATCTTGTTTATCTTCTCGGTTACTGTTTGTTGGTAACGGAGGATGAGCGATTCTAGAAGTTCTTCTTTCGTCCTGTAGTAGTTGTATAAATTACCAAGCGAGACGCCGGCTTCGGCAGCTATGTCTCGCATCGAGGTTCCATGAAAACCTCGCTTGATGAACAGCACCTTAGCCGCTTCTTCTATCTTTTCTCTGCGCGCTTCTAGTTCTTCATTGCTCAGTTTCGGCATGCATACCTCAAAACGAACGTTTGTATTTTTAATCTACGAGCCAGATAAGTCAAGCTTTTCTTCAGAGATATTAAATTTTTGTAACAGGGTTGTAACATTTTTGTAAAAACAGTGGTAATATTATCTGCACTAAGGCGTAAGGAGGGGAGTATGTGCAGGACGCTGAAGGCGCTTTTTTCCTTAGTGCTGGCAATTTATGCGGCGGTTTTTATTGCTTTGTCGATGAAGACCGGCATTTATGAGACGTTGGCGTTTCTCTTCATTCCTCTTCCTCTTCCACTGCTTCTTGTCTGGTCGAGGTCGAGGAAAGAAGAAGATCTTTAAGAGGATGCTCTGCGCATCCTCGTTAAAACTTAGGTATGATGAGCTTTTGCCC
This sequence comes from Blastocatellia bacterium, assembly GCA_025057015.1. Classification (GTDB taxonomy): domain Bacteria; phylum Acidobacteriota; class Blastocatellia; order Chloracidobacteriales; family JADJPF01; genus JANWYG01. The sequence continues at coordinate 181,911 of JANWYG010000019.1, forward strand.
GACCTTGATCAGGTTAGGGTCTTTCAGTATATGTCTGTTTGCCTCAAAGATCTGCATATAACTAAGCTTTCCGTTACTGAGTTTCTTAGCTATTCCTGAAAGAGTATCCCCAGGACGTACTTCATACTCGCCGAAAATGTCCTGACGCTCTACCTTAAGGTCAAGCGTTAAGTCATTGTCGTCTAGTTCCGGATCGATCTCTTTTGTCTTGTCCCAAATCTGGTTACATATGTATTGCGTAGGGCAAATGGCGCTTATATACATCCTTCCATCTTTTTCTACTGCATTGAGTTCCTTACATCCTAGCCGCTCTGCTAGAACGTAAATTGCTCCGTACTTGTCAGTCAGTTTTGACATTTTCCACCTCAATAGTCTTCGTTTTGCCGCAATTATACACCTTTACGGACAGATTCAATCAGGATTTGTTATACTTACTGCTTTAAGGCTTGTAAAGCTTATATTAAATGTCGGTAACTTCGATGAAGCTCGATGCTGATTTTTATCGAAATCTTCTTAATTCGCTTTCAAAGCATGCAAGGCCCCGACTACAACCTACTGGTTGGGGCAATAGCAAAGAACTGCTTTCCTTGATGAAACAACTGATGGAAGACTCTTCAGCTCGGCATGTTTTCGTGGTCGAACGTACCGGCAAACAGTCAGCTTCGTATGGAGATTTGGGACATATAGATATTACTGACTTTACCGCATTGGTAGTAGCCAAGCTTCTCTCTAGCGAGGCACTTTCAGAGTTAGTAGACGAAAGTCGATTTTCCACAGCCTCGATCGAGGGCAAGCGTTGGGGGGCTTTTTTTGCCTCGGTTAATCCTGCTGCAGTACTAATAGTTGTCTTTGATCATCAGACTAACGTCGATAGAGTAGCCACCCGCGTAAGACGCATCCTACCAGAGTTGAAATCTGCTCTTGCCAATTTGCAAAAAATGTGACACTTGACAGGCTTGAAATAAGTATATTAAAGTCTCAGTTAATTTATATCTTAAATATTTATATCTCGAACATTGAGGCTTAAAGCGTGTCGATAGATCTTTCTGGTAAGACTGCATTGGTAACAGGTGCAAGCCGTGGCATTGGACGTGCCTGCGCACTGAAACTTGCGCAGGTAGGGGCAAGTTTGGTGCTAGCTGGCCGTAATCAGCCACAGCTCGAAGCTGTTGCCAGTGAAGTACGCTCTCTTGGTAGAGAAGCACTGCCACTGCTGATGGATGTACGTAGTACGGAAAGCGTGGAGGCTGCTTTTGAAAAAGCCAGACAAGTTTTTCCCTCTATAGATATCCTAGTAAACAACGCAGGAATAGCACATAGCGCTCCGTTTCAGCGTTGGACGGATAGAGACTGGGCGGAAGTCTTCGAGGTTAACGTTAATGGAGTCTTCAGATGTAGCCGGGCTGTGCTGCCGATTATGCAGGAGCGCCGCTGGGGCAGGATAGTAAACATAGCGTCTGTAGCCGGGAAAGCTGGTGCCGCTTACATTACGGGCTATGCTGCCTCAAAACATGCAGTGCTAGGCCTTACGAAAGCACTGGCTGTGGAAGTTGCCGAACGCGGCATCACAGTTAATGCTGTCTGTCCAGGATACGTTGAGACTGACATGGCGATGATGGCCATAAAGACGATCACCGAGAAAACTAAACTGAACCAACAGCAAGCTCTTGAATACCTGCGCTCTCAGACTCCGCAGAAACGGCTCTTTCAAGTCGACGAAGTAGCTGCCCTAGTCGTCTATCTATGTAGCGAAGCCGCCGCAGGCATAAATGGTCAAGCGATAAACATTTGTGGAGGAGCGTTGCCTTACTGATGGACACTTTTAAGATTATCAATCCTCAACAGTGGCCGCAGCCGCGCGGTTACAATAACGGTCTATTGACCATAACTGAGGGTAGGTTGCTGTTTGTTGCTGGACAAATAGGCTGGGATAGCCGAAAGCACCTCGATGAGAAATTCTGCAGGCAGTTCGAACGGGCACTTGAAAACGTCTTAACTGTAGTTCGTGATGCAGGTGGCTCGGCAGAAAACATTGCTCGGCTGACTATCTTTGTTACCGATAAGCAAGAGTATTTGCAGCAGCTCAAAGAAGTAGGCGCAGCTTATAAACGCCTCATGGGAAAGCACTTTCCTGCTATGTCGTTGCTTGAAGTCAAGTCGCTACTGGAACCAAATGCCAAGGTAGAAATAGAAGCCACGGCGGTTATACCTTATGGAAAAAGCTAAATTGGCGGTAGGTACGTGGATTCGGCTGATGAAGAGTTACAATCTGATCTTACGTCGTACGCGTAGAAGGATCAAGGAATGTACCTTATCGCAGTTTGATGTGCTGGCACAGTTAGAGCGTCATCCTGAAGGTGTCACTTTCAGTGAGTTAAGTAAAGAGCTGCTTGTCACTGCTGGAAATCTGACTGGTGTAGTAGACAGGCTGGAAAAGTCAGGACTGGTGGTTCGCTCTAGTGTGCCTACGGACAGACGAAGCGTATTGTTGCGGCTTACTGAGAAAGGCGACACGCTTGCAAAGCGGTTGATAGCGCGTCATAGAAGGGATCTCAAATTTGTTTTCAGCGTGCTTACCGAAGAAGAGCTAGTGCAGTTACGAAACCTGCTGGACAAGCTACAGCAGGCGCTTGAGGAGGAGAAGTGACCCCGAAGACGTTTGATTATAACCAACAGGATGACGGTGTTGGCGTGATTACGCTAAACCGTCCTGAGAGGCTAAATGCCTTGACTTTTGAGGTTTATCGCGAGCTTACGGACTTTTTCAGGGAACTTCAGCATGATAATAAGCTAGGTGCAGTGATAATCACGGGCACAGGCCGGGGCTTTTGTTCTGGCGGAGACGTAAAAGACATAATTGGTAAGCTCTTAGACAGGCCTGCTGATGAGCTGCTCAAGTTTACGAGGATGACCTGCGAGCTGGTTGCTAATATTCGCGCGCTGCACAGACCCGTTATCGCAGCTATAAATGGCGTAGCTGCTGGAGCAGGTGCGATGATAGCTCTAGCAGCCGATCTCCGAATAGCTTCTGAAGAAGCTCGCATAGCGTTTCTTTTCGTCAAGGTTGGCTTAAGTGGTGCCGATATGGGTGCAGCGTTTCTGCTGCCGCGGATAGTTGGACTGGGTAGAGCTACGGAGCTGCTCTACAGCGGCGATTTCATTACGGCACAAGAAGCCGAGCGAATAGGACTTTACAACCGAGTTGTACCAGCAGCGGATCTGATGAACGAAGCATATTCGCTAGCTAAGCGGCTTGCCAACGGGCCGCGCTTTGGACTGGCGATGACTAAGCAGATGCTGAATAGAGAATTTAGCCTAGGTCTTAGCGAAGCGTTGGAGGCTGAGGCTCAAGCGCAAGCTATCTGTATGCAGCATCCTGACTACAAAGAAGCTTACTTAGCATTTGTAGAAAAACGCAAACCAGAGTTTAATATAAATGATTCCCTATGATGAGAGTTACAACCAGCTGCTACGTGAGCTAGAGAAATTCATCGAGTCTCATAAAGACCTACTTGCCGAAGAGTGGGACGATGATTTAGCTCAAGCACGGAGTATACTGAAAGCCTTGGCTGAAGCGCGCTTGATCGAATACGTTGTTCCCGCAGCTTACGGTGGACGAGGAGATAAGGTAAGGGCACGCCTTATATGTCTTGCCAGAGAAAAACTTGCCTATGAGCACGCACTTGCCGATCTGATGTTTGCGATGCAAGGGTTGGGTAGCTACCCGATTACGCTTGCTGGTAGCGAGCGGCTTAAGTCGCGCTATCTGCCGGCGGTAGCAAAGGGTGAGAAAATAGCAGCCTTTGCGCTCACTGAGCCGGCGGCGGGTTCAGATGTAGCGGGTATCTCAACTCTTGCCGTACGTACTGCAGATGAGTATTTGATAACTGGTACTAAGACTTATATCTCGAATGCTGGCATAGCTGATTTTTACGTCGTATTCGCAAAAACTGATCCGCAAGCGGGCAAGAACGGCATATCTGCTCTTGTAGTTGATGCAGACCAGGTAACCGTTCGAGCGCTACGTATGCTTTCAGCTCATCCTATAGGTGAAGTCACTTTCAATTGTCGCGTGCCTACAAGTCAGTTGCTTGGTGTTGAGGGTGAAGGCTTCAAAATAGCTATGCAGACACTCGATCTGTTTCGTCCGACCGTGGGTGCTGCTGCCGTTGGTCTAGGTAGACGTGCTCTTGCCGAGAGCCTCGAGTACGCAAAGCGTAGGATGCAGTTTGGCAAGCGGCTTGCTGATTTTCAAGCGATAAGGTTTAAGTTAGCGGATATGTATACTCAGTTAGAAGCTGCGGCGCTGATGGTAGAGCGGGCAGCTTACGTAGTAGATAGGGGTGTTTCGGCGACCTTGGAGTCCTCTGCAGCGAAGTTATTTGCTACTGAAGCAGCCCAGTATGCGGTCGATGAGTGTTTGCAGATACACGGTGCTTCTGGGCTGCTTAAGGGAGCAGTGGCAGAGCGCCTCTATCGTGACTTGCGTGCTATGCGTATTTACGAGGGTACTTCTGAGATACAACGCATAGTCATAGCAAATCAGTTGTTGAAGGGAAGCGTATGAAGTTATTCGAGCCTATACGGATCAATTCGATGGTCTTAGAAAACCGTATAGTACTACCGGCGATGGTCACGCGGCTGTCAGGAGAAGACGGGTATGTAAATAAAGACATTCGCGATCGGTATCTGCGGTTTGCTAAAGGTGAGGTTGGGCTAATAGTGCTCGAAGCTATGGCGGTGCATACGGCAAAAAGTGGGCCGCTACTGCGCATCTGCGACGATCAGTTTAAGCCTGGGCTAGCTGAGCTTGCTCGGATGATACACGATACAAGTCCGTCTAAGGTAGTACCGCAAATAATTCATTTCCTCAAGATTTCTCGTTCGGGTTGGCGACAGAAGATCTCTGATCTGAGTATTGAGGAGATAAAGCAGATAGTAATTAACTATGCTGATGCTGCTATGCGAGCTCAGGATTGTGGTTTTGATGGAGTTGAATTGCACATGGCGCATGCCTACACGCTGAGTTCATTTCTTTCGGCTAAGAATGCGCGTAACGATGCCTACGGACGTACGTTAGAGAACCGAATGCGGCTAATGAGTGAGGTAATAGTTGCTGTACGCAAACGTGTTGGTGCAAGTTTTCCCGTGGGAGTGAGATTTGACGGTGAGGAGTGTATCAAGGGTGGTTATACTCTGAAAGATTCGCAAAAGATAGCGCTACGTATGGCACAGCTTGGAGTAGACTATATCAGCATTTCTGCTGGCGGCAAGTTTGAAGATGCAATACCTAAGCCCGGAGAACCACTTTATCCCTACACGGGTTACAGTGGTGACCGATGCATGCCGAGTGCGGACTATCCTGACGGAGCAAATGTCTATCTTGCTGAGGGGATTAAGCAATATATTAACAGCAACGGCTACTATACTCCGGTAATAGCTACTGGCAAGATCAGCACTCCTGAGTTGGCTGAGCAGATACTAGAGTCGGGGCGTAGCGACCTCATAGGTATGGCGCGGGCGCTGCTTGCTGATCCGGATTGGCCTAAGAAAGTGCGCGAGGGGCGTTGGGGCAACGTCATTCGTTGTATTTACTGTAATGTCTGTAAAAGTTTGGACGAGAATTTCCGTCGAGTGACTTGTACTCTTTGGCCGAAAGGTAGTTTGCAGGCTCCTTATAGTGATGATAAGATTGCGCCTACTTGGAGCAAGCAAGATCCGCTCGGTGTGCAGTTATATACGGGCTGCACTCGGTTAGTCTGGAGCGAAGCGAAGGATAACGAAGGCGTATACGGTTACGATATCTTCCGGAGTGAGAATGGTGGCCCATATTTTCGTTTAACGGCCGTCAAGAGGCTAGGCTATTGGGACACCGAAGTAGTTGGAGGTAATACTTACAGCTACTACGTGCAGGCATATGATTTTGCTGGCAACAGATCTGAGCCGTCAAATAAGGTCGAAGTGACCATACCTTTTCCTGTGTAGGATCAAGTAGAGATGCAAGATGAGCTACTTCGTTGGCGCAGTGAGTTTCCAATCTTAGAGAAGACTGTTTATATGGTCAGTCATTCGCTTGGAGCAATGCCGCGCAAGGTCTACGACAAGTTGTGCGAGTTTGCCGATATGTGGGCCACGCGGGGTGTGCGTGCTTGGGCTGAGGGCTGGTGGGAAATGCCTTCTACTGTAGGCGATCGCATAGCCCGGATAATCAACGCAGATCCTGGCGAAGTAGTGATGCACCAGAACGTGTCTATCTGCGAGTCGATACTGCTTTCGTGTTTTGATTTCAAGGGCAAGCGGCGCAAAATAGTCTACTCTGAACTAGAATTTCCCTCGGTAATGTATGTTTATGAAGCTCATGCTCGAGGTGGCTTAGCCGAGATAGTGACCGTACCTTCGGATGATGGAATTACCGTTCCTACTGAGCGGATGCTTGCAGCGATAGACGAGCAAACACTGCTTGTTCCTATCTCGCATGTACTTTTCAAGAGCGGTTATATCCAAGATGTCAAAGCGATAATAGAGCGGGCCCATGCTGTAGGGGCTTATGTAATACTTGATGTCTATCAATCTGCTGGGACTGTACCTGTGGATGTAAAGTTGCTTGATGTAGACTTTGTCGTAGGTGGCTCGGTCAAGTGGCTTTGTGGCGGGCCTGGAGCTGGTTATTTGTATGTGCGTAAGGATCATCGTAGTCGGCTCGAACCGAAAACGACGGGATGGATGGCTCATCGCGAGCCGTTTGCTTTCAAACCTGGAGCGATAGATTACGCAGAGAATATCTTCCGCTTTCTGCACGGCTCACCGCTAGTCCCTAGTCTTTATTCTGCTCAGGCAGGCTATGACATAATCAACGAGATAGGTGTCGAGCGTATACGTGAAAAGTCTGTTCGGCAGACTACGCTTCTTGTCGAAGGTGCTCTTGAACGTGGCTGGCGCGTAAACAGTCCGCTTAAGGCTTCCGAGCGTGGGGGGATGGTGGTAGTTGATCTTGAGCATGCTCAAGCGGTAACGAAAGAACTTTTGCAGCGTGACATACTAGTAGATTATAGGCCGGGTGCTGGTATCCGCATAGCTCCGCATTTTTACACTAAAGATGAAGAGATAGAGGAAGTTTTGCGGGCTATGGATGAGATCATAGCTACGAAGGCCTATGAGAAACACCTTGGCTCTGCGGCTGTGAGGATTTGATGGAGCATCAACTTTCCTATAACGAATACTTGGCTGTAGCTGAGTTACTTCGTTTGCAACGCCCTAAGTCTAACCCACCGCATCATGACGAGATGCTGTTTATAATCATCCACCAGACGTACGAGTTGTGGTTTAAGCTTATACTGCACGAGTTTGACGCTGTGAAAGAAGATCTTTGTCGGGATGATTGGTTTACTGCGGAGCGGCGACTGTGGCGTGTCGTGGAAATACAGCGGGTTCTTGTTTCGCAGATACATATTTTGGAAACGATGCCGCCGGTTAACTTCCTGGCCTTTCGCGACTTACTCAAGCCTGCTAGTGGTTTTCAGTCGAGTCAATTTCGCGAGATGGAATTCTTGCTCGGGCTAAAGGATCGGCGCGTGTTAGGCTGTTTTAACGATGACTTACAAGCTAAGGCACAGCTAGAGCGCAGATTAGAGGAAAGTACGCTTGCCGATGAGTTCTACAAAGCTATGGCAAGACGAGGTTTTCAGGTTGCACCTCCACCACAGCGCAGTAGTTTTGAGTGGCAATCTTGGCTTGAGCGTACCGTGTCGGAACTTGTTAAGCTTTACGTTGAGGAGCCTGCGGATGACGCAGTGTACCGCGTAGCTGAACGTCTGATAGAAGTCGATGAAAACCTTTCCCTGTGGCGTTATCACCATATGAAGATAGTAGAGCGCATTATAGGCAGCCGTATAGGTACAGGCGGCAGCGAGGGCGTAGGGTATTTGAAGCACACTCTCGGTTATAAGGCTTTCCCTGAACTTTGGGAAGTACGTTCTAGAATAGAGTTTTCTTGAAGGTGTGAAGATGTTTCCAGAGCGTTTCAACATGTACGAGTATTTTCTAGAAAGTAATCTAGAAGCTGGCCGGGGCGATAAAGTAGCTGTTTATTTTAGAGATGAGAAGTACACCTATGAGCAGATCATAAAGGAAACCAATCGTGTTGGGAACGTGCTCAGAGAGCTAGGCGTGGAAATTGAAGATCGGGTGCTGATGGTGTTGCCAGATTGTCCTGAGTTTGTGGCTACTTGGTTTGCGATTACTAAACTCGGTGCCGTGATAACTATGGTCAATCCGCTGCTCGCTCCTCAAGATTTTGACTACTATCTGGACTACACTAGGGCAAAAGTTGCTGTAGTAGAAGCAAGCGTACTGGAACGAGTCGAACCAGCTGCTAAGAAAGCGCGATACTTAAAAAACTTGCTTGTAGTTGATCGATACGTCGATGTTGAGCACCGTTATCCGAGTTACAGCAAGCTTGTACCTACGGCACCGGACTGTTTGGACACTGCTCCGACAAGTAAGGATGACATAGCAATATGGCTGTTTACTTCTGGTTCTACTGGACAACCTAAAGCTGCCGTGCATTTGCAACACGATCTGCCGTACAACACGGAGTGTTACCCAAAGCATGTGTTGCAGATGACCGAGCAAGACATCACTCTTGGTGTTCCCAAGCTGTTTTTCGGATACGCTACGGGAACGAACCTGCTCTTTCCGTTTCGCTTTGGAGCTTCTACAGCACTGTTTTACGAGCGATCTACGCCGGAGACTGTCTTTGCCATGATAGAGCGTTATCGACCGACGGTACTTACAAACGTGCCTACTATGATAAACGCTATGTTGCAACTGGAAGGCGACTATGACCTTACGTCGCTGAGGGTTTGTATTTCTGCTGGTGAGGCGTTGCCGGAAGAGCTTTATCGACGATGGATAAAGCGGTTTGGTGTCGAGATACTTGATGGGATAGGCAGTGCAGAACTGTTTCATATATATATTTCCAATAGGTTTGGTGAGGTTCGTCCCGGCAGTTTAGGTAGGATAGTTCCGGGTTATGAGGCGCAGATAGTCGATGCTGAAGGGCGCGTGGTACCTACGGGGGAGATAGGTACGCTTCGGGTACGTGGCGACAGTGCTGCTATTTGCTATTGGAATGCTCACGAGAAAAGCAAAGCGACCTTTGCTGGCGACTGGGTTACTTCGGCAGATTTGTTCAGGGTAGATGAAGAGGGATATTATTGGTACGCGGGTCGTTCGGACGATATGCTCAAGGTTGGTGGAATATTTGTCTCACCCTTGGAGATAGAAAACTGCTTGTTACAGCATCCAGCAGTGGCTGAGTGTGCCGTCGTGGGAGCTTCTGACGAGCATGGACTAGTAAAGCCGAAGGCTTTTGTCGTACTCAGAGCGGGTTATGAAGCAGCTGAAGGTATGATCGATGAGCTGCAGCAGTTTGCGAAACAGAGGATGGCACCCTACAAATATCCGCGTTTAGTAGAGTTTGTCGCATCGTTGCCTAAGAATGACCGGGGTAAGGTCGATAAGAAGCTTCTCAAAGGATGAAGTACGATTTCCACTCCAAAAGTTGGACTGAAATAGCTCAATTTTCAGCCCTGAGGCGTTCTGTAATATTTTTGCCTGTGGGAGCTACTGAAGCCCACGGACCGCATCTGCCGCTTGCCACTGATAGCATCATTTCTGTGGAGGCAGCGCGCAGAGCTTGCGAGCTGCTCGAAGTTGACGGCATAGACGCCCTTGTGCTCCCGGTCATGTCTTATACGGTTGCTGAGTTTGCAGTAGACTTTCCAGGTACGATATCTGTGTCGATAGAGGCTGCTACAAAGCTTATAGAGGACATATTGCTATCACTGCTGCGTCAAAGGCTTACACGTATCTGTGTGGTTAATAGCCATTTCGAGCCGGCGCATGTGGGCTGTATTAAAACTGCTATCGAGAGGGTAGAAAGTAGCGCTAGTGTGCGGGTATGTTTTCCTGACATACGTCGTAGACGTTGGGCAGAGCGGCTCACCGAGGAGTTCCGTAGTGGAGCTTGTCATGCTGGCCGGTATGAAGGCTCGCTAGTACTTGCAGCAACTCCGCATTTGGTCAAGGAAGATATCATGCGAACTCTACCTGCAAATGACGTGAGTTTGTCGGTGGCTATCTCTCAAGGTAAGACGAGCTTCAAACAAGCTGGTGGAAATGATGCTTACTTCGGACGACCTGCAGAAGCAACTCGACAGGAAGGTGAGGTAACGTATGAAGTGCTTGCGTCTATGCTTGTCGAGAGCCTTAGAGAAGTGTATCCCGAACTATGGCGGAAATAAGGCACGAGATAATCTACTATACTGTGCTGATGATGCTCGCACTGCTTGTGCCAATTCCGTTTGTAGACGATGTTTTGAAGAATTATCTGCGCCGCCGAATGATAGAGCGTTTAGCTAGAAACTATCAGTGTGAACTTTCTGAGCTGGAAGTAAAGGTGTTGGCCAGGGAAAACGGCGAAGGTTGTCTCAGCGGTTGTTTGATGAGAATGCTTTTCTATCCGATAAAAAAGCTCTTTCGTAAGATGTTTTTTCTGTGGGGATGGAAGAAAGCGCTCGATGAAGCTTCTTACACTTTGCATTATGCAGTGCTTTTAGACTATTCTATGCAAGAGGGCTGGCTCGGACCTCAAGGACGCTACGAGGTGTCGCAGGTGCGCTGTTACATAGAGGCGGTGTTGAGAGAAGTAGATACAAAGCCTCTAGAAGCAATTATGAGGGCTGCTTTTGTTGGTTCAAAGGAAGTAGTAAGGGAAGCTGTGGTGCAGCTAAGCAGAAGGCTAAAGAGCAGAAAGCGAGCTGAAGAGTCTATGGCAGAAACGCTGCAGCTTATTGAGTCTCGGCAGGATAAGCAGATAAATAATTTAGTTGATACCATTTTAGATGGCATAAGCAAGTTACCTGCTAGTTATTTAGTCGAGCTGAAAACTCGCTTGAGGACAAAGGTGAGGGAATAGATATGCAATGTAGCAAGTGCAACAACTTTGTTCCGGAAGGATATAAGTTTTGTGTGAGGTGTGGTCAACCGGTAGCTGCCACACCTGTGATTGACCCGATGCAAACTCAGATAGCTGGTGCACCTGCAGTCGATCCGATGCAGACTCAAATAGCCGGACAACCTCCTGTAAGTGTACCATATGCACCGACATATCAGTCATCTACGCCTAACAAACCGCTACAACCACTGCAGCATCAGGGTTCGTATCAACATCCTTATCAGCCACCGCCACAAGTGGGTTATGCTGGGTTTGAATGCACTATAGAGCATGGTAGTGCGTTCGCTCTAGCCGTGGTAAAGCTTAGCCCAGAGCAGTCTATCAAAGCTGAAGCAGGAGCTATGGTGTCTATGTCGCCCAACATAGAGCTGCAATCTCAGGTACAGGGTGGGCTAATGGGAGTATTGAAGCGGGCTGTTGTAGGCGAATCGATCTTCATCAACACTTTTACCGCTCGTGGCGGGCCAGGTGAAGTTACGCTCGCACCTCCAGCACCTGGTGATATTAAAGTGATAGACCTAAATAATCAGGTGTTTTTAGTACAGTCTGGATCGTTTCTTGCCTGTTCACCCGCGGTTAATATGGATACCCAGTTTGGTGGAGCAAAAAGCTTCTTTTCAGGTGAGGGCCTCTTCTTGGCAAAATTCTCAGGGTTTGGTAAGTTGTTAGTTTGTAGCTACGGGGCTATACGCCATAAGCGGCTCGCTCCAGGTGAGCGTTATATAGTGGATACTTCTCATATTGTAGCATTTGAAGCAACCGTTCAGTATCAGATTAAAAAAGCATCGCAGCAAGGATTTTTCCGTAGCTTGACAAGCGGTGAGGGTTTGGTCTGTGAGTACATGGGACCGGGTGATATCTATCTTCAAACACGTAGTCTAGAAGCTTTTGTGGGAGTGCTGAAACCTTTCTTCCCAACTAGCTCGGGTGGCTGAGACCGTTGTATGCCCTTTGTGCAACCTTTGTGTCCCTTGTAGTCTTTCTCTGCGTCCTCTTTGAGGACTCTGCGTCCTTGTAGTCTGTTCTTTGTGTAATCTTTGAGTTCTCTGTGTCCTTGTAGTTTTGTTCTTTGTGCAACCTTTGTGTTCTTTGTGCCTCTGTGGTTTTGTTCTTTGTGCAATCTTTGTGTTCTTTGTGTCTCTGTGGTTTATTTTTTTCACCACAGAGACACAGAGGACACAGAGAGGGCACAAAGAGAGCAGCTGAGCTCTGTATGTCTCTGTAGTGCGTTTTCTGTGCTCTCTTTGTATCCTTGTAGTCTTTCTCTGCGTCCTCTTTGAGGACTCTGTGTCTTTGTGGCTTTGTTCTTTGTGTAATCTTTGTGTTCTTTGTGTCTCTGTGGTTTTGTTCTTTGTGCAACCTTTGAGTTCTCTGTGTCTCTGTGGTTTTGTTCTTTGTGCAACCTTTGTGTTCTTTGTGCCTCTGTGGTTTATTTTTTTCACCACAGAGACACAGAGGACACAGAGAGGGCACAAAGAGAGCAGCTGAGCTCTGTATGTCTCTGTAGTGCGTTTTCTGTGCTCTCTTTGTGTCCTTGTAGTCTTTCTCTGCGTCCTCTTTGAGGACTCTGTGTCCTTGTAGTCTGTTCTTTGTGCAATCTTTGAGTTCTCTGTGTCTTTGTAGTTTTGTTCTTTGTGCAACCTTTGTGTT
>JANWYG010000008.1 GCA_025057015.1 Blastocatellia bacterium
CGACCGGAGCAGCAGGTGCAGTCGGAGCTTTCTGTTGAGGTGGTTTGCCTGCAAAGATGTCTGCAAACGAGACTTCCGAGGATGGCTTGTCGGACTTCTGCTGAGATAGCGGCGTAGCAGTTGGTGGCGGAGGTACAGTGCTTGGCTGAGGGGTTGCCGGGCGCATGGTAGGTGGTGGAGAGAGTTTTGGAGGGATACCGAACAGATCTGCTGGTGGCTTAGGCGGTGACTGAGGGGAAGGATTGGATGGCGTAGAACTTGGGCCTGAGAATGCAGCTTGTGCTGTCCTACTAGAGGAGAGGTTCGAAGCTGGCTTAGGCAGTGAAGTAGGTGCAGATGTTTGGGGAAGCTCTGAAAAGATGGGAAAGTCGCCGACTGGAAGATCAGACGTCCGTGTGTCAGAGATTACTGATTCGCCTTTTGGAGTAGCAGCTATCTCTTCATCGTCAATCGACTCGTCATCCATACCATCGGGGAACAGAGGAGACACTACTTTGAAGGACGAAGTAATAGAAGGTTTATTTTCTTCAAATTTGAGTTTGTCGGAGAAGAACGTTGCTATTACAACGGTGATATTGTCTTCGCCACCGCGTTCATTTGCGAGGTCGACCAGTTGTTTACACGCAAGTTCTGGGTTAGTGACTTTGCTTACTATACTGCATATTTCATCATCTTTAACTTTATTTGAAAGGCCGTCTGAGCATAGCAGCAGTATGTCGTTTGCGATCAGCTCGACGCTAGTGACTTCTACATGTACTTTTGGTTGGGTACCTAAGGCCTGCAGTATGACGTTACTGGGCACGTGGGTAGCTTCGAGGCCGGCTTTTTTGATTGCATTTGCCCAGGATTGATCTTCGGTTACTTGCTTAACTCTGCCATTACGAATGATATATGCTCTGGAGTCACCGACTTGGGCGATGTAGACGGTATGGCCGTAGACATAAGCCGCTGTGACGGTAGCCCCCATTCCTTGTAAGGAGCGGTCTGACTGGGCACTTTCCCATATTTTTTGGTTTGCTAGTTCAGTAGATCTTTTAAGTCTGTCACTTGGAGGAAGGTTACTACGGACGTATTTCATCAATTCCGTGCAGATTGTTTGCACGGCCATGGAGGAGGCTACTTCGCCTGCAGCGGCTCCGCCTAATCCGTCGGAGACTATGAGTAGCGTGCCGTTGCTGCCGATCTGATGGGTACAGACTTCTGGTAACAGACCTAGCTTGCCTGAAGAGAGGTCTGCTACAAGGAAGCTATCTTCATTTCCTTGTCGGCGTCGTCCTACATCGGTAAGTGCACCGATTTTGATTATTATTCCATCTTCTACTACAGAAGCACTCACGTTTTCTCCAATGTTGGTTACATTTCGAAACGAAACAGCTGTTTGCCTATTAGGATGATATCGCCTGATTTTAATTCAGTTTCTTTGTCAATTCTTTTGAAGGTACCGTTTCTGGAGCCTTCATCTATTAGTATGAATTTATCTCCTTTGCGAACTATCTTAGCATGTCTGCCGGACATGTAGCCATCGTGAGGAAAGAGTATATTTCCTGAGTTACGGCCTATTATCGTTTCATCTGCAGTCAGGTTGTATATTTCACCTTCTCCACCGCCTTCTTGAATAAGCCTAAGTCTTGGGATAGCTGTTGCGGAGCGCATTGGCGGGAGATGTTCTGGCGGCAGGGCTGCTCCGCAGGATGCACAGAAGCTGCTGCCTGGGGCATTCATACTATTGCAGCTTTGGCAGCGCAGTAAATTTTCTGGGGCTTTCTTTGGTGGTTCAGGTATTGGTCGTGGAGGGGCGGGTGGTACTCCTCTTTGGATTGCGTGAGGTGGTGGTGGAGGTGGCGGAGGCGGGGGCACTAGCGGCTTAGGAACTGAAGTGGCTGGTTGAGCTGGCTGTTTACGTAGCGGTGAACCGCATTGTTGGCAATATGCCCAAGAGGCATCGTTTACGGCTTTGCAAACGCTACAGAGTATTTCGCCTGGTCCAGGGGAAGATACATTTTGTGGAGGCGAGATTAATGGGGGTGCCGGTGTGGGAGAGACGGAGCTTTTTTCCCGGACATTTGCTGTTGCTCCTTTAGGAGTGATCACGGCTGGTGCAGCTGCGGCTTCGAGAGGAGTAGCACACATTCTACAAAGCTTAGCAATAGGTTGGTTTTCAGCTCCACACCGGGGGCAAATCATTTGCTAAACTCCTTCCTTAAGAATTAACCCCTTATCTAAGCAAACTTCCTAATCTATAGACTCTTTTGAGAAAATTATGATTTAGAAAAATATTAGCACATCGGCGTTCCGATGGCTACTTGAGTTTTGTAATCTTATCGGGCTAGGGTTACTTGCTTGTTTTCGGTTGACTTGAGGACAGTTCTTCAAACAGAGCAAACAAATCTGGATCTAACTTCTTTAACTCTTCCCTATTATGTCTAGCAGTAACTCCTGCGCTAGGTCGTTTGAATTCAGAAACATACGCTTCATACCCTTGTGCAAAGTATTCCCATTCGTTGGATGCGGCATAGTAGTCGAGTGCTTTGCCAGTCTTTATGGCATTTTGGTAGAGTTTCTTGATCCTGCTGCATATTTCTGGGCTAAGAGCTGAAGTGTGTACTTGGTGTGCGAATTCGTGAGCTATAGTATTGAAGCCACCTCTCATGGAGACATCTAAGTATTCGATACCGGACACGGTAACCAGACCACCTACGCCGCGAACACTTGCGTAGTATCTACCGTCGAAAGTAATTCTGTTTTCTAGCGACTCATAACCTGTTATTTCGGAGAGTTTTTTGTCTGTCGCTAACAGAAAGTGCTTTGCACCTTTTCTTTTGAGTTCGGGCAGATACTTTGCGAGAGGCAGTACAGACTTGCGTATTACCTTCTGTTCTTCGGGAGTGAGTGAGCTGTAGTTCACGAAGACTTCTGCAAGGCCTTGTATCTCCGGTACATACTCTTCTTTTTGGCCTAGGTACAGTTGTCTCCAATCGGTTGCTCCTGCTTCTATTCTAGCTTTTTCGTGCAGGCCGCTATGGGCAAGAGAAAGTTGCAAATGAGCTATAGCGCTATCCGGGTCTATTTCTATAGCTCGTTCTGCTGATTTTGCCGCTTCAGCAAATTCTTCTATGGCCAACTGACAGGCTGCAAGCCCTAGCCAGGCGCGTAAGATTTTAGGTTCTGTACTCAATGCTTGCTTATAGAACTCTATGGCATCAGCATATTTTCCTAGTCTTTTCAGATTCTCTGCTCTTGACAAGAGAGTTTGTATTTCTGGTATGAGCCGCTGTTGATATCCACGTCGCCCATTAAGATACTGCGAGAAGAGCCTACGTACTCCGCTGTTATAGGGATTAAGTTCTAGGACGCTCTTTGCGATTTTTCTGACTGCCTCAGGTTTCTTTTCTGCTATTCTTACGGCACACAAGGCAGCCATGGCATCTACGTTGTAGCGATCTATTTCGAGTGCTTTTTGTGCATAGTGAGCAGCTAAGACATTCTTATTTTCTTCTAGGTAGATTCTTGCAAGGCCTATGAAGGCATCCACTCTACTTGCATTTTGTTTGAGCAGATATTCCAATAAGCTTTCTGCCAGCCTGTAATCACGTTTAAGCATTGCTACTCCGGCTTTGCCTAAGATTGCCCCGTAGTAGTTGGGCAGCAGCTTATGGGCTTCGGCGAAGTATTCGGCTGCCTTTTCTGGTTCTTCCAAGGTGAGGTAGAGCGAACCGTAGGCGACAAGTAGTTGTGCGCGTGAATAAGGATCTCGAGCGGCTTCGTCTGCCTTGTTTAGCAATGAGAGAGCCTGTTGGTAATTAAGTCGCGTGCGCTCAATTTCTGCAAGTCCTAGTAGAGCGTCTACGTTGTACTCATCTATTGCCAGTACTTCGCGCCAAAGAGCCTCTGATTCGGCCAGTTTCCATCTGCCTCGTAAAGCTGATGCTTGCTTGATCTTCTGTACGAGTTGGGCAGTAAGAAGGGTCTTTGCTCCGGAATTGCTGAAAACTTCGCTACCGACACTTGTCGAAGCAGAATGTGAGGGCCTACCTGCTCGCAGCTCTTGTTGTTGCGCAGAGGCTCTTGTAGAGGAAATCCACAGCGACAAGTAGACGCAAGTAAGCAGAAGTAGAACTCTGAGTTTGTCTTGCTTTCTCATTTTCCACTCGCTTTGAGACTGCTTGAAGACACTATTTTAGGACAAAAATATTCTACAGGTTTAGAGGAACGAGTGCAACCCTAAGAAAATCTCTCAATATTTTTTCTGCTAGCTTTATATGCTGTAAGGACAAAGACAATTTATCAAAATTGAAATTAAAGATCTGCTGGCATATAATTTTGCACAAGCTTTTTAGCCATCGGTTTGGTAAGACTATGGAGAAAAAAACAAAGCGCACAAAGATACTTTACACGATTCTTGCTAGTTTGCTACTAGTGGGCATCCTACCTTTGATACTAATAGGCTGGCAATTGATTAAGCTGACTCGGGACATGCTCAGCGAGAGTGTGCGAAGTCATATGCTGTCGATAGTAGTTAATGAATCTGCACAGATCACTCTCTATGTTGATTCATACAAGAACCGTGTGCGAGCAATAGCTCGTGCGTTAGAAGTGACGGGTGGCTTACGACTGCTGCAGGAAAGTACTGTGCATAATTTTAAGTTTGGAGATATTCTGCGCGAAGATCCCAACATCTGTGCTCTTATGGTGGTATATGCTGAGGGTGGACTAGGAGTAGACAACAAAACCTTTGCTGCCACTAACACTAGCAAGATAAGCAAGGAAGAACTGTCACTTTTGGCCAAGGAAGCTTTGCAAAGCCTCGAGCAGCTTCCGCAAGAAACTTTTTTGAGTTTGCCTTTGCTGCTTAGATCTAGCAGTCTTTCCGTTATCACGATAGCACATCCGTTGACGAATGAGTTCGGCAAGCTTGAAGGTGCCGTGTTGGCCATAGTGCAACTGGAATCTGTATTTGACTTCTTTGCTCAGAAGGAACCTGGTTTCCATGAGACTAAGGATCTAATCAAGAGTGGGAAAACCATATACTTTGTTGTTGACAATAAAGGTCGAGTTATAGCTCATCCTGACAGAAAGCTCGTGTTTTCTGGCGAAAATCTGCGAAACTTACGCATAGTGGAAGAATGGTTGGCGTCAGGCCTAAAGTTCACCGCTTCGGTGCCGTTTGAGCTATTGGTTGATGATGAGGTGGTCAGAATGCTGGGGACGTATACTACAGCTAACATAGGTGCCGGTAAAGAGCTTGGCGTGATAGCAATGGTGAATGAAGATAGCGTCTATCATTCTGTCGAGGAAATGATAGACAGAACTCTGCTGATAATCGGAGCTACTGCTATCGTAGCTGTCATAGTGGGGGCTTTTCTAGCAATAAGGATTACCTCTCCTATTGAGACTCTTGCTCTCGGAGCGCGGGCAATAGCTGCCGGCGATTTTAGCCGCAGAATACGTGTCAAGACAAAGAACGAAATCGGACAGCTTGCAGAAGACTTCAACACTATGGCTGACCATATACAACAGTATGTCAATGAATTACGCCGAGCAGCGGAAGACAACAGAATGCTCTTTATCGGCTCTGTAAGGGCTTTGGCCGAAGCTATAGACGGCAAAGATACCTATACGCGAGGACATTCCGAGCGAGTAATGAAATACTCTGCAATCATAGCCAAACAGATGGGACTTTCCGACGAAGAAGTAGAAGATATACGGATAGCTGGTATCCTCCATGACGTCGGCAAGATAGGTATAGACGATAAGATACTTAAAAAACCCGCAGCTCTTACCGATGAAGAATATAAGGTAATGAAGCAGCATCCGCAGATAGGAGCGAAGATAATGTCCGAGATACCTCAGATGAAAAAGTACATCCCTGGAATGTTTTATCATCATGAGTGCCTGGATGGTCATGGCTATCCTCTCGGGCTGCGGGGAGAGCAGATACCGCTGATGGCTAGAATTATAGCCGTAGCTGATGTGTTCGACGCTATGACTACTAATAGGCCTTACCAAAAGGCTATGGAGACAGAGT
This sequence comes from Blastocatellia bacterium, assembly GCA_025057015.1. Lineage (GTDB taxonomy): Bacteria > Acidobacteriota > Blastocatellia > Chloracidobacteriales > JADJPF01 > JANWYG01. Next base: position 6,026 of record JANWYG010000008.1, read on the forward strand.
TTGCTCTGGAAAGAATTAAGAGCTTCGTGGGTACAAGGTACGACGGAAAGGTGGTAGATGCCTTAATAGAGGCTTTTCGTGCAGGAAAACTGGATGAAGTACTTCAGAGCTACGCTGCCACACAAACAACCGCAGCCGTCTGAAGCTACTTGCTCTCTGAGGGAAAAATATGTCTTTCGGTAGAATATTGGAGCACATAGTAGATAATACTTATGGAGCACGCGGCGCGGTTTTCTTAGACAAAGATGGAGAGGTTGTACAAAGCTATCTCGCACCTAAAACTAAGGCCGAATTGGAAATCATAGGCGCATACCACGGTATTACCCTGTCCAGCTGTAGAAAGTTTTCCGAAGAAGCCGAGATGGGATCTATAGAGGTTCTGATCTGTAAATACAAAGATGCCATCTGCGTGATCAAAACCCTGAACGAGGGTTACTTTGTCCTACTGCTGCTTAGTCCGCAGGGAAATCTAGGGCAAGCAATGTATGTACTGAAAGAGGCTGCTGCAGAAATAAATGCAGAAATGGGTATCTAGACGCTGCTCGTTGCCTGCAGCTTCTTCCTGCTATCATCGATGAAGCAACGAATAGAGACGCTGCTTAGTGATCCTAGACTGCCTGGTGATAAGCTTCGGCTGTCGTTGCCACTAAGACCCTTCTTGAAATGGGCTGGCGGAAAACGACGCCTCCTGACACAAATGTCAAGGTTTTTCCCAACTTCGTTCAATACCTACTTTGAGCCCTTCCTTGGTGGTGGAGCGGTCTTCTTCTACCTCTACAGCGTTGGGTTGGTGAGCAAAACCTCTGTCTTAGCTGATCTCAACGACGAACTGATCAACTGCTACCGCGTGGTTTCTAAACAGCCTTTTGACTTAATAGAGCAGTTGCGACAGTATACCATCAGCGAGAAGTCATTCTATCGAGTCCGGGCCATGAAACCGCAGGATCTCTCCCCTGTGGAAAGAGCTTCTCGCTTCATCTTCCTAAATAAAACCTGCTTCAATGGGTTATATAGAGTTAATTGCACAGGAGAGTTTAATGTTCCTTATGGTAGATATAAGAATCCTGTTATATGTGACGAACAAGCTATCTTGCAAGCTAGTATCGCTCTGCAGTCAGCTGTGCTGATGGCGACAGGTTTTGAAGTTACCTTGCAGACAGTGAAGCCCAGAGACTTCGTCTATCTAGACCCTCCATATGTACCAACAAGCAGCTCGTCGAGTTTTACAGGTTATACCTCAGGTGGCTTCACTCTAGCTGACCATTGCCGTCTCGCCGAAGAATTCCGGCGCCTTGATAGGCTAGGAGCACAAGTGTTGATGTCAAATTCTGATACTGATTTTGTACGCTGTCTCTACAGGGGTTTTGAGCTGACGCGCGTTCGGTCTAGTAGGGCTATAAACAGTAACCCGCTTGGTAGAGGCCCTGTCAATGAATTGTTGATAAGAAATTACTGATCCCCCTCTTGGAATGTTTTTCCATCCTGAAGATGAAAAGTTACCCTATAGCGCAGATGCTAGGCAATCGAAGTTACAGTCCAAATTAAAGCCCAGACAATGGCAGGTACTCCCGTGAGCTTGTACATATTGACCGTGTCGGTCATCCTAGCAGAGAGTGCCGATGAAGCTAGTAACGCTATCAAATCAACTAGCGTATTCAGACAACGCTGTACAGCCGAGCAGCTTGTGAGCAGATGTGTAGAGGCTTTTCCAAAGTAGCGAGCAGCGCTAAGAGGGCCTCCACTGCAACATAAACCTGCTATCCAAGAAAACAAACTTGCTGAAAGTAGAGCTACAAACGGCGCAAGGAGTACGGCTGCAGCTATCGCTCTAAGTATCCTCCGGAGACGCTGACCAATGAAGCTTAGACGTGAAGACGCTCCAAGCAGGATAAGTATCGTAGATACAGCAGCGTCGCTCGGCCAAATCCGACAAACGGAGCTGTAGCTACGAAAGTTCCGATGGCAAGCATGGTAAAGTAGTTTGTTCAGATTTACTCTGCGTGCTGAAGAGCAGCTCCAAACAGAGTAGTACCAAGATAGCCAGTGCTGTAAATGACCGGATTGATGCTTCCCCTAGATGTAGGTTTCCCTGCTGCCAGCAGAAAAAAGACGCGCATGCCTACGACGCTGCCTAAGGTCAAAATTGCTGCAAGTGCATGCATAGCCTCGAGCGCGTATGTAATGAGTATGCGAAGCGGATAGATATTCACTATTCCGTATGGAGTAAACCAAAGCGCAAGGGTAATGATGCAGGCAAGCAACGGCGGCAGAGTTTTGCATCCATTTCTTCAATTTTAGTTTTCTGCTGAAGGTTGTAGGGATTGGCAGGTGACTACCAGTTGACAATAGCTTGTCAATACTTGATAGTGCAACGGAAAGAGGTTTAGGAGGATAGATGAAAGTAGTTACTCTGATGCTAGTCTTAATGGTGTCTGCGGTGGTAGCACAGAGGAAGCCGTTTGCTGACGCAGAGTTGATAACTGCAAATCAACTGCGAGCATATCTTGAGTTTATGGCTTCTGATGAGCTACAGGGTCGCGATACACCTTCGCTCGGGTTAGATATAGCAGCAAAGTTCATAGCGTCGCATCTAGCACGCTGGGGAGTCGAACCTGGCGGAGAAGAAGGAACCTATTTTCAGAAGATAGAAGTAACCCAAACTACCGTAGACCCAGCCTCTAAACTGACGCTGAAAGGTAAAGACTATTTCTACGGCAAAGATTTCTTGTTGACTGCCAAAAGAGATCTCTCTGTCGACGCCGAGGTGTGTTTTGCTGGTCATGGGTGGTACGTTCCATCTAGAAATATCAATCCCTATGAGGGACTAAACATACGCAATAAAGTTGTCGTGGTGACTGATCTAGTCCCAACAGGACTTGACTTTAAGGAAATTGGGCGTTTTGGTGTCGACTATATGACACCTGCAACTTATGCTACAAAACACGGAGCTGTGGCTGTAGTGTACGTGCCAAACTACAGAAGCTTGGTGTCGTGGGATAAGGCTGCAGAGTTTGCCGTAGAACGTGGAACTATGACTATAGGCAGCGAAAATTCGACGTTAGTGCCACAAATAACGCTCTCCTTGCGGTTGCTCACTGCCCTCTTTGAAGATGAGGTTGTATCTGCAGGCTTTCTGTTTTCCTCTGAAGGAAATTCAAAGTCAGGTATAAAACCTTTTTATCTATCTTCTGATAAGGTTCTTCGCTTGAACATCATAACTAGGATGAAGAAGCTTTCTACAAGCAATGTGATAGGCATAGTTAGGGGCTCGGACCCAAAACTTAAGAACGAGTATGTAGCACTTGGCGCTCATTATGACCACGTAGGAGTGGCCAGTTGGCAAGAGGGAGACAACATATATAACGGCGCAGATGATAATGCTTCCGGTACGGTAGCTCTTATGGCTATAGCTGAGGCTTTTGCTAGAGGTTATAGGCCAAGAAGATCTCTTCTGTTTGTCTGGCATACGGCTGAGGAGAAGGGGCTGCTAGGCTCGGCTTATTTCGTGCAACATCCAACAGTTCCTCTTGATAGCATAATAGCGCAGCTAAATATCGATATGATAGGTCGCAGTAGACAGAACGGGGATACAACAAATCTGGAACTTTCAGGACCTGACGAAGTGTATGTCATAGGTGCACGGATGCTTAGCAGTGAACTTGGCGAGCTGAGCGAGCAAGTAAACAATACGTTCCTCAGGCTGAAGTTTAACTATAAGTATGACGATCCAGACGATCCAAACCGCTTCTTCTACAGGAGTGACCATTATAACTATGCTAAGCAGGGTATCCCGACCATCTTCTACTTTACTGGTGTGCACGAAGACTATCATAGACCCACAGACCATGCTTCAAAGATAGACTTTGAGAAAATGACTAAGATTACAAAGACTATCTATGCTACGGCACTAGAACTGGCTATGAGACCAAAGAGGCCTGCTGTGGATAGAGATAGTTCTAATCTTGCTTTTCCGTAGTAGAAAATAGCCGCAGGCCTAACCTGCGGGCTGCCTTGTCGGACAGATCTACCACAGCAGCAGCGCTGATAGCTGCAGAAATCGACAGCGTCTCGCTTATCTCTTCTCTGGTAGCTCCGAGGGCAATCGCCTTCTTGAGGTGCCCATCTAGACATCCCTCACACCTGACTGCTAATGAAACAGCTACTGAGATCAACTCTTGAACCTTTGGATCGAGTGCCCGCCGTTCAGGCGTGCGATATAGTTCTTTGTAAAATGCAGCATAGACTCTCTTCATTCTCGGCTCTAGCATTGAGTAAGAGTCCGTTTCTTTGTTCTCCATGGGAGTGGGTTCATTTTCTGCCGGATCCATTTTCCCCTCCAATTTAAACTCAGTTTAGACAGCCTTGCTCGCTGTTCTCAAGCTCTATTTAAGCAAGTGAATGCTGTCGACAATTCATCCTAACTATACGCTGCTTCTGATGGTTGGTTCTTGCTGATCCCTGGTTTGTTAATTAGTCTGTAACCTATACTGGGAGGAAAAAAACTTGGCTGCTATTTTAATTCTCATGTTGGGCCTCGGAGTAAATATGCTAATTGACGAAATGGATAAGCGGTTAAAACAGAAGATAGCTTGTGCCGAAATGGATGCAGCTAGGCGTGCAGGTGCTTCTACCAAGCTGAAGTCTGTTGAGAAGAAGGTTTTTAGAAACAGTTGCCTAGACGCTGCTGAAGAAGGTGAGATGTGCAAGATGGCGCTGACGCGTGGTTATGAAATAGTTGTTGTTGCAGCTGGTAATGAATACGTCTACCGTACGGAAGGACTGTTGCTGCGACTTGTAGTCGGTCAAGACAGAGGCAAAAAGCTTGATTGTGATTTTTGACTATTTTGCTAGGTTCTGAAGAGTCCCTGTTTTGTAGACGATATAGCCAACAGCCATTCCGACTAGGTAACCGTATGGCAGGCTAGCTGCGAGCAAGCCTACAAGCAAGACTAGGGCAAAATCTGTTGTTTTGTCCGTGCAGTCGCGTACAAGTAGCATCAAGGATAAGCTTTCAAATAGGAGCATTATACCGAGAATCGGCAACGGAAAGAGTTTGAAAAATGCTGCAGAACCTTCAGCAAAAAACAGGCCGAATATCACAAAGAATGTACCATAGATGATTACTGAGCCACCAGTACGAGCACCGAAAGCATAGTGCCCTGCAAGCCCGCCACACCCATGACATACAGGTACGCCCCCAAGAAATGGCGTCGCTAGGTTCATAAGCGAATAAGTTAGCGCTATTTGCCGTACCGTGAGCTTGCGATCAGGAAAGAGATCTTCCACAGCCTGTCTTGTTGCTAGTATGGAATTAGCTAGCGAAAGAGGTATCTGTGGTAGTGCTAATAGCGTGAGTCCAACAAAAACAGTGTCTAAGGTCGGAATCTGCATCTGCGGTAGAGTGAACCCAAATCTTGGTTCAAGTCCTTGAGCGAAGACTAGACAGTATATGATTGCTAAACTAAATAACAGCAGGCCAGCCGGAAGCCTTCTGCTGCCTATGCTTATAAGCGCTATGGCAAAGCCAACGATCGCTAGGACATAACCAGAAGTCCCATTTCCTGCAACGTACTCTTTGAGTGCTAGTTGTGAAAGTTGCAGGCCAAGTCCCAGTTGTATACCTCGTATTACGGGTTTGGGGATGACTTTTGAGATGAATTCCGTTAGACCAAATGTGGCAAGTAGCAGCATAAGGAAGCCTGCAGCTAGCCCTCCACCATAAAGTACGGCAGCAGGTACCTTTTGCACTATGACTATAGTCGCCATAGCTTTAAGTGGCTGCACCGGCATCGGTAACTTGTAGATTATCCCAGTTAGTATTTGCATCAGGCCGAATGTTGTAAGGACGCTTGCTTCATCTAGGCCAGCTGCCAATATCATGCCTACCAGCAGAGGAAAGTCAGTACCTATGTCGCCAAAAGCACCTGCAAGTTCATTTCTGTCAAACTTCATGCAATCAATTATTCTTCCTCAGGACATTTTGCTCAATTTGCTGTTGCTAGAACCATTGTGGTATCCTCAGAAAAACTCTTAGCTAGGGGTGAAAATGAGCAATAAAACGAAAACAGTAATCGCGATACTGGTAGCTGGAGTTGTGCTTGCGGTCATCTTTGGCGTGATTCTGGCTTATAGTCTTTACAAAGCTGGGCCGGCGGTAGTTGCTGACAGCGTTTTGGAATACAAACTTGAAGGTGAGATAGCTGATGCTCCTAGTCCTATGCCTCAAGCACAGGTGGTATTTTTGCGGCTGCCTCAGTCGCTGTTTACGATAACTCGTGGAATTAGACGTGCTAAAAACGATTCTCGGATCAAGGCTCTGCTGCTGACAGTGAATTCTCCAGAGATAGGATATGCCAAAGTTGAGGAACTCAGAGAAGCAATCAAAGATTTTCGCAGTAGTGGCAAGCCTGTTTATGTATACATGGATCGCGGTTCGGATAGGGACTACTATCTTGCCACCGCAGCAGACAAAATCTATCTCTCTCCTGCCGGAGATCTTGACGTAAAAGGTTTTCTAGTAAGTGCCACTTTTCTTCGTGGTCTTTTTGACAAACTGAAGATAACCCCTAATGTAGAGCGACATGGCAAGTATAAAAGCTTTGCAGATACTTATACTCGCTCAGATATGTCTCAAGAAAACAGAGAGCAGCTTTCTGCACTCTTGGATGATCTCTATGCCAGATACACACAGGCAATAGCCGAAGCGAGAAAGATTGAACCCGAGCAGGTCAAGCGCTTGATAGATTCCGGGCCGTATAGTAATGCGGCAAAAGCTACAGCGGCCGGGCTCATAGACGGCGGAGTTTATTTAGATGAGCTGAAAGAGCGTATTCGCTCTGAGCTTAGCTTGAGAGAGTATAAAGCAGTATCTGGTAAAGATTACTCGGAATCTTACTCTTGGATGGCAAAGAAAGTAGCAGTGATCTATGCTACAGGAGCGATAGTGCCTGGCCGTAGCGGTTCCAATCCTCTAACTGGACAAGTAATGGGTTCACAGACAATTGCTTCTGCAATTAAGACTGCCCGTGAAGACAATGACGTGTCTGCTGTAATACTGAGAATAGATAGCCCTGGAGGCTCCGCCCTAGCTTCGGATCTTATCTGGCGTGAAGTGGTACTTACTAAGCAAAAGAAGCCAATAGTGGCCTCTATGTCAGACGTGGCTGCCTCAGGCGGATACTACATAGCTATGGCAGCAAGCAAGATTGTTGCGCAACCAAGCACTATAACTGGCTCAATAGGCGTTGTTTCTGGCAAACTTGACTTGAGCGGACTGTATAGAGAGCATTTAGGAATAAATGTCGAGACTATAAAGCGTGGTGAGAATGCTGATTACTATTCTGAACAACAAAGTTTTACCGAAGAACAACGTGCCAAGTTTCGTCAAGATGTCCTAGATATGTATGAGATGTTCGTCAAAAAAGCTGCTGAAGGAAGAAGTAAGACTCTAGAAGAGATTGACAAGGTTGCCCAAGGGCGAGTCTGGAGCGGTGTCAGAGCAAAAGAGCTTGGGTTGGTAGATGAACTTGGCGGGCTCGATAAAGCGCTAGAGATTGCTCGACAACTGGCTAGTATCCCTGCCGGTCAGGCACTAACCATAGTAGAGTATCCACAACCACCTACAGTATTTGACTTGATGTTCGGCAAGGAAGACCAACTTGAGGAGATGGAAATCAAGGGGCTATCTGCGATGATTCAGTCGCTGCCTGCCGAAGTAAGGGAAACATTGCGACTGGCTTACCTGATGAGATACTTCGATGAAGAGCAGGCCTTTGCCATAATGCCTTACACGATCAGAGTAAGATGACTTCTGTAACGGCCTGCGTAAGCGGTGGAATAGATAGCTGCGTGATGCTTGCTATGCTTTCTCAGCAGTATGAGAAAGTCTATCCCGTGTTTCTTCGCAACGGTTATAAATGGGAAGAAGTCGAGCTTGGATATTTAAGGCGATACTTGGCAGCTCTTAACCATCCAAACATAGAGTCGCTTGTGGAGCTGCCCTTCCCGATAGATTTGATAATGCAAAAGTATTGGGGAGAGAAAGGCTATAATCCTACTTATTCTTCCGGCTACTCGTCAAACTATATTCCAGGTAGGAATATGTTGATTTTAAATACCGCAACCGTAGTGGCCTTCTCGAACAGATGTAGTTACATAGCTCTAGGACTGCTTGCAGGAAACCCTTATCCAGATGCTCAAAAAAGTTTCTTTGACGCGTTTGAACAGATGGTCTGGCAAGCGATGCATTTCAAGGTTAAGGTGCTGACTCCTTTGATAAAATATGAAAAACACGAGGTTATAAAACTCGGAAGACAACTTCCGCTAGAGCTGTCTTTCTCTTGCGTGTTCCCCCAGCAAGGCTTGCACTGTGGTTCGCTCTGTAATAAGTGTGCCGAGCGCCAGAAAGGCTTCTTTCTAGCCGGTATTCCAGATCCCACTGCTTACGCTAATACTCCTCCAGAAGTCAATTGGTATGAACATGAGTTTGGCTATGATTAGGGTTACTCGGATTCGATGGGTTCAATTTCAACGAGATTGTCGTAAAAGGTAGCACCACCGCCCATATCCGTCAGCAGTTGCGGCGTGGTGGCGTTTACGTTTTTACCATCACGAGCATATTTTCTCCACCATATTGACGCAGCTACCGCTGTACCAGGCCTAATTCTGGATGAAACAACAGCCCGCAACAACACCTCTCCTCTGGCATTGTAGACGCGAACCAGCATGCCAGACCTGATACAACGCTTTTCTGCATCTTCTTGACTTAGTTCTACCGTAGGTTCTCGCTCCGCTTCTTTAAGCCGCCTTATGTTAACAAAAGTAGAGTTGAGGAAGCTGTGTGCTGGTGGGCTAAGCAGCGTTATCGGATACTTGGCTGCTTTCTGCGGATCGCTGATCGCTGACTCTGCTGGAGGCGTAAATGTAGGCAGAGGGTCTAATCCTGCCTTGAGCATCGCCTCAGAATAGAATTCACACTTGCCCGAAGGAGTCAAAAAACCTCCCTCAGCAAAAGGCAGATATGGATCAGGTAGGTTGAGTCGAACATACTTTTCAGCTTTTAGCCGTTCGAGCGTTATCGTGGCAAGCGCTGGATGATCGGTTGAAAGTGCTTGCCTAGCTAATTCCTCGTCGCTGTCTTTGAAACAGTCTTCTTCAAAACCCATCTTTGCTGCTAAACGCCTGAATAGCTCCGTGTTCGGTAGTGCCTCACCAAGAGGCGCTATCACCGGCTCGTTCAGCATTAAATACAAATGACCATAAGACTTGTGTAAATCAAAGTGTTCTAATTGAGTGGTAGCTGGAAGCAATATGTCGGCATAATCTGCAGTGTCGGTCTGAAATTGCTCATGTACTACAGTAAAGAGATCTTCACGACGAAGACCTTCTATCACTACAGACGAATCTGGAGCTACAGCAGCAGGATTGCTGTTATATACGAACAAGCACTTTATCGGAGGATCAAGATGTTTGCCGTTTGGAAATCTGTTCGTCAGTGCTTCCCCTAGCCGGCTCATATTGATAGTTCTAGTGCCTGGTGGAATAAGATCGGGACGTTCAAGAGCTTGCGTGTTTATGGGAAAAGTGCCGCTCGTCGAAAGTAGTATTCCACCGCCAGGATAACGCCAAGCTCCAGTTAAAGCAGGTATACAGGCCAAAGTCCGTACGGCCATCCCACCGCCATAGTGCCTCTGTAAACCGTAGTTAATTCTTATCGCCACGGGCTGCATGGTTGCTAGACTGCGAGCCAACTCTACTATCTTTTCCACCGGTATGTCGGTAATTGCTGATACTCGTTCGGGAGGATATTCCTGCAGGCGTGCTTTGAGCTGCTCGAAACCTACTGTGTACCTTTGTATATAGTCTTCATCGTGCAATCCTTCAGAAACGATGACGTGCATCAGGCCAAGAGCCAATGCTGCATCTGTGCCAGGTCGAATAAAAATGTGTTCGTCGCTGGCCTCAGCCGTGCGGTTGCGATAGGGATCAATGCAGATTACTTTCGCACCATTCCTTCTAGCCCGTAAGATAAATGGCCACAGATGTACGTTCGACGTGATTATGTTGCTGCCGAATATCGCTATTAATCGAGCATACTTTATGGCTTCTGGATCGTAACCTATGGTCGCACCTATGGTGTATTTGTAACCAGTCGCTCCAGCCGAAGAGCATATCGTTCGTTCTAACAATGACGCTCCGTAACGATGAAAAAAGCGCCTGTCCATGCTTGCGTAGTTAAGTAGACCTATAGTGCCCGCATAGCTATACGGCAAAACGGCCTGCGGTCCGTACTCATCCGCTACCCTTTTTAACCTATAGGCTATTTCGTCTAGTGCTTCGTCCCAGCTTACCCTGACAAATTTTCCCTCTCCTTTGGCCCCAACGCGGCGCTGTGGATAAAGAACTCGCTCAGAATGGTAAACTCGCTCTAGATACTTTGAAACTTTGGTGCAAAGAAATCCTGATGTGAATCGGTGATTAGGATCGCCTTCGATTTTAGTAGCACGTCCGTCCCTAACAGTTACAAGCATGGAACACGTGTCAGGACAGTCATGCGGACAAACAGCCTGTAGTTTGCTCATAATATTTATCTGTTGCGAGTGTATAAGTAGAGACCTACGGCAAAATCAGACAACGCCACTATGCCAATAGCTATGCGCACTGCCAAAGGTAAATTAGGCAAAGCTGCTGCTGAAACTACAAGTCCAAATGAGCTAGCTATACAAATTAAGCCCGCTGTTTTTCTTTGTTCTGACTGCATTTATGCCTCTGAAATCTGATAATTAATTAAGTGCGTATTTTCTCACAAGGAGCAACAAAAAGTCTATGTCTAGGTTCATTTTCGCAGCAATAGTGATTCTGATCTTTCAACAACCGGCGTTTTGCAGTGAGAAGATAAAGTGGCTTGACTGGTCAGACGAAATCTTCAAGCGTGCTGAGCGCGAAAAACGCTTCATACTGCTCGATCTCAAAGCCGTCTGGTGTCACTGGTGTCACGTGATGGACAAAGTCACTTATTCCGATCCAGAAGTCGCAGCACTCATTTCGGAAAAGTTCCTCGCTGTTAGAGTTGATCAAGACTCTAGACCAGACCTGTCAAATCGATATGAAGATTACGGCTGGCCAGCAACTATATTCTTTCATTGGGACGGTAGCGAGATTGTCAAACGCTCAGGCTATATACCACCTAAGGAAATGCTCTCGTTGCTTAAAGCTATAATCGTCGATCCTAGCCCCGGGCCCTCGGTAAAACCAGAAAAGCCACTTAGCTTTTCAAACAGAAGCTCTTTACCAGAGAAGCTCAAAGAGCAAATGCTGGAGAGTTTCTTTGAAAGTTATGACTACGAATTAGGCGGCTGGGGTTTTGTTCATAAATTCCTGGATTGGGACTGCGTAGAGTACGCTATGCGTAGGGCTATGGCGGGCGATCGACGAGCCGAACAAATGGCAAAGCAAACACTCAAAGCTCAACTGCAGTTGCTAGATCCAGCTTGGGGGGGCGTATATCAATACTCTGCCGGTGGAGTATGGACTGAACCACACTTCGAAAAGATTATGTCCATGCAGGCAGAAAACTTGCGGATTTACTCTCAGGCATATGCCCTCTGGAAAGACCCTGTGTACCTAGAGACAGCAAAGAGCATTCGCAGGTACTTGAAAGAGTTTTTGACAAGCCCGCAAGGAGCCTTTTATACAAGCCAAGATGCTGATCTCGTCAAAGGAGAACATAGTGAGGAATACTTTAAACTTGACGACAAGCAACGCCGCAAGCTAGGTATTCCGAAAGTTGATACTAACATTTATTCAAGAGAGAACGGATGGGCGATAAATGCTTTGACTGTCTTCTACAGCGTTTCTGGCGATAAAGAAGTATTAGATAGCGCTATCCGTGCGGCAGAGTGGATAATCAACAACCGAGCTATAGAAGGTGGTGGCTTTAGACACGGCGAAGTAGATCCAGCCGGACCCTATCTTGGCGATACGCTCTATATGGGCAGAGCTTTTCTAAGCTTGTACACAGTAACCGGTGATGAAAAGTGGCTGGATAAAGCCAAGAAAGCCGCTGACTTCATTCAAGCAAACTTCGCCGCTGAAGTAGGCTTTGCTACGGCTTCTGTCAAATGCTCGGCGAAATTTCCGCCAAAACCACAAAGAGACGAAAACATAGCCCTAGCCAGATTTGCAAACCTGCTCTATCGCAATACAGGAAGTAAAACTTACAAAGATATGACCGACCATGCTATGCGCTACCTTACTACGGAAGAGATAGCTCTGCGTCGACCAACGGCAGGTGTCTTGCTAGCAGATGAAGAGTACGCTTCCGGACCGATGAATATACCGGTAGTCAGCAAGGAGGCTAAGCAGTAGTGAAGGTCTTCGTATAACTTGACCCCAGGGCAAGTGTAAGCAGTATAACCTCGAGCTTGCTTATAAACTCCAAGAGTTTTGCTTGCTAAGATGGACAAAGCCGACCTGTTTACTGCCTCTCGATTTCGTTTGCGGGTCGGCAACTACCTCGAATCCGGCATTTTCACGCTATCCCTACCATCAGCGTTGGAAAGTCATTCTCAGTACGGTCAGCTATCAGCAACTTCTGAAATGCTTTTAGGAAAGACTATGTTCAAGTTATAGCCATTATCCTTAAGATACTGTTTCTGAAAATACGTCTGGGGGAGCTCTGTGCCAAATATTTACGATAACGTTGAGCAGAAGTTACTAGCTGGCCTCAAGGATACGGATTAGCAAACTACCTCCTACCAAATGCCCAGCAGCGGGCAAGCACCGAAGAGCAACGCATTATCAACAATAATCTCACCCGAGCAGGTCGTCGGCTGATTGGTTTTTGTCGAACGAACTTGTTTAAGCGGTTGGAATCCCGGATATAGCTTCTTGTTATCCCTCAAGCGACATATACTGCGCAACCTCGTCGTGTTGTATGCTCTAGAGAACAACCGCGACGTTCCGATTGGTATTCAGGATGTCGCTCTGCTGGATGCGGCAGTTTCAGACGAAGGCGCCGAAGTGAGGGGAGAGCTTGATAGCTCGCAGGCAGAGACAGAAAATACGTCATTTGGTTCGTCGTCTAGTTTGAACGCGCTTCGGCAGCAAGCAAAGAAAGTTTATCAATGCTATGTTGCTGACTTGTATCGCTCCAAATTTCAATGGCTCAGCAGCCGGTTTTTTACAGCAGACTTGAGAAAGCACCTCGAAGAGAATGTGCACTCCTTGTGCAATCTCTGTGTCCTTTGTGCCTCTGTGGTTTATTTTATTTTTCCACCACAGAGACACAGAGGACACAGAGGGAACACAAAGGGTTGATTGGGGGAAGGAGGAGCACAAAGGGTTGGTTGGGGGAAGGGAGTAAGCAGCAGAGCGAGTAAGCAGAGCGACTCTGTGCAATCTCTGTGTCCTTTGTGTCTCTGTGGTGAGGAAGAAAGATAAGACCACAGAGATACAGAGGACACAAAGAGAGAAAGCAGGTAGGAACTATGGAGAAGCGGGTTTTGATTGAAAGAGTTCTGCCGATAAGGAAGCTGTCCGAAGAAAGTCGGCGGGAGAAAGCTATTCGTCACGGCCATATCTCTACGCTTCACGTCTGGTGGGCAAGAAAACCTCTGGTTGTCGCTCGTGCTGCCGTGCTTGGTGCGCTACTTGAGGACGATGAAAATGTTTCGTCGGAGTTGATAGAGAGGTTATGTAAGTGGAAGCTGCATGATGGCAAGCCTGAAGGGCACAGCCTGCTTGAGCAAGTGAGAGGACTGATTCGGGAGCGTTTTTTGGGGAGACGACCTAAGGTTTTGGATTGTTTTGCCGGAGGAGGCAGCATCCCGCTGGAAGCGTTACGATTAGGCTGTGACACTTATGCCGTAGATTACAATCCTGTTGCGTATGTTGTTTTGAGAGGAACGATAGAATACCCTCAGCGGTATGGTAGGCAGCTAGTGGCAGCAGTCAGGCGCTGGAGTGAGTGGGTGTTAGAAAAAGCTGGGAAGGAGCTAGAGTGTTTTTATCCTCGTGTTGGTTGTGAGACGCCTGTTGCGTACATTTGGCGTCGGACAATTCGATGTCCGAACCCATCATGTGGGGTTGAAGTTCCGCTGACAACTCAATGGTGGTTGGCTAAGAGGGGAAGAAGGAGAGTGGCGTTGAAACCTATCTTGCGGGGTAATAGAGAAGTAGGTTTTGAATTGGTAGGAGATAAGGAGATAGACTTTGAGCCTTCGCTAGGGACGGTCAAGCGGGGTAGAGCAGTATGTCTAGCTTGCAATACTTCGATGAGAGGAGATTATGTGAAGGCGGAAGCGCGTGAAGGGCGAATAGGGCAGCGATTAGTAGCAGTGGCAAGGAAAGTGGATAAGAGGCGAGGGCGTAGCTATCGGCTAGCTGGCGAGGAAGATATAGCTGGTTTTCAGAAAGCAGAGATGGCTCTAAAAGAGTTGCTTCGTACTCCTTCGCCTTGGGCGTTTGGGCTGTCTTGGGTGCCACAAGAACCGTCGCGCTTGGTAGGAGCGGGACGACAGCAAAGTGTTGAGGCAAGTTACGGTTTCTTAGAATGGGGCAAGTTCTTCAACAGTCGGCAGTTGATGGCGTTATGCACCTTTGGAAAGTGGGTACGGGAGGCATACAAGGAGATAGTCAATCAGACAGGCGACTATGAGTTCGCAAAAGCAGTGACTACATATTTGGGATTTGCGGTCGATAAAATGGCTGACCTACTTTCAGTCCTTACCGGTTGGAAACCTAATGCTGAATGTCCAGTGCACTTATTTGCTCATCACGCAATACCGATGTTGTGGGATTATGCAGAGGCCAATCCGCTTGCTGGGGCCAGTGCAAGCTGGGCAAGTCAGGTTGAAAGAATGCTTTCCGCACTAACTCTCTGTTTTGTGAACAATAGACGAACGGCGACTACTCATCTTGGCTCGGCAAATAGGCTTTTTTTTGAGGGAGGGAAGTTTGATGCGGTGGTTATAGATCCGCCATATGCAGATAGCGTACCTTACAGTGACCTGAGCGATTTTTTCTATGTATGGCTTAGGCGGATAATCGGAGACCTGTATCCAGAAGCTTTTAGTACAGAGCTAGTCCCAAAAGACGAAGAAGCAGTGGTCAATGCTGTGCGATTTGGGGGAAAGAAACACGGAGAGCAGATAGCTAAGGCGCATTACCAGCGGCTAATGCGAGAGTCGTTTGCAGAGATCTACCGAGTCCTTAACTCAGAGGGTGTATGTATAGTGATGTTTAGTCATCGTTCGACTAGCGCTTGGGAGAGGCTAGTGAAAAGTCTTCTGGATGCAGGCCTCTATCCTACAGCTTCGTTTCCGGTACACACGGAGATGGAGGCATCGACGCATCAGCGAGGCAAGGCCGCAGTGCGCAGCACAGTTGTTATGGCATGCCGACGGCGCTCGGAAAATGCTGGAATTGGGTGGTATCGAGAAGTAATGTCGGAGTTACGGCAGGTAGTTTGTGAGAGGCTAAGGGAGTTTTGGAGAGAAGGGATTCGTGGAGCGGACTTTCTCATTTCTGCGATAGGTCCTGCTGTGGGCATTTTTGGCAAATATAGAGAAGTCAGACACTTGGATGGGACAGAAGTGAAAGTTGCGGAAGTTTTACAAGAGGTACGTAAGGCGGTAGTGGAGTTTACTCTGCAACAGTTAGGGTTTGAGGCATTAGATGAGCCGACGCGTTTTTATATTTTCTACCGATGGGCATACGGGAGTAAGGAGATAGAATATGACGAAGCGAACAAGCTGGCGAAGGGTTTAGGAGTAGAGTTGAGCGAGATGGAGAGGAGGTATGGTTTGATTAATCGGGATGGAGATGAGGTAAGAGTGTTGTCTTTCGAGGAGAGAAAAGGAATTTTGGAACAAGGGTGGAAGGTGAAGCGAGGGAATGAGAGATATGGAGTAGGAGAAAGAAGCTGTGTGATAGACCAGATACAAATTAGTCTTTTGTTATGGGAATATGGGCAAAGGAGTGAGGTGTTGAATTATTTGGCGAGTTTAGGGGTAAAGGAGGAGGGGCATAGTTTCTGGCGTGTAGCACAAGCAATTATGGAAGTAGAAGGTGGGGTTGTTGGTGTGGATGGAAGGGTAAGTAGAATAGAAAAGGAAGTTCGAGTGCTAGCCCAGCTTTTAGGGAGCAAGCAGGGTTTGATACGTGAGATGAGGGCAAAGGTAGTGGGGTAGTGTGGGGGGCTGCGGCTTTGTGCAATCTCTGTGTCCTTTGTGTCTCTGCGGTGAGAAAGAAGGATAAAACCACAGAGGCACAGAGGACACAGAGGGAGCACAAAGGGTTGGTTGGGGAAAAGGAGTAAGCAGCAGAGCGAGTAGGCAGAGCGACTCTGTGCAATCTCTGTGTCCTTTGTGTCTCTGTGGTGGGGAAGAAAGATAAAACCACAGAGGCACAGAGGACACAGAGGGAGCACGAAGGGTTGGTTGGGGAAAGGAAGTAAGCAGCAGAGCGAGTAAGCACAGAGCGGCTTTGTGCAGTCTCTGTGTCCTTTGTGTCTCTGTGGTGAGAAAGAAAGATAAAACCACAGAGGCACAGAGGATACAGAGGGAGCACGAAGGGTTGGTTGGGGGAAGGAAGTAAGCAGCAGAGCGAGTAAGCACAGAGCGGCTTTGTGCAATCTCTGTGTCCTTTGTGTCTCTGTGGTGAGGAAGAAAGATAAAATCACAAAACTTTAAGACACTTGGTATATACGAACGGGTATTGCTGAGAGGTAATCAGGGTGATGTCAGAAGGAATCCAGCAGATATGGAGAGTGTGCGAGCTACATTCAGATGTTTTGGCTCATGATCTTGCTCCATCGTCATTTGCTATTAGTTTGCACCATGTAGAACAAGGTACAGCTGATAGGGATTATGCTGATCCAGAGCGGTTTTTCCAGAAAACTTTTATAACTGCGAGTCTAGGCAGGCTTTTGGAAGGGGTACTGGCACGCCTTGCTGGTGTAGAAAGGCAAGGTGCACCTATCTTGCAGTTGGAGACACATTTTGGTGGCGGCAAGACCCATGCGATGACGGCGATATTTCACTTGGTACGTCATCCAGAAGTTGCTGAAGGGGAGAAAGCTTTCCAGCCTATCTTGGCAAACCTCAACATTCGCGCTATCCCCCGCAATATTAGAGTGGCAATACTTGATGGGCGAGGCTTAGATGTTCGAGAGCGGCGACCTGAACGAGGGATAGTTATTCGAACTCTCTGGGGTGAATTAGGCTACCGATTAGGACAAAAAGAAGGCTACGCGTTAATGGCAGATGCTGATAGAGAGCGTCTCGCTCCTGGTAGCGAGGTGCTGACCGAGTTTCTTAGACACTATCAACCTTTTGTTATCCTGATGGATGAAGTTTTGGAGTACTTGGTCAAGGCTCGCAGCGTTAAGGTTGGAGATAGCAGTCTTATGGAACAAACAGGCACTTTTCTAGCTGCATTGACTGCAGCAGTGAGTACATGCTCTCGTGGTGTGCTTATTGCATCTTTGCCTGCTTCCTCGCTAGAAGTTCCGGCTGAAAGTAGCGAAGCTGCTAGAAGGCTGTTTCAATATGCAAAGAAAGTGTTGGGTCGATTGGAGTTGATAGAGGTGCCAGTGGCTCAAGACGAGATATTTGGAGTTTTGCGAAAGAGACTGTTTAGTGATATCGGCAATGAGCGCAAGCGCGAGAAGGCTGTTGATGCGCTGCAAGGTTACTACAACAAGTACGCTCACTTTTTCCCAAAGCGACTCTGTTCACTTGAGTACAAGAAGCGGATGCTTTTGGCTTATCCTTTTCATCCTGTACTAATCGACCTGCTTTATGAGCGCTGGGGACTACAGCCACAGTTTCAACGGACAAGAGGGATTTTGAGGCTTCTAGCTTTGGTATTGCGTCATTTATGGCGGCATCGTCCTAACTCAGCTCTTCTTGTCCAGCCGCATCACCTCGACTTTTCCGATCCCCAGATTCGTGGAGAGATTGTGAAACTCCTAGGTAGCTGCTTTGAACCCGTCATTGTGGGTGATATTTTGCGGAGGGCTGCTGAGGTAGAACAGAAATTGGGCGGTGATTATGATTTGGAGGCATTAGGCAAGGGCGCTGCTACTTGCGCTTTGCTTTACGGCATTTCGGCAGATGCCTGGGCTGTCGGGGCAACAGAAGAGGAGATCAGTACTGCTTTACTGAGACCTGACGTCAATCCTGCAATGGTTTCAGAGGTGTTAGGACGGCTGCGCGAAGAGCTTTGGTATCTTCGTTGCCGTGACAAGCGATATTACTTCACTGCTAGGCCTAACCTTAACAAGATAATCTTAGACTATGAGAGTACCTGTGAGGAAAAGAGATTAGAACAAGAGTTTGACATTTGGCTACGGCGAGTTGCTGGCAGAAATGAAGGGACATTTCAAGTTGTCGTTGCTACTTTAGAGCCAACGGCCGTGCCGGACTACCCACGTCCGACACTAGTGGTGCTCAGGCCTGAGGTTGAGAACGACCGAGAATGGATGAAGAAAGCGGTGCAGTATGCAGGCAAAGCCATCCGCAAGCATAAAAACATGCTAATCTTCTTGGCAGCCTTGCGGGATACCTTTGAAGCGATCCGAAGCGTTCTTAAACGGTGGTGGGCACTTCAATATGTCAGTAACTCTTGTTTATTCAAGGACTTAAGCAATGAAGACAAAGAGCAGCTCAAAGAGCAGTTGAAAGACAAGGAGGCAGAGCTGGAGACTTTGCTGTTGAAGACTTACGCTCGTCTTTACCGTCCGACTTGTGATGGTGTGGAAGAGGTTCTACTGCGTCAAACATCCGAGACGTTCAAGGTAAAGACCTTAAGTCAAATTGTTGAGTTAGCGTTAAAACAAGAGGGCATCTTGTCGGAAGCGTTATCTCCCGAATTTCTTGTAGCGAGTTTACAAAGCATTTTGGAGCAGCGGAGAGAAGTTTCCTTACAGCAGGTAGAGATGTTACTTACTAGTGTTCCAGGGAAGCCGATAGTAAAAGATCCTCGAAGGGCATTAACCCGGGCTATTCAGGAAGGAGTGCGGAAAGGCATTTTTGGCATTCGCATTGGTGACAAGGTTTGTATCGATGAAGAGATTCCGGCAGGTAAGCTTCGTGGACCGAATATAGCTGTTGTTCCACTTAGTACACCACCTCTACCGTCTCTTCGGCCGACACAACCTCTAACTTTGCGCGTTCGGACAGTTACGCGGATGCTTTACCCGTTGTTGCAAGCAGCGGACAAACTGAGGGGAGTAGAAGCATCTGTGGTGTTGGAAGTTCAAGATCAGGCAGGAGGAGAGCTGGCAAAGATACGCGAGGAATTAGACAAGCTCTTCCGAGATTATAATTGCACTGTGGAGTGGCGGGAAGAGACATCTGAAAACTGCTAAGTTTGGAGCTTCCAGTTTTACTAAGTTGGAGAGTGCAGCGATCTTTCGCAGGTATAGAATGGATTGAAGCCGTCGATGTCCACAGCGTGGCCTCAATGTTATGAGTTTTTGTGCAGCAACAAAGTGCTGTGCTTTTTCGGCATTCGCAGTAAATGTTTTTATGTGTTGTAGCGATCTTAATAAGTAGTTGCTTACTCTGCTATAAGTAGTTGCTTACTCTGCTGCTCGTAGGAGGCAATCTCGTTTGCATAGTAACCTAATACTCTTTCGGCTAATGAACATGCAGATTGACCAAAGTAGGCAGTGACATCTGGGAAGGGCTCTGTCCTGCTGCCTGCTGTAAGCTAGTAGGCGAGGCTCGAGGCTGCGAACGAAGGGCCTGCTGAGTTGCTAATAAACCGATTAGCGAATCTACTTCGTAATGTATGTAATTAGAAGCTCTCCAATAATGAGCTTGACGATGCTACTAGCGTCATATATAAAGACGCTTACCGTACTCTGACTTCAGAAAATGGATTGCGTATATAAAATAATCTAGTAGGAGGAAAGTTCATGAATCGCAGAGACTTTGCTAAGACAATACTCGGAGCTGCTTTTGCTGGAATAGTGGCAGGAACTGTGTCAGCAGAAGACAAGAAGCCGGAAGAGAAGAAGGAAGAAAAGAAAGCTGGTCATAGCTGTAGAGGTGAGAAGGCCTCTTGTAAAGGTGAGAAGAAGGCTTCGTGCAAGGGTGAGAAGGCCTCTTGTAAGGGCGAGAAGGCTTCGTGCAAGGGCGAGAAGGCTTCGTGCAAGGGCGAGAAGGCTTCGTGCAAGGGTGAGAAGGCCTCTTGCAAGGGCGAGAAGGCTTCGTGCAAGGGTGAGAAGGCCTCTTGCAAGGGCGAGAAGGCTTCGTGCAAGGGTGAGAAGGCCTCTTGTAAGGGCGAGAAGGCTTCGTGCAAGGGTGAGAAGGCCTCTTGCAAGGGCGAGAAGGCTTCGTGCAAGGGTGAGAAGGCCTCTTGTAAGACTAAGGATAGCTGTAAGTCGGTGTAGTTTATTCTTTGTTGTGTAAAGGTCGAAGGGAAGTATTTAAAGTTCTTCGACCTTTACTTTTTTGAGGTTTTTGCTTATGACGAATCGTTGGAATTTACCTGACTTAGGTCTAGGCGTTGGGCTTAGGACTGTTCATTATCAGCATATTCTTTCGAACTATCCTAGAGTGGACTGGTTTGAGATCATTTCCGAGAATTTTCTAGATACAGAAGGGCGGCCAATGTATGTTCTCGATCAGGTAGCTGAGCGTTATCCCGTGGTGATGCATGGTGTGTCGATGTCTATAGGTAGTACGGATCCGATCAATTTTGAGTATTTGAGGAAGTTAAAAGCACTCGCAAAGCGGATCAATGCTCCTTGGGTTT
This sequence comes from Blastocatellia bacterium, assembly GCA_025057015.1. GTDB lineage: Bacteria > Acidobacteriota > Blastocatellia > Chloracidobacteriales > JADJPF01 > JANWYG01. The sequence goes on from JANWYG010000008.1 coordinate 26,792, forward strand.
CAGATCATCTTTGTTGGACTGGAGTTAGCGGCAAAAACGTACATGATCTTTTGCCTATGCCATATAACGAGGAGTCACTCAAGCATACTGTTGAGAGGGTCAAGATAGTCTCAGACTTTTTGGAGCGCCCCTTGGTATTGGAGAATCCGTCGTCATATATAGAATTTGCTAACAGCAGTATGACCGAGTGGGATTTTTTAGCTGCGCTGTTAGAAGAAGCGGACTGTGGAATGTTGCTTGATATAAACAACGTCTATGTGAGTTCGTTTAACCACTCGTTTGATCCCAAGCGATATATAGACGCTATACCTGCTGATCGGGTAGTTCAGTATCATTTAGCTGGTCATACGAGCTATGGCACGCACATTATAGATACGCACAGCGACTATGTGATAGACGAGGTATGGGGTCTTTATAAGTATGCGAACGAGGTCATAGGCAGTAGGGCGACGTTGTTAGAGTGGGATGACGACATACCTGATTTCGACACTGTGCATAACGAAGTGCTTAAGGCGCAGGAATATAAGAAGCAGGGGGTTCTTGTCTATGGTTAGTGAGATTCCGCTTGCTGTAATGCAGCAGTGGATGCAGGCAGTAATAATGGCCAAGGGAGATGATCTCGAGGCGATACATTCACCGGAAGCGACTAAGTTTCTTTCACCACAACAAGTAGAGTATTTTATCTTGCCGTCCAGAACGCTTGAGCCTATCGAGCGTTTGCACATTTACCGAAGGATGTATATCTTGAGGTTGTGTGAAGCATTGGCTTCGGATTTTGAAGCATTTAGCGACTATGTTGGTAAGGACAAGTTTGAAGAGTTAGTTACTGACTACGTAGCTATTTATCCTTCTACGAGTTACAGCCTAAACCCACTTAGTTACCGGTTTCCTGAGTTTCTACGCTCTCGCAAAGATATTGAGCCGAAGCGGTTTCTTGTAGAGCTTGCTGAGTTAGAGCTTGCTATAACTCAAGTTTTCGACATGCCACAAAGTCCGTTGTTATCTTCAGAGCAGGTTAGTGCGGTACCGCCCGAAGCCTGGGAGAGGGTGATTCTTCGCCCGATCAAGGCATTGCGACTGCTGAAGTTTGACTATCCTGTAAATGACTACCTTACTGCTTTTAGGAACGAAAGCGTGCTACCGGAGATACGTAGAAAGAACAACTATGTACTAGTATATCGTCCTGGCTATAGTATGAGGCGTGAGTCATTAAGCAGGCAGGCATATTTGCTGTTGAGGCACTTACTAGATGGTAAGCCGATAGCTCTTGCTATAGAGAGTTGTATTGGGCAGGGCGTTAGCAGGAAGCTCTTACAGGAGAAGCTATTTTACTGGTTTAGGGATTGGGTGGCCTCTGGGGTATTTAGCTCTTTGGAGTGTTCAGCTAGAGATTAGGATAGGGTTTAAGGTAAGGTTAGGTAGATTTTGGATCGCACAAACTTCCTTCAAATACAATCTCGGCAGGACCTTGAAAACAGAGTTGTTCATCGCTGTCGAGAGCTATCGTAAGAGTTCCGGCAGGCATTTCTACTTTGACTGGAGGCGTGACTAAGCCTTTGAGGATTGCTGCCATAGCAGCAGCAGAAGCTCCAGTGCCTGAAGATGCCGTAATGCCTACGCCTCGTTCCCATAGTCGCACTTCTATACTGGTGGAAGAGTTTGTTTTCCTTATGAACTCGACGTTAGTACGCGAGGGGAAAAGAGGATGCTGTTCTAGCTGGGTGCCTATAGTTTTCCAGTCGAAGTTAAAATCCTCTACGAAAACACAGCAGTGGGGATTGCCTACAGAAAGTGCCGTGACGAGTACTTGTCCCGAAGGCAGTTGAACGGGGTAATCTATTACGCGTTCGAGCGAGTCAGGTAGTGCTATGGGTATTAGAGAAGGTGTGAAGGTCGGTTTGCCGATAGTTACTTGGAACTGGTAAGTATAGTTGTTATTAGAGATGAGTTTGAGTGTTTTTTTTCCCGTGGGCGTCGTTATATCTAGCGATGGAGTTTTGCCATATTTATGGCAGATAAATGCCGCTACGCAGCGAATGCCGTTGCCGGACATTTCTGCTTCGCTGCCGTCAGCATTGAAGATTTTCATTTGCCATCCTTCCTCGAGTCGCTTTACTACAAGTAATCCGTCAGCACCGACGCCAGTATGTCTGAGGCAGAGCCTACGTGCTAGCCCTGGATAGTCTACGGAGTCATCTTGCTCGAGGACTATAAAGTCGTTTGCTAGGCCGTGTATCTTGACGAATTTCATACACTTTTGCGTTCGAATTCTATCTCTTCGAAGTGCATTATGCGCTTGAAGTATTTGAAACGTTCGTTTATCTCGCGATAAGTAAGACGAAGCATTCGATCGCAACCGAACTCTTCCACGTTGAATGAAGCCATAACGGAAGCATAAATCATGGCTCTGCGCATGTCATTTTCGTCTGTGGAATTAACAGCTGCCAGGTATCCTATGAAACCCCCGGCAAAAGTATCACCGGCACCGGTTGGATCGAAGACGTCTTCTGTAGGAAATGCTGGCATAGCAAAGTAGGACTCTTGGGAGAACATAGCTGCACCGTATTCACCTCTTTTGACGACGAGGCGCTTTGGACCGAAGGAGAGAATCTTTCTAGCTGCTTTTATAAGGTTAGCTTCGCGGGCGAGTTCTCGTGCTTCTTCGTCGTTAATAATTAGGAGATCTACAAATTGTAATAACTCTCGTAGTTCGTCAGGAGTACTTTCTATCCAGTAGTTCATAGTGTCGAGCGCAGTAAATCTCGGGCGAGTGTTCTTAAAAACCTCCAGTTGAAGTTTAGGGCTGATGTTTCCTAGGAACAAGAAGGGAGTATCTTTAAATTCCTCTGGAATTTTGGGATCGAAGTCGGCAAAAACGTTGAGGTGAGTGTAGATTGTCTCCCGCGTATTGAGATCATATCCGTATTTACCTTTCCATCTGAAAGTCTTGCCTGGTCTACGTTCTAAGCCGGCTGTATTGATCTTGCGAGACTTAAAGACTGCTAACTGCTCGTCTGTGAAGTCTTCACCTACCACTGCAACGACATTGACCGAAGTGAAAAAAGACGCTGCTATAGCAAAATGAGTACACGAGCCGCCGAGTATCTGCTCGCGGCTGCCGAAGGGCGTTTCTACGGCGTCAAAAGCTATCGACCCAACTGCTAATATAGACATCAATTACTCCTTATTCTCTCGGGAATTGGAGGCGGTATTAGAAAAGCCAAATAATTTCTTAGTCTGTTTCGCGTATTGACTTTCAGGGAACTCGTCTACTAGTTTTTTAGCAAAATTTATAGCATCATCTTTCTTTCCTAGCTTGTCAAGCGAGACAGCAAGTAGCCACAATACTTCATCGATTTTTGAGTATTCGGGATATGTGTAAACAATCTCAAACAGCCTGTCAGTGACGCCTTTGTAGGCCTTTTTCTTGAAATAAAATCTAGCTACTTCCAGATTATGTTTAGCTTCTCGTTCAAGCTCTGGATTTTTAGGCATTCTTAAGGGTTGTTGTTGGAGAGTTCCCTGTGTTGCGGCGTATATGTGACAGGTTATGAGGAGAAGTAGAATCAGAGCCTTCTTCATGTTCTTAACTTGGTTGGCTTAGTAGCTGCTTCATAGTGTTATGAACTGCTTCTATGCGGAAGGGTTTGAGAAATACCATATCTACTAATTTTCTGTTGTTATGGTTTATTTCAGTATCACAGCCTGTTACTAGTACTACTTTCGAACTACTGTATCGCTGTTTTACTTCGGAAGCAAACTTCCAACCGTCCATATCTACGAGCACTAGATCGGTGAAAACTACGTCGAACTGGGTCTTGGATAATACCTCGAGTGCTTCTCTACCGCTAGAGGCTTGGATCACGCTATGTCCTTGCATTTCGAGGGCATCTGAAAGTACTTCTCGCACGGAGTCTTCATCGTCTACGACGAGAACTTTGACTTTTCTTGGCGGCTCCATCGGCAAGGAGGTGGTATCTTCTGAGTAGGAACTGTCTGATTTATGGTGGTAAGGTAAGGTGATGATGAAGGTAGTGCCTTCGCCAGGGCAGCTTTGTACTTCTATACGACCGTTGAGGCGCGTGATGATATTTTGAGATACGAAAAGTCCCAAACCTGTACCTGCTTGACCTTTAGTGGTGAAAAATGGTTCGAAGAGCCGACTCTTTATCTCCTCTGTCATACCTATGCCGGTATCGGTCAATGCTATGTTTACAAAGCCGTCCCCGCAGAAAGTTCCTATATGTATTAGGCCACCTTCAGGCATGGCATCTAGGGCATTGAGGATAAGGTTGACGAAAACTTCTCGTAATTCCGAAGGATCGGCCAGAACGGTAGCTGGTTGCTCTAAGCTTGTTTCTATCTTGTAGGATATTCCTTTTGCTAGGGCATCTTCTCTCCATCTGGAAGAAGTCATTTCTATGCAGTCGATAATTATCTCATTTACATCTACTTCGGTCGGATAGTGATCCTGGTTAAGGCGGGAAAAGTTCTGTATTCTACGGGCAATATTTGCGCCGTCGAGGGCAGCAGTTTCTATAACTTCCAACCCTCGCCGCAGCTGTTCGTCTTCGGTAGTTCGCTTAAGGATCTGGGCCTTACCCAAGATAGTCGTCAAAATGTTGTTAAAGTCGTGGGCTATTCCTGAAGCCATCTGTCCTATGATGTGCAGCTTGTCTGAGTTTGCAGCTACTGCTGCTGCTTGTTTTTCTTCAGTTACGTCCCTAGCTATGACTAATACACCAGATAGTTGGCCGCTTGTAAACAATGGTGAAAAAGTCAGTATAACTGAACGGTGGCTGCTAGAAATGTGTCTGAAGCAGAGTTCGCATTTTTGAGCTCTACCAAGAGATGCTACTTCGAAGGCATGTTTGGCTTGAGAGATGCTTTCTTCAGTTAGAAGCTCGCTGAAGTTGCGACCTATTAATTTGTCTGCTGGTAGTCCGGTTAGTTCTGCGAGCATTGCGTTTGCTAAAGTTATGTCTCCGTTTCTATCTAACGCAAAAATGGCATCGTAGGCATTTTCTATGAGGTTTATAAAGAAGAGGCGTTGAGTTTGAGCAGTAGCCTCTGTGCGCCGTAGCTCAGTCAGATCTCGCAGAACACATACTGCTCCATAGCGGCTGTTGGTATTGCCTATAGGGTCTACGGACAAGAGTAAGAGTCTATCGGTGTAAACCTTTTCGAATTGTCTAGATTCACCTGAAGAGATGGCATTCGCTATTAGGTTTTGTGTTTCTCTGAAAATAGGGTGCAGCTCAGCAGAGTCTGTACCCTGGATTATACCGGTAGGCCTGTTGAAAAATCTCGTAGCAGCTTCGTTTGCAGTGACTACTAGTTTCTTCTTATCGAGTATGACTACCGGATCAGAAACGGCATTAAAAGTAGCTGCCCAGCGCTGTAACTGCCGTTTTAGGTCGCGCAGCTTCTCGGCTGAAGTTACCACTGGTGCAAGCTGGCTGGCGTAGCGCTGTAATTCTGACACCAATCTTTGCTTGAGCGGTCGTTCTAGCAAGGCGATGAATAATCCTACGGTCTTTGTTTGCGTCACTATTGGCAGCAGTAATGCATAGTTTACCTTAAACCTGTTATGTAGCCGCTTTATCAGACTTGATGTTTCAAGAATCGTATCTAAATTTTCAAGTAATACTAGCTTTCCTTGCCTTAGCGCGCTGTTTATGAGGGTGTCTTCTGTAGAGATGATTAGATCGCAACCTTGAATACCAGGTGTTTTGCGGACTTCAGTTTCGAGCAGCATTATCTTAGCGTCTTTTTGATCGCTGCCGGGTCTATAAAAGGCAGCTACCGTGGCAGAGGTTATTTCTACGGCTTCAGCCACGAAAAGTTTTATAGCCTGTGCAGGATCGAGATTGACAGCTAAATTCAAGCAATACCTATCAAATCTTTCTTTTTCTAAATTTAATACTTCTTTGAGGAAGAATTCTTTTGCTATTTCGGCGAAGTTTGAAACTACTTGCTTTTTGTTGTCGAAATAACCTGCTGCCATGTCGCCAAAGACTAGTATAGTGCAAGTTTGATTGTCAGCATGTATCGGTATAAAGGCTAATGCTCTTAGTCCAAAGAGAGTATACTCGTCTTCGTATTTCAGTTCCATTATTGCGTCATGGACTATGGCTATGTCGCAGTTTTCTAAAACTTCTCGTAAGGTGGGCGTAGAAGGAAATGTCGTAGCAGCCGTCGCCTCTATGCTCTCCTTTATATCTATCAAACTGCGTGTGAACCTATGGTGAGCTATTTGGAGGAATACTTCCTCGCCTTCTTTTTTGCCGATGAGACAAGCACCAAAGTCACACTGCAAAGCGGCACAACCGCGCCTTACTAGTGCCTCTAGGGGATCAATTTCTACACTATAACGTTTGTTTCGTTCAGAGTGAGCGTTTTCAATGAGAGCCTTGTCTATAATACCAGAGATTGTGCAAAAGAAATCAGGCCAGTTGTACTCGCCGCCTTTGAACCTGAATAGCTTAAGTAACGAGTTACGTAGGGCACAAAGTACTTCTGCCGGCGGACAAGAGGAGTTCAAGTACTCTCTAAACGAATCGGTTGAAGACGTAGCCTCGATAAGAGCATCTGTTAGGTCAGTTATTTCCGGCATATCGAATGAAGTGTTTAGTTCACATCCGATTGTATCGATTAAGGTTAACCTATATTTGCTGAGCAGCTCTTTTAGTTTTGTGAAATCCATGGCAGTTTGGGTATTCTATAAGATAGTTATAATGGTATCAGTTTATGTTGTGTTCGCTTCTTTCATCTAGAAGCAGAGTCTTCTAAGGCCTCGCTAAAACGCGTTGAGTAAGTGTAACCACATTAGCCGATGCTCGTAAAAAGCTCAAGAGGTGTTTGTCTGCCCTGAGCGAGTTAGTGATTTTTCGTGGCTCTTACCTGTTGCGATAGGTCTTTCTCGGCAATATCTCGGAGCTTATTTATCGCTTCAGGTTTGCCTATACGTAGCAGAGCTTCTGCTGCTGCCGAACGTACTTTCTCGTCCTTGTCTAAGCTGAGCATCTTTAAGATATCTAGACTGTCAGAACAGTTAAGGTATTTTAACACTGTTGCTACGCCAGCCCTGCGCGTGGGATTCTTGTCTTTAGCTGCTTTTTCTAGCTGCGGAATTATTTCTCTCCCTAATTTGGCAAGACTAGCTGCTACGGCATCCCTTACATAGAATCGCTCATCGCTGAGAGCTTCTATAAGATACGCTGCAGCGGTTATGTCGCCGATCTCGCCTAGCACGATAGCAGCTGAAGCCTTGTCTTGCCCTGTAGATGCTTGAAGTAGGTTACATAGCGATGCAACTGCCGGTTTACCTATCGATGCTAAAGCTTGAGCTATAGCTTGTTTGTTGCTGTTTTCACTTACTAGAGCCTTTACTAATAGATCAACTGCTGGAGCACCTATAGAGACGAGGGCATTTCTGGCATAGTATCTGACAGGAGCTGCTTTATCTTGTAGCAGCTCTACCATCCGCGGTACGGCTTGAACTAAACGCCACTCACCTAGGATGCGTGCCGCATATGCTCGTACACGCCAGCGATTTGACTTGGTCAGCTCTAACAAGCGCTTGGCAACTTCGCTGTCTGTAGGTAATAAAAGCATCTGTTCTGCTGCTAGACCTGCCAGGGTGCTGTCAGATTCTAGTATTTCGGTCAGCGCAACAAGTGCCCTTTTATGCTTCATCTGCCCTAGGGCCATGATTGCAGCAAACCTCACTCCTTGAGAGCTGTCTCTCAGTGCTTGAACGATGCGTTCTAAGTGTTCTGGGCTTTCGAGCTTGCCTAGTGCTGTCAGAGCGGCTGTTCTTACTGCTGGATGCTCATCGAACGAAGCTATCAGCAAAGCTGAATCAAGATCCTTGTACTTCATCTTTCCACAAAGTTCGGCAGCGTCAGCCCTAACACGCCAGTCCTCTGAAGATAAGCGCCGTTCGATGTGGATGCGGTCAATGCCTAGCTTTTCTAGAGCAGAACGGGTAGTGTCGGATACAAACTCGACTTCATCATCCAGTAACGGCAGCAACATTTCCACAAACTGCGTGCCTTTATGCTCAGCTGCTATGTTTACTGCTTCCTGCCGTATCCGTGGATCTGGATGAGATAACGCAACTAGTAGTACCTCTACGGGAGAACCTTCGACAAGACGGCCGTACCAGCGTAACGCTTGCTGCTGATCGTACCAATAAGATGATTCGCCTTTGATGCTTCTTACCAAGTTGTCTAAAGTTACATCTAGCGCCGCTAATACCGGCAGTAGCTCGGACTTTCGCCTTTCGGAAGATATTAGCTGCTCAACTGCCCAGGCAGACTTGTATCTTGTCAATCCCTCAATTAAGTGTTGTCTGATAGACTCATTACCCCTGCCGAGAGCATTGAGCAAGCCTTCTAGGGCTTCTTCAGAGTTACGTTCAGCCAAAGCTTCGATTATCTTGAGCTGTAAGCTTTCATCTTCGAGCTCTAGAAGTAGCTTCGATAAGGCTGTGGTGGCAGTCCTGCCTACTGTTTTACATAATGCAGAAACTGCTGCTTTCTGCAATCTAGGATCACCTTCCTTTGCAAAAGAAGCAATTAGTTCTACTGATTGAGGATCGCCTAGTAGGCAGATCGCCAACTTTAGGCGCAAGTCATACGGCGCAGGAACACTTGCAAGGCTACTAACTAACGGCTGTAGATACTCGAACTTTCCAAGCAGATAAGCTGCTGCCCAGTAAGCTGCATCAGTCGGAGTTTCAGCAAGTAGGCTTAAAGCTTTTTGACCTTTTCTGCTTGCTAAAGCAAAGGTCACTTCCCATCTGACCCTGGGCGCCCTATCCGACTTCAGTTTGTCAAGTAGTTGGAACGCTAGCTCGTCATCTGGAAGCAGGGCAGTTGTTTTTGCTACCTGCTGACGCACGAAAGCGTCTTCATCTTCGGCTAAGCTTGAGAGTAGACCGTAAACTTCTGAGAGGTTCTCTAAACTGCAAGCCAGATTACCTAGGGCTAAGGCTGCGTTGCCTCTTACAAACCAGTGACTATCGGTTGCTAAGCGAGGCAACTCTGCTCGTAGCTCGTTTGTTATTAACCCAGCTGCGCGTCCACGTAGTACCCAATCAGAATCTCTCGTAGCCGCAAGTAGCAGTGGCTGTGCACGTTTGGCATTTCGTTCTACAAGTAATGGCAACAGTTTGAAGCGTTCTTGTGGTTCTGATTGATAGCGTCGCTCTAGCTCGGCAAAGTCTTGTGCTTGTACGAGCGCTAATATGCACAGCAGAAAGTTAATTCTCAACGCGAGTCCAACTGCCATATATTTCTCCAACGTGGACTTTAGCAGGTAGGAAGGTCGATCTCAATACCTCATCTTCATCTACAAAGAAAGCACGCAAGCTTTTGTCTATAGGCACAGCAAGGATAAAGTAACTCGCCGCTCGGCGCTTCGTGGCTGCGCTAACGTAGAGCCTTATCTCGTAACCTGCTATTTCTCCGCTTTCAAGCTGTTGTCTTGCTAGTCCTTCGCTGACAAGCTGGTCTAGCGTAGCATAGCTACCACGCCTGCCGAAATAACTTCTTTGCGCTGTTACTAGTGCCTTAAGGGTCTCCAATATTGCGGTTTCATCACCAACAGTTGGATCTAGTTGCAGAGTAGGTCTGGTCGGTAATGTAATATCTAGAGGTAAGGGTGAGATTATGAGAGAGGGTAGGTTGTGCTCTATATCGGCTATAGAGATTGCTGCCTGTGGTAGTTGCGTAACTTCAGGCAGTTTCGGAACATCTGTGACTGTTGATGTTGGCATTGGTATTGCCATAGTTTCTGCCGAAGCTTCGAGTTCAAAGGTGCTTGACTCTACAGTAGTTGGTAAAGATGCCAGGGCAACTTCTTGAAATATGCGGTTCGGCTGAACTGGTTCTAGCAGAGCCTCAATCAGGTTTGGTGCTAGCATAGCTAGTTGTGGCTCGACTTCTGGTGGGCTTTCTAGCGGTGGAAGCAAAACTACAAGTTTGTGCGGTGCTGGCTGGATTGCTAGTGTAGCAACAGGTGGGATTTCTTCAAAGTTTAGTAAGACGGCAGTAGGTAGTTGATGTGCCGGTAGCCCTTTGGCCTTCAGAATAGCTGCTGCGAAGTTGCGTACAGTTATATCTGAGTCTTCCGAAACTGTGCGTTGTAGACGAGCTAGGATTTCGGGACGATTGCTGTTTGCAAGTAGTTCTAGGGCTAGCAGGCGATTGTCTGCAATAGGGTCTTCTAGACCGTCGATGATTAGTTCTAGTTTGCTAATAGTAGCTGCTATCAGGAGTGCCCTGCGGCGTGTTTGAGCATTACTTGTCTGTGCTGCCGTCTCAAGTGAAGAGAGAGCTTTTGGAGCTTGGCGAAAGTAAGCTTCAAGGGCATCGGCTGAAAGTTGTCGTTTTTGAGAGAAGATATTTGCAAGTACGTCGTCTGGATCTAGACGAGCTAGCTCTGTGGCTGCTGCCAGGCGTATCTCTATGCTGTTGTCTGAGAGCTTTTCTACGAGTATAGGCAGGGAGCGCTTCGGATCGAGTTTTGCTAGCACAGATATTATCGACGTCTGGATGCTATCTCTGTCTTTAGCAAGTAGTTCTAGAAGAGGTTCGAATGCCTGAACGTCGCCTATATTTCCGAGCGCTAGGATAGCAGCACGTCTTAATTCAGCATCGCTATCTCGCAGAATTCGTATTAGGGATTCTGTGGCACGTCGGTCACCTATACGACCTAGTGCAATGGTGGCACTGATCTTGACTAATCGATTTGTTTCATCAAGTAACGCTACGAGCGGTTCTATTGCCTTTGGGTCACCTATAGCAGCAAGTGCTTCGGCGGCTCGTATCTTGACACGTGGTTCGTCGAGTCGCAGTGTGTCGATAAGTGGCTCGATAGCTTGACGACTGCCAAGTTTGCCAAGAGCATGTGCTGCGTTAGTACGTACGAACGGGTCGAGATCGGTTAGTGCTTCTATGAGAATATGTATGGCACGTTCGTCACGACTACGTCCAAGAGATTCGGCTGCCACTGCCCGCACCATGCGGTCTTCATCTTTCATTGCTGTAACAAGTGCTTCGAATGAACTATCGTCAATACTTAGCTGGCCTAGTGCTGCTGCTACCGCTGTGCGTACATAATTGCTTTTATCTTTGATTGCAGATACAAGAGCTGTTTTTGCGCTTGGGTCTGCTAAAGCACCCAAAGCTTCGGCTGCTGATGTACGGACTTGTGTGTCAGGGTCATTTAGTAATAGAGCAGTCAAGTGTATGGTTGCCCGATTTGAGCCTATTCGTCCCAAAGCTGTGGCAGCAGAGGCTCTTGGGAATGGTTTAGGATCTTTTAGTAGTTCAAGTAGTGCAGGTACGGCTTTGGGATCGGCTATACGTCCAAGTGCGATTGCTGCGTTCGAACGCAGGTCCTCGTCTAGATCAGAGAGTGCTGCTATCAGGTGCGGAACGGCAGTGCTTGATTTCAGCTCTCCTAGCGAGAGCGCCGCTTGTGCAGCAACCATTCGATCAGGATCTTTTAGCGCGCCAAGTAATCCTTCTATTACGGCCTCGCTTGTACCGCTTCGGCCTAGTTCTTCAGCTGCTTTGCGCCGTATTCTTCTGTCTTCAGACTTAAGCTCGGAAAGTAATTTCGCCTGTCGGCTAGGTACTTGTGTTAAGTCTTGTGCTTGCAGCGGCGTATTTGCTGCGAAGATTAGGATTAGTAAAAAAGCAAGAGTTTTCATAATTGCCTTGGAGTTTGCTAAAATTGGTCTACGATTACTTAAACTCTAGGATTGTGTATATGCTAGCTGTCAAGAGAGTTTTGTCGCTTCTTTTTCTAATATTGGCAGTTGATGTTTTTGCACAACTTAAGTCAGCAGAATCTGAGATAGAGAAAAGCTATCATGACAAGTTTGAAGATGATCCTGAAGAGCGCGCTAAATGGTTCTACTCGCTGCGCGCTTATCCTTACAAGAGCATACCTTCAGAAGCACGGCGCAGGGCCTGGGAGACTCGCACTCGCGTACTACCTCAACAAGCTGAGGGTGGTTGGGTGAGTATCGGACCTGCTCCTACTATTTCTGCTGTACCGAATAACTGGAAGGAGACGAGCGGACGGATAAACGCTATAGCTGTCTCTCCGGCAAACTCTCAGTTAGTACTCGTGGGGGCTTCTACTGGCGGGATTTGGCGTTCTACGGATGGTGGTGTTACGTTCCTTCCTGTAAGCGATGACCAAGTAGATTTGGCTGTTGGGGCGATTGCATTTGCACCTACTAATCCAAACATAGTCTATGCTGGCATGGGGGATATAGACAACGGTTACTTTGGTAGTGGAGTACTTAAGTCTACTGATGCAGGCTTAACTTGGCAACGGGTAAATGATGCTTCATTACCTTCACGTGGCTGGAGTGCTGACATAGCCGTCGATCCTACTGATCCAAATCGTGTCTATCTAGCTCAATATGCTCGGTTAAATGAGGGAAGGGCTTTTTCTAGCGGGTTTTATATCTCGACTAACGGGGGAGTGACTTGGACACGTACGCTTGGTGGCTTGCCTACGAACGTAGTGATCGATCCTCGTAATTCCAACGTGCTCTATCTTGCAGTAACGAGGGTGGATGACGGTAGTGGTGCAGCAGGTATATTTCGATCTACTGATAGGGGGCAAACCTGGCGGCAACTTTTCACAACTCCCTACGGCAATGCCGCTACCTACGATATTCGTGTAGCAGTTTCGGCTGCAAACACCAACGTGATCTATGGTTACACAGGTGGGATTTTGCAGGGAAGGTTTGACGTTAGAGTAGTAGTCAGTAAAGATGGCGGAAACCAATGGGTGAATCTTGGGTCTAGAGAGATAGATACGGGACAGTTTGGATATAATACCTATCTGCAGGTAGATCCGAGAAACGCAGATATAGTCTATGTTGGCTCCCGCGACGTCTATAAAAGCACAAATGGTGGCGTCAACTTCACGAATCTGAACAACAGTTTTACCGTAAGTGGCAGTTTTACCCCTGGTCGTTCTAACGCCCATCCTGATCAACACTGCTTGGCCTTTGATCCGAGAGACTCGAATATATTCTACATAGGCGGTGATGGCGGAATATATAAGACTACCGATGGAGGAAGAACTTTTGCCTCGCTCAATCAGACTTTGACTTTGCAACAGACTTATGGAATAACGCTTCATCCTCTGGATCGTAAAGTCACTTATATAGGCACGCAGGATAACGGATTTCAAGTGCGGATTGCTGACAAGACTTGGCGCGAGCTGTTTACTGGTGATTACGGCACCGTAGTGATCAATCCCAAGGATACTTCGGCGTTTGTAACTAACTACGTACGGGGCGATATATTTTTGTTTCGTAACAATTCGTTTGCTGAGCAGGTAGCTACTAATTCAACCTTTGGCGAAAGCAGCAATCCTCGTATAGCGTTTATAGCTCCGCTTGTTGGAAACGGCGTGGATGAAAGATTGTACTTTGGCACGTGGCGACTGTTTGTCTCACCGAACTTTGGGCGCACTTGGCAGGCGCCGGCAGGCGATCTGGATCTGACGAAAGGTAATAGAGATGTGTTGAATACCATAGCGGTAAGTAGCAGTAACCCGGATGTTATCTACACTGGATCGGCTCAAGGCCGAGCTATGGTAAGTCGTGATGGAGGTAAGACTTGGACCGATATTACTGCTGGGCTTCCAAACAGAGCTATCACGGATATAGAAATATCTAGCTCAGATCCGGCGACAGCTTTTCTTACAGTGTCGGGCTATGGTTCTGGCCATATTTTTAAGACGACCGACTTTGGTGCTACCTGGAAAGATGTAAGTAGCGGTGTTCCAGATATTCCAGCAAACGCTGTAAAGATAGATCCTATCTTTGCGAACATAATTTATTTGGGTACTGACATAGGTTGTTATAGATCGACCAACGGAGGAGAGACTTTTACGGAGTTTAACTTCGGGCTTCCGCCTGTGGTAGTAGCAGACTTTGCTTCGCAAAGCAGCGGGCTAGTGCAGCTTTCTACTTATGGACGGGGAGTATATGAGCTAGTCACCGTAGCTGATACAGAGCCACCTAAAATTGAGATTACTTCGCCTGCTGGTGGCGAGGTACTGCAGGCAGGTAGCAGTTTCTCGATAGCCTGGAATTCTAGTGATAACTTTTCGCTGTTACGGCACGATATATCGCTATCTACTGACGCCGGTGTGAGTTTTCCGATAACTATAGCCTCAGGACTTGCAGCTACGGCGAAGACTTTCAATTGGTCTGTACCGCAACTTGACTCGAACCGTGCAGTTATAAGGGTTACTGCAACTGACCAAGCAAACAACTCGGCGAGCGCCGATAGCAGAGTATTTACTATAAAGAAGGGTGGTAGTGGCCCAACCGTCAAGGTCATCGCACCTAAAGGGGGAGAAGAACTGGTAGTCGGCAGTAATTTCTCTGTAGAATGGACTATCGTTGAGGACGTGGCTATCGAACGCCAGTCAATAGAGCTTTCGACTGATGGTGGAACGACGTTTCCTATAACGATTGTTTCGGGCTTAGCTGGAAATGTCAATAAGTTTACTTGGCGGGTGGCTGATGTTGTAACTGAAACTGCTGTTATTCGCGTCTCTGCCGTAGATACTGCGGGTAGAGAAGGTAAAGGCAATAGCGCGGTATTTCATATCGTAAGGCCGGACTTTGCCTTGTTCTTCGCTCCCGATATGCTCAAAGTGAGCAGGGGACAGAAGGGACAGCTAACGGTAAATATTCGTCGCACTGGCGGTTTTGCTGATACGGTAACTATAACTGCGCCTAATACTTCGGCATTCAAGGTGAAACTTACGCCGTCGCAAGTGTCGACTAATGGTAATGCTGCTAGCTTTAATTTCACCGTCAAAAAGAAAGCCCCTCTAGGCACACAGCAGCTGGTCTTTTCTGGAAAAGATCCTTCTGGAAGAGTCCGAGAGGCAGTGTTGCAGATGGTGATTGAGTAGAAATGTCCTGAGAAGACATGTTTCTGTTCTCAAAACGCAGCTCTTAAGCTATCGTATGCGTTGTCGAGCAGAGGCAGAGAGGGCTTTCTCTTAGTCCAGGCTTCGTTTTACAAGGTAGGCTGCTCTGAGTAGGGCAGAATGTTTGTAAAATCCGGAGGAAGTTCTTTTGTAGTGTAAAGCCTAAAGTTTTAGAGCTTTTGCTATCCAAGAGCAGTGCCCCTTCAGCTGCGGGATAGTTTACTTAAGGGAGATTGTTAAATGTATCCGTCGAACTCAGCTTTCCAAGTACAAGCAGAAGATGCTGGTGTATCCAAAGTGTTATTTTGGCAAAAGGTTTACTGTGCTGCTATGGGGCTAATGTACTTGTCAGTTATGGTACTAGGAGCTGTGCTGATGCTGTTTGCTGATGAGTTTGCGAGCGCTGGTCGCGATGTACCTGAGCTATTGATCCAAGGTTTTGTTTTCGCTGCTATGGGGGCGATCTTTACTGCAGCCTTTTTGGCTTCATTCTTTTTACCTCGCAGGCCTTGGGCATGGGTTTATAACTTAGTTTTAATTTCAGTAGGGCTTACAAGTTGCTGCTGTATACCAGCAGCTATACCGCTACTTATCTTTTGGATAAAGCCGGAAGTAAAAGGGTTCTTTAGCAAGGCAGATTATGCGCCTTTTGTTTATCAAGCTTCATCGGAAGAGCCTGCTTCTACGCAAGAAGGAGTTGGAATGGCAGAAGAGGCTACTGAAAAGCAAGGTGACGTTGAAGCGCAGAATAAAGCACAGAATAATGAAGGGTCAGAGAACCCGCCAGCATAGGCTGGCGGCTTTCTTCTTTTTGTTATACGTCACTTTTTCTTATCATCTCCTGAATATTTTATACCTACTTTCTGTAGGAATTCTTTTGGAGGTATGCTGCCAACCAAAGCGAAGACTATGTCGTTTGGGATGGTTCCTATTATTTGGTCGTCACGTGTTTTGGCAAGTACGACTTCTTTTTCTCTAATTTCTTTGATTGCTGCGCCGAAATAGGCCTTAATCTTACCGTGGTCTATGCAGTAATAGACCCACATTTTGTTTTCAAGAGTTAGGTCTTTGGGAAAGTCTGAGCGGATAACGAGGGTGACTTCGTTTGCTCCTTCTTTGGGAAAGATGACTGTGCCGTCGGGTTGGCGCTTACCGGTCAGATCTACTGCGGCTTCGACGGCAGAATTGCCTGCTCCTACCACCACTATGTGCTTACCTTTGTAGGCGGATGGATCTTGCAGCCGATATTCTACCCGTCCTTCTACTTCACCGGGTACTCCAAGTTTACGTGGTTCGCCGGCATTACCGAGCGCTAGTACTACCTTACGGGCTTTGTATCCGGCTGGGTTCTTCTTAGTTTTGACGATGAAGAAGCCTTTTTCTTTGACTATTTCAGTACAGCCCTCGTACTCATTTATCTTGAGTTTGAGCTTAGCACAAGCTTCATCCCACCAGCGCAGCATATTTTCTTTAAGATCGCCGGGGCCTTCAAGTCTAATTGCACCAAGTGGGGGATCAGTAGGGTTAAACGGATTGAAGGCTACATACTTACCTGCTGGATACTTTTCTGCTATCGTCGAATACTTGCAGCTTTGTTCAAGGGCGATGTATGAAAGCCCTAGTTCTGCGGCACGGGCTGTAGCTGAGATGCCGCCCGGGCCTATGCCTACTATCGCTACGTCGTACTCAGCAGCGGGAACACGACCTTCGGCCTTAAGTTTCTCAGCTATTTTCTCTACAGCGATACGGCCTTCTTTGATGGCGTTACGGATAAGCGGTACGCCTGAGACATCGCCTACTAGGTAGATGCCTTCTACGTGTTCTGTTTCGAATCCTTCGCTTGCTCCCTTACGCAGAGGTTTTGGGGCCTCACGTATGGTTTTCTTTGTATTGATAAGCACGCACGACTGCGGCACGGTTGGACAGGCTTGTTGACAGCCTGTATCTTCCATGCATTGCTCGTAGTTGACTACTATGGCGTGATGCTCTTGTTCGTCAAATCCAAGGACGTCTTGGGGGCAGACGAGTATGCAACTATGGCAGCCGATGCAAGTACTATAGTTAATGATAGGTTGTGGCACAGGTCGTAGTTTAGCTGCTTCTTCTGCACGTTTGATCCATTCTTGATCCCATTTTAGGGCGTATTTGATATCGGCAGGCTCGCTACGGCTCTTACCTATTTCTATCTCCTTACCTTTGATTTTGTCTTGTGTTTTGCGTTTGCGCCTTGAATCAAAGAGGACAAATCCGATGATGGAAATTGGCAACAGGCTCAGTAGCATTGCCCAGCCTGCGGGAGTAAGGCCACCAAACTTTGCTGCAAACGAGGTCCATTCCCAGGCTGAACCTCCTCGATAGACGGTGTCTACTTTGTAGACCTGTTCTGAAGTGAGCTTACGGCCTCGGCCGCCGGCAGGTCGAAGTGTTGCCACCAGTGCTGGGCTTTCGCTGTGTTGTATATGGCAGGAATTGCAATCTATATCAAAAGTGCCTGCAAGAGAGGTCAACTTTTGTACGTCCTCTATGTCTTGTGGATTACCTTGAGGGTCATACTCTACTGTGTGGCAGACGGCACACTTCTTTTGGTCTATTTCTTTTGGTTTGTCGAGTGATGTATGACAGTCGGTACAGCGAGCAGTGTTGTTGCGGTCGCCACGCATATGAACGAAGTGAAATTTGCCTTTTGGGTCGAGTATTTCTGCATCTGGGATCTGGATCTTCTTGTTTATCGGCTCAGTCCACTTCCACTCGCCGTTAACTACGGGGTAGCCAAGCCGGCCTCCATGGGGTATGCCGAGCGGTTCGCCGGTTTGTTTACGTGCTTTTGGGTGGCTTGGGTTAGCTTTGTGGCAATCAAAACACATAGTACGGGCTACGGTTGCCGGCCTAAAGTCTGTGCCTTTATGTTCTGTGTGGCAGTCTACGCAGGCGAGGCCTGCAGCATTATGTGCTGCAATGGCATTTTGAGGATTGAAATGTTCGGTTGTGTGACAACCTATACAGGTTTTCTGCATAGGTCCTGCGGCAGCGTGGCAAGCTGAGCATTTGTTTCCTGCTGTAGTCTTTGCAGCAAGCAGGATGCCACTTTCGGGCAAGAAGGACGCGAGGTTTATGCGGTCACTTTCCGTAGCGGCGTGTGGGGCAGAAACGTTGCCTGGAGAGTAAAGATCTTCCCAGAAGAATATCGCAATGGCGCCTATCAGAAGGATAAAGGAGCCAAAAGTAAGCAAGAAACCTTTGGGCCAGGGACGGATCAAATCAGCAGTAGGTCTCCAGTTAAACCTTTTTTTTCCAAGGTGTAAATTGAACTGTTTATATTCGGGAGCTATTTCTTTGGGGTGTAATTCTGACTTGTCGGCGAGTTTTTGAGCCCCGCCGGTCTGAGCAAGTTTGCGACGCTCCCAGAAGGCATCCATAGTCTGCTGGAAGCGTTTTTGTTCTTCTTCAGGTAGAGCTAGTATCGAAGTGAGCAAACCAGTCATCCCACGTTGTAGTCGCCCGGTGGTACCTAGCAACCCGCTCAATCTACCTGAAGCTTTAGCTAGTGGAGCTGTCTTAAACCCTGATCCTTCAAGTACCTTAAGTATGTCTTGACTAAGCAGAGCTGTTTTGCCAGCTGCCATTGCAGCGCGCGGATCACCTAGTAATCTGTTACCTAGATTACCTGCTGCGACTGAATCGACGGTACGCTCCACTTCGATAATAATATCCTCGTTATCTAGATCGATTTTGAGGATGAATACACCGATTTGAACAGTGTCTCCTGGCTGTATCTGCACGATTTCTATAGGTGATCCGTTGACAAGCGTGCCATTTGATTTCGAGAGGTTTTGTATCCAAAAATCCCCTTCAATGATCGCTATGCCTGCATGTAAACGCGACACGGATGGATGGTTGAGCAGCAAGTCATTTTCCGTACTCGATCCTATGGTTAGGTTATCACTTTCTATGACTAGTTCATCAGTTACTATGTCTTTGCGTCTTACTATGAACTTTGCCTCTCGCATTTCTTACTTTCCTTTTTGTCTAGCGCCACAAATAGTATACGACCTGAACTATGTGGATCAGCATACAAGCAAGCATCAGCGATGTCAGAATTACATGTGGAGGTAGCCACAGCTTTAGAGCTCTGTGTATGTAGAGCAAAGCGTCGATACGCCTTGCTGTCACAGCTGCCTTAATCAGCAGTGCCAGTCGCTCTGCATCTTGCTTTTCTAGAGAAGCCAGCTCCTTGCTAAACAGCTCTTGAGTTGCTCTTACTAACTCGTCGAGCGTTTCTCTTTTGAGGTATTGACGTATTAGAAAGCCGGGAGAGTAGGTACTATTGAGTATCTCTTCTCGCGCAGCGAGAAATTTGCTAAAGTCGCCTTCGCGGCCAGCTTTCTTCATGTTTATCTCGGTCGTTAAGGTATAGTCTGCTATCTCTTGATAGAGCTCCTCTCGACGTCTTTCAAGATCTTCTCGAAGTAGGGGTTCACCTTCGATCTTGGTAAGTAACCTCGGCCCTATCCAGTAAAGAAATATGCCTATTAGGCCGGTAAGAATTACCAAGTCGAACAGTATCATCAGGATAGCGGTAAAAGGCCCGCCAAGGCTAGTACCTCCATGTAGGAGCAATACTATTCCTGCGATAACTCCGGCATAGACATGCGCCAGCATCCAGTAACGAAGGGCTCCGGCACGTCTTTGCCATATTTGGCGACGTATCGGATAAAGCATTACTACTATTATGCCAAGCAGTCCCACTATACCGGTAATCCATCGGAAATTGAACCAACTTGTCTTTAATAGTGGTACGCCTAGTCCATAGGTTACTATGCCAGCGAGGTTGCCTCCTACAAGTAGCAAGGTAAGCAACAAACCTATGAGGTGTGCTACCTGCTTGCCTCTGTCACGAATTAGCAGCCTGCGGCCGTAGATTAGGTTAGCTTCTCGCTTAAGTGCCTTACCGAGCAAGCCTTTTATTTCGTCGAATTCAGCCGTAGGTTGGATGCGCATGCAAGCGCCTGTTGGACAATTTTCTACACAGTTATATTTGTGCGTTTTATAAAGCTTGTTTCCTTCTTTATCTGTAGGATTGAGAGGGGTATTGTTGCATAAATTACACTTTATAGCTACTAAGTCTTCTTCTGCGGTGACCGGCTTAGGTTTCTCATCGTACCGTAACTGAAGCAGTTGTAGAAAACCTTTTGGTTTATCCTGGATACTAGAGGAGGTTTTATTGTCTTTTGGTTTACCCTTGGCAGCTGCAGAAGGAGTTCGAGTCAGTTCTTTTCTTTGAATGAGGGAAATTGCGTTGTACGGGCACTGGGTAGCACAATCACCACAGCCTATGCAGATTGCCGGGTTGATGTCAACTTGCCCGCCTTGAAATCTCCCTATAGCACCTGTAGGGCAGCCGGTCATGCATTCAGGATCTTTGCAGTGCAAGCAGACGGAAGGTGCAAGTAAGCTTTGGTTAAGTTGTGCAGTGAGAGACTTTGACCTTAGCAAGTGAATACCGCGCCGTACGAGTCTCGACTTGCCGTGAATATTGTGACAAGCAAGTGAACAATTGCCGCAGCGCACGCATAGATCCATGTCCATAACCATCAGGTTGGTTGCATCTGCAAGGCCCTTGTCTAAGATCTTTTCCTGGGCTTGCTTAACTGCTGGAGTGTAGGCTAATTCTTTTGCAGGCTGGGTCGGAGTACCGATTTGTCCAAACGGAGAGAGTTCTTTGAATAATGCGGATTTCAGTTCAGGAGTGAGTTTTTTGTACTGTATTTCGAGCACTTCTGTGCGGCTAACTACGGAGCTTTTATATGGCCAGCGAGCGTTATCTAAAGAGAGTCCTTCTAAACCTAGGCAATATCCAGAGCCTATGAAATCAAAATCTTCACCTGAAGAACGCCTTAACCACCCGTCGCGAATTATTATTACCCTATCCATGGGGCGGCCTTCTTGAGATAGAACGTGTCCTCTTGAGAGAACCTTAAAATCAGATATGCTAGAAATTTGCTTTTTGATTTCTTCATTGACTTGCAGTTCGGTCAAAGTAGAGCTTCGGCCGTTGTTTCTGTAAGCAAGGTCAAGTGCAGCACCAAACTTTTTGAGCTTGCGTAGTACTCTAAGGGCAGGGCGTTGGATTTCAAGCAAAGTAGCTCCTTCTTCGTGATGAGCTTTTACAGTAGCACTGCGCTGTACGCCTGCAAGGACTGACATTTCCCCAAAGGGGCTGCCACGCCTAAACACGGCTACCGGCTCGGTTTTTTCTTTGATAAAGACCTCGACGGCGCCTTCGACAACTATGAAAAATGTGTTCGTGTCCCAGTCACCTTGCTTTACCACTTCCAGCCCTGGTGGATACTTATACAGCTTGATGTAAGGGCCTACTTTCTTTCCAGGTCCGTAGTTGCGACCGTAGACAGCCACCTCTAGATCTACCGCATAGGTGTATCCATGACCTTCTTCAAATTCGGCAAGTTCTTCTATTGCAGATATGCCTTTGATTGCTTGTAGTACCGTATGGTGATTTTCTATCTGTTGGCGTTTTAATTCTTTGCCCATAACGCCCTCTTTGACTACACAAATTCTACTGCCTTGATTACCTAGTCAGTAGGTGATCCTAGTTGGAAAGACTATTATAAAAGCGAACTGCTTCTTACGAGTAACTAAAAGTTAAGACTTTTTCTTTGCAAGTATTAGGTGTTTAGTGGGTGAGGATGATGATTGACCGAAAAAATTCTCTAAGCGCAATTGTAGTAGAGGTTTACTGTCTATTATTTGTAACGGTATAGGTGTTCTTGCCTGCAGTTGCTCGAAGTAATCTGCCCGAGTTACGAAGTAAACCTGGTTAGGCTGGTCCAATTTTTTGAGCATCTCGTCATAATCTGAGCACTCGAAGATCTTTCTCCTGGTGTAGAACATGAGGCTAGGTGTGTCTACAAGAAAAGTACCCACTTCGTCCTCAGGGCGTATGTTCTGTTTTATCACTTCGGCGAAGTGTGGTATCGGACGGTAGTACTCCAAGCTAGGTAGTAACAGTGTCAAGCTGAAGATGAAAATATAACTGGTCATACCTAGCAAGAGTGCTTGCTGCTCGAAGCTCTTTCTTATGATTACCCAAATTTGGCTGAGGCCGATGAGAAGAAGCGTTCCTATGCAGAGGTATGTTAGCTTTGTCTGGTGGTCGAGTTTTTTATGGGCTATGAAAACTGCTGCTGAGCTGATGAAGCAAGCTGCTGCGAGTGTTAAAGTAGCAGCTTTGTGCAAAAACCGCAGCTTGCTGCTGCCGTTATAAAGTGAGCTAGTGAAGTAGTTGGCTATTAATATAGCGGAAGCTGGGTAAAGTGGAACTATATACACTGCTCGTTTGCCTACTGAGAGGCTGAAAAAGACAAGAACAAAAGCAAACCAAACTAGCGGTAGAGTCTGAAGTCCGAGAGATATTTCCAATACCTTGACGCGCTTCCACTCCTTGTGAAGCCATTTTGCCCAGTATATGAAGACAGGAACGATGAATATTGACCAAGGGGAAGCTTCTGCAAAGTATATCCAGAGGTAGTAATCTATAGCGCGGCTGCCCAAAGCATCGCTTACGTACCGCATGACGGTCTCTTGTAGGATGTTGACTTTGACAAACTCTAAACCGTATCTGTATGTCATCAGCAAGTACCAGGGCAGTCCTATCAGAATGATCATGAGGTATCCTAGCGGATCAAAGACTAGTTTTAGGTGAGACCAGTAGCGTATCAGCAGCAGGAAGAGAGCTGTAACTGATAGCGGAATAACTGCAGCTACGATGCCTTTATCCAGTATGCCAAAGGCTATGCAAGTGTATCCCAACAGTGGGTATAGCCTGCTTGATTTATCGTCCAGCATAGCCTTGGTAAAGCAGGTCAGAGCACAAGTGATGAACAGCGTAAGAAATATGTCTCCAGCAAACTGCCGCGAGTAGACCATAAACTTGAGCGTGGTTGCTAGAATTACCGCTGCTAAGAGGGCAGCATCTTGACCGTAGAGCATCTGTGCGAGCAGGTACGTCAGCAGTATCGTAAGCACAGATGCTACTGCTATGGGTAATCTTTCAGAGAACTCAGAGACGCCAAAGAGTTTGTAGCTTGCACCTATGATCCAGGTCGTAAGAGGTGGTTTTTTAAATCTGGGAACATAGTTATATGTGGGTACAAGCCAATCTCCTGTTTCTAGCATTTCCCTAGGCGGTTCGGCATAAAAGCCCTCGTTTCCATCCCAGAGCGAATTGGCGCCAAGGTTTACGAAGTAAGGTATGAAAAGAAATAAAAGTAGCGTGTATCTGTGTTCGCGCAAGAACATATTTGTATTGGCTGTGCAGTGAATTAACGAAACTTGGACTGTACAAAAGCACGATCCTGAGCCTTTTCGAGTGCTGCTTCTAGCGTTACTACCTGCTCTTGTACTAATTTAATCAGCGCCATATCCATGGTTTGCATTCCTTCAGCCGCTCCAGCTTGCATGTATGAAGCTATCAAGTTTGTTTTACCTTCGCGTATCATGTTAGCTAAAGCAGGGCTACTGATGAGTACTTCGACGGCAGCGATTCGGCCACGGCCATCGGCAGTTTTCAGTAGCTGCTGTGCTATTACGCCTCGTAGCACTTCTGCCAGCATTACTCTGATTTGAGGTTGCTCTTCTGGTGGATAGACGTCTATTATTCTATCAACCGTCTTCATGGCGCTGTTAGTGTGTAACGTCCCGAAGACTAATATTCCGAACGAGGCTAGAGTTAGCGCTAGGGAGATGGTCTCTAGGTCTCGCATCTCGCCTACGAGTAGTATGTCTGGGTCCTGACGACCGGCAACTTTGAGTGCAGAGTGGAAACTTGAGGTGTGCGCTCCTATCTCGCGTTGCGTAATGAGCGAGCGTTTGTTCTGATGCACAAACTCTATGGGATCTTCTATGGATAGAATGTGCTCTTCGCGAGTTTCGTTTATGTAATCTATCATAGCAGCTAGCGTAGTAGACTTGCCGCTACCTGTAGGCCCTGTGACCAATATGAGCCCAGAACGTGAATCAGCTAGTTTCTTCACAAGTGGCGGCATGCGAAGCTGCTCTAGGGAGGAAACCTTGCTAGGGATCAATCTAAACACTGCACCAAGGCCTCGGTGCTGAAAGAAGATATTTCCGCGAAAACGGCCTACGCCGGCTAATTCATAGGCAAAGTCCAGATCTAAATTCTTTTCTAAGTGCTCACGTTGAGCCGGTGTGAGTATCTCATAGACGTACTCACGGTTGGACTTCTGGGTGAGTACGGGAAATTTTGTCGGTACTAGGTCGCCATTTAGCCTTAGCATCGGTGGCCGACCCACTACCATATGCAGATCAGAGGCTCCAACTCGCTTGGTCTCTCTGAAAAAATCATCTATTGCTGCCATTTCCTTATCCTCTGGCTGCTAGTAGCTCTAGCTGTTTTTTATCTACAGCATATTCTAAAGCACGCTGCAGAGTTATCTTTCTACTTTGTACGAGTTCTAACAGAGCATCGTCCATTCGCTTCATGCCTATGTTTCTCGATGTTTGCATAATGCTAGGTATCTGAAAGGTCTTTTTGTCACGAATAAGATTAGCTACTGCAGGAGTACCGAGCAGTATCTCAGCTGCTAGGACCATGCCTGAATCGTCTACAAGTGGTATGAGTCTTTGAGAGATGACAGCTCTCAAGGACTCAGAAAGCATCGTGCGTATCTGATTCTGTTGGCTTGGAGGAAAAGATTCTAATATTCTTTCTATTGTTTGATGGGCACTAGACGTCATTAGCGTACCCATGACAAGATGGCCTGTTTCGGCTGCTGTGACCGCAAGCGAGATAGTCTCAGGGTCACGTAGCTCACCTACTACGAGTACGTCGGGATCCTCTCTAAGTGCTGCTCTTAAGGCGTTAGCATAAGATAGAGTGTGCCGCCCTACTTCGCGCTGATTTACTATAGCACGTTTGTTAATCGAGTGAACAAACTCTATCGGATCCTCTATAGTGATGACATGAAGCGGCCGTTCTGAGTTTATAACGTCTACAAGAGAAGCTATGGTAGTTGACTTACCTTGACCAGCAGGCCCTGTGACAAGTATTAGGCCTTGGTGATATCGAGTCAGCTCGCGTACCAGAGATGGTAGTCCGAGGGCCTCTGGTGGTAGTATCTCGCTTGGCACGACATGAAAAGTCAGATCTATGCCACGGTGTTGACGCAAAACGTTCGCTCGAAACCGTCCTATGCCGACTAGCTCATAGCTGAAATCTAGATCACCTTCGGAATCAAATTTTTTGAACTGCTCTTCAGTGAGGATCTCTTTGACTAAAAGCCGAGCCTTATCTATGTCCATAGCTTCGGCTTCCAGTCGGATGAGCGAGCCAAAGCGACGTAGTATAGGCGGAGCGCCTGTGGCAAGATGAACATCTGAGCATTTCATCTTTACAGCCCGCTCTAAGAGCTTTTCTAACTCCAGTTTGACCTTTTCTCGGTCTGTCAGACTAGGACTTTTAGGAGCTGTACTTAACGTGAGGGAAGGTAGCGGCCCTGAAGCTCTCTTTAAAGTCAGCGCAGGAGGGAGATTCAGAGGCTTTTCACTATCGCTTACACTGACATGTTGTGGAAGTGGTGCCGTAGTATCAGTGGTACCTGTAGGTTGTTGTGGTGGTGTGCTAGGCAGTTCTGCTGCAGGATGTGAGACGGGCTCCTGAACTTTACTCGGTTGTGGCTTGCCTACAGGTGGTAGCGGAACTGTCTGAGCGGAAACAGTTGAAGGCTCCTGTAACGGCTGCGCAGTCGGTATTGCTTTTGGTGGCAAAGGTCGCACGGGCTGTGCCATAGGAGGTGGTTCGTCGGTGGTCAATGGCTGTGCCATCAACAGTGGCTTTGCCCGAGGTAAAGCTGGACTGAAGATAGCTTTTATACCATTACTTTCCTTGGTTATGGCGACTTCAACGGTGCTCATGCCTTCTGGAGAATACTGAAAGCTGGTAGAGGGTTTGCCTACCAGGTCTACCTTCTTGCTTTCAGGCATAATCGGTGAAACCAGTCTGAACACGTCGTAGGGTGTAAGTGGTGACTTAGTTATGTCTTTCGTGCCTACTGGAGTTACTACGAAGGCGTTCTTACCTGCCTCTAGAACCAGTCTGTCTGCTCCTAGCGAATGCATTGCCTTCAGAAGTTGATCTATGGGTAACATAGCAGTTCCTTCATATAGTCAAAGACGGTTAAAGTGTTTGCAGTGGCGCCGTAGATATTTCACGACCGAGCTTCTGGACAGTGTGTACTCGCCAGCGCTCGTTGTCCTTTTCTGGAAAGTCTGTTCTGTAATGGCCACCGCGGCTTTCAGTCCTAAACAGTGCTGCTTCAGTAATCAAGTTGGCTACTGTGACAAAGTTTGCCGTGGCGGTATTCCTAGCCTGCTCGGCGAGCAAGCTGAGTTCGTTATGTGCTGTTTGTAGTCCGTGAGCACTACGGCAGATGCCAACATAACGCCACATGATCTGCTTTACTCGGTGCTTTATTTCTGGATCTATATGCTCTTTTGGCAGTAGTCCTTCTTCATCTGACGACAACTCATGCCGTGGCTGTGGAAGAGATAGCTTGTCGCTAAGTGCTGCTTGTGCAGCACGAGCTCCAAAGACAAGTCCCTCAAGCAGTGAGTTGCTTGCTAAGCGGTTTGCTCCGTGTACTCCGGTAGAAGCTACTTCTCCAGCAGCATAAAGCCTCGGTACTGAAGTGCGCCCCCACAGATCTGTTCGGACACCGCCCATAAGATAATGTGCTGCGGGACTTACTGGGATGTAATCTTTGGTGATATCGTAGCCGTATGTGAGGCAGGTCTCGAATATCTTTGGGAAGCGTTCTCGCAGAAACTTGGAAGGAAGATGCGTCATGTCTAGATAGACGACGTTGCTTGCAGACTCGCTCATCTCTGAAACGATAGCTCGACTTACTATGTCACGAGGTGCAAGCTCGCCGCGCGGATCATACTTTTGCATAAAGCGCTTGCCAGCACGATTGAGCAAGTAGCCACCCTCACCACGTACAGCTTCGGAGATGAGAAAACGAGGTGCGTCTGGTATGCATAGCGCTGTAGGATGAAACTGCACAAATTCCATGTCGTATATCGCTGCGCCCGCATGGTATGCCATAGCTATTCCATCGCCTGTAGCTACATCAGGATTAGTTGTATGGGAATAGAGTTGTCCTCCGCCACCTGTTGCTAGAATGACCGCACGTGCATAAATTAGTTTCCTTTGCTGCTGATCGATGAATCTTACGCCTACCGCTTCGCCGTCTTTCAGCAGCAGGTCTAGAGTGATTGCATGCGCTAGCATATGTATCTGTTTGCTGCGACGGGCTACGGCAAGTAACGACCTGACTATTTCCCTGCCTGTAGAGTCTCCTTGCGCATGTAGTATTCTGTTGCGCGAGTGAGCCGCTTCTTTAGTGAATACTAGCCTGTTACCCTCGCGATCGAACTGTGTCCCCCAGTCGATCAATTCGGTTATGTATTTGGGACCTTCCTCGACTAGGACCTTGACGGCAGCTTCGTCACATAGCTCTGCTCCTGCTGCTATAGTATCGTGAAAATGAAGAGCCACCTCGTCGTCATCGCTGAGCGCAACAGCTATGCCACCTTGTGCGTATTCTGTATTCGACTCACTGATCCTATCCTTAGTAAGCACAGTTACTTCAGCACCGGCTTCAGCTAGTCCAATAGCAGCGCGCAGACCTGCAATCCCGCTACCTATTACTATATAGTCTGTTTGGTTGGAACTCATTTTTGTGCTCCCACTACGACTACAGTTAAGTTAACTGGGTCTAAATACTTCTTAGCTACATGATAGACCTCATCGACGCTTATTGCTTCAATAATAGTAGGAAAACGCTCCAAGTAATCCAAACCTAGATCAAAGATCTCAGCTTTTACCAAAAAACCGGCTATCTGGGCATTCGTCTCCAGATTAAAAACAAAGCTGCCTGTCAGATAGTCTTTTGCAACTTGTAGCTCTTCTCCTGTAACAGGCGTTTCTGTAATAAGCTTAAGCTCTTCTATTATCAAGTCTGTTGCTTTCTGACGGTTCTCTGGTGAGGTACCTATGAACGCAACAAAACGGCCCGGATCTATTCCAGCCGAACGAGTTATATTGCTGTAGGTATGATAGGCAAGACCTTGTTCGTCGCGCAGACGCCTTGGTATCCGCGAGGTAAAACCCGGTGAACTGCCCAGTATGGTGTCTAGCACAAGCAGCGCATAGTAGTCAGGATTGGTGCGCTTAATCCCCAAATGCCCCATAAAGATATTCACTTGCTCCTTTTCTTTATGGATATACTTGCTTATAGGTTCACGCTGCCTATTAATCTCTGGTACAGCAGGCAACCTAAGCTGCTTGGGCTTCCATAAAGCAAGGGCTCGCTCCAGTTTTAGTTTTACTTCTTCGCGGTTTATGTCACCTACAACCGCTAGAATGGCGTTGTTTGGGCAGAAGTATTCTTCGTGAAAAGCAACTAGATCGTCTCTGCTGATGTTGCTAACCGTATGAAGATAGCCTATTCTTGGGCGATGAGCAGGATGCCCTCTATATATTATTTCGTTTAGTGCGTCAGAAGCTACCGTCTTTGGATTGTCCTCTCGGCTTTTTATCTGAGCTATGTGACGATCAAGCTGTTTATCAAGCCTTTGCTTGGGAAAAGTAGGCCTCGTTAAGATGTCGGCTAGCAGGTCTATACCCAAATCTAAATCGGATTTAAGAACGGTAATCGAAATACCGCTTTGGGCATAGCCACCAAATGAGCGCAAGTGGCCTCCGACATTTTCAATCTGCTCGGCTATCTCCTCGAAGGATCGACGCTCTGTACCTTCATCGAGCATTTCACCTAGTAAAGATGAAAGGCCTGCTTTTTCTTCGGGTTCGTATCGTGCGCCTGCGTTTACTACTGCGTGTAGCGATACTGCTGGAACGTTATTCGTTACTGCAGTCAAGAGTTTTAAGCCCGAGTCTAGCGTCGTACGTTCTATATCAGGTTTAGGCATTTTTCTGTAACAAATGCCATATCTGGAATGCTTGTAGTGGCCTAGCGTCACTTTGGCTGAGGTGCTTCTAGCAGAATTACCGTCGTTGACAAGCAAGCCTACGGTACGGCTGCGATCAGAAAAGTATTTTGCAGCAACGCGCATTATGTCTTCTGCTGTTACTGCTTTAATGTGTTCAAGGTAGTGATCTAGATACAGGTAGCCGCGCTCAGTTTCTGGTAATTCAGTACTCTGTGCTATCGTCTCGAACTGTCCTAGCAACATTGCCTGTTCTAGCACAGTTTCATGGCCAAGTATGAAGTTTGCCTCGATCTGTCGCTTGACGCGTTCTAGTTCAGCTTCCGATACTGGTTTTGTAGCTAGCTCTTCAAGCACTTCAAGAATAGCTGCTTCTACCGAGCTGAGCGTCTTGCCAGGCCTAACTTCAGCTTGTATGTAAAACAATGGCGGATCTATGTGATCATGAAAGCTAGCTTTGGCATAGGTAACTGATTGGTCTTCTTCTTGAAGTCTTTGGTAAAGCCTTGAACGCCGGCCTGAGGAAAGTAGCATCGCAAGCAGCTGCATAGGAAAAGAGTCGCTGTTGCTAACGCTTGGCGCGTGAAAGGCTATCATTAGCCGCTCAACAGGAGTAGGGCGTTTTACAACAACTCGTTTTTCACCTCGCTGAGGTGGCTCGACTATGGAAAAACGCTTGGGTTCAGGCCCTGCTGGAATGTGCCCAAATAGCCGCTCGATACGCTCAAGAGCATCATCTGTGTTGAAATCGCCTGTCAGTACAAGTATAGCGTTGCGGGGATGATACCATTGATCATAGTAGGCTCGCATGTCTTCTACAGTGGCGTTGATGAGATCGTTCATCCAACCGACGGTAGGATTGTGGTAAGGATGCTGTTTAAACGCCGTCGCCCAAACTTCCTCTTCGAGGGCATCCCAAGGTCCATCTTGTCCTATTTGTAACTCTTCTATGACGACCTGCTTTTCAGCAGCGAACTCTTCAGGTGAAAAAATAGTCTCTCGCATCCTGGAAGCTTCTATGTCGAGTGCTATATGCCAACGGTCGCTTGCAAAGGTAAAGTAATAACTAGTGAAATCAAGCCAAGTGAAGGCATTGTTGTGTCCGCCGTTCTTTGTAGTAACTAAGTCTATCTCGCCTTTCGCATATTTATTCGTGCCCTTAAAGAGCATATGTTCCAGAAAGTGAGACTTGCCTGTTTGTCCAAGCTCTTCGTTCCTAGAACCAACTCTATACCAGATCATTTGTGAGACTATTGGCCGCGAATGTACTTCTTTGGTTAATACTGTAAGACCGTTCGAAAGTACTGTGCGTCTGACGTCTGAACAGAGAGAGATCATCTTGCTGTTCCTCCGCTGTACCTATCCGTAACTGAGTTCCAAAGTAATCTTGCCTTTAATATAAACTCTATGCTTTCACGTACGGCACCTTGGCCGCCGCTTTTAGAGGTGATGATATGTGCTGCTGCTTTCACTTCGTCGACCGCATCTCGAACAGCTATGGCGAGACCAACATAACGCATAGCCGGCAGGTCTGGTAGATCATCGCCTATAAAAGCGGCTTCTTGCGCAGAGACTCCTGCTAGCTCTAGTATTCTTATAAGCTCAACAAGCTTATCCGACGACTGCTGTACTAGAAAATCTATACCTAGCTCTCGAGCTCTATACTCTAAAGCTTTAGAGCTCCTTCCGGAAATAATAGCAGTCCTAAGCCCGGCCGCCTTAGCAAGAGTCAGACCTTGTCCGTCGCGTGAATGAAAACGTTTTATATCTTCACCGCCGGACGACAAAATAATTGACCCATCGGTAAGTACTCCGTCACAGTCCATAGCTAGAAGTTTTATTCGAGATGCACGCTCTACAGCAGGACCTTCTGTTTTGTACACTTGTCTATCCTAGTATCTCAAGAGGCTAGCTTTGCACAGGCAAGCACCTGGTGTTTAATATACAGCAGCAATAGTCTTATTCAAGATAGGCACTTCCGCGCTAAATAGCCAATGGCTTTAATTTTTAAATTGCGATTCACTGCTGGTATTGCCTATAGTTTCCGTCATATTTATTAGAAAGGAAGCAGATGCGAAAGCCGTTAGCTCTACATACTAGGATCTTAGTAGGTTTGTTGACAGGTACGATTTTAGGAATAACAGTAAACTACTTCCTTGGCGGTGCACATCCTGCGGTCGAGTGGACGGTACGTAATGTGACCGAGCCTGTGGGTACGCTCTTCTTGAGGCTGCTGCTGATGATAGTCATACCACTTGTGTTTTCCTCACTCATAATAGGAATAGCAGGCGTAGGTGATGTTAGTAAGCTCGGCAGAATAGGTGCAAAGTCGTTTCTTTACACCTTTGTCTTTTCTGCTATTTCTGTAGTGATAGGGCTAGTGCTAGCAAATACTATCCAACCAGGACGTAAGCTCGATCCTAACACCTCTGCTAGTCTAAGAGCTCGCTACGGACAAGACGCAATGGCTCGTGTAGAGTCAATCAAAGCCGACCCAGTGAGCAAAGACTCGATGATGATGCAGTTCGTGAAGACTATCGTGCCGTCTAATCCCATATCAGCGGTTTCTTCGGAAACGCCAAACATGCTTCACCTGATGTTCTTTGCTCTTATCATAGGGATAGCAGTAACGCTTCTGCCTGAGGATTCTACCGCAAGTTTGTTGTCCGTGCTGCAAGCTGTGTATGAAGTGACGGCGAAGATAATACAATTGATAATGAATCTTGCACCGTATGCCGTAGCATGCTTGCTGTTTAGCAATACCTCTCGTTTCGGATTAGACCTTCTGAAAGCACTTTCCTGGTTTGTTATAACCGTGTTACTTGGCTTGTCGATACATATGTTTGTGGTTTACTCTCTGTCGCTACGGTTGCTATCACGAATTTCGCCTATAGAGTTCTTTAGGCGTATCAAGGTAGTGGTAATAACTGCTTTTTCTACTTCTTCATCAAACGCAACCTTGCCTACAGCACTCAAAGCGACGGAGGAAAACCTAGGAGTACCGCAGCAGATTTGTAGCTTCGTTCTTACCGTAGGAGCTACAGCAAATCAAAATGGTACGGCACTTTACGAAGGCGTGACAGTGCTGTTTATAGCTCAGCTTGCCGGCGTAGAGCTTAGCTTGTTTCAGCAGTTGTTGGTCGTATATCTAGCTATTCTCGGCGGCATAGGCACGGCTGGTGTGCCTTCTGGCTCAATCCCTTTCGTAATAGGTGTGCTTGTGAGCTTGAACATAGATGCCGGGTTGATAGCAGTCATCCTAGGAATAGATAGATTTCTGGATATGTGTCGTACTACGTTAAACGTAGTGGGAGACATAACAGTAGCTACTTACGTGGCTCGTTCAGAAGGTTATGAGTTACTAAAAAGGCAAGAGGTAATGGCAGATGCATAAGATGTCAGCGTTAATATTGTTTGCTTTGTGTTTACTTTATCAGTCGGTACCGGCGCAACGAGAACCAACGGCCGAAAAGAAGGCGGATGATAAGATGGCTAAATTGATAGACGAAGTCTCAAAGTTGAGTGCTAGCATAGAGAGGCTAAGCCGTAGTCAAATGGCTCTAGTGCTTGCGCTGCAGCTTGAAAATCAGCAGCGTAGGGCCGAACGTTTAGAAGACAGACTGAGCAATATAGAAGACATGTCTAATACTCTAAAGTCAGAGATAGATGCGCTTGAATCTCGATTGGCAAATATAGAGAAGGAGCTGCTATCTAGTAGCAACATTAACCGTCGCGAAGCTGAGCAGCAGGCCCGCAACTCAATAAGAGAGCAAAAGGGTGATCTCGAACAACAGCTTCTCGAACTTGACGCAAAGCGGCTAAAAATAAACAGCGAGCTAGACGAACTACGTCGTAATATAGAGGTATTAACTACACGTGTTATGCGTTACGCCGTACAGATGGATGACTAGCGTTCTTGGTATGACTGCCGATAAGTCAGTATCAGCCGCTTGTTGTCAGGCTGACCATCACCATCTATATCTACATGAACTTCTATTTTGCGTTTCTTACCTTGGCGACGAGTGTTCGTAGGTGAGTAAGCTAAGGTGTACTGGCTTCTAAGCAGCATTGTTATTGCCTCTAGAGTAGTTGGTAGCTCGCCTTGAAATGTTACAGGGAAATAAGCCCCTCCGGAGAGTTGAGAAAAAGAACGTAGCTGATTGGCTGCTTGTAGCCAAGTCAGACGCTGTTCAGGAGCCATTCTGTCTTCGTAAATCTTGAAAAAGAGGTTACCTATGCCGATGCTGTAGATCGGGATGCCAGCATTTTCTACGAGTTTTAGTGCCTGGCTGTAGTTGATCTTGCTGAAAGTATCCAAACCAGAGCTTATAAGTAGTATCGCTGCGTTTCCTTGTAGCTCCTGGATACCGCCATACTCTACACCATCCAATTTGCCGCCTTGTATTACGAATTTCAAGGCATCGAAGAGATTACTCTCGCTCCAGGCAGGTAGATTTCGGATGAGTATTCCTATGCTGCCGCTGAGTACCGCTGGATCGTCGGTAAAGTCGTTTAGTACGGCCGGCTTGATATCGTAGGCGACTATGGCAACTTGATCCTTCGGACGTACGAAACGCGTGACAAATAGTCCGGCAGGATTAATTATTTCATTGCGAAATAGCGTTATCTGCCGACTGAATTCAAGCAGCAGTACGAGAGTAAAGGGAGCTTCAGTTGCTGCAAAATTGACGATTTCTTGTTTTACTCCGTCTTCGTATACAGCGAAATTGCTTGCCTTAAGGCCTTGATATATCCCTCCGGTCTTTTTGTCTCTTACAGTGATCGGCACCGTGACCAAAGAAGTCTCTATCTTGATGGTTTCTCCTTGGACGGTTTCGTCTTCTATCTTCTGCACGTCTTTTTTCTTTACGTCTTTCTCGTTTTCAGTACGCACCTTACCAGATTGAGCGTCGACTTGTAATACGGTGACTGAACCAAGCACCAAGGTTAGCAACAAGATGATACCTTTTTTCATCAGCGAATCCCCTTTTTTCTTCAGATTACAACAGTTTCTGTAGAGTTGTCATCGATGTATAAGCGTTCCAAATGTGATTGTTTGTATGTTGTCAGATAAGATAAACTAGTTGTGTTGGTAAATTGTATTACTACAAGAAGTTAGCGATGAAATTGATCTGCGGTTATATCTATAGTCCAGCTCGATATGAACAGCCCAAGTCTCGCTTTATCATATGTGTCTTGATTTCTGTCTTGCTGCATGTGGGCTTCCTAGCTTGGAGTTTCTACGAGAGTGTCATCGCACCGTTTACCGAAATACGTATAGTCGATGCAGATTACACAGTAAATTGGGTAGAGATAAAAAAGCCACTGAAATATCCTCCTTCGGTTTTTCCACTGCGGGCCCTACCTCCGAGTAACATAAAGCTGGAGAAGATTGCTCGTTCACGTGCAAAGCCTGATGAGCCTGAAAAGAAGAACGAAGAACCTAAGAAGAATGAGGAAGATAAGCCTGAGCACGAGGAGAGTCAGGAAGTGAACCAGGAGGCAGAACAGAAAGAGGTAGCAAAAGAGCCGCCGCGATTTGGACTGATAAATGCTAGGCCTATCAGAGAGATCGTAGGACGGGTCTATTCCGTGTATAAAAGCGGAGGCTTGGATCTCAAAGAGGCAATATTTTCGATCAAATTGGGTTTCGAGATAGCAGAAGACGGGTCATTACGTCATGTTGAAATACTTGAATCTTCTGGTTCTGAACAGATAGACGCTGCTGCTTTGAACATAGCAAGCGCAATAGGAGCTTCTAATGCTTTGATGCCACTTGCAGTACTCAGTTCAAGTACGGCTACCTTGGTGCTTACACACTCGGACGTGTCGCTGGAAATAGCAGGCACGGTGCCTAGCGAACGACAGGCTTCAGAACTGGCCTCAAACTTTAGTCAGCAACTTGCAGGGCTGCGCTTTCTGATGAGTTTACGCAACAAGGATGCCGCCGAAATACTCTCGCATATGTCAGTTTTTAACACGCGTAATCAACTCGTAGCTAAATTAAAAATGTCGCGTGCAGATGCTTCGGCTCTGATGCAGAAAAATTTTACTGTAGTTCCTCAGGCACCAACGGTGCTTAACGAGGTAGAGCCTGTTGAAGTACCATAAAGGCTATGAAGAGTCTGAAACTAGTATTCTTGCTTTTAGCACTACATATAGCCGTTATAGGACAAAGTGGTAGGCAGCGACCGGCTGGACAAACGCCCAAAGGACAAGCGCCGAGAAAGCAGGAATCAGTCACCCCGCCGCCAGTCGATGCAAAAACCAATAGCACTGCTGCTACGCCGATAAAAGTAGCAGCAGGTGCGGCTGTAGTAAAACAAGAAGTTGTTGGAGCGACCTCGCGATACGTCTTTAAGAACGGTCTAACTCTAATAGTTCGCGAACAGCACTCTACATCGCTTGCAGCCGCAGCCGTATATGTTCGAGCAGGCCTAGTAGATGGCCAGCAGGCTAGCATTGTGGCCGCTCTACTTTCTAACTTCCCTAAAGGGGTACTTGCGGAAATAAGCTCGAAAGGCGGTATTAGTCAGAGCGCTACTTCGTACGGACATACCGTTTATACTCTTGTTGGACCTTCGTCGAACTTTCAGAATTTGCTAGAAATGTACCTGAAAGTGTTTGCAAATCGAGTCTTTACCCCTGACGAAGTAACAGCTGCAGAGGCTCTGGTTGTAGCAGGATCGCCTTTCGAGCAGGCGAAACTACGGACGGTAAAGCAAGCCTTTGCCAGAACGCAGTCGGATAACCTCGACCTTAAAGCAATACAAAACTTTTATGAAACCTACTACACTGCAGACCAGATTATCATCGTAGTGACTGGAGACGTAGGCCCTGAGCGTGTTAGGCTCGTCGTACAACGTTGTCTTGGGACACTCAAACCAGGTGGCAAAAAGGCAGAGTTGCAGCCTACATCACCAGAAGTGAGGTACATTGACGAACGTCGTAGTGATGTCACGAAGACTGCAGTTACCGTAGCATATCCCGTGGACTTGCCAAGGCCGGTAGCCGAAGCTCTTGTTATTTGGCTTACCAAGGGACAGAGCGCTTTTCTGCGGGATTTTTCTCCTTCTCTGGAGTATGTAAGTACCAGCTTAGGTGGGCTGCTGCTTTTTCAGCTACAGACTTCGCCGCAGGAGCTTGCACGTACTGAAGGCAACTTCTTCGATCGTATAGAGGATGTGCGCCGGACGTTGGTTTCTACTGCTGAGCTGCAGCGCATTAGATCACTAGGTGAACTTGCTCATACGAAAGCTAGTGCAGACATACTTGAACTTGCATTTAAGTTAGCTGAAGCTGAGGCCGAAACCAGCTATAAGGATTTTGACGACTATGTCAAGCAACTTCAGGCAGTTACTGCAGAGCAGTTGCAACAGGTGGCGGCGAAATATTTGGCTTTTAGCTCTGCCTTGGTGCATGAGCTTCAACCGCAATCTGCACCGGCTCGCCTTGCCGGAAGTGATCCGATTTACACTCCAGAACGGTTTCAGGCACTGATAGCTGTTCTTGCAGCACGCACGGCACGCTCGGAAATAGAGAAAAATGAACTGGTACTTGCGCCAAACATGGCTGTTGTGGCTCAAGGAACGCCGCGAAACACCTCTACGAAAGAGGGTATATTCACCATTTCACTGCTACCGCAACCGGTGAGAGATTTCTCTACGCTCAACGGGCCTCGCGCATACGTGCGCGAAGATCAGTCTAAGCCTCTTCTTTCTGTCGGTATCTACTTCCTTGGTGGGCGCGCCCTAGAGTCTGAAGCCGATGCAGGGGTGACACAGTTGATGCTACGAATGTTACTACGTGGTAGCAAGCGGTTTTCAGCAGCTGCCGTGGCAAGCTTTCTTGATCAACTTGGTGCAGAAATCGAGATTGTAAACGAAGCGGATTTTTGCGGCCTAGTTCTGACGGTTCTTTCGCGCAATGCAGAGGAAGCACTCAAACTCCTGGTTGAATTGATAGAAAATCCGCTTCTGCCTGAGGAAGATCTTGAGTTAGTTAAGGCTGAACTGAAGGCGAGACTGGACCTTGTCGGCAAAATCGCTTGCGATGCTGTGCCTTATCGCCGATCTCCTTTGAGTCTTACTGCTGGAGCGGTGGCGAAGTTGACCCAGAAAGACGTTGTCGAATGTTATAGGAGGGTGGTAAAAAGCCAGTTGCCGGTAGTTATCCTAGTAGGTGACACCGATGGATCAGCTTTGGTGGGTCGGGTTATAGCAAGGGGTTTTCAGCGAAGAGAAAGTAGCCTGAAGCTTCCTGCTTTGGTTGGTACACCTTCGGAAAGGCAAATTGTGGTAGATGGGCCTAGCAGCAGCGTAACACTTTGTTTTGTTGGTTCAGATTGCCGCAAGTCGGAGGTCCTGGACGTCGCTGCTCTGTTGCTTAGAGCTGCCTTTCCTACAGCGGAGATAAATAAAAGATTTTTCCAGGCTAGCCTGAGTGTTTCTTTAGATGTACTTACTGGCAAGGAGCAAGATGCGGTTCGCGAGGTAGTTGAGAGGCTAAAGCAGATTGCTAATCTATCTGAAGAGGGACTTCGAGCGGCCAGTACAGCCCAAGAGACAGCTCGGGTATATGCTTCTACTGACCATGCTAAGCGTGCTACTATGTATGCAAGAGCAGTGTTTTGTGGGCTTGCGGCAAGCGAGGTAGATACTACTGAAAGGTATAAGTCAGTTGCAATGGCCGAGCTGATTAAGTATTTAACAAATCCTACAGTTGTTGTCAGTGTCGGGGAAAAATAGCGCTGGTTGCTCTAGGATCTACTTGTTTGTTAAAGTTTGAATGGTGATTCATTTTAATTTTAGGAAAAGCAGTAGATGTGTGGGATAGTAGGCTACGTAGGAAACAAGCACGTAGTAGACGTAATAGTTGAAGGTTTAAGGCGTCTTGAGTACCGAGGATATGATTCAGCCGGGTTGGCGGTAGCCAGGAATGGGAAGATAGAGATAAGACGCGCTTCTGGCAAGCTGCGTAATCTCGAAGAGGCGATCCGACTCGATCCGTTAGACGGTTCATATGGTGTCGGCCACACTCGCTGGGCTACACATGGTAGGCCGACTGAAGAAAACGCCCATCCGCATCGTGACTCAAGTGGCAAAATCGTTGTCGTGCATAATGGAATAATAGAGAACTACTTACAACTTAAGCGTGAGCTTCAGCGGGAGGATTGTCAATTTGTTACCGAGACTGATACAGAGGCCATAGCTCAGCTTATAGGCAAGTTTGCTCGCAGTGAGCCAAGTCTGGAGGCAGCAGTAAGGAAGGCTGTCAAGCAGCTTAAAGGGATATTTGCCATAGCTGTAATTTCAGCAGACGAGCCGGATAAGATAGTTGCTGTAAGGCAAGGGCCACCTGTAGTGATAGGAC
Organism: Blastocatellia bacterium; assembly: GCA_025057015.1. Classification (GTDB taxonomy): domain Bacteria; phylum Acidobacteriota; class Blastocatellia; order Chloracidobacteriales; family JADJPF01; genus JANWYG01. The sequence goes on from JANWYG010000008.1 coordinate 65,198, forward strand.
TAGGTAACGATGAGTATTTTGTGGCTTCAGATATACCGGCTGTGCTTTATCACACGCGTGACTTTATCTTCCTCGGTGACGGTGAGGTAGCGGTTCTCACGCGCGAAGGCGTAACGGTCACCGATTTTGATGCCAATCCCATAGCTCCTATGCGGCAGCGTATCACCTGGGATCCAATTATGGCTGAAAAAGGTGGCTTTAAGCATTTCATGCTTAAAGAAATATATGAGCAGCCTAGGGCGGTACGTGAGACTATGCAGAACAGATTTTCACTCGAAACTGGCTGTATCTACTTAGACGATATGGATATCTCCGAGGAAGAGTTGCGGGCATTTACCTCGCTCAAGATAGCTGCTTGTGGGACAAGTTGGCATGCGGCTCTTGTTGGCAAGTATATGCTTGAGGAGCTAGTACGCATACCTGTGGAAGTCGACTATGCTAGCGAGTTTAGATATCGCAATCCTATTCTTGATGAGAAGACGCTGGTGATGGTGATCACTCAGTCTGGTGAGACAGCGGACACTTTAGCTGCATTGCGGCAGGCTAAAGAGGCCGGTTGCAAGGTGCTTGCTATATGCAACGTAAACGGTTCTATGGTAACGCGTGAGGCACACGGCACTATACTCACGCATGCTGGACCGGAAATAGGCGTAGCTTCTACGAAAGCGTTTACGGCACAAATGACGGCACTTTACCTGTTTGCGCTCTACTTAGCTCAGGTCCGCAATCTTTTGAGTGCTGAGAAGCGCTACAAGTATATCTGCGATATGATAGAGCTGCCAGTGAAGATAGAGTCTCTACTTAGCCATGACGACGCAATAGAAGACCTGGCCAAGGAATTCTTTCGCTCGACCGATTTTCTTTATCTTGGTCGCGGGATAAACTTCCCTATAGCGCTTGAAGGGGCACTGAAGCTGAAGGAAATAAGCTATATACACGCCGAGGGTTATCCTGCCGGTGAGATGAAGCATGGGCCTAATGCGCTCATAGATGGACAGTTGCCTGTTGTCTTCGTAGCTCCTTATGAACCTGGTAATCCTGCTTCGCAGCTACGGCATGAAAAGACGCTCTCGAACATAACTGAGGTCAAAGCACGTGATGGTAAAGTGATATCTGTGATTACTGAAGGTGATACTGAGACTTCCGAATTGAGCGACTATGTTATAGAAATTCCGCCTACTACTGACCTTCTCTCGCCTATATTGTCCGTAGTGCCGTTGCAACTGCTGGCATATCACATAGCAGTAAGGCGTGGCTGCGACGTCGATCAACCAAGAAATCTGGCAAAGTCTGTAACCGTAGAGTGACTTGCCTAAGTCGACCGGTAGCTCACTGGTGCTCCAAATGCTGAAGCGTAGCTTACTTACCGATGCAGAAGGTGGAGAAGATGAGGCCTAACAGGTCCTCTACGGTGGTTTCTCCAGTAAGTTCTGCCAAAGCAGAAAGGGTATTATGTAGGTGGAATAAGGCGATTTCTTCTGAGAAACCTTCTTTGAGACGTGACTTAGCAAGGTTTAGTTCCGATAGAGCTGTCTCTATAAGGTTGTGATGACGTGCATCGACAAGCAGCAGGTCAGGACGTTCTTCGGCAGCAGAAAAGTAGTTGAATATGGCTTGGCGTAGTTCGTCTATGCCTTCTCCGGTCTTGGCTGATACTTTGAAACCTTTGTAGTCTTTCAGCAGATTTTCGTTCACACCTAAGTCGCATTTGTTAAAGACTACAAAATGTTTGCTACAGCGGCAACTTTCTAATATCCTGAAATCTTCGTCGCAGAGCGGTTTGGAACTGTCCAGGACGATGAGCGTCAGATCGGCATCTGCTATAGCAGCGTAGCTGCGCTCTATGCCCAGCTTCTCGACGACGTCTTCGGTCTGTCTTATCCCGGCCGTATCTACTAGGTGTACAGGTAGACCATTGATAGAGGTTACTTCTGTGAGCGTGTCTCTAGTGGTGCCAGGTATGTCGGTCACTATCGCTCGGTCACGCTGTAGCAATGCGTTAAACAAACTCGATTTACCTACGTTTGGTCGTCCTACTATAGCTAGCTTGATACCTTCACGGACTAGTCTGCCGAAACGATAGCTATCTACTAGCCGTCTAAGTTGAGTGGCTACTTTTGCAAGCTGCTGTTCAAGTTGTTCTATCGAGTGTGTGTCCAGTGCTTCGTCTACAAACTCGACGCGAGACTCAAGGTGAATCACAGCTTCAAGGATAGTTGCTTTTATTGGCTGGAGATAGCGTGAGAGTTCGCCTTGAAGTTGTCTTGCGGCGAGCTTTGCTTGATATTCAGACTGTGCATTGATTAAATCACGTATTGCTTCAGCTTGTACAAGGTCAATCTTGTGGTTGAGGAAGGCTCGCAATGTGAATTCTCCAGGCAGAGCGGGTCTTGCTCCTTGAGCGTAACATAGCCGTAGAATGCGAGCTAGTACGAAAGGGCTACCGTGACAATTAAACTCTGCACAGTCTTGCCCAGTAAATGATGCCGGTGCTCTGTAGAGTATCAAGACACATCGGTCTATTTTTTCGTTTGTTTCTGGGTCTATAATGTCACAAGTTTGGGCATAGCGTACTTTTTGAAGCTTGCAATTTGGAGCAAGTGTTGTGGCTATTTTGTGTGAAAGTCTACCGCTCAGACGCAAAACACCTATAGCTCCACGGCCAGGCGGAGTCGACACGGCTGCTATAGTGTCTTCTATCTCAGCATACATTTTCGTTTAAGTTGGATAAACTACTACCTTGCGACTGCTACCTTCTCCAACACTTTCTGTCCTTACGCCGGGCTCTTTTAACAGTTCGAGGTGTATTATTCGGCGTTCGGCAGGCGGCATAGGCTCGAAAGTAAAACTTTTGCCTAGATATCTCACGCGTTGAGCTACATATCTAGCCATCATTTTCAACTCGTCGGCACGCTTGTTCCTAAAGCCCATGCAATCGAAGCTTATATACTTTCCTTCGGGAACGATGGGAGCATAGAGTTTGTTCGTCAAGTATTCGAGAGCGTTAAGTAGCTCGCCGTTTTTGCCTAGTAGAAGGGAGCTATCTTCTCCGCTGAGCTCGACAAATATTCCACTCGGTTTTAGCAGAATGTCAAAACGTAGTCTTAAGCCAGAGAGTTGTATTATAGTATCGAGGAATTCAGCGATCTTTTCTACGGCACTATCTCGCATTTGCTAGATCTCTAGCTTGCTCTTTTCTCTTAGCCTTGTCAACCGGGGCTAACTTCTCTGCTTCAGGCTCTTCGGTCATCTTGTTGATAACAAGCTGCTGAGCTACTGAGACGATACTGCTAAACATCCAGTACAGCACCAGCCCACTTGGAGCATTTGCGAAGAAAAAGATTAGGAAGATGATGGGCATCACAAATGAAGTGAAGTATTTTTGCACTCGTTGGGCTGGATCATCTGGTGTAGGTGAAAGAAAAGTCGAAGCCATCATCGCTATCGTCATCAGTATCGGCAGTATCCAGGTTCTGTCAGGTGCAGCTAGATCTTTTATCCAGAAAATGAACGGAGAATGACGTATATCTATAGAGATCGAGAGGAAAACGAAAAAGGCCCAGAAGATAGGCATCTGTAGCAACAAAGGTAGGCAACCAGTGAGTGGGTTACCTTCCCGCATCAGTTTCATCTGCTCCATTTGTATCTCTTGCATGCGGGGATCGTTGGGCTTGAGCTTCTTCATCTCGTCCTGCAACTGCTTCATTCGCGGCTGGATCTTTATCGTCTTCTTCATAGCTACCGAACTTTTCCATCTGAGCGGAAATAGTAGCATGTTGATTACAAAGGTAAGTATTACTATTGCCCAGCCATAATTGCCGGTTAGTTTGTAGAAAAGTTTCAGTAGAATGTCTAGAAGAGGTATGAATGGCCTTACCATGAATGAGAAAATGCCGTAATCAATTAGTGCTTCCATGTCCACTCTGCCTTTGAATTGGGCAGATAACTCTAGTAGTAAGTTATGATCTTTAGGCCCTACGAATACAGTGTACTGCTCGCCATTTAGTACGGGGATCTCTATCGAGAGCTGATGCTTGTATACTTGCTCCCCTTCAGCAGTTTCTGTGTAGAAGTCGTTGCGAATGCTGGCGCGGGGTAGCTCTTTTGGTGCTATTAAAGTCATCACGAAGTAGTGGTCACAGGCAGCTATCCAATCTACTCCGCCGGAGAACTCTTTTAGAGTGTCCGGTGCCGCTCCGCTATGTTCTAGTGAAGCCGCAGTGACGTATTCGACTTGACCGTTACTGTGCTCGATGACAGCTTGCTGTGGCGTGTTGATGTAGGTATCTATCTTTTTTACCGACTGATCACCGAAGTTCGGGCCTATCAATAGGTTTACGTCTAGTGGCTGACCGTTATGTGAAGCTTCGACAATTGCGTCAAATGTGTATTTGCCTCCGTAGAACTTGAATGTCTTCTTTACTTGTGTGCCAGATGCATCGCGCAGCTTAAACGAGAGCTGAGTTGTAGCTTCTTTTGAAACAGAGATCTCTGAAGCAGGTGCATCTATTTCAAACAGCGACTCGTTCAGCTTCTTGCTTAGCTCGGCGTTGTTGGCTACGGCAAGCCGTAGCGGTGCTCCCACTCGTTTTAGGCCCTCCTCAGAGATAACTTCTAGTTGTCCATATTCAGAGTTGAGTAAGGGTCTGCCGTTAGGTAAGGCCTTAAGAACAAACGACCGCAGTACAGCCCCTCGGTTATCAAAAACTGCCCGCCAAAGTGGAGTATCTACGGTTACTAGCTGTGGATGCACTTCTGCAGTGCTGTCGGCTACTGGCTCTGAGGCCTTTTGATCGTTTGTATGCTGTGGAGCTGTATGTTGCTCTGGCAGCTTTGTAACTTGCTGTAGGCTGTTTGGCGAACGCTGTGGGCGAGGATAGAATCTTTCTAGAACTATCTGCCACACTGCTAAGATGACGAAAGAAATTACTATAAAGATTATGAAGCGTTTCTCCACAGATGACCCTCAATCTACCGGGTCATAGCCACCCGGATGAAATGGATTACAGCGTAGTATCCTACGCATGCCTTTGTAGCTACCTATTAAGACACCGTAACGCTCGATTGCTTCGAATGTATATTGTGAGCAAGTAGGATAAAAACGGCAGGAAGGTGGAAGTAAGGGCGAAATAGCTGTCTGGTAGGTCTGAATCAGAAGTAAAGCTAGGTACCGACCCATATTGAGGAGAGAAGACGTAAAAACTCCGCCTCGATTTGACGAAACGACGCATCCACCATTGCTTTCTTTACTTTGAAAACAAGGTCTGTTCCTGGTTTCAGTAAGTGCTTGTTGTGCCTGAAAAGCTCTCTCAGAATCCTCTTGCATCTATTTCTCTTAACTGCATTTCCGACTTTTCTGGTTGCTGTTATACCAAGCCTGACTGACTCACTAGCAGGACGTTCGTATACAAACAAAGTGAAAAACTGGCAGCCATACGGCTGCCCCTCTGTATATGCTTTTTTGAACTCTCGAAAGTCTCGTAGACGCTCGGTTTTGCAAAGACCATAGCGCATCTCATTCTTAAAAATTAGTAGTGAGCTGGAGTCAATCTCTTACGTCCCTTAGCCCTTCGACGCTTGAGAACCTTTCTGCCACCTTTAGTACTCATCCGCTTGCGAAAACCATGCTTTTTCGCCCTACGCCTGTTGTTTGGCTGATACGTCCTCTTCATTTACGTTCTCCTAATGAGGGATAACTTATCAATTCGTCGAAAATACATACATTACCACGCATTACAAGCTGGGTCAAGCAAGGGTAGAGCTTTCTGGAAGGCTAGTAAGGATGTAGCTGGCCTCGTCAGCTAGACGAGGCCAGCCTAGTTACTGGGGAGTTATGAGCTTTTCAAGTGAGATCGTTCCATCGGGGTTTCTTACTCGCACTCGGATTTGCTTGCCTATGAGCGAACTACTCAGTTTCTTAGCTTGGAGCGTAGTGTTTGATTTGAACTTGGTATTTACAGCCGAGCCGTCAACTTCAATGACGCTGCCATTGACAAAACCGCTGCCGGTGACTTTCAGTTTAACAGTAGAGGTAACTGTGGCAGTGACATTGTTGATGATCGGTGCCGGTAGTATCTTGAAGTCAGCATCGCTTGTATCTGTGTATGCTACTCCGTTGTCTATTGCCGTAATACGTATCCGTGCTCGCTCACTACTGATACCTGCTGGAACAGCGTACTCGAATGAAGTTTTATCTGCTTTGAGATTGCTTGCTATGGTGGTGCTAAAGGTGTTACCGCTATCGAGCGAGAGTTCTATTTTCTGAGTTGCTGTGCTGCTCAGTGACTGGGTCCAACGTATCTCAAAGGGCAGGCCACCAGAACTAAGCACTTCACCGCCGTTTGGAGCAAGTAGTGATATGGAGGGCTGTGTGCCACCACCTATGTAGTTAAATGCTGCTGCAAGTCTTGCGCTCTGTCCGTCGGGATTGATAACTACAACGTCTACAACACCTGCTTCGTTCGGCTGGGTCACAGCTTTAATTTGTGTAGGAGTGACCGAAGTAACGCTCGCCTCTTTTCCTATGATTACTTTTGCCCCTTGAGCAAAGTTATTTCCGGTCAAGGTTACGGTAGTACCACCAGAGGTAGGCCCGCTTGTGGGATCTATTCCAGCAAGTATAGGTGCTGGGGCCTGAGCTTCTTCATAAGTGAATGCTGATGCAAGCCTTGCTACCTGCCCGTCGGGGTTGGTCACTGTTATGTCTACCGTACCAGTGCCAGCCGGAGATACGGCTACTAGGTTACTGCTATCCACAAATGTCGTCGAAGCTTGTTTGCTGCCGAAGCCGACGATAGCACCGTTCTTGAAGTTACTCCCCGTGACCGTGACCGTAGTACCGCCGCTAGAAGGCCCTTTGGTTGGATTGATTAGGCTGATACTTGGTGCTGCTGCAGCTGGGGCAGATACTTTTGCAGTAGTCAAATAGACGTTATCACCCGAAGAAGCTCCGTTGTTATTGGCAGCGTTGGCGGCAATGTAAAAAGTAACTTGCCCTACGTCAGAGGAAGGAGCTATCCAAATAAAATTGAAAGTTACGGATCCGCTAGTGCCTCGCCTTGTACCAGTAGAGGTATGTTGTATGTAGTTGCGAGTCTTACCTTGAACTGTACCTGTAGTTGTTTGTGTGTTGCCGTCTACGGATTGGAAAGTGCCTGCTGCTGATCCGTCGTCTGTCAACGCTGTCGCTTGGAAGCCCCAGCGTGAACGATCTGATCTTGAGATCGTCAACGTTAAGTTATATCTCGTGCCTGGAACATAAGATTGTGGTAAACCAGAAATCGTCGCACTTCCACCGCTAGCGTTGACCGTACCTGTGTGACACTGCGAACAATTGGACTCGCCAGGAGCACCTGTATTCGAAGGTGGCGGCCCGGAAGAGAAGGCCAGTACTATGGCTGTGCAGCCTAGTATAAAGACTGAGATTTTAAATTTTTTCAACATGCTTCCTCCTGCTGGATACCTTAGTCAAACTTGCGGTTGTTGGCTTTAGAATAATTAGACGGAAGTTTCTTATAAAAAGTCTAGATTCTTCGTGTTCTCAAAGCAATTTTTGGTATGCAAAAACTCAACGTAGGTTTCATAGGCTGTGGCAGAATAGCAGATTTGCACTACAAGGCGTACTGTGCTGATAAGAGGGCACGGGTTTATGCGCTGTGTGATATAGACCAAGAGCTGCTCCAAGCGAGAGCTACTGAATGGAAAGTAGCCAAGATCTACCGTGACTACCGCGAGCTACTTGCTGATAAGGAAGTGGACGCTGTGGAGATACTCGTGCCACACTCTGATAGTCTGCACGAGAAGATCGCTTTGCAAGCGATCGCTTCTGGTAAACATGTAGCTTTGCAAAAGCCTATTACTACAGATCTTGCCGGTGCTGACCGAATAGTTACCGCTGCTAGACAGACTAGTAAGGTCTTTAAGGTGACCGAAAACTACGTTTTCTACCCACCGATACAACTTGCGCGCAAGATGATAGATGAAGGAGAGGTTGGCGAACCACTGTCTGTGAGAATAAAGTTCATCAGCGGTAGCTACGGTGGTTGGCCAGTGCCGCCTCAGTCGTGGCGCTGGCGTGTGCATGAAATGTCGCAGGGTCGCGGCACAGCTACTTTTGACCACGGCCATCACTTGTGGGCTACTGCGTGGTTTCTACTCGGCGAAGTTGATGAAGTAATCGCATGGATAGACCGTAAGACTATAGTAGACTGCCCGGCAACTGTGATGTGGAAATATCGCCATAGCGGTAGATATGGTAGCGCTGATCTGACACACTGCCCTGAGCTACTTATACCTTCAGACTATTATACCAACGATGAATGGATAGAAATCGCTGGTACACGTGGACTGATACGAATTAATCGTTGCTCTGCACGAGTAAATGAAGGTGCTGCTGTAAGTGTTTTCGATAGTAGTGGTTGGAAGCACTATGATGTAGAATCTGACTGGGCTATAGGTTTTGTCGAAGCTACAAAAAACTTTATCGACGCCATAGTTTGTAGCAAGAAGCCGCTACTAAATGCAGAAGAAGGACGCGAGATTTTGCGCTTTGCCCTTGCTGTGCGAAAATCAGCTGTTTGTAATCGCTCCGTTTGCCTAGACGAACTGGATAGCAAGTTTCCTACCTTTTATAGAATGAAAAGACAGGTGGAAGAGAGGATAGAGAAGTTGAAGGGAGTTAGGATTTCAAATTTCTTCGAAGATACTTCAAAATATGCTCCACAGGCTCTGCCGCTTACACGTAAATATCTCAGCAATTTTGATGCCTCAGCCGCTGCTGGTTGGGACATAGTGATCGGACTACATCTGACAGCCGACGGTGATGTCCAAGAAGAGCTTCTGGCTATAACTATTCGTGACGGTAAGCTTACTCTCGATTTTGGAGACATACCAGCTAATGCTGCTCTGCGCATATGTATGCCGCATGGTGTCTGGGCAGCTATCTTGCTTAGAAAGAAACGTCCTGAAGTGGCTTTCTTTCAAGGTAAGATCAAAGTGGAAGGGCAGCTAGAGCAAGGACTTAAGCTACGCGAACTTTTTAAGCTCTAGACTCAAATTGATTTGGTTAAATTCTGACTAACTTTCAATGGTAGCTAAACTGCATGCTCGTTGAGCTTTCTTTGAAGAGGAATCTAGCTCCTCAGCAGGCATTGACATCTTCTTTCAAATATGCGTTAAAATCGTTCTCATGCAAAATCAGGTAAACTGTCCAAAATGTAATAGGAAAACGACTCCTCTTCGTGGCAAGTGTATATACTGTGGTGGAGAGTTGCCTGTAGAAAAAGTATCGCTAGAGGTAGTGGCTGCTAGAATCGCCCAGAGTCGTAACTTACAGCCTAGCGAAGCTACTCCAGATACTTTGACTCAGATGTCTAGAGAACTACAGCAATCTCTGGCTGTAGTAAGCGTGGTTGTAATTCCACCGGATGGAGGCCCTTCGGCGGCGTACTTGTCTTCTATAGCCACCTTTTCAGTTCTCTCAGAAGATGAGCTGCGGCAGCTGCTTTCACAGAATCGTCCTGTACCAATAGCTTGTACTTTTGATCTGTTAGAAGCAAAAGCTATAGAAGAGAAGCTGCGCAGAGACGGTATCGAGGTGTATGTGCTTGGAGATGATGTGCTTGCTCCACAGCAACCGCCTCAACGCGTCCGTAAGCTGGAATTTGAGAGGGATGAGATCGTGCTATTTCCTGAAGTTACTGTGGAAGCGCCCAAGAGGATCAAGACGGAATCTATCCGACTTATCGTCGAAGGAAGAATTGTGCGCCGGCAGATAGAAGCCAGAGAGGAGAATAAAAGTTTTGCCCGAACAGAGCGGGAGCTTGTCGATGTTATTGAGTTTGTTGATCAAAACTCGCTTGCGGATTTTTATACAGATTCACCTCAGTCTTGTTTTCGTGTTCGTGAGGAATCTTTTGACTATTCCGGTTTAAGAGGCAGAATGCAACTTACGGCAGCGGCAAATTTCCGCTTGCTGATAGATATGCTCTGTGAAATGGCGCGTCCTGTCTATGATAATACTTATCGAAAGGCCTCTAAATTGCTAGATCCACTTTGGCCATCTACGAAACGTACTGAGTCGCTTGGAGTTAAACGGACTTCTCTCAGTCCAGGTAAAGTCCCTACAGCTTCACGACAAGTGATAGATAACGAGCTACAGTTTAATAGATACTCTAGACTTGGCTATAAGTTACTCAAGATGTCGTTATGAAATACATCTACGGAGTAAATCCTGTACTGGAAGCCCTGCGCTCAGGCCAGCATAATCTGACTAGACTATACATAGCAAGGGACGTACACAACAGCAAAATAGAATCCATACTGACGCTTGCTAGGAGTGGCTCTGTACCTGTACAGTTTGAGTCGCGTCATAAAATTGACGCGTTGGTGCCTGCTGCAACACATCAAGGTGTAGTAGCTGTTCTGCAAAAAAACAAGTTTAAGTACGCAGACTTTGATCAGATGATACATTTCGTGCCCTCAGGCTCACTGCTATTGATACTTGACTGCATACAAGATCCTCGTAACCTTGGTGCAGCAATACGTACTGCTGAATGTGCGGGCGTCAGCCTCGTGATAATTCCAGAACATCATTCGTCTGCAGTAAACGAAACTGTAGCGAAAGCTTCGGCTGGTGCAATAGAATATCTTCCTATATGTCGCGTAACGAATTTGGTTAATACTATAGAGAAGCTCAAAAACAGAAATATTTGGATCGTAGGTCTGGACGCTGCAGCAACTACCGAGTATACCAGTTGGGATTATACTACATCGACAGCTATAGTGTTAGGTAACGAAGGGCGCGGCATGCGTCGACTAGTAAGAGAGCATTGCGACATTGTCGTGTCAATTCCTCTAATTGGTCAAGTGAGTTCGCTCAATGTGAGTGCTGCTGCTGCTGTAGTGCTCTATGAAGCTGTGCGTCAACGTCGAGCTAAGTCGAGCTTATGATAGCCGTATCAATCTCTGCAAAGACGCTAGATCAAGCTCTACAGCACATCTCTGAAGTGCAAGTCAAAACAGACCTAATAGAACTACGATTAGATCTTATAAAAGACTTCAATCCTTATCTCGACGCTAAACGAGTTCTCTCTGCTGCAGTGGCAGCTTCAAATGTACCTATAATATTTACCTTTCGCGAACAACCTAATTCTAGTAACTCCTCTAAATCCTGTGACTTTATATCTGAGTTGAGAAACCTAATCTCTTTGCGTACTTTACCGCTTGCAAGAGACTATTTTGACTTTGACTGCAGTCACAAATGCGACGTCACTTTCTATCTTTATAAAGTCTACTCGGAACTCTTCGGTAGATCAGCACGCGTCATAGCTTCTTATCATGATTTTAATGGAATACCAACAAACTTGGATGATTTGGTCATAAAGCTGAAATCTACCTCTGCCGATGTGATCAAAATTGCTGTTACCGCAGGAAATTTTGAAGATAACGTAAGGATACTGCGAATATTGAGGGATTCTTCTTTACCTATGATATCATTAGCAATGGGCGAATTTGGAAAACCGAGCCGTTTGCTAGCTTTGCTTGGTGGCAGTTTCTTAACTTTTGCCTGCACTAAACCTGCTCTAGAGACTGCTGCAGGTCAATTCACACTAGAAGAACTTTGCTCGGTTTACCGCGTCAAGATGATAAATCGAGAGACACGGTTTTACTGCTTGCTGGGCTACCCTGTAGCACACTCTGCATCGCCTTATATCCACAACGCGGCATTTGCTGCTGCAGGCTTAAACAGCGTCTACTTACCGATAGCTTTATCGCCTTCAGAACTTGCGTCGTTTGTTCGAAACTACGTTCATCCTAAAACTCGTCAGCCAGAATGGCATGTACTCGGTGCTAGTGTTACCTTACCTCATAAACTGGCTGTTAGGAAGTATCTTGACGCGATGGATCAGATAGCTGAACAAGTTGGAGCAGTAAATACGTTGGTCGTTTCAGAAGGCAAGCTGCTTGGCTACAATACGGATGTAATGGGTGCTGTTGCGCCTCTAAAAAAATACAAGCTGAAAGGACTACGCGTAGCTATCTTAGGTAGTGGAGGTGCGGCCCGTGCTGTTATTGTGGGACTCAAAAGGGAAGGTGCTAGGATCACAATCTACGCGCGTAATTTCGAACAACGTCGGTTGTTAGCTGCAGAATTTAATGTACTACACGATGATTTTGCGAATATAAAAGGTGGCGAACTGTTAATCAATGCTACCCCAATAGGCATGCGCGGAACCTCGTTAGAAGATGCCTTGCCGTTGGCTGAGCATCTCGTGACGCGCTTTGATGTAGTCTATGACCTAGTCTATAACCCCGTGATGACAAAGCTACTGCAAGTCGCACAGGCTGCCGGGAAAGACATCGTCACAGGATTAGAAATGCTGGTACTTCAAGCTGGCGAGCAGTATAGATTGTGGACTAGTCTTGAACCACCGCTTGATTTGATGCGTTTAGCTGCTGAAAGATGGTTAGAAAGGTAGGCTTTCAGGGCGAGCAAGGAGCATACAGTGAGATTGCCGCTATGCGTATAGGCGAACCAGTGGCAATCCGTACCTTCGAAGACGTCTTCAAGGCGATAACAGATGGTAGAGTAGATTGTGGAGTACTGCCTATAGAAAATTCTCTCGGTGGTGCTGTGTATGAGAACTACGACTTGATGCTCAAATATCCTGTAGAAGTCTTGGCAGAGATGTATGTGAAAATAGAGCACTGTTTATTGGGGTTGCAAGGAGCAAGTGTAGAGAGTGCGAGGGAAGTACTTTCTCATCCACAGGCACTTTCGCAGTGCGTCAAATTTCTTGAGGAGAATAAGCACATTCTACCTGTAGCCACTTATGACACGGCTGGTAGTGCAAAGATGATCAGAGCTAGTGGAGATATTAAGCAGCTTGCTATCGCTAGCGAACGTGCTGCTGAAATGTATGGGCTAAAGGTTCTTCGTCGAGATCTTTCAGATAGCAGGGATAATTACACCAGGTTTTTGGTACTTGCGAAGCGAGCTGTGAGGCAAGAATGGCTGGCAGCACCGACTAAGCTTTCAATAGCTCTTGCCTTGATGAACGGTACGGACTCGTTGGTTGAAGTGTTGTCGCTTTTTAAATCGCTCGGCATTAGGCTTACTAAAATAGATTCACGGCCGCTGCGTAGCCGTCCCTTTGAATACATTTTCTATCTAGACGTTGTTATACCTGAAAATGTAACAAGTATAGCAGTTGATGAAGTGCTGTCAAAACTGGGTAATTTGACTACACTGCTTGTTCACTTCGGTAGTTATAAAGCGCTGTCAGATTGTTATGGCAGTCAATGAGTGCCGAGTTTAGAAAAGTTAAGGAAACTTTGTGAAACCTCTGAGTTCTTGTGTGTGGTGGTGTGGGTCAGGTGTTGGTCAGGCGGAAAGTTAAGGAAACTTTGTGAAATCTCTGTGTTCTCTGTGTCTCTGTGGTGAAAAATAAATAAAATCTCCAGAGGAGACACAAGGACGCAAATGAAGCGCAAAGGAAGTTGAGAAGTGAGGAGGAGGGAGTTAAATTCACCTTGCAGTCTTCATACTGCCTAGTGCTAGCAATAAGTAAGAGGTGATTGCAGCATATGACAACTTTAGATTTGTTTCTCCTAGTTTGTTAATGATTTTTGTAGTGCGATAGAGAGTAAACTTTTTACGTGATATTAAAACATTCAGCTTTTGTATTGTAGGAGAGGGAGCTCTCCTACAAAGTTTACTCTTCCTCTTGAGCTTTGACGCGGCCTTCAGCTTGAGCTTCAGCTATGACTTTTTGTGCTATTTGTGGTGGAACTTCGTCATAGTGGGAAAACTCCATGCTGTAAGAGCCTCGCGCGCCGGTGATGGAGTTAAGCGTAGGCTGATAGTTCAGCATTTCAGCAAGGGGAACTTGGGCTTTGATTACCTGTTGTCCGCCTCGTGAATCCATACCTTGAATACGGCCTCGGCGTGCGTTTATGTCGCCCATAAGATCGCCCGAGAATTCTTGAGGTGCTACTACTTCGACATTCATGATAGGTTCTAGCAGTACTGGCTTAGCCTTTTCCATAGCTGCACGAAAGGCTTTACGTCCAGCTAGCTTGAAAGATAGTTCATCGGAGTCGACGGGATGAAACGAGCCATCTATCAGTTCTACTTTAAAGTCGACTACAGGATAGCCGGCTAGTGAGCCGGTAGTGGCAGCTTCAAGGATACCTTTTTCTACTGCGGGACGGAACTGCGAAGGTATTGCACCTCCGAAGATTTTGTCCACAAATTGAAAGCCAGCACCACGTTCCAAAGGTTCAAATATGCACTTACAATCGCCAAACTGACCACGACCGCCGGTCTGTTTTTTGTGTCTGCCTTGGACCTCGACACGTGCCTTAAAGGTCTCTTTGTAAGGTACTTTTGGTGTGTGCAATTGAACCTCGACGTTATACCGCTTCTTGAGTTTTTCTACTACTACCTCGACGTGCAGTTGTCCTGAGCCAGACAGGAGAAATTCTTTCGTCTGTTCATCTCTTTTGTAACGCAGCGCAAGATCTTCTTCTAAAAGTTTTCCTATAGCAGTTGAGAGTTTATCTTCATCCTGTCTGGACTTAGGTTCTATGGCGAAGTTTATCGCTGGTTCTGGGAAGCGTACTGGTTCGTAAAGTATGGGAGTAGCTTTGTCAGAGAAGGTATCTCCTGTGGAAGTATCCTTTAGCTTAGTGACTGCGCAAATGTCACCTGCATATGCTTCGGGAATCTTTTCCATTTTGTTGCCTTGAATGACGTGTAGCGGACCTAACCGTTCCTGCGTACCTTTAGTGAGGTTCATCACGGTCGAATCTGACTTAATTATGCCTGAGTAGATCTTAAAGAGCGAGATGCGACCGAATTGTTCTGAATAGGTTCTAAAGACGTAGGCTGAGTATGGTTCGGTTTCACTTATCTTACGTCGTACTTCTTCACCTTCAGGTGTCTTACCAACTACTTCACCAAAATCTGCCGGTGAAGGGAAGAACTCTACTACGGCATCCATGAAGTTGGTTACTGCTATACAGTTAAGGCCGGCAGTAGCAAAAACAGGTACTATTCTCCGTTCAAGTATGGCGCTTTTGATACCGGGTAGCAGATCGGAGTCTTCCAACGTGCCTTGTTCGAAAAACTTTTCGAGCAGCTCGTCATTACCTTCTGCAACCATTTCTATAAGTGCTTCGCGGGCCTTGTTAGCTTCATCTTTCATGTTTGCTGGAATATCTGACTCTACCATTTTCCCGCCCTGCTCGATATAAGCCTTCATATGTGCTAGATCTACTATGCCTTTGAAGTTTTTCTCGCTACCTATAGGAATATGTATAGGTACTACGGTTCGGGTAAAGACTTCGCGTAGCGCTGCCAGTATAGTGTTGAAGTCGGCGCGTTCAGTATCCATTTTGTTCACTATTATTGCTTTTGGTAGTGAGAATTCTTCTGCATATGCCCAAGCTTTTTCAGTACTTACGCCTATGCCACTTACGGCATCTATTACGAAGACTGCTATATCGGCTACGCGCAGGGCTGCCTTTGCCTCGTGAATGAAGGCTGTAGCTCCGGGCGTATCTAGGATATTGATCTTAGCACCTTTCCACTCGGCGTGTGCTGCTACGGCTTGTGTGGACATCTTACGTGTGATTGATATCTCATCAAAATCAGTAGTAGCCGTACCGTCGGCGACTTTGCCGAGACGTGTAGTAGCACCGGCATTAAACAACATCGCTGATACTAGCGAGGTCTTGCCTGCATACCCGTGACCCACAATTGCTATGTTGCGGATCTCCTGCGTCTTATAAACTTTCATTTGTTCCTCCAAAGTGGGATGTCTGCGGAGATCGAAGTGCAGTCACCGATAATTACACACTTGGCGAGAGTTTGCAAGATCGCATGAAGCACTTATCCGGTAAAAAGAGCATTGACAAGTACACCATATGGCAGTACTATATGTCACTTGTCTACGGCCAGGTAGCTCAGTTGGTAGAGCAGCGGACTGAAAATCCGCGTGTCGGCGGTTCGATTCCGTCCCTGGCCACCACCGTTCACACTTTCCTTGAGATTGCGCTAATTTGACTGTCTAAGCACTTTATAAGCTATTCAGGCAAAGGTAGTTTCTGCTTACCTTTGCTCCTAAGGCCAGGCGAAGAGTGCTTTCTGTAACCTTGCAAGCTTAACCTAGGATGAACAAGTCTCTCTAGCAAAGTTCTGTGGCTTTGTCGGATCGCAACCCACTTCCTTAATATGCTGGGACTATTGGAGACACTACCCTAAGCTTCATGAACTCCTTACCGATAGCCCTCATTGCTGAGGCTTCGTCTAGCTTTCCCTAGTGAAATTAAAATGTAAGGATGCAACTTAGGTGAACAGAAGTTTTATTTATGGCTTTCTGGAGTGTCCTCTTTTTCAGGGGGTTCATTTGGTAGTTTATTCACTGTTTGTCTGCTAGTAGTTAGTTTAGCTTCTGGTGGAAGAATGATCAAAGTGTTGCCTGAATTGTGTTCGATAGCGTGTAAAAGTCGCAATTGAAATAGATTTGAATTATTGTCAAGCATGCGGGCAGCGTTTGCTAGGTTCCGTAGAGCAGCACTTTCTCCGCGAGCTTTTTCCAAAGCAGCTAGGCCTTCTTTCCGAGCCTTAACGACTTGAGCGAATGTATTTTTTAAATCTCCAGGAAATATTAGATCTTTGATATTTACAGAGAGTAACTCCAGGCCTATTTCAGCAGCCGGATTTTTGGATTTTTCGTACAATTGATTTTTGATTTCCTCTCGCTTAGCTAATATTTCGTCTACTGCAAGTGAGCTTACAATCTCGCGAAGATTCAATTGTAATAAGAGATACAGTGCCTCTTGATAGTTAAAAACTTTGTTTACTGCCAAGTAGGGGTCTGAGACTTTATAGCTTGCAACGAGGCTAATTTTGAGCCCTACGTTATCTGCGCTGAGCACTTCTTGGCCAGAGATGGTCATATTTGTGGTACGTATGTCGATTAGGGTTAGTGTATTTATAGGACGAAATAGATAATAAACTCCAGGTTGCAGCACTGAGATGAACTTGCCACGTCTATATAACAAGCCTCGCTGGTATTCAAAAATAGTACAGCGCTGAATTCTTCTGAATGCTGGGATCAGGATAAAGATGGCGGAGATGGCGAGGATTAAGTATTCCATATATTGTGTTCTTCAAACGTATAGGCATAAACGCCCATCCCAAACGCCACAAACTTTCGGCGGAGGTCTTAACCTGCAGGGCCGATTGTTTGTTATCAAGGCTCAGTTCTTTGGGATGGGCGGAGGAAGAGAATCCTCAACTCCCGTGGAACGGCAATGCGTAGAACCAAACAAGAGAGTCTTCTTTGGCTACTGCTCGTTTCACAAAGCCTTACTATATCACAGGTGGCGTATCGCTTTGAAGGATCCATGTAGTCAGACCAGTCGTTTGATAGACTATTTAAGTCCTTGTAAGGTTAGGTTTTTCTTACTAGCTGATGTGCTGCTTGACTGTTTCAAAATAGCTGCTGTGTAGCTGACTTAGTTTTGAGATTCCCTCGACTTGAGAATGAATTCAGCCAGATTCAGATCTTCTTGGCGGGTAATCTTTATGTTGAAAGCACTACCTATCACTACGGCCACTTTAAAGCCTAATCTTTCCACTAGGGAAGCATCGTCTGTAGCTTTAATGCCCGCTGTTTCGGCAAGGCGATGGGCAGTGAGTATCAGCGAAAAGTCAAATGCTTGTGGTGTTTGTGCTAGGTACAGGTTGGTGCGATCTATCGTAGCAACTATCATTTTATCAGCATCGATGCGTTTTATTGTGTCTGTAACCGGGGTGGCACAAATTGCGGCTCGGTGAAGTTTTGCAGCAGCTATTGTTTGTGAGATTTGTGGCGGAGTAACCAGCGGACGCACGCCGTCATGGATGACACAGATATCTATATTACTACCGAAGAAGCGCTCGGCAGCTTGTAGGCCACAGTATACCGAGCCTTGGCGTTCGGCTGCTCCACTTATCGGTGGAAGTACCTTCTGAAGGTTATGCTCGTCGAGGAGTTTTTGCCCTATGAGCAAGTCCTCACTGGGCAGGACTAGGATGACTGCTTCTACATCGGAACATAGCTCGAATGCTCTTAGCGTGTGGACTATTATAGGTAAGCCAGCAAGTTCTAAAAATTGTTTACGCAGTGTGCTTTGCATTCGCCGGCCTTGTCCGCCTGCCGGGATGATGGCTACGTTCATCAGACGGAATTTAAAGTTCTGGGATTTGGAGGAGTAGACGTTTCTCGTGATTGAGTTGTAGCAGATGGTTGTGACCGTTCACGTGACATATCCTCGATTACTTTACCGAAGATCATCTTACCGGCCGTGGTTTGCAGCACGCTGGTGACTGTTATGTCTACAGTTTTGCCTATCATCTTGCGGGCATTATCGACGACTACCATAGTGCCGTCATCGAGGTAGGCTACGCCCTGGTTGAACTCCTTGCCTTCTTTGAGGATGAAAACTTTCATGGTTTCACCGGGTAAGAAGACTGGCTTAAGTGCGTTAGCTAACTCGTTAATATTGAGTACCTGCACGCCGCGCACCTGAGCTACTTTGTTCAAGTTGAAGTCGTTAGTGACTATTTTTCCATCAAGCTGCTTTGCGAGTTCTATTAGCTTTAGGTCGACTTCGCGTATATCAGGAAAGTCGATGTCAGAGACTACTACGTCTAGATTATGATTCTTTTGAAGTCGCTGCAAGATATCCAGTCCGCGCCGTCCTCGGTTGCGACGAATAGTGTCGGCACTGTCGGCTATTTGTTGTAGTTCACGCAGCATAAACTGCGGGATGACTATCGGCCCGTTTAGGAAACCAGTTTCTGCAACGTCTGCTAGGCGGCCATCTATTATGACGCTTGTGTCTAATATGAGGCTTTTAGATCTGGTTGGGCTATCACTACTCAAGCCACCAAAGATTGATAGATTGAGGTAATCGCCTTTGAAAGCACCTACTATCAGACCGACATAGGCCATAAATAAAGTGATAGTAATAATGAAGTAGGCTTTCAGGTGGTTAGGTATAGCAGGTTGCAGCGAGATAAGTGCACCTATTAGGGAGGCGCCAAGAATGCCGAGTATAGATCCTAGAGCACCACCTATCAAAGTTTTGACAGAGGCTTTGCGGATGCGGATTTCGAAAAATATTATCAGCACAGCAAGTACAAAACCTGCAAGAGCAGAAAGCAGCGGACGATTTGCAAGTGGGCATAGGTAGAAGCTCGCAAGTACCAGAGCAGCTGTGAAGCCAAGTCTGATTAGTGTTATGTCGAATTTCATAAAAACCTACGATTGAGCACTGAGTGTTGAAGGTTTAAAACAGGAGGTCTATGAGATCTATAACTGACCTGACTGCTTGTATTTCAATATTATCAAAACTCTCTATGCCGTCTAGATTTCCTGCCGGAAGTATGCAATGTTTCATCCCCATAGCGGAAGCTTCACGAAGTCGTAGCAGCGGTTGTGTTGTAGCTCTAACTTCACCGGCGAGGCCTACTTCGCCAAAGACTACCGTCATCGGATCTATGGGAAGGTTCCTATAGCTTGACAGTATAGCAGTGACTATTCCTAGGTCTACGGCCGGTTCTGTTATGTTGATACCGCCAGCAACGTTGACGAAGACGTCATCGCCTAGTATCTGCATACCTAGGCGCCTTTCTAACATGGCTATCAGCAGTGCTACTCGGTTGGGGTCGACGCCTTGTGACATGCGTTTGCCAGTACCGTAGCGACCAGAAGCTACTAAGGCTTGAAGTTCTATCAAGATGGGGCGGGTACCTTCCAGACAAGCAACTATGGCAGAGCCAGAAACTCCTAAGGGCCGTTGGCTCAGAAACAGTTCCGAAGCACTCTTTACCGGTATTAGGCCTGTTGTTGTCATCTCGAAGATGCCCAGTTCGTTTGCAGGACCAAAACGGTTCTTTACGGCGCGTATGAGTCTGTGGTTATAGCTATGTTGTCCCTCGAAGTAAAGTACGGTGTCGACTATGTGCTCTAGTGCCTTAGGGCCGGCTATGGCACCATCTTTAGTGACATGGCCTATTAGAAATACTGTAGTGCAGCGTTGCTTCGAATAAGCTAACAGTTGGCTTGCTACCTCGCGGATTTGGGTAATGCTTCCCGGGGCTGATTCGAGCTTTTCTGAAAATATTGTCTGTATAGAGTCAAGTATGATGGTAGTTGGTTTGAGCTTGTCAGCTTCATCGAGTATCCGTTCGAGACAGGTTTCTGGTAGCAGGTATAGCTGGGCTGGATTTATTCCTATACGTTCACCTCTTAGCTTTACTTGCCGTTCGGATTCCTCGCCGCTTACGTAGATTACTTTGTTGCCGAAGAGGCTTATTTTTTCAGCGGCTTGCAGTAGTAGTGTAGACTTGCCTATGCCAGGATCACCGCCTATCAGTACTAGGCTTCCCGGAACTATTCCTCCACCTAGTACACGGTCTAGTTCGGCTATTCCGGTCGATAGCCTTTTTTCCGTTTGTTGACTATCTACATGTGCGTAGAGTAAGGCAGATTGTGACGGGGTTTGCGGAGAAATAGCGCTGCGCTTTGGGGCTTTTTCTTCCACCATCGAGTTCCACTCGCCGCAATCGCTGCATCGGCCTATCCACTTCGGCGATTGAAATCCACAATTTTGACAGATATAGACTGTCTTCTGTTTAGTCATAAGCTTATGCCAGCATTCTTAGTATCATACATTTCAGATAATAAGTTTCGGGCATTTGTAGAAGCACTGTATGATCGCGCGCTTGGCGTCGCTGCTCGAGCAGCTGGAACTTGCGGCCAGAGTCTTCTGCTGCTGAACGTAGTACCTGTAGAAAAGTCGCTTCGTCGACGTTGTATGAGCAGCTACAGGTTATGAGAATCCCGCCTGGACGGAGAATTTTCATAGCTCGCAGGTTTATCTCCTTATAGCCTCGGATAGCATTTTCTACAGCTAGTTTGCTTTTGGCAAAGGCCGGTGGATCGAGCACTACTGTGTCAAAGGTCTCTGAGGCTTCATCCATTTGTTTCAATCTATCGAAGACGTTTGCTACTTCAAAACAGATATGCTGCAAGCCATTCAGTCGTGCGTTTTCTGTAGCAAGCTGTATAGCTGTTGGCGAGATATCTATCGCTAGAACTGATTCAGCTCGTTGTGCTAAATGCAAAGCAAAACCGCCTGCAAAGGTGAAACAATCAAGACATCGGCCGCGAGCATACTGTGATGCTGCTAGGTAGTTCTCGCGTTGATCTAGGAATAGACCTGTCTTTTGACCTCGAAGCAAGTCTACTTTAAACTTGATGCCGTTTAGCTCTACTACTAACTCTTCTGGCAAGCTGCCTTTGAGCACTTCAGCGCGAAGTGGTAGTCCTTCTAGCTCTCGCACGCGAGCATCGCTGCGCTCGACTATGCACTTAGGTTGAAACAATTCTTCTAAGAGCTCTACTAGAAGATTTCTCAGCGAGTCTGTACCTTGCGACAGCAACTGGATTACTATGTAGTCGGCGTATCTGTCGACTATGAACGAAGGCAGCAGATCTGCCTCGCCGTTTACTAGTCGGTAGGTTGTAGTTTCGAGTGCTATTTTACGGCGAAGCTCAGCGGCAGTCATCAGTCGCTGCCGGAATAAATCTCTTCCTATTTGTGTATCGTCGAATGTAAGCATCCGCAGAGCTATCTGCGAGGTCGAGCTGTAGAAAGCGCTGCCAAGTAACCTACGTCGGTCTGTTACGTGTACTATTTGACCAGACTGCACGCCATCTGCTGAATGAATATCGCTGCGGTAAATCCAAAGATGCCCTGCGGCTATGCGCTCTCTAGCCTTGCTACTTACTATGACTTTTGGAATAATTCCGTCTTTCAAATAAAGTCTCCTACAAGGAAAATATGGGCATACTGGACAAGTTAAACGCTGAGCAATATGAGGCAGTGACTACGGTCGAAGGACCGCTACTAGTGCTTGCTGGTGCGGGTTCTGGTAAGACTAAGGTTATTGCTTGTCGTATCGCACATCTTATACTAGACCACCAAATCCCTGCTGAAAACATTTTGGCTGTTACGTTTACAAACAAAGCTGCTGAAGAAATGCGCAGTAGGGTAGAGCAGCTAGTTGTTGGCTCTGGGGGACGATTTCTGTCGCCTCCGCTTATTTCCACCTTTCATTCGCTCTGCGTAAGGATATTGCGTCGCTATATAGAACTGTTGCCATATCCAAAGTACACGAGAGATTTTAGCATATATGACACTGATGACCAGGCCAGGCTTATACGGGCTTGTATGAATGATCTAAATATAGATCAGAAGCTGCTTTCAGTAAAAAGTGTGCAGACTGCTATTAGCAGCGCAAAGAGCAAAGGGCTTAATTGGCGGGAGCTTGAGATTGAAAACAGCCTGCGTCGTGAAGTCATCTCACAAATCTACAAACTCTATCAAGAGAGATTGGAGCGTTCTAATGCTCTTGATTTTGATGACTTGCTGCTGAGAACAGTCAGCTTGTTCGAGCAGGTTTCAAAGGTAAGAGATTATTACAACGACAAGTTTTTATACATTTTGATAGACGAATATCAGGATACCAATCCTCCACAGTTTATGCTGACACGGTTGCTTACCGAAAAGCAGCAAAACCTTTGCGTTGTGGGTGATCCCGATCAATCTATCTATGGGTTTCGCTCGGCGGACATAGGGAACATACTCGATTTTGAGAGGCACTATCCTAAGGCTAAGACGATAAAGCTAGTTCAAAACTATCGGTCAACAAAGAACATATTGGATGTTGCAAACCAAGTTATAAAGCATAACCGGAGGCGACGGGAGAAGGAACTTCGTACTGAAAATGACTATGGCGAGAGGGTGCGTTATTACCAAGCTTCCGACGGTGAAGATGAAGCTAATTTTGTCGCTAGAGAAATAGCTAAGCATGTTAGATCCGCTCCAGGAGTTCGCTGTGCGGTGCTTTATCGTACTAATGCTCAGTCGCGTTTGTTTGAGGAAGCGCTTAGTAGACTTGGCCTGAGGTATCAAATAGTAGGTGGTTTTTCTTTCTATGCTCGTGCCGAAATCAAGGATGCTTTGGCCTATCTTAGGCTTGCAGTCAATCCTAAAGATAACGTTTCTTTGGAGCGAATAATAAACACTCCGCCTCGCGGTATAGGTGCAGCCACGATTGAAAAGATAGTATCGTGTGCACATGCCGAACTGATTTCTTACTGGGAAGCTATAGAATTGCTGATTGAAAGGAACCGTCAGAGCCAACGTGCTGCTGCGCTTGCTAGATTTAGGGAGCTCATAGAACGACTTGCAGCCGCAACTGCGAAGATGAGTCTTGCTGATTCGCTCAAGTTTATCTTGTCTGAAACTGGGTACATAGAGATGCTCCGACTAGAGCATACTGAAGAGGCTGAGGGCCGGATACTTAACTTAGAGGAGTTAGTTTCAGCTGCTGCTGAAGCTGATGAACAAGGTGAGTCGCTTGCTTCGTTTTTAGACCGCACGGCCCTTACTTCTGATACAGACCGCTATGATCCTGAGACAAAAGTTACTTTGATGACAGTTCACAGCGCAAAGGGGCTTGAGTTTCCTGTGGTCTTTCTAGTGGGGCTGGAGCAAGGTTTATTTCCAAACGGTCGCGCTATGAGTAGCTTTGCTGAGCTGGAAGAGGAGCGGCGGCTTTGCTACGTGGGTATAACTCGCGCAGAGCGATATCTCTATCTTACGCATGCCGCTGTGCGGCGCCTGTACGGCGATGTACGTCAATCTGAACCATCGCAATTTCTTGCCGAGATGCCCTTGGATTTACTTGAGGATTTTTCTTATGGAGATAGTTGGTTGAAACAGCGGTTGCGCAAGGCTCATAGAGCGGCTATAAGAGCACAAATTTGCTCTTCAGCTGAAGAGCCTGTCAAGAGTGAACTAGGACAAGTAAGCGAAGGTGAGCCAGATCAGATAAGGAAGAGGTTTTCTCCTGGTACGTATGTCAGACATCCGAAGTATGGGTATGGTATGGTGCTAAGGCGCGAAGGTGAAGGTGAGTCGGCCAAATTGCTGGTTTCTTTTTCTGGTTATGGTCAGAAGAAGCTAGTCGAGAAACTTGCAGATTTAGAAAAAGCTTAGAGCTTTGGTCTTCATAAAGTATCTTTCTGGCATTAATGGCTGAAGAAGCCAAGGAGAGGAGTTTAAAGATTCTTATATCTACTTGCTGCTACTTGTTTTAGCTGTTTGGTTTAGTAGGACTGAGCAGCTTTCATGGAGCAAGTCGGTACCGATGTGTAGCAGGTAGGCTGAAGAGTTTTTGCCAAATGAAGCAGTGGTTTTGATTTGAGCTACTGCTGATCGAGTACTGGTACAGGGCGGCGGTTTTCATCTACTGCCACGTACACCACTTCAGCTTCGGTAACTTCTACTCGCTCGTAGGCGCCTACAAGTCGTTCAGCTTCTACGTTGACTTTGACAGTAATCGAAGTACGCCCTATCTTCTTCGTTTCGGTATAAAAGCTTACTATGTCGCCTACGAACACCGGTTTATGGAAGATGACTTCGCGCATCGCCACTGTGACTATTCGGTGGCGGGTGTGTTTTTGAGCTTCGATGCCGCCAGCAAGGTCAATATAGCTAAGTAGCACACCGCCGAAGATAGTGCCGAAGGCGTTTGTATCTCTCGGCATCATTGCAACGCGGATCGAGGGATTGCGGAAATTGGTCAATTTTACCTCACATATGGACGTAGTTGTTCTATTCTTGCTGCTAATTCGGCAGCAGACATGTTTTTGTATGCTTCGGGCAACATTTCTTTTGAAGTTGATTCTCGCACAGCCACAAGAGTCTGATATTCTACGGCGGTTTCATCTCTTGCAGGGGTAAATTCTGAAGCGACGCTGTTAAGATCTTCTTGAGTGACTACTTTGCGGCCTGCGTTTCTGGCGACGCGTCTGCATCTGATGAGTATAGATTCTATGTCTGCGCCGGATAATCCTTGTGAGTTTTTAGTGATCGGTGTCCAGTCACTGATGGTATGTTCTATCTTGTTTTTCTTTATCATAGCCTCAGTTATAGCTAGTCGATCTTCTTCAGTTTCTGGGTAGAAGAGCGAGATATGCTCTTCGCATCGGCCTTGCCTCTTCAAATCTATTGGAAGTAAGTCTGGTCGGCAGGTCATCAAGATCCAGAGAATCCTGCCTCGGTTTTCAGTATTGCCCATGGCATTGGCTATCTTTGAGAAGATCCGGGCGTCTACGCCACTATCACCGCCACCCGTATCGCGAGTTCCTAGTGTGGCGTCGGCTTCATCTATCAGCACTACTATAGGGGCTAAGGTTGTTAGCAGATTGAGGATCTTTTCGAGGTTAGCTTCGGTAGAGCCAACCCATTTTTCTCGGAAATTTTTGAACTCTATTACGTTCAGACCGCAATCTTTGGCAAAACATTCGGCTAAAAATGTCTTCCCTGTGCCGACAGGACCAGAGATCAGAATTCCCATTGGGGCTTCTTCGGTTATACCTTCTCGTATAATCTTAGCTATATTGCTTAGCATTTCCTTTGCCTTAGTCATTCCTCCCACGTGTTCTAGACCATACTTCGGAGTAACGAACTCTACTAGACCGACACACTCTCCCTCGATTATTTCCTTTTTCTTGTTACGGACTATCTCGTATGTCAGGCCTTCACGACTAGCTGAGGCACTGCGGATCATGGACTGGATATGTAGTCTGTTCAAGCCGGAGGACATGTGAGCTAGTTGCTCTTCGTTCATCTCGAAGTTGATGGCCGGATTCGTAGCTCTGAAGTAACGGATGTAGTTGAGTCGCTCGTTGAAGTCGGGGTAAGTAACTTCTATCTTAACGAGTCGGGGATTATCGCGTAATCGCGGGTTTATGTCGGAGACGTTTTCTGTGATAAAAATTATGAGGTTGTTTGCAGGTTTATCTTGAGTGGTAGTGATCCATTTCTGGAAAGTTACAAGGAGGTTTCTATCCTCACTTGACATATAGGCTACTTCGGTAGCGGGCATTATCGATTCTAGGAAGTTGATGACTATGGCACAATCGCCGAGCATATCTTGTTCGGACTTGTCATTTCTCCATTGTTCGTAGAAGAAGTATTCTAGGTAAGGTATAGCTCTGCTGGGATCACGCGGCAAGACCGGGGGGAGAGTTTGTTGCTTTCGCTGTAGCGGATCGAGCACGCGTTGGTCGGCAACGAAAGCTCGTTCGAGTTCGAACAATAGTTCTTTCTTGCTCGGTTGTATGCCGTTACTACGATTATAAAGAAGGAAGTTTCTATCTTTTAGTAAATAACCTAAGAATGCTACGAGGTTGACATAACTGTTTTTGAGCCAGACATAGTCGTAGATGTTGTTGTATAGTAAAAAGCGGCTAGCTTCACCTGAATTGTACTTTTTAACAAGTTTAGCTGCCCAAGTGGGTAGCTGTCGAATTTCGTCCTCATTTCCGCCAAGCAACTTCTTGCGTTCTGCGAAGTTCATCATCGCGAGCTCCTGATTAACTAGCAGTTTGTCGGTATTGCCGATTAAGAGTAGGGTTACTTAGCTCTTTATCCATCGAGTTTAGTTTACCGATCATTGGGGAGGTTTCTTCGAGAATAGCTTTGGTGAACTCTATGCTGGAGAGAAGGGACTCGAAGTCTAGCGAGGAGATATTTTCAGGAGTGGGCATAGTAACGACTTGATCATTTACTAATCCGAAGAAGTTTTCTATTGACTGCAGTTGAGCTTCTACGTGTTTGATACTTTTTTCTATGTCGTCAAAAGTTTTCAAGCGCTGGCGCAGTATATCGAGATTGCGTTCAAGCAATTGGCGAGTAGTGTTGTCGCTTGATAGAAGCTGGCGTTCAATCTGCATTATCTGATTTTGGACTACTTGTCTGTTTATGCTGCGTAAGTGGTTTTTGCGTCTGCGGTACATGTCAAGAAGATCCACGAAGGCTTCCCACATAGTTTGCAAGTTAGACTCTATCTGTGGGGGCACATCTTTTGAGTTAGTAAATTTCTTGTAATTCGAGCAGATCTGGCCGCGTAGCCAGCGCAGATACTCTACCGCTTCGCGCTCGCGAGGGTCGAACGTCTTTATCAGCTCTTGTCGTTGTAGCTCCCGTTGCTCGCGTAGTCTGTTGCGTTCGCGATTTTCCACGATACGCCTGTAAAATGAAGTTGTAGGTACTATGGCGAGGTATCCTACTTCTATTGCTGCTGCTAGTGCTAGAGGCGTGAGGTCTTGCATGTAGACCCCTACAGCTGTAAAAGCTACCATCGACCAGATGTTGATAGGCTCTTTCAGGGCCTCTTTGATGTAGTTGAACCTCTTCATATCAGGTTTATTCTAAAGCTTTTGCGCGTTGTGGTGGAGCAAGCTGGCTTTCACTTAGACCGGGATCACTTATCAATCCCATTTGTCGTTTGTATGCTAGCAGTTGGTCTTGAGCTTGCATGTTGAGAGCCTCTTTTTCTATCTCCTGCATTTGTGCGTCGACGCTAGAGCTTGCCAGCTCCATCTTGGCACGGGCACGAGCTTCGCGTTCGGCTATCTTGTTGCGCATGTCTTCAAAAGTGCTTGCTGTATCGCCGACTTGGAAAGAGGTCATCATGCTGGCTATTTCTTCTTGCATCTTAGCGCGCTTACTTTCGTTAATCAATTGCATCGCTTCAGCCTGCCGGCGTCTCATCTCTAGCATGTAGTTATCGCGAAACTTGAGTGCTTGTTGGGAAGCTTTTTTGGCAACTTCAAGCTGCTCGCGAGCAGAATTTAGGGAGGCTTGTTTCTCTTGCATTATGGTTATATAGCTTGTAGCTATGTCATCTCGTCCCATCTTGATAGCGGCCTTAATCTTGCTATCGAGGTCAACTACCTCGCGTTCAAGCTGCAAGACCTGCTTTTCTATCATCTTCTCTGTGGCCATAACTTGCGCTACGTTATTGTTCATTTGTGGTATCTTGTCGCGCATGTCCCGAATGACCTGTTGCAAGATTAGCTCTGGATCCTCTGCCCTATCTACTATGCCGCCGAAAATAGACCTAAACAAGCGTTTAACCCTTTCCCACATTATTCCTCCTCGATAGGCGAAATAGATTATAAGTCTAACATATAGAACTGGTCGAAACTACTGAATTGTTGTATAAGATTACCTTATTTCAGCTATGTCTTTTCTATAGTGCTTGCCTGGAAAGTCTATGGTACTTACTGCTTTATACGCCAGCTTTCTGGCTTCCTCGAGGGCTCTGTGCCTTGCTGTAACTGCAAGGACACGTCCTGCGGAAGTGACGTATCTGTTTTTTTCATCTAGCTTCGTGCCTGCATGAAAGATTCTAACTCCGTCTAGCTTTGTTGCTTCCTCTAGCCCTGAAATAATGTCCCCTGTGCGCGGCGTACCTGGATACCCTTCGGCGGCCATGACGACGCACACAGTTGAGTCGCTGCTCCAGCAAGGCCTCACGGATTTAAGATCCTCATTCACTATAGCTTCTAGGATCTCCAGTAGGTCACTTTCTAGCCTCATCAGCACGGCTTGTGCTTCGGGGTCACCTAACCGGACGTTATACTCAAGCACGCGAGGACCTTCATCAGTGAGCATCAATCCTATGAAGAGCACTCCTCGGAAAGGTCTGCCTTCATCGGCCATGCCGGCAATTGTAGGCTCGGCTATTTTACTTATTATCTGCTCTAGGAGCTTGTCGGGTAGCATTCCTGCGGCAGAGTATGCTCCCATGCCGCCTGTATTTGGCCCTCTATTACCTTCGTAAGCTGCTTTATAGTCTTGAGCTAATGGCATAGGTAGGATGTCTTTGCCATCGCTGAAGACTAGTAGTGATGCTTCTTGGCCTGAAAGATACTCTTCTATTACCAGCCTAGTACCTGCTGAGCCTAGACTTTTATCAATCATAAATCTTCGTATTGTAGCGAATGCTTCCTCGGCATCCTGAGCTATAACCACTCCTTTGCCAGCAGCAAGGCCATCAGCCTTTAGCACTACGGGGAAGCGGTATACTCCAGAGGAGATAATGTCGAAGGCTGACTCGGGAGTCTCACAATAAGTGAAGTCCGCAGTAGGGATATGGTGTCTGGCCATGAATTCCTTTGCGAAGATCTTGCTTCCTTCTAGTTGTGCGGCGGCTTTTGTAGGACCTACTATACGGCGCTTACGGCGGCTGAAGGCATCTACTATCCCTGCTACGAGTGGGGCTTCAGGGCCTACTACCGTTAGGTCTATCTCTTCTTTGTCGGCAATTTCTGCTAGCTGGAGAGGATTTGAGGCGTCGACGTTAAGCAGAGTTGCTTGCTGAGCTATGCCGGCGTTTCCAGGGCTACAGTAGACTTTTGTTACGTTAGGGCTGGTTGCTAGCTTCCACACCAGGGCGTGTTCTCTTGCCCCTGAACCTATAACCAAGACTTTCATAAAACCTCCCTGATACCGACTGGACGGCCCCTAGTTAAAGCTTCATAGGTACAGGGTTTTGAGGATCGGTATAGTCATAGAAGCCACGCCCGGTCTTTCGCCCATGCATTCCGGCTAGTACCATTCTTTTTAGCAGAGGCGGTGGAGCGAAGCGTTGTTCGCGAAACTCTTCAAACATTATTTCTGCTATGTAGTAGGTAGTATCTAGTCCGACAAAGTCCAGTAGCGTAAATGGGCCCATAGGATGCCCACATCCGAGCATCATACCGTTGTCTATATCTACAATTGATCCTACTCCTTCTTCGAGCGCACGTATTGCGTCAAGCAGATATGGTACCAGTAGCCGGTTTACTATGAATCCTGTTCTATCGGAAGTTCGTATGACAGTCTTGCCTATCTTGCTGCCAAAAGCTGCTACTTCGTCAAAGACCCCTTCATCAGTAACTAATGTCCTTACTGCTTCCAGAAGTTTCATAACTGGTACTGGATTGAAGAAATGTAGCCCTACGAAGCGCTTCCTGCGTTCGGTGCCTACGGCCATCATCAGTTCAGTGATTGATAGCGAAGAGGTATTTGAAGCAAATATTGTTTCCGGTTTGCAGTAGCGGTCTAGCTTAGTAAACACTTCCTTCTTGGCATTTTTGTTTTCTATGATTGCTTCGATTATCAGATCGCAGTCGGAGAGTTCTTCAAGAGAAACAGTTCCTCGCAGGCGTGCCATCGTGGCTGACTTTCCTTCAGCGGAAAGTTTGCCTTTTTCTACAGACTTAGTAAGCGATTTGTCGATCGTGTTGAGCCCTTTGTCAAGTAGCTCTTGAGACATTTCGCAAACCGTAGTTTCATAGCCGGCTGTAGCACAAACCTGAGCTATGCCTGATCCCATAAGTCCGCAACCTATTACCCCTATCTTGCTTATCATACCGATGTCTCCACATAAAAAGTTAAAGCGATTCAATTATTATGGCTATACCTTGGCCGCCACCTATGCAGGCAGTGGCAAGGCCATAGCGGGCATTTCGCCGCTTGAGTTCATAAAGTAACGTCAGTATAAGACGAGCGCCAGATGCTCCCAGAGGGTGACCGAGCGCTATAGCACCGCCGTTGACGTTTGTGCGTTCGCGTTCAAGTCCTAGTTCCTTTTCTACAGCTAAGTATTGTGCTGCAAATGCCTCGTTCACCTCGATAAGATCGATCTCGTCTAAGCGTAGACCAGCTTTTTCGAGCGCTTTTTTCGATGCTGGTACGGGCCCTATGCCCATTATTTGAGGATCAACACCAGCTACTGCCCAGGAGAGTATTCTACCCATAGGCCGGTAGCCACGCTCGTCGGCAGTCTTTCTGGACGTGACTATCAGCGCACAGGCACCGTCTACTATTCCTGAAGCATTACCTGCCGTAACAAAACCGTCTTTTCCAAACGCCGGTTTGAGTTTAGCTAGAGCTTCTAGCGTAGTATCGGGGCGCATGTGGTCATCTTTGGCAAACAGTTCGACGCCTTTTTTGGTTTTTATCTCTACTGCAGAGATTTCTTCTTGAATACGGCCGCAAGCATAGCCGGCAGCTGCGCGCTGCTGGCTGAGTAGTGCGAACTCGTCTTGTTGTTCGCGCGTGATGCCGTATCTGCGAGCAAGATTTTCTGCCGTTTGGGCCATGTAATAACCGCAGTAGGAGTCAAACAAGGCTGCCATAAGAAGGTCTTCGAGTTGAGCATGACCGAGTCTATAGCCGCTTCGCGCTCCTCGCAATACATAAGGAGCTTGTGACATCGATTCCATGCCGCCGGCCAGAACCGTTGAAGCTTCTCCTAGCAAAATCAGTTGTGCGGCGCTGATGACTGCCTGAATGCCTGACCCGCACAGCCTATTGACCGTAAGTGCTGGTCTGTCAATAGGTATGCCAGCACGTAGTGCTACATGTCTTGCGCCGTATATAGCGTCTTGTGAAGTTTGAAGTGCGTTGCCGAAGATCGTATGGTCTATATGTTCGGCAGCTACGGAAGTTCTTTCTAAGGCTGCCCTTGCAGCCAACGCGCCTAGTTCGTTTGCGGTAAAGTCCTTGAACGCGCCGTTATACTCGGCCATAGGGGTTCTTGCACCGCCTATAAGTAGTACCTCTTTTTCCGGCATAGCATGAGCTCCGATTTGGTTTTGCAATTCAAACTTATCAAAACAGTACGAATACGGTCAACCACGCAACCGCAGGGCTATGGCAAAAAACTTGCGGCTGGATCACGGCGTTTTGTAAAATAGGTTTAGATTCATTAGGAGCTTCCATATGGCAATCTGTCCTCAGTGCGGAGCTGAATATCGCAAAGAGATACTACGTTGTGAGGATTGTGACAGGGACCTTGTTGAAGAACTCACGCCGGAAAATGCTATCTATGATACAAGCGAAGCGCGGTTTGTAGCTCTGAAAACCTTTGCTACCAGTGCAGAAGCCGAGATGGTGCAGGAGATCTTGACAAAAAATCAGGTGCGCTCTTTGTTACAGGGTGAGGCTTCTACTGATATTTTTCCAAGTACAGCCGTGTCGGTTGTACTTCTTGTAGACGAACGAGATCTGGCTAAAGCTTCAGAACTCGTCGAAGCTTACTTTGAAACTGAGTTGGAAGAACCGCTTGATGGTAAGGAAGACCAAGAGACATGAAGGGGGAATTGGTAGTCTTTGTTACGATCGATAGTGAACAGGCTGCTGTTAGTATGGCTGAGACGTTAGTGAACGAACGCTTAGCTGCATGCGTTAACATTGTTGCCGTGAAGTCCGTCTATAGGTGGCAGGGGAATGTGGTTAAGGATGAGGAGTGGCTTCTAATCATCAAGACCGATGAAAAGCGCTACGAAAGACTTGAGAGTACTGTAAAAGGTTTGCATTCCTACACTACTCCGGAAGTTATAGCCTTGAGAATAGAAAAGGGCTCACAGCAGTATCTTGAATGGTTGAGGGATTCTCTTGAGGGAAAGTAGGACAGGGCCATTATCAAACAGAACAACAGACGTCGAGGGTATGCTTCTTGATGTGGAGTTGCTTGTCAAGTACCGGTTCATAGACCGAGCTATCAGTACCCTCGAGTACGCACTGCAATTTTATCCAAAGAACGTAGCGTTGCGGGAAAAGCTATGTGAAATCTGTATAGATAATAACCTCGTTGAGAAGGCGGCTGAACACCTGGTAGCGCTGTCGACAATTTACGCCGAGAACGGCGATTTAGAGCAGGCTAACTCTTACTTGGTACAGGCTAAAGCTCTCAGCCCGCATGCTTCATCAATAGTAGCTAGAGTAGAAGCTCTACGGCGTGTTGCTGTTCGTAGCAGGATAGCAGCGGAGCCACAGCCGCAAGATCAATCAATCAAGGTGCTTGCCGGAGATTTGTCGAGCATCAGTTTGTTTGATGTAATTCAGATTATAGAAAATAGCCGCCTGAACTGTGTTTTAAACATCGAGTCTGACAAATCTGTGGGGCAGATATATTTCAATTCCGGACAAATAGCTGATGCAAGGATAGAGGATCTGTGTGGAAATGCTGCTTTTCGGCAGTTTTGTCAGCTTGAAGGTGGTAGGTTTGAAGTTGAACGTTCCTTTGTAGAATTCAAACAGACAATTACTGCTCCAAACAATACTAACCTGATATTAGATATGCTACGTGAAATAGATGAAGAAAGACGCGACAGAGGGTTGTTCTAACAGCTTTCTTGGTCGTGTTGTTGCGTAGGCAGAGCAGCTTGCTGATGACTTAGCGGTGTTCCCTTGACAAGGACGGAGAAGGAGCTAAGAATTTTAATCAAGCAAAGTACCTAATCTGACTGATTTCGTAGAAGTTAGTGCCTTGTGTGACCTTCTGGTAGCCTTGGGCAAGGAAGGGAGGCGGTATGTACGAATTTGGTGATTTTGCTGAGAGATTTAGTGAGAGCGGACAGAGAGTGATGAGGCGGGCAATAGAGGAGTCTCGTAAGCGTGATCATAACTTTATCTCACCCGAGCACATATTCGTAGCTATTTCGGAAGTCGAAAAGGCCTTCTTCAATGAGGTTATGCAGAGCCTCAATCTTGATCCGCAAGCTATATTGAAAGAGATAGAAATGAAGTTGTCGGTGCCTAAGCAGTACACTGGCAAACGTATAAAGCTTTCGGAAGCAACAAGAGAGCTGCTTACACAGGGACTCCGCAAGGCACGGCAGGCAGGGCGTCAAACTATAGACGCTACCGATTTGTTTCAATCTATCTTCGAGGATAAAAACAGCGAGCCTGTGATGGTTTTGCGCAAATTCGGTGCTGATCCAGATATGGTGCTGGCTAAGATAGCTACTCGGCTCAAATCTAGAGAGGAACGTGAAGATAGGCTACGTAAGAAGTATGAGCTGCCGCCCTATCTAAGACACTTTGGAGTAAGCCTGAATAAACAGGCACGACAGGATAAGTTGCCACCTGTGATAGGTAGAGAGCGCGAAATACGTCAGATAATAGAGATTCTCTGTCACAAAGAGCGAGCGAATTCGCCTATGCTCGTCGGCGAAGCCGGAGTAGGTAAGACGGCCGTAGTAGAAGGGTTGGCACGAATGATAGAGCTTGAACCTGAGAAAGTGCCTGCAAGGCTTAGAAATGCTCACATAGTTAATCTGCAGATCTCAGGCGTGGTCGCTGGAACGATGCTGCGCGGCATGTTCGAAGAACGTATCCAAGGGATTATCAATGAAGTCAAGGAGCGCGAAAACATCATCCTCTTCATAGATGAAGCTCATATGATTATAGGAGCTGGATCTGCTCTTGGGGCAAGTTCTGACGCAGCGAATATGTTTAAGTCAGCTCTAGCAAGAGGTGAGCTGCGAATAATCGGCGCGACTACGATGACCGAATATAAAGAATACATAGCAGAAGATGAAGCGCTTGCTCGTCGCTTCCGACTTGTGAAGATAGAAGAACCGAACATAGAGCAGACAAGAAAGATACTGCAGGGCTTAAGACCGCGGCTTGAGAGCAATTACTCGGTGACCATTACCAAAGAAGCTATGGAAACTGCCCTTGAGCTCGCACCCCGTTATATGAGAAGTTTGCACATGCCCGATAAAGTGATCGGCTGGTTAGATACCGCTTCAGTGAAGGTTGAGATAAATAACCCTGAAAAGCCGCTCGTGCTGCCAGAGCACGTGATAGACGTCATCTCACAAGAATCGAGTATCCCGCGAGATATGATCTTTCGTGATGTAAACGAAAGGTTTAAGTCGATAGAGCAAGAACTGTCGGCTCGCGTCATAGGTCAACAGGAGGCTGTAAGTGCCGTAGCAAGACGTTTGAGGCTCAATAAAGGGCCACTTAAAGAAAATTTCTACAAGCCTGACGGCGTGCTGCTTTTCCTAGGTCCTACTGGCGTTGGTAAAACAGAGCTCGCAAAAGCGGTAGCACATTTTATGTTCGGCGACGAACGTAAGATGGTCAGAATTGATATGTCTGAATATCAAGATGGCACTATAGCTGTTGAAAAACTGATAGGTATGCCGCGTGGTATAGTAGGCTCAGAGCGGGGTGGTATATTGACCGAGAAGCTGCGGGATAATCCGTATACAGTGTTGTTGCTGGATGAGATAGAAAAAGCATCACCCTACCTGCTAAGCCTATTTTTGCAAGCTTTCGATGAGGGATGGTTGACCGATGGGCGCGGTAAGAAGGTCTATCTCTCGGATGCGATAGTTATAATGACGTCCAACCTTGGCAGCGATAACTTTAAGAAGTATATGAAGCCTCTCGGCTTTGGAACCAAAACTACTATGGAAATCGAGCAGATAAAGCGTGAGGTGATTAAAGCTGCCGAAGAGCGTTTCTCACCTGAGTTTCGCAATAGGATAGACGAGATAGTGGTCTTTTCCCCTCTGACGCGTGACGAAGTAAAGCAGATAGCAGAGATGTACATAAACGGAATTAATAGACAAGCCCAGAAGCATGCAAAGCAGATCAATGTCTCAGAAGACGCCCTGAATTTGCTCGTCGAGCAAGGCTTTAGCCCCGCTTATGGAGCTCGTTTCCTCAAGCGTACCATAGATGAGAAAGTGAAACTCCCAGTGACTATGATGTGGAAAGAGTCCGACGTCTTTTACGTTTTTGTCGAAAAGGGTGAAGTGAAGGTAGCCACCGGAAGCTAGTTATGGAATTGATACTGATACGACACGCCATAGCTGAAGACAGAGAGAAATGGTCTGGTGACGATGACTCCAGGCCGTTGACGCAAGAAGGTATTGCTCGCATGGAACAAGTGAGCAGAGGGCTAAAAGGGCTCTTAGAGGACTTTGATGCTGTTTATTCTAGTCCTTTAAAACGAGCTCGGCAGACAGCCGAGATCTTGCTGAAGGTTTATAAAAGTACTTGCCCTTTGTACGTAGTTGAAGAATTGCGGCCGGAAGCCGAACCAAAAGATTTCTTGAAGGTCATAGACTATAGTCTACGCAGGGTAGTTGCCGTAGGACACGAACCACACGTTGGGCATCTAGCCGGCTTGCTGATAGGTAGTACTGTGCCTTTTTCTTTCAAAAAGGCGGCCGCAGCTTGTTTCGAGTTTTTAGAGCCGCAGGCTCGAAATTCTGCTCGCTTACTTTGGTTCGTTCCTCCTAAACTCCTCAGAAAATGATATTTTTCCTGTTTCTTCTTTTGCCACAACAAGCAGGAGACATTATTGCCCAAGCAGTTCAAGCAATGGGGGGCGAACATTACTTGGCGGTGCAGACCGAGCGTTCCAAAGGACTGGTTACTGCCTATCGAAATGGCGAACCAGAGCGCAGCATTACTACATTCGTTAATTATGTGGTGCTGCCGGCTAGGGAAAGAGTGGAAACTAAAAGTAAGGATGGGCATTATGTCGAGGTTATAGATGGAGATAGAGGCTGGCTTTATTCTTCTCTGTCTAAGATAACTAGAGACCTAGATTCTACGGAAATGCTTAGAGCAAAGCAGAGCCGACTTTATCAGATTGACAGCCTTCTTAGGGGTGGTTGGAGGCAGGCAAAAGAAGCTAGGTATTTGCCGGCAAAGGAACTGTGGCGCGGCCAGCGGGCCGATGCCGTGCTTCTAGTATTTCCTGATAATAGTGAAGTTAGCATTTACTTCGACTTCACGACACGCCTGCCAGTAGCGCTTAGGTTTCCGGCAATTAGGGAAGGTGCCAAGATCGTACGGGCTGAAAACCGTTTCTATAGATATGTAAAACAGCAACAGCTTCAAGTACCTTATGTGGTAGATCTCTACGAGAACGATTTGCAGGTCTTGCGTGTATCTTATGAGTCGCGCGAATTTAATGTGCGAATAGATGAAAAGCTTTTTGCGAGGCCAAAGTGAATCTGTCTAGATTTTAGATAACTTAGTTTTGGAGGGAGTATGTCTGAAAATGAGATCACTTATAACGCTGTAGAGAAAGATGGCGTAGTTACTGCGATTTGGGAAATGAGGGGGCGAAAGCACGTAAGGACAATAGATCCTCGCAGCAAAGAAGGTCAGCAGTTGCTTGTGGGTTATAAGCCTGCTCAACAAGAAGAGAACAAGGCTAAGAAAGAATAGCTCAGTCTTCGTTTTTAGCTGAAGCTACTTTTCGGGTAGTGGTGAGCGAACCTTTTTCGGCGGTTATTAGAGAAGCGTATTCTCCAGCTGCTCCGCCTACCAGTGCTCCGCCCACTTCTTTACTGAAAACTAGTTTACCTTCCTGGCTGTCGAACTCGACTACTACCAAATCTCCCGTACTTACCTGCTGTGTAGCTACGATGTTGGAAAGTGGGTAGACTAGAAAACGCTCTATAGCTCGCTTGAGGTGTCTTGCGCCATATTTATAGTCTATGCCTTCGTCTAGTAGAAACTTTTTGGCTTCAGGTGAGCAAGTGAAGACGAATTTTTGTGCGGTTCCTTTCATTATTCTATCCTGCACGGCTTTGAGTTCTAGATCCAATATTTGGTGCAGGTGATGCTCTTTGAGTGACCGGAAAACGACGACTTTGTCGATGCGATTCATAAATTCTGGTGAGAACTTGCGCTTTGCAGCCTCAAGTGCCGTGCGATAGATCTTCTGATCTAGTTCGCTGTCGTGCTCTACTGGCCTGATGCGAGCCGGAGCAAATCCTATGGAACCGGAGATGAGCTCTGACATCTCTTTTGCACCAAGATTTGACGTCATGAAAATCATCGCTTTTGAAAAATCCACGCGACGGTTATCGCCTAGTGTCAACGTGGCTTTGTCGAGTATACCTAAAAGTAGCTGCCAAAGCGCATCGGAAGCTTTCTCTATCTCATCAAAGAGTACGAAGCTTATCTGGTCACGCTCGTTGTGATAGCGATCAAGGTTCTCTTGGGTCAACATAGGCGAGGTTTCGCGGTGACCTAGATAACCTGGAGGAGAGCCTATGAGCTTTGCTATCTCATGGCTATGCTGGAACTCTGCGCAGTCTATTTTGATAACTGCGTTGGGGTCATTGTAGAGGACCTCTGCGGCAGCTTCGACGACTCTGGTCTTGCCTGAACCAGTAGGACCTAGGAAAAGCATAGTGCCTACGGGACGTCCAGGATTTGCGAGCCCTGCAAGATGAATTTGGTACAGATTGGCGATCCGTCTGACGGCTCTCTCCTGGCCTACTATACGTGCCATGAGCTTACTTTCGAACTCGCTTGCACGGGGACTTTTTAGATCTGGATTGAGCTTGATTCTTTGAGCTGTCATAGCTTTTCCTCAGTACCTTTTGTCTTAAGAAATTCAACTTTACTGCTGTCTCTTACTATGCTAGTCGAGCATCTTCTACCTGACAACATGATACGCTGGCATCAAGAAGATGTATTTGCCCTACCATCTGAATTGTTCGCATCAGGCCTCCGCTTAGGAAAGGCTAGTGTTGCTGCTGAAAGCCCCAGAATGACTGTAGCTGGCAGACTTGCCTCTATACCATAGCATCCGCCGGTAAGCAACTGTTGGCCGTTATACTTAGCAGCAAGGAAAGAACTTTGGCTGAAAGCGTCTATACCACTTACGTTGATCCCAAATACAGAAGCTAGCGCGAAGTTCCATCCTAAATGTAGCCCCGTTGCTAGCCATAGGTTGTTTGTTTTGAAGTATGCTGCACACAACCAGAGGCCTGCTAGGAGGGTATTAATGTTAGCAAAAAGTGTATGGCAAGGATTATCGGTATGTACCAGAGCAAACGGTACAGACATAATCAGTGCAGAGGGAAGCCGGCCTAACGACGCCGCTAATTCTTGTAGCGGATATCCTCGAAAGAGCAATTCTTCAAGTGATGCAGCTATTAGTAAAAAGATCCAGCAAGAGAGTATCTGCAGCGGGCTAAAAGTTTCATTCATCGAGAACGTGAATCCGCCTGATATCCATCCTGGTATTACCGCTAGTGCTACCATACAGAATGCTATACCTTGCCCAATGAGAAAGTGCTTCCACCATCTCGGTCTGAGAGCATAAGCGGAGAAGCTGGTGCCTGAAAGCAACCTGCTAGAGACTGCTGAAGAGAATGCCACTGATATGAGCATAAGTGTCCTTTGTAAGCCATCGCCTATCTCTCGTTTGAAGGAAAGAGCTATAGAGAAAAGCAAGATTTGCACTATTGCTGTAAACAGCAGAAAAATGATGATCTTCCAGCCGCTGCGTAGCTTCCTCGGCTCGGCGCTAGAAAACAAAATAGTTGATATGCTGAGCATATCGTAGATAGTTGCAGAAGTCTAATCGCTTTTCAAGCAAGTCAAGAAGCAACCTGCTTGGATGGACAGTATGCAAGGTTGATGTTACAATGCCGATAGCTTTTTTGCGAGAGAGGGCGAGAGGACTGTCTAGCAGTTCATAGTATGTTAAGTGCGCAGCAATCCGAATATCTGTCCGTAGCTGATGTCTACGAGCTAATCAAGCCAGAATTAACCTGCGTTGAAAAGCAATTTCTCTCGCAGATAGAATCGGATGTAAAGCTTGTTCAGCAAATAGGTAAGTATCTACATCTCTCAGGCGGAAAGCGGATCCGGCCAGCACTGCTCATTCTTTCAGCGAGAGTTCTCGGCGCTGAGTGCCTAGAAAATGTAATAAGAATGGCAACAGTGGTAGAGTTCCTTCATACCGCTACGCTTATTCACGACGACATCATAGACGACTGCGATGTTCGCCGAGGCAGGCCTTCGGTACGCTCTCGATGGGGCAACGATATAGCCGTACTGTCAGGAGACTGGCTTTATATGCTGGCTTTTGAAAATAGCCTCAAGGAGCGTAATTTTGAGATCCTGGATATACTGACTAGGGTAACCCGTCAGATGACCGAAGGGGAACTTATACAGCTAGAACTGCGCGGAAGGTTAGATATTACCGAACAGGAGTATCTAGAAATAGTACATCGTAAGACGGCATTTCTTATCAGCGCCTGTTGCGAGATAGGAGCCATACTTGCCTCAGCTTCTTACCGAGAACAAGCTCTTATGCGTGAGTTTGGTTTCAGAATAGGAACTGCTTTTCAATTAGCAGACGACTTGCTCGATTTCACCTCTTCGACGGAAAAACTGGGTAAGCCAGCGGCAAACGATCTGCGCGAAGGCAAAATCACTCTTCCTTTGATATATCTGCGTGAGCAAGCGCGGGAGGATGTGATGGAAAAGTTGCGTTGCGCTATGAACAACAGTGACTTAGCAAGCAACACGAGCAGAGACGAGCTACTTGGTATGGTTGAGTCAAGCGGAGTGCTTGTGAGGGTTCGTGCAGAACTTTCTCGATACGCAGCCGAAGCTCAACAGCTGCTGACCTCGCTTACGGACTCAGTCTATAAGCGTGCCCTCTATAGCATATCCAACTTCATAATAGGCCGTGAGAACTAATTATGACCACTGTAAAAAATATAGAAATAGAGGTCAAAATTCCTTGTGATGACATAAAGATACTTGAAAAAATAGGCCAATTGATGTGCCATAAGCCGAGGCATTTCGAAGATAACTGGATGCTAGATAATGCTGGTGTGCTAGCAGCAAAGCAGGAAGCCTTGCGCTTACGCGTAGTCGATGGGAAAGCTACACTGACGTTTAAAGGTCTTTCGGATATGCCTAGCGATTTTAAGTCACGCCTGGAGTATGAAACTGAAGTAGCTGACCCAAAGCAGATGTTGTCGATACTCGCAAGGCTTGGCTATAGACCTTTCTTCCGCTACCAGAAATACCGAACCATATACATCCTGCTGCTTGAAAGTGGTCTGAGCTTACAAGCGATGTTTGACGAAACGCCTATGGGTAACTTTTTGGAGCTCGAAGGTTGCGAACTTGCAGTAAGACAGGCTATCGAGGCCTTGGCGCTTACACAAGATGAGTACATCACTACCACTTACATACAGATGCAGGCAGATAGGTGCAGTAGGCTGGGATTACCCTTACGCGATCTGGTGTTCAGCGAACAAGAAGATGAAGGCGATGATTCTTGCGGCGGGCTTTGGGACAAGGCTGTGGCCGCTAACAATCGATAGGACTAAACCTGCTGTCCCATTTCTCAATAAGCCGCTTATTGTCTATTCTGTAGAGTACTTGAGAAGCTTCGGCGTGGACGAAATAATAGTGAACCTTCACCATCAAGCTGAATCTATAGTGGCCATCTTGGGTGATGGCAGCAGCTTCTCTGTAAGAATAAGCTATAGCTATGAAAGTGTAATAATGGGCACTTCGGGAGCGCTTGACCTGGTCCGAGAACTGCTTCAAGATGGTACTTTCATAGTGATGAACGGCAAGCTAGTAACTAACATTGACCTAGCAGCAGCTATGCAGCTACATCGTAGTCGCAATGCGCTGGCTACACTAGTGCTTAAGCAGAATGTGGCTCGCGAAAAGTTCTCTAAGGTCTTTGTAGATACAGAAGGCAACATCCTAGGCTTCGGGGCGTACCCAGAAGCCTCAGAAGAGCCAGTACCGCTGATGTTTACCGGAATACAGATAATGGAGCCGGAAATATTGAAGTATGTACCGCGGGGAGTGTTTTCACATTCCACTATAGATGTGTATCCGAAGGCGATAGCTTGTGGTGAGCGCATAGCCTCGTACGTGGCTGAAGGAGAATGGCACGAGCTGAGCACTCTCAGACGTTACCTAGATGCTAGTTTGCAGTTGCTTTCAAAGAGCGGTAAAGACATCGTGCTGGGCGAGGGATGTTCGATAGAGCCTACGGCACATGTGCGTAACTCGGTCTTGTGGAAGAACGTAACGGTTGGAAAAGCAGCAAGGTTGAATCGCGTGGTGATAGGCGACGAAGTGACTGTTCCGCCTGGCACTGTGCTGAGCGACGCTGTCATAGTCAAGTATAGAGACTACAAGATAGAGCGTGGACAGGTAGTAGATGGAAATCTGATCGTAGCGTTATAGGAGTGGCCTTCTAGTTGAAACGAAGGCCACAGGGGGCTTGTTTTTAGTGATGGCCTTCTTTAGAAGCTAACCATCTTTCGGCAGAAATCGCAGCCATGCAGCCGAAGCCGGCCGCCGTAACTGCTTGTCTATAATGCTTGTCATGAACATCTCCTGCGGCAAAGACTCCTTCGATATTGGTTTCTACGTTGTTGCGTGTGATGATATAGCCTTGTTCATCTAAGTCTATGATTCCTTTGACAAAATCTGTCATAGGCTGGTGTCCTATAGCTACGAATACGCCACGTATCGGCTGTAATTTTTCCTCGCCGGTGATGGTATTCTTTATGCGCACGGCTTCTAATGAGTCGCTGCCAAGATATTCGACGATCGTCGAATTCCACAGGAATTCAATTTTGGGATTTGACATAGCACGTAGTTGCATTACTTTGCTTGCCCTTAGTTTATCTCTGCGGTGTACTATCGTGACTTTAGCTGCGAATTTAGTCAGGAAAAGTGCTTCTTCCATGGCGGTATCGCCTCCACCTACGACGATGAGGTGAGAGTTACGAAAGTAGGGAAGGGGCCCGTC
Source organism: Blastocatellia bacterium (assembly GCA_025057015.1). GTDB lineage: Bacteria > Acidobacteriota > Blastocatellia > Chloracidobacteriales > JADJPF01 > JANWYG01. The sequence goes on from JANWYG010000008.1 coordinate 107,526, forward strand.
GCAGGTAGCGCAAGCCGAAACACCGCCCTTTGCTCTGAATTCTTCTTCTCCGGGAACACCGAGCCATTTTGCTCTTGCTCCCATAGCAAGTATGACCGATTTAGCCGTGAACCACTCTTGCCCGACAAGAAGTCGGAACGGGCCACCTTGGGGAAAATCTGCTTGTGTAGCTTCAGCATTGAGGATTTCTGTTCCGAAGCGCTTTGCTTGCTCAAAGAAGCGGTGCATCATTTCCGGCCCCTGAATTCCTTCCGGAAAGCCGGGATAGTTTTCGACGTCTGTTGTAAGCATCAGTTGTCCACCGGGTAAGGTAGTGTGTCGGACTTCGCCGGCTGCTACTAGAGGATTTAGTCCTGCCCTTGCAGCGTATATAGCTGCCGTGAGTCCAGCAGGGCCTGAACCTACTATTATTATTTCTCTCTGCTTTTCCATCTGAGCTCCTTAGCCAAAAAGTGGTGGTGGTACTACACCAGCGATCCTAATATAAGTGTACAGTTGACCTCTATGGTGTATTTCATGTTCTAGCATGGTGTAAAGTAACATCTTCTTCTGCAACGTCTTAGGGCCTAGCGTAACAGACTCCTCGAGTGTTTTGTCATCGAGAGTTGCAACAATTTCCTTAGCAGCTTCATGAATCCTGTCAAACTCGGCCACTAGCTCTTGCGCTGAGTTTTTGTTCTCTAGGTCAGTGTTTATCTTTATTCCTGAAACAAGCTCTACTATGAGCGCTTCTGCACTTGGCAGGTGGCGCATTAGCTCGCCCAAGGTCATAGCACTTTCTACTGGTCGCCAGTCAAATTTTTCTGCTGGAGCTACGGCCATCACCTTTGTAGACTGTGCATGTATTCGATCCCAATTATTGAAGAAGTCTTGCATGTTTATCCTCCGTTATTTTTTTCTGTCCTTTTGAGGAATTCTCTGAATCGCTCCTCTTCTACTGATTCATTCATATATTCCTTGATAGTAGCTTGAAAAGTTGCCCGCATGTCTATCAGTGCTAGTACTATCAGAGCGAAAGCCATAAGTATACAGGAAAGCCAGTAGATACCAAAAAACCAAGGTCTATCTATAAAGAAGGCTTTATTGGTATAGCCAAAATATGTCATTGCGAGGATGCATACAAGTACAAAAGAACAGAGTATTCGGCGCACCAATCTTTTCTTGGTAACCGTTGGGTCGGTTTGTCTGTTTACTTTTGCCAGGAAATATCTTCGTACTTCGTGACGAACTAGGAGAAAGACTATCAAAAGTGAGGCCAGAAAGAGCAGATCTAGTTTCCACATTTGCGGCTAGTATAACTAGCGCGCAGGTTAAACAAAAGAGGATTGTGCAACATGCACGACCCTCTTTTGTTTGAGTAGTTTACTGAGGTCTTGTAGCACCTTGCGGGACGATGTGGATTGTTACTCGGCGATTCATCTTGCGGTCGCCAGACTCATGTGGGCGAGTGTCATCATAGGAGCGTATCTCAACACGATTGATATCGACTTTGCGTTCGTTGACTAGGTAGTCTCGTACGCGTTCAGCTCGGCGGCGAGCTGTGCCCTTCTTCTCGCCTTTATCGGAGTGGCCATCAAGAATGAGTGTTGCAGATGGATCGCTTTGCAGCCTTGAGGCGACATCGTCAAGGACTCGCTTACAGGCATTATCTGGGCGGGTATCGTTTGCTGTGCGATAGGTGCTGCAAGCGGTAGTGAATACGGATGGAAGCTTCGGCTTAGGCGTAATCGTTACAGTGATGCTTTCCGTAGCTGGGCATTGGCCATCGGTGACGCTTACCTTAACGGTGATCTGGCCGGCTGATAGACCTGTCGTATCGAGCTTCTTAGAAGTATCTGTACCGGTTAAAGATCCTTTAGAGGTGGTCCAGCTGTACTGCAGTTTGTCGCCGTCAGGATCGTCACCAGTTGCCGTGAAGACGAAAGACTGATCACTGCCCTCTTGTATAGACGTAGTTGAAGCTTTCAAGCTTACCGTCGGGCAGCGATTGGCTTTCTCTACGGTGACTACGCGGGAATCGGTAGCTTTGTTATTGCATACGTCGGTGGCAGTGACTGTGATGCGGTAGTCTCCTGGAGCTAGGCCGGTGCTGTTCCAGCTGACGCTGTTGCCGGTACCGCTGATACTTCCACCGGAGGCTTCCCAAGAATAGGTTAATTGATCATTATCAGGATCGGTTACGGAAGCTGTTAAAGAGACACTCTCGCCGGAACGCTCTTTTACGGCTAGTTTGTTAGCGCTCAAGCTGATCGAAGGGCCGCGGTTTGCTGCACAGGGGTCTTTTGCTGGAGCTGCGGCTACCTTACGGTACCCTAGAGTTAGGTTGGCGACAAAACCGTGGTAATCAGCAGTAGGCCGATTTTGGCCTGGGCGAAGCCTGTTGCGTAATGCTTCGCGCTCTGCGCCAGAGTTATTTAGCAAGTAGCGGTAGCCTCCGCCGAAGGACATCATGAACTTGCTGTTGGTGCGCTTGCCAAAGGGATAGAAACGTGCTCCGACGACGAATTCGAACGGATCGATTCTGTCGAGTGAGGGTGTATGTGCCGCCACGTAGCGCGTCCAAGTTGTTTCGCCTATGACCTGGAAGTAGTTAGTAAAAGGTACATCGATGCCAGCAGAGAGTATCAGCTCATCAGATCTATCTAGCAGTTCAAATCCTCGTGTTTCAGGATCGCCATTGTGCATGTAGCCTACGTTGAGGTGCGTACTTACTATGCCGAAGCGAGGGCTGATTACGAGGAAGCCACCAAAATCGTTCGTTCCAGCACCTGCACCTCGTACAAGCCGTCCGCCAAAAGCGTCATCTACTAGCTTGCCGGCAAATATAGTGGGTATACGTGCTAGTATCACAGCTGCCACGCCTACGCGGGCATCATGGCTAGTGAAGCGAATTTTGCCGCCGGCGGTAACGTTGCCAAGCGTATGTCCCCCTCTGCCAAAGAATGGATAGTTATTCAGGTATCCCGGCAGCCGACCTACGAACTTTGTAGTAGTACCATCAACTACTCTAAAACCGCCACTTTGCGGCAGACCTGGAAGTATTCCGCCCACTAATGCTCCGCTGACGTTTGAGCCAGCCAGTGGGAAGAACCCTGGACCATCTCTTTCAGTGCCGCCTATAGGGCCGAAATCGAACGTAGAACGCTGTTGCTGCGAGAGCTTAGGAAAGAGCGAGCCGCTTAGCTCAAAAAGAGCGCCGCTTGTAAGCTTTTGGTCAGCATCTACGTTGACAAACAGTTCGATATTGTCTGTAACTCCTATGGCAAAATTGACCGGTAGGGTCATTATGTCTACATCTCCCGGATCGCGGTCAAAGTTGTTTGCAAAGAATCCGAAGTTATATTCGGTTTTTCTCAGCGTTGAAGCGTCATACACGGTGAACAGGCCCGTAGCACCAGTCACGGTTGGGGCTGTAGTACGACGTTGCTCACGCTCTGTCTCCTGAGCGGTGACGACAAATGCCAGCAGCAAGATCAGCGGTAAAGCGCTTATCGTTCTCGCCAGCTTCATAATTTCCTCCTCCCTGTACCCTCGTTTTCAGCCGGTTTGCCGAGATTCTGCAAGAGCGAATTAAACCAGCACAGTATTATACACGCTTGACTGTATAGTCAACACAACTAGCCTCTTACACTTGGAATCCGAGATGGATTTTTCAAGTACTTATGTGAAGGTTTTTCAGGCATATATACCGCGCAGTTTTAGGTCATATGCGACGCGGTCAATAGCCAGCATATATGCCGCTATCCTCATATTCACGCCGTGTTTCTCTGCGTAACGATTAACTGACCAGAAGCTTTCTACCATCGTGTCCTTAAGCCTTGAGTTAACTTCATCTTCGCGCCAGAAGAAGCCCATACGGTCTTGTACCCACTCAAAGTAGCTAACTGTTACACCGCCGGCGTTAGCTAAGATGTCTGGGATTACGTAAATCCCTTTGTCATAAAGTATCTGGTCGGCTGCTGCTGTCGTCGGGCCGTTTGCTCCTTCACTTAGGATCTTGCATTTGATCTTGTCAGCATTTGCCGAAGTAATCTGGTTTTCCGTAGCTGCGGGAACAAGGACATCGCATTCGAGTTCCAGTAGCTCGGCGTTAGTGATAAAGTCAGCTTCTTTGTAGCCTTCGTAAGTCTTGTTCTGCTTAAGGTATTCTAGAGCATCGTTTACATCTATCCCGTTGGGATTGTATATACCGCCCTTGATTTCAGAAATGGCTATTATCTTGTAGCCTTCTTTTTGCATAAGCTGTGCCCCTATGCCGCCTACGTTCCCAGAACCTTGTACGACGACGCGGGTTTTGGAGATATCCATGTTAAATTTCTTGCAGGCTTCGTTAGTAACAAATAAAATGCCTCGGCCTGTAGCTTCACGCCTTCCACGAGATCCGCCTATCTCTATCGGCTTACCAGTAACTACGGCGGTGACTGTGTGACGTGCATGCATAGAGAACGTGTCCATTATCCAAGCCATCACTTGTTCGTTGGTATTCATATCTGGTGCTGGTACATCCTTTTCCGGCCCGAGGAAGTCCAGTAGCTCAGCCGTATAGCGGCGTGTCATGCGCTCTAGCTCTCCTATAGACATCTTTTGTGGATCACAAACGATACCACCCTTAGCACCTCCAAAGGGTACGTTGACTACGGCACACTTCCAAGTCATCCAAGCTGCTAGGGCACGAACTTCATCAAGTGACACGTCTGGAGCGTAGCGTATACCGCCCTTGGCAGGACCGCGTACAAAACTGTGTTGTACTCTATAGCCAGTAAATACCTCTATTCGCCCATCATCCATAAAAGTCGGTATGTAGACGGTGATCTCACGGCTAGGCGAGCGAAGTATCTTGTAGATGTTCGGGTCCAAGTTGATCAGCCTTGCGGCTTCATCAAATCTAGACATCATTGATTCAAAAGGATTTGTTTCCTTAAATGACATCGCATCGTCGGCGTAAGGATGGGTTGTCATAAGCTTAACCTCACTTAAATCAGTTCCTTGAGTAGCGGCTATTATACAAATCGTCTTAAAAAGAGGCAAACTTAAGAATTCGATGCTTGTAATATTTCTTTGATTTCAGGAACATTGCCTTCCCATACCTTCCTTGTTTCTCCATTCCTAAGCAAGAAGAGCCTTGGTGTCATGCCGTTTCCCAACAACTTCAGGAATTCGGCCTCAGTAATTCGCCCGATAGGAAACTCAGCGTTGAAGTCCTTCCGAAACTTCGTTACTTCTTGTTCGGTATTAAGGCACAAAGCTAAGAGTGGCAATGATTGTCTGAACAAGGTGTTTAGTGCAGGTACGGCAGCTTGACAGTGGTCACAACCTGTATCTATCAGCACTACTAGATGAGTACCAGTTGAGAAGTCTGGCCTTTCTGATAAACCCTCTATCTTTAGTCCGTCGAAGATAGACTTTGTCTTAATCTGCAACTTGACCTCGGAAGCTGCTTTTGAGTTTTCATAAACTGCGAAGCTAAGTCCGCTAAGAGTAATTAGCGTGACGGCAGCATAGCGCTGCACTTGTAGCGTTGAGGTTTCTTCTCGGTCAAGTATATACGCCACAAGCATCCCAAAGATTAGGACAAGGTCCTCAACTAATGCTTCGGCAGGACTGCGCTTTACCGCCGTACCAAAGCAGCCACAATCTTCAGCAGAGCCTGTTACCCAAGCCCACAGCAAAGCTACGCAGAAGGCGACGAAAAGACCGAAAGTTGCGGGTAAAAAGATTTTTCTCTTAAGCCCTACCAGTAAGGCCGCACCGAACAGGTACTCTAGTACTATGAATATCCAAGCGAGTATCAGAGTTATCTTGAGTGAAGTGATAATTCCAAAGGCTGCTATCTGCCTGCTGAAGTAGGCTGTGTCCCAAGACTTGGTATAAGCTGCATATATGAGTATGCTACCTACTATGCATTCGAGACTGCGAGCAAGAATCTTGCGCCATCCTTTTATGTTCTGTGTTACTAAATTTGCCTGCATACGCTACAGACTAACATACCAGAGTTTTTCTGATAAGTACGTTTTGGAGATAAGGAATTACCGAGATTCGGATAGAAAACAGGCAACCGAATGATCTTTGCCAGCTAGAGTCGGTTGTAAGCTGCGGCATTTGTCGAATGCATATGGACAGCGGGGATGGAAGTGACATCCAGGAGGCATAAAGAAAGGCTCGGGTGGTTCGCCTCGCAGCTTTATCCTTTCGCTTCTTGCCTTTGGATCTGGCGCTGGTAGCGCAGAGATAAGTGCCTGTGTGTATGGATGCTGTGGGCGTTCATATACCTCGGCTGCAGGACCAAGCTCTACTATCTTGCCTAGGTACATAACGGCTATTCGGTCGCTTATATATCTTACCGCACGCAGATCATGAGATATGAACAGAAAGGCTATGCCAAGCTTCTTTTGAAGCTCTTTTAGCAGGTTTATTATCTGAGCTTGTACTGATACGTCGAGTGCTGCTATGGGCTCGTCAGCTACGATAAATTCTGGTCTTAGTGCTAGAGCTCGGGCTATACCTATGCGTTGGCGTTGTCCACCGGAAAATTCATGTGGATAACGATCGATATGCTCTGGAGCTAGTCCTACTTCTTCCATCAGCTGCTCTACTTGTTTTCTGAGTTCTTTATTGCGCTTTGCACCAAAATTCAGCAGTGGCTCGGCTATGATGTCACCTACGGTCATTCTAGGATTAAGCGAAGAGTAGGGATTTTGGAAGATTATTTGCAGGTGACGTCTGTAGGGTCTCAATTCGCTTTCGCTAAGCGATGCTAGGTCTTTGCCTTTGTAGAGAATCTTTCCCGAGGTCGGTTTGATAAGCCTTAGCATAGCTCGACCAGTAGTAGATTTGCCGCTGCCAGACTCACCGACTAGGCCTAGTATTTCTCCTGTCCTGATATCGAACGAGATATTATCTACTGCCTTGATTAGTTTTTCTTTGCCGAAGAGTCTCGCAATCAAACCAGATTCTTTCGTAAAGTACACCTTTAGCTGCTGTAGCTCTATAAGTGCAGTCATCGGTTTAACCAACAGACGTAATAGTAGCTGCTGTCCAACTGGCGCAAGGGAGGGGGAGTCTGGCTGCATCTTGGCTCGGCGTAGGGACATCTCGGAGCAAAGGCACATCCCGGCGGAAGGTTGGACAAGCTCGGTGGTTGCCCGCCTATTTGAAACAGCTTCGTCGTTCTATTTGGATCGGGTATAGATTTGAGCAAACCTTCTGTATACGGATGCAGAGGGTTGGAAAATAAGTCTGCTGTGGGTCTATACTCGACTATTCGTCCAGCATACATTACTGCCACGAAGTCTGTTGCAGTTGCCACTATGCCTAGGTCATGAGTTATCAGTATGAGCGAGCTGTTGGCTCTTAGCTCACTAAGTAAGTCTAGAATTTGTGCTTGTACGGTTACGTCTAGTGCCGTAGTAGGTTCGTCAGCTATGATAAGTTCGGGGTGGCAAGCGATTGCTGCTGCTATCATAACACGCTGGCGCATTCCACCTGAGAACTGGTGTGGGTAGTCGTCAGCACGGGCAGCAGGTATTCCTACCTTTTCTAAAATCTCTATAGCGGCAGCTCTAGCAGCGTTCCGGTTGAGCTGTTTATGTGTACTGAAGACTTCTGCAACCTGAGTGCTTACCCGCAGATAAGGATTGAGTGAGGTCATAGGGTCTTGGAAGATCATAGCTATGCGTTTGCCTCGCAGCTGCCTCATTTGCTTTTCGGAGAGTTCTAACAAGTCTACTCCGTCAAAGATTATCTTCCCTCCAACTATCTTTCCCGGCGTCGGTACCAGTCTTAGGATTGATAAGCTACAGACGGATTTACCACAACCCGACTCACCTACTATCGCAAGCGAAGCTCCCTTGGCAAGATCGAAAGATACTCCGTCTACAGCCTTGATTACTGTACTATCAGTGTAAAAGTAGGTCTTTAGTTGCTGCACACGAAGCATAGTAAGACTGTATATTGAAGGCTTGAGCGGAGTCAACCTACTGAGCGCACACCTGCTTGTTGTGAGGCATCGAATTGTTGGAGGTTGGGATGAAAGTCTGTCTCGTTTGTCAGAAAAAGTATCCCGATAACCTGCAGTTCTGTAGCCGCGACGGCTCCTTGCTGAAAGATAGTTCCGACGCAAGCTACTGTAAGCTCTGTGATAAGTTCTACACTGCGGCAACAAGAGTGTGTCCGGTACATGGCGAGCCAATTTCACAAGTTCCCTCCGAGGGCTGGTCTAAGCGAACGAGGAAGATGGGCTCTTTTGTTCCACTTAGTCACTATGACCGCATGGTAGTCTCTAGGCTAGCCATAGCTGCTACTCTTGTGGTGGCGGTGTTTTATGGGTACTCGCTCTTTCTTACTCGTAAGAAAGCTCAGACACAGCAGCAGTTGGAAGCTGTCTCTGTTGGACAGTACATAGATCTTGCCGAACAGCAGTCAGAAATTAATTCTGAGCCTAAGGAAGTGACGAGCTCGACCGAGCATGGATCAAGTGAGAGTAAGCTTCGACAAGACGGTAGTCCGGTGGCGTCGACTGCGGCAACAAGCAGCAGCCAACAAGCTGCGTACGCAGCTTCTAGGATGCGGCCGGACTTGGCTTCTTTACCGGAAGTAAGCTCGATACCTTCGAAAAGTGAAAGAGCTAAACCGGATATGTTGCCAAATGAGAGCGTTAAATCAAGCCATCGGGTGAAAGTAGGAACGCAAATGCCGGCAGCAGAAACTACAGAAGCTTTATCTCGGGAGGCAACTGAAGCTTCTAGAGTAGCTGTGCCGGATGATAGCAGGCGCTCTGTTCAGTCCCAGACTGAGCGGCTACAAGCTAAGCCTCAAGTACTTATCATGAACAAGCGCAGGCAGATTCTTAAGGATGGATATGTCTATGAGTTTGATTTGTTGATCGATGAGGCATACGGGGTGCGATGGCAGTCCATATCTGGATTGAAAGTCACTTATGGGGGCCATAGTACATCGCTTAGTTCTCAAAGACTTGAGCCGACCAGTGATGGTAGGCTGCGCTGTCACGTTACAGTAAAGCTGGAGGGACAATCCGTAGAAGATCACTATGGACAGCTTTATATTACCGTTCTCGGAATAGATATCGGAAACAGGAATATTAGATTTGACACCGAGGTGCTCTTAGACGATAGCTTTCCTATGTCATATTGACCTTCTTATGCTTAGAGATGCAGACTCTATTGCGACCTGTTTGCTTTGCTTCATAGAGTGCCTTGTCAGCAGCATCGATTAGGGAAGTGAAATTGTTGCCGTCGCTGGGGAATTCTGCGACGCCTATACTGATTGTGATTTGTTGTTTTTTAGATTCATCTGTCATTGATGCTGGGAAACGGTAGCGTTCGATGGCTTCGCGTACTCTTTCGCCTGCTTCTACGCCTTTGTGCTTAGGAGTTTCTGGCAACAGAGCTACAAACTCTTCGCCACCATATCTGGCTACACTGTCGGAGTCTCGCAGCGTGTCTCTTATCACCTTGGCGGTTAAACGTAGCACTTCGCTTCCTACCAGATGACCGTAGGTATCGTTTACGCGTTTAAAGAAGTCTAGATCCATCATTAAGATACAAAATTCATGTTTGTGGCGCTGCGAACGTGCTACTTCACGCTCGACTTCGAGGGAGAAACTCTTGCGAGTAAGTAAGCCGGTCAAATCGTCATGGACGATAAGTTCATGTACTCGCTCCTGGTACTCTACTTCCACTTCGTCTAGCAGGGCGAATTTGAGCAGCTGTCGGCCTATTTTTATCTTGTCTCCGTCTCGTAGAAGCTGCGGTTGATGGGCTACAAGCAGCTGGCCGTTTAATATAGTGCCGTTTGTGCTTCCGAGATCTAAAAACCAGAAAGTCTTTTCACCCGTATCTGTCTCTTTGATAAATATCTGAGCGTGCACTCGGGAGGCAACGTCGTCGTCTAAGGGAATGTCTACAGCTTCGCTATCTCGTCCTATTAGTAGGCTGGGTTTGTCTATCTTTATAGCTGTGCCGAGCTTGTTGCCACATAGAAAGATCAATGCCGGGAAACACTTCTTAGGTGCGAAGATACCGGTGATTCTTAGTCTTTGTGTTTTGTTGCTGTCGTCCACAGAAGTCTAAGTTTGGCTAGAAGTTTTCATAATAATAAGATTTATTCTGTTGATTGTGCAAGCACGACGCACAAGGTAGATGCGCACTCTGTGTTTTCTACAGAACGGATCCTTGCGCGCAAGTGCTTGCAGTTAGCGCCTCACGTATTCAAAGTCTATAGGCTTTTGGTTAATACCTCTGGTTGGCGGGGCAATCCAGTTGGCGATTTTGCCGCGTTCATAGACTGGTGTCATAAGTGAACTGACGTAAGCATAATCTTCTTGTGTGGGTAGCCACTGATTGCTTCTTGATTTAAATTCGGACTCGGAAATTATCTTTCCTTCCGGAGTGAAATAATGGCTGCTGAATACGCCTATACGGCGGTTGAAACGCTGTGAAGGAAGTTTCAATCGATAGCTAAGGCCAGCTTTTTCCAGGATTTCGTTCCAGCGTCTCAAGGCTCTTTCGCAATCCTCTATGTATGCGTCTTGTAGCTGGATGTTCATAGCCCGTCTTAATGGAATGCTACGTTCTACAAGGTGACCGTTTTCATCTGGAACTTCGAGCTTATAGCTTCCTTCAAGTGCTAGGTGATCGCTGTAACGCTCTGCCTCACGGTAACGGCCTTTAAGTCCTGCGCCGAAGAAGGTGGCTGCATTTGAGGAATCTTCGCTGCCGAATAGATCTAGCGACGCACTGAACCATTCGTTTATGTATTTCTGTATGATATCAAGCGGTATACCACCCAGTTCAGTGACGTCTTCGTTTGGTGAGAGTTTCATTAGTTCTGCTGTCCTTTTTACGATCCGAGCTATTCCAGTTTCGCCTACAAACAAGTGATGAGCTTCTTCAGTAAGCATGAACTTAGTGCTTCTTGCCAAAGGATCGAAGGCGCTTTCAGCAAGTGCAGCAAGCTGATATTTCCCATCTCGGTCAGTAAACATAGTGAAGGCAAAGAACGCCAACCAGTCTCGCACAGGTTTGTTGAACGCTTCTAGTATACGAGGTGTATCTTTGTGGCCGCTGCGACGTGTGAGAAGGTCTTCAGCTTCCTCACGTCCGTCACGCCCAAAGAACTGGTGTAGTAGATAAACCATGGCCCAGAGATGGCGGCCTTCCTCTACGTTTACCTGAAACAGATTGCGTAAGTCATAAAGGCTCGGGGTAGTGTGGCCAAGAAGACGTTGTTGTTCGACCGAAGCGGGTTCGGTATCGCCTTGAGTGACTATTATTCTACGAAGCTCTTTGCGAAATTCGCCAGGTACGTCGTTCCATACCGGTTCGCCTATATGATCACCGAAGTGTATCTTCCGGTCAGGTTCGGCAGGAACAAGGAATATTCCCCATCTGTAGTCTGGCATCTTGACGTAATCGAACTGTGCCCAGCCGTTGGAGTCAACGCTTATGGCTGTGCGTAGGTATACCTCATCTTGTTGAAACCCTTCCGGGCCCATCTCCATCCACCAGCGAATGAAGTTTGGTTGCCATTGCTCTAGAGCTCGCTGTAGCCGTTTGTTCTCTGAAAGGTTGACGTTATTTGGAATCTTCTCAAACATTAGGTTCTCCTCCAGTCAAAGCGTGGCCTACTTGCTTTTCCGTACATGACTAACGCTCCATGCTCGCCTACCGCATTGGGACGTTGAAAGATCCAGTTTTGCCAGGCTGAAAGTCGTCCGAAAATCTTCGTTTCAAGAGTTTCAGGTCCTGCAAACCTTAGACTTGCTTCAAGACCTGTCAGTGCATCTGGCGAAAGTGAAGTTCTCTCTTCGACTGCTAGACGGATTTCATCGTCCCAATCGAGCTCGTCTACGGCTACTGTGGCTAGTCCTGCAGCTTCTGCCTGTCCAGCATCGAATGTTTCAGAACTGTTCATGAGTTCTGCTAGTAGGCGCGGCTCTCCTAATAGCTTCGTAGCGAGCCGCGAAAGGCCGTTTCCCATAGGAAGCAGACCACGGTTTAGGTCACTCAGCGCCACCTCTACGCCAGGTTTGTCCAACATATATGTCCGGTCTGCAGCCAGAGCCAGTTCTAAGTAACTACCTGCAAAACAAGAACCCTCGTCTATCAGCGCAAAGAAGCTTTTTGCCGAAACGTCCATTCGCTTGAGTACTCGCTTTGCGAGCAACAGAACTTCCCTTACGAACCAGTCCTGTTTGTGTGCGCTCAGCTGTGCATCCATCTTAAGCACGTTGGACAGCTTACCTCTAGTTTGTATGAGCACGAGGCCTATCTCGGGATAGTTGAACCTTAGTCGTAGTAGAGCGTCGTCTAGTTCTCTAAACACACGTAATGGCAAAAAGTCAGCTCCGGCAGCGGCGGGATCTTTCTCTATGACAAAATCATCTGGAGGACCTTCGATAATTAATCGTGCTAACCGTGCTTCGGGACCTAGCTTTAACCGGACATACCTGTAGCGTATCTCTGTGTCAGTTTCTGTTGGATTGAGGTAGTCAAGCCGAATGCCCGTTGGATTTCGGTGTTCGACTGCGAGCTTGCGGGCTCGCTCCATCACAGAATCGGCGAAACGTGAAGGGGGAAAGACAGCATCTACTAGCCCCCATTCTGCCGCTCTGTTACCTTTGATACCTTCGGCAAGGGTGACAAATATATCTGCACGATCGCGCCTTACCTTGCGTTTGTCTACGAGCCTAGTCAGTCCACCAGTGCCAGGCAGCACGCCTAGATATGGGACTTCAGGTAGGCTCACAGCAGAACGCCGATCGTCGACAAGGTATATCTCTTTGCAGGCAAGAGGCAGTTCGTACCCACCGCCGCTTGCTGTTCCGTTAAGCGCTGCTATGTAGACCTGACCACTGTGATCTGTAGCATCTTCTATTGCCAGTCTGGTCTCGTTGGTAAATTTGCAGAAGTTTACCTTGAATTCGTGAGATGAACTGCCAAGCATGAAAATGTTTGCACCGGCAGAAAAAATTCCATCTCGCTTGCTCGAAATTATTACTACTTCTACTTCGGGGTGTTCGAACCTTAATCGCTGTACGGCATCTGCTAGCTCTATATCTACTCCCAGGTCGTACGAATTCATTTTCAATAAATATCCCGGCCTTAGACCTGCTTCTTCTTTCACGTCGAGCCACAAGGTAGCTATCGGACTTTCTACTTCAAGCACCCAATGCTTGTAGTTGCAAGGATCTGTTTCAAATCTGATCGCCTCCACTTCGGAATCTCTCCTCGATTTCCTCTACTTTGCTAAAAATATGCTATCTCATTTCTCAATCGTTAGCAAGCAACATACTTCTTCTTTATAAATAGATTATGCATTATACTGCGTTCAAGATGAGTAACAGGGAAGAATTTCTAAGGCGTTTGGGTCAGCGCGTCAGATGCTACAGAAAACAACGAGGAATGACGCTGAAGGAGTTGTCATCTGCTACTGGCTTAAGCGTAAGATTTCTGACACAGTTAGAGGCAGGTCAGGGGAATATAGCAGTAGGACGTTTGGCGATGATAGCAGAGGCGCTACAGATAGACATAGGCACTTTTGTTTCTGAGCCTGGCATGTTAGACGTCTCAGTACAGCTAGAGCAAGTGCTTAAGGGGCGTAGTGAAGCGGAGCTTAGGAGAGCGCTGAGGATACTTGAGACTGTTTTTGGTAGTAGGCAGCGCAAGGTAATAGGGCTTTTGGGATTGCGTGGAGCCGGCAAGACCACTATAGGTGGACTACTTGCTCGTCAGCTTAGTGTGCCTTTTTGGGAGTTAGATGATCGAATAGAGGAGCTGGCGGGCTTGAGCCTGTCGGAGATCTTTGCGCTACACGGTGAGAGCTATTACCGAAGGTTGGAAGCGCAGGCTTTGGTCGAAGTCTTAAGCGAGCATAGGCGGTGTGTTTTGGCTTTGCCTGGTGGCATAGTAAGCAATAGCGATAGCTTTGAAATTGTGAGGTTGAACTGCTTTACAGTCTGGTTAAAAGCTTATCCTGAAGATCATATGTACCGTGTGCTGATGCAGGGCGATCGAAGGCCTATGGCAAACAGGCCCGATGCTCTAGCAGAACTGAAAGCCATTTTGGCAGCAAGAGAACCGTTCTATCAGATGGCTGAGTTGCACGTACATACCAGTCAGTTAGGTCTGGAAAAGAGCGTGGAGTTTATCGTTACTGAGCTTGAGAAGCGAGGCTGGCGCTAAACTATTTCTTTGCTTTATTTTCTAAGTATGTAGCTATTCTGGCTCGCGTTAGTTCTGATGTCCAAAGCTGTATTTCTTCGCTGCTGGGATCCTGCAACCGTGCTGCTACCGGGCGGCGTAGCGACTGTTTTGTTAGGATGAATGCTTCACTGGGCAATCCTACGAGTTTAGTTGCTAGCTGTTGAGCTAGCTCAAGTAGCTTTTCTGCGGGCACTGCTTCGTCTATAAGGCTGTGACGTTGAGCTTCTGCTGCTGACCAGACGGCACCTGTGTAGATAAGTTGCCGAACCTTGTCAAGAGGTAGTGTAAATCTAAGGATCTCAATTACTACTGCTGGAAACGGTAAGCCAACTGATATGCCGGGCATGCCTATTTTAGCTTCGTTGTTTGCCATCAACCGATAGTCACAGGTAAGTGCTAGCACACAGCCGCCGGCAATAGCATGTCCGTTGATGGCTGCTACTGTGGGCTTAGGGAATAGGAATAGCTTTGTGAATATGCTGCAAAGTAGTTGAAGGAACTTCTCGACGTAGCTGGTGTCTTCGCACAGTATCCTAGAAAGGTCTACTCCGGCAGAAAAGGTTTTTCCTTTGCCAGTAATTATCAGTGCTCTAGTGTCTTGCGAAGATGCTAGGTATTCTAGCTTTCCTTCTAGGGCTTGCAGTAGCTCTATGTCTAGCGCGTTTACCTTGCCATGAGCAAGTCTTATTGTTGTTATTTGTTGGCTAGTGTCTACTTGTATCATTCTGTAGAGCTTTTTCGTGTATTTTATTCTAAACTTTTCTACTTTGCTAAGAGCAAGCACGAGTGGCGAAGTTGGTTTTCAGCGATCTTTTCTGTAAGGTAGCTGACGGCGCAATACAAAGCCTTGCTGGGGCTATTAAGGATTTGCGCTATCTTTGCGAGTAAGAAGGCCTGAAAGGAAATACTTTCGCTTCAAAGCTGATTGAGAAGTTGTACAGGTATGGAGCTACTCAGCTTGCAGACAATGTTGTCTATTTGCTTTAGTGCTAATGAGTTTGATATTCTCGTGTTTTGAATGATTGCACCACCGCTCTGCTTTTGAGTAGGGTAAGGCGTATAGGTAAGGCGTATAGGATGGGTCATTGATGGAGGTGAAGGGAATCGAACCCTTGTCCGAAAGTCTTCAGCGTCGGAGTCTACATACATAGCCGCTTCCTTTGAAAGCAGCCTTGGGCGGAGTGGAAGCGGCAAGCACCGCACCGCAGCTCACCCTCGACGCTCTTCGCCGCTTTGCCTGAGGGTATGGCTTAACGGCTAGCCTGCTTTAGTGCCGCCTTTAACAGTTCCGCAGGCAGGAGCTGTTAAAGACGCTAGCTGCAACTACGCAGCCAGTGCCAACTGCTCAGTGTCTGCAGTTATTTTTTCCATGCAGTTTACGGGTTACATGGTTCCCGGTATGCATCCGTACGCCTCACTACTCCCGTCGAAACCTAGCACCCCCCTTGGGACTTTAAGCTGTCCTCCTAAGCAGTAAATACCGCAGGTTATTGATGTTGTCAATACATTTTTTAAGTTTGACCGGAAGATGTAGAGAGACTTATACTCTCCACAGGATGCGATTAATGGCAATAGATTATGGAGAGAAGCGGTTGGGGATTGCGTTGAGTGATGAGTTAGGATGGGGTGTACGACCATTGGTCACTTTGCAACGATTACCTAAGGAGCGTAGTTTTCGAGCTATAGCTGCGCTAGTTGATGAGTATTCTGTGGCTCGGGTAGTTGTGGGTATACCTTTTAGGCTGGATGGTAGCATTGGCGAAGCTGCGCTGCGAGCTATGCGTTTTGCTGATGAACTGCGTTCGAAGGTTTGCTGTGAGGTTGAGCTTTGGGATGAAAAGCTCACTTCGGTAGAAGCTGAAGAACGTATGCGTGCCCAAGGGCTTAAGCTAGCTAAACGAAACCAGCAAATCGACCAGTATGCCGCAAAGGTTCTGCTCGAGGATTATATTAGCTCAAAGGGTATGTAGAATGCGGTTGATCTGGAAGTGTGGGCTTGGTTTAGCAGTTGCTGTTATTTTTACTTGCTTGGGTTTGTATTTGTGGGTAGATGCTGCCATGAAGCGCCCGCATTTTCATACAGTAAGCGAGGTATTGGTAATAGAGCCGGGCTTGGGGCGTAAAGCAATAGTAAAGCGGTTGGTAGAAGCTGGAGTGTTGACTAACAGGATTGCAGTGTTGCTCTATCTTACGCTCAAACCGCAGAACTTGCAAGCTGGTGAGTATAAATTCGAGTCGCCGATTACACCGCTAGCAGTGCTAGAGAAGTTGCGTCGTGGTGAAATAACTACTGAGCAGGTGACTATTCCCGAAGGAAGTGACATTTACGACGTGGAGGTCTTGCTTACTGGCATAAACGGAGCGACTCGCTCTGAAGTTCGCAGGGCGTTGAGGAAGGTTGATCTGATTGCTGATATCGACCCAGCAGCCGAGACGCTGGAAGGTTATCTCTATCCTGACACGTATAGTTACACGACCAAGACTACGCCTCAGCAGCTAGTAGCGGCAATGGTACGGCGTTTTCGGCAGATCTGGCATGGTGAAAGAAGGAGCAAAGCCGCGGCGCTTGGCTTGACTACGCGGCAGGTAATAACACTTGCGTCGTTAATAGAGGAGGAAGCTAAGGTTGATGAAGAGAGAGCCTTGATTTCGGCGGTTTTTCATAACCGATTGAAGCGCGGTATGAAGCTAGACTGCGATCCTACGTTTATATACGCTGCAAAACTTGAGGAGGTGTGGGATGGCCAGGTAAACAATCCTCTTCACCGCAGGCGTAACTCTCCGTACAATACGTACCTTTTTTCTGGCTTACCGCCGGGGCCTATCTCCTCTCCACAAGATAAGTCGATAGATGCAGCACTCAATCCTGCTAGTGTTGATTATCTTTACTTTGTCGTAAGCGGCAGCGAAGGTCGACACAAGTTTTCACGAACTATGTCGGAACATATAGCTGCCGTTGCTGAATATAGGAAACGGAAAAACGATTGATTGCACCGCTGCCGAGCTATATAATCAGCTCTTGGCCGTAAATAGATGCTTACGTAGATAAAATGAGCACAACAACAGCCCAAGCTATCATAAAGCGATACAACGATAGTGCACGTCGGTTCAAAATACTTTTCGTGCTGAGCCGTAACCTGCAAAACATGGACCTTGGCGAAATGCCTGTTTCGCCTGTGGATTTGAATCAAGTTTATGGCAAGATAAACGTGCTGCGCAAGATGTTAGAAAATCCCCAGCCCGAGCAAGTTCTGCCCGTAGTGGAAGAGCTAGAACAGCAGATAGCAGCGGCCTGGCGATGGTATGAGGCAGCGGACCGCAAGATAACTCCGTTTATTCTACGTTCTTACTGTGAGCGTACACCTGAGCTAGCTGGCGACCAGATAATCTTAATGCTACAGTTCCTGCTAGATAAGTCGGAGCATGACGAGCTTGATCAGGCAAAGATAGACTATCTATTGACACAAGCTTTTTGTGTTACCGACTCGGCAACAGGGATGATCAAGCTAAAAGTGGCATCAGAGCAGGATCTTTACAAGCAGATAGAGGCACTTTCTCCTGCTAAGGTATACGGACCACAGGTCGAGCAAGCTGTACGCGAACTGGCGACGTTAATTTCAGAAATCTATGGTCTATCGACCTTCGAAGGTCTTATCTCTGGTGATTATATCAACCGAGGTCGCAAGCTAAAGGCATCGCTTGGCGAAACTTTCTATCACCCTATGGTCTTGACCAAGTGTGTTCAGCTGAACGCCTTGCTCAGGCAGAAGTTCTTGCAGCTTTACAAAGCAGAGAGCGAAGAGATAAGGAAGTTCAGTCAGATGCTAATTGACACAGGAAAAAGTCAGATAGGCACGGAGGAAGGTGTTCTGTCAATTGCGTCGGCGTTGGAGTTTAGCGAGAACACTAGCCAGCTGATCAATGCTGACTATGGTACGAACAGTGAGCGGTTAAAAACTTTCATTAGAATACGCGAGATGTTAACCAGAGCAGTCAGGTCCTATGGCCCTGATCCGAAGCATGCTTCTACAGTAGAGGCCGTAGACCTGCAAGAGTCGAGTCTTGCCGCTAGACTGCAAAAACGCCAGGAGCAGATCAAGCAACTGTTACTTGAAACTGTACAGCAGAAATTTGCTACCGCACTTCAGATACTAGATCTGGAACGCTCGCGACTGGTTGTTTCTGCCTGGGAAAAAGAGGCTTTGTTGCGGGGCGACAAAGAGACTGATCCAGCTAAGCGTGCCATATATGGGCTACTGGCTCGTTCTGTGGCACTGATATCAGAAATAAATGAAAGTTATGCCTATTATCGCTCACAGAGTGCTATAGCACCCCATCTTTCGGATACACATTTAATGGCGGTAAATTATTACATAATGCAAGCCCATCAGTTAGCAAACGAACTTGAGCAGATGAGCCGTCGGTTACAAGAGGCTGGCAGTATAGATAGAGCGGCTGATCTGTCTGCTACGCGCTATAAGCTGCTCGATACTTGTTGGAAAATCAAAGTGTAGGAGAAAAACGAAATGTCGCAAGAAGATGCTGCGGCGGTTGCCGTGGTGAAGCTGCGTAGCTTGGTTGAACAAAATGCCAAGCTTTTTTTCCTAGGCCGCATTATGGGAGCACTGTTGCACGATTTGAATAATCCGTTAACTAGTATCAGTGGTAACATCGAGCTTTTGCTGCTTAACCCTGCCCTCCAAGACGTTAAGCTACAAAAGCGACTTGACTCTGTGCACGCGTCAGCTAGAAAAATGGCTGATAAACTGCGTTCTATGCAACTGCTTACGCTTTCCAGTAAGTTAGAAGAGCGTTTTGACCTGAACGAGCTTGTACGTGAAGTGGTTACCATAGCTGAAATTATTCCTAGGTATGCCAAATATCCAATAAAGTACTCGGCTTATTCTGAACCAATCTACTGTTATGGTAACTCTAGTAAGCTTGGCCTTGCGCTAATTGCCTTGATAGATAACGCTATTGATGCCATAGGAGACCGACATCATCCAAACTTGGCCGTGACTGTAGGCAAGGCTGAAATGGCTACCGTTGCGGTATCGGACAATGGCGGAGGTGTGGAAATTTCTATAAAGGAAAAAATCTTCGAGCCGTTCTTTACTACTAAGGAAGGTAGGTTTGGACTAGGGCTATACCAGTCGGCAAGGTATGTTGCTGAAAATCGAGGTAGCCTAAGTTTTGAAACTTGTGAATCTGGATCGACTTTTGTTATATCTTTGCCAATAGCTTAATGCTGGATGCAGCGTACTGGTTCGAGCATGCAGTGGAAAAGCTGCTTCGCTTGCATAATTTTCTGTTTCTCAAAAAACCCGGCCAGCTGCCCGAGCCGAATAGCGTCAAGCGGATACTGATTTGTGCCTATCACGGCATAGGTAACTTCATACTTTATACCCCTACTATCGAGGCACTTAGACGCCATTTTCATAACGCAGTTTTCGATCTGCAAGTAGGTAACCGAACGGGTTGTGAGGAAGTGCTTTCCGGTTCAGGTTACTTTGAGCAAGTTTATGATATACCTACGGATGCTCCCTGGAGGGATTGGATAGAGCATATAAGCCATATTCGAAGTGTCGGCTATGATATTGTTATAAACGAGTTTCACAGTAACTCTTACGCACTAGCGACGATGGTTACTTGTAGCGGTATTCCTTATCGTGTAGGGCATGTACGAAGCCCTGGTTGGCCAGATCGCTACGGTTTTGTCTATAACATTCCCGTAACCATGCAAGAGGCACAGCACGAAATCGATAGGTACTATGCTTTGGCACTTGCTCTTGGAGTAGAGCCTCCTGTGCCACCTGTGGAGCCGTTTATATACCTTAGGCCAGAAGATAGAGCGTTTGCTGCTGACTTTCTGAATAGACATGCTGCAAGAGGTGCAAAAATTATAGGTATTCAGATGGGTACTTCTGAAAACATGCGCTGGAAACAATGGCAAGGCTATAGGGAGCTTGCAGAGCTGTTACTTGAGGATCCACAGGTCTGGCTGCTAATGCTTGGCTCTAAGACTGAAGCTGCTATGATCAGAGCTGCTGTAGAAGGATTAGGGCAGCGCGTCATAGTTGCCGCTGGGCTTACTACGCTCAAACAGGCAGCAGCGCTCATAGAACGTTGCTTGTTGCTATGTTGTAACGATAGCGGTTTGATGCACGTAGCTGTGGCAGTAAAAACTCCTGTAGTGGCTGTCTATGGGCCTACAGATTACCGTCGCACGGCACCACTTGCAGACATACACACTATAGTCAGGAAAGGTCTTGCCTGCAGCCCTTGTTTTAAACTTGAAGGTGACGCTGCAGTCAAAGCTTGTTCTCATCGTAACTGTCTAAATACCCTACAAGTTGAGGAAGTTTATTCTGCTGTAAGAAGAGTGTTGTCTTCTAGAATATCTAGTTGATCCAATAACTGGTGCTCTCTGGCAAAGTCAATGGCTTTTGTTTAAGCTAGGGCATGGCTCTTGGTAGTTACATGAGCTGTTGATCTATACGCTTAGAAGAAAGGTTTTAGGGAGGAGCGTATGAAAGTACTGGTGCTAGGTGCAGGTCGTATGGGGTACGGTGTAACTTTTGACTTGCTTCGTAGTCCGGATATAGAGGTCACCTTGGCGGATGTAGATGCCAGAAGGCTCGATTTGATAAGGGATAAGCTTGATGCTAGTGGCAGACTGACTACCGTTTGCATGGATATTTCCAATAAGGCTGAAGTACTGCGCTTGATGCGGGAACGGACTGTGGCAGTAGGCTGTGTAAGCTACGAGTATAACCTTATGTTGACAGAGGTTGCTATAGAAGCAGGGGTGAGTTTTTGCGATCTGGGAGGAAACAATACAGTAGTAGATGCTCAATTTTCTTTAGATGAGCAGGCACAAGCTGCTGGGGTAACTATCATACCTGATTGCGGTCTAGCACCTGGCATGGTCTGTGTGCTTGTAGCAGACGCTACAAAGGCATTTGATGAGCTTGACAGTATCAAAATACGCGTCGGTGGTTTGCCTGTTAATCCCAAACCGCCGCTCGACTATCAGATAGTGTTTTCCGTAGAGGGATTGATAAACGAGTATGTAGAACCGGTCAGGGCAATACGTAACGGCCAACTAGTTGAACTTGAGCCGATGACTGAGCTAGAGGAGCTGGAGTTTGAGGCAATAGGAAGACTCGAAGCGTTTAATACATCGGGCGGGCTTTCTACTTTGGTGAAGACTTTTGGCAGCAAAGTGCGTGAGATGGATTACAAGACAATCCGTTACCCGGGTCACTGTCAGAAATTCAAGCTACTGATAGATCTAGGGCTTGCTTCTGCTCATGTGTTAGATCTAGGCTCAGTGAAAGTCGCACCTCGTAAGGTACTTGCTCGTTGTTTGCTTGACCGACTGCCTAAGGATGAGCCTGATATCGTGTTGATACGGTTGACTGTGATGGGTAACAAGGATGGACAGCGACGTTGCCTTACTTATGAGCTAGTAGATAGATATGATGAGCAGAGTGGACTCAGTGCTATGATGCGAACTACTGCGTTTCCTGCTTCGATAATAGCCCAGATGATGGCCAGGGGTAAGGTTTGTAAAGGAGTAGTGCCTCAGGAATTGGCCATCCCGTCGGGAGAATTTGTGGCTGAGCTTGAGAAGAGAGGGCTAGTGATTACTAAGTTATGGAGATAGGTACTCTTGCAAACAAGGTCTCTTCGATCAGCGTTGTCGAAGCAGTAGCTCAGCTTCGCAAAAGGCTGACTGACGCGCTTCAACCTGACTTAGAGTATCAGCTTCGGAGCGCTCTTGTTGATTTGTTACAGGAGCAAGGACAGCTGGAAGAGGCACTGCAAGCCGTCCAGGTTTATGAAAATGAGGAGTACAGAAACCGTCTGTCTGAGGCGGTTAGGTCTCTTGCTTTGCTGGTGCTTGCGCGTTGCTATATCGCTACAGATCTGCCAAAAGCGATAGCTTTGCTTAATCAAGCAATCAGTGAGTGTAAGGAGACAGGGCAGCTTGCAGGTGTTGCGGAAGGGTACTATCTGCTAGGTGAATCATATTTGCGGATACAAGAAACTAGCGTTGCGCGTGACTATTTTCAGGAGGTACTAAAGCAGCGGCCGCGCGAAGCACGTCTCAAGGTGCTTACCTATCTACAGCTCGGACTTGTGGAGCATAGGGAAGGAGATAGCTTTACCGCTAGAAAGTACTTTGAGGAAGCGATGCAAGCTGCTCAGGCCTGTGATGATACTGCTGTTGTCGGTAAGCTCTACTTAACTGTTGGCAAGATATGTTTCGAAAGGTGTGAGACAGAGGATGCGAAGCGGTATCTAAGGTTTTCTGTAGAGTACTTGCAGGACAGGAGCAGCAGATTACTTGCTTTGGCATATGTGTACTATGCACAGGTACTCTGTCGTTTTGGGGAGTGGCAGGAAGCTTTTCAAAAACTTGACGAAGCACTACTTATTGCTAGACAGACTGTCAGCAGGTACGAGGAAGCGTTAGCGCTAAGTACGCTAGGTGTGGTTGAGTATAGAGTAGGCAAGTTACAAGATGCGAAAAGAGATTTACAAGCTGCTGCAACGCTCTTTGAACAGCTGGGAGTTAGGCTGGAGCTTGTGGACTGCTTCAGGTATCTAGCTTTGGTTTTTGGAACGCTGCGGCAAGAGGAGGAAGCTTTTGACTACGCAAAACGTGCTTTGCAGCTTACCTTTGTCGAAAGGACGCCTGCTCAAGCGGCTGGGTCATATCTGGTGCTTGCTGAGCTACATCTACGCCGTAGAGAGTACAAAGTAGCAGAAGACTTTCTCAATATGGTTCGTGTAATACTTGACGAGCAAGTAGATTTAGAGCTGTTGGGTATAGCTCTACGGTTACTTGGAAAGATAAAAGTTATACAAGATCAGATTACGGCAGCTCGTTCCGCACTTTCAAAGAGCATATCTCATCTGCGTACGGCAAGAAGCGACTACCATCTTGCTATAGCTGAGCTGGAAATGGGTAAGCTACTTCTTCGGCTGGATGAGAAAGCACAAGCAAAAGAAAGTTTACAACGTGCTGAAGTGCTTTTTGCGCGGTTACAACTGGAAACATTGCGCCGGCAGGCCGAGTCTTTGCTGAAGCTGCCACAGCTAAAGGTAATTGAAGGTGGATACAGTCGTGTCAGCTTTGACAGTGCTGTTGAACGGATACTAGATGTTCCGCCACAGACAGAACTGTTGCTGCGGGAACTGCTGACTATGGCTTATGAGTTAGTTCAAGCAAGATTGGGGATAGTATTTGAGCAAAGTCCTGGAGCAGAGCTTGTACCTGTATTGACGCAGGGGGAGCAGGTACGAGACATGGCGCAACTGTGCTTGCGTTTGAAGCTACAGATAGACGGTGGCTTGCTGACAGCTCCTAACACGGTGATTATGAAGATAAGGACGCCCGGGATGCGGGATAAGGTGCTTTATTTAGTAGCAAATGAGCGTCCTGAAGAGGGGCAGCTTCGACAGTTAAAGACGCTCGTCAGGCTAGTTGAGCATAGTCTAGAGCTGTTTAGTTTACGCGAGCGCACTAAGCAATCGAAAGCATTTGACTTTACTCAGACATTATCGTCTATTCCTGGATTTATAGTAGCCAGTGCAGCAATGAGAACCGTGCTGGAGCAGGTGTGTAAGATTCGTTCTAGCAAGCTCACAGTATTGATTACTGGCGAATCGGGGACGGGTAAGGAACTGGTTGCTAAGGCTATACATCTGGAAAGTGAGCGTCGTGAGAAGCCTTTTGTGCCGTTTAACTGTGCTGCTGTAGCTAAAGAGATAGTAGAAAGCCGACTTTTTGGTCATCGCAAGGGAGCTTTTACGGGAGCTGCTTATGACCAACTTGGGGTCATTCGAGCGGCGGAAGGTGGGACGATATTCCTCGATGAAATAGGCGAGTTACCGCTTGAAATACAGCCTAAGCTGCTACGTTTCTTACAAGAAGGTGAGATTCATCCTTTGGGTGAAGATCGGCCTGTTCGAATCGATGTGCGGATCGTTGCGGCTACGAATCGTGATCTGGGGACGTTGGTAGAGCAAGGTAAGTTTCGAGAGGACCTCTTTCACCGGCTCAACGTGATACGTATACATATTCCTCCGCTTAGGGAGCGACGCGAAGAAATACTGCCGCTTGCTGAGAGTTTTCTTATATCTTTCTGTGAGCGTTTAGGTAAGCGAGTTGTGCTTTCTGACGCTGCCATAGAGAAGCTCATCAAGTATGATTGGCCGGGCAATGTTCGGCAGCTCAAGAACGAGCTTGAGCGCATAGTTGCCTATGCAGAAAATGATCACGTAGTGACGCCTGACGACTTATCTTCGGAGATAATTTCTGGGACTACTGGAAAGCAGCTGTCGGGTAAGTGCCTTTTGGTTCCGACAGATCTGGAGCTTGCAGAAGCAGTGAGTTTTTTGGAAAGGCAGATGCTGATTGAAGCGCTTAAGAGGAATCAGGGTAATATCTCTCGGGCTGCGAAACAGCTAGGTTTGACTCGCAAGGGGCTATACATGAAGCGAGCTCGGCTTGGGGTATGACTTTGCAGAAAACACGGCTTGACAAAGTAATTCTAAACAGTGATAATTTTTTCTTCTTTGGGAGACTTCCCGAAGTGGCGGGCCGTTAGCTCAGTTGGTAGAGCATTTGGCTTTTAACCAAAGGGTCGCTGGTTCGAGCCCAGCACGGCTCATAGACTCTCTGTCTCGTTCGTCTAGCCCGGCCTAGGACACCGCCCTTTCACGGCGGCAACACGGGTTCAAATCCCGTACGAGACGCTTTAAATAGCCGGCTTGCTCAACAAGCAGCCGGCTTGTTTGTTTTCTGGAGACATGCTTATGCGATCGCTTCTTCTGATTCTAATCATCTTTATCTCTTCAGTGATTACTGTGGCAGAGGAAGTGATACTTGTATTGCCGTTTGAGAATACCTCGCAGGATAGTGAGTACAACTGGATGGGCGAAGGATTTGCCCTCGTGCTGGCTAACATACTTGTGGAAGCTGGGCTAAATGTCATAGACCGTCAAGAGCGTGATCTGGCGTATGAAAAGCTGGGACTGCAGCCTTCGGTGCTACTTACTCGTGCTGCTGCTCTGAAAGTTGCATCGAAGGCAGGGGCAGATCTTTTGGTAGTAGGTAGCTACAGTATAGAGGGGGCTACTGGTTCGCAGATTGTCTCGGTGTCAGCACGAATAATCGATGTCAAGCGGATGCATATGAGCAGTGAACTGAACTTTGCGGGCTCGGTCTCTAAACTCCAGTGGATACAAGGACAGCTGGCTAGCGAGATCCTGCGCCGTTTTAATCCCTCACTGGATAGCGACAGCTTTATCGCTCAGATTAGCGCCATACCGCTTCCTGCATTTGAGAGTTATACCAAAGCCCTGCTTTCAGCTAATCATGAGGATAAGGTAAGATTTCTTTTCAAGGCGATAACCGAATATCAGAAACAAACTTCGGGACAATACACACAAGCTGTTTTCGAGTTGGCGAGACTTTACTATGCTGACAAAAAGTGGCGTGAGGCTCTGGTCTGGTTTGGCAAACTGCCCGGAGATTCTACTCATTATCTTGAGTCAAGGTTTTATTCCGGTGTGTGTGCTCTTCAGTTGTCTTCTGCTGAGGCTGCTATGTATTTACGGCAGCTACTACCATTGCTGCCAGTTTGCGAAGTTTACAACAATCTGGCTCTGGCGGAGTTGCGACAAGGTAACTTGGAAGAGGCTATACGCCTTCTAGGTTTGGCTGTGCAGATGCAACCAGATAGCGATACACTGTTTAACTATGGTTATGCATTGTGGCGCGCCGGGCAGTATCAGGCTGCAGCTAATCAGTTCAACAAGCTTGTTCGCATCAATCCTAACGACGGACAGGCACTATATTTCCTAGCAAAAAGTTTGCAGAAGATTGACCAACACCTAGAGGCTACAGCTGCGCTTGATGGGGCTAAGAAATATCTGCCTGACTTTGCAAAGTGGGAAGTGGGGAAGATATCAGTCTCTGTAGACCGCATAAAAGAGTGTTTTGCTCGCTCGACTTTCCTGCGACTAAAAAAAGTAGTAGCAACGCGCGGACAACAGCGTATGGAAGCTGATACAAAGGCAGCAGCCTCGAATGTCAAGCTACGTCGAGCTACTGAACTATTTCAGGCAGGTCGTGATACAGAAGCGTTAGAGCAGCTTGTGGCGCACTTACGTGACTTTCCCGATGATGCGGAAGCTCATTTGCTTGTGGGGCGTATAAGAGAGCGTCGAGGACAAATTGAAGCTGCTATTAACTCGCTTAAAGTGGCTGTGTTCTGGAATCCGAAACTTGTGCCAGCTCACCTTTTGCTAGGTAAGCTCTATTTGCAGCAAAATAAGCGGGAGGAAGCTGAGCTTTGTCTTCATACTGCCTTACAACTAGAGCCAGAGAATCCGGAAGTACTGGCTTTCAGCCAGATGCTGCAAAGACGATGACCGTGCTTATTTTCGCGTTGTTCTTGCTGTTACTACTTATTCTGTCGCTACGTAAGCGTCGTTGCCGAGTGATATCGGTTTTTGGCAGTAGAGGGATTGCTGAAACGGAACTCTCTCCTGAAGGCATAGTACTGATAGACGGAGAAGCGTTCTTAGCTCGTTCTTCAGTTGAGCTGCCAAGAGGGACTTGTGTAACTGTAGTGGGAACTGACGGCCCACTGCTACTTGTGCAGCAAGAAGGTTAGTTGAAAGCAGGGCGCATTGACCTCAGAGTTTGTGTGCGACGCCTGCGTGCAAGAGGAAGATATCTAGTGCTACACTGGCTTTTAGGATTAAGCTAGCCGCAAAGAGCGGTCATTTTTATTTGAGGAAGCGATACTAGTGATGATTACCGGACATGAAATAAGAAAATCGTTTCTTGATTACTTCGCAAGACATGGTCATACGATAGTAAGAAGTTCTCCGCTTCTTCCAGCAAACGATCCAACGTTACTTTTCGCAAATGCTGGTATGAACCAGTTCAAGGACGTCTTTCTTGGGCTTGAAAAGAGAGACTATACGAAAGCTGCGTCTTCGCAGAAGTGTATCCGAGCAGGAGGCAAGCATAACGATCTCGAAGAGGTAGGTAAGACTGCTCGTCACCATACTTTTTTTGAGATGCTGGGCAATTTCTCTTTTGGAGACTATTTCAAAGAAGAAGCTATAGTTTATGCTTGGGAGTTTCTGCTGAAAGAACTTAAGCTTCCACTCGAACGGCTATGGTTTACAGTTTATTGTGAAGATGACGAAGCAGCCGAGCTATGGAAGAAAGTGGGCGCGCCACAGGATCGAATATTGCGTTTTGATGAAAAGGATAATTTCTGGCAGATGGGTGAAACAGGCCCTTGCGGGCCTTGCACGGAGATACACTACTACACGGGAGAAGATCTAAACCGGCAAGGACCGGAGCTGGTGAACGGCCATGGAGATGATTGCATAGAGATTTGGAATCTTGTCTTTATGCAGTTTAATCGCGATGAAACTAGAAAACTTACGCCGCTTCCAAAGCCTTCAGTAGACACTGGCATGGGGCTTGAGCGTATCACTGCTGTAATGCAGGGCGTAAAGAGCAATTATGACACGGACTTGATATTGCCCATAGTGCAGTATGTGTCAGAACTCTGTGGCCGTAGGTATGATTATAGTTCGTCTGATGGGATGTCTATGCGCGTCATAGCTGACCATGCGCGGGCTACTGCCTTTGCTATTGCCGATGGGATCTTACCTGGTAATGATGGTCGTAGCTATGTACTTCGTAAGATAATGCGCCGGGCTATCTACCACGGCAGTCATCGGTTGGGAATGAGGGATCTGTTCTTTCATAAAGTCACTGACTTTGTGGCTCACCTTATGGCTGTACCTTATCCGGAGTTACTTGCTTCTAGAAACTTTTGTGAAAAGGTAGTCGAGGGTGAGGAGCGACGCTTCCGGCATACCTTGGAGACTTGCCTACCACGGTTTTATGACCTGATGGAAAGAAGCGGTGGCCAAATGCCTAAGTATAAAGATCTTGCCCGGCTTTATGATACCTACGGACTGCCTCCCGATCTGATGAAAGTGATGTTACAGCAACAGGGATATACTTTCGATCAGCAGTGTTTTGATGAAGCTATAGCAGAGCTTCAGAATGCTCAAGCTGTAGCTTATACGGCTGTTACGCGAACACGCGAGATCTATCAAAAACTTGCTGAGCGATTGCCGAAGACCGAGTTTACAGGCTATGAGACGACCGAAACTCTCGCAGCAAAGGTGCTGACGATAGTTTCCAATGACAAAGAGGTAGAAGTTCTATCCGAGGGACAGCAAGGAGAAGTGGTGCTTTCTAAAACTCCCTTTTATGCCGAATCGGGTGGACAGATAGGTGATAGCGGAGTTTTAGAGAATGCTAATACTGTAGTTGCAGTGGTAGACACTGTGTCGCCGGTTTCTGGTTTGATTGTTCATAAGGTAAAGGTGAAGCAGGGGAGTTTGAATGTAGGTGATGAAGTAGCTGCTTTAGTAGACAGCGAGCGCCGCCGGCGGATAATGCTTAACCATACGGCGACACACCTACTTCACGCTGCGCTCAAAGAGGTGTTGGGGAATCACGTTAAGCAAGCCGGTAGTCTGGTTGCGCCAGATAGGTTGAGATTCGATTTCACACATACTGCAGCGCTGACCCAGGAGGAGATAACGGAAATCGAGCGTTTGGTAAATGAACAAATTCAGCGCAATGTTACTGTGACCAAGCAAGAGATGGAGCTCGAGCAGGCTCTATCTAGCGGAGCAGTGGCGCTGTTTGGCGAGAAATACTCCTCGCGTGTGAGAGTTGTGACCGTGCCGGGCTTCAGCAAAGAGCTATGTGGTGGTACTCATGTGGCATATACCGGTGAGATAGGTCTGTTTAAGCTCATAAGTGATAGTTCTATCTCTGCTGGTGTACGCCGCATAGAAGCTGTGACCGGACCTGTGGCGATCGAGCGTTACCAGCAAGCGAGCGAGATTCTGGACGGTTTGGCACATACTTTCAAGGTCAGTTGGAGCGATCTCCAGACTCAAATAGAGAAACTGCAGCAGCAACTGAAGCAGGCTGAAGCGGAAGTGAGCGCTCTTAAGTTGAAGCTTGCAGAAAAGCAACTGGCGGATGCTGCTGAAAGTGCACTTAGTATCAACGGGATTAAGGTCTTAGCTCGCCGCGTAGAACAGCTCGAGCGTTCGGCTATGCGCCGACTTGCAGATGAACTCAGTCATAAGCTTGGTAGTAGCGTTGTCGTGCTTGGTATGGAAGATGATGGCAAAGCTGCCCTCGTAGTTCGTGTGTCTTCTGACCTGAACCAAAAGATACATGCTGGTAAGATAGTCAAGCAACTAGCAGCAATAGTTGGCGGCGGTGGTGGTGGCAGACCGGATCTAGCTGAAGCAGGTGGACGCGAGGTAGCAAAACTTGACGACGCTTTGCAAGCTGCTTATGCCACTGTAGAAGCTATGTTGTCGCAAGGTTAGGGTTTCATTCGAAGCAGGCTTTTCGCGTATTAGCAAGCCTGCTAGATCGCCTCTCTGCTTGTTAAAACTCAGGCACTTAGCATCTTCTGTAGACCGTCCCAAGTACTTACAGAGAAGGCGGCTAAGCGAGCTCTCGAAAACCTTATAGACAAACATTGAGCAGCTTAGTTGTTGTGTGAGAAGTAAAGCTTAGATTTCGAGCAGTCTACTGGCTATATCTCTAGCTATGCGTTTTATCTTCTTGCGATCGCAGCCACGTTCTTGGGCTCTGCTGAGTGCAGCGTAGAGGCGTTCAGCTGCAGCAGCAATATCTGCTTCGGGCCTATCGCTGAAATCTGGGTTTGAGGGATCTATTTTTAACGCTGTACGGACTGCATCTAACATCTCTTGACAACTACTATAGCGTTTGTTGCGGTCTTTAGCCGTGGCTTTTGCTATTGCTAGAGAGAAATCTATAGGTACGTCTTTGTGCAATAAGTGTAGTGGTGTAATCTTGAATTCGTCAGACCAGGCGAGAAACCTCTCAGATTTGGTCAGCTCTTCAGGGAGACGCCCGTTAACAAGCTCGTAGAAAATCAAACCGAGACTATAGATGTCGGTACGTTCATCTATTTCTTCATTTTCCCATTGCTCAGGAGACATATATTGCGGCGTTCCTACTGCTAGTCCTGTGGCAGTCATAGATAGCATTCCGGTTCTGCGCTGGCCTTCTTTATTCAGAAACTTGGCGATACCTAAATCTAAAAGTTTAATCGTAGGTGTGCCGTCTATGGTCTTCCCTACTATGATGTTGCTTGGCTTGAGATCTCGATGTACGACGCCTATCGAGTGTGCTGCGCTTAGAGCACTTGCTACTGGGCTTAGTGTTTCAAAGGCTTCTTTAGGCGAGAATCTTTTGCGTTTTGCTAGTTCTTCTTTGAGCGTATGTCCATCGACATATTCTAGAACTATATAGAGCGTTCCATCATTGCTTTCGCGTAGGTCATGTACGGCTACGATGTTAGGATGGTTAAAAAGTGTCATAGCGCGCCCTTCGCGCATCAACAGCTTTTTGTATTCGGGATTGCTTCCGAGATGTCTCCTGAGTACTTTTATTGCTATCAGATGGTTAAGTAGGCTGTGTCGGGCGCGGTATACTACACCTATGCCCCCTTGGCCGAGAAGTGCTTCGATGCGATACTGGTTATCAAACAGTTTTCCTACTAGGTTCTCTTCTTCTGTAGAAGCGTTTTCTGCATTATTGCTTTCTGCTGCGTGGGAATGGATTATGTCTCTTGCGGCTCGTGCTATGCCTTCGGAAAGGATAGCCTCTTCACATTCGTAGTATTCAAGCAGTGATTCGACCTCTTTGCGCAAAGCGATATCGTCGCCGCAGTACGTTTCGATTAACGCCGAACGCTCGCTAGGGACTTTGTCCGCAATGTCCTCTAGGATGCTTTTTATCTTTTGCCATTGTTCTGGATTCATGGATTGTTCCTTAATTCTCTAAAGAGCCAGGCCTTAGCAGTAGAAAGCTCTCGGCGGACAGTTGAGACGGATATCTTCATGACGTCGGCTACTTCTTCATAGGTCAACCCACCGAAGTACTTCAGTTCGACTATCTTTGCTTGTCGTGCGTCTAGTTTTTCTAGAGCACATAGTGCAGAGTCTAGAGCTTGTATGTCAAAGTCTAGTTCGTTTTGGGGGTGGTGAGGTAACTCTTCTATGGATACTTTGAAGTTACCAGCACCGCGCTTCTTTGCTGAGTGGCTGCGGGCATAGTCAACTAAGATGTTGCGCATCACTGAGGCAGCCACAGCTAGGAATTGGGTTCTATTTTGCCAGTCGACTCCCTTCCAATTTGCAAATCGGATATACATTTCGTTTACTAGTGCTGTTGGCTGAAGCGTATGATCAGAACGTTCGCTTCTGAGTTTTTTTTCGGCAAGACGGCGTAACTCGCCGTAGAGAACCTGGATGAGCTTGTCTAGTGCTTCGCGATTACCTTTTGTCCATTCCTTAAGTAGCAAGGTCACTTCTTGAGGTTCAGACATGTTAAACTCTGAGAGATTGAAAGCTTTTTCGACGCTTGAAGTATATAGAAATTATAAGACCAAGTTCTGGGGCAGGACAACCGTTATAAGAACAAGGTTAGAACTATGTTATTTGGGTTAGATTTCAGCACGCTTGATCTTTTCTAAAGCGGCTATGAGGCGGTCGATGTCGCTTTGATCGTTGTAAAAATGAGGAGATATCCTCAGGCTGCCGCACCTATAAGCCGTTATGATCTTTTCCCTTTCAAGTTGCCTACATAAGTTTTCGGCAGAAAGCACTTTATGTTTGCAGCAGACTATTGAAGAAGCTTCTTTGCGATTGCGGGGTGCAGCTACTATTTCGAAGCCTATTTCTTGTAATCTGGTTGACAAGTAGGCGCATAGATCTAGCAGATAGTCTTCTATCTTCTGTGGCCCTACTTCTAGGATTAACTGGACGGCAGCTTCTGCGCCGAAAGCGCCTAGGGTATTTGGTGTGCCGCATTCGAAACGAAGTGCGTTGGGAAGTAGCTCCATTCTATATTTGAAATCCTCGTCAAAGCATCGCCACCAGTCTTTGACTGACATCCACCCGACAATGCTAGGGGTCACTTTCTGCATAGCTCTGTCTGAGAGGTAAAGTATTCCTAATCCTTCGGGGCCCATCAGGAACTTGTGAGCATCTGCTGCAAAGGCATCAATACAAGCAGCTTCTACATCCAGTTTGAGCGCCCCTAGGCCTTGTATGGCATCTAGGACGAACAGTATTTCTCGAGCTCTACAGAATCGGCCTATGGTGGCTATATCTGCTCGGAAACCTGAAGAGTATTGTACCCAGCTAAGAGATACGACACGAGTGCGTTCGTCGATCAACTCGAAAACGTCCTCAGCCTCTATGCGACCGTCTCTTGACTTCGCTAGTCTGAGTTCTACTCCCTTGCTAGCAAGATTCATCCAAGGGTAGATATTGGCAGGAAACTCTATATCACAGCTGACTACGTTATCGCCTTTCTTCCAATTAAACCCGTTAGCTATGGCTGATATCCCATCAGAAGTATTGCGCACGAATGCTATTTGCCCGTCTTTTGCTCCTACTAATTCGGCATACAGCTTGCGACAGCGCTTTAAAGTTTCTGTCCAACTATGCCAATTGACTGAACCATTTACAGTGATATCATCTACTAAGCGGCGAATAGCATCGACTACTCTGGTAGAGTAAGGTGCTACAGCAGCATGGTTGAGGTAAATATAGTTGCGGGTTATCGGGAATAGTTCTCGCACATTCATAGATTCGTAATCTATTTTAGGGGTCAGCAAAGTGCTAAACACAATATACTATCTTGCAGGGCATGGGCTAGAGCGGTTGGTAAGTAGTTTGAATGACACATACAACCTAGTGGCCGTAAGTGACGAGCATCAGGCAGCAGAGGTAGACGGGCTGCTCTTTGCATCAGCAGACAGGTTGGGTGATTCCTCTCCGCTGTTTAACTTTACTGCGAAATGCTTTTTGGTACTGGTAGCAGATGATGAACAACTAAAGAGGTTGTCTCAACGAGCTATGTCTGCTTCAGGCACTATAATCTCTCCACATTCGCCGGTACCGGTATTACGTAAGCGTGTCCAGAACATACTTGATCTGTTTGACATGCGTGCAACTACCGAGACGGCACAGATAAGCTTGCGCAAGAAGACTAACGTGACGAAAGAGCTCAATAAAATAGGAATAGCTCTGTCGAGCCAGCGTGATCCGCAAAAACTGCTTAATCTCATAGTCGAAAAGGCTATGGAACTGACCTCTTCAGATGCTGCAAGCCTCTACTTAGTAGAAAAAGGGGAGGACGGTAAAGATCGGCTTAGGTTTAAGTACACCAAGAATTACAGCATCGAGGTAGGTTTTCAGGAATTTACCATTCCTATTTCGAACGCTTCTATAGCGGGTTTTGTGGCTGAAGTAGGGATACCGCTTGCCATAGATGATGTCTATTGTTTGCCTGCTGAAGCTCCTTATGCTTTCAACAAGTCGTTTGATGAGAAGACTGGGTATATAACCCGTTCGATGCTCGTCGTACCGATGCTGAACGCTTTTAACAGCGTCATGGGCGTGCTTCAGCTTATCAATCACAAGACTGATCCGCAAGCGATCATAAATAGCAAAGAAGCTGCAGATCTTTATGTTAGACCTTACTCGGAAGAGCTTACCGAGATAGCAAGCTCGCTTGCATCGCAGGCCGCTGTAGCATTAGAGAATTTCTTGCTTTATCAAAACATCAAGCAGTTGTTTGAAGGTTTTGTCAATGCTTCTGTAATAGCGATAGAGCAGCGTGATCCTACGACTTCGGGACATTCGTTTCGCGTAGCAGATCTGACAGTAGCGCTTGCCAAGGTCGTGGATCGCGTTGAAGTTGGCAAATTTGCTTCTGTCAAGTTTACGCCTGATCAGATCACTGAGATAAAGTATGCTTCCCTGCTGCATGATTTTGGCAAAGTGGGTGTTCGTGAAGAAGTGCTGGTCAAGGCGAAGAAACTCTATCCGCTACAGTTTGAGGTCATTAAATGGAAGTTCGATTTTTATAAACTCTCGCTTCAACTCAAGGCATCACAACGTAAACTGAAATATTTGATGGAAAAAGGGCTAGAAGACTATCTGCGTAAACTATCCGAGATGGACTCAGAGCTTGAAGCCGAATTGCAGAGAGTGTCCCGCATGTGGGATTTGGTGATACGCAGTAACGAGCCTACGGTGTTGCCTGAAGGCTCGTTCGATCAGCTAAACGAGATAGGTCTTGTGGAGTTCTTCGATCTTGAGGGTCGATCTGTACCGCTGCTTTCTAGATCTGAAATCAAGACTTTGTCTATACCTAAAGGCTCGCTTAATGAGGAAGAGCGCAGGGAAATAGAACAGCATGCGTATCACACTTTTGTGTTTTTGTCTCAAATACCCTGGACTGAAGAGTGGAAGAATATTCCGTTAATAGCTGGTTACCATCACGAGAAGCTCGACGGTAGCGGCTACCCTTATCGTCTCAGAGGAAATGAAATACCTATACAATCTCGCATGATGACCATATCGGATATCTTCGATGCGCTAACAGCTTCTGACCGTCCATATAAGCGCGCTGTACCTGTACCAAAGGCACTGGACATACTTCAACAATCAGTGAAGGATGGACATATAGATGGTGATCTTTATGAGCTGTTTGTAGAGGCAAAAATTTACGAGTTGGTAAGTAAACCGAAATAGTGTAGGTTAGTTAACTCGAGCTGAATCTATACTCATTGCCTCCGCCGGCTTTTGCTATGTACATTGCAGCGTCAGCTTTGTCTATAAGTTCATTGGCTGTTAACCCGTCACTCGGATAGATGCTTATGCCTATGCTGATACCTATCTGGAAAAGCAGACCTTCTATGAGAAAGGGCTGTGTGATAACTTGTATTATTTTTTCTGCAGCTTTAGCGGCATCCTGAGGCTTTTTGAGACTAGTAATTAGAACGAGAAACTCATCTCCTCCTATTCTAGCTACTGTGTCTTCCTCTCTAACACAGCTTTGTAGCCGTTCGGCTGTAGCTTGTAATAGCAGATCACCTAAATGGTGGCCATGGACGTCGTTTACGGGTTTAAACTTGTCTAAGTCTAGGAAAAGAACGGCTATTTTGGTCTTTTCCTTTTCTGCTCTTGCTATAGCCATTTTAAATCTATCGTAGAAGAGGGTTCTATTGGGTAGTCCAGTAAGCGCGTCATGATTGGCAAGATATTGTAGTTTTGACTCTGAAAGTTTAAGCGCAGTGATGTCGGAGAAGATGGCGACGTAGTGCGTAACCGTATCGCCTTCGCGTATAGCGCTTATGCTAAGCCATTCGGGATAGATCTCGCCGCTTTTGCGTCTGTTCCAAACTTCACCTGACCAGTGGCCTGTGGATATCAGTTGTGACCACATTTGCTTGTAAAATTCTTGGTCATGTCTGCCTGATTTGAGTATTTGCGGGGTCTTACCGACTACTTCTTCCGGCTCATAACCTGTGACTGCCGTAAAGGCCGGATTGACTAGCTTTATAACGCTGCGCGAGTCAGTAATCATCAAACCTTCTTGCATAGTATCAAACACCTTTTCAAGCAGCACGAGCGCTTGTTCTGTCTTTAGAGTCTGTATTGGCCGACAAATGCTGCATAAGTAAAGCTTTCCTTGTAATCTGTAAGTCATTAGTAACTGATAAACTATCTGTTCTTGCTGGGCAGGATCTAAAATAGCGCTGATGCTTGCCCAACTCCCATGTTCGAGAGCTGCAGCGAGGCCTTTGCCAAGAATTATCTTTCTTGCCCAATCAGGCATAAAGTCGCCTATTTTAGGCAAAAGATTAGAGTTTTCAACTTGGAACAAGTTCCTAGCAGCGGCATTAAAGTAGACGCCTTTTCCATAACTGTCATAGACAGCCACATAGTCTGGTAGTTCTTCAATGAGTTTTGTAAGAATATCCGTAATGCTGGGATCAAGGTTCATGATAGTCTCCGCTAAGATATCGTCAACGAACCCGTTTATGTTGTACTCGGGTGTGTCTCAACAGTACTCTAAGAGATTAAGGGTAGTTAGCTTCATCTGTCGACTATTTTTCGGAGATTGTGTTTGATGCGGCTAGCAGCAATAGACATAGGTTCGAATTCTATACACCTAGTACTTGTAGAAGTAGAGAGCGGGGGCAGGTTTAACATTCTCGCTCGTGAGAAGGAAATGGTGCGTCTTGCAGCTGGGGCTATGTCAACTCATCATCTATCTCGTTCGAGGATAGAGAGCGCGCTGGAGGTGATAGCGCGTTACGTGAGTTTTTCTAGAGCTAGAGGAGCTGAGCAGATACTTGCAACTGCTACAAGCGCAGTACGCGAAGCAAGTAATAGAAACTATTTTGTGGAGCGAGTCAGGGCATTGACGGGTGTAAATGTAGAGATCCTGTCTGGGGTGGAAGAAGCTAGGCTAATCTCGCTTGCTGTGGCAGAGGCTATGCACCTTGAGCGACGTAAGGCGTTGATAATAGATATTGGGGGAGGTTCAACAGAGTTTATTGTTACCGATGGCCGACAGCCTCTGCTGCTACGGTCGATGCGGCTGGGTGCTGTGAGGCTTGCCGAACAAGAACGCCTGAGCGATCCTGTCAAGAAGAAGGAGCTGGCGAGGATGCGTGCAAACCTACGTGCTGACCTAGCGCGTACGGCACAAGAAATAATCGAACTAGGCTACGATATAGTCATAGGTACTTCTGGAACTATATTGAATCTTGTAGCTCTAGCCACTAGGTTACAGTCGCAAAGAAGCGAGCAGGCTTTCGCTAATTTTAGCGCTACTGCTAGCTTGGAACAAATAGAGCAGATAAACGAGCGATTAGCAAAGATGACTGAGCGTGAAAGGCGGGCTGTTCCTGGGCTCGATCCTGATCGCGCAGACATAATTGTTCCGGGTGGACAGATACTCGAGGCCATACTTCGCTCGGTTGGCGCAAGGGCGATAACTACTTGTGATTGGGCTCTTAGGGAAGGTATCTTGCTTGATTACATAGCCAAGCATGCAGATTTGCCTCATGCGGATCTGGGGCTAGTAACTGATGAAAAAGTGCTTGACGTACGCGATAAAAGCATACTTGCGCTTGCTCGGCGATATGAGTATCAGCCTGTACACGCTCATCAGGTAGCGAAGTTAGCTGGGCAGCTTTTTGATGGGATGAAAACTTTGCACTGCCTATCGGATGAAGACCGAGTGCTGTTGCAGTATGCAGCGATACTACATGACATTGGCTATCATATTTCGCATACCGGACATCACCGCCATGGTTACTATATGATACAGAATGCTGAGCTTCCGGGCTTTAGTTCTTCGGAAGCAGCTCTGGTTGCCGCCTTGGTTCGTTTTCATAGAGGCGCACGACCTAGCAAAACTAAACATCCTGAGTATGCTGCACTGCCTAAGAAGGACCGTCAGCGGGTACTTAAGCTTTCGGCGTTGCTGCGGCTGGCTGATGGGCTAGATCGCTCGCATAGAGCGATCGTAGACAAAGTAGTACCGAAGAAATTAGGCAGGGGCTGGGAGATAGAAATCTATTCGCAACAAGACTGCGAGCTAGAGATGTGGTATGCCGGTAGAATGATCAAGTACTTTGAGCGAATCTTTGGTACTAAACTTTATCTGGTACGCAGTGAACCTCAGCCTCCGAATAGCGATTACATAGACGACAAAGGTTGCTCTGGTTCTACTATTTCGGATTCAGGACTTGTTGAGGCTGCTTTATCGCGTTCATCGTAGAGTAGCTTCAGTAGCGGCGGTGCTATGAGCGTAGTAGCCACAGCCATAAAGACTACCATAGCATAGCTAGCCTTGCTAAGTACTCCCATGCCAAGGCCTAGCTGAGCGACTATTATACCGACCTCGCCGCGTGGCATCATGCCGACTCCTATTTGCAGGGCTGCCCGCAGACCAAGAGGTAGCGCTGCTGCTCCACATCCTAATAGTTTGGTAGCTATTGCTATTGTAGTAAGGATTAGCGACATAATTACCATTTGCTTATCAGTAAATACAGACAGGTCTACTTGCAGCCCTATGCCTACGAAGAAGAAAGGCACGAGGAATTCCATTACTGCAGAAGTCTGGTTGTGCATGGTTGTGTGCTCGCTTATCTCGGCAAGAGCCATACCGGCCAAGAAGGCACCTACTATAGCTGCCATACCTATGTAGGTTGCTAGCACTGAGAAGCCTAGGCAGAGTATTAGCCCGCCTACGAAATAGGCATGACCAATTCTCAATCGCTCTAGCGAAGGACTTGCGCGTTTTACTATTTTCGTACCTACAAGAGCGACAAACAGTGTAAAGCCTATTGACACGGCTGCTGTGGTTAGTATCTCGCCGTATTTGATTTGCCCTTTGGCTATACTTGTTACGATGCTTAACACTAGTAACCCTAGTATGTCGTCTATTACTGCTGCCCCAAGTATGATTTGGCTGGATTTAGCCGACAGCATCCTCATTCCTGAAAGCACTCGCGCTGTAATGCCTACGCTAGTAGCTACTAGTGCAGCGCCTAAGAAGATGGCTTCGGCTGTGTTGCCGCCGGTATAGTGCATGAAAAAATAGCCTGCTATAAACGGTAGTACTACCCCACAGACTGCTACAAGCAGTGAGATAGTGCCTACTCTGAATAGGGCGCGGGAATTTACCTCTAGGCCGACAGTGAATAGCAGCAGCATTACGCCCATTTCCGACAGAGCGTGTGTTAGTTCTGTGTGGTGGATCAGTTTGAATACAGAAGGACCGATTATTATACCTGCAAGTATTTCGCCTACGACGGGTGGCTGCCGTATCCTTTCAAAGAACTCGGCGCTTAGCTTTGCAGCTGCGAAGATGATAAATAGCGATAGCAGTAGCGAATCTGCCCCTGTTGGACTAAAGAAAAGTAGTTCTGGTTGCACTTTAACCCTTTCTTAGTCTTGTAAGTATTTGGGTATGGTTAAGTCTGAGGTATTCAGAGTTTCTCAGTAACTCACACTCCTCTTTTAGAAGACGTATAAGATATCTCAACCGTCCGTTTTCAGTCCACTTGTGCACGTATGTGAGGTGGTAATTTGGAGTTATATGGAGCTGCTTATCTGGGGAAACATCTAGAGTGAGGTCTACTATTACGCCTATATCTTTGCCATCTCCGCGTTGGTTGGAGATAAAGTTACCCATAGAGAAGATCGCGTAGCGGCTGGCGTCAGGCGAAAGGATTGGTTGTTGGACTATGTGAGGGTGACTGCCAAGAACTATGTCTATACCAAGGGATTGAAATTTCTCTACTGCGGCTTTCTGTGTTTCGTCAGGGCAAGTTGAATATTCTGTACCTATGTGAAGCATGCTGAGGATGACATCTGCACCGGCAGCTCTACAGGCAGCTACATCTAGGGCTACTTTTTCATAATCTATGAGGTTAACCATGTATTCTTCAGCCACGGGGATATCGTTTGTGCCGTAGGTATAGGCGGTAATAGCGATACGGATTTTGTTACGAGTCACGATGAGGGGTGTGTTGCGTTCTTTCTGTGATCTTGCTGTGCCGGTATGGAGAAGACCTGCTTCGTCGAGCCGGTCGAGGGTAGAGAAGATACCTGCTTCGCCGTAGTCTGCAGCATGGTTGTTAGCTGTAGTAAGCACATCGAATCCTACAAGTTTTAGTTCTTTGGCAAGTATTTCTGGAGCGTTAAAGCGCGGGTAGCCGGTATAGCCTTTTTCCTTGCCTGCGAAGGTAGTTTCCAAATTACCGATTACGAGATCAGCTTGTGAGAACAGCTCTCTTACTTCTTCAAAACACGAGCTGAACGAATAGCTATGAGATACTTCGTCATAGGCAGCATTGATTTGGTCTTGGTGAATGATAATGTCACCTACGGCCATAACTCTTGCTTTCATGGGCTAGTATTTTAGCAGACTTTGTGTTGATATGTTCCTAAAGCGGTTGTGTAGTGTTTGATGTTGACGAGAATGAAGGTTGTTTTCTATAATTTGAAACTTTCTTACTTAATCTCGTGGAGTAATCTTAGAGCCGGAGGTAATGGTTTTGTACGCAGTAATTAGGACAGGTGGGAAACAATATCGTGTGACTGAAGGACAGACTTTGCGCGTACCGAGCATAGATGCTGAAGTTGGTGCTACGATTGAGCTAGAGACGTTGGCTAAGGGTGAGGCTGAGCAGTTACAAGTTGGGGCGCCGGTGCTTGCTGATAAAGTCAAGGCTAAAGTGGTGGAGCACGGGCGGGGAGAAAAGATAATAGTCTTCAAATTCAAGCGTCGCAAGCAGTACAAACGCAAGCGAGGACATCGTCAAGGCTTTACTGCTATAAAGATCGAATCGATATGATGAGAGGGGGATATGGCGCACAAGAAAGGTGTAGGCAGTTCTCGTAATGGTAGAGACTCTCACTCCAAGAGGTTGGGCATAAAGCGTTTTGGCGGGCAACTAGTAAGCAGCGGTTCTATACTGGTACGTCAGAGAGGTACGAAATACAAGCCAGGTAAGAACGTAGGCCGAGGGAATGACGACACGCTTTTTGCCTTGATAGATGGGGTAGTCAAGTTTGAAGACAAAGGAAGGATGGGCAAGTTTGTAAGTGTCTATCCTGCTGCGCAAAGTTAGGGTTGTTCGTCGATAGGGCTAAGATCATAGTAAAAGCAGGAGACGGCGGACGGGGATGCGTGGCATTTCGGCGTGAGAAGTTTGTCCCGCGGGGAGGGCCTTCAGGAGGTGACGGTGGGCGAGGCGGAGACGTATATCTAGAGGCTGATTCACAGATGAGCACGCTGCTTTCGTTTCGGTATAATCCCGAATACCGTGCTGGTCGTGGTGGACACGGCGAAGGAGGTAACCGTAGTGGACAAGCAGGTGAAGATGTAATTGTAAAGGTGCCTCTTGGAACTGTGGTAATAGATAGCCATACCGGTGAAGTCATAGCTGATCTAGTGCGAGATCGCCAGCGTGTTATTGTTGCTAAGGGTGGTAGAGGTGGACGAGGAAATGCTAGATTTGCTTCTTCGGTTAATCGGGCTCCGAGGCGGGCTGAGCCAGGCGAGCCAGGTGAACAGCGCGAGCTCCAACTCGAGCTAAAACTGCTTGCCGATGTTGGAATAATAGGCTATCCGAATGCTGGCAAGTCTACGCTTATTTGCCGGATTTCAGCGGCTAAAGCCAAGATAGCTGACTACCCGTTTACTACTCTTGAACCCAACCTCGGCGTAGTAGATCTTGGAGACTTTCGTCAGTTTGTTGTGGCAGACATACCGGGCTTGATAGAAGGCGCTCATAAGGGTGCAGGGTTAGGACTACGGTTTTTGCGTCATGTGGAGCGCACTAAATTGCTTATTCATCTGGTAGATGTCTCTTCAATGTCCGGCCGTGACCCTGTTACTGACTATGAGGTTATAAGGAGTGAGCTTAGGCTGTATGATGAGCAGCTAGCTCGTAAGCCGGAGATAGTAGTAGCAAACAAAATAGATGCGCTGGATGAGCCATTTAGGCTGGAGA
Organism: Blastocatellia bacterium; assembly: GCA_025057015.1. GTDB lineage: Bacteria > Acidobacteriota > Blastocatellia > Chloracidobacteriales > JADJPF01 > JANWYG01. The sequence continues at coordinate 149,260 of JANWYG010000008.1, forward strand.
GGTTACAAAGCTACTGTAAAGCTCAGAGGTTGGACTTTTGTGCTATTTCTGCAGTCACGGGAGAAGGAGTAAAGTTACTCTTACAGGCAGTTGATAGAAAGCTGAGAACGGTCGGAGAGGTCTGATGACTGAGAATACGACGCTGATAGAGGGTATAAGTGATGCGAGGCTTGAAACTGTAGTAGCATGTGCTGGAGATAAGAAGGCTGTTGACATAGTGATTCTGGACCTCAGAGAGGTAGCTCAATTTACTGATTATTTTGTCATTTGCAATGGTCGTAGCAACAGACAAGTGCAGGCAATATGCGAGCAGATAGAGGAAAAACTTTCGCAGCGGGGTGTTAGGCCTTTACATATAGAGGGTTTTGAAGCTGCTCGATGGATACTTATGGACTATGGTGACTTTATAGTTCATATCTTTGACGAGGAAGCAAGGAAGTTTTACGAGTTAGAGAGACTTTGGCGGGATGCGCCGCGGATAGAGATAAAGGGTTGATGGATGCTGTTGAGGTAGTGGCTGTCTGTCCTAAGATGCGCTATCTCCTTGGGCTGCTCGACAGGGTGGCAAGAACCGATGCTACGCTGGTTATATATGGCGAGTCAGGTACGGGTAAGGATCTTTTTGCTCGACTTGCGCATGAAAAGAGTCGTAGAAGTGGGGCCGCTCTAGTAAAGATCGATTTTTCGACGTTTCCAAGTGAGCTGCTGGAAAGTGAACTTTTTGGCTATGAGAAAGGAGCTTTTTCCGGTGCGTTTAGTAGCAAGCCTGGCAGATTAGAGGCTGCAACTGGTGGTACGCTAGTACTTGATGAGTTGATTCATCTAAGCCCTCAAAGCCAGGCTAAACTGCTAAGGATAATAGAAGACCGAGAGTTTATGCGCCTCGGTGCCGTGACAAAGACTCCACTTGATGTGCGCTTGATAGTGCTATCAAGTATCAAACTGATTGAGGCCGTAAATGCCGGACTGCTCAGAGTAGATCTTTTTCACCGTCTGAACATAGTGTCTTTAGAGTTGCCCCCCCTTAGAGAACGTCGACCCGACTTAGAGGTACTTTTAGACCTCTGCCTGAAGAGAGCAGCTAGGTTGCATCGTAAAAGCGTCAAGACGATAAGCGACGAAGCCAAAAGGCTGTTGTTGGAATATGAGTATCCCGGCAACGTACGGGAGCTTCAAAATATTCTTGAACGTGCTGTGATCTTAGCTGCAAGCGAGACTATACAAGTAGAACATCTGCCTGACTACATGGTTTCTATACGGCGATTTGTTGATGGACGCAAGATGACCCTTGCTGAAGTGGAGGCGCTGTACATAAGAGAGGTGCTGCTTGAGACTCGAGGGCATAAGACAAAAGCAGCAAAGATACTTGGTATCAGTAGGAAAAACCTGTACGAGAAGATGAAGAAGTACTCGATAAAAGTTAACTAGCCAGAAAAGGAATGAAATTCTACTTTGTTTGGATAGGTAAAACAAGAAATCCTCATTTGGAAGCGCTTGTAGAAGAGTACTTGCGCCGCCTTGGTCGTTATGCAAGGTATGAGCTGCGAGAGCTAAAAGATGCTAGAAACGAAGATCAGACTATACTTTCGGCGCTCGAAAGAGATATCTATACCATAGTTTTGGATGAGCTAGGCGAGCAGTGGACTTCGCGCGAGCTGGCTTCGGCACTAGAGAAGTGGCAGTTACAGTCGATCAAAGGGTTGGCTTTCGTCGTAGGTGGTGCTGAAGGACTTGGTAAGCAAGTCAAAGCTAGAGCAAACAGGCTATGGTCATTGTCAAAACTGACGTTTACTCATGAAATGGTACGGGTGTTGCTTTTAGAGCAACTCTATAGAGCGTGTACGATCATTCACGGCCATCCATATCAAAAGTGATGGTCAAGGGGGAAATCAAGGATGGAAAAAGCGAAGCTAGAATACTACAAAGCTAAGTTACTAGAAAGGCGTACTGTCCTGACTGGTATGGTGGAAAGGACAGAAAACTATGGCCGTGAAGCAGATACAGAGCTTACTCAAGATCCTGCGGATAAAGCTTCCAACGCGTATACCAAGGAACTGCTTTTCAGTCAGAGCACCAACGATCGGTTTATTCTGAACCTCATAGCTGAGGCGCTAGAACGCATCGAAGATGGTACTTACGGTTTATGCGTGTATTGTAACAGGGAGATTCAGCCTAAGAGGCTAGAAGCTGTACCTTGGGCGCGACATTGCATTACTTGTCAGGATCTACAAGAGCGCGGATTACTTGACGAAGAGGAACAGTAGTGTGGTTGCTTTTAGATAAATGTGCGAAGGGCTTGCTAAGCGTAGTCTTGCCGGTTAGCTGCGCTTGCTGTGGCTGTGCTGTAGGTGGACTGGCGGAAGGAAGTGTGTGCGAGTCCTGTTGGCAAAAGGTGCGTCGGCCTGACTTCAGGAGAGCCTGCTGCAGACGATGCACTAAGCCTTATCCTGTTGAAATCGCTGAATGCGATTTATGTAAGGATTTGGCTTTCCGGAAGGCAGTCTATTGTGGTGTGTATGAAGGTGCCATACGTAACGTAGTTTTGGAACTCAAAACTTTGCCTCATTTACCGAAAAAGGCTAAACAGCTGCTTTTCGATACTTATTTAGAAGCTTCGCTTTCTTGTGACGTCATAGTGCCTGTACCGCTTCATCCTGATAGACTTAAGGAACGTGGCTATAATCAAGCAGAAGTTATAGCAAAAGCCCTGTCGCAGATGACGGGAATAGAAGTAGACTCGATCTCTTTGATAAGAGTTAGAAAAACTGTGAAAAACCGCGCTTGGGCTACTCGAACTGACCGTATTAGGGAATTGAAAGGGGCTTTTAGAATCTGCAAACCTCGCCGGATTGCCAACCGCAGCGTGCTTCTTATCGACGATCTGTATACTACAGGGAGCACCGCTACAGCTTGTGCACAAGCACTGCTTGATAGCGGTGCAAAGGATGTTTCCGTAATTACATTGGCTAGGCGACTCTAGCGTTCTTGAATATCTTCTTCGTCTTCCTCCTCTTCGTCTTCTTCTTCGCTGCGTAGGTCGAGCTCGTCAAGTTTTCTAGCTGTTAGGGATAGCTTTGGGCGATCGCCAAAATAAGCGGCAATCTCGTTGTATATTTGTCCTGCAAACACTGACGTCTGTGAACCACGTTCTGAAGATCCTGTGGTTATGACTACAGCTACTAGGTCGGGTTTTTCAGGGCTAAAGAAAGAGGCAAAAAGCCCGAGTTTTGATTCCTGACCAGTACAACTTCCTGTCTTACCTGCGACTCCTAGATGTGCTGCGCCACATCGCCGGGCAGAACCAAATGTGACTGCTCCTAGCATCCCTTCTATTAGCTTTTGCCGTGCTTTTTCGTCCATACGCACCGTGCGCAAAAGCCGAGGCTGGAATTCTGCTTCCTCGCGCTCGCTTCTTACTATTTGTGGTTGGTAGATCTTGCCACCGTTGGCAATTGCAGCAGTCATCACGGCGAGTTGTATTGCAGTGATGCCTATACCATCTCCATGACTACACACGCGAGGAGAGAAGTTGTTTTCAGTGGGTAAGTAGCCAGGTACTTCGCCGGCTAGATTGATTCCCGTCAATTGGCCTAAGCCCCACTCGCGGGCATACTCGAGCAGGATTTCATAGCCGAGCTGGTCACCAAGTACTTGAAAGTACTCATTATTCGAGCGAGCAAGGGCTTCTATCATATTCATCCGTAGGCCGTATCCTAGATCCATTGGCTTATCAGGATCTACTAACCCTTCGCCTAGGGCGGCTACTGAAGTCAGCAACTTAATCGTGGAGCAGGGCTTGAAAGGTTTACCTACTGCCCATGCCTGGTTGACTATGCTGTAGACACGACCATTGTTGGGATTCATTAGTACTACAGTTCCAGGATGTCCCCCAAGTGCTTTCAGAGCAGCTCTACGCATTTCTCTATCTTCGCCAGAGAGATCGTCTTTCATTATCTCTTCTTCTGAGATCCTAAGTAGCGAGTTATCGAGGGCTCTAAGTCGCAGTAGATATCTTACTTCTCGTCGCGAGATTCGTTTGACCTTAGCTCGCACTCGCTTTTTACCTGCCTTGAGATAGGCTTTTCTTTTGACTGAGACTCTTCCGCTTCTTTTTGACGAACGCGCTTCAGCTATGTCAGGGAAAGAAGCCAGTAGGAACATGGCAGAAAAGACGAGCGCTAGCAGTTTCATATTACTTACTCCCTGTGAAGACAAATACTTCAAGTATGACTTTAATTTTATCATCTAAGTTCACTGATAATAAAGTACTTTTTGGAGTTTTAAACTATATATTACCCTACCAAAGCATGGGTTTAGATGTATCGAGGTGACTTTTAGGATTGCCCTGACAGATATTATATTATCCTTACTATGTGGAGAAAAGGGCTTGGCATAGTGTTATTTCTGTCAATTGCGGCATATGGTCAGAGTGGGCGTCGAGTTGATTTTGAGGCCGCTGGTGAAGAGGATACTACTGTAGTCAAAGTGAAGACGAGCGAAGTTTTGCTCGGTGTGACGGTAAAAAATCAGTACGGTAGGCCAGCAACCGGTCTTTCTCAGCAGGATTTCATAGTAATAGAAGATGGACAAAGGCAACAGATAACTAGCTTTAACGTACGTGAGGTACCGATCAACGTTGTTCTGCTACTAGATGCGTCTAGCAGCATGTTTGGCAAAATGCGGCAAGTGCGCATGGCAGCCATAAAGTTCATAGAGCAAATGCGTGCGCAGGATAAAGTGGCTATCGTGCAGTTTGCTGAAAAAGTGGAGCTGATACAAGACTGGACGTCTAACCGTGCTGATTTGCGGCATGCAGTGAACTGGCGCTACAGGCCTGGCGAAACGACCAATCTCTGGGATGCGTTGTATTTGGCTTCTGAGGAACTACTTTCTAATGTCGAGGGTCGTAAAGCGATAGTCGTACTTACTGATTGTCTAGACACTACGAGTAAAGTGACGCAGCAACAGGCCTATTGGGCAGCTATACGTGCCGGAGCAAGTATCTATGTGATAAGCGAAGCTAGCGCCTTAGCAAGCGATGTTCGCCGCAATTATGGTGGCACTGCTGGAACTCTGGCTGGTACGAGAATGTCGGCCGAGGCTATAGCGGCTCAACTACTTGCTGCTGAGCGTAGCTTAGAAGAAATGGCTAACAGAACTGGTGGTGGATTGTTTGCCCCTGTGGATCCTACGCAGCTGGAGCAAGCCTACCTACAGATAGCCGAGGAGTTGAAGACCCAGTACCTAATTACTTACATACCCAGTTCTGACAGGATCGATGGCAAGTTTCGTACTATCAAGGTGTTGCTTACTCGGCCGGGTCTGACGGCTATTCATAAGGAAGGTTATTTTGCTGTAGGAAGAGGAAGTGGGTAGCCTCGGTTGTGGCTACCCTAATGTTAGGCCTGCTTATAGCGTCTCTTCGACAGTCTTCTTAGTCCTGCGAGCTGGCTTAGCGGTAGTTGACTTTTTAGACTTAGAGCGGGGAGCTTCTGTTGGTTCTTCTGCTAACTTATTTTCTTCGGACTTCTTTGCGCTTTTCCTACGGCTAGTCTTCTTAGGTGCTTCTGTTGTAGTTTCAGTTGATTTTGAATCGAGTGCGGTCTGCATCGTTTCGGCAAGGCGTTGCATTTCGGCTTCTACTAGGGGAGCAACTATCTCGTTTTCAGCTTGAAACCAATCTTCGTGTGCACGTCCCTCAGTGCCCCCGCGCTGGATATATATCTCGTAGGCACGACGGTGTATCTTTTCTCTTATAGATTCGTCGCGAAGCAGTCGCTCTCGAATCTGGTTTGAATCCATGATTTGCAAGGAACCTCCAATTTTATTTTTCTAGGTAAAATATTCTACCCTTTGTCTTATAGCACAGTTTTAAGCTGCACGAAAAGCTGCCAATGCTGATCGAAAGTCAGCAGGTACTGCCATTTTCGGCGCATGTTTTATGCAAATCCTGCCGTTTTTGGCACTGCGATAGCACTGCTATTCCTTGCTAAAGCAATATCTTAGCAACCCAAGCTCAGTTTTTCTGCAGGCATAGCCTTTGCTTTCCGGAAAAGGCTGCTAGTTTGGATGGAGGAATATTTATGTGCTTTTATTCGCAGATGAGCGATGAAGATTTAGTACGTGTCTGTGGAGCATCTTTTTCGACCCTAGCTTGGGAGGAATTTACCCGTAGGTTTGACAAGCTTATACGGTATTACATAAAGAAAGCTTGGCTGCGGTATCGCCAATCGGAGGATATGCTTGTCGAGCTACAGGACGATTTGACGCAAGAGGTTTACCTCAAGCTGTTTAAGGGTGGGATGCAGAGTCTTAGGCAGTTTAAGGCGGCGAATCGGGCATCTTTTCCGGCGTTTATATGGCGAATATGTTTTAATGCTGTTGCTGGCTATCTTAGGAAAACTAGAGCGTATAAACGCAGAACACCAACAGACTTTTATGAAGCTAGCAGAGCAGATGATTGGTACGATCCAGAGCCCCAAGTGATGAGTAGGATACTGATAAGAGAGATAAGCGAGCAGACTGGATCTGACAGGCAGATGAAAGCTCTCAGACTTTATTTACAAGAACCTGACACAGAACGGGTTGCTAGACTATTAGGGATAAAACGCCACTCAGCAGAGCAATTAATCAAGCGAGCGGGGAAGAGGTTGCAGCAGGATCTTTGTGTGAGCTCGGCAAGCAGCAGAACAGCTGCTTGACTGGAAGTATCGTTAAGATACAAACTGTTGTCTGTCTGGGCTTTTTGTGAGGTGACGGCAGTGCTTGTAAAGAAGAGGCGTAGCAACGCTAGAGTATACAGAATAGTAACTTTAGCTCTAGCTACGTCTGTCTTTGTTCTTATCTCGTCGGGTTATCTCCAACATTTGCTGCCCCGACCTGAGCCTGGCAGCAATACTATACCTAGTGATACATTGCTGCTTTATGCTCTTACCTCGGTAAACTTCATAGTTACGCTGGTTTTGCTGACTATTCTAGCTCGTAATCTCTTAAAACTACGACAAGAGCGATTTGAAGAGCGCCTAGGGTCGAAGTTCAAAACGAAGATGGTAGTATTCTCGATAGGTATCTCGCTTTTACCTGGGGCGCTGCTTTTTTTCTTTGCCTATGGGTTGCTCAACAGCAGCTTGGATCTTTGGTTTAGTTCGCCTACGAGCCGGTTTTTGGAAAGTGCTGACCTCATCAAGCGTGCTTTTATTGATAGAGAGATGAGCGACCTGATACAGACGACGCGTACTCTGATGAGGGCAACGGGTCTCAGGGGGCGTTCCGATAGTAGGGGCAAGAAGGGACTAAGTAATGAAGATGTCAAGCTGCTTAAGAGGGAGTATCTGAATCAGAAACTGGTGTTTTTGCAGGTGGTCATAGGCGACAGAGAACAGCTTTTGTTGTCAAATGACCTTGAGCTTGGCAATGCTGAGGCCGCGGCAGAAACTGCTAAAGGGAGAAGCTATAAGACGAGTATTGCCAAAGGCAATAGGACTATTCTTTTTGTAGGCGTGCCTATATTGGAAGCCAGCCGACCGATCGGTGCGTTTTATGCCGCAAGAGAGCTGCCTAAGAATCTGGCTGACAGTTTCCGTGAGATAGACAAAAGTGCCCGTGATAGAGATGCTTTAGTAAGCAATGCTCGGCGTGTCAAGGTGACCAATCTTTATCTGCTTGCTGCTATGACGTTGCTGCTTATCTTTGCTGCCACTTGGACGGCGCTACATGTTGCAAGAAGCATAACCGTGCCAATACAAGCACTTGCCGAGGCTACCAGAGCTGTTACCTTAGGCGATTATGATGCGCGAGTAAGGTGCCAAGCAGAAGATGATGAGTTGGCTACACTGATAGATTCTTTCAATCAGATGGCAGCACAGCTAAGCGAAAACAAGCGTACTCTGGAGCTAGCAGCCAGTCATCAACTTGCTACTAATCGTGCCTTAGAGGAGAGAAAACGCTACATCGAGACTATACTTGAAAGCTTGTCTACGGGTATTATCTCGCTAGATAGTAGCCACTCTATCACTACCTACAACCGTTCCGCACTGCAGATTCTTGGATGGGTAACTCCTCCGAGTGTGGGTATGCCGGTAGAGCAGTTGTTTCCTCAACAGAATCAAAGCGAGATACTGAGGCTAGTGCGCAGAGCAAGACGGCTTGGTCATGTCAGCCGTGAGATCGACCTACAGCTAGAAAGACAGGTGCATGCTGCCGTTACTATTACTACTCTTAGGGATATAGATGGCAAGTATCTCGGATCAGTGCTGATGATAGAGGATGTATCGGAGCTTATTGAGGCTCAACGTAGCGCTGTCTGGAGCGAAGTAGCAAGACGTATGGCGCATGAAATAAAGAATCCGCTTACTCCTATACAGCTATCAGCAGAGCGTATAGCAAAGCATACTAGAAAGATTAGCCATAGACTAGATGACAGATATCTGCAGATGGTAGAAGAGTGTACGCAGATGATTAAGCAAGAGGTGACGACGCTAAAAAGGATGGTAGATGAATTTTCGAGTTTCGCTAGATTGCCGCAAGCTCAACTGCAGATACAGTCACTCAATGAGGTGGTTCTCGAAACGGTTAAGCTCTATGACGAACGCTTGGAAGGTATCGAGCTTCGTTTGGAGCTGCAAGAAGAACTGCCTCAGTTGAACCTCGACCGCGAGCAGATAAAGCGTGCTTTGGTAAACCTCATAGATAATGCCGTGGAAGCTACTGAGGGTGTTCAGGGCGAAAGGGCTATTTCTGTAGTTACGCGGTACAAGAAAGACTCCGAAACTGTTATTCTCGAAGTGGCTGATACTGGTCACGGCATTCCGCTTCAAGATCGGGAGCGTCTTTTTCAACCATACTTTTCTACTAGAAAGCGGGGTACTGGCTTGGGGCTTGCGATAGTATCTCACATCGTCTCGGATCATAGTGCCAGAATAAGAATGGAAGACAACCTTCCTCGCGGCACGCGGTTTATCATAGAGCTGCCTGTGCCGATCGGCGTACAGTCTGAAGTGCTTGCCGGATAAAATCTCTGTTGACTAAGAACTTAGATCGGCATATAAGCAACGACATCAAGACTAGCCAAAGGAGGTCCCAAAAGTGGCAAACGTCTACAAGGAAGTGCATTGGTGGTATAGTCCAAATCTTGGCAAGCAGATGCCGATCTCTGTCTATGGAACTTTCGGCCATCCTCTCCTACTATTTCCTACAGCAGCAGCAGACTTTGAAGAGTATGAAAGGTTTTATCTCATAGATGCTATGTCTGAATATATCAACAGCGGAAGAGTCAAGGTCTTCAGCATTAACAGCATCAACAGAGACAGTTGGTTTAACGATCGTATTCCGGTAGCAGAAAAGGCTCGCAGACATGCTTGCTATGATCGGTACGTCTCGCAGGAGGTTGTGCCGTTTATTCAACACCACTGTAGAACCCCTGGGATTCGCATAGGTGCGTCAGGAGCAAGCTTTGGTGCGTTTCATGCTGCAAATACTGTCTTTAAGCACCCAGATCAATTTGACGTGCTGCTTGCAATGAGCGGGTTTTACAACCTTAGAAGCTACTTTGACGGTTACTACGACGAGAATTGCTATTTTAATAATCCTGCTGACTACCTGCCCAACTTACAAGATCCATACTATCTCGACAGGCTGCGTAAAGAGGTCAGGATCTATATAGTAACCGGACAGGGCGCATATGAGGCGCCAGAGCACTCGCGCAGGCTGTCGGATTTACTTAATTCTAAGGGTATCCCTCATCATCTAGATCTCTGGGGTTATGATATACCGCACGATTGGCCAAGCTGGCGCAGCATGGTAAAGGTCTATATTCCTAAGATCTTCTAAAACTGTAGCAGCAGGTAAATCCTGCTGCTTTTTTGCAAATGTCCCAAGGAGGATTAGTCTTAACCGACGACGATTATTCTCTGGAAGTTATACTGCTTGAGTCTGTCTTAGAAAAAACCAGCTTTGATTATCTGATATGCAGTTCTCTGAGCGAGATGAGGCTTCTGCTGGATGCTGAACAAACAGATGTGGCAGCTGGAGAGCTTGTGTTCATATCACCAATGAAGACCTTTCGCATCTGGCCAAAGATTAGCCGCCAAGTAGTGAGCTTGTTATGCCTCAGAAGTGAATATGTAAGGACACTGGCAACGAAAGTGGGTTATGTACTTGACGGTGAACTCTTCTTTCTACGTACCTGCTTAGAGGATTTCTATATTGGACGCTTGTTGAGTGACTGTATTGACGAAGCCCGGTTGAAGCGTCCTGGCTATAGGTTAGCGACGGATGCACTGATTACGCTGCTAGCTTTGCAGGTTTGCAGACGGAACTTGCGTGTGAGGCTGAACCCACAGATAGAATTTTCTCGCGTAGGACCAGTCGATAGGCGGCTTCGTCGTGCCGTAGAGTATATCCATGCACACTACGAGAATAACCTTAGCTTGGCCGAAATAGCGGCAGAGGCGTTCTTGAGCGAGTATCACTTTGCTAGGCTGTTTAAGAGAGTCTTCGGAACTAGCCCGCACGCCTATCTTGCCGCAGTGCGCATAGAGCAAGCTAGGAAACTGCTTGCAACAAGTGACCTAGCTATAGTGGATATAGCGCTTCGCGTTGGCTACAGCAGTCAGAGCCACTTTACTAAACTCTTCCGAGAGCAGACCGGCTTTACACCTGCCGAGTATAGAATGTTATCGCGTGGTCGAGAATAAGTCTCTGTACGACGGACTTCTTTGACTTGTATCATTTCTAAAGTGGCGTGAAGTTCTAGATGGGAGATGCTTATGCAGGCTTTTAAAACGGTTTTCCTGTTCTTTGCAGCAGGTTTGTTTGTATACCTTATCAATACTCCAGCAGAGCTTAAAAGCTCTAAGTACTTTGGTGAGTCTGATCCTGTGAAAGATTTTTCTCTAAAAACGCTCGACGGTGAGACGGTAGGCTTGTCAGAGTTTAAGGGCAAGATTTTGATACTTAACTTTTGGGCTACTTGGTGCCCGCCTTGCCGTAAGGAAATTCCCGATCTAATAGCCGTACAAAAGGCTTACAAAGACAAGGGAGTTGTAATACTAGGCGTGGCAGTGGATGAAGAATTAGATGACGTACGCAGCTTCGTCCGTAAGTATGAGATAAACTACATGGTGGCACTCGATGATGGCAGCATTTTCAGTCAATGGGAGGGAGAAGGTATACCACTCACCTTTTTTATCGATCGAAGAGGTAGAATAAAAAATCGCTCTGAGGGAATGCTCACCCGTCAGGAAATAGATGAGATATTGCAGCAGTTGCTGGCTGAAGAATGAGCCTAACTGTCACTTGAAGCTAAAAGCTTTACCTTCTAGGAGGAGTTATAAAGGCTTTTCAAGCTCATTACATAGGGCTATGCCTGCGCCTGCTGTGTCTGTAATTGAGCTAAACTGCTTAGCAACAGGGTCAGTCTTCTGTTGACAGGCAGGCATAGCTTTTAAAGTCGATGAGTTATGGGATAGGGGCCTTGGGTAGCATGCCCGTCATTCCAGTAGCACCAGGGCTTGCGCTCAAGGCTCGCGAGTGTGCCCAGCTCTTGATCTGCTTGATCTGTTCGGTCATCGTTTGTGAGAGCGGTATAGTATGGGAAATTACTTTGAGCAAATGGGCCTGTGAAAGGGGCTGTTTTTCATGATGTGCTTCTATTATAGCTGAAGCAACACAGCTTTCAATCTCTGCGCCGTTCCATCCTTCTGTAGCTTTGGCTAGCACGTCAAAGTCAAAATCTGCAGTGATGTTTCTCTTTTGCAGATGGACCTTGAAAATTTGTACTCGCTCCCTTTCGTTAGGTAGTCCAAAGAAGAAAACCTGGTCAAAGCGTCCCTTGCGGATGAATTCTGCTGGCAGTAGATCGATACGGTTTGCTGTAGCGGCTACAAAAACCATAGACTCTTTCTCTTGCATCCAGGTGAGAAAGGCAGCCAGGATTCTGGAAGCTGGGCTTGACCCACTGTCTTTGACGCCCGTCATTCCTGCTTCGATCTCGTCTATCCATAGTATTACAGGAGCGATGCTTTCTACATCTCGTAGCGCCTGTGAAAACGCCATTTCGGGCGAGCCATACTGACCGGAGAAGACAGCTCCCATGTCCAGCCTAAACAGCGGCAAGTTCCATAGCGTCGAGATTACTTTCACGGCTAGACTCTTTCCGCAGCCAGAGATGCCCATCATTAAGAGTCCCTTAGGAATAGGAACTCCGCTGTCTCTAGCCTCTGGCGTGAAGAGATTGGCACGCATCTTCAGCCATTGTTTGAGGTTATCATACCCTCCTATGTCGTCGATACTATAGCGAGGATAGATGAATTCCAGAGGGCTCTCTCGGTGTGTAATCTGTTCTTTTTGTAGTAAGATTTGGTCGAGCATGCCGAGAGTAAACTGCGAGTTCCCATAGAAGACTTTGTTCAGTACGTGCTGAATTTCGTTGTAAGTAAACCCTTTGAGGCCGTTGACTATGGAATTTAGTAGCGCTCGGTCTTGGATTGTTGTTTTGAAGAACTTGCGCGAAGTATCTTCTAAAATTGGCCTTATCTCGTCTTCTCCGGGAAGTCCTATCTCTATTAAGTAGATCTCTTTCTTTAGCTCGATTGGGATGTTTAGCACAGGTCCGAGCAGGAAGATAGTCTTGTTTTGACCTTTGAGCATGTAGTAGCAATCGCGTAAGCGACGGATGAGTAGCAGATTATCAGCAAGGTGCCTATGAAAGTCCTTGAGTACATAAAACCCTGGACTGGGAGACCTGAGAACGAATTCTAGCGCCTTCATTGGCTCTTGCGTGTTTTGTATAAAGCCTTCTACCGATCTGAACCCTTGTGTGAAAGTCCAGTTAAAATATTTTCGGTTTTCAGGTAGTGATTTGCATATGTTGAAAAGCATCCTCTCTACTCTGTCCTCTTCCCAGCTTAGGAGGTATATAATCGGGTAATTGCCAAAAACTGCACCTTTGATCTTGTCTATGGGAGATACGTTCATTGCGGCTCTCATAGGCTGCTCCGAAAAGTTGATATCGAAGATTTTTTCAAATCATAGCATGACAGCTTGGCAAAAACTAAAACAAAGTAAACTTGATGTACTTGCGAGGGGTTTGTTTCATATCGTAGGCTATCTTGTCTATCTCGGCCAGTATTTGTGATAGGTTGCTACTTAGACGTGGGTCTTTTATCAGTCGTCCTAGCGAGCCGTGTTGCTCTTCGGTAGCTTGGTAGAGCTTGCCTAAATTTTGTCGCAACGCTTGTAATTCGCTTGTGTGGATGGATAGATTTTGCTTGCGGATTTTGTCTATTGCGTTGAAGATTCTTTCTAAGCGTTTTTGTAGAGTAAAGAGCTTTTGCTCGATTTCTTGTCGCTGCGAGATGAACTTAGCAGCGCTGCCTTCAGAACGCTCGAGAAGAGCCTTCAATTGTCGTAGCAAAGAAGAGAGGTTTTCTATGCGCTCTAGGTTTTTCGGATCCCTTTTGAACCGAGCTAGACTCTTGCTCTCTTCCAGTTCCTTAGAAAGTAACTCTACTTCTTGCTGTAGGCTCCTTACACTGGCTTCGAACTCGTCTGTCCGGGCAAGTTTACCTGCCGTACCGCGTCCGGCCTTATAGTGCTTCTCGGATTGTCGCATTAATTCCAATGTGCGTTCAAAGTTGCTTCTCATATCGTGGCTGCGGTCTACTAGCATACTGATGTTGACTTCTACGTCACTGGCTATGTAGTCACCGCTACTTGTTGCAGCAGCTGCTGCCGTGCCTGGATAAATATCCACCGAGCGGTCGCCTAAAGATCCTGATACTATCAGTGTAGCTTTGGCGTCTTTACGGATCATCTCGCCTGTGGGATGGCCATTTATTTCGTTTTCTAGTTCAAAGACTATTTCAAAGTATTCTCTAGAGTTTCTGTTTTGTGGCGGTTGTAGGAAACGTATTTCCTTTACCGAACCTACTTTCACACCTGCAAGGTATACAGGAGCTCCTGTTTTAATACCGTCTGCATATTCAAACTTAGCCTTGAGTATGAATGGATTATAAAATTGTTGCCAAAGTAGGAAATCAACTACGACAGCAAGCAGCAAGCCTATGACGACTATCGTTAATAGTTCACTTTGTGGCTTTGGAGGTTTTGGAAGTAATCTTTTTCGCATCAGAATATGCGTATCTTTATAGTCAAGTACTTTTTCGGGTCGCGCCTAAAATCTGAGAGCAATTTGATAGTTTCTAAAGACGCAGAGTTGAGATTTTCATAAAGCGAGGGATCTTTGAGTAATTTGCCGGCGGAGCCTTCACCGCGAGCAAGACTTGCTGAGATACGGTTGAGGTTTGCGACCGTGGCATTTGCTTCGGTATAGAGGCTATCGTCGGTAATTAACTTGCCAACAGTGCCTTCGCCGCGATCTATTTTAGCTACGATTTGTTCTAGTCTATCTGCTATGCGGTCGAGCCGGGCTATGCTGCTTGCAGTGTTATCATATAACTGTTCGTCGCGGGCAAGCTTTCCAAGAGTGCCGCGTCCAGAGGCTATCTCGTTGAGTATCTTTTCAAGTTGCACCGTGACTTTTACTACTTGCTCGTAGAGCTGGGGATCGTTAAGCAGTTGTCCTACAGTGCCGCGCCCTTCGCGGACACGTTTTACTAAGTTTTGGGCTTCTACTACAGTTTGATTGAGGTTGTTGTAGAGCGTTTCATCAGTGATAAGTTTGCCAGCTGTGCCCTGACCTTTGTTGATCTTTTCGGCAATCTCTTTAACTTCGTTAGAAAGCAAAGTAAAGTTTGCTAGTATGTCATTTGCACCGGTGACCAGTTGTTTTATGGTCATTTCTTGAGCACTTTGTATCTCCCCACCGTTCGGCACTGGTTTACCGCCTTCGAGCGTACCTGGGGTGATGTCAATTACCTTATCACCAAGTAAACCAACCGAGCCAAGTATTGCTCTTGAATCAGTGCGAATGCGCTGTCCTGCGGGTATGCCATCTATGGTATCGCTTATCTTCATTACGACTTCGACGCTGCGACTCTCCTGCTCGTTTTGTGCTATAGGTAGTAGGTTAACTTCTGTGACTTGACCGATACTCACTCCAGCTAAGCGAACCTCTGTTCCGGGCCTTAAGCCCTCTACCTGTGCTAGCTTTGTCCTGATATAGTAAGGTCTTTCGAAGAAAGTGAGATCTCCGCTAATGCTCAATATCATCGCTATTAGTATGCAGATGCTTATGAAGACTAGTAAACCTACCCTGAGATCGGCAAACCCTACACCTCTTTTAGTCATCTTTGACCTCCTTTCATCAGGAGATAAACTCTCTTATATAAGGATCCTGGGAAGCCCAAAGCTCATTACCAGAGCCTTCGAAGATTATTTTACCTTCTTTGAGCATGACAAATTCTGTGCTGTCGCCATTCATTCCTTGTTCGTTCTTAACTACTTGTAGCTTGCCAGCTTCGTCTACTATGATTTTTTCCGAAGCGAGCTTCCTGGCATCTCGCAACTGATGAGTGACGAATATCGAACTTACTCCTTCTATATCACGCAGTTTCATTGCCAGTTCTACTATTGTACAAGAGGTGGGTGGATCTAGTCCTGCTGTAGGTTCATCGAAAAGTATAATCTTGGGATGACCTACAAGTGCTCGTGCTATGCCGACACGTCGTCTCATACCGCCAGAAAGTTCTGAAGGCATCTTGTAGATAGCTTCTTCAAGATCTACGAATCTCAACATCTGACGAACGACTCGCTCGACGTCTTTTTCCTTAACTCCTTTTTCAAAGAGCTTGAACCCGACATTTTCGAACACGTTCAGACTATCAAATAGAGCTCCTTCTTGAAAGACCATGCCTATTTTTTGTCTTACTTCTATTAGCTCCCGTTCTGACAGATCTGTTATGTCCTGTCCGTCGACGAATATTCTACCGCCGTCGGGCTTAAGCAGTCCTAGCACGAGTTTGAGTGTAGTCGATTTACCGGTGCCAGAGCCACCCATCAGTATCAAAGTCTTACCTTGCTTGACGCGAAAACTTACGCCGTCGAGTATCTTTTGCTCTCCAAAGGATAGATACACGTCTTTAAACTCTATAGCTGGGTTCATAGTTTGGTACCTTCGGAGAGAGCCAAAATCAGCTTTGTTAGGAAGAAGTCAGCAACAAGAATGATTAATATGGATACGACTACGGATTGTGTGGTTGAGCGCCCGACGCCTACTGTACCACCATAAGTCCTTAGGCCACAGCGGCATCCCACGACGGCAACTATCAAACCAAAGACTACGGGTTTTAGTAAAGTGCTAAAAATATCGTTGTAATTGAGAGCTTCTTTTGCGGAGGCTATGTATACTGATGTGGGTATATGTAGTAGCGTCGTAGATATGACCCATCCTCCTATGGTGCCTACTACGTTGGCGAAGATGGTCAGTGTGGGTGCCATAAATAGCAATGCTAGTAGTCGTGGTCTTACAAGTTTTTTGAGTGGATCTGTTCCAAGAGCACGCATTGCGTCTATTTGTTCAGAGACTTTCATAGCACCCAGTTCGGCAGCCATTCCTGAGCCTATGCGGCCCGCAAGAAGTATACAGGTAAGTACAGGACCTAGCTCGCGTATTAGAGACGTGGCTACAAGGCGACCTGTGTAGTTCTGTGCCCCAAAAGATAGCAGTACGTTAGAGGTTTGCAGCGCCAGGATTGAGCCTATAGAAAAGCCGGCTAGCAGCACTATAGGCAGACTGCCTACGCCTATTATATCCATCTGATGTATGGCTTCTCGAATGTAGTATGGTCTGCGTGTGAGACCTCGTAATGAGTTTACGACCATCAAGGTCGATTCTTGAAGTTCTATCAGTACTAGAAATATCGGGTTCATTATGTCCTTAAGAGCCGAATATGAAGCAACCTGCTAAATTATACGACCGCTTTGCAAATGCTGCTATCCGAGATTCATTCTTTTGACGGCAGATTAAAATTGTTTACCAAAGAACTTGGCAATTTGCGGGCTCGCCCAAAGTTGCCAACCTAGCCTAATGGTGTTATATATCCTGCTCCAGTTGATTTTTCCTGACTTTACGTCATGTAGGCTATCGATTACATGTTGCCTCAGTAAAGCAGTTTCCCGTCTGAGTAGGAAATCTCTTGCGTAAGGTCTGGCTACTTCCATAAAGTTGAACTCTGGATTAGTTTGTATGCTTATTCCTTCAAGCGTCATTAGTGCCCTAATTATGAAGGTGAAAGATGAAGGCGTAGTAAACGGATACTTGTACATCAGTTCGCCGACTTCGTAAGTCAATTCTTTGAAATTCACCTCTGAGAGCTTTAGATCGATCTTGCGCTCGAACATATTTCGCAAGACTTGTCTAAACTCAGACATATCAATTTCACCTTTGAGAAAGTCCAAGGCTATTAGGTCGTCTATCAGTCCATCAAAATCTCTTTCCAAGATGTGGAAGAAGGCGGAAACCATAAGCTGTTGTAACCTAGGGGTTATGATACCCACCATACCAAAATCAAAGAATGTCAAACGGCCGTCGTAAGTTACTAGCAGGTTGCCTGGGTGTGGATCAGCATGAAAGAAACCATCTTCTAGAAGTTGTTTGAAATACGTTCTATGCATCAGCTCGTTTATCGCTTTGGGCGATTGTCCTTGGGCAATCAGAGCGTCAAGATCTACTACTTTAACACCTCTGATGAACTCCATAGTAAGGACGCGTTTGGAACAAAACTCCCAGTAGATTCTAGGGACATAGACTTCTTTCCAGTCTTTGAAGTTTTCCTTGAATCGCTCTGCGTTTCTAGCCTCGCGTAAGTAGTCAGTTTCTTCGGCTACCATACGTTCAAACTCATCCAGCATTCCCAACCAATCGTACCCTGCTAGAAGTTTAGTTCGCTCGCTTAGCAAACGGACTATGCTACGCAGTATTTTGAGATCAAAAGCGATTACAGCTTCTAGGTTTGGACGTTGTACCTTGATGGCCACTTCTTGCCCTGATTTCAGACGCGCATGATAGACTTGCCCTAGGCTTGCTGCAGCTATTGGTTCTGGGGTTATCTCGGCAAAAAGTTCTTGAGGGTGACGTCCAAGCTCTTTTTCTACTATGGCGAATGCAACCTCGTTTGGAAACTTCGGAACTTTGTCTTGTAGTTTGGATAGCTCATCGATGTAAGGGATCGGCAACAGATCGGCGCGAGTACCAAGAGCTTGACCTATTTTGATGAAAGTAGGGCCTAACCAGAGAAGTCTTTCTAAGAGCTTGCGGGCTTGTCTGCGTAGCCTCGCTTCACGAGAAGCTTGCTTACCTAGCCATCCTTTGAAATCAAGATAGACATAGAGCAAGAAGTTAAATAGTGTCCATACTATTACTATCGGCCGAGTTACTCGGTGCCAGAACGAAAGATGCTTTTTATCATCAGGCATCTGCATTTTCTTCAAGTAGAATAATGTCCCTCCTTCAGAGTAGGATATTACAGGCAGCAGCCAGTGAAAATGACAGATGCCGACGATTAGGCAGAGCTACTGGCTCTGAAACTCTATAAGAGCATCTTTGATCGCTTTGTCGATCATATCGTCATCTGACTTTATAGCAGCAGCATATAGTCCTTCAGAAATTATCCTTCTGCCATCCTGCGAGAGCATCTGAAACTGAGGCAAGCTATACTCCTTGTGGAACTCAGTCGGAAACTTTAGCACTATGACCGCTGCCTTTGGTTCGAGGATCTTGAACTGTATGATGTCTTCAGCGTTAAAGCTACCTTTTGGTATAAAAGTAGCCACTTCAACTTCGAAGCCTTCTTTGCGGACTAGGTATTCTAAAAACCTTTCCATAGGACTTTTAGCTGGTTTTTGAGCTTCTGGCTTTGTTTTAGGCTCGGATGACTGTGCGGTGCTCGGTTGGGAGGAGTTTTTGTTAGGCTGTACTTCGCTTGTTTTATCTAGCTGCGATTTGTCAGAGCCTTGTGCAGTTGTAACTGTCTGTATTTCAGGTTGCTTAACGGATGAAGACACATCGTCTCCGCATCCAGCAAATACTAGTGCTATGGTTAAAACACAGAATAAGCGAAAAAACATATCTACTCCATATTTAAAGATTCTAATTCGCCAAGGACTAACTTTCGGGCATTGGCTAAATTTATCCCATCTCCTAGGTGTTTATCAATGTAACATTCTGCTACTAGCGATGCATCTGGGGCGTTAGTTTCAGAGATAAGAAATACGGCCTGTATCAGTCTACACAGCCTATCGGTGAGCATTTTGGCTGTAAACTCTCTTTCTGGGTTCTCCTCAAGCAGTAACTCAAACTCTCTGGTCAGCTCTATTAAAGCTTTTTCTACAGTTTCTGATTTATCTTTGACCTTTGCTGCCAATGCGTCAAACAGCGCTAGGTGGGCAGATTCTTTGCGGGCAGCGCGCAAGGCATCCAGTACGAGAATATTTGTCGTTCCTTCCCATATGGGCAAAACTTGAGCGTCTCTTAGTAGCCTTGCAGTGACGAACTCTTCTATATAGCCGTTTCCACCTAGTACTTCCATAGCTTCGCTTGCTGCCCAGACGGCCATGCGTGCCGTATAGTACTTAACAAGCGGTGTAAGGAGTCTAACTTGGGCCGCTTCAGAAGAAGTACCAGATCCGCTTTCCACCTTATCAAGCAGCCTGATGGTCTCTAGTACTAACAGCAGGCAAGCCCGCTGCTCTAGAATGAGATCCGCAAGCACTCGTGTTGTAAGCGGTAAATCTATTATCCGCTTCCCAAAGGCATGTCTGCCAGAGGAATGTATGAGAGCTTCGACTGTGGCACGTCGCATTATTGCTACTGAAGCCACTGCGTTATAGAGCCGCGAGAGATTGATCATTTCTGCCATTTGAACGAAGCCTCTATCGAGCCGGCCGACGGGGTAAGCGAGAGCTCCGTTGAGCGTAATCTCACCTGTAGGCATCGAACGTACACCAAGTTTGTCTTTTAGGCGGTTTATTCGGTAACTGTTCCGTGTACCGTCATCAAGATATTTGGGCATGTAGAAGAGCCCTAGGCCACGAGTACCGCTTGGAGCTCCGTCGGGACGCGCAAGCACGAGGATAGCTTCTGCACCAGCGTTGCTACAGAACCATTTTTCGCCGTGCAGCCGCCACCAGCCAGAAGTGTCTTTTGTAGCTCTACAGGTATTTGCACCTACGTCGGAGCCACCTTGCTTTTCGGTTAAAAACATCGCCCCTTGGTACAGATTCTCAAAGCTTCTGGATATTAGCCTGGGTAAGACATGTTGTTTTAGGTAGTCATCGCCGAATTTTTCTATCACTCTAGCAACGCCATCGGTCATGCAGATTGGGCAGAAAAGACCGCTTTCAGCTTGAGCAAAGAGGTAACCCATACCACCAATCGTAAGTAAGTACGGTATATAGCCGTATTCTCTACGCATTTCTGGGTCATAGTGTAGCCAGACTAAACCGGCTTCATAGCCGGCTATAGCCATTTCGATGTAAGCGGGATGAAACTCTATCTCGTCTATTCGGTTGCCGTACCGGTCATAGGTTCTAAGCACGGGTGTTAGCTTGTCTGCGATTGCAGCGCATCGATCTATCTTTCCTGCAGCGGTTATTCCCAAGCTTGACAGGCGAGTCTCGGCCATTGGCCTGAGTGATTGTGGCAGGTGTCCTAGTATGTAGATCTGCAAGAATCGGTCTGTGCTCCAAAAACTAATTAACATAATAGTTCTCCCTCGAATGACATCTATTGTCAGGCTACCCCACTAAAAGAGTGACAAAAAGTGTCAATTTTTACTGAGATTCGAGTAGCCAGACAGCTGTTATTGCAGCTCTAATATAAGACTAGCAATATTTTTCAGGGCAAAGTCTGCTTTGTAGCACGAAATTTGCTCAGATCGAGTGCAGGTCCTTTAGCTGCTAGGAGTATAGCTATGAAGCGTCAGTCGGGATTTAGTCTTATAGAGCTGCTTATAGTAATCGTTATCATCGGTATTCTGGTGACTCTGTCTACATTATATGTCATAGCATCGCGCCGGGCTGCTAACAGTGCCTCGGCTATAGAATCGATGAGGGTTATATCTGCTGCTCAAGCTAGCTATGAAGCTGGTATTGGAAACGGTAACTACGGTCAGCCTCAGAACCTTTTCTATGAAGAATATATAGACGTAGCGTTAGGTGCAGCTTGTATTCCTACGCCTATGGGCACATCTCGGGGTGGTCTGAACGCCTTGCCACCATTTCCTAAATCGGGCTATTTGTTTAACTTCAACGTAGATCCTCCTGGTTCAATACCTATGACCTACCAAGTAGTAGGAGTTCCGCATGTGACTACTGGTCTTCCCAGGACGGGTGACCGAGCGTTCTATCTTGACCAAAGTGGCGTTATAAGAGTTTCTTCAGATCCTACGCAACTGCCTGACGTAAATAGTCAACCGCTCAATAACTGAGCCTTTGAGGAGCTGGTACGAAGGCGCTCATAGGGGTTGCCTGCCAGCAAAACCAGAGTCGACTTCGTGCCAGTATCCTATTTTTTCTTCATCTACCTTCCAGCATAGATAAACGAGTCTGCCGTCTCTTATATGGGGAAAATCACAAAGACCTATCCGAAGATCCTTTACTAACACTCCCATTTCGTCGATCTTAGAGTAAGTTGCCACAAACTCTTCGGCAAGCTTGATATATGCTACGCCAAAAACACTGCCACCGTCCATAAGATTTTTTTGACGTGCAGGTTGTATGTGCGGTTCTAGCTCTAGCATGCTACGGTAGCTTTTTAGAAGTTTCCTCATCAGCGGGCGCAGTAACGGCAACAGGTTGTTTGCCTGCTCTAAGGAAAAGATTTTAACTTGATGTCCTGACTTCATGACATATCTTCTCCAGAGCTTCTTGGATCGCTTCTGCAGCGAGCACCGCAGCGTGCCGTTTGTTTTTTGGTAGTCCGTCTAAAGCGGCCTCTATCTGCACTGCGCCTATTTTTGCAACTTCAGACAGAGTTTTCGCTATCAGCATTTCGCATAGAACTGATGCTGAAGCTATCGTAGGTGGGCATCCTACAGCCTTCATAGCAGCAGCTTTTATGATACTACCTTCGGCGAGTATCGAAAGCTTTATCCGATCGCCACAAGCAGAGTTCACTACTTCTACAGAGACTGCTGGATGAGTTAACTCGCCTACAAATCTGGGATGCTCGAAGTGTTCTAATACCTTGGCGGAGTAAGTCATCTTGCATGCGACCATCTAGGTGATAACTTGCGAAGCCGTTCTACTATTTCCGGCAGTACCTGTATTAGATAGTTGACTTCGTCAAGTGTGTTAAACCGCGAGAAAGAGAACCTTAGGCTACCGCGTATTAGTTCTTTGTCAAGTCCCATAGCTGCAAGTACATGACTTTGTTCCGTAGACCCAGAAGAGCAAGCTGCACCTGTTGATACAGCGATGCCTTTCAGATCAAGTGAGATGAGAAGCCCTTCGCCATCCACATGTTTAAACGTGATGTTAGAAATATTTGGCAACCTTCGTTCTCTATGGCCGTTTAGTAGAACATCTGGTATGAGTCGAGAAATTTCATCTTCAAGATAGTCTCGCAGATACCGAATGTGTGCAAATGCATCTAGATTAGCCACGGCAAGCTCGGCGGCACGAGCTAGAGCGACTATCCCAGGGACGTTTTCCGTACCAGCTCGCCTGTCTCTTTCTTGATGGCCACCAGTAGACTGTGTAACTAATCGTACTCCTTTACGTACAAATAGAGCACCTATGCCTTTCGGGGCATGAATCTTGTGTCCAGATATAGACAATAGATCTACCCCAAGCTGCTTGACGTTTATCGGTAACTTGCCAAAAGTTTGTACAGCGTCACTGTGGAAGAAAATATTCCGCCGCTGCAAACGTATCTCACGTACAACCTTGCCTATCTCTTCTATGCATTGCACAGTGCCTACTTCGTTGTTTGCGTGCATTATGGTTATCAGCACAGTCTCATCGGTGATTGCCTCAAGTAGATCCTCGACACGCACGAGGCCGTCTTTGTAAACCGGTAGGTACGTCACGCGCCAGCCTTGCTTTTCTAGAGCGGCACAAGTGTTTAATACTGCCGGATGCTCAAACTGACAAGTGATGATGTGCCTACCTTTGTCGGCTTGTGCTTGAGCTATTCCACGAATGGCTAGGTTGTTTGCTTCCGTGCCACCGCTTAGAAATACTATTTCTGAAGGGTCTGCTCCTATCGACAGAGCTAACTTTCTGCGGGCATCTTCGACAGCAGCACGTGCTTTCTGTCCGAAGCTGTGTACCGAAGAGGGATTTCCATAAAACTCTGTTAAATATGGTTGCATAGCTTCGGCCACTTCGGGCAAAACGAAGGTGGTTGCACTGTTATCAAAATAAATCCTTCTTGTCATAATGCTTTGATTTTAAACTACCTACAAGCTAAGTTACCACAGACTTTTGCTCTTTTGATGAGGTGCTACCGGTCATCATTAATCCGAGTTCTTGTTGTGAAACAGTATCAGGGTCTACTATGGCAACTATTTGTCCGTCGTAAATAACGCCGACGCGATCGCTTAATGATAGAACTTCGTCTAGTTCCGCTGAGACAAGTAGTATAGCGGCGCCAGATTCTTTCAGTTCTAATAGCTTTTTATATATGAACTCTATGGCTCCGATATCTACGCCTCTTGTAGGCTGCGCAGCTATGAGGAACTGTGGACCGATGGAAAACTCGCGAGCTATGATGAGCTTTTGCTGATTACCTCCAGATAGTCCGCGAACCTGCAGGCTCGGTTCTGGTGGACGTACGTCGAAGCCTTCTATTAAAGTTTTGGTATGTCGCTCTATCTTCTTGTAATCAAAGACTGTTCCACCTGTAACCTGCGTGTATTGCAAGCCTAGGATGGAATTTTCCAGGAGATTGGAATCCAATAACAGCCCCCTTCTATGCCTGTCTTCAGGTATATGGCCTATCTTGAGTGCCTTGATCTCTCGTGGGCTGTAGTTTGTTATGTCTATATCATTTAGGAAGATCTGACCTTTTGTGGGCTTTGTTAATCCGGCGATAACTTCGATGAGTTCGGTCTGTCCGTTACCTTCTACGCCGGCTATACCGAAGATTTCTCCGGCTGCTATCTCGAAAGATATGTTTTTAAGCGCGTGCGGTTTAAAGCCTTTTGCCAAACTTAGGTTACTTACACGGATGACTTGCTGAGAAGGGCCACTGTAGCGGTGAGCTTTGCGATCGACCTTCAGAAGCACGTCGCGTCCTACCATCATTCTTGCCAGCTCTTCGGCAGAAGTCTTAGCGGTTTCTACCTCACCGACCACCTTGCCTGCTCGCATTACGGTCACTCGATCGGAAATTGACAGCACTTCAGCTAGCTTGTGAGTAATGATTACTATAGTTTTACCTTGAGCTTTGAGTGAGCGGAGGATTTTGAAAAACTCCTCTGTTTCTTGTGGCGTTAGCACGGCGGTAGGTTCGTCTAGTATTAGGATTTGAGCTCCTCGATAGAGTGCCTTGAGTATCTCAACCCTCTGCTGTTGACCTACGGAGAGATTATCGATAGTGGCATCAGGATCTATCTGCAGCCCATATTGCAGAGATAGTTCCTGGATACGGTTCTTAGCTGCTGTGTAGTTGAGCAAAAAACTGCTACCTGGTTCTGAGCCTAAGATGATGTTTTCTGTAACGGTGAGCGTTCCAGCTAGACAAAAGTGTTGGTGAACCATTCCCAGACCTAGTGCTATAGCATCGTGGGTGTTACGAATGTGAGCTTTCTTGCCGCGTATCCAGATTTCACCTTCATCAGGCAGATAAAATCCATACAGGATGTTCATTATCGTGCTTTTGCCGGCTCCGTTTTCACCAATCACAGCGTGGATACTCGCATCTGCAATACTTAACGAGACGTCACTGTTGGCTTTCACTGCTCCAAAGCTCTTGCTGATGTGTTTCAGCTCGACTGCGTAAGATGACATGGCGCGCTCCTATGAATAGTAGCTCATACTGCGGCTTAAAAGGGCTACTGGGTCGTCGACATTTAATGCTTCGCGTACATAGAAGGCTTCAGCATGTCCGACATTGATGAGAGAGCCGAAGTAGCGTTGCCGCGCTATTACGTGATCGATGAACTGCTTCTGGCTGATAGCTGACGCTGGTTCACTGCTGTTTGGATCATAAAACTGGGATTTGTGAAGGAGCATCACTTCTAACTTCTTTTCAGCGAAATCAGATATGTCCACTAAGAAGCTAGGGACAACCGTCCGTGGAAAGAGAAAATGGGCTATTGCCAATGGACGGTGGCGTGTTTGTCCGTCTTCTAGAGCATACTTGTACAGCCCGGCTAGGTGTGCACTTTCTCTCACTATCCTAGCCGTAGCAGCATGGTCAGGGTGTGGATCATCCCAAAAGTGGGTAAAGACTACTTTCGGGCGCAGTTTTCTCAATGCTCTGACCATTAGAGTGCGAGAAGTGTCGTCGCAGGATATACGTGCATCAGGCAAGGACAGAGTCTCTCGTATAGTAAGCTGCATGGCTGCTGCAGCCGCTCTAGCTTCGGCAGCTCGTACTTCGCGAGTCCCACGCGTACCCATCTCGCCAAGAGACATATCTATTACTGCGACTTTGTAGCCCATCGAGACGAGCTTGAGGATGGTGCCTCCGGCGCTTATCTCTACATCATCAGGGTGTGCTCCTATGAATAGAGCATCTATCATAGCTTTACTCCTATTATAGTGACATCATCGCGTTGAGGTGTATTGCGGCAAAAAGCATCAAATTCTGCTTCAAGAAGCGATTTCTGTACTTCTGTCGGCAGGGTGTGTATTCTGCTCAAAAGTTCTACAAATCGCCTACTGCTATAACGCGGGATAAGCTCGGAATTCTGATCTATAAATCCGTCTGTCGTCAGATATATCATCATCCCTTCCCACCGGGATAGGAACTTTTCTTCTTTTTTCTTGACTTCTTTTTTCTTGCCCGAGAAGGAAAAAGATTTGGAAAGTACACCTATCTCACCGCTTTGTGTGGAGTAGTAGAGAGGTCGACCTGCTAACGCCACTGTTATACCTAGTTCATCTATGCGACAAAGCAGTATGTCTAAATTTATGTTCTCCCGTGAGAACTTGCCCAAGGCTTCTTCTAATAGAGATAGTATTTGTGCTGGGCTATTGATCTGTTCTTTCATGATTTGTGAGAGTAAGACAGTCGCCATTACGGCTGTCATAGCTGCTGGTACGCCATGACCTTCACAATCTATCACTGCAAGAAACTTGGCCGATGGTGTTTCATAAAACCAGTAGAAATCGCCTGATACTATGTCTTTGGGTCTATATATGACGAAGACGTCCAGTTTTTCTTTTAAGCGCTCGGGAGTCGGCAGCATAGACTGCTGTATTTTCTGGGCGTAGGTAATCGACTCTATAATATTCTTGTTTTTAAGTTCTATTTCTTCATGCTGACGTGCTATCTCTTGTGTCCTTTCAGCTACTTTTTGCTCTAGCTTTTTGTTCAGTTCTTCAAGTTCGTTGTGAATATCGACGAAGCGATTTGCCAGCGATATTGCCATGGTATAGATGAATATCGCGAAACCTGTCTTAGGTAACTCCCTCTTTAGCATAGGTGATAGAGGCACGTCAAACACGTTTATGATGTCTATGAGATAGACTAACACTAGTAAAGCTAGGACTGAGAACCCTAGCATTATGGATAGTAGCTGTTGTTTGCGTATTGGAAGTTGTTTTATTAGAATCCACAAAGAAGTAAGGACCGTGATAGTTCCGCAAACAAAAAGGAGAAAGAGACCTGACCTTCCGGTGACAAATTCTAGTTTGCCGGACATATAGACTAGCATAGCTAAGATGCATAGTCCGGTTTGTGCCTTCATCCAAAACTTAAACCTAATCGATAACAGCGTGACGAAAAAAGGCAGAGATAGCATCAACGTCGCACTGGCAGTGGTTCTTGCCATAACGTGGGCTAGCTTAAAGCTCAGTACTTCAGCCCTCCAAAGTGGTAGCATTGCAGAATTTATAGAGAACAAACAAGCTATGAGTCCGTAAAATAGGTATTCTTTTAGGGCTTTTCTGCGTCGGTATAGATGTAGGTGATATAGTCCTACCACAAAAAACAGTACCGAGAGAGTGTAAGAAAATAGGCTTTTATCTCTGTCATCAAGTATTTGTTCGAGCCTACTTACTTTTAAGTGAGTATATTCGCCTAGAATGATGCTTGGTAACCTTAGATTATCGTATTGTAAGGCTTTAAATTCGGGATCGAGCCAGATACGTAGGGCTAGAGAGGACACTTTGTTTGGTTGTATAGGTAGTTCATGGATCGATAAGAACAGTTTATTGCTGTGGGCTATGACTGGAGGAAAGCTTCCTTGTGAGGCAACTTTTGCTCCATCTAGATAAACTTCGTAGGCAGCTCCGGGATAGATTTGTATTCCTATGGCAGGTTTAAATGTCTGGCAATTTACACTGAGCTTGATGTCTCGGCGTAGCCAATAGTAACCGTCGAGGCTTGCTGGGCTAATATCTTTAGTGCTTTTCCAAATTTCTTTACCGTGTGTCCAAGCTGGAAGATCACCTTTGCGACAATATAGCTCAGATAAGTGGTGCTGAGTATTGGAGATCTCAAATACAGTATCGGCGCCTGAAGCCAGGCTGTGCATGGAGAGTGAACTTGTTGTTGTAAGCAAAATAAGGAGTAGTCTAGTCAAACCTCACCTATGGTTCATATTTGAGATAGTGAAGGATATGATAATACATTACAAAATAACTATAGGGTTTCTATTTTTGGTAGATATGGAACAAGCGAGTGTATTTGGTTTGTCACTGGCATATTTACAATCTCAAGGATCGTCCCCACTCAAGCAAGCACTATTTCTACTTGCTTTGCTTGCTTTGGCATATGCGGTAAGTCACTTAGTTATCGAACGAGTCTCACAGCGTTTCGGGATAGTTACCGGAGTGGAATATATACTTTTTGGAGCTATACTTGGCGGTATAGGTTCCTTGGATACAGAAATGGCTTATCGTTTCCGTCCCCTTATCTTTCTGGGCATTGGGACGCTGGGGCTTCTCACAGGGCTGAGGCTTAATCTGAGGCAGTTCGGCAGGCTTGATTTTGAGGCACTAAGAGTCGCTGCGGTAATTTCTTTTGTTACTTTGTTACTTGTTTCAGCACTTCCTGCTGCAGTACTGTTTGCAGCTGGTAAACGAGAACTTTTGGTTACAATTTTGCCGGCTCTGCTCTGCATAGGTGCTGTATCGATGGTGGCTACACCGAAGTCAATTGCCTCTCTGATAGAGTTTATGAAAGCCGAAGGTGAAAGCGCTCTGTTGGTTGTTTCTGTGGCAAAGTTTTGTGCGAGCTTTGCCGTGATAGTTTTCGGGTTGATATTTTGCTTTTTTAATCCACGTGAAAGCCCAGTAACGAGTAGCTTTGGCTTCTGGCAGTGGATGGGAGTGCACCTGCTACTTGGTACGGTATTAGGCACTATCTTCGCAATGTTCCTGCGCAAGGGTTTTTCACAAGAGAAGACGCTGACGGTGGTCTTAGGAATGGTGGTATTTTCAAGTGGGCTGGCCTACTACCTACAGCTATCTCCTATACTGGTTAATGCCGTGCTGGGATTAGTGTTGATAAATACTTGCAGCCAAGGTGAAGAAGTCGAGCAAATGCTTTCCTCCATAGAGAGGCCTCTTTGCATAGTGCTTTTTGTCTTTGCGGGTGTAAGCTGGAACTTTGTACATCGCTGGTGGAGTTTTTGGCTCTTTGCTCCTTACCTATTGCTGAGATACATAGGGCGCGGGCTAGGCGGAGCAGTTGCATCGTTTGGCTCGCTTTTGGATAAGCGGTTGCCAGGTATGGGGAGGGCCTTGCTCGCTCCTGGAGGGTTAAGCGTGGCTATGATACTGAACTTTGATGCTGTCTACGGACAGACACTTTATGGACCTGCCGTATATACTACCCTCCTGCTAGGGGTCATCATCAGTGACGTACTGTCTTATTCTCGCACTAGATCTTGGTTGATAGATGCTACAGGTGTTAGGCTAGAAAAGAACTTGGAAAAACCGTCTGAGGAACTTGTCTGATGTGGCAGATAGCAACTATTGTCGTAATGCTGCTTCTGATGATAGGCCTTAGACTGCTAGGTATTAGCTCATTTTCTGGCGAGCTTCGACCTGAAAGCACCGTAGCAGCAGGCTTTCTGTTAGTTTGCGGCTTTACTATGGGTGAGCTGTTTAGGAGGCTGGGACTACCTGCGCTGCTAGGTTATATAGCTCTTGGAATCTTGTTCGGACCTAGCTTAGTCCCTTTGGCCTTTGGTTCGGAAGTGACGCTATTTAGCAGCGAAGTAATCCAGGATCTGTCATTAATAAGCGTGCCTACGATTGGAGTAATAGGAATCATAGGAGGTGGTGAGCTTAAAATAGCAGATGTAAAAAATAATTTGAAATATATCCTTGCAATAGTTGCAGCTATTTTTGTAGCTACTACTATAGCTATAGTTGGACTTATACTGTGTATGTCACATTTGTTTATTAATAACATAAGTTTCCTAATAAATGTATCATTTCAAGAGAAGTTAGCAGCAGCATTAATATTTGGAATACTTGCCGTAGGAATGAGTCCTTCCGCTACGATAGCTGTCATACAAGATCTACGTGCAAAAGGTAGTCTGACTTCGCTCGTACTGGGCATAGTTGTAGTACTTGATATGTTGTTAGTGGCAAGTTTTTTGCTCAGCCTTGCGATAGCTAGGCTGCTGGTCAATGCGCAATTGGAGCTTAATTCGATAATGGAAGTACTGCCCAAGATAGGTTCTGAGTTTGGTTGGGCTATATTGATAGGTGTAGCTACTGCTTTTACGTTTGTAATATATTTACGCTATATTCATCGAGAAAAGTTACTTTTTACACTTCTGATAATTTTTGGAGCATCCTATGCTTGTTCTTTGCTACATGCAGAAACGCTGCTTGCCTTTCTAATAGCTGGTTTTTGTGTGCAAAACTTTTCACGCCATGGCAGTAACTTAATACATACTTTAGAGACCATAAGTCTTCCGGTATTTGTTTTGTATTTTTCCATACAAGCTATGAGTCTAGATCTAAGCGTTTTACCTAGGTATCTAACTCTGACTCTAGCTATTATAGCTACTAGAATAATTGTGTTTACCGCTGCTATTTGGCTTGCTGCTAAGTGGGTGGGCCTGTCTGAGGCTATTAGCAAGAACATATGGATGTGTTTTTATTCTCAGGGAGGGGTTGATTTAGTATTGGCGGCGATGGTGCCTCCGGTGATACCTACTTGGGGAACAGAGCTGCAGATAGTGACCATAGCGACGGTGATAGTGTACATAGTGATGGGGCCACCTTTGCTTAAGTTAGCGCTTGATCGAGCCAGTGAAACAGAGCAGGCACGCCAGAAAGCGAGGGAAGAAACGGCGGCGTTAGATCAGGCCTTCAGTAGGCAGCGGCCGGTGGTTACTGCAAGTCAGCCGTTTTATGTACCTACGTGTAGTGATGCTGAACTTAGCGAGAGACTTTCACAGCTACGAAGGCTTTTCGTCGACTTATATCAAGAGTATCTCGTTCAACCTTCACAAGCCTACAATGATAAATTGAGCAACCTTGTACACAAGCTTGATGAGGCGTCTAAGAACGTGTTTGTAAGGTTACAAGAGTTACTAGCTAAGCAAGATCGGATAGAAAGTGAGCTAGAGCGGCTCAAAGTAGAGTGGCGGCTTAGTATACAACCTGAGGTTAACCAGTTAGGGCTTGTACCTGCTTTGCCGGTCTCTCTAGCCATGATAAAAAAGATCCTTGCACAAGTGCATAGTGCCGTACAGTTTGACTTAGTGATTAAAGTCAAACTCGAGGAGGAACTCTTTAGGCGGGGGCCGGACGATCGACTGCTAAGGCGTTTTCTTAAAGGGCTTCGTAGATTACGACAGGCTTGCCTAGGTACTAGCAGCCGTAGCGTCTATCTAGGAAAGCTGTGGTGTTACTATGTAGAGCTTTCGCTTGCAAGGTACCTTGCCAGCGCTGCGGCGACGACTTCGAGGCAGAACATACTGTTTTGGTATAACCTAGGGCTGCATATAAGGAAGGTGGATAGAGGGCTGGATGAGCTTGTTAAATTAGCTGGAGAGAATCCTAGTCTGTTGGCAGAAGCAGTTCAGAAGCAAGCCAAAGACAATGAAGCTAGGTTACGACAGATACGTGAGCAACTTGCTTTGGCTACAAGTTCGAGACTGGAAAAGTACTCTTGGGGGCTGCACCAGGTATTTAAAGAGTTCATTCAAGGTGTAAGCAAGTGTGGTACTTTGGAACTTCCCTCGTTTAACTATCGCCCTTCTACTAGGATTGACGCTGCTCGTCGTGCTGAAGAGCACCTTCGTACGATTCTGTCAAGAGAGGAAAAGATAGTCACGGGTTATCGCGGTTGGTTGTATTTAGACCAGCAACTAGCCTTGTTCAATAGTAAGTATAGGGAGTATCAGAACAAGGTTTTAAGGCTGCTAGAAGAGAATTTAGGGGATTGTGGAAACGATTTTGAACTGCTTGCAAGACAGCTAACTACAGCCTCACAAAAGTGTCTACCTTCTGAGGAGTTTCGAACTCACTGGATAGAGTCTCTAGTTGAGTCCATAAAGCCAACGCTTGAGCTTACCCGCAAGAGGATTGAACAGGGAACAGTGCTTTTTAGGGAGAGTGCTACGAGGGAGCTATTTGAGCTACTTGCAGGTATAGTCGACCGGTTTTCAGAGAGTCTGACGGTGACGCTGCAAGATCCGGACGTAGAGCCGCCTAACAACAGCAGCATTGAGACATTGAATCTACCTATAAGACGATGGTTTGAGACGAAGCTAGTGCGTGATATAGCCATCAGGCTTGCGGAGTTTTCTGAGCGTACTGAAGTGCTTTTGCAACGTGCTTCGGTGGATTTAAATCGCGTGCAAAGCATCCTAGACTTCAATCTGATAGTGCTTGAACGCGAAGCAGATGAACTTGCTCTGCTTGAAAAGCAGATGCTAAATGCGCTTCGTCGGGCGGCGAAGATAGCCGAGCAGTCGGCTGAGCACATAAAGTCGCAGACTAGCGAATTGAGCCGCTGGATGCGCAAAGAAATGGCCCAGATATTGAGTCGTGCCAGTTATCCGTTTGAAGCACATAAAATACAGGAAGTACAGCGCGAGTTTCCTGCTAGGGCAGAGCGCGTGCAGGAGGTTGCAAAAGCAACTCTTTCTCTCTACCGTCAGTATTTCCCGCTTGTAGCCGAGTTTGTAGAAACCGCTCGTCGAAAGGTAACTGATAGTCAGCCCTGCATGCGCCGGGACGAGTTCCTGAGCAAGGCCAGGGACTTGCATTTACTGCCGCGAACATATAGAAGGCTTTTTCTACCTTTGCCCTTGGACATAGCAGATTTTTACGTGCAGCGTCCTGCTATAGAAGCTGAGCTTGCTGCTGCGATCAACGGTTGGGCAGCAGGTCAAGCTGTCTCGATTCTGGTCTATGGTGAGCGCGGTACAGGCAAACGTACTGTAGTTCAGCACTTGTTACATCAAAACCAGCAGGTTTTGCAGATAGGAAGTCACCTTGAAGAGTGTACTCTTAGGCTAGATGATTTGACTTGTAGCGAGGAAGATGTCTGTAGACAGATGGCAGCATTGAGGGGTGAAGGGCTGGTAGGCAGTTTTGAGGCGTTTACTTCGCTTGTACGTGCTGATGAATCTAAGCGCGTCTACGTGGTAGAAAATGCAGAAAAGCTGTATGAACGCTCAGAACGAGGGATGAAGCTTTGCAAAGCATTCTTGAAGATGGTTTCGGCTACGTCTAATCGCGTCTTGTGGATAGTCTTGCTGCGCAGGCCAGCGGTAACATTGTTACAGAGCAGTTTGTGCCTGTATGATTATTTCACCCATAAAGTGGAGGTAGAGGCTTTTGATTTCGAGGCCTTGGTACAGCTTATTCAAAAACGGCATAGTGTAAGCGGCTTTGAGCTTGAGTATAGTTTGCCTAGGGTACAGAGGTGGATTGGGAAAGCAGAGCAGCCGCAGCAACTTTTCTTCGAGAGGCTCTATCAGGTGAGCAAAGGTATACCCTTGTTGGCTATGATCTACTGGTTGAATTCTATTCATACTGTGTCAGAAGACGAGATGTTGCTTAGGGTCGAACTGCCACCTGAGGAGCCGTTGGTGCTTATCGACGATTTGAGTCTGAACAAACGTCTATTGCTTTCTTACTTGCTTCAGCATAGTTCTCTCACTGCTCCGCAAGCAGCGCGACTGCTCGGATGGAACAGCGAGCAGGTGGAGACCGAAGTTGAACACCTTATGCGGCTGGGTCTAGTCGAAAGAATCAGTGCTACGATGAATAGCTATAGGGTTAGAGCGTTCTTTGAGCCTCTGTTAGCTATGGAGCTACGTAGGCAGAATTTTTGTTGAGACTATGCTGTTTGTGTTTCTATCTTTCTTGCTGATAGTCACTACTGGTTTAACTTCCAGATTATCTCGGCTTCGGTTGACAAATCGTTTCAGAGGATGGTTGCTGTTAATTCAAGTGCTTGTCTGGTTGGTGTTTATAACTAGTGTGGGGTTTGCTCTGGCTGACATGCTAGACAGACGGAAATACTTCTTCTTGGTAGCTGTATTAGCAGCGGTTGCAGGAGCAGGCTTTCCATTATTGCGGAGCATACTGGCTGGTATATCAATAGCTTGGGAAAATAGCTTGAAGTTTGGGGATTACGTCTCGATAGGCTCTTACAGTGGTTACGTGCAGGGATTTGGATTGCGTAGCGTGAGGCTAGAGACGAAAGATTCTGTCCTGATTGACATACCTAACTACGAGTTTGTTGGTAAGCCATTTACTGTGCTGTGCACATCTAGCGCATATCCTTGTGAGTTAGAGCTAACCTTGCCTTCACTTGCAATCTCAGAAGAGGTGTTGGATAAGCTCAGTTTTATAGCACAGCTTAATCCGTATGCTGCTCCTTCAGCTAGGGCAGAAGTATTTTTGATAGACTCTTCAAAAAACTCTTGTCGGATACTTCTAAGAGGATATGTGTTGAATCCTTGTTATAGTGCGCACTACCGCAGTGAGGTAATCAAACGTGTGTATCTAGAGCTGCATGACCGATAGTTTTTCTGTCGGAGTTTATGAACTTAAGCTATTTCGGAGCGTTTATTTATCTTGTTGAGCGGTACTCTCTAGGGGTTTGACAACCTTTAGAGGGCTCGCTAAAGTCTTAATAGAAAAAATGATCGAGGGGTTTGGTCATGATAAACAGAACCAAAAGGGCATTTTGGGCAGCGTTTGCTTCTGTGGCTGCTCTGGCGCTCGTCTTCTCGGTGTCTTTTTCTGCTACCAGAGGCAAGATCAAAGCAGCGGAAAATGCTGTTAGGCCAGTGGCCGATCTCATAGCGAAGAATTCTCCGATAGCCGAGCAAGTTGTTTCTCCGACGGAGCTTTCCTCTACTTTTCGCAAGGTAGCTAAGGCTGTTGGGCCGGCTGTAGTAAATATCAGGACTGTAGAGAAAGTGAATGCCACGATAGATATTTTCCCGTCTTTTCCTGGCTGGCCTTCACCGCATTCTTTTAATCAGCGTGGTAATGGTAGTGGAGTGATAGTCACCGAAGATGGTTATATTTTGACTAACAATCATGTTGTTGGTAAGGCTGATGCTATAGAAGTTAAGCTTGCTGACGGAAGTAAGTACAAAGGGAGACTGATAGGAAGCGATCCTCAGACGGACATTGCCGTAATCAAGATAGATGTAGAAGAAGGTAAGCGCCTGCCTAAGGCCGTGCTGGGTGATTCTGATGCTATAGAGCAAGGAGATTGGGTGATAGCTATAGGGTCGCCTTTTGGGCTTGAGCAGACTATTACTGCTGGCATAGTAAGTGCCAAAGGGCGTAGGGTAGGTGCAAGCCAGTACAATAATTTCATACAGACCGACGCTTCTATTAATCCTGGTAACTCTGGCGGCCCGCTGGTGAACATGAAGGGTGAAGTCATAGGCATCAATACCATGATTTTTTCAGAAACAGGTGCTAATCAGGGAATAGGATTTGCCGTACCGTCGAGGCTTGCAAACAGTATATACAAGCAGATAGTCAGTAAAGGTAAGGTAGTACGTGGCTATCTAGGAGTCATTATAGAAGATCTCACACCGGAGATGGCCAAAGGACTGGGTCTTAAGTCTACTGCCGGTGCCCTTATAAACGACGTGCAGCCTTCTAGTCCTGCTGCTACTGCAAATCTCCAGCCTGGAGACGTCATAGTTGGTTTCGATGGTAAAGAGATACGCAGCGGATATGATCTAACCAGTATAGTTGCGGAAACTCCAGTAGGTAAGAACGTAGAAGTTAAGTATGAGAGAGCTGGCAAGATCGAGACTGCTAGTGTTGTTGTGGCTCAGAGGCCGGACGATAGCTCTGTTGGCAGATTTAACCGAGCAGGTTTTCCGGATAGCGGCGAAGAAAGTGTGAGCAAATTAGGATTTTTTGCGTCTGATCTAAGTGCAGAGCAAGCAGCAAATCTCAGGATAAAGAGTGGGGTGTTTGTGGAGAGAGTTGAGCCAGGTAGTCCTGCTTATGAGGCTGGCCTGCGCCCCGCAGATGTAATCCACAGGATCAACCGTACTGAGATTAGATCAGTAGCGGATTTAGCGGATGCGGTTAAATCGCTTAAGAAGGGTGATACCGTGATACTGCAGGTCGAAAGTCGCGGTCAGCTACGATTCCTGACGATTACTGTCGAATGAGCTTTGCTTTTGCCCTGTTATTACGCAAGACCGGCCGTTGGGCTGGTCTTTGACTTTAAGATATGGAGGGTTTATGAGCCAAATACTAAAGTCTATTCTTGCAACTGTTGCAATTTTGATTTCTCTCTGTTCAGTTGGACAGACTATGACTTTTGCTCAATCAACTGAAGAAAAGACTAGGGCTGTTCGGGTGGAGTATCAGCCAGAGACAATACAGAAAGCCCAGCAGGCGCTTAAGGACAAAGGGTTCTATAAGGGTCAGGTTACTGGTAAGATGGACGCTGCTACAAGAGAGGCAATCAAGTCGTTTCAGCAGCAGCAAGGCCTCAAACCCACTGGACGTCTGAACAAGGACACCAGGCAAGCTCTTGGTATCGAGCTTGTAGCAACTCAGCCTGCTAAGAAGACTAGCAAATAGCCCAAGTCGTGGACGGCGAAGGGGGATTCTACCCTTCGTCTTGTGAACTATGCAATTCCTTCTGCTTTTATTTTCAGGGTTTCTTGCATTTCAGCAAATACCGACATTTAAGGAAACTAGTATTTCGCAGTACACCTTAGAGAACGGGTTAAAGGTGCTGTTGTTGCCTGACAAAACTGCTCCTGTAGTGACTGTAATGGTTCTCTATCACGTAGGTTCTAGGAACGAAGCTGTGGGATGTACCGGAGCTACGCATTTGCTTGAGCACATGCTTTTTAAAGGTACATCTAAATTCAACAAGGAAAATGGTAGGCAAATTGCCGCTGTTTTAGAAAGTGTAGGTGCTGATTACAATGCTACTACATGGTTTGACAGAACAAATTACTATGAGACCTTGCCATCTGAGCAGCTTGAGCTAGCTTTGATGATAGAAGCTGATAGGATGCGCAATGCTTTAATGAGAGATAGCGATAGGGCTACTGAAGTTATAGTGGTACTTAATGAGCTAGAAGCAATGGAAAATGATCCAGTAGCCGTGCTCGACATTAATGCTTATGCCATATCTTATCGCGAGCACCCTTATCATCACCCTAGTATTGGATGGCGCTCTGACATATTAGGCGTGCCAATAGAGCGTTTGAGAGAGTTTTACGATACCTTTTACTGGCCTAATAATGCTACTCTTGTTGTGGCAGGCGATTTTGATGAAGCTACGGCCCTTTACCTGATCCAAAAGTACTTTGAGCCGATACCCCGTTCGCCTAAGCCTGTACCACAGGTCTATACTGTAGAGCCGAAACAGGAAGGAGAAAGACGGTTTGTCCTGCGCAGGGCTGGTCAATTGAGATACTTACAACTGCTGTGGCATACAGTAGACGGGCGGCATCGAGACTTTTATCCGTTACTTGTACTTGAGGCTGTTCTTACGCGGGGACAAACTTCGCGGCTAAGGCGAGCTTTGGTGGAAACTGGATTGGCTATTCAGGTGCAGGCATATGCTACACGGTTGTATGACCCTGGCACTTTCGAAGTGAAGGCTACTGTAGCTGCTGGTGTGGAGAATGCTAAAGTGGAAGGTGTTATTCGCTCTGAAATCTCGAAGGTTCAAAAAGAAGGTATATCACAGGAAGAGCTAGCTAGAGCTAAGGTTCAGCTGCTGGCTGAAAGAGCTTACACCTGTGACGGACCAACCGCCGTTACAGATTGCCTGTCGGAAGCTATTTCCATAGGTGAATGGAAAAGTTATCTAGACTTTGAGCGAAAGCTTTCTGCAGTTACTGCTGAGGAAGTTTGCTACGTAGCGAAGAAATATCTCATAGATGATAATTTGACCGTAGGTCATTTCGAACCGACGGCTATACCTTCTTCGACGGCCAAAAATGCTGTCTACAATAGAGGAACGCTAGCTTTGCGACCGAAAGGTCATCGTCAGCCGGTAGGCCCTCTGGCAGATATACCTCAGCTTGTGACGGATAATTTCAGGTTTGCTGACAAGATAAAACGCACGGTGATGAAAAACGGTGCCGTTGTTGTCACCCTCGAGCGTGATATGTCTTCTTCGGTGGTAGTCTCTGGAGTGGTCGCTGCGGGCAATTACTTCAATCCACCTGCTAAGCCTTACCTTGCGCAGGTTACTGCTAGACTTCTTATGACCGGGACGAGGTTCAGTAGCAAGCTCCAGCTGGCCCATAGATTGGAGAATATAGGAGCACGGTTGGATTTTGATACGGACAGCTTTTTTGTATCTTTCAAGGGACGATGTTTAAAGAAAGACGTCTCTGAATTGCTATCTGTCCTTGCAGAGGTATTGATATCACCTGCCTTTTCTGAAGTTGAGCTGCAGAAGATCAAGCAGCAGTTAGTGGCAGAACTACTTCAAGAGCAAGATGATACTTATCTGCGGGCCTATCAAGCTTTGACGCAGATGGCGTTTGGAAAGCATAGCCCTTATTATCGCCATCCGGCGGAAAGTTTGATCTCTTCTGTAGAGAAGATAACCTTGCAAGACGTAGAGAGTTTTTATCATAGGTGCTATGGTGCAGCTTCTACGGTGATAGCTATAGTTGGTAATGCTGACATGAATGTTGCTGCACAGACAGCAAGGAAGTTGTTTGAAAGTTGGAAGACGGGATTTCGGGTCAAGATAGACTTACCTGCTACCTCTTGGAATGGCGCAAGAGAGAATTACGTGTTGTTGTTGGACAAAGCTAATACCGATATCTTTATAGGCCATCCGATCTATCTAAGGCGCAATTCGCTCGAGTACTACGCAGCAGCGTTGGCAAATCATGCGCTTGGTCAATCTACACTGTCATCTCGTCTGGGTTTGCAGGTTAGAGATACGGAAGGTCTGACTTATGGTATTGTCTCAAGATTTTTCGAAGTAGGTTTTGGAGATGGACTGTGGGCGATTTCGGTAAGTACTAGCCCACAGAATGTTAGACGAGCTATAGACTCCTCTCTGAAGGTGCTAAGTGAATATGTTCAAAGTGGCATTACGGATAGAGAACTTGCTGAATCCAAAAGCTCTATGATAGGAAGCTTTAAAGTTGCTCTGGCTAATAGTCTTGTGGTGGCTGATATGTTGGTGCAAATGGAGGTCTATGACTTGGGCATGGACTATATTGATCAGTATCCCAAGTATATTACTGCTCTCACTAAGGAGAATGTCAATAAAGCTATCAAGAAGTATTTTCGTCCTGACCTAGTCTTGATAGCAATAGCTGGAGCTAGCAGTAGTGATGGACAATAGGCCTATAGGGATATTCGATTCAGGCGTAGGAGGCCTTACCGTTTACCGTGCAATTAAGCGTCGGCTTCCTTGCGAGAAAATGATTTACCTTGGTGACACAGCGCGCATACCTTATGGAACAAGATCGCCTTCTACGGTCAAGCGATATGCTTATCAGGACGCTGCGTTCTTAGTAAAACAAGGGGTCAAACTGCTCGTTGTAGCCTGTAATACTATTTCTTCTGTAGCGCTTAGATTGCTGCAAAGTAGCTACGACGTGCCGATAGTAGGAGTGATAGAGCCTGGAGCTAAAGCTGCGGTAAGAAGTACTAGAAATGGAAGGGTTGGTGTAATAGCTACTGAGGCTACAGTAGAAAGTAGGGCATATGAGTTGGCAATAAAGAACCTGGATGCCGAGGTGGAAGTTTTCTCGCAGGCCTGTCCTTTATTCGTACCGCTTGCGGAGGAAGGCTGGTTAGAGCATGATGCTACTGCACTCATAGCGAGGCATTATCTAGAACCGCTTATTGACGCTGGGGTAGATACTCTTGTGCTGGGTTGCACTCATTATCCTTTGCTGCGCAGAACGATACAGAAAATAATGGGCGAAGAGGTCATGTTACTTGATTCAGGCGAGTGTGTTGCTGCCGAGATAGGACAGGTTCTCAAGAAGACTGCAGAAGGAGAGGCAGCTATAGAGGATGACGTTTTCTATGTTACGGATTCAGGGAACAGATTTCGCCGAATAGCTAATCTCTTCCTAGATAATCCTATAGGACGGCTGATAGCCGTGGATATATGGGAGGAAAAGGTGCAGTTTGATGAGGGCGGCTTGGGTTTGCTTCAGGAGGCTTTTCGAAAAGGTTGAAACATGGGATTTAACACCATAATCATTCCGCGTACTAATGGTAGGGCGAATAACGCCCTGAGGCCAGTCAGGATTACTCCTGGCTATACAAGACATGCCGAAGGCTCGGTGCTGATAGAGTTTGGTGAGACGAAAGTAATTTGTACAGCTAGCGTAGAGGATCGCGTGCCGCCTCACCTCAAAAATAAAGGTGTGGGGTGGGTTACGGCTGAATATGGGATGTTGCCTCGAGCTACGGAAACACGTACTCCGAGGGAAGTAGGTCGAGGCAGTCCATCAGGTAGAACTCACGAGATACAGCGCTTAATAGGACGTAGTTTGAGAGCCGTAGTGAATATGGAAAAGCTTGGCGAGCGGACTATCACGCTCGATTGTGACGTTATCCAAGCCGATGGTGGCACTCGCACTGCTTCAATAACAGGTGGGTTTGTGGCTATGGTACTTGCTTTGAGAAGGTTGAAGGAGCACAAGAAGATAGATTGCATACCAGTAAGTGACTATGTTGCAGCAGTCAGTGTTGGGCTTGTGAATGGCAAAGTCTTGTTAGATTTGGAGTATATAGAAGACGCTCGCGCTGAGGTCGACATGAATGTGGTTAAGACTGGCTCTGGTAAGTTCATAGAAATACAAGGTACGGCAGAGACTACGCCGTTCTCCCAAGAACAGATGGCTGAGATGCTAGGCCTAGCAGACAGAGGTATAGAACAGCTCATATCTATACAACGCCAAATCCTTGGAAACATCAATAGATAGTAGTATTTTGGCTTGAGGTAAAGGCAATGCAGCTGCTGTTATTCGTATTTCTGGCTTTGGTTAGCTTGCAAGATGATAGAAACTTTATCGATCCCGAGGGTCGGTTTGAGCTGCTACTACCTTCAGAAAATTGGAAAATCGTGCAGTACAAGGATGGAGCAAACAACGATCGCACTGATATAGTCTATCGCGATAGGGCTTATGGGTTGCTTAAAGTGACTCGCGAGCGGCTGCCAGACTCAATGGATTTGCAGTCATTCGTACAGTCGGAAATAGAACAGAACCTGCGTTTCCGGCCAGGATATGTCTATAATTCTACCGAGCGATTTACAGGTGCTTACCTGCGCGGCGTGTTGCTAGAATTCGAGTTCTCTCTTGCTGGCAAACCCAAAAAAGCTAGAAACTACTATCTGCTATCTAAAGATGCAGGCTCAGTGTGGGTACTTCGCTTTAGCGGCAATAAGGAAATACTAGGTCCGCTTAGGCATGAAAGCGATTCAATAGCACGTAGCTTTAAAGAGAAGTAGCTGGAATTACCTATTTCTTTGAATTGCCTAGTTCTTTAAAGTAGCTAACTCGGTTGCCTCTCACAGGACTTCCGAAGGGAAGGTCTCTATTTTGCGTCTTCTTTCGGAAGTGTCATGCTCAGGTAATATACTTTTGGTCTGTAAGACATCCGAATGCCAGGAGGAAGACTTTAGCCTCAAGCTTCTCTTCGCAGGGTTAGCGCTCTACTGGTTTAGCTAAAGTCGTTCTGGCACGTTGTAGGCTGACTAAAGAAAGCTTTTCTTCTTGTTACAGAGGTTGTGGGAGGTTTTCTAACTGCAGTAATCGCCGTTTCAACGTGGACTTCTAGCCTTGTTAGAGTGTAGCAGGGCATTTCGAATCTTCTACTTTGAAGAGTCAGTTGCTTAAGGAATCTAGGTTTCTTTTCGCTTCTTCATAGGAAGGTTGAAGCCTTAGGGCTGCTATAAAGTGATCTTTGGCCTGATCGGTTAGACCTTTCTTAGCATAGATCATGCCTAGGTAATTGTGTAGTTGAGGTATATCTAAGCCTAGAGTTAGGGCTCTTTGAAATTTCTGTAGCGCCTCGTCAAGCCGTTCTTTGCGGAAGAGTAAAACTGCATGTTGATATATACAGGGAATATAGTTTGGAGATAGCCTAAGTGACATCTCAAGGAGTTGTAGGGCTTCGTCAACTCGATTGAGAGCAGTAAGCGATAGGGCTAGGGCGTATAAGGCTTCTACTTTGTCTGACTCTAGTTCTAGGATTCTCTTTAAATACTTGATTGCTTCTTCGTGTCTTTCAAGTTGTTGTAAGGTAGTTGCTAAAGTTAGGTATAGTGGAATATTGTCTGGAGAAAGCTGAGCTGCTTTGAGCAGGTACTCTAGGGCTTTGTCCCGGTCACCCTGAATGTTTAGCAACTTACCCATCATTACTAAAGCTTCTATGTTTCTATCGGAAAGGGCTAAGGCTTTTTGTATGCACTCATAAGACTCTTGATATCTTTTTTGTTGGTAAAGAAAGACTCCGAGAGCGGAGTGTGTATGTGCTAGTTTAGGTGACAGTAGTACCGCCAGTCTATACTCGTTCTCAGCTTCTTTCAGCCGACCCTCGCCTTCGAATACGGCCGCCCTTACGAACCTGCCTTTCACGTTGCCTGGCGCATCTCGTACGTAAGCCTCACCGTAGCTTTTTGCGTTCTGCCAATCTTTATTGCGCTCTATGCAGCGTATAGAGGCAGCGGTAATTATAAAACAGATCACCACGGCTGTGGCAAATTTCCATATTTTTGCAGGTTTATCAAGTAGCAGCGAAAGTAGCCTTGCCACTATTAGACCAACTGAGATGGCAGGTAAGTAGAGGACCCGCTCTGCTATTAGGATACCTATGGGAACTAAGATATTGGAAACTATGAAAATACTTATGAAGAAAAAGAGTATGGAGTAAGAGATAATGCGCTCGCGCTTGAATAAGACTACGCCTAGGACGAAAAGGCCTAGTATTAAACCTCCTGCAATAGCTACTTCTGCTGTTATGTTATCTTGCCTTGGAATAACACTGAAGTCATAGTCAAAGCAGAGTCTGTCGGGCCACAGCATTAGCCGGAAGTAGTTGAGAAAGCCGATTGTCATTGTGCAGAGTCTACTTATAACTCCTACGTCTTTAAAAAAAATGGCAGAGTTGGGGATGGTTAAGGTACCCAGCACGGCTATTTTGACCAAGACGTAGATGACTATTGGAGCTACGAAAATGGCGTATGGCTTTAAGTTCTTCTTTAGCCAGCTTCTGATGCCTTCTCCTTGATATGTCTTATAAAACTGCGACATCAGAATTATGGCTGGGAGAGTAGCTGTACTTTCTTTAGAAAGTAAAGCAAGCAGGAATAGTACGGCTGTGACTACATACTTACCCCGATTTAATCTTATGAATGCTGTCCAAGAAAGTAGCAGAAAAAATGCTGAAAGGAGCTCGGATCTTCCACTTATCCAGGTTACTGCTTCAGTTCTGACGGGATGTACTGAGAAGAACATTGCATTTAGAATAGCTATGGACTTATGTTCAGTATAATGAAGAGTTAAATGATAAATTAATAGTGCATTAAATAGATGCAAGATGATGTTTACTAAATGATAGCTAAAGCTTTCTAATCCACCAAAGTAATAGTTAATCGCAAACGAAAGCAGTATCATAGGTCTATAAACCTTTTCATTGCCGCCTGCTCCGAAATAGTCTCTGGTAAAAAGGGCTGATAGGTTTAGGTTGTGTATGTCATAGTTTCTAGTTATCAGTAGTATGTCGTCGCTGAGAAAGTCGCCGGTAAGGCCATTTGAATAGCAGATTGCTGTAACAATTGTAAGCAGCAATAAGATGGTGTAGTTACTTTTAGTTAGCTGGGAGAGTATAGCAATCATCAGCTGTCGTTCTCCTAGATACTCTAATAGCTTTGCGAATTTTTTAGCACCTTTCTGATTATTGAGAGCGCTTGCTTGCAGTCATTGCGGTTGATGTCATAATGTGTGACGATACGCATTTGTGTGTGGCTGATACCGTTAATTAGTACGCCATTTTCTTTTAGTTTTGCAGATAGCTCGGCTGAGGTCAGGCCTGTACCGGATATGTCAAAGATCACTATGTTTGTTTGTACGGATTCTAAGTGGAGCTTTATGCCGTTTAGTTGCAGAAGCTCTTCTGCTAAAAACCTTGCATTTAGGTGATCTTCAGCAAGTTTTGCCGGTGATTCTTCTAGTGCTACTAGGCCTG
Source organism: Blastocatellia bacterium (assembly GCA_025057015.1). Lineage (GTDB taxonomy): Bacteria > Acidobacteriota > Blastocatellia > Chloracidobacteriales > JADJPF01 > JANWYG01. The sequence continues at coordinate 193,003 of JANWYG010000008.1, forward strand.
CAGCGGCAAGTACTCCCACTTGTCGCATTCCACCACCTAACATTTTTCTAACACGTCGAGCTTGTTCTATGAAGTCGCGGCTGGCAACTAGTAGTGATCCTGCAGGTGCTCCTAAGCCTTTGGAGAGGCAAAACATGATGCTGTCACAGCGATCGGCAAGCTTTGCAACTGGCAGGTTGAGGTAAGTTGCAGCATTGAATATTCTTGCACCGTCCAAGTGTACGGCAAGCCCGCGGGCGTGAGCGCTGGCTACTATTTCGTGGGTCTCTTTTGCGGACATGACCGTTCCGCCGGCCATGTTGTGAGTGTTTTCAAGACAGACAAGTCGTGTCTGAGCGCAGTAGTATATGTTGGGGCGAATGCAATCTTCTATCTGAGGCCAGCGAAGGTGACCTGTTACAGTGGTTATGGCTCTGGGTACTACACCTGCTATTGCGGCTAGCGAGCCTAGTTCATAGTTCAATATGTGACTGCGTGAGTCGAGAATTACTTCATCGCCAGGTCGAGTGTGCAGCTTTACTGCTATGAGGTTGCCCATGCTGCCTGTGGGTACGAAGAGAGCTGCTTCACGTTCAAAGAGCTCTGCTGCACGCTCCTGTAGCTTTTCGACTGTGGGATCTTCTAGATATACATCGTCACCTACTTCTGCTTCTGCCATCGCTCGGCGCATCCGTGGCGTTGGACGAGTTACTGTATCGCTTCTAAGATCTATTATCTTCATCTTGGCTCCTCAACCTTGTTTGCACCAATGTCTTCTGTTCTGTAGCTATTTCGTTCGGGCTGGGAAACACGAGCGAAGCTAGGATTGACAGGCCTAAAACTACTGCTATGACGGCAAGAGCTATAAGTATCGGAACCTTGTAGTATCCGCTCAGGAGCATCTTTGCACCTATAAATGTCAGTACTATTGATAGTCCTACTTTAAGGTAGTGAAACAGGTTCATGATTCCGGCAAGCGCAAAGTATAGCGCTCGCAGGCCAAGTATGGCAAAGATGTTCGATGTGTAAACCACAAATGGGTCGCTACTTACGCCGAAAACTGCAGGTATAGAGTCTAGGGCAAATACAAGATCGGTGGTCTCTACTATTATTAAGACTATAAATAGCGGAGTGGCGAAGAGCCTACCTTCCTTACTTATGAAAAAATGGTCTTCGTGGAACTTGCCGGTAATAGGGAAAAACCTCTTGAATACTCGGACAAAGGGATTGTTTTCTGGCTGAATTTCTTCATCGTCATCCTTCGATAGACCTAGCTTGATGCCTGTATAGACTAGGAAAGCACCAAATAGATACATTACCCAGTGAAAACGGCTTATCAATGCCGTACCTAGGCCGATAAAGATGGCTCGCATCACTAACGCGCCTATTATGCCCCAAAACAGCACCTTGTATTGATAATTTGTTGCTACACGGAAGTAGGAGAAAATTAACAAGAATACGAACAGGTTATCGACGCTGAGTGACTTTTCTAGTAAATAGCCTGCTAGAAATTGCAGAGCCACTTCTGAGCCCATCCAGAAATAGAGCCCCACGTTGAATGCTAGCGCAATGGCGATCCAGAAGCCACTCATTAGCAGCGCCTCTCTTATGTCGATTGACTTGGTCTTTTTGTGAAATAGACCGAGATCGACAAGAAGCATCAGAACCACCAGTAGGCTAAATCCGGCTAAAAGTAAGAACTTGTTCTGTAACATTCGAGCTCCGTAAGGTTTGTTCTTCCAGATAAAGAGTCGAAAATGCTAGGCCGACCAGCAGCCAAAGTACCATTATTACTTCACCGTCGCCGAAGTTGAAATGGACGAAGGAGCTTGTGCAGAAGCCGCAGACTCCGCCTAGACTGCCTAGCACGATACCGTGGCAGATCCAGTCTTTTGGTGGATGCTTGGTTAGGTTTTTTATCAAAGTCGAGATGATTTTGTACATAAGTAAGACGAGGAACCCTAGCGCTGGTAATCCCCACCAGACAGCTACTTGCAGGGGTGTAGAATGAAAGTGCCCAGGTGGTAACTTGCCATCGTTATAAAGTCCCCATTCTTTCCAATGCAGCTTCTCGCTTCCTCTACCTATGCCTAGTATGGGATCTCGAGCTATCAGGGTCAGCCCTTCCTTCCAGACTTGTAGCCTCCAACTAAGGCTACCGTCATTTGGATCTACTATGCCTACGCCGCGCCAAACAGCGACCGCATAAATGCCTATAATCATGGCTATGAAGGCTAAGGCTGCTATGGCAAACTTCTTAGATTTTAAAATCGATGGCTTTGTTTGTTTACCTAGGATGAGAATTTGTACGAGTACAGAACATACCAGACCGAACAGTGGGGCGCGGGTGGCAGTAAATATTAGTGCTGTAGTAACGGAGATAGCGAGTATGCCAAGTATGAGCTGTAGCTTGCGGTTAGAGCAAGTTAGGAGGATTCCAAAGTAGAGTGAGGCTATTAGCTGCAGCACTTCTGCGTAAGTTGCATAGTGGCTGTAAAAACCTTTTGCTCGGAAATCTCTTGCAGGTGTAACTTCCAAGCCAAAACTTTCTGCTCCTGAGGAGCGTTTTGAAAGTAGACGTTTCTTAGTAAACTCGAACGTAAGTAGTAGCTCACCACGCCTTATTTCCAGTCTGATCCTAGCATTTTGCGGACTTTTCTCCACTATATTGTAAAGTTCTTCAAGCGAGTCGAGATTTTCTCCGTTTGCCTTAAGCAGCACGTCTCCTGCCAATAGTCCACTGCGATCTAAGTGACTGTGTGGGTGCATGACCTCTATCTTGAGGCCTTGACCGAGAGCTTTTTGGTAAAAGCTCAGACCTACGTTAACAAGGCATGAGAGCATAAGAGTTAGTGCAAGCCATCTTATTGTAACACGGTCGGTGGCTTTAGCCATAACTAGGTAAAAAGCACTGAAGAAGGCTAGGTTCCGTAGGCCTTTGACGCTTAGCTGTGGCTCGTAAGAGAAGGCTGAAGAGAGAGTAGCAAACAGAAATAGTCCAAAGAAGGGTATTTCTAAGCCTGTACGCCTAACGAGCCAGCTTTTGTCTAACAAGCTCGCTAGTAGGAAGAAGAAGGCTGAGATAAGAAATCCCCCTTGAGAGCCTGCTATCGAATGCGGGGCTGCTAGTGCGTATAGGAATAGGAACACTGTAGAAACGTACTGGCAGAGCCGAGCCACTTTTGCGAAAAAGGACTCATAGGTACCTATTTCTGTCAGATCGGCTTTTGTATCTGAAGACATTTTTTATCTCTGAATTGGCACGAGCCGGACGATGCTTCTGTTGCCGCTGGCATCAAACAGCGCTACTGCGGCGAATTTGAACGGCGTAGTGTCTACTTCTCTTTTTAGCCCGCTTACAGCAAAGCTTATTCGAAAAGTCTCTTGCCCCTTTACGGAATTGTTTACCAGTTCTAAGGTGAAAGGTGCAAAGTTTACCAAGCCTTGCTCTCCGACGATTCCGAAGGCATATACCATGCGATCGTTGTCATCGAGGAAAGCTATACTTATGCCAGTCGTATCTTTATCAACATCTTTGCCGTCGATGTTAATTCCGAATACGTCTCCGTTTTGTAAAAGCTGTGCGAAGACCGAATTTATTTCGGGTGGTGTACCGCTGGTTGTAATTCTGCCGGCTATACCAGCACTCATCGGCGCAAGCGAGAGGTTGCCATCATTATCGCGAATAGAACTAACCCAGATAACTGCTTCCGTCAGTCGCTTGAGCCCTTTGAGCGTAAAATCGAAGCTCGCTTCAGTCTTGCCGTTTAATCCTAAGTCTTCTGGGAAGATCTCGCGGTTGCCGAAAGTGAGTATGCTGCCGTTTGCAGCTGCGGTGACTTTTTTAATATCTTTGTTATAGAGCAATACGGAAATACCACCACGATCGCCCAGGTTCGCATCCGGATCAGCTACTTTGTAGGTCGCTATGGCTTTGTTCTTGCCTTTCATTTTTGCTGATAGCTCTACTATGCTCGGACGTTTACCTGACTGCTGCGTTTGGATAAGTCCTATGTGGCAGCGTTCTAGGCGTCCATCAAAATGGGTTAGCTCGAAACTGCGCTGGGCAAGCTCAGTCAGTGGTATCTGTGCTACTGATACTTTGGCTAATGAGAAGTAGAGGAATAAAAGTGTAAACCAGAATTTAAACATAGAGTGCTTCGTCCTCAACCCTTTTAGAAAATCATAGATGCTTTTGACGGCTGCGTCTAGAACTTGACGCTCTATCTTTTAAGAGCTGCTTCCTCTAGGATTTTCGATGCCAAGCTAATTTTCTACAGTGTTTGCTAAATTTTTGGATCGTTGTAGTATAATGCGTTACTCTGCTGAGGTAACGAAGAAGGTGTTTTTTCATGCAAGGAGCACTTGTCGCTATAGGTGGAGCGGAAGATAGATACGAAGAGAAGTTCATACTCAACAAGTTTTTTCAACTAGCTGGTGGCAAGCAAGCACGTGTAGTAATCTTGCCCAGTGCTTCTTCTGACGAGCGTACAGGGAGCACTTATCAGCGTATTTTTAGAGAGTTTGGCGCTGCTTCCGTGGAAGTGCTTCCATTATTTAGAAGAGAGGATGCAGAAGATCCTGCTGTAGCAGAGCAGCTAAAGGCTGCTAGTGGGATTTTTATGACCGGCGGTGACCAAAATAGGATAATGGCCGTATTAGAATCCACACAAGCACTGGATGCTATAGTAGAGGCAAATGGCAGAGGAACAGTTGTAGGTGGCACGTCTGCTGGTGCTGCTGCCTTATCTAATCCTATGATAGCTGGTGGTATGAGGGGCAGTCTTGCTCGCTCCGGTATGACGAGGATATCAACAGGAATTGGGCTTGCTAGAGGATTTATCATAGATCAGCATTTTAGTCAGCGTGAACGGCTAGGGCGCTTGTTGTACGCGGTGATTCTGCATCCAGAGTGTCTAGGCTTGGGAGTAGATGAGGATACTGCAGCTATCATAAAGCTTGCTGAGGGCGAAGTGGAAGTCATAGGTCGCGGTACGGTTACAATAGTCGATGGTTCATCTGTAAAGATGTTTAATCCGGCAAGCGTGCCAGACAAAAGCCCTATTGTTTATTCCGGCATGCTGCTTCACAGTTTCACGCATGGTTGCAGATTTTCTATTAAAGACAGAACTCTTGTTATGAATAGACGGGTGCATGGAGAGTGAGCGATGAAGGTACTTGAAACGAGAGTTTTTCGCGGGCCGAACATCTACAGCTTAAAACCTGTAATACGGTTACTTCTAGATATAGAAGAATTGGAAGAACGTCCCTCAAATACTATAGAAGGGTTTACTGACAGGTTAATAGAGATGATACCCACTCTTTATGAGCATCGGTGCTCTGAGGGTGTGCCAGGGGGATTTATCTCGCGGCTGAGAAGTGGTACTTGGATGGGGCATATAGTCGAGCACATAGCGTTGGAGCTCCAGTGCCTAGTAGGTACACATGTTGGTTATGGCAAATGCCGCTCTGCTGGAAAGCCTGGTCTATACAACGTGATCTATTCTTACGTGGAAGAGAAGGTCGGGTTACAAGCTGGTCAAATGGCCATACAGCTCGTAGAGCATCTCGTCTATGGAAAAGAGTTTAACTATGAACAACAGCTACGTGAGCTTTCTCGTACTCTGGAACGCTGTGCCTACGGACCTTCTACACAGGCGATGATAGACAAAGCAAAGGAGCGCGACATACCTGTATTGAGGCTAAACGACCGCAATCTGGTACAGCTCGGCCATGGAGTCTATCAAAAACGCATACAGGCAACAGTGACGTCATTTACTAACCTCATAGCTGTAGACATAGCTTGTGATAAGGAGCTGACTAAGAAGCTACTTGATGATGTAGGAATACCTGTGCCGAAGGGTGAAGTGGTTGAGGATGTGGAAGCTGCGCTTGAGGCTGCTCGTACGCTAGGGTATCCGGTAGTGGTTAAACCGCTAGATGGGAATCACGGTAAAGGAGTTGCTATAAACGTCCAAGACGATGAGACTCTACGGCGAGCTTTCGAAGCTGCGTATCAGTATTCTAGGGAGGTAATAGTAGAGCGCTACATCAAGGGTCGAGACCATCGTATTCTGGTGATAAACGGTGAGGTAGTGGCTGTAGCTGAGCGTGTGCCGGCCCATGTAGTAGGCGATGGGCGACATACTGTGAAGGAGCTAGTAGAGATTGCTAATCGTGATCCGAGACGTGGAGAAGGGCATGAAAAACCATTGACCAAGATAGTAATCAACGCCGAGTCCGAACGATTGCTCGAGGAGCAAGGTCTGACGCTAAACTCTGTTCCTAAGGAGGGGCAGGTAGTTTATTTGAAGTATACGGCCAACATCAGTACTGGGGGGACGGCCATAGATAGAACGGATGAGGTGCACTACTCTGTGGTGGAGATGGCAAAGCGTGCGGCTCGGGTCATAGGATTAGATGTGGCAGGTATAGATCTTATTACGACGGATATAACTCGACCTGTAGAGGAAACTGGCGGAGCTATTTGCGAGGTCAACGCGGCACCAGGTTTTCGCATGCACGTGCACCCGACTGAAGGTAAGCCTAGAGACGTGGCCACGCCGGTACTGGAAATGCTCTTTCCACCTGGTACACCAAGCCGTATACCTATAGTTGCTGTTACGGGAACGAACGGCAAGACTACCACTGTTAGGATGGTAGCGCACATACTAAAGATGGCTGGTAAGAAGGTAGGCTTGTCGACCACTGATGGTATATATATCGACGGTAAGAAGATACTGACTGGAGATCTAACAGGTCCTTGGTCGGCGCAGATGGTCTTGCGCGATCCTACAGTGGAGTTTGCTGTGCTGGAGACTGCCCGCGGAGGGATCTTAAGAGCTGGCCTTGGTTTTGATAGATGCAACATCGGTGTAATCACTAATATCAGTGAAGATCATCTTGGGTCAGGTGGCATAGAGACTCTAGAGGATCTGGCACATGTTAAGTCGTTGGTAATTGAGGTGGTCGATCCTAAAGGATATGCGATCTTAAATGCTGAAGATCCAACCGTGGTCAAACTTGCTGAGAGATCTGGTGGACAAGTGGCTTACTTTGCTCTCAATCCGGAAAATGAGACCATAAAGAAACATCGTGCTGCGCAAGGAACCGTCATCACGGTTGTGGATAATGTGATCAAGATCTTTCAAGGAACTTATGAGATACCAGTAATGAACGTGAATTCTATACCTGCTACCTTTAATGGTAGGGCGACGGTTAATGTTGCAAACGCTATCACGGCTGTCTTAGCTGCATATCTTTCTGGTGTAAAGATAGATGATATTAGGGCTGGACTAAAGACTTTCAGCACGAACTTCAACTCTGCTCCTGGCAGACTCAACCTAGAGACCGTTGGCGACTTTCACGTACTGCTTGATTACGCGCATAACATAGCAGCTTATGAATCGCTTTGTAAGTTTGCGGCAAATTTCAAGGTAGACCGAAAGATAGGAGTAATAGCAGCTCCTGGTGACCGCAGAGACATAGACATCGAGCGTATAGGGCAAGTTGTCGGCAAAACCTTCTCATATTTGATCATAAAGGAGGATGATAACCGTCGTGGGCGTGCTATCGGTGAAGTAGCTGCTAAGCTAAAGGCTGCTGCGGTATCGGTGGGTATGCCTGAGGAGAAGATTGAGGTGATAGTGGACGAGCCGGCAGCAGTGGATGCCGCACTAAAGATGGGGCGGAAAGACGACTTGATACTGATTACTTGTGATAACATCAAGAGGTGTTTTGAGCAGGTGGTAAGGTTTAGGGATGCTAAGCAGTCGGCACTTGTTGTCTGATTGAGAATCAAGTAAGGTTTAGTTTATAAAGTTGCTGTCGAGCTCGTCGCTTAGCATCAGCATAAGTGACTCATCCCGATGTTGCTCTATCAAATCTTCTATTCGCAATCTGATAATGTGTTTTAGGGGTTCTTCGGAGGGACGCTCAAAGTCTAGCCAGAGGTTCATAATCGGCTTGCCAGTTTCTGTTTCCATAGTGACGGTGCAGAGTCTACTTTTGACTGACTTGTTGTCAGAATCGAAAATTCTTTCTAATGTAGTTACTATGGTGCAGTAATCCTCAGCAGATAACTCTTTGCGCTCCATTATGTTCCAGGTTGAGCCTATCTGTATGCTGAAGTATAGTACTCCTGAGTCAAAGTTGATCTTACAGGCCGTAGCTTCTTGCCAGTAGGCTTCGCAGCATAGCTCGACTAGATGTCCTAGTACTGAAAGTTCTTCATCGTTGAGTGTTCTGGACATAGGAAACTCCTTTCTGTAAGGAGAGTAGTTCTTGCTTAAGCCTGTACTTAGCAGTCATAAGCCACATTTTGGAAGTTGCAGGGCTTATGCTTAGTAACTGGGCTATCTGTTCGTGGCTTAATCCTTTTATAACGTGTAGGATGAATACGAGCTTTATTTGCTTTGGGAGCTTCGAAACGGCTCTTTTTATCTTGAAAGTAAGAGACTGTTGCTTGCGTGTGAAGAGTTTTGAAATGCTGTGCTTGAGTTTTCTATGGGTAGTAGCCAGCAGGTTCAGACTTATAGGCTGTGGTAATGCTTTCATAAGTGTTTCCTCCTTTCAGTAAGTTGGATGCATTTAGGTAACTTATGGCAGCCTATAGTTTTGATGCTCTCTGCGGTCTTACGGATCGATCGTTACCAGTACTGGTCAAGGGAGCGATACTGTATGGCCTCATATATATGCTCAGCTAAGATCTGGCTGTGTCCTGCTAAATCGGCTATAGTGCGGCTTACTCTGAGTATCCTGTCATATGCTCTAGCAGATAGGCCTAAGCGTTGTATAGAGTTTTCCAATAGCTTTTTGTTCTGTTCGTTTAGTTGGCAAAAGCGTTTTATGGCTGATGAGCCCATCTGTGCGTTGCAATAAATCTTTTCTGAAGTGAGTCTTTCAAGTTGTACTGACCTTGCTTGGTTTACTCTTGAACGTATCTGCGAAGATGTTTCCCCTTTGAATGATGAGGAGTATTCTTCGAGGCAGAGGGCAGGTACTTCGATATGTATGTCTATTCTGTCAAGTAGTGGCCCGGAGATCTTGTGTATGTATCGTTGTATCTGAGCGGAGCTGCAGCGGCAAGATCTAAGCTTGCTGCCGTAGTATCCGCAGGGGCAGGGATTCATAGCTGCTACTAGCATGAACTTCGAAGGAAAAGTGAGCGAGGTATTTGCTCTGCTAATAGTAACACAGCCATCTTCGATGGGCTGGCGCAGGGCTTCTATAGTGCTTCTTGAAAACTCTGGCAGTTCGTCTAGAAAGAGCACGCCATGGTGAGCTAGCGAGACTTCGCCTGGACGAGGACTGCTACCGCCGCCTATGAGGCCTGCTTCGCTCGTCGTATGGTGTGGAGCTCTGAAGGGTCTTTTAGAGACGAGCCCTTTTCCGTTTACTAGGCCGACTACAGAGTGTATTTGAGTTACTTCAAGAGCTTCATCAAAGTTAAGAGGAGGTAGTATTGTAAGTAGGCGTCGGGCAAGCATGGTTTTGCCTGAACCTGGCGGGCCTATCAGCAAAATGTTGTGCCCGCCGGCGGCGGCTATTTCTAGTGCTCGCTTTGCTTGAAGTTGTCCTTTTACTTCGGAAAAGTCTATGTTGTATTTAGAGCCTTGTTCCAGTATTTCTTTACAGTTTATCTGCATTGGCTTGCGGTCGAAATTTCTTCTGATTAGTTCTATTGCCTCGATTAAGGTTTTTACTGGGTAGGCTTGTAGTTCTTGGACTACACTTGCTTCGGCGGAGTTTTCATAAGGTACGACGATGCGCTGAATTTGGGAGCTTCTTGCTTTGATTGCGCTGGAGAGCACGCCTCTGACGGGTCTAAGTCGGCCGTCGAGCGATAGTTCTCCTAGCAGAAGCACGTCTTTTAGCTGTTGTTGCTGAATCTTGCCTGAAGCTCCCAGTATCCCTAGGGCTATTGGCAGATCGAAGCCTGTACCTTCTTTTCTGACGTCTCCTGGTGCAAGGTTGACTGTGATGCGGTCTGGAGGAAATTCTAGACCGGAGTTAGTTATTGCCGATCTTATGCGTTCTCGGCTTTCGCGCACAGCGGCATCAGGAAGTCCTACTACAGAAAATACTTGTGTTTCCGTCCCGTTGGATTTTATGTCCACTTCTACCTCTATCAGTGAGGCTTCTATTCCATAGACCGCTGAAGTAAGTGTTCTAAAAAGTGGCATAAGAGACTGCTCCTAACTCTTTTTACATGACAAGAACGCGAAAGACTTGCCTAGTAGCACTGCTTTTTCTGCTTGACAGAATCTACCTCTGTAGGTAGCATACAACTTTTCGTTGACTTAGCATTTTTGGCAAAAAGCTTCTCTACTCTATGAGCTATTGTGGCGTTAAAAAAGATAGAGCCTTGCGGGCTTGGAATAAGGTCAGATAGTTTCACGTCGTGTGATTCACGCCACAGATAAGGTAAGGAGTAGGTCTTCTTCTTAGTGAGAAGCTTGAAGGCGCGTAAAGGGTTAGAAAGCAAAGGCTTATAATTTTTAAGGAGCGGAAAAAGTGCCGACTATCAATCAGCTTGTGCGCAAAGGGCGTCAAAAAGTTGTGTATAAGACGAGCAGTCCAGCGCTGCAGTCATGTCCGCAAAGGCGTGGAGTTTGTACGCGTGTCTACACGGCTACGCCTAAGAAGCCTAATTCGGCGCTTCGCAAAGTAGCGCGGGTACGCCTCACTAATGGGATAGAGATTACGACTTATATCCCTGGTGTGGGGCATAACTTGCAGGAGCACTCCATCGTGCTTATCCGAGGCGGGCGTGTCAAGGATCTGCCTGGAGTGCGCTATCACGTGGTTCGTGGGGCGGGCGATTCTGTAGGCGTAGCAAATAGGAAGCAAGGCAGGTCTAAGTATGGTACCAAGCGGCCTAAGGAGGCTGTAAAGGGTGCTGCGACAGCTAAGGGTGCGCCGGCGGCGAAGGGTGCTCCGGTCAAGAAGAAGTAGGGGGGCTTATGCCGAGAAGGAGAGTAGTTACGAAACGTGAGGTACTTCCTGATCCGATCTATGGTAGCCAGTTGGTGACTAAGTTTATCAACAGCATGATGTGGGATGGTAAGAAGTCTGTTGCTGAAAAGATCATGTACAGGGCTATGGAGCTAGTTCGTGAGCGGTCACAGGATGATCCGTTAAAGATCTTCAAAAAGGCGATAGAGAATGTAAGGCCTAAGGTGGAAGTTAGGTCCCGACGCGTTGGTGGTGCTACGTATCAAGTTCCCGTCGAAGTAAGTCAACATCGGGGCACTTCGCTATCGATACGTTGGCTTATCAACTATTCTCGATCTCGGGGTGAGAAAAGTATGGTAAGCCGTCTTGCGGCAGAAATCCTCGATGCTGCTGCTGGTAAGGGGAACGCCATAAAGAAGAGGGAAGACACTCACAAGATGGCTGAAGCAAACAAGGCTTTTGCCCACTATAGGTGGTAGATTGTGTACTGGCCTGCAGTTTTTTGTAGTGCCGGAGAAGCGTTATGGGGAGACAAGAGCCTTTAACTTTATTTCGGAACATAGGCATTATGGCGCACATTGATGCTGGTAAGACGACTACTACTGAGCGCATTCTGTTCTACACCGGCGTCAGTCATAAGATGGGCGAAGTGCATGAAGGCACTGCTGTTATGGACTGGATGGAGCAGGAGCAGGAGAGAGGTATAACAATTACGTCGGCGGCTACTACCTGCTTTTGGAAGCGTAACGGCTATGATTACAGAATAAACATAATAGATACGCCTGGTCATGTGGATTTCACGATAGAGGTAGAGCGTTCTTTGCGTGTGCTTGACGGAGCGTGTGCTGTATTTTGCGCGGTTGGTGGCGTTGAACCGCAGTCGGAGACTGTTTGGCGTCAGGCAGATAAGTATCGTGTTCCCAGAATAGCTTTTGTAAACAAGATGGACAGGCCTGGGGCAGATTTTATTCGGGTAATAGAGCAGCTACGTACGAAGCTAAGTGCCAATCCGGTTCCGATACAAATACCTGTGGGTGTAGAAGAGCAGTTTTGTGGTGTAGTTGATCTGATTGAGATGAAGGCGTTCATTTGGGATGATGAAAGTAAAGGTGCTAGTTACGAAGTGGTTGATATTCCTACTGCTCTTGTGGGAGAGGCTGAGAGGATGCGGGAAAAGATGATTGAAGCCGTAGCAGACTATGATGACAATGTAGCCTCTAAGTATTTGGAAGGAATTGAGATAGATGCAAATGAGCTAAGAACTGCCATACGGCGTGGCACTATAGAGCTCAAACTTGTGCCTGTGTTATGTGGGGCTGCTTTTAAGAACAAGGGTGTGCAGAAACTTTTAGACGCCGTAGTAGATTATTTGCCGTCGCCTGTAGATATTCCAGCGGTCAAAGGAATTAATCCTAAAACTGGCGAACAAGAAGAGCGGCCTGCAGATGATGAAGCACCGTTTGCTGCTTTAGTTTTTAAGATTATGACCGACAAGCACGTAGGAAATCTCTCTTTTGCCAGGGTGTACTCCGGCAGGCTACAGGCTGGTTCTTATGTAATGAACTCGACTAGGCGCACTAAGGAGCGTGTTGGACGGCTAATGCGAATGCATGCAAACAAACGGGAAGACATACCTGAAGCCTTTGCTGGTGAGATTGTGGCTATAGCTGGACTCAAGCAGGTGACTACTGGGGATACGATTTGTTTGGAGGCTGCTCCCATAATTCTCGAGGCAATGGAGTTTCCCACGCCGGTTATTTCGGTAGCTATAGAGCCTAAGACTAGACAGGATCAGGAGAAGTTAGGTATAGCCTTGGCTAAGCTGGCGCAGGAAGATCCATCTTTTCGAGTCACTATGGATCAAGAGACGGCTCAGACGCTTATCTCTGGCATGGGAGAGTTGCACCTAGAGATTATAATCGACCGTCTTAAGAGGGAGTTTGGTGTAGACGCAAATGTTGGCAAGCCGCAGGTAGCTTACCGTGAGACCATTCGCAAGGCTGCTAAAGGAGAGGGGAAGTTTATTCGTCAGACGGGTGGTCGTGGACAGTATGGACACTGCAAGGTGGAGCTAGTTCCGCTAGAGCGAGGAGCCGGTTTTGTTTTTGAGAACGCTATAGTGGGTGGTGTTATTCCGAAGGAGTACATACCTGCTGTAGAAGCTGGCGTGAAGGAAGCTATGGAACGTGGTGTGCTTGCTGGTTATGAGATGGTTGATATAAAGGTAGTGCTTTATGATGGCAGCTACCATGAGGTCGACTCAAGTGAGATGGCTTTTAAAATAGCTGCTTCTATGGCATTTCAGGATGCTGCCATGAAGGCAGAACCTGTATTGCTAGAGCCTGTTATGAAGGTCGAAGTAGTTACGCCAGAAGAGTATGTTGGAGCTATTACTGGGGATTTGAACTCGCGTCGAGGTCGGATTGAAGGCATGGAGGCTAGGCCCGGAACGCAGGTAGTTACTGCTGCAGTGCCGCTATCTCAGATGTTTGGTTATGCTACGGACATGCGGTCTGCTACTCAGGGTAGGGCTACGTATACTATGCACTTCAAGTGCTACGAAGAGGTGCCTAAGTCTGTAAGTGATGAGATTCTAGCTAAAGGGCGAGGCTACTAGGCGTGGGACTACTTGTCTGGACGCTTTGGTTTACCGAAACCGTAAAAATCTAATGTAAAAGCGAAGGAGTAGAGAAGTTACTATGGCAAAGGAGAAATTTGATCGTAGTAAGCCGCACGTGAACGTGGGAACGATTGGACACGTAGACCACGGGAAAACGACGCTAACGGCGGCGATAACGAAAGTGCTGGCTAAAAAGAACCCGAAAGTGCAGGTAAGACCTTTTGATTCTATAGACAATGCGCCAGAAGAGAAGGCCAGAGGTATTACGATAGCTGCATCGCATGTCGAGTATGAAACCGATAAGAGACACTATGCGCATGTGGACTGTCCGGGACATGCTGACTACGTTAAGAACATGATAACTGGTGCGGCACAGATGGATGGGGCGATACTCGTGGTAGCAGCTACTGATGGGCCTATGCCTCAGACCAGAGAGCACATATTGCTTGCAAGGCAAGTAGGCGTGCCTGCAATGGTGGTGTTTATGAACAAAGTCGATGCTGTAGACGATCCTGAGCTGCTGGACTTAGTGGAATTAGAGGTGAGAGAGTTGCTGTCGACGTATGATTTTCCGGGTGACGAGATTCCTGTCATAAGAGGATCGGCGCTGGGAGCTTTGAACGGTGAGGAGAAGTGGGAGCAGACTGTGCTGGAGCTAATGGATCAAGTAGATAAGTGCATACCTACGCCACAGCGCGAAGTTGATAAGCCCTTCTTGATGCCGATAGAAGATATTTTCTCCATAGCCGGACGCGGTACTGTAGCTACGGGTAGAATAGAGAGAGGGGTCATTAAGGTAGGTGATCCGGTCGAAATAGTTGGACTTCGTCCGACTCGCAACACTGTGGTAACTGGTGTAGAAATGTTCAAGAAGCTGCTTGATGAGGGTCGTGCCGGGGACAACGTAGGGTTGCTGCTGAGGGGCGTAGAGCGCAAGGAAGTTGAGCGAGGTCAGGTCGTAGCAAAACCCGGGTCAATTACACCTCATACCAAGTTTAAGGCTGAAGTCTATGTGTTAACTAAGGAAGAAGGTGGACGTCACACGCCTTTCTTTTCTGGATATAGGCCACAGTTTTACTTCCGTACTACAGACGTGACGGGTGTGGTTCAGTTGCCTGAAGGTGTAGAGATGGTGATGCCTGGGGATAATGTTTCCCTTGAAGTCGAGCTCATCACGCCTATAGCGATGGAAAAGGGTCTGCGTTTTGCCATTCGCGAAGGGGGTAGGACTGTCGGTGCAGGTACTATTTCTGAAGTCTTAGAATAAGTACGTCTAAGCCGCACTTTGTGGTGCGGCTTCAAATTAGGAAAGCTTATGTTAAACGAGAAGATCAGAATAAGGCTTAAAGCTTACGATTACAGAGTGCTTGATCAATCGACTCTTGAAATCGTAGATACTGCGAAGAGAACTGGCGCTAGAGTGGCTGGCCCTATACCTTTGCCTACGATTAAGAACAGGTATACAGTGTTGCGTTCTCCTCACGTGGATAAAAAGTCTCGCGAGCAGTTCGAGATCCGCACGCACAAAAGACTGATGGACATTCTCGATCCGACTCCGCAGACGGTAGAGGCTCTGATGAAGCTGGACTTACCGGCTGGAGTAGATGTGGAGATAAAGGCTTTTGGTAGGGACCGTAAGTGAGTCTTGTTGGTTGAGGTAAGCAAAAGTTAAAGCAGAGGGCTGATATGGTCAATGGAATTATCGGAAAAAAGATAGGAATGACGCAGGTCTTTTCTCCAGACGGGACCGTGACACCGGTTACGGTGATCAAAGCTGGGCCTTGCGTTGTAGTGCAACGTAAGACTGCCCAGCGCGACGGGTATGAAGCGGTACAACTTGGTCTTGTCGAAGACAAACCGCCTAAGAGAGTAACCAAACCTTTGCTAGGACATTTTGGACAGACCAAACGAGCCAAAGAAAGAGGTAAACAGCCTATACCGCCTACTAGGATTTTGAGAGAGTTTCGTCTTGAATCCAGCCAAGACAGTACTAAGGTAGGAGATACGGTGTTGGTGGATCAGTTCAGAGAAAACGACATTGTTGATGTTGTAGGTACGAGCAAAGGGCGTGGGTTTGCTGGGTTTGTCAAACGGCACGGCTTTGGTGGTGGTCGAGCTACTCATGGCTCTATGTTTCATAGAGCGCCTGGTTCAATCGGAGCATCGGCTTTCCCTTCTCGTGTGATTAAGGGTACGCGTATGGCTGGTCACATGGGTGTCGAACGTAAAACTGTCAAGGGCTTGAAAGTGGTCAAGGTAGACCTGGAGAAAAACATAATGCTGGTCAAGGGTAGTGTACCAGGGCCGAATGGTGGTTATCTCTTGATAAAGAAGAGGATAGTCTAAGCTTTAGGTGGAGAAAGTCAATGCCTGTAGTCAAGGTTAGGGATCTAGAAAACAACGAGGTCGGAGAAATAGAGCTGAAGGATTCTGTTTTTGCGGTACCGCTTAATAAGCCGCTTATATACGATGCCGTTAAAGCTTATCTGGCTAATCAGAGGCAAGGTACTTCATCTACAAAGACGCGAGGCGAGACTTCAGGTTCAGGTAGAAAGTTATGGAGGCAGAAAGGTACTGGGCGTGCTCGTGTGGCATCGCTGCGTTCACCGCTATGGAAAGGGGGTGGTAATGTCCACGGGCCTAAGCCTCGAGATTGGGGCTATCGTATACCAAAGAAGATGCGTCGAGGAGCCATATGCTCTGTTCTTTCTGAGAGGTTGCGCGAGGGTGGACTAATAGTGGTGGACAACTTTCAGTTGCCTAGCCATAAGACCAAAGTTATGGTGAAAGTTTTGGCTGCTTTGGGGATTAGCAGAAAAGCTCTGCTGGTCGACTTGCAGGAGAACAGAAATTTGACGCTTTCTTCGCGTAATATTCCTGGGGTAAAGCGTGTGGGACTTGGAGTAAACGTCTACGATCTGTTGCTGCACGACAAGATACTGATAAGCCGTGAGGCAGTTATGAAGTTGCAAGATGTATTAAGCAGTTAGGGAGCCGATTATGCGTTCTATATGGGAAGTGATAAAAGGCCCGGTAATAACGGAAAAGACACTCAGACTGAAAGAAGCTACTCAGGATAAGAAGCAGCAGCTGGCTTTCTATGTAGATGCTGAGGCCAATAAGATAGAAGTCAAACAAGCTGTGGAGAAGATATTTGGAGTTAAGGTTGAAGCCGTCAGGATAGCTAATTTTTTGGGTAAGAAAAAGCGTAGAGGTCGCTTTGTGGGTAAGCAATCAGATTACCGCAAGGCCTATGTTACGCTCAAGGCTGGCGAAAAGCCCGTAGAGTATGGAGAAATGATTTAGGGTCTGATTGGGGAAATGACACATGGGTATAAGGAAGGTTAAGCCTACATCGTCTGCAAGGCGCTACCAGACTTTTCTTACTAATGAGGAACTTTCTGATGTACGTCCTGAAAAAAGCCTGACTGTAAAAAAGTGCCAAAAAGCTGGGCGTAATAACCTAGGCCACATTACGGTAAGGCATCGCGGCGGCGGGCATAAGAAACTTTATCGGTTAATAGATTTCAAGCGCGATAAGGTTGGTATTCCTGCAAGAGTCGCTACTATAGAGTACGATCCGAATCGCTCGGCCCGAATAGCATTGCTCAAATATGCCGATGGTGAGAAGCGCTATATTTTAGCACCGCTGGGTTTAAAAGTAGGTCAGACGGTAGTTTCTGGGCCTGAGGCAGATATTATTCCGGGTAACGCGCTTCCTCTCAAGAATATTCCTCTTGGTACGCAGCTACATAATATAGAGTTGAGACCAGGTAAGGGCGGGCAGCTAGCGCGTAGTGCTGGCGCAAGCGCCCAATTAGTTGCCAAAGAGGGTGAGGTGGCGCTATTGCGGTTGCCTAGCGGTGAGATCCGGAAGGTCAGAAGCGACTGCATGGCTACCGTTGGGCAAGTTGGTAATATTGAGCATGAGAATGTCTCGATAGGCAAAGCGGGACGTAGCCGATGGCTGGGTAAGAGACCGGCAGTAAGGGGTGTGGCGATGAACCCCGTGGATCATCCCCATGGTGGGGGTGAAGGTAAGACTAGTGGTGGGCGTCATCCTGTTACTCCTTGGGGACAGCCTACACGAGGTTATAAGACTCGCAATAACAAAAGGACTGATAAGTTCATAGTCAAACGCAGGAAGTAGGAGTCAAGACATGGCGCGTTCGGTTAAGAAAGGTCCGTTTGTAGACAGGCATCTGCTGCGAGCTATTCAGAAGATGAATGAAGCTAATGAGAGGAAAGTTTATAAGACGTGGTCGAGGCGTTCTACGATCTTTCCTGACATGGTAGGGCATACTTTAGCGGTACACAATGGCAAGAAGTTCATCCCGGTCTACATAACGGAAAACATGGTGGGACACAAGTTGGGTGAATTTGCTCCGACGAGAACTTTCAAGGGACATGCAGGTGATAAGACAGAAAAAGGCGCTAAGAAAAAGTAGTAGGAGAGCGAAGAATGCAAGCCTATGCTAGAGGAAAGTACGTTCCAGGGTCAGCGCAGAAGGCGCGTCTAGTAATAGATTTGATTCGTGGTCGCCTTGTAAATGAAGCGTTGACCATACTGAAGTTTACTAAGAAGAGAGCGGCAAAGCCTATCGAGAAAGTGTTGCGGGCCGCTATAGCTAATGCTCAGCAGCTAGCTGAAAAGAAAAACATTTCCGTCGATGTGGATAATCTGTACATCAACAAGTGTTATGTCGATATTGGGGCGACAAAGTTTCGCAGGAGGATAAGGCCGGCTCCTATGGGCAGAGCTTATCGCGAGCGTAGGCATCAGTGCCACATAACGGTATACGTTTCTAGTAAGGCTAGTGGGCAGGAAGCAAAAAGCTCGGCTGCCGCAGAGAGTAAGCGAAGCTAGGAGGGCGTAGTGGGTCAGAAAGTACATCCTTACGGCTTTAGATTAGGCATCAACCGAACTTGGCATTCGATTTGGTATGCCAAGAAGGCTTTTGGTAAGTTGCTGTTGGAGGATTTGGAACTCAAGAGCAACTTGAAGGAGCGTTTCGAAGGAGCTGGTGTGTCTCATGTAGACATCGAGCGAGCTGCAAACAAGCTCAAGATCATTATTCATACTTCACGACCAGGGGTAATTATAGGACGCAAAGGAGCTGAGATTGAAAAGCTCAAGGCCGAGATACAAAAGAAAACTGGCCGCGAGGTAATAATCAACATACAGGAAATCAGCAAACCTGAGCTGAATGCTCAGCTACAGGCTGAGCAGATAGCCGCACAGCTAGAAAAGCGCGTAGCTTTTAGGCGTGCTATGCGTAAGGCTGTAGACAGTGCTAAGCGGTTCGGAGCTCGAGGCATCAAGGTGAGAGTTTCTGGTCGACTGGGTGGAGCTGAAATAGCACGTTCGGAGTGGTATCTCGAAGGACAGTTGCCGCTTCATACTCTCAGGGCAGATATAGACTATGGATTTGCTGAGGCAAATACTACTTTTGGAGTGATAGGCGTTAAGGTCTGGATATATCGTGGGGAGTCGGCTGGCATGCAGCAGCGGTCAGGTACTACTGCTCGGGAACGTGCTTTGCGGGCTCGAAACTAATTTTGGAGCAGGGAAATGGCCGAGTATAAGATTCCTAAGAAGGTAAAGTATAGGAAGCAGCAGCGGGGTCGGATGAGTGGCATAGCAACACGTGGTTCTACTATTGCTTTCGGTGAATTTGGACTTAAGGCTGTAGAGCCAGGCTGGGTATCGGGTAAGCAGATAGAAGCTGCCCGTGTGGCTATTACTCGTACTGTAAAGCGAGGTGGCAAACTGTGGATACGCGTTTTTCCAGATAAACCCATAACGAGGAAGCCTGCGGAGACTCGTATGGGCAAAGGTAAAGGCGCTCCTGAAGGCTGGGTAGCGGTAGTCAAGCCAGGGAGGATAATGTTTGAGATAGAAGGTGTGAGCGAGGAGCTAGCTAGACAGGCTATGAGCCTTGCTGCAAGTAAGCTCTGCGTAAAAACTAAGTTTGTCTCAAGGCGTGACGAGCAAGGGGGAGTGCTATGAAGGTCAAGGAGATAAGGGAGCTGTCGGATGAAGAGCTCAAATCTAGAGAGGAAGAGTTAAGGGAGCGAATTTTTCGCGCTAGGTTTCGCAAGAGTTTAGGTGAGATAGACGCGGTGAAAGATATACGCAGGCACAAAAAGGAATTAGCCAGAGTGCTTACCATAAGACGCGAGCGCATGAAAGGATGAAGGAATTATGTCAGAGGAAGTTATGTCAGAGCAAGTAAAGGTTGTAGCGCCTTTGCGCCGCCGTACCGAGAAGATAGGTATAGTTGTCAGTAACAAGATGACTAAGACCGTAGTTGTCAGAGTTGACAGGTTGGTTAAGCATCCTAAATACAAGAAGTATGTTCATCGTCATAGCAAGTTTATGGCACATACTGAAGTAGAGTGTAACATCGGAGACAAGGTTAGAATAATTGAGACCAGGCCGTTGTCAGCTCGCAAGCGGTGGCTAGTTGTGGAAATAATGCAGAAGGCAAGCGTCTGATAGGGGGAGGTGCTGTATGATTCAGATGAGGAGTATTCTCGAAGTTGCGGATAACTCTGGGGCAAAGAAGCTGGCTATGATACTGCCTATCGGAGGCAGTACTGGACTGAAAGCCTCTTTAGGAGATGTTGTAACAGCTTCTGTGAAGGAGGCTAGTCCTGATGGCAGTGTTAAGAAAGGACAGGTAGTTAAGGCTGTCATAGTTAGGACGAAAAAAGAAGTCAGGCGTAAAGATGGGACTTACATAAGGTTTGATCAGAACGCGGCTGTATTGATAAAAGGAGATGGAGAGCCTATCGGCACGCGTGTTTTTGGACCTGTGGCTCGTGAGCTGCGCGAGCGCAAGTTTATGAAGATAGTTTCGCTTGCGCCGGAGGTGATCTGATGGGGCTAAAGGCACTCAAACGCAAGAATTTTCGAATCAAACATGTCAAAAAGAACGATCGAGTAGTGATACTTGCTGGAAGTGATAGAGGAAAACAGGGACGAGTAATAGATGTCTTACCCAGAGAAGGTAAGGTTCTTGTCGAAGGCATAGCGCTTGTCAAACATCATCAAAGGCCTAACTCAGCTCGCGGGATAACTGGTGGTATAGTGGAGAAGGAATCTTACATAGATGCGTCTAATGTGATGGTTATCTCTCCTGTTACAGGTAAGCCTGAGCGTGGCTACCATAAGAAAGCTAAGAAGACAGCTAAGTAGACTTTGGTATGATGGGTTAATGATTATGACGCCAAGACTTAAGGTTAAGTATAAGGAAACAATAGCGCCTGCTTTGATGAAAGAATTCGGCTACAAGAACCCGATGGCGGTTCCGAAGCTAGCGAAGATAGTAATTAACATGGGGCTGGGTAGGGACTATATCTCTACTAATAATGCCAAGATTTTTGATGTTGCTTCAGACGAAATAGCAGCTATAACCGGCCAGCGACCCGTAGTTACGCGGGCTAAGAAGTCTATAGCTGCCTTCAAACTGCGGCAGAATATGACGGTTGGCGTGATGGTTACGTTGAGAGGTGATAGGATGTATGAATTTCTAGATCGGCTGATTAACATAGCGCTGCCGCGTGTACGGGATTTTCGTGGTGTTTCGCCGAAAGCCTTTGATGGGCGGGGTAACTATACTTTGGGTCTCAAGGATCAGCTAATTTTTCCTGAGGTGGACTTTGCCAAAGTTGACAAAGCTCGCGGAATGAATGTTTCTATCGTCACTACGGCTCGTACGGATGAAGAGGCGCTAGCTTTGCTGCGGCACTTTGGTATGCCATTTAGGAGTAACTAATCTGCTGAAGGAGAAGAGATGGCGAAGATATCTTGGATAGTTAAAGCGAACAAAAAACCGAAGTTTAAGGTAAGAGCTCGTAACAGGTGCAAGAGGTGTGGCAGGCCTCGCGGATATCTGCGCAAGTTTTCGCTTTGTCGCATTTGTTTCCGCACCCTGTCCCTAGAAGGACAGATTCCCGGAGTGATCAAGGCAAGCTGGTAGGGAGGAAGCATGATTACAGATCCGATATCAGATATGTTGACTCGAATGAGGAATGCGCTGGCTGCTCGGCATGCCAAGGTAGATGTACCGGCCTCTAAGATAAAGCTGGAAATTGCAAGGATTCTCAGAGATGAAGGATATATTACCAACTATAAGATAAGCGGAGAAGGGGCACGCAAATCCATCAGAATATACTTGCGCTACGGGCCAAAAGGTGAGTCAGTAATCAACCATCTAGAGCGCGTCTCTAAGCCAAGCTGCAGGCGCTATGTAGCAAAGCGCGATATACCGAGCGTACTCGGAGGGCTAGGTATAAGCATAATCAGCACTTCGAAGGGGGTAATGACTGGCAAACAGGCGCGAAAGCAGAACCTAGGCGGCGAGCTAATCTGCAAGATCTACTAGATCCAGGGGTTTACGTTTATGTCAAGAATAGGGAAGAAGCCTATACAAGTACCTGCTGGTGTGCGGGTAGAAATTGGAGAAGAGGAAGTAAAGGTAACCGGACCCAAAGGCACGCTCAGCACCAAGATTCCTAAAGGTATAAAGTTTACTCTTGAAAATAACCAGCTACGTGCTGAGCGCACAAGTGATCAATATGCTGCTTTGCATGGGCTAGCTAGAGCTTTGGTAGCTAATTCGATACAAGGAGTTACTACTGGCTTTACTCGTGAGTTAGACATAGTAGGTGTGGGCTATAGGGTAGAGACTGATCGCAACAAAGTAGTTGACAGCAAGAAGCCTATTCGCAAGTATCCGAATTCTTCAGGTAGTAGGACGCTTATTTTTGATCTTGGATACTCCCATTTAGTTGAGTTTGCAGTTCCAGACGGAATAGATTTTAAGGTCGAGAAAGTCGCTGGTCGTACGATAAGTCAGTATCAAGCGACTTTGACACTTTCTGGCATAGACAAGCAGCTACTTGGTCAAGTGGCAGCGAAAATCTATAGCCTACGCAAGCCTGATGCCTACAAAGGCAAAGGGATAAGGTACGTAGGTAGAGAGCTAAAGCTGAAAGCTAGTAAGACAGGCAAGTAGGAGTTCAAGGAGATGATAAGGGTCAAGGATAAAGCTAAGGCTAGGCGGGCCATACATGCTAGGATCAGGAAGAAAATATCTGGCACGGCTGAGCGTCCTCGTTTGTGTGTGTTTAGGAGTCTTAAGCACATTTATGCACAACTTATAGACGATACCAAAGGTGTTACCTTATGTGCAGCGTCTACCTTGGAGAAGGAGCTTAGAGATGCTTCGGGCGGTAATATCAAAGCTGCTAGGGTTGTTGGCAAGTTGATAGCTGAGCGAGCTCTTGCAAAAGGGATAGAGGAGGTAGTTTTCGATCGAGGAGGATATCTCTATCACGGACGGGTAAAGAGTCTTGCTGATGCTGCTAGAGAAGCTGGACTTAAGTTTTAGCCTAGGAGATTTTGATGGAACGTATTTCGGCTAGCAATTTAGAGTTAAAAGACTTTGTAATTTCGATAAATAGAGTTACTAAAGTAGTCAAGGGTGGCAAGAACCTAAGCTTCAGTGCTTTGGTAGTTGTTGGCAATGAAAGCGGCATAGTTGGTTTCGGTTCGGGCAAAGCAAAGGAAGTGCCTAGTGCCATCCGCAAAGGATTAGAGTCTGCTAAGAAGAATCTGATCAGAGTTCCTCTCAGAGGTACTACAATAACTCATGCTGTGATCGGGGAGTTTGGAGCTGGAAAAGTTCTTCTCAAGCCTGCTCCTGAAGGAACTGGAGTTATAGCTGGTAGTGCAGTTCGTGCGGTGATGCAGTCTTTAGGCGTAAAGGATGTGGTTACGAAGGTACTAGGCTCGACTAATCCTCACAATACTATCAGGGCAGTCTTTAATGGGCTGCGCAAGCTGAAGAGTCGTGAGGAGGTCTTTAGGCTGAGGAGCAAGATAGTAGAAGAGCAGCGCTGATGGGGAGGCTTCGATGATGATAAAGATACAATGGTATAGAAGTACTATCGGTGCGCCCAAAAAGCACAAGATAATGGTGCGAGAGATGGGCTTTAAAAAACTCAACCAGATAATTGAGCGACCTGATAATGCGGCTACGCGCGGCGTAGTAGCCAAGATACCGCATTTGCTCAGAATAGTTGAGTAAGGGAGCTGAAGAATGGTTCTAGGACTACACAATATAGGGGCGCCAAAAGGCGCAAACAAGTCTAAGAAGAGAGTAGGCCGCGGTCCTGGATCGGGGCACGGTAAGACAGCTACTAGAGGGAATAAAGGTCAGAAGTCTCGTTCGGGTTACACCAGGATGAGGGGATTTGAAGGCGGACAGATGCCTCTACATAGGCGGTTGCCGAAGCGAGGCTTTACGAGCGTTTTCAAGAAGGAGTGGAATGAAGTAAACTTGGATTCGCTTGAACGGGTTTTTGAAAGCGGGGACGTAGTGACGCCTGAGAGGTTAGTTGAGGCCGGAATTATTAGAAAGCTAGCAAAAGACGGCGTAGCTATTTTAGGACGAGGCGAGTTGACGAAAGCCTTAGAAGTAACGGCGCATAGGTTTAGCAGGTCTGCTGCGCAGAAGATAGTTGCTGCTGGTGGCAAAGCGTTGGTCGTTAGCAGCAGCTCAGCGTGAAAATTCGAAAGCTAGAAAGTGGTATGATAGAGAAACTTGTAAACAGCATACGGAACATCTTTTCGATACCTGATCTGCGCAAGCGTATCCTCTTTACGCTTGGAATGCTAGTTATTTACAGAATTGGCAGTCATATAAAAACTCCTGGGATAGATCCAGATAGGCTCGAGCAGATATGGTCTCAGCTGGCTGGATCGCTGATGGGAGTCGTAGATCTGTTCACTGGTGGCAATCTTAGGATAGTGTCAATATTTGCTCTAGGTATTACGCCTTATATCACGGCGTCAATAGTCTTGCAGCTTCTTACTGTGGTCTTTCCTGCACTCAAGAAGATACAAGAGGAAGGCGAGGTAGGTCGTCGGAAAATAAATCAATACACGAGATATGGAACTATAGCGCTTTCTACTATTCAGTCTACGTTTATAGCTTTATGGTTACAAAGCCAGCCAGGGTTAGTGATAGGTGGTGGGGGTGTAGGCTTTGTTGTGATGACGGTAGTGACGCTTGTAAGCGGCACGGCTTTCATAATGTGGTTGGGTGAGCAGATAACTGATCGAGGTGTTGGAAATGGCATCAGTTTGTTAATCTTTGCCGGCATAGTTATAGGGCTGCCGAACGCTATCAAGCAGATCTATGACAGGATCAAAGACATGGATCCTACCACTACGCTTGGCGTTATCGCTTTACTAATAGGGATGTTACTCATCACTATGGCGATAGTGTTTGTCGAGCGAGGACATCGTAAGATCCCTGTAAACTATGCGAAGAGGCTTGTTGGAAGGAAGATGATGAGTGGTCAGTCCACACATATGCCTTTGAAGGTAAATATGGGTGGAGTTATTCCTGTTATTTTTGCTTCTTCGATACTGACTTTTCCCCAGACGATAGCGCAGTTTTCTGGATCTGAGACTCTCCAGAGATACATCTCTAGCTTTGGGGGAGGTCACCCGCTTTATGAATTGCTGTTTATGGCAGCAATAATATTTTTTACTTTTTTCTATGTCTCAATTGTGTTTAATACGGACGAGGTTGCAGAAAATCTCCGCAAACATGGTGGATTTATTCCCGGGATACGCCCTGGACGTAAGACGGCTGACTATCTAAATACGATACTTACGCGCTTAACTACTGTAGGGGCTATATACCTTGCGATAATTGCCTTGATACCGCAGGTATTGCTAAATGGTATACAGGTCGATAAAATTCCTCTGATAGGTAGTTATCTGTATTCGGTTTTCACTTCTAATCCAGTGACTAGCTGGATAGTTAGCGGGTTTGGTTTTCAGTTTTACTTTGGCGGTACTTCTTTGTTAATAGTGATAGGTGTTGCCATGGACACGGTAAGCCAGATCGAGTCACAGTTAATAATGCGCCATTATGAAGGTTTCTTGCAGAAGGGAAGGATAAGAGGAAGACGCGGTTAGAAGAGGGGCAGCCGTGAGCAAGGGAAAGATATTAGTGATGGTAGGAGCTCCTGGAGCTGGCAAGGGAACGCAAGCAAAGCGCCTGGAGAAAGAGTTCGGAATACCTCAGATATCTACCGGCGACATACTCAGGGCCATGGCGAAAGAGGATAGTCCTTTGGGACGGCAACTGCATGAGATACAGTCAGCTGGGAAGTTAGTAAGTGATGAGATTCTGTTTGAGGTGGTACGAAAGCGTACCGCGGAACCTGATTGTGTAGGTGGGTATATCCTAGACGGTTATCCCAGGACCTTGGCTCAAGCTGAGCAGCTGGACAGAATTGCTGAGGAGCAGGGACGTAAGCTGCTGGTGCTTAGTATAGAAGTTTCCGATGAGCTGTTGCTGCAGAGGTTAACTGGTCGACGGATCTGTTGTAACTGTGGGGCTATTTTTAATGTCTATCTAAGTCCTCCTGTGGCTGATGGAGTCTGTGATTTTTGTGGGGGTAGTTTGGTACAGAGAGATGACGATAAGGTTGAGGTTATCGAGAGGAGGATACAAGAGTACTATGAGAACACAGCACCCCTGATTTCTAGATACTCCGAGGCAGGTTTGCTCTATCGTATAGACGGTTCTAAGGATCCTGCCGCCGTGTTTGAGGAGCTCAGTAAGTACGTGACTGCGTGAGATGGTCTGGCAGAAAGAAGGACAAGACGTATGATAATAACAAAGTCGCGTGCAGAGATAGAGAAAATGTTTAAGGCAGGGCAGTTGGTAGCTCAGGTTCTTCAGGAGCTCAAGGCGATGGTGGAGCCGGGAATAACTACCCTAGAACTGGATAACTATGCTGAACACCGTATCAGAAGTGCGGGTGCGATTCCCACGTTCAAGGGTTATAAGGGATATCCGTTTTCTATATGTACCTCAGTAAATGAGCAAGTTGTTCATGCTTTTCCATCGAAAAGGAAGCTCAAGGAAGGGGATATTATCAGCATAGACTGCGGTGCTACTCTGGATGGCTATGTGGGAGATTCCGCGATTACTGTTCCCGTCGGAAAGATTTCTGATGAAGCTGCCAAGTTGCTCAAGGTGACCGAGGAGTCTTTATATAGAGCTATAAAGATGATGGTGATAGGCAACCGGTTATCTGATATATCTCATGCGGTACAGTCATACGTCGAGCCGTTTGGGTACTCTGTAGTGAGGGATTTTTGTGGTCATGGTATAGGCACTGCCATGCATGAAGAGCCGCAGGTGCCTAACTATGGTCTACCAGGGCGCGGGCCACGGCTACGTGAAGGTTTTGTCTTGGCCATAGAGCCTATGGTCAATATGGGCACTCATAAAGTGCGTATAGAAGAAGATGGCTGGACGGTGACGACGCTTGATAAGAAGCTGTCTGCTCATTTCGAGCATACTGTAGCTATTACGGCTGATGGCCCATGGATACTTACGCAGCTTGTCTCGTAGAGGCGTTAGCTTTGTAAATGATAACTTCTGTGCTATAATCGTAGTTTTCAGACGATCAGTGTGGGTGGTTGTCTAAATCCAACTTAAAAGAAAGAGGGTTATGCCAAAGGAAGATGCTATAGAAGTGGTGGCGTCCGTAATAGAGACGCTTCCAAATGCTATGTTCAGAGTTGAGCTTGAAAACAAACACCAAGTACTTGCTCATATTTCGGGCAAGATGAGGAAAAATTTTATAAGGATATTGCCTGGAGACAAGGTAATAGTGGAGTTATCTCCGTATGATTTAACTCGGGGCAGGATAGTATACAGATACAAGTAGGTGTGATATGAAGGTTAGGGCTTCGGTCAAGAAGATCTGCGACAAATGCAAAATAGTTCATCGTAAAGGGGTTGTAAGGGTCATATGCGTCAATCCCAAGCACAAGCAGAGGCAAGGTTAAGGGAGGTGCTATGGCACGCATTGCGGGTGTAGATTTGCCACAGAATAAAAGGGCGGAGATAGGTTTGACATACATCTATGGGATAGGCAGAGCACGGGCAGCTAAGATACTAGAGGAGGCAGCGTTGAGTCTCAATCGAGATCCGCTCGAGCTGGCAGCTAAGAAAATCCGGGATCTATCGGATGAAGAGCTCAACAAGATACGTATCATTATTGAACGGGAAGGTGACGTAGAGGGAGATTTGCGAAAGAGAGTGCAGCTTGATATCAAGCGATTGATTGAAATCGGATGTTATAGAGGGCTGCGTCACAGAAAGGGATTGCCCGTCAGAGGGCAGAGGACTCATACGAACGCTCGTACTCGTAAGGGGCCGCGTAGAGCTACGATTGCTAAAAAGAAAGCTCCGGGTAAGAAGTAAGGAGAGTTTGCTCAGATGGCGAAGAAGACATCGACAAAGAAGAAGTCTGTAAAGAAACGTGAAAAGAAGATAGTACCTCAAGGCATATTTCATATTCAGGCAACTTTCAACAATACCTTGGTAAGCGTAACTGATCTTGAAGGCAACCTAGTAGTTGCTTCGTCAGCAGGTGCTCTGGGATTTAATGGCTCTCGCAAGGGAACGCCTTTTGCAGCTCAGCAGGCGGCAGCTAAGGCGGCTGCCATGGCTAAAGAAGTTGGTATGCAGTCTTGTGAGGTTAGAATAAAAGGACCTGGTGCAGGACGCGAGTCAGCTATTCGGGCGATAGCTGCAGCGGGGCTTGATATAAAGGTCATTAAAGATGTAACACCTATTCCACATAACGGTTGTAGGCCGCCAAAACGTAGGAGAGTCTAAGAGGAGGTCAAATTGGCTAGGTATCGAGATGCGGTCTGTAGGTTGTGTCGCCGCGAAGGAATGAAGCTGTATTTGAAAGGGGAGCGTTGTTACAAATCTTCCTGTGCTATAGAGAAGCGAGGAACCCAGCCACCGGGCGAACACGGTAAGGATGCAAGGCGCGGGAAGCTCATGGGTTATGGTGAGCAGCTGCGCGAAAAACAGAAGGTAAAGCGTATCTACGGCGTGCTGGAGAAGCAATTTCGCGGGTATTTTGAAAGAGCTGCTAGACAAAAGGGTGTAACAGGCGAAAATCTGCTTTCTATACTCGAGCGCAGGTTGGATAATGTTGTATATAGGCTCGGATATGCTACTTCACATGCTCAAGCTAGACAGCTTGTAGCACATGGCCACGTGATGGTTAATGGAAGGAAGGTAACTATTCCATCGTTTCAAGTGAAGGTGAATGATCAGATAGCTTTAAAACCTTCTATGGTAAAGAATCCGTTTGTTCAGGCGGCGTTTCAAACTGCTGGTGGGCGTCGTGGCCGCCCTGCTTGGCTTGAAGTAGTCGATGAGGAAAACCTTGTAGGCAAAGTAATTTCGCTGCCTAGAAGGGAAGATATAGATCCTAGTATTAAAGAACAGCTAATAGTAGAGCTCTACTCTAAGTAGAGCTTGCTCTAAAGTAGAGAGGGGGGCTTGTTGAAGTGACGCAGGCAATTCTGTGGACTACAAGCTTTCAAAAGCCTAAAAAGCTTTTTTGTGATTCTGAAACTTTGACTGAGAGGTACGGATGCTTCCAGGCACAGCCGTTTGAGAGAGGGTTTGGAACTACTATAGGCAACCTGCTGCGCAGGGCACTTCTGTCTTCAATACCAGGAACGGCTATTACTGCTGTTAGGATAGACAGAGGATTGAGCGAAAGCGCTCGCTTGCAGGGAGTCAAAGAAGACGTAGGCAGTATTATCCTCAACATGAAAAGGATACCCTTCAAGCTGAAAGGTAGTGATGCTAAGACTCTGCGGTTTACTATGAGCGGCAGAGGTGAGTTCTTGTCCTCTCAGATACCATTGGATGAGGATGTGGAGATCTTCGATCCTAACGTCAAGATAGCTACTTTGGAAGGGGCTGTTGTAGAAGTGGAGCTACGGCTTAGGCGTGGCTACGGTTATGTTCCTGCGACCAGAAACTATGAAGAGCACTTGGGGGCGGGGTTTATTCCGCTGGATGCTGCCTTTTCTCCGGTCAGAAAAGTAGACTACCAGGTTGAAGCAGCGAGGCTTGGCCAGGATACTGACTACGATAAACTCTTGGTACAGATATGGACTGATGGTAGCATCACGCCTGAAGCTGCACTGAACTCGGCTGCTCAACTACTCAAAGCGCAGATGACCAAGTTCATTAACTTTGAGGAGTGGACTGAAGTACAGGAGATCGAGCAAGAAGCTCCGTTGCCGCAGTTTAATGAGCATCTTGACCGATCTGTGGAGGAGTTAGAGCTGTCGGTTAGATCTTACAACTGTCTCAAAAATGCTGATATCAGGACTATAAGAGAGCTTGTGCAGAAGACTGAGGCTGAGATGCTGAAGACGAAGAATTTTGGTCGCAAGTCTTTGAACGAGATAAAAGAAATTCTTGGCGCATTGGGGCTTCGTCTTGGGATGCGGTTTGATGGAAACGGTAACATCATAGAGGATTAGGGAGAGCACGGGATGCGACACAGAGTTGCACATAGAAAGTTGGGCAGAACGACACCACATCGTAAGTCGTTGCTAAGAAATCTAGCTACGTCTCTTATTCTCAACGAGAGGATAGTTACTACTGTGCCGAAGGCAAAGGAGTTGAGGCCTTTTGTAGAAAAAGCTATCACGCTTGGCAAAGAAGGTACTCTGCATGCCCGTAGACTAGCGGCAGGCTACTTTCACGCAGGCAATGTAGGTAGGATGCGTGCGCTGCAGCGTAAGCAGAAA
Source organism: Blastocatellia bacterium (assembly GCA_025057015.1). Taxonomy (GTDB): domain Bacteria; phylum Acidobacteriota; class Blastocatellia; order Chloracidobacteriales; family JADJPF01; genus JANWYG01. The sequence continues at coordinate 223,236 of JANWYG010000008.1, forward strand.
CCACCGGCTGCTCAGGCTGGTGTAGCCGCACTGGCGAAACTTTTTGAGGAAATAGCAAAAAGGTATGAGCAAAGGCCTGGTGGCTATACTAGGATAGTAAAGTTAGGTCATCGTCGCGGCGATGGCGCAGAAATGGCTCTTATAGAGCTCGTCGATAGCAAGCCTGAACCGCTAGCTTCCGCTAGCAAGTAAGCTCAAAAGATCTTACCGAGCCCTTAAAGTCCCGTCTAGCTATGTCTCTGGGCGGGTTTCTATTGAGAAAGGACTGTGTATGGACTTTAGCGAGATAAAAGAGCTGATAGACTTACTAGCGGCGCGCAGGATATCTACCTTTGAGCTTGAAAAAGCTGGATTTAAGATCAAGATTGAGATTAATTCTCATTCTCAGGCAACTTCTCAGGTAACTTCAGGTGAGCAGCTCGTAGCGCCTACAGCTCCAACTCTGTCTGCTGCTATGAGCGTAAAGCCTGAGCCGGTTGCTGTCCCGCAGCAGATAGCTGCTCAAATAGAGCTTTATAAGATAAAAGCTCCTATAGTTGGCACTTTTTACCGAGCACCAAGTCCTACTTCCGAACCTTTTGTAAAGATTGGTGATAGGGTAGAACTAGGGCAAGTGCTGTGTATCATCGAGGCTATGAAGCTGATGAACGAGATAGAGTCTGAAGTAGCAGGGGAAATTTTGGAGATATATGTTGAAAACGGGCAGCCTGTCGAGTACGGTCAACCGCTTTTTGGAATTAGAGCCTCTTAGGATATGTTCAAGAAAGTACTTATAGCCAATCGCGGTGAGATAGCTTGTCGTATCATTTGGGCTTGTAAGGAGCTGGGAATAAAGACGGTAGCTGTGCACTCAGAAGCTGATGCGGACGCTCTTCATGTACGCTTTGCTGATGATGCTGTCTGTATAGGGCCTGCTCCAAGCGCAAAGAGCTATCTGAATATACCAGCGGTGATAAGCGCTGCTGAGATAAAAAATGTCGATGCTATACATCCCGGCTATGGTTTTCTTTCTGAAAATGCTCACTTTGCCGAAGTCTGCAAAGCCTGTAACATAACCTTCATAGGCCCGCCACCAGAGGCTATCAGAACCATGGGGGATAAAGCAGCGGCAAAGAAGGCTATGAAAGAGGCAGGCTTACCGTTGCTACCTGGCAGTGATGGTGTCGTAGAAACCGAGGAAGAAGCGCTTAAGATAGCTGATGAAATAGGGTATCCGGTGATTATAAAGGCCTCTGCTGGTGGAGGGGGCCGTGGAATGCGTATTGTTAGATCGGGCAAAGAGCTTGTCAATGCCTTTCATACGGCTCGACATGAGGCAGGAGCAGCTTTTGCTGACCCTAGCGTGTACATAGAAAAATACTTGGAAAATCCTCGTCATATCGAGTTTCAGATTCTAGCTGATAGCCATGGCAATGTTGTACATCTCGGCGAACGTGAATGTTCCATACAGCGCCGCCATCAGAAGTTGATAGAAGAAGCTCCCTCACCATTGATGACTGCCGAGGCTCGCTCACGCGTAGGTGATCTTGTAGCTAAGGCCTGTAAGGCTATAGGTTATGTCAACGCTGGCACTGTGGAAATGCTGTTTGACAACGACTTAAACTTCTATTTTATGGAGATGAACACCAGGATTCAGGTAGAGCATCCTGTTACAGAATTGGTGACAGGTATAGACCTCGTGCAAAATCAGATCCGTATAGCGGCAGGCGAGCGGTTACCTTTTACTCAGCAGGAGATAGAGTTAAGAGGACATGCTATCGAATGTAGAATAAATGCTGAGCATCCGGAAAAGTTCACGCCTAGTCCGGGGCTGATTACTGCCTTGAACTTGCCTGGAGGGCCTGGTGTGCGTGTTGATACGGCGATCTATCCAGGTTATACTGTCCCACCTTACTATGACTCTATGATAGCAAAGCTAATAGTGCATGCCGAAAGCAGGGAGAGGGCAATAGCTAGAATGCGTCGCGCTCTTGAATCGATGGTAGTAGAGGGAATAAAGACCACTATCCCTCTTCACCAGAGGATCATTGATGATCCCGTGTTTCGAAGTGGAGCGCTTTCTACCCACTTTATGGAGCGGTTCTTAAAACGTTCAGATAATCTCTGATTCATCGGATTCTATCTGATGTTCTTCGCCGGTAAAGTGATCGAACGCTCTAGCTAGAAATTTTGGTAGGATAGTCTTTCTGGTTTTTTGCACTCTGTCTTCGGAACGGAGGCTTGCAAGCATTTTATTAAACAGTTCTTCTCCGTTCATTGCCAAAATTTCGGGCTGTTTTTCTGGATCTAGGAAGTTCCTGAGTACGCTCTCTGAGTCTGCTTCGGGATGAAACTGAGTTGCTTTGAACTCCTGGCCTATTGATAGCGCCATTACAGCTTTACCTTTGAGGCCGTTGCGACTTTCTATGGCGAGAACTTTGGCACCTAGTTTCTCTAAGACCGAATAATCGGGATTGACTACTTGGTAGTTTCTGCGTTCAAAGGCAAAGAACCTATCTGCAAGGTCTTTCAGCAGGTATGACTGTGTTCCTTCTTGTGTAGGATATACCGGCATTATTCCGTATATTGGGCGTGGAGCTGGCGTTACTTCTGCGAAGCCGAACTTATTGGTCATTACCTGTAATGAATGGCAGATGGCAAAGAAGTAGGTCTTTTTCTTCTTTGTCAAGTTGTGCTCAAGGACGTCGTCAAGAAGTCGGTAATATTTTGGTTCCCAAGCTCGGCCAGCACCGTCAAAGGGCGACCCAGGGCCGCCGCTCGATATGTAGATATCGAAGGTATGATTCGGTACTTCGTCTTTGTCCCTTACTGCGAAGTGTTCTACTTTTATTTCCACTTGGCTGGCGGAATCAGAGTTCCAGTTAATTACTGCTTCTTTTAGGATCTCGTTGATGCACCGGATACCCTGATTCTTGTATCCGGCATTCATGTCGAGTACTGCCACTGAAATGAAATATTTTTTAGTGACGAAATTTGACATAGCAAATACAATAATTATGTTGGGATTATTAGATTTTAATGAAACCGAAGGCATTTGAAAATGTTTTGTTGTATGCCATAACTGATCGCCGGCTTAGTGGCAAGTCTCATGCGGAGATAGTAGATCTGCTGGTGAGAGGTGGCTGTCGATTGATCCAGCTGCGTGAGAAAACTATGCTGCTTGAGGAGTTTCGCAAAGATGCTCAGGAAGCGGTTAAAGTGGCGAAGCGTTTTGGTGCAACTGTGATCATAAACGACTATGTGGAGCTGGTAGCAGAGCTTGGTGCTGCAGGTGTACATCTTGGTCAGGATGATACTGACGTGCTACGAGCGCGCAGTTTGCTTGGCAAAGAAGCGCTGATAGGACTATCGACTCATTCATTAGAGCAGGCGCTGTGTGCAGAGCAGTTGCCGGTGGACTATATAGCAGTAGGTCCTATCTATGGTAGCTCTACCAAACCTGAAGCTTGTATCGAGGGTGACGGGTTAGAGCTGCTTCGTAGAGTTAGGCCTAGGGTTAAAAAGCCGATAGTAGCTATAGGAGGAATTACGGCTGCTAAAGCTCGCGACGTGTTGTCAGCAGGAGCAGATCTAGTGGCTATGATCTCAGAGCTTATGCGCTGTGAGGATTTATCTTCGCAGGTGATAAAAGTTTTGGAGGCTTTGCACTCTTATAATATGACTGAGTAGGAGGCGAAAAGATGAGTTTCTTTGACATTACACCTCTCATAGAGAAGATGCTAGCTGTTGGAGAGAACATAAGTGACCTCAACTTTTCAGTAGGTAGGCCGCCGCAGGTGGAGATTAACGGTAAGCTTACGCCGGTGGAGATAAAAGGATTGAGGACACTTACGCCGTATCATACTGAAATAATAGCTATGTCTCTTATTTCAGGAAATACGGATGCAGCAGAGAAACTTTTGAAGACTGGTTCTACGGATCTCTCGTTTGCTATACATCAGAAGACGCGCTTTCGCGTGAACATATTTTCCCAGCGTGGAACATATTGCATAGTGATGCGCGTAATTCCGACCGAGATACCTACTATAGAATCACTAAAACTACCACCTCAGTTAGGAGAGATATCCCATCTCAAGAATGGAATAGTCTTGCTGACTGGGCCTACTGGATCTGGAAAATCTTCTACGCTAGCTGCAATAATTGACAAGATAAACCGTGAGAAGCACTATCATATAGTTACAATAGAGGATCCCATAGAGTTTCTACATACACACAAAAATTGCACTATAAATCAGCGTGAGCTTGGCAGTGATACTCCGTCATTTGCTTTGGCATTGCGCGCTGCTCTCCGGCAAGCACCAAAGGTAATCCTTGTCGGTGAGATGCGTGACCTAGAGACCACGGAGATTGCGCTCGAAGCTTCTGAGACCGGACACTTGGTGATGTCGACACTGCATACTACGGATGCTTCTAAGACCGTAGATCGTATCATCGGCCTCTATCCTAAGAATGAGGAGCATATTATTCGCGTGAGACTCGCACAGGCATTTAGATACATTATTTCTCAGCGGTTGATTCCGCGGGCTGATGGCCGTGGCCGCATTGCGGCGGTTGAAATACTCAAATCTACACCTCGAACTCGTGAGTATATCGAAAAGGGTGAAAGTGAAGGAAAGACCCTGCTGGACGCTATGAATGACGGTGAACTTGAAGGCATGCAGCACTTCGATCAGGTAATAGAGCGCTATATAAGGGAGGGGATAATTACTCGTGAAGATGGACTTGCTTTTGCTACTAACCCGAGCAACTTGCAACTGCGTCTGTCAGGCCTTGGAGCATCGGCAGATTTCATAGTCGGTGGGCAGGATGTCTCGCACAGGGCCGAAGCTGTTGGATCTATGAGAAGTCTTATAGAGAGGTAGGCTATGAATACGACGTGTCCACAATGTGGCTTTGATGTTTTCATCGACGACACTCAGGTACCTCCCTATGCATTCAATATAGAGTGTCCACGTTGCCGCAAGACTATTACTGTGACTCCACCACCTAAACCCCAACCCTCGCTCAGGGTGGGTGAGCAGACACGCACTCAGTATATGGGATCACCAGCGACTAGCTCTTTCTCATCAAGTGATGGAACTGCTACGCCAAGCGATCCTATGCAGATGATGATGCAGCTGATGCAGATGATGATGGCTGGAATGGGAGCGCCTCAGAGCGGAGCAAAGGACAAGAATTTCATGGCATCATGGCAAAGAAAGCGTGCTGTCATTTGCTGCGCCGATGCTAATCAGCGCTCTGTTATCGAGCAAGTTCTGGGAGAGGCTGGTGTAGAGACTGAAGTGGCTCAGTCTTCCGGACAGGCAATAGAGATAATGCAGGATCATAAAGTTGACTACGTTATCCTTGATCCACAATTTGATGCTGCACGACAGGGGGGAATAGCTGTACTTAGATACGTGAACTCGCTGATGCCGAAGTATAGAAGGCGGATATACGTAGTGCTGGTCTCGCCGCAGGTCAAGACTTTGGATACTTACATGGCATTTCTGAACTGTGTCAATTTGACGGTTAATGCAGATGATGTAGAGTCATTGCCAGGCATTTTGCAGAAAAGTCTCAAAGACTTTAATGAACTTTATCGACCTTTATACGAAGCGGCGTCGATGACCCCACTGTAGGCCGCCAGATACTTGCCAGTATGGGAGGCTTTGGCTGCAGCTATCTGTTCCGGCGTTCCGGTTGCTACTACATAGCCCCCCTTATCACCGCCCTCGGGGCCAAGGTCTACTATCCAGTCAGCAGCACTTATGACAGCTAGATTGTGTTCTATTACTATCAAGGAGGCTCCAGCTTCTAGGAGTCGCTCAAAAGCAGTAAGCAGTTTGTTTATGTCGTCAAAATGCAGTCCTGTGGTAGGCTCGTCAAAGATGAATAGCGGACTTGCACCAGCGGATATTGTTAAATAGGAAGCTAGTTTCAAGCGCTGAGCTTCTCCACCGGACAAAGTAGTAGCCGACTGACCTAGGCGGAGGTAGCCTAAACCTACTGCGTCTAAAAGGCTTAGCCGGGAGGTGATTTTGGAGCTGGCATGGAAAAATGTCAGTGCTTCGGTTACGGTCATGTTGAGCACGTCGTTTATGTTTTTGTTTTTATAAGTAACTTCGAGTACCGACTTTTTGAACCTTGTCCCGTCGCACTCTTCGCAGATGAGATCTACATCTGCGAGAAATTGCATTTCTACGGTTATTCTGCCATTACCTTCGCAGTTTTCGCATCTACCTCCGGGAACGTTGAAACTAAAGTGGCTAGCAGTAAGACCTCTCAGCTTTGCCTCGCGGGTAGAGGCAAAAAGGGCACGGATCGCATCATAGGCTTTGATATAGGTAACCGGATTTGACCGAGGAGTACGTCCTATTGGCGATTGGTCTACGACAATCACGTCTGAGACCTGCTCGCTACCTTCTATGCGGTCGCATCGGCCTACTTTGCCTTGCCATTCGCCGCGAAGTCGCTTTAGACCAGCATAAAGCACGTCATGTACAAGCGTAGATTTGCCAGAACCAGAAACACCAGTAACGCATATCATCATTCCAAGCGGTAACTCGACATCCACATTCTTGAGGTTGTGCTCTCGAGCTCCTCGGATGATTATCTTTCTGCTCGTAAGCCATCTGCGGGTCTTAGGTTGCCTTACCTGTAATTCGCTTCGTAAATATAGTCCTGTAAGTGAGCTGTCGTGCTTATAGAGCTGCTCTACAGGGCCTTGAAAAGTAACACATCCTCCGTATTCGCCAGCACCAGGTCCAAGGTCTATAACGTAATCAGCAGCCTCTATCATTGCTGGGTCGTGCTCTACTACTACTACTGTGTTACCTATGTCTCTTAAGCGTTTGAGTAGTTGAATAAGCCGTGCTTCGTCTCTGGGATGAAGACCTATACTTGGTTCGTCTAACACGTATAGCGTGCCTACAAGTGCTGAACCTAGGTTTGTAGCAAGCTGAATTCTTTGTGATTCTCCACCGGAAAGCGTGCTTGCGAGCCTATCTAGCGTTAGGTAATCCAGGCCTACGTCTATGAGGAATCTGAGTCTGCGGCGAATCTCTTCAAGTAGCCTGCTTGCTATAGCTAGATCTTGTTTGTCTAGGTGTAGCAGGTCGAAAAACGTCGCCGCTTGCGAAACTGTCATGGCAGCTATTTCATCTATGCTTAAACCGGCAATTTTGACCAATCTGGCTTCACGTCTTAGTCTTTTGCCGTTGCAGTCTGGGCAAGTGGTATAGCCGCGATATTTACTGAGCAGTACTCGAATATGCAACTTATACTTTTTACTTTCTAGTTTACGAAAGAACCCTCTTATCCCGCGGTAGTCTTCTGCTCCGTTGATTACCATTTGCCGATGTTCTTCGGGGAGATTCTTGAAGGGTTTATCAAGGGCAATACCTGTTCTTCTACAGAAATTTTTTAGTTCATTTATGTCATCTTGGAACTGAGGTTTGGTAAGAGGTTCTATAGCGCCAGCTGCGATGCTGAGCTCCGGATTTGGAATGACAAGATCTAAATCTATGTCGATGATATTGCCAAATCCTTGGCAGGTAGGACAGGCACCAAGCGGATTGTTAAAGGAAAACAGTATCGGTTCAGGGTTAAGGTAGCTAATAGAACACTGTTTGCACTCGAATCTTGAGCTAAAAGCCAGGTGCTTTACCGGTTTACGGCTTTTGTCGAGGACGAATATATGTGCCTCACCGTTTGCTTGTTTATAGCAGATTTCTAGTGAGTCAATTAATCGGCTTTTATCTTTGGAATCTATCGTCAATCTGTCGACTATGACATATGTATCTATTAAGTCTTGATAAGGATAGTCGTCGAGATTTGTCAGATGAATTATTTGACCGTTTCTAAGGAGACGTACAAATCCTTTTTGCATGAATTCTATCAGGCGGGCCTTAGGACTTAGATTATTTTCGTCGGCGTTGGCAGGGAACGATATGTACACTGTATTTTCTGGTAGCAGTTGATCAGCTATTGTTTGTGGCGAGTCGCACCGCACTATTTGATTACAGCTATAGCAGACGGTTTTACCTATTCTGGAGAAGAGTAGCCTCAGGTAGTCATATATTTCAGTTTGGGTAGCTACCGTAGAACGAGGATTTCTGACCGAGTTTTTTTGCCTGATGGCTATTGCTGGACATAGTCCCAGGATATCATCTACTTCGGGCTTATCTATACGTTCTAGGAACTGTCTTGCATAGGAAGAAAGCGACTCTATGTACCTTCTTTGTCCTTCGGCGTATAGTGTTTCGAAAGCCAGAGAGGATTTGCCTGAGCCAGATACGCCGGTAATTACAGTAAGCTTATTAAGAGGTATTTCAACACTAATATTTTTGAGGTTATTAGTCCTAGCTCCCCGGACAGAGATAGCAAGGGTATCTTGCATAATTGCTCTCGTCAGAAGCTACAAGCAGCCCTGCTTTTTAAAGGCAGGAAGACTTTCATAAAAATCTTCCTCTCCTCACTTAGATTTTTTTGCTTCAGAGGGTCTAGTATCCAGTTCTCGTATACGCGCAGCTTTACCACGCAGTTTGCGTAGGTAGTAGAGTTTAGCGCGTCGGACACGCCCACGTCGTATGACGTCTATGTGATCGATGATCGTGCCGTGTAGCGGGAAGATACGTTCTACACCTATGCCGAAGCTTACTTTTCTTACGGTTATAGTCTCGCGTACGCCGCTGTGTTTACGTGCTATAACGACGCCCTCGAAGGCCTGCAGCCGCTCTTTATCCCCTTCTTTGATACGAACGTGTACTCGGACGGTGTCTCCAGGACCGAATTCAGGTAATGGTCTAAGCTGCTGCTTTTCAATGTTCTCTATAAATGAGTTAATCATACTCACCTCTCTGAGATAAGGCGTTGCGAAAAGATGAATGATGCACGATTTATCAAGTTTTATCAACCTTTATTCACGGGTTTTCAGCGCAAGAAGGAAGAGCCTATCTTCTTCAGAGAGCGAAGCGGTTTTCAAGAGGTCAGGGCGGTTGCGTAGAGTCTTTTCTAGTGCTTTTTGGCGGCGCCAACGCGCAATCTCGGCATGGTTTCCACTTTGCAATACGGCAGGTACTTCAAGACCGCGGTAGATAGCCGGACGGGTATAGACGGGACAGTCCAAGATACCTGTCGAAAAAGACTCGTTTCGTGTTGATTCATAGCGACCTACTGCACCTGGTATTAGTCGGACTACGGAGTCTATAATGACTAAAGCAGCAAACTCTCCTCCTGAAAGCACGTAATCGCCGATGGATACTTCTTCGTCGACCAAAGTTAGTACCCTTTCATCTACTCCTTCGTACCTGCCACATATGAGAACTATATGGGCATATTTAGAGAGGCGTTCGGCGTAGTTCTGGTCATAGCGCTTTCCTTGCGGGGTAAGCAGCACTACGAGCTTAGGTTCAGGGCTGTTGTGGGTGAGAAAATCGACCGCCCTGAAGATCGGTTCTGGTTTGAGTACCATACCTTCTCCCCCGCCAAAAGGTCGGTCATCAACTGTCTTGTGTTTATCATGGGTAAAGTCGCGCAAGTTGTGCACGGCAATATTTACGAGGTTTTTTTGTCGTGCTCGTTTGAGAATTCCGAAGTTTAGAGTTTCGTCAAAGAGAGTCGGGAATATAGTCACTATGTCGATTTTCATCAGAGGCTAAGCAATCCCTCTGGGGGGCTGATTACTATGAGTTTTGCCGAAATATCTACTTCTATACAGATAGCGCTGGCAAACGGGATGAGGTACTCCCGGTCTGAGCCTTTAACTACCAGGTTTGGCACCGAGCCCGTGGGCATCAGTGCTATGACTTCTCCTATATATGATTTGTCTTCTTTCAGTACCTTGCAGCCTATCAGCTCGAACTCGTAGTAGGTATCTTCGGGTAGGTTAACCAGTTCTTCTTTTGGGATCTTAACTCTATAGCTGCGAAGCGTTTCTGCACTGCTACGATTGTTGTAGCCTGCAAATTTGAGGATTACCCGGCCTTTATGAAACCAAAAGCTTTCTAGCAAAGTCTTAGTTACCTGGCTACTACTAGTAGTAGAACACAGATAGACGCTTTTGACATTAGAGAACCTCTCTGGGAAGTCTGTCTCCAATTCTGCTATGACTTCGCCTTTGGTTCCATGGGGACGAACGATTCGGGCTATGCTGACTAGATCGTCTGGTGACATTCTAGCCTAGGATCTCTAGCACGAAGCGTTTCTTGAACTTCATACCGGATGCTCCGAGCAGCGTGCGAATGGCACGAGCCGTACGACCTTGCTTACCTATTACTTTGCCTAGATCTGCCGCTGCTACTCTTAGTTCCAGTACGGTAGTCACTTCTCCTTCGATCTCTTTGACTTCTACTTGATCGGGGTTATCTACCAGAGCTTTTGAAATGGCTTCAACGAGATCTCTTATCTCGCTCATAGTGAACTCCTACGCGCTTGCTTTCGAACTTAAACACCGCCTTCTTTTTCAGGCTAGCATCCCTAGCGAAAATATCAGAAATCTTGTCAGGTATCAACCTATAAAGCTCCTAAGAGAGCTGGTTGGCATACTGCTTGATGAGACTAGCTACGATGTCTGTAGGTTGAGCACCGTTTTTCTTCCAAAATTCTATGCGTTCTTGGTTGATCTTAAGTTTGTTGCTGTTGCAGGGATCGTAGTATCCCAGAATTTCGATAAATCGTCCGTCACGTTTTCCTCTTTTTTCAGCTACTACTATCCGGTAAAAAGGACGTTTCTTTGCACCCATTCTGGTTAGTCTGATTGATAACAACTTTACCTCCTATTTCTTCTTTTTTTTCTTCTTCCCGATACCTCCAGGGCCGCCGCGGCCAGACATTATCCCTGAAAGGAGTTTTCCGCCGAAGCCGCCCACTAACCCACCTCTGAGCATTTGCCGCATTACTCGGCGCATCTGGATATACTCTTCGAGCAGCTCGTTTACGTCTTTTACCGTAGTTCCGCTTCCACGAGCGATACGCCGCCTTCGCGAGGCATCTATTATGTGGTAGTTATTGCGTTCCTTTATGGTCATCGAGTTGATTATTGCCTCGGTCTTGCGGAGCTTCTTCTCCATTAGGGCCGTTTGTTCGGGCGACAGTTTTGGCACGAAGCCCATGAGGCTGCGCATAAGCCCTTCGGGCAGCAGTTTCATCAGCTTATCTACGGAGCCGAGCTTTTGCATCTGCTTGAGTTGTTGCCTATAGTCTTCCAGCGTAAAGCGGTCTTCCAACATCTTTTGCTGTATGGCAGCCGCTTGTTCCTCGTCTATTTCCTGCTGGACTTTTTCTATCAGCGTGAGCACGTCGCCCATGCCTAGGATGCGTTGAGCGATGCGATCGGGATAGAATTGCTCTAAGGCATCATATTTTTCGCCTACACCGACGAATTTGATAGGCTGGCCGGTGACTATTTTTACCGACAGTGCGGCGCCACCTCGTGCATCACCATCCATTTTTGTCAAGATCACGCCTGATATGCCGATGCGATTATGAAATTCGGTAGCGCTCTTTACGGCATCTTGTCCTGTCATAGCGTCGGCGACAAACAGCGTCTCGATAGGCTGCATCTCTGCCTTGATGTTGCGTAGTTCTTCCATCAGTTGCTCGTCGATGTGTAGCCTTCCTGCAGTGTCTATGAGCAGCGTATCATAGCCTGTCTGCTGGGCGTATTTAAATGCTTGGCGACATAGTTCGAGAGGATCATTTACTTCCGGAGCCTCAAAAACAGCCTGTCCTATTTCCTTCGCTATTATTGACAATTGCTCGCGAGCTGCTGGCCGATAGACGTCTGCTGAGACCATTAGGGGATGTCGGTTCTGGTGCTTTGTCAAAAACTTGGCTAGTTTACCCGTAGTAGTGGTTTTGCCCGAACCTTGTAGGCCTACGATCATCACTACGTTTGGATTGCGTGGCAGGAAGACTAGCCGTGAGCTACTGCCTCCGAGTATTTCTACCAACTCGTCATAGACTATCTTGACTACTTGCTGTTCTGGCGATAGTGATTCGAGCACGGCTTGGCCGATAGCCTTTTGCTTTACATTTTCTACGAACTGCTTTACGACCTTGTAATTTACATCGGCTTCGAGCAGTGCTATGCGGATTTCGCGCATTGCAGCTTCGATGTGTTCGGCAGTAAGCCTGTCGTGACCGCGCAGGTTTCTTAATACTTTCTTCAGCTTATCTGATAAAGCGTCAAACATCCCGGCACCTAACTTTTATACTCAGAGGAAAACCACAAAATAGCTTCATATGGGGCTTTTGTCAAGTCCAAGGTGACTGCAGAGAAGCTTTACTTGACGGCTGAAGGTAGCTAGAATCAAAAGCTATGAGCACGAAACTTGTAGCACAAGCGCATTTACCTACTGAGCTAGGGCAGTTTCAGATAGCTGCATTTAAGACAGCTCAAGGCAAGGAATTGGTAGCATTGCTCAAAGGGAAATTTCCAGCTAGCGGGCCTACTCTGGTTAGAATACATTCTCAGTGTCTTACTGGGGATGTGTTTTATTCGGTAAAGTGTGACTGTGGTAAGCAGCTCAAAGCTGCTATGGAAATCATAGAAAGTGTTGGTCAAGGCGTAATAATCTATCAACCTGAAGAAGGTAGAGGCATAGGCATAGTTAACAAAATCAGGGCATATGAACTGCAAGACCGCGGCGCAGATACGGTAGAGGCGAATTTAATGCTGGGATTTGGTGCTGATGAGCGTAGTTACGAAGAGTGTGCAGAAATTTTGAAGTTGCTTGGGGTAACCGAAGTGAGGCTAATCTCTAACAATCCGGGCAAGATAGCTTCTCTAGAATCGGCAGGTCTTCGCGTCATAGAGCGCGTGCCGATAGAGGTTACTCTACAGAGTGTTTCTGCACAGGAATATATGAAAGCTAAGAAGGAAAAGCTTGGACATCTGATATCATGAAGTTACCTATCTACAGCCAGACAGTACTCACGGACAGTTATGGGCGCAAGATTCGCGATTTGAGGATCTCGGTAACTGACAGGTGTAACTTCCGCTGCATTTACTGCATGCCTGCTCAGGGAGTCATCTGGAAAAGACGTGAAGAGATACTCTCTTATGAGGAGATTCTCTTTCTTACCGAGATATTTGTCTCGCTTGGCATAACTAGAGTGAGGGTAACCGGAGGAGAGCCGCTGCTTAGGCGGGGTATAGTTGGCTTTATAAAGAGGCTTTCTGCTATCGGTGGCTTGGAAGATATCGCTATGACGACTAACGGCTATTTTCTAGCTGACTTTGCCGAAGCGCTGGTGGCTGCTGGTCTACGGCGAGTTAGCATAAGTATGGATTCGGTAGCACCAGAGATTTTTGCCTCCATGACGAAGGTCAGCGCACTTGACAGGGTTCTTGATGGAATAAGAGCAGCCCAAGCCAGCGGACTTGCCCCGATCAAAATAAACATGGTGGTAATTCGTGGAGTAAATGATGCTGAGATAGTAGCTCTGGCTGAGTTTGCTCGTACCCATGGACTTATAGCGCGCTACATAGAATACATGCCGCTTGATGGGCCTAGCCAATGGTCTCGCGAGAAAGTTGTTTCGGGCAAAGAGATCTATGAGCGTGTCAACGCTGTCTTTCCGTTGGAGCCGCTGCAGCGTCATCGTATTAGTGATACTGCAAAGCGGTATAGATTTGTCGATGGTGAAGGGGAAATAGGTATAATAGCGCCTGTTACTGAGCCGTTTTGTGGTGCTTGTAGTAGGATACGGCTTACGGCAGACGGCAAGTTACGTACTTGCCTCTTTTCGCTCGTCGAGCATGACCTGCGCGGGTTGCTACGCTCAGGTGCTAGCAGAAAGCACATAGAGCGGGCTATAGTGGAAGCCGTGCTTAACAAAGAGCCTGGGCATAGAATAAACGAGCCGGATTATGTGTATCCCGAAAGGACGATGTCTTGTATAGGTGGCTAGGGTGAGCTTTTGGTGGCGGTTGTTCGGTGAAGCTAAGAAGGTGGAGTTTAATCCTGGCGAGTTTGAGGTAGTTCGTGTTAAAGCTGAGCGGGAGTGGTGGCAGGCGGGAGAGCTGATAGTTACGAACCATAGGTTGTTTTGGTTTGCCAGTAATTCGAAGGTGCCGCTTGTTGAACTGGATCTGCGCGAAGTCTTGGGCTGTGTAAAAACTCGCTCTTGGTATTATCTGGGTCTATATCCTTCGGTCAAGGTACTTTTGTCTAACGGCTCTTCAGAGCAGTTTCATGCTGTGGCAAGCTGTGATTTTGTAGTGTCGCAGATAGAGCAGTTTGCTGGCAAGGAACGCTACAAGCCGGGCATGCTTTTCAAAAGCTAGTAGAGCAAGTACTTCTGTCGCTTTTCGACGAACTCGTGCAGTTCTGCTAGCCAGCTTTCTTCAAGCTGTCTTAACTCGACACCTGTTTCTATACCTTGCCTAATGGCATCAGTACCGCAGATTACATCTATGGGCAGTTTATCTTCGACATACTCGTAAGGCGGTTGCTTCCATCTGAACTTTTCTTGGTACAGCTGATATATGTTTTGGAGTATTGCCAGAGCGCAGAGATAAGGTTTGAAGGCACGGCGGTCAGTTACATGGATTTGCAATCCGCCGCAGAGTTGCCCGCAGTATTTATGGAAGGTAGGCTGAAAATATGCTGGGCGTAGGTATACGCCTGGCAGATTTAGGTCATTTAGTGCTTCGGTAAGTTCATACGGATCTATGTATGGTGCGCCTATCAGTTCGAACGGCCGAGTGGTACCCCGGCCTTCTGAAACCTCAGTACCTTCGAATATTACTGCTCCGGGGTAGACTGTAGCTGTATCTAAAGTAGGCATGTTTGGCGAGGGCATTACCCAAGGTAGTCCGGTACTATCCCACCATTGGTTGCGCGACCAGCCTTGCATCGGAACTACGTTGAGCTCGCAACCTATGGAAAATTCCGAGTTGAACATTAGAGCAAGCTCGGCGACTGTCATACCGTGTCTCATAGGTATAGGATACAGGCCTACAAAAGAGGCATAATTTGGATCAAGGATGTTCCCTTCTACTGCATCTCCGCCTATAGGATTAGGGCGGTCGAGCACTATGAAACGCTTGCCTTCTGCTGCGCAAGCTTGCATTGCTAGCGCCATTGTGTAGATAAAAGTATAGACTCTTGTACCGACGTCTTGCACGTCAAATACTAGCACGTCTAGATCTGTGAGCCAGTCCGGGAGCGGGCGTCTGGTTTCGCAGTAAAGGCTGTAGACCGGTAGCTGAGTTCTGCGATCTATGAAGCCTTGCCATTCTATCATGTTATCTTGTGTTTCGCCTCGGATGCCGTGCTGTGGCCCGAATAATGCGGTAAGGTGTATATCGCTACGGTTATAAAATAGGTCGGCTGCATGTTGGTAGCGGCTGTTGATGGATGCCGGGTGTACTATTAGACCGACGCGGCTACCTCTGATCAGGTGTATGTGATCGTCGAGAATTCTTTCCAGTCCTAGCCTCAAAATTTTGATCCTCGAGCTGCTTGATGTACGGAAGCAGTAGGTGTTAAATTTCAGTTTTTGCAGGTTATGATAGCCTATCTTTGCGGCAAAGTCCTATACAAGGAAGCCAATTTAGTTGTTTTAGAAGTCAATGGTGTTGGATACGAGCTGCATGTTCCGCTGTCAACGTATTATGAGCTATCTGAGAGTGAGCTAAAAGCGAGCTTTTACGTGCATACTTATGTGCGGGAGGATGCTATACAGCTTTTTGGTTTTCGTACGCGTGTTGAGAAAGAGTTGTTTTTAAGGTTGATAGGTGTTTCTGGAATAGGTCCAAAGCTGGCTTTAGCAATACTTTCGGGATTGAGTGTTGAAGAGCTCGTAGAAGCTGTAGCGAGTTCTGATCTAAGCCGACTTATGTCGGTTCCGGGAGTAGGACGCAGAACAGCCGAGCGGCTGGCTGTAGAGTTACGGGGGCGCGTTGAGAATTTAGGTATTCTAAGCGTTGATGGAGACAAGTCGCGGAAGCTGCGTTCTGATCTTGTTTCTGCGTTAGTCAATCTCGGTTGGCAGCAGTCAGCGGTGGAGAAGGCAGTAGATAATACGATAAGGCACGAGCAGCGACAGGACTTTGAGTGGCTACTCAAGCAAGCTATGAAGAGACTTTACAGTAGATAGGTGTCAATGTTGCATCTAGGGCGTGGGCGCGTATTGATGGTTCTACTGCTAGCGATGGTAGTGACGGTTGCAGGACAGCAGAAGCAAGCAGGATCTTTGCTTGATGAGCTTCTAGAAGTACAAGCTGAGTTAGGTCGTATATCTGAGCTACGTGCAGATGAGAGGATTAAGCAGCTTAAAGCTTTACTCGGGAGGCTTTCGGATCCTAAGGTCGAATCGCCTGTACGAGAGATGTTACTTCGAGCACGAGGAGCAGTAGCTGAGTTACAGCTTAAGCAGCAGCGGCCCGAGGCGGCACTAGCCGAGTTTCGGCAAGGGTTATCTGAGCTACAACACCCTGTAAGTGACAGACTTTTTAGCGTGGCGATCGCGTTTCCAGCAGTGATGCTGAGGCTAGGTTACCGTGAAGAGGCCATACTGCTTATGAGGGATTTCGAGAGTATCTGTAGAGACTCTGCTGAGCGGCTGCGTCAAGTGGCAAGCTTTTATCTAAGTGCGGAGGCAGCAGACGATGCTTTACGTGTTGCAAAGACGGCTGTAGAGCTTAAGCCTGATGCTGCTTCTTATCGAGTGCTTGCAGTGGCAAATCTTCTCAAACTGCGTCTGGATGATGCTCTACAGGCTTATGAACAAGTAATAAAGCTAGATCCTAAGGATGATTCTGCCTATGCGGGGCTTGCTAACATTTACAGAGCCGAAGGGGAGTTTGGCGAGGCTATATCGCTTTATAGAAAGCAGCTCGAAGTAACTCCGCAGCATGAATCGGCGCGTGCGGGTCTTGCAGTGGCTCTTTTGTTAGCTGGACAGGTTGAGGAAGCTGCTATACAGCTTGCAGCTCATTTTGCTGGTGCTGGTCGTGAATTCAGATTGTATTCTCAGCTTGCATATCTGTATGCTGCAAGGCGCGATTTGAAGAGTGCCAAGGCTTGGGCACAGCTAGCTATGCAAGCTGCTCCAGCTTATGCTTGGGCACGTATAGCTATGGCGAATGTTCTTGTGTTAGAGGGTGATTACAATCAGGCTGAGGAGCTGTTATCTGAGAGCCTAGCTCGTGGAAACTCATTTCCTACGTTGCTTTTTGAACTGGTAAAGGTGTTGGTATTGGCTGAGGACTATGAAGCGGCCTATGAGCAAGCTGCGAAGTTTATTTCTATCAATGAGGAGAGCGAATTTGAAGTTAGTCTAGCTGGATCGATAGCTGCTAGGTCTAGGCACCTAAAGGTACTTTTGGAAGCGGAGCGGAAAGCTGCGCTAGCGCTGCCGGAAGATATTACCTCTGATGAAGAGTATCGGCTTGTAGAAGGGGTGCTGCGCTTTAATAGCCATGTTGAGCGATTGAGTAAGGAGACGGGTAGGCGTCAGCGGATGGAGTTACAGCTAAAGGCTTTAGATGCTCTTGGTCAGATCTTGTCGGTAAATGATGTGCGCAAGGCATTTCGCAAGCTTTGGATAGCAGAACGGTTGCTGCTGGCAGATTTTGGTATCGAACGGGCTGCTGATCTGGTCATGCAAGCCATGGAGGATGCTGAAGTTGCTGTGCTACCTGAAGGAGCTCTTAGAGATCTGCCGGATTTGGACTTAGTTCAGCGTCGCAGTCTCTTTCGGGCGCGAGCTCACAAGCTTCTTGCGAGAATCAGGTTTAAGCAGGACAGAAACGATGAGGCAAAGAAGTTACTTGAGGAGGCTATACAGGCTTTTCCTGAAGGGGTGGAGAGGCGAGGTGCTTTATGGCAGCTGGCTGTAGTGCTACAAGCGATGGGTAAGGACTCGGAAGCTTTGGAAATGTATATAAAGGCATATGACAGGTTTGATACTGATGCTGCTTTAAAGAGGCAGCATATAGAATCGCTTTATAGGAAGCTTCATGAAGGTTCTCTGGAGGGATTGAAACTGGAATGATACTGGCTGCTGCTGTTGGGTTAATTTTGACTACAGTAGACACTTATATTTACAGGTTTGAAAATCCTCGGTTTGAGGTATCTTGCATAGAAGTGAGGATAAAGTCTAGCGGTGAAGGTGCTGTTTCTTATTTGAGCAAGGGAGAAGAGACTGTCGAGAGGATAGTCGTACCACAGACGACGCTACAACGGTTGAAGGCTATTGTTTCAGAAATGGACTTTTTAGATAACGCGGTAGAGTATGATGTAGGCAAGCATCTCGAGCACATGGGAGTAACG
The DNA here is from genome assembly GCA_025057015.1 of Blastocatellia bacterium. Lineage (GTDB taxonomy): Bacteria > Acidobacteriota > Blastocatellia > Chloracidobacteriales > JADJPF01 > JANWYG01. The sequence continues at coordinate 241,502 of JANWYG010000008.1, forward strand.
ATCATTCGTATAGAGTCTTTAGGTCGGAGCCGTGAGGTACGTTTTCATTATACTTCGGACAAAGCGATGACGCGGCTAGTTGAGCTGTTTAGGTCTATAGAGACACAATGTCGTCGCATGAAGGAGTTGAGTTTTGCTAGGCAGTATGCGCAGCTAGACCTGCCTAGGTGTTTGAAGCTACTTGAGAATGATCTAAGAGCTCGTAAGATAGCTGAACCTCAGCAATTAGTGCCTTTGCTAGAAGAGATATCTCTCGATGACAGCATACCTTTGATAGCTCGTAATGCTGCTACAAAGTTAGTAGCGTTAATAAGAGGCAATTAGTTTTGGTCTTTCTAGCTAGTGAGCGGCAAGATATTTAAATTGACACTAGAAGCGAACTTTGTTAGACTTGCAGCTAGTACACGTCAAGGCAAAACCTCAGGTAAGCTGAAGTCTAGCGTTTCTTGCAGAGCATGGATGTCTAGCTCGAGTTAGGAGGTTAGCTAGTCTACTTAGTGGCAAAAGAGCGCCAGGTGAGGGAGGTTGGGCTGAAGTACTATAGTCTCTGCAAAAGATAGATATGGACGAGGAAGCTATAGTATAATGGGGCTAACAGTTACCCTGATATCTGGCTGAGTTGAGAGAAAAGATCTTGTGATGTTGATAGCTGTTAAGAGGAATTAAGTGAGTCGCTGTGGGGGCGTTGGTTAAGTCGGCAGCGACCTTGAGCCTTGGTAACTGGGTTAGCGTTGTAGTTCGTTAATTTGCTTACTTCTAAAGAAATTTCAGAAAATTTAATCTTGAGAGAAAATAGCTATGCCGTTAGTGGGAGATCTCAAGGATCTTGCGCTAGTGGATATTATACAGATTAACTGTATAGGTCGTAACACAGCACGTCTGACTATCCACTATCCGGTTGGGGACGCAATCCTCTATTTTCAAGACGGTGAAGTAGTGGATGCTCGTTTTGAGGATCTGGTTGGAATAGACGCTATTTATCAAGCCTTGAGGTACAACGAGGGTAGTTTCCGTATTGACACAGGGATAGCTGCGCCTACGCGCACTGTATTCGAGCAGTGGGCAAACATTTTGATGGAGGGAATGCGCATCATAGATGAGGAGCGTGCAGGTCGGATTCCTTCGCAAGATGCTTTTGCTAACAACGCGCCCACTGGGATGCTTCCTTCACCTGCAAGCACTGGTACACCTACTGGCGGAGTGGTCAGAGCGCTAAATGTGCATCAAGTGTTGGTCAACGACTTGATGAAGATAAGGGGTGTAGAAGGTGCTATAGTGACGCTGAGGGATGGTACATTGCAGTCGCACAACAACATTAAATCCCCCGAAAAGCTTGGCATGATGATAGCTTTTCTAGTGTATCAAGGCGGGCTGGCAGGTATACCAGGGAAAGTTGGTTCACTCAAGAGGGCTACCGTGATTTCAGGACAGCGTAAGTTAATAATTTTTGATCAAGAAGATTTTATTGCCGCAATAGACTGTTCTACGAATGTAAGGTTTGAAACTATTAGTCCTTACGTTGAGAGAGCCTTCCGTAAGGCACAGATGAGGCGGGGGCCGGGTGGAACAACTGGTCTTCTCTCTAGTCCTTACTAGAAGTATTGAGGGCCAGCCCTTCTTCTGGAGGGCATAAGCGTCAAGCTGGTTCATCCATGTTCCCAAGAACAGCTCGGTTCTTTAGCCCAGAAAATCTCATCAAAGTCGTCGTTCTGCTTGCGAGGGTGGTCTTTTTCCACCATAGGTTGGGTGTAGTTGTTTTTCTTAAGTGTGTTGATGGATGTAGCGCTGCTGTCTGTCAGTAGCGTGGTTCAGTTTTTGAAGGGCGGGAGTTTTTAGAATACATTGAAAGGTGGCTAATAAAGTGGGGAAAGCTCATGAAGCATTCTTGCAGGATATACTTAAAATTCCTGGTGTGAAGACTGCAGCTTTAGCGAATTACCGTGGAGAATTCCTGCTATCTGCCGGAGTGTTTACGCCTAATCCACAGGCTTCTACACAGTTAGGGACTTACCTAGTACAGATGTTTGCTGTCGCTGAGGTAGTAAGAGGCAAGTCTGATGAGTTGACTATCTTGTACTCTGAAGGCCGTGTTACTGGATTTTTTAACCTGGATCTGCTTATTGATACTCCATACGGTCCGCAGGAAGTCTTCCTTGTGATAATCGGTAGTGCAAACGTTAACTTGCCGACATTACGAATGACTGTAAAGGTAGCGGTGAGTAAATTGAAGCTTGACAAGACGGTCAAGGATTTGAGAATCAATATACGTGTCTATCCGCAGAACTTGCTTACGCGCGACAGGATGGACGAAGTTAGTTGGGCATTTATCGAGGCAATGAGTCGCGCTACCTAAACTCTTGCAGCTAAGAATCAACAGGCGGTGAAGAGCAATGTCAGATGCTTTTTCTGGAAATTTATCTCAATTTAAACTGTTAGACATCTTGCGACTCCTGCACGCAAGCAATAGAACTGGCCAGCTTGAACTTACTCAGGAAGACGGTTCGTTTGCCGAGATATATTTCGTTAATGGACAGATAAAGCACGCGATCTATGAAGAATATTTTGGTGAAGAGGCTATCTATGCACTGTTTTCTTGGGCAGAAGGTACCTTTAAGTTTCGCTCTGGAGAGGTGACTGACGAAGAAACTACAATGCTGACTACTGAGGAGATAATAGCTGAGAGTGTGACATATGCTGCTGATTGGGAAAGTGTGCGTCGAGTAATCCCTTCCAGGAATACTGTGTTCAAGCTTTCTGCTCGCTCGAGCAGGGATTTCTCTATGCGTGCTGAAGATTGGGCTGTGTTGCGTGAGGTGGATGGTTACAAGTCTGTTAAAGAGATAGCTGAGGCAACGCAGCTGACTGAACTACAAGCTTCTAGAATAATGGTGCGTCTCTATGACCTAGGACTAATTGAAATAGGCGGTGAGGCTGAGCCAATACAGCAGGTTGTAGAGACTGTAGATGAAAGTATCCTTAGTAGAGTGGAAAGAGAGTTGACTGTGGCCATAGGCCCTATGGCGCCGATAGTAATGGATGATTGTGTAGAAATGCTCGGACACAAAAGAAGTGAGTTTCCGAAAGAGTATTTCCCGGCATTGCTGGAACGCTTGGCCGAAGAAATACCAGATAGTGACCGTAGAGTGCGTTTCCAAGAGTCGATGTTGGAAATAATGAAACAAGTATTGTAATCTGCCGGCAGGAGTAGGCTTATGAAACTAATGATCAAGCAGAAATTAATCATTTTCGCTGCTTTGCTGATACTTATTCCTATGTTGCTTTCGGCTGCCCTGATCGGCTACATAGTAAACTCTAACATAGAAAGCCAATCTGCTCTCTCAGTGGAAAAGGATGCTCGAGTTGCTGAACAGCTTTACAAGAGCAGGCTGCTGACTGTGCTACAAGCAGCGCAGAATTCAGCTCAAGCTCTGAGCGCGCAAAACCTCTTAGAGTCTGCTCCATCATCTGGTGGCGGTGACTCCAAGTCAACGGTGCGCATTAGTGATGCGGCACGCAGGCGAGTAAAGGACATAGTAGAAGGTTCGATACAAGCAAGTAATCTTGATTTCGTAGTAATTGTTGACGCTACAGGTAAAATAATTCATCCGCAGCAAAGTGATGCTGCTGCCAGTGTCAAAGACAATCCTCTATTTATAGCTGTACAAAACAGTGTAGCAGCTAAGAAGATAGATGCTTTAGCTAGCTCTGTTAAAGAGCCTGCTACGGCACTTAAGTACTACGCTGGTGAAGAACTTGCTAAACAGGCATCAGTGAAAGGTGAAGGACCACCACTATCTGAAGGTCTTGTTATTGAAGCTGCAGCGCCTATTATCAGTACTAATGGCGATTTGAGAGGTATGGTGCTGGCTGGCTTGCTAATTAATAATGCTAAGCCTGAAAAGTCTTTAGCGGACTATATCAAAAAGACTCTCTACCCTGAGCTGCTAGATTCTGCCGGAGCCGTTATAGCCCTTGGAGATACCGTAGTGTCAGGCAATCTTCCTATTCAACAAGGTGGTGGAATAGGCACCAAGATCAAGCGTAAAGACCTTAAGGACGTTCCAAGTGCTGGTACAGAAATGGTGGGGCAACAAGAGTACAAGACTGCTTATGCGCCAGTAAAGGACATAAACAGTCAAGTAATAGGCCGCGTCGGGGTGGAAATAAAGCAGAGTTGGTTTAATGCTGTGCTCAATCGCGTGCTTATAATCATCTTTCTGATAGTGGTCTTCTTTCTCATAGTAGCGACCGTGGTTGCTGTGTTTGCTGCACAACGCCTTACCCGTCCAATAGTAGAGCTGACTGAGGCTTCACATCAAATATCGCTTGGCAAGCTTGATCAGGCTATACAGATAAAGAGTGAAGATGAAATAGGACAGCTTGCCGAAGCACTAGAACGTATGCGTATCAGCCTAAAACAGGCTCTTGAGCGCCTGCGTGCAAGAAGGGGCAGCTAGTCGGCAGCGCTGATACGGCTAGCCGTGAGATGGCTGCATGCAGATAGTTTAGTAGATTAATTTCAAGCCTACTGGAAGTGACTCACCAAAAACTTCGGTTTCAGCCCGCTCTGCAGGAACGTATTCCCAGAGCCTTTTTACTAGATCGCTCTTGCCTAGAGCCGAAAGCCGATCTTCTACCTGCTTTCTGAGTTTTTCGTCGATTTCTCTTGCTGGATCAGCTGTATATGCAGCTATATTTGCCAAAGCCGTAGCCAGAGCATTAACATGGGCTGTTTCTAACGTGAGCAGCTTCTCTATCCACCTAGAAACCACCGAAGCAGCTACTACCGTGTCTATCGTTGATGTGAAGGGAATACGTGCCCCTAGCCTGCCAATTGCCCATAGGAACGCTTCCGAAGGTCGTTTGAGTAACCGCTCTAGAAGAACGTTGCCTAGCTCTGCCTTCTGACGTGCTTGTATGGCTTCTAAGCTGGCTAGCGTTCGCCACAGCTCGCGTTCGACCTGGGGGTTGAGTCTGTGACGCTTTTTACCAAGCAGCAAAGGAGCGTAGCGATTGTGAAATTCTATCTGTTGTCCACGGGTAAAACCACCACAGATGCGGCGACAAAAAACCATCCATTCAGCTTGAGCTTGTTCGTCGTTTGTAAAAACCAGTCCAGCATGATAGACGTGTCTTGCAGTGACTAGCCTTAGTTCATCCATAGGATGGCCAAATCCAGGACGAAGGCAGAAACCAGTCAGGTTTAGCCAGCGAGCTTCATGTTGTGGGCTGTGACGACGACCTTCGTTCAGTTCGAGTAGTCGATCGGCCATTTGCCTAACTAGTTCCATCGGCCAAGCGTCTTTGCTATGTCTCAGCACTTCTTCTAGTTGCGAAGGCAATTCTACTGGGCTTACTTTGGGATCGCTGGCAAAGGTTTGTGTTATTAGCTCAAGCGCTGCTTGTGCAGCAGATTCGTCTATCACGGTTGCTGTAGTCGGGGCTGCTACTAGGCTTGTTCGTCGTATCTTTTGTCTGCTAGGGCTTGATTTGCGTATCTGAAAACGCAATCGCCATCTATGATCGCTTATTTGCGAGCGACACCATAGTTCTAAGGTTCCTACCTCTGTAAATTCGATTTCAAGCTTGACCGGAATACATGCCGAAGAAGTACGTCTGCCATAGCGCAAGATGGTATCTAGAGGAGAGTGTAGGTGCATGTCTTCGCCTACTAAGACTATGTCGCCCAGTTTGTCGCCGCGTCGTGTAGTTGAGCTCCACAGCGAAAAGACGACGGCGCGGTTGGTCTGCAACTCGAAGAGCCTATTATCGAGCGTAAGGTGCGTGCCTTCTTGTGTGCCTCGCGGAAGGATACATACAGCAGAGGGTTGTTCGTCTTCTTGGGCAACTGCTATGTAGTATGCTCTAGGACTACCAGCACCGACTCTAAGCCCACCGCTACGGCGCACTGTCCCATAGTATGCGGCACCTATAGCTACGGCGGTGTCGAGCGAGTGGTTAGAAAGCAGTTTCGGTTGTTGAGCAGAGCCATAGTCGAACCAGGAGGCTAGCACCTGGCAGACGCGTTTGCGTAGTATTTCTGGCTTGAAGAATCCCCCGTTGAAGAGCACTGCATCAGGTCGTACTGGGGTACTGTTCTGAGATGCGCTGGTCAGAAAGGCTGCCAAATGGCGGGTGATCGCAGGGTCAGACTCGTAAGGCAAACCGATTTGTCGTAGTGCCGTACGGTGTCTGCTGGGCAGATCGCTGATATCGATCTTGGGTAGGAAGCCTTCTAGCAGTAGTTCGAGCAGTTCTTTTTTAGAAAGTTCGGCTTGCAAGAATGCACCTACGAAGCGACTGCCGCTGCCTGCTAGTCTTATGACTTTTGACTCAGCTCCGTTTTCATCAAGTAGCTGCTCTTTTGCAGCGCAGCATTGTCTTAGCAGGGATGCACGCTGCTCGATACTGAGTCGGGTACTGAGCTTGCTTTCTACTGCTTGTGCGAGGGCATGATCTACATTGTCTCCTCCAAGGAGTATGTGTTTTCCGACGGCTATGCGTTCAAATGATACTTCATCTTGATGCTTGGTGACGCGTATAAGGCTGAAGTCAGTTGTGCCACCGCCAACATCACAGACGAGCACGATGTCTCCGTCCTTAAGATATCTATCAAATTGTCTGTTGTGTGCTGCTATCCAGGCATAGAATGCTGCGAGAGGTTCTTCAAGCAAGGTCAGATTTTGGAAACCGGCTGTGCGAGCAGCTTCTACGGTTAGCTCGCGAGCCTCTTCGTCAAAGGATGCCGGTACGGTAAGCACGATGTCTTGTTGTTCGAAGTTTACCGGAGGCAAGTTGCTTTCTCCGGAAGCAACCTCATAATTCCAGGCATCGCGGATGTGGCTAAGGTAGCGTGCCGAAGCTTCCACAGGTGAACAGGCTTCTTCGCCAAGGTCGCTTCCCCACGGCAAGATCTTCGCTCTGCGATCGACTTCTGGGTAGCATAACCAAGATTTGGCTGAGGATACGAGCCGAGTTGGGACAAGCGCTCCTTGTTCACGAGCTAAGGTGCCTACGGCGTAGCGTTGTTTAGGATTCCATGGAAGCCAGAGGCTTTCCGATGACAGGTCGTACTCACCGGCGATATAGAGAAACGAGGGTAGAGTTTTACAAGGCGCTCCTTCGCCTGGTGCTACCAGCTGCGGTATCTCGTAAAGTTCTATTTCTGTAGAACTCGATTCCTCTGCTGGACGACGGACAAATGCTACGGCTGAGTTGGTCGTCCCTAGGTCTATGCCTATGACGATTTTACTCATCTTGTTCTCTTACATTAAATTCGAGTTTCCATCGGTGCTTGCCATCACGTGTGACGCACCACAGTTCTAGAGTGCCAACTTCGGTCATCTTAACTTCGAGGCGGACAGGAACGAGTCTTCCCTGTTCACCTTCGAGCTGCAGAGTTACTTCAAGTGGTGTCATTTCCAGGATCTCATCGCCCAGTTCTTCTATAAGCTCGCCTACTTTGTCATTTCTTCGCACGATCGAGCTGAAGAAGCGAAACTCAGCTGGTTCTCCGACTAGCAGAGCGAATTCTTGGTTAGGTACGTCAGCAGAGGTTCCTTCTTCCATGCCATGCGGGACAACACAAAGAGCCTTGATGGGTGGTCGAATACCTGGAACTGCTGGCATTGAACTTTCTATACCTATGTAATAAGTACGGGCAGCTCCGGCTCGGATACGCACGCCGCGACCGCGACGGGCTCGGCCGTAGTAAGCGGCTCCGCGGGCTACGGCGGTATCTAGGTCAGCGCTTTCGAGCACTTTTACGGGTTCTCGTCCTAGTTCGGCTAGCCAGCTGTTGAGTACGTCGACAACACGTCTACAAAGTGACTCGGCCTTCATTACGCCGCCGTTGAAAAGTACATGCGTGGGGCAGAAGAAATCCTGTTGGCTTAAGAACTTAGCCAGATGTTTAGTAATGGCTGCATCAGCAGCGTAGGGCAAGCCTATTTCTTGCAGTCCGCCGCGCCGTGCTTTAACCGGCAAGTCAGTACGATTGCAAAGCGGGAAGAACCCTTCAAGCAGGACTTGTTCTAGATCAGCTTTCGTGAGCTCGCCAGTGATAGTACCACCGACAAGTCGGCTGCCTTTGCCTAGTATGGTCACCGGCTCACTTTCAAGAGTAGGGTTTTCTAGAAGGCGCTCTTTTGCTATTCGGCATCTATACCATAAGCTATGTAGCTGCCAGCTGTCTATTTTATGGCCTTGTTCGGCAAACCGTCGCTCTAGCAGGTATGCTAGGGCTAAGTCCATGTTGTCACCGCCAAGTAGGATATGTTCTCCTACAGCGATGCGGCGTAGCTGCAACTCGCCATCTTCTTCAGCTACTGATATGAGCGTAAAGTCTGTTGTTCCTCCGCCTATGTCGCAGACAAGAATAAGATCGCCCACCTTAACTTTGCGCCGCCAAGACTCACCTTGATGGTCTAGCCACGAATAGAAAGCTGCTTGAGGTTCTTCTAGCAGCGTAATATGTTTTAGACCAGCTGCTTCTGCAGCTTTTAGCGTGAGGTTACGTGCTGCTTCATCAAAGGATGCTGGAACAGTGATGAGCACGTCTTGTTCTGCTAAAGGAGTTTCTGGATGTTCATAGTCCCAAGCTAAGCGAAGGTATGACAGATAGTTCATCGAAGCGTCCACTGGTGAGATTTTGGGGACATCTTCAGGGGCTTGCCAAGGTAATATGGGCAGCATTCGGTTGACCTTGTCGTGGCAGAGCCAGGACTTAGCTGAGGCTACTAACCGATAGGGATTTTCTGCGCCGCGACTGCGAGCGAGCTCGCCTATCAGGTAGGAAGGCTTTTTGTCCCATGGCAGAGCCAGAGAGCCTTTGGGAAAGTCTAGCTCAGTAGGTAGATAAAGGAATGACGGAAGTAACTTTCTGCGTACTAGTTCACCGGGGTTAACTAGTTGTGCGACATAGAATAACTCTGTAGCTGCTGTGTCTTGCGCACCAGTTGACGTATAAGCAACAGCACAGTTGGTTGTTCCGAGATCGATGCCTACTACTAAGTTTTCCATGGTCTAAACTTCTACTTCTGCTGCGGCGACTATACTTTTATCGCCGGATTGTGGCAGTGCAGGTAAATCGATTTTGACTACTCGCCAGCCTTTATGGCGTAACACGCCTTTCATCGGTGGCCTACCGCTGACGTTGCCTATGAGTTTGATTGTAGATGGATCAGCTTCGGCTGTTATTTCGACCGAGCTACCTTCATCTGCTGACATTACAGGTTCAAGTAGGACGTACTTTTCCAATATCTTGCGACATCCTTCGTGAAGCGTGCGTACGGCAGCACCGACCTGCGCGTCCGAGTAGGGGCGTATGTCTTCGCAGATAAAGTCTATCAGCCGAGCGTCGCGTTGCAGGATGGCAAGTAGCTGGATTACTCGCTGTCGGCCTATTTCTTCTGCTTGTTCTTCTGCTCGCTTTAGCAAGCGGGTGTGTTCTTCAGCAGGTAATGGCTCTGTCGAGGGCTTGAGCTTGAGCTCAACTAGCAAGTTCTCTGACAGCTTGCCCTTGAAGAGAATGGAAAAGAAGGCTTTAAGTGCTAAGATTAGTGACATAATCTATCTTAATTTTTTTGTACTCAGAAACTCTGAATGTTACAGCAGTTATTACTGTTTTACAAGCTAGCTATGACAGATAGAAAACGATCTTGAAACGTCAGAGAGTGAGATATATTCTTATGTCTGAGCTTTGTAACGAGGAAGCATAGTTGCGAAGAGCTTCTTTGTAGGAAGAAAGTAATGGTTTGTTCAAATCCGCGCTGTAGCAAGTCTGAGTCAGAAAGTAGTGACCGATGCAGCTCATGTGGTGCATTGCTTATAGGGACTAGGGTTCGGGCTTATAAGATAGTCAAGATGGTGGGCAAGGGTGGATTTGGGGTCACCTACCTTGTTGAGGATGAGGACTGTTTTTCTGCCAAGCGGATACTCAAAGAGCTTAGCCCTATGTCGGTTAATGCTAAGCAGGAGAAGTCAACAGAGATAAATGAGATAGCCGAGCGCTTGTTTCATCGCGAGGCGCAAGTACTGCTGAAATTGAGCCATCCTGGTATCCCTAAGTTATATGCTTATTTTAACGAAGGAGGGTATTCGTATCTCGTACAGGACTATATTCCCGGTAAGACGCTGTCGGAGGAGCTAAGCGAGCGCAAGCAAGTGTTTAGTGAGCGCGAGGTTTGTCAACTGATGCTTGAGCTGGCTGAGATACTGGAGTATTTGCATAGCCAGAAACCACCTATAATTCACCGGGATATCAAACCACAGAATCTGATGCGACATTCTGATGGCAGGCTACAACTGATAGATTTTGGTGCAGTGTATCGAGCTGCAAGCGGTCAAGTGTCCAGCGAAACTCTGATAGGCTCGCCGGGGTATGCTCCGCCGGAGCAGCTGCTTGGTGAGGTACGTCCGGAAAGTGACCTGTATGCTGCAGGTGCCACTATGCTTAGGTTGCTTACCGGAATTCATCCTAGCAAGCTTTTCAGCAGCACTGCAAAAGGTCAGGGTTGGGAGAGTAAGGTAAGGCTTAGTCCCGATATCATCCAGCTTTTACGAGAGCTGCTGGCTAGCAATCCAAGCAGGCGGCTACGCAGTGCTGGTGAATTTAAACATCGCTTACAACAGTTGCTTGCTGCAAAAACTGAAGTTGGGATTTCCGGAAGCTTGACTGAAAGGTCTATTAGGACAGGTGATGTTGCTGCTGATATAGAATCGCGTCTTGATAACTCGCAAGCAGAGCTAGCAGCTGCTTCCAAGCCACCTGAAGAGGAAGGCTCTCTTGACAAGGTACCATTTCCTTATCTACTTGCGCGCATCTGTCGCGAGAAGATTAGCTGTCGATTAACTTGTACCTTGGGTATTGTGTCTAAGACTATTTATTTCGACCAAGGTATGATTGTCTTTGCTCGTAGCAATCAGAAGGAAGATCGACTCGGTGAAACTATGATGAGGCTGGGCAAGCTCAGTAAGGCGGATTTCGATAGAGCTTCCCAGGAGATGCGCCTGCGTAAGGTCAGGTTTGGTAGGGCGCTAGTAGAGTTAGGGGTGATAAGTAGAGAGGATCTGCGCTTGCTCATAGCAGATCAAGTAAGCTTGATAGTTTACTCGCTTTTTGAGTGGGGTGGTGGTGGCTATGAGATAACGAAAGAAGAGCCGCGCAAACGTTCTATCAGCATATCTTTGTCTTGTGCTGAGTTAGTGTTTGAGGGTTTGCGCAGGATGAAAAATATGGATCTTGTTAAACAGTGGCTTGGCGATTTCAGCTGGAAGTTGGCCGTTACTAATGATCCGCTACTGCTTTATCAGTCTTTGAATCTCACGCCGAAAGAGTGGTTCATAGTCTCGAGGATAGAAAACGAGATGTCCTTAGATGAGATCCTTTCTCTGGGTGGTTTACCTGAAGATGAGACTCTGAAGACTGTATGTGGACTTATAGCTGTGGGAGTTCTCAGGTGGGTAGGTCGGGAGAAAGTTGGGCAAGTGGCTTCTGCAGAGCCTATATCTAGGATGCTTCGTCAGTCACCTCCGGCGAAGTTTGATATACAGAGTGCGGCGTTGTTTTGCTATGAAGTTGAAAACATGCTTGCTTGTATTAAGACGCCTAACCACTATGCTGTCTTAGATGTGCCTCGCAAAGCTACGGCTGAGCAGATAAATGAGGCTTACGATAGGCTTGCGCGCAAATTTCATCCAGATCGCCATGTACAACTTTCTTCTGAGTACAATCTGAGTCTTCGTACTGATCTTGAGAAGATTTTCGCTCGCATCTCAGAAGCTTATAAGGTTTTAAGTGATCCAAAACGCCGTGAAGAATATGACAGATCGTCTAAGACACTCCGGCTGACTGCTATTCCTATAAAGCCTGATGAACCTGTTAATCCGGAGCCTGTCTCACTGCCCAGAGGGGCTGCAGCACCTGGAAATGAAAAGTCAGGTGCGGACGCTGCTTCGGTCTGGTTTGATAAGGGTCGTAGATACTACAACGCGTTTCAGTTTAGGCAAGCTTGTGATGCTTTCCAAGCGGCCGTAAAGGCAGATCCTAATTGTGCGTTGTATAGGATGTTTCTGGCCAGAAGTCTTGTTCACTTGAAGGAGCACATGGCGATGGCCAAGGAGCATTTCTGCCGTGCGATAGAACTTGAACCAAATAACCCGGACTATTTAGCTGAGGTAGGATTGTTTTTCCAGAAGTTGGGAAGTAATAAGGAGGCGAACCGGATGTTTGAAAGAGCACTTCAGCTTGTCCCCGACCATCCTATAGCGAGACGCGCTAAGACAAATTAATGCATCATTGGGGATAGATGATGATATAATGAATCTCCTTTGACAAGCTTTACTTTGTCTGTGAATTCAGATCTTCACTGCGCCTTTTTGAAGAGGCGGTGAGTAAGGAATTTGATATGTTCTGTCCTTTTTGTGGAACCGATAATTCTAGTGAACAAAAGTTTTGTCGTAACTGTGGGGCGGCACTGCCGATAGCTTCCGGCAAGACCGGTGTATTGAAGTCTAGCGCTATAGGAAACAAGCCTGCGGGTTCTGCAAGTACGTTTGGTGCTGCACCATTTGTGCCACCGCAACCTCCTAGTCTTCCTAAGTCGGGGAAAAGTACATATTTGCAGAGTGCCAAGCAGAACACTTCTTCGGTTCTGAAGGAACAGACTACTTTTCCTCCTGAACCGGAGTCTGTACCGCCTACGCCTCGTTTGAAAAAGGATTACTCGACTCAGGTAACTGCCCGTCCTTTGGCGAAAGAGCTTTACAGTGCTGATGAAGAAAGGGAGCTGCTAATAGAAGAGTTTTATGAGACACAAGCCACATTTAATATGACTCAACCGCGCAAACCAACGCCGTTGCCAGAGCCGCTGCCTAAACAACCTTCTTTTCGCGGTGAGGTCGTTCCTGATGAGGCTGAAGCAGTAGCTGAAACAGTGCAGATGAAGTCTTTAGACAGCATTGTTGACAGTGATTTTGATGCTCTTGCTACCACAGTCATCCCTTCACCGCTTGCTCCGTCACAACCGAAAAATGAGGCCGTTAGTACACCTGTATTGACTCCTGGGAATTTGGAAGTTACTTCTGAGAGTTTGCAACTTTCTGAGACTACAACTTACGTTTCTCCTTCTATCCAACCGGTTGCAAAAGAGCCTGCTACAGAAGAACAGCTAGTATCAAGCCGGCAAAAGACAATAGATGGTATTTCGTGGACGTTACCTATGGCGTCTCAGGGTACTCAAGCTACTGACTTTGAGAAAACAGAGGAGATGTCAAGTACTGCTAAGTCGGCGCTGATAAGACAAGAGGCTTCAGGTTTTGAGAAAACAGAAGAGCTGTCGAGCGCTGCTAAGTCGGCACTGGCAGAACAACAGGTTTCAGGTTTTGAGAAAACAGAAGAGCTGTCAAGCGCTGCTAAGTCGGCACTGGCAGAACAACAGGCTTCAGGTTTTGAGAAAACAGAAGAGCTGTCGAGCGCTGCTAAGTCGACACTGGCAGAACAACAGGCTTCAGGTTTTGAGAAAACGAGCGAGATGTTGAAGTTCGATTTTGATGCTGCTTCAAAGGTGAAGGATGGAGATCGTCAGTCGTTCCAGAAAGTAGCCCAGCAATCGCTAGAGCAGGAGCACTTTGATCCGTTAAAGACTTTGCCACAGGAAGCAAAAAAGATATCAGCTTTGCCTCAAGAGGACCCTGTTGGCACAGCTTTGCCATCATTGCCGTCCGTATCAGAGGTCGAGAAAGCTTCACGCAGCAAGGCGGACACCACCCTGATAATAGCTGCTGCGGCTGTAGTGATGCTTGGCTTTTTTGTTACAGCTGGAATAGTAGTCTACAAGGTAGTACTCCCGCGGGTGTTTCCAGAGAAGAAGCCTGTCTCTTTGCCTATTTCGCCTGAAGAGCAGCAACCTACTTCGATAGATACTGCCAAAACAGATAAATCGGATCAGACACCCCAACCGCCGCTGCCTTTAGTGCCTGAGGGAATGGTTTTAATTCCTGGTGGAGAGTATACTATCGGCAGTGATGTTGGAGATGAGTTTTCTCAGCCGGCGCATAAGGTAAAGGTCGAAGCCTTTTATATTGACATGACTGAGGTGACAAAGGAACAGTACGCTGCTTTTATTAAAGCTACTGGACGTCGTGCACCAAAGGATTGGCCAGAAGGTCAACCTCCAGGCAATCCCAAAGAACCTGTAACCGGTGTGAGCTTTGCTGATGCAGAGGCATATGCTAAATGGGTAGGTAAGCGTTTGCCTAGCGAGCAAGAGTGGGAAATAGCGGCTGCTGGCGCTGCCCATAAATTGTATCCTTGGGGGAATGAATGGCTTGATGGTCGTGCAAATACTTCGGAGCAAGGAAAGAATAGCACTGTTGAAGTAGGCTTGTTCAAGGGTGGCAAGAGTGACTTTGGTGTGTATGATATGTGCGGTAACGTTTGGGAATGGACTTCAAGCATACCTAAACCTTATCCAGGCCTGAAAACAAATACTGCAATGGTCGAAGGAGATCCTCGCAAGTACAGAGTTATTCGCGGAGGATCTTTCATGGAAAAGAAAGACTATTCGAGTACAGTTTATCGTAACTGGGTGATGGTCAACGAGACTAATGACGCGTTGGGCTTTAGATGTGCCAAAGATGCAGAGTAATTAGGAGGCGGTTTTGAGCGCCTTTCCTATCATGCTCACGGTGCTCTGCGTTCTAGCTATAGCTTACCGCTATTACAGCGCTTTTATAGCTTCAAAAGTACTTGCCTTAGATAATGCAGCAAAGACACCGGCTCACGAGTTAAACGACGGACAAAACTATGTGCCTACGAACCGGTGGGTTCTGTTTGGGCACCATTTTGCAGCTATTACCGGAGCAGGGCCTTTGATCGGCCCCGTTTTAGCTGCACAATTTGGCTTTCTACCAGGCTTGTTGTGGATATTGATTGGAGTAGTCTTAGCTGGTGCAGTGCACGATCTGGTGATTCTGACTGCTTCAGTACGTAGACGCGGCCGCTCACTTGCAGAAATAGCTCGCACTGAAGTGGGCCCTGTTTCTGGTTTTGTCTGTGCTTTGGCCGTACTTTTTATAGTGGTCGTGGCGCTGGCTGGGCTAGGGTTGGTAGTAGTTAATGCTCTTGCTGAAAGTGCCTGGGGCACGTTTACCGTGGCGATGACTGTGCCGATAGCGTTGCTCATGAGCTTTTATATGTATCGGTTTCGGGCCGGAGCGATAGCAGAAGCGACTTTCATAGGAGTAGTACTGCTTGTCTTTTGTGTGGTAATTGGTAAACCCGTTGCTGAGTCCAGTGTAGGTAACTATTTCTATCTCTCTCGCTCCTGGTTGATATTTGCTGTAGCGGGCTACGGTTTCATAGCTTCAGTGTTGCCGGTGTGGATGTTGTTGTGCCCGCGGGACTACCTCAGCTCCTTTATGAAGCTTGGAACGATAGTCTTGCTGGTAATAGGTGTTTTGATAGTGAGGCCAGAGTTACGTATGCCAGCACTGACTCAGTATGTGCACGGTGGCGGGCCTATAATAGGAGGAAAACTCTTTCCGTTTGTCTTCATTACGGTGGCTTGCGGTGCCATCTCAGGTTTTCACTCACTGGTAGCTTCAGGTACTACTCCTAAGATGATAGATCGCGAAAGCGACATTAGACCTATAGGCTACGGAGCTATGCTGCTAGAAGGACTCGTCGGAATAACCTCTCTGATAGCTGCATCTGCTTTGTTTCCGGGTGACTACTTTGCTATCAACGTTCCTCCAGAAAAATTTGCTTCATTAGGCTTAGAAATGCGTAATTTGCCAGAGCTAGCTCAAGAAATAGGCGAGCAGCTGCAGGGTCGTACCGGCGGGGGAGTATCCCTTGCCGTAGGGATGGCACAAATCTTCTCTTCGTTACCAGGAATGCGTTCGCTAGTCTCTTATTGGTACCATTTCGCTATAATGTTCGAAGCGCTCTTCATTTTGACTACGATAGATACAGGCACGCGCGTAGCTAGATTCTTGTTACAGGAATTTCTTGGCAGATTTTATAGTGGCTTTGACAAAGCTGATGCTCCAGTTGCTTCAGTTATTGCTACTGCTATAGTAGTGACGGCCTGGGCCTACTTTATATATACTGGCTCGATTAGTACCATCTGGCCAATGTTTGGCATAGCAAATCAATTACTTGCCGTAGTTGCTCTTGCTGTGGGTACTACTACTATAATCAACTCTGGGAAGCTGCAGTACTTCTGGGTTACTGCTTTGCCAATGCTTTTTGTTGCTACTACTACCATTAGTGCCGGTTATCTCGCTATAACAGTCCTCTTCTTGCCACAAGGTAACTTTCAAGGATATCTCAACTCTGCTTTAACGGCTATAATGCTGCTTTGTGTGTTCATAGTGCTTGGCGATTGTGGGCTGAAGTGGCAAGCCAAGTTTAGAAGACGCTTAGCTTAAGTTGAGCTTATCAATATCATAAGAACAATAAGTTAGACAGCGAAAGTTCTTTTGGATATCTTTTTCTCATTAAGAATTCAAGTTGGAGGTCAGACGTGACTTACGAAGTAACAAAAGCGTTGCAGACGCAGATAGCAAATGCGTTTTTGCTATATGCTAATTACAAAAAGTATCATTGGCAAAGCTACGGCCCGTTGTTTCGCGACCTACATTTGTTGTTTGACGAGCATGCTGCAACAGTGCTTGGGACGATAGACGAGTTAGGTGAGCGTGTACGTATACTGGGCGGAACTCCGGTAGCGGATCCTAGGCGTTTTACTGAATTCAGTCGGATGGAGATAGCTTCTGAAGAGCAGACGATGTCTGAGATGTTGCGGCAAGCAGCCGAAAATCATAAGCTTGTAATTGAGGAATTGAAAGCGGCTGTGGAAGTAGCTACGCGGGCAGCTGATCCAGGCTCTGCGGACTTGTTTACTCGACTCGTGCAGATACACGAAAAGCAAGAGTGGTTTTTGCGTGAGGTGCTCAGACGAGAGGACGGGCTTGTGGCCTAGAGCTACTTTTGGCATTTTTCTAACTCGTTTTAAACTTGTCGAGCTGTGTGTAGGCTTTAGTGGATATGAGGTTAACCATTCTCTAAATTTTCAGAGCTTGATGGAGGTAGGATTATCTACTTGACATATGTTTACTCAAACTTAGGCTCGGGAATAGTTGTATACAGCAGTGCTCGGACGAGATGTCAGACTTAGCACTTTTTCGACATTTTCTATGGTGTTGGTTTTGATTAAAATCTCACCGCGATTTATCCTGTGAGGGGTGGTTTATGAGTTCAGCAGAGATGGGGATATTATCTGACTGCTCTAGAGAGGAGCGGATAAATTTTTGCAGGATAGTGGTACATTTAATAGCTGCCGACAGGAAATTGACGGATGAAGAGCGGGTACACCTTGCAGCCTTAGTATGGCAAGCGGGGCTTTCCCTTGAGGAAGAGGATGTGAAAGAGATGATCGAGAATGAGATCAGTAGTCCTACACCGTTAGAAGAGTTGGTAAAGGGTATTGATCGACACGATATGCGACGTTGGCTGTATAGGGTGCTCATTGAGGTATCTCTTGCAGACAACCATCTTGCAGAGGAGGAGGAGAACAAGCTGCTTGAGATTGCGCGGTTATTTGAGCTGGATACAGAGGCTGCCCGGGATTTGATACGTTGGACAGCTGATAGTATAGAGTTAGAGAAGCGTGAAGCTGAAATAATGGCTAGGTTGTGATGGCTCTTATGAGGGCCATCACTCGACGCTGTATTCTACTATGGTATCTCCAAAAAGGTTCTTTCTTTGAGTCTTCCTAAGTAAATTGGCGAGAACGAGTTCGTAATATGCGCGGATTACTTCAGCTTCAGGAATATTGTTTGTTTTAGCCACCTCGGCAGCTTTAGGCAAAGTTTCGCCTTTTTTGAGTTGACCACTACTTATCATCTGTTCTAGGCAATTTTTGACCTGTAGGTAGATAGGACCCGCTTGTGCATCTGCCGATAGATTCAGTTTCATCTTCTGACCTCCTTCCCTTAGAGGTTTTGTCATTATTTTGAGTATACATTACTATTTTTTGCAAATCAAAGGCAGGCTTAGTGTTTGGTTACTATTTCATAAAGCGATATAAATATTTCTATCAGAATAAGTGCTACGACATACCATTCCAATTGAATCAACCTGTTTGTATGTAGTAGGTCCATTACGGTCTCAACGGTGTTGAAAATGAGTTGCAGTTTCCGTTCAAGTGCGAGGTGGCGTTCGTGGAGTTCGTATTCGTCTACTAGCTTGCTATAGAGGCGTTCTAATTCTGGATGTTCCCAGAGCAGGTCAGGCTTTTCAGTTACCTCGACGCGGCCTACTGTCTTGTGGTGTATTAGGAGCATCGAGCCTATTCTTGCTGTTAGTTCCTTGTGTTTACCGACGTGACCGTGGCGTAGGTCTTCCGCAAGAGGTTCTATGCTGTCGAAAGTAGCTGCTACGCTGTGTTCATAGTATGACAGAACGACGCTACGAGCTAGAACTTCTGCTACTATTTGTAGCCGTTCGTAGGAATAGCTTTGTAGGGTAATGACACCGTTTTCTACTCGTAGGTTACCTTCTGGATCAAGTCGCAGTTCATTATCTTCGGTCTCTGGTCGCTCGAAAGGTTCAGAAATAAGCGGGCGAATTTGGTTAAGAAACGCTACTTCTTCTACGGCAGTGATGTTAAACAACACGACAGCACCATATCTGAAAAGAACGGCGCAGCCTTGAGCACCAGTGCTTACAAGAAGTGGGGACGAGGCTAGGCGGTTGGTTGTCTCGAAGGCTTTCAGATCGAGTCGCTCACCGAGAAATAGCGCCCTTACTGGTATGTTGTCTTTGGTGTTGAAGATATGAATCATAGATTTAGAGCAGGCACGTGCTCTTTTGCAGTCTGTAGATACTGCTTCTGAGGGTGTCTATGGCGTTTTTCAGCTCGCCTAGAAATATCTTGTCTACGGGTTGTTTGTTTTCTAAATCGCTGACTATTATTTGGAGCAACATTTGAGACTCTTTAGAGATCTGCATAAAACTCTCTTGCCAGTTTTCTTCTAGCATCTGTGAATCTTGCTGAGAGTAATCATCTTCGGTTATCACAGTAGACGGAAGGTCATCTTGCGAGACTACGGTTGATTCCATAGCCTCGTCATTGATTTGTGTTGTAGTAGCGGTAATCTGTTCTGAGGATGCTTCGTTTCTTGGCTGTGTAGTAGCAGGCGGCTGGCTAGATTTTAATAGTGATAAAGGCTTTGCGCTAGAGGTTGGATCGGTGGCTAGCAGCACGGCTGCCTCTAAATCCTGCTCGCTAGCCTCCAAGAAAACTTTCCTAAACTCCGTGTCAGTGATTGCTTTCATAGCGGATTGCAGCTCTTGGGCAAATTCTTCTACTGTAGTTGGTCTTTGATCGGGCACCTTTTCTAGGGCATGCATTACTACGCGGTTGATGATGTTGGGTATGTCCCTGCGGAACTCGGTCAGGGGGCGAGGTTTCTCACGAGCTTGCTTAACGGCTACAGCTGTGTGTGATCGACCGGTAAAAGGTACTCGACCTGCGAGCATCTCGTATAGCACTATGCCGAGGGAGTAAATATCCGCCCTTTGGTCTACTGCCTTACCATAGCACTGTTCGGGGGACATATAGTAAGGAGTGCCGACGACAAAACCCTGACGAGTCAATTCCATCATTTCTTCACCTTGTTCAGCAGCAAACTTAGCTATGCCAAAGTCAAGTACCTTGACTACAGTGCTACCATCGTCTTCATGTAAGAAGATATTCTCTGGCTTGAGATCGCGGTGTATTATTTTGCGCTTGTGAGCTACTGCCATAGCAGCACAGACTTGCTGCATGATCTCGTTTGCTTCGACGAGGCTCAACTGCTTAACTTCTCTTAGCCGGTCTCTTAAGCTTCTACCTTGCAACCGCTCCATGACGACGTAAACTAAGTTGTCAGGAGTGACTCCAAAGTCCATCACTGCGATCGCGTTAGGATGGCGAATTTGCATAGTGGCATAGGCTTCGCGACGGAAACGCTCGATGGAAGTAATATCGGTTGTCGTCTCGCGGTGCATTATTTTTATTGCTATAGGCATTTTAAGTTGTAAGTGTATGCCAGCGTAGACACTGCCCGTGCCGCCGCGCGCAATCCGTTCAGTTATTTGGTACTTGTAGTCTATTAACCGACCTACCAAATCGTCTTGGTTATCACTAGTTACTAAGCGCGAGCCGTCAAAAGCGCAGAAGACAACGCTTTCTTCAAATTGTCGCTTGCATTTTGGACAGAGCTTCATTTGCTGGTTAAAATTAAAGCACTTCCATTCACAAAAGTCTATAAGCTGTAAGTCTCAAGCAGTTTGTCTAGCGCTTTCTGCCATACTTCTGCAATCTCAGCCAGCGGATAGTCCAAGATTTTGTTGCGGTTAAGGTAAACCCTGAAGTCCTCGCCGCCCGTATGGCCTATCTCGTGGCAAGGGACGTCGTTTGCTTCTGCCAAGGATTTAATCGCAGCTACATTTTCTGGACGTGCGGAAAGTATTATGCGCGATGGAGTCTCACCAAACAGGGTTGCTGCTAGCGAGATTTCTCCGGCTTCAAGATAGTAGGTTGCACCTATATAGTGCGGCTTTTTCTCTGTAGCTTGCACTGACAATGAGCATTCAACGAGGGCTACTAGTAACCCGCCGTCAGAAACGTCGTGCGCAGAAGTGACCCACCCTTGACGAATGGCCTCCAAACAAGTCTTTTGTACTCTCTTTTCTAAATCTAGATCAAGTGATGGGGGCTGACCATCGACTGTGGCCTTGACGTAACTTAAATATTCGCTGCCGCCGAGATCTTCTTTACAGGTACCTAACAGGAGTACAACGTCGTTCGCATTACGGTATCCGCAGCTAGTGATATGTTTGAGATTGTCGATGATGCCCACCATGCCTATTACTGGCGTTGGATAAATTCGGCGCCCTTCAGTTTCGTTGTAGAAACTGACGTTTCCGCCAGTGATAGGAGTGCCAAAAGCTGAGCAAGCCTCTGCTAACCCGTCTATTACTTGGCTAAATGCCCACATGACTTCAGGCCTTTGTGGTGAAGCAAAGTTTAGGCAATTCGTAGCGGCTATGGGACGTGCTCCGCTAACTACGAGGTTACGGCAGCTTTCTGCTACTGCCAGCTTTGCCCCTTCTTTAGGATCGAGTTCACAGTAGCGACCGTTGCCGTCTAGCGTCATGGCAAGCGCTTTTCGTGTTTCCTTGAGCCTGATTACTGCAGCATCTGAGCCGGGTAGCACTACTGTGTTGGTGCGTACCATATGGTCATACTGTCTGTAGATCCACTGGCGAGAGCAGAGGTTAGGTGATGCAAGAAGCTTGAATAGTACTTCTGGTACTTCTTCTGCACTGAGGTCATACTTAGCCTTGAGCGATTCAGCTTTGCAAAGAGTGCGGTTTGGTGGGTGCATAGGTCTTTCGTATACGGGCGCTTCGCTGGTAAGTGCGCTGATAGGAATGTCTGCCACTAGCTGCGAGTTCATATGTACTCTTAATCTACCTGTGTCGGTAACTTGACCTATCACGACGGCATCAAGTTCCCATTTGTTGAAAATTTCCACCACTTCTCGTTCTCGGCCAGTTTTAGCTACTATCAGCATACGTTCTTGTGATTCTGACAGCATTATCTCGTAGGGGCTCATTGCGGTCTCGCGCTGAGGTACGAGGCTAAGTTCTAAGTCTATGCCAGTACCTGCGCGGGAAGCCATCTCGGAACTAGATGAGGTCAAGCCCGCAGCGCCCATGTCTTGAATACCGACTATAGCGCCAGATCGCATAGCTTCAAGACAGGCTTCCAGGAGGAGTTTTTCAGAGAACGGATCGCCTACCTGTACGTTAGGTCGTCGCTCGGTAGCAGAGCTGTCAAATTCGGCTGAAGCCATAGTCGCCCCGTGTATACCATCTCTTCCGGTTTTTGCACCAACGTAGATGACAGAGTTGCCTTTGTTGCCGGCATTTGCTTTAAAAATGTGCTCTCGTCTAACTATGCCAAGCGCAAAGACATTTACGAGCGGATTGAAGCTATAGCAATCGGCAAAATAAACTTCGCCACCTATTGTTGGACAGCCAAAACTGTTGCCGTAGTCACTTATGCCCTTGACTACGTTTATCATCAGGCGTCGGTTGTTGGGTATTTCAAGCGGGCCGAAGCGAAGGCTGTTGAGTATAGCAAGAGGCCGAGCACCCATAGTGAAGATATCGCGCAAAATGCCACCAACACCGGTTGCTGCACCTTGATATGGCTCGATGAAACTCGGATGATTGTGTGACTCGATCTTAAAAGCTACGCACCAGTCATCGTCGATAACTATTACACCTGCGTTTTCGCCAGGCCCTTGTAAGACGCATTCACCTTGAGTTGGTAAGCGTGCAAGATGTATGCGCGACGATTTGTAAGAGCAGTGTTCTGACCACATTACCGAAAACATACCAAGTTCGACGAGGTTGGGCTGCTTTCCCAGCAACTTGCAGATGCGTTCGTACTCTTCTTCAGTTAGATTATGGTTTTTAATCGTTTCCGGCGTCATAACTATTTCGAGTCCTATGTTTTTAGACTCACCTCTGCCAAGAGGAGACTAAAGTATCTGAGAGAAAAAAGACATGTTGCCGCAACACCACACAAAAGGCAACTTTGTCGAGCAACAATAGGGGATAGATGGCAACGACGTTGCGGGGAGCCACTCTGGTAGCTACGGGAATCTTCTTGAGTCGCATATCAGGCTTTTTGCGTGTGAGTGTGTTTGCACATTATTTTGGCAACTCAGCGGCTGCGGACGCTTTTAACGCAGCTATGCGCATCCCGAATTTCTTACAAAATCTCTTTGGCGAGGGTGTGCTGTCAGCCTCTTTCATACCTGTTTACGCTAGGCTTGATGCTGAGGGACGCAAAGAAGAAGCCAGCCGTTTGGCCTATACTATTTTTTCCTTCTTGGTGCTCTTAGTAGCGTCGTTAGTTGGCGCTGGGATAGTTGCTACTCCGCTTCTGATAGGCCTAATAGCACCGGGGTTCACAGGAGAACGTCAAGTACTAGCGATACTACTTGTCAGAATTTTCTTCCCAGCTACCGGGTTGCTAGTACTTTCGGCTTGGTGCCTCGGTGTGCTTAACAGTCACCGTAAATTCTTTCTTTCGTATGTAGCCCCTGTCGTTTGGAACGCTGCGATCATAGCTGCACTGCTGTTATTTGGTCATAATGAGCAGGCTGCACTTGCGATCTATGTCGCCTATGCTGCTGTAATAGGTAGCCTTCTTCAGTTTCTAGTTCAGTTGCCATCTGCAATAAAGATACTTGGTAGAGTCAGATTACAGATAGTATTTGACACGTTTGTCAACGAAGTGCTTCGCAACTTTTTGCCCGTAGTTATTGGTCGCGGCATAGTACAAATCAGTGCTTACTTTGATAGCCTTTTAGCAAGTTTGCTGCCTGCCGGAGCTGTAGCTGCCTTGGGCTATGCTCAGATGCTTTATCTATTGCCAGTTAGCTTGTTTGGTATGTCGGTATCTGCTGCAGAGTTGCCTGAAATGTCAAGAACTATAGGCAGTGACGAGCAGTATCATCAACTGCGCGAGAAGTTAAGAGTGGGACTAGAGAGAATAGCCTTCTTTGTGATTCCCTCAGCTACGGTCTTTCTGTTGTTTGGCGATATAGTTATTGGCGTTCTACTCGAATCTGGTCAATTTCGTCGTGCAGACTCGGTCTACGTCTGGGCAACACTAGCGGGTTCTTCTGTAGGACTACTTTCCGTTACGTTTGGCAGGTTGTATGCGTCTACTTTCTATGCCCTCAAGGACACACGCTCACCTCTCAGATTTGCGATAGTACGAGTGGTAGTAAGCATCGCTAGCGGTATACCACTTGCTCTTTATTTACCTCCAAAACTTGGTTTAAGCGCTGCTTGGGGCGTAGTTGGAATAACGCTGGCTTCTTCACTTGGCGGTTGGATGGAGTGTCTACTTCTTAGGCGCTCGCTATGTAGAAGGATCGGCAAAGTTAATGTTGAGCTGAAACGTATTATGCTTGCCGCTGTGCTAGCAGCAGCACCAGCTTTGGCGATCAAGAGTTTATCCGATTTTAAGCCTATGCTGATGGTGGCCTTCGTGGTCGTTCCTTTTGGCATTATCTATCTTACTACGGCTAGGTGGCTGGCTGTAGCGGTGGCTGTAGAACTTTTAGATAAGATAAGACGGCGACTGTTGAAGCGCTAGCGCTGTGATATCAGCAGCAGGCCTATTATGCAAAATGCTATACCTACTACGTTAGTCAGCGAAAGACGTTCTTCAAAAGCCACTATGCCTATGGGGATAAGCGCAAGACTCAGCGCCACGCTAGTAAATAGTGGGGCTGTACTGACATTGCCGCCGTAGCGATACACGAGCAGAAAGCCTATCTCTATAGCAGCTATTCCTAGGCCAATCGCTATGGTTGACCAGTGTAGCCTGAACGTAAGCCCGTTGCCGTAGAAAAAGGCTGCTACGGCACAGGCTACGAGTGCTACGGCGTATGCCAGCATCATCGTAAGCATCGGGTTTGCGTCTTTAGGGACGAGTTTTTGTGCCACGTGATAGACTACGTTCCCGCCAATAGTGAGCAAGAATGGCAAAATAGCTTTCGGTCGCATTGGGCTAAAACTTCGGCTGAACACCTAGGTTGTAAAATATGAACGCCATTATGTCGGCGTTTTCTTCGATAGCTTTTCGTGTATTGCTAGCTCCATGTCCCGACTTAGTGCTGATTCTGATTAGGATGGGAGCACGGGAGCGCTGTTTTTGCTGTAAAGTGGCAGCATACTTGAACGAATGTGCCGGTACAACTCGATCGTCATGGTCGGCAGTAGTAATGAGCGTAGCTGGATAGTTTTGCTCTTTAATGTTGTGCAGCGGCGAGTAGGCGTACAGGTTCTTAAAATCCTCTTCGTTGTCGCTCGAACCGTATTCAGCTATCCAGTTCCAACCTATCGTGAATTTGTGAAAACGCAGCATGTCCATTACTCCGACCTGAGGTATTGCAACGGCGAACAGCTCCGGTCGTTGGTTAATACAGGCACCTACAAGTAGGCCACCGTTTGAGCCACCACGTATCGCTAAGCGCTTGCTCGAAGTATACTTCTCTTTGATCAAGTATTCTGCTGCTGCTATGAAATCGTTAAAGACATTTTGTTTTTTGAGTCGCATACCGGCCTTGTGCCAATCTTCGCCGTATTCACCTCCACCGCGTAAGTTGGCCACGGCATATACTCCGCCTTGTTCGAGAAACGGTATGAGCAAAGCATTGAAAGAAGGTGAGAGACTGATGTTGAATCCTCCATACCCGTATAGCAGCGTCGGGTTGTTGCCGTCAAGTTTTATTCCTTTGCGATGGACTATGAACATCGGTACTTTGACGCCATCTTTGCTAGGATAGAAGACCTGCTTGGTGATGTAGTCGTTTGGATTGAAATTTACCTCAGAGGTTCTGAAGACAGTTGACTTGCCTGTTGCTATATCGTAGCGGTAGATTGTAGGCGGGGAAGTGAAAGAGGTGAAGGTGTAGAATATGAATTTGTCATCTTTTTCTCCGCTAAATCCAGCAGCATTGCCTAGCCCAGGTAGCTTTACCTCACGCTCTCGCTTACCCTCTAAGCTGTAGACATAGACACGATCTTTGACGTCTTTGAAGTAAGTAAGGAAGAGTTTTCCGCCTGCTGAGGACGCACTTTTGAGCGGTTGTGGCTGCTGCGGTATGAGCACACGCCAGTTTTTTCTGTCTGGGTTCTTGCTGTCAATCAAGACGATATGGCCATTAGGTGCTCCATCGTTTGTCTCGACGATAAACTTGTCGTCTATGTTATCGATTACTGAGTATCTATAGTCACCTATCTCAGCAATGAGGGGTTTAAAGGTTTTTTCAGTGCTGTCGAGATCGCGAAAATAGAGAGCGTTGCCATCTTTACCTTTGCCGCGATCGGATATGCTCAGTATCAAAAAACGCTCGTCTTCTGTAGTAAAAGCTACGTTGAAGCGCTGTGGGTTGGCTGGATCTTCGTACACTAGCTCGTCTTCGTCTTGACTAGTGCCTATGCGATGGTAGTAGACCTTGTGATTTTCGTTTTTTGATGACAGCTCTCTTTCAGGTGCTGGATAACGGCTGTAGAAAAAGCCGTTGCCTTTCCATCCTATGGAGGAGATTTTTACCCACTCAACTTTGTCCGATAGTGTCTTACGCGTGGCGGTGTCTAAAACTTGATATACTTGCCAGTCTGAACCACCCCGCGAGATACCGTATGCAGCATACCGTCCATCCTTTGAAAGCGTAAATCCTGCGAGCCTTGCCGTGCCATCATCTGAGAACTTGTTAGGATCTAGTAGTACTTCGGGCGAACCATCTAGCCCTTTCTGCATATATAGTACGCTTTGATTTTGTAGACCGTCATTTTTGAAGAAGAAGAAGAGCTCGCCTTTACGGAAGGGGGATGAGTACTTGGGATAGTTGAACACCTGTTCCATGCGCTCTTGTAACTTCTTACGAAATGGGATCTGCTCTAGGTAGCTGAAGGTTAGTCGGTTTTGCTCTTCAATCCAGCGAGCAGTTTCGGGCGAGTTATCGTCTTCGAGCCATCTGTACGGATCGGCTACTTTGATGCCGTGATAGATGTCGTAATGCTCTACCTGTTTTGTGACCGGATATTTCAGCTGCTGGGCGTTTATTCCACAAACTAGTATCAGCAGGGTCAAGATTGGGATACCAAATTTCATGCTGTCTCTCCAAAAATGGATTTTTTGAGATTCTAACTGATGCTAAAGTTCAGATCTATTCGTCGATTCGGCATGGTTAGAGAGTATGTTTGTTTGCAGTTGGGTTTTATTGATGCTGGCATTTTTACAGCAGGACCGGGCAGTTGAGTTATTCGAGCGAGCGCAGGACTTACATGAAAGGGGCGAGTACGAGCGTGCTGTAGTGCTCTACCGTGAAGTAATTGCTATTCTTCCTGATGCGGTAGAGCCAAAATATCAATGCGCAGCAGCTTTGCTTGCTACGGATAAGGCTGCTGCTGCTCAGGAAGCGTCAATGTTGCTGGAGCAGGTAATAGGGCTCAACCCGCAAATGCTTCGTGCTTACGAGCTGCTAGCTGAAGCTAAGCTGCGTTGTGGCGATACCCTAGCTGCTGAGCGACTTCTCACTGAGTTACTGAAGCTCGATCCGAAGAACCAGGCGGTAAGGGTGAGATTAGCAGAACTAGCTCTTCGGTCTAATAATTCGACTAAGGCAGTAGAACTGTTAGAGCAGACTGATTTGGACAAACAGGGACTGGAGTTGCTTGCAGTGGCACTCGAAGGGCGAGGTGATGCTAGGGCAGCCTTGAGCGTGTATGATCGGTTGATAGCTTTGAGTCCCGAAGTTGAGTATTTCAAGCGTAGAGGAGTGCTGCGGTTGCAGCTAGGTGAGTATGCACTTGCGGTTGAAGATCTTTCAAAAGCACCCTCTACCGATGCAGATGCAGCTCTAATGCTTGCTGAAGGGCTAATAAAGATTGGGCGCAAGGATGAGGCGCTCAGTGTTGCTGAAGGTATCAGGCCGGCGGATGCTCTGATGCGCGCAAGGCTTGCAGAAGTGTTTGTCGCTGCAGGGAAAATTGCTGTTGGGATAAACTACCTGGAGCAGGCAGTTACAGAAACTAAGCAGTCCGATTTGGAAATGATGGCGAGGTTGGCTGAGCTGTTAATACAGACGGATGCTGGCAGAGCGATAGAGTATTGGCAGCAGGTGCTAGCACACGAGCGTCGGGCAGACTATATTACCGGATATGCATCTGCGCTTCTAAAGTCTGGTAAGTTCGCTGAGGCTGCAGCAGAGTATCGTCAAGCACTGAAGCTTCAGCCAAGTTATGAAGCAAAGGCTGGGCTTGCACTGGCATTATTCAAACTAGAGGCTTTTGCGGAAGCTGCACAGCAGTTCTTAGCTTTGATAGAACAGCGACCTACGGTTGCTATCAATTACTATTTTTTGGCTATTTGCTTTGACAAGCTAGGCGATCTGCTGAGGGCCGAGCGTGCGTATTTGCGCTTCAAAGAGCTTGCTGGCTCTGAGTATCAACTAGAGGTGGATAAGGTAAACCTGAGGCTGCCGATATTGCGCCGGCAGATAGAGAAGAAGGGCAAGTGATACTTCTACTGCTACTGATTTTTCAAAAGCAGTATCTTAACGACCAGGAAATCGAGCGCATTCGAGAAGCTCAAGAGATAGACAAGCGTACAGCAGTTTTTCTGCGTATAGCTGAGCGTCGCTTGGATGCTTTATTCGGAGTAAGGAGCGACAGCCGAAGCAAGGAGGACTACGGAGAATATCCTACGGGCAGCCCTGCCGAGTTGCTGATAAGTTATGTGAGTGTGTACGAAGAGTTGATGAATAATTTAGACGATGCATATGAGCGTCGTAAGGGGCAGCTGCTTGACAAGGCCATGGATATGTTGTTGAAAAGTTGTAATCAGCAGAAGCGACGGCTTGAAAGTTTCAGGCCTAAGACTCAGGCTGAGCAGACAAGCTTAAAAAAGGCGCTAGAAACTTTGGACACCGTTATAGAAGGTGCGAAAGCTTATAGCTCGCAATAATATGTTTTGTGTGCAAGCTGTGTGTAAGATACGGCCGGGCAATTTGTGAACTAGTAGCATCTTAAGTGTTGTGCTTGTGTGGGAGAGTGAACGGTTTGTCTACACCTGGTGTGGAATTATCGTTTTTTTCAGAATCGGTCGATGTTACTTGTTTGGTTTGAGAAATGGGAAAGAGGATATCAGCAGGGAATAATCTAGAGAGGTTAATTGAAAAGCTTGCTTGTCCGGTATGCAAGACTAAGGTTGAGCTTATAAGCAGTGGTCTAAGGTGCACGAAATGTCGTAGGGTCTATCCTGTGATAGATGGTATACCTGTGATGCTAGTTGAGGAGGCTCGTTCTGAGTAACGAAGGGCCGGCACTTTTCTCTTCCGAGCTACGTAGAGTACTTCTGATACGGCTGCGCTCGATAGGCGATACTGCTCTTATGACGCCTTGTCTTGTGGCGCTACGTAACTGGAAAGCTGATTTGGAAGTAGACGTAGTGGTGGAGCGGATAGCTGCCCCGATCTTAGAGGCTCATCCGCTGATTACTAAGCTGTACGTGCTGGAGCGTTCGCTTTATTCTCGCTATGAAGTCATTGGTAAGCTGCGTGCGAGACGCTATGACATAGCCTTCAATCTACACGGTGGGACTACGGCGACCTTTTTAGCGTTCCTTTCGGGAGCAAAGCATACGGTTTGCTACCGTGCTAATCAATACTCTTTTTTGCTCGATCATAGAGCTCCTTCGCCTGAAAGAATATGGGGTAAGAATGAGATACATTGTGTAGAGCAGCAAGTTGGGTTGCTAAAGTGGGTTGGACTCGATCTGGAACGGCCACCAGCGGGGCTATTAAAACCTTGGTCGGAGGCTGTAGTGAAAGTAAGGCAGCTATTGGATGCTCGTAAAATTGGAAGATATGTTTTAGTGCATCCAGCTGCAGCGTTTGAGTCGAAGAGATGGCCGGCCGAGCATTTTGCTGAGTTGTTGGAGCATATTTACGACAACTATGGTCTGATTGGTGTTGCTGCCATAGCACCGTCTGAGGTGGGCATAGGCCGGCGACTGGTGACGCTGGCTAAGACACCTGTGGAATTGTTCACAGATCTGAGTCTTGCAGAACTGTTGGCGTTGATAGACGAAGCAGTGTTAGTGATAGGTAACGATAGTGGTCCGGCGCACATGGCTGCAATTTTAGGTAAGCCGCTGCTTATGGTATTTGGTTCAAGTAATGTGCGTGTATGGCGGCCTTGGTCTGTTGCTCCCTATCGAGTAGTTAGTGCTGAACTGCCTTGTTCGCCGTGTCCCGGTAAGATCTGCCGCGAGTATGTTAGTCCGCAGTGCATTCTTCATCCATCTCTTCTTTGGAAGGCGATAAAAGCCGTAGACGAACTATTTGCTGAAGTTAGGATCGATAGAAAAAGTTGTGAGTGTTAAATTGGCAAAATCTCTCTATCGGCAAGGCTGGCTGGGAGAGTTACTAATGGCGTTGCCAATCTCCAGATTTTCCGCCGGATTTTGTTTCGAGCTGGATGTCAGTGATAATGATGCTTTTATCTATTGCTTTGCACATGTCGTAGACCGTAAGAGCTGCGACTGTAGCTGCAGTAAGTGCTTCCATCTCTACGCCGGTTTGCGCTGTTGTCTTAACACTACTGACTATCTTTGCACCGTAGTCTTCGAGGCTAACGGTTATGTCTATATGGCTAAGTGGTAACGGATGGCAGAGGGGGATGAGCGCTGCGGTTTGTTTTGCTGCGAGTATTCCTGCTATGCGAGCGATCTCAAAGGGATTGCCTTTAGGCAGAATGTTATTACGTATTTTAGTAACTATTGATTCAGGCATTATTACTCGCGCCGAGGCTGTTGCGCTACGTGCTGTTACAGCCTTTGCGCTTACATCTACCATTTGAACCTGTCCTTCGCTGCCGAAGTGAGAAAATTCTGACATAAGCAAAAAAGTCTACCCGCAGGTAGACTTACTAAAAGCGGAGCCGACGGGACTCGAACCCGCGACCTCCGACGTGACAGGCCGGCGTTCTAACCAACTGAACTACGACTCCTGGATTTGAGGACAACCGCTTAGAGCGGGAATAGAATAATAATGTTTTAAAACTTGGGCTGTCAACAAGTTTTTCCGGTATAGTTTGATGGGATTTGAGCTGAAAGATATTGTTTTCCTTAGCAGAAAGGATTATCTTCATATGGATTTTTTGGGGGTTAACAAGTAGAGAGGGCAAGCTGTGCGTTTTTCATTAAGGGGACTGATTACTGACGATCTTGCGATTGATTTAGGTACGGCGCATACGTATATAGCCACGCGGGGCAGAGGGTTAGTGGTGAGTGAGCCTACGCTTGTAGCGATCGATCGTAATGACGGTGAGGTAATAGCAGTAGGCAATGAGGCGCTTGAGATGCTGGGTCGCTCTTCGGAGGAAATAGAGATCTGCTCACCGTTGGATGATGGTGTAGTGTCGGATTTCGATTTGACAGCTAGGATGCTAAGTAGTTACATACGAAAGGCTCGTGGTAGTCGGGCTTTGTTTTCCCGCAGGGTGATATTAGGCGTACCTAGTGACATAACGAGTGTCGAGCGGCATGCTCTTGTGCAGGCGGTACAGGCTGCAGGTGCCGATAAAGTGCATGTAGCTGACAAAGGCTACTTAGCAGCGATGGGGGCTGGCATTATTACTAATGACGAGCGTGCTAGTATGGTGGTGGATCTTGGAGCAGCTACTACGCAGATGGCTATAGTTTCCCGGTCGAATCTTATAGCTAGCAGGTCGATTCGCAAGGGTGGAGCAGATATGGACCTAGCGATAATAGATCATATTAAGCGCTATCATAACTTGCTGATAGGTAGCCGTACCGCTGAGCGAGTCAAAATAGAGTTGGGTTGCGCTTTACCTATCCACAAGATACCTACGGCTGCATTGGAAAGCACGAAGATACGCGGACAGAGCCTGCTTAAAGCCGTGCCAGAGATGTTAACCATAGTTCCCCAAGAGATACATACTGCCATCGAGCCTGTGATTCGCGAGATAATAAACGCTATAAGGCGTTTTATGGAAGATTTGTCTCCTGAAGTTGCTGGTGACATATATGACAAAGGTCTAACTATTACTGGTGGCGGAGCGTTGCTAGCTAAGATGGAAGAACGTATGGCATCTGAGTTAAATCTCAAAGTAGCTACCGTAAAGGATCCGCGTGCTTCAGTAGTGCATGGTGCGAGCATGCTGTTTGAAAATCCTATGCTTTTGCGAAGGTTATCCCGCCAATATAGCTGAGGAGATAGAATGTCTACGCCTTTACACGGTCTTCGAGTGTTGGACCTTACGCGTCTACTTCCCGGGCCATACTGTACTATGCTGTTGGGCGATTTGGGTGCTGAAGTAATCAAGATAGAAGAGCCCAATATCGGTGACCCAGCCAGGTATGCCCTGCCTAAGCTAAAAGACACTAGCTCACTATTTCTAACCGTTAATAGAAACAAAAAGAGTGTGGCACTCAATCTCAAAGATAGCCGTGGTGTAGAAATATTTCTGAAGCTTGCGGAAACTGCAGACGTAGTAGTGGAGGGCTTTCGACCTGGAGTAGTCAAGCGGCTGGGGGTTGATTATGAGACGGTCAGGTCAGCTAATCCTCGAATAGTATATTGTTCTATTACAGGGTATGGACAGACGGGACCTTGGTCTAGCCGAGTCGGACACGATATCAACTATGCTGCGTTGTCAGGTCTACTAGGGCTTAGCGTGGACAGCCGCAGCGTCCCAGTAATACCGGCAGCACAGGTTGCTGATTTAAGTGGAGCTTTAATGGCTGCAATAGCCATCCTTGCTGCTGTGATTTCTTGTAAGAATACTGGCAAGGGGCAGTATATAGACATAGCAATGCTTGATACTACGATTGCTATGTTGCCGGTAATGGCGGCACATTTTTTTGCCGGTGAACAGCTAGACGTAGGGACACAGACGCCCCTTACTGGGCAATATCCTTTTTACAATATCTACAGGACGAAGGATGGGAAGTATATATCGCTTGGTGCTTTGGAGCAAAAGTTTTGGGTGGAATTCTGTCTTGCTATAGATCGTAGGGACCTTGTTACGAAGCAGTTTGCCCGCGGCAAAGAGCGAGAGCGGATATTTACCGAGCTGCGAAGCCTCTTTCTTAGCCGTACTCAAGCCGAATGGTTGAAACTGTTCGAGGGTAAAAGCTTTTGTTGCGAGCCGGTCTTGAGTTTTCAAGATGCCGTTACTTCTGATCAGGCGATAGCGAGGGCTATGCTCTTCGAGATGGAACATGCCACGGAGGGTGCCGTAAAGCAGCTAGGCTCACCGTTTAAATTTTCCGAAACACCGGTCAGCATGAAGCTTCCACCACCGTCGCTTGGCGAGCATACAGACGAAGTTTTACGTTCTCTGGGATATTCGGAAAAGCAGTTGGCTAAGCTTCGTAGTGATGGCGTGACGTGTAGAAAGCTCTCTTTGTTACAGACCATAACAGCGGGACTAAAGCGTCTCTTCGGAGGTTGACTTTGCGGGCACTGTATTATGACGGCCAGTTGAGATTGGTTAATAAACAATTACCTGTTTTACCTGTTGATGAGGCACTGGTTCGTGTTACTGCGGCAGGAATATGTAATACTGATATAGAGATAACGCACGGTTATGCGGGTTTTAAGGGAATCCTAGGACACGAATTTGTAGGCATAGTAGAACAAGCGAGCACACGCTCGCTAATTGGTAAGCGCGTCGTAGGTGAGATAAACGCCGGTTGTGGCAAATGTTATAAGTGCCTTAGCGGTGATCCGCGCCACTGTCCTCGTCGCACAGTCTTAGGAATAGTCGGACGTGACGGAGCTTTTGCTGAATATTTGACGCTGCCGGAGGTTAATCTTCGGCTAGTACCGGATAAGTTGGATGACTTGACTGCGGTTTTTGCCGAGCCGTTGGCGGCAGCCTGCTCTATTTTAGAACGTGTCAAACCAGGTGAAGGTGACAAGGTGCTCATCCTTGGAGATGGTAAGCTAGGTTTACTTGTAGCTGAGGTCTTTCGTTTTCTGCCTTGTGAGCTGTTGCTTGTAGGTAAGCATGCTAGCAAGCTTGCTACTGCTGCAAAGCGAGGGATAGACGCTATTTCCATAGAGGACTTTGTTCCTGAGGATGAGGGATATGACTTGGTGATCGAGGCAACTGGTACTACTGAAGCTTTAGCTAAAGCAGTCCAACTAGCCAAGCCGCGCGGTAAAGTAGTTCTCAAGTCGACTTGTGCTGGCTCGACGACGGTGGATATGTCCGAGCTTGTAGTCAAGGAAGTAGAGTTAATAGGGTCTCGCTGTGGTCGGCTGGATGATGCGCTGAGGTTGATGCAGGAAAGACATCTAGACTTCTCTCATATGATTTCTGAAGTGGTTTCATTAGCTAAAGGCATAGAAGCTTTTGAGACTGCAGCTAAGCCAGGAGTGCTAAAAGTTTTGCTGAGGCCTTGATGTTCCACTGGCCGAAGGGCAATACAGATGAGGTTGGGGGGCGAGATACCAAGCTCTCTGTATTCCTTCGGCCGAACTCTATGCCGCCGTTTTGACCTTACCTAAGCAATGTTCTAAAGCATCTTTCAGCTCTGGTAGACGGAAGTTGTAGTCTGACAAGAGTAACTTCGAAGGGTAGACTTTAGCGCTAGCCAGGGCTGTTTCTTCAGCCATTTCCCCAAGAGCCAGTTTTAGGGCAAAGCGTGGTGCTGGAAATAGTGCAGGTCTACCTAGTACTCTAGCAAGAGTTAGAGTAAACTCGCTATTGGTTACTGGATTTGGAGAGACGGCATTTACTGGGCCACAGAGCTCTTCTTTCATCAAAACGTGATATATGGCTCCGAGCAGATCGTCTAGAGCTATCCAGCTCATGTATTGTTTGCCGTCGCCTAGTTTTCCGCCAAGACCAAGTTCAAACGGCAGTAGCATCTGTTTGAGCGCTCCACCTTTAGGAGTCAAAACTATGCCTATTCGTAAGTTGATTACTCTTATGCCCGCTTCTTGGGCTGTAGCTGTTGCTGCTTCCCAATCTCTACATACTTCGGCTAGAAACCCACTACCTGAGTCACTTTCTTCACGTAGTGGCTCTGAATTACGGTTCCCATAGTAGCCTATGGCAGATGCACTTATGAAAGTGCTAGGTGGATGAGCGAGTTTTGCTAGAGTATCTGCTAGCAGCGCTGTCGAACGAACGCGACTTGAGCGTATGTTATTCTTCTTTTCTTGTGTCCAACGTCCATCAGCTATGTTTTCACCGGCAAGGTGTATTACTGCGTCAAAGCCTTCCATTTTTTCTCGTTCTATCGTACCGGCGCTAGGATCCCAGAAGATCTCTTGTTCTGATGGTGTACGCCGTACCAAACTAATGACGCGATGA
The DNA here is from genome assembly GCA_025057015.1 of Blastocatellia bacterium. GTDB lineage: Bacteria > Acidobacteriota > Blastocatellia > Chloracidobacteriales > JADJPF01 > JANWYG01. The sequence goes on from JANWYG010000008.1 coordinate 276,504, forward strand.
CCAGCTGCTGTAAGCATGGGAAGTAAGCTGCTGCCTATAAGACCGCTGGAGCCTGACACGAGGATTTTCATCTTTTTATCTCCGTATCTTCTGATAGTTTCTATATCCTCGCGCGTAATACGGTGGCGGTATGTAAACATTCTCTCCAGTTTGCGTCTTACAAATCGACCACCTAGCAAGCGCCCTAAGATGCCCAGTGGTAGCTCGTACTCGATACTGTCTATCAGATGCGAGGCTTCAGCATCAATAGGTTCTACTCGGTGGATGTGATCCCAATACTTAAAAGGACCTTCTACCTGCACGTCTCTAAACTGCACGCCTTCGCAGTAGTCTATATGTTGGAAGGTACAGGTTTGCTCAAAAGGTCCGATACCAACTTTTATAGTCACTCTGCTACCGACTGTTATCGTGCCTACTCGTCTTACCAGCTTTACTTTCTCCCAGGGCGGCGTAAGACGCTCAAACGCACCTGGCCTAGCATGCCAATCAAATACTTCTTTGGCTTTTGCCTGTATCTTGCATCGACGCTCGTATTTTTCTCTCATATTCGACCTCTTCCTTGAGAGATATATTTTTCATCGAACGTCGACATTGTCTACAACTATAGGCTTTTCTCGAAGTTTTGTCAAGGATCTGTCTAGAAAATTATGGCATTTACTTGGATAAAAATTAGACATAACACCGACAGTTCTCTGTAGACAGGGGTTGAGTTTTAATTTTGTTGTAGTTGACAATGTTGGTATGGCAGTGGTTTGTGTGGAGATAGACTTTCCTGCCGAGGAGTTAGTCGAGAAATTTCTTACTTACTTGCCGTCGAGCTATCCGATCGTCTTAGACAGTTGTTGTTACCGGCGGTATGGGCTATACGATGGCCGGTATTTGGTGGCGGCTGTCTCGCCAGTAGCTTGCCTACGGGTCACGGAAAAGGCGGTGGAACTTGTACAGGCTGGACGTAGCAATTTGTTATCGGGGGATGTATTTTGTTGTCTAGATGAGCTGTTGTTGAAAAAGAAGAGGGAAGATGACACGGGGACTCCGTTTGGGGCAGGGCTAGCGGCAGGTTTTTTTGCTTACGATCTGGCAAGGCGGATAGAGCCGTTACCGTCTACTGCGCAGGTTCCTTACGAGCTGCCGCAGATGTTGCTATGTTTTTACGACGCTATAGTTGTGCATGATTATCTTCAGGGTACGACGACACTGTATGGTGAGGCCGATGCGGTTGCTAGGCTACATGAGGACTTGGTTACTGCTAATAGGTGGTTGAGAAGAGCTGCTAGTTCCGTGGTCTACAAATCGAACTTCAGATGTGCCGAGTATTTAATGGCTGTCAAGAGAGTTAAGGAATATATTAGAGAAGGTGACGTATATCAGGTCAATCTGACTCAGCAGTTTACTATTGAACTGAACGATTATGCTATTGAGGATGTTTTTCTTGCTATCAGAGAGAGATTTCCTGTGCCATTTGCTGCTTTTTTCAGATCTCCTGACGGAGTTGTGGTGAGTGCTTCGCCCGAAAGTTTTTTGCGTAAGCGGGCAAGTAGGCTAGAAGCTTTTCCGATAAAAGGGACTCGTCCTAGAGGTCAGGATGCTGCTGAGGACAAGCTATTAGCTGAACAGCTGCGTGGCAGTATCAAAGACGTGGCTGAAAACGTGATGATAGTAGACTTAATGAGGAACGATCTAGGAAAGCTAGCTCGGATAGGCAGCGTTGATGCGACGCGCATTTTACAGGTAGAGACGTTTCCCACGGTGCATCACTTGGTTTCTAGAATAGCTTGTGATTTGCGCTCAGGAGTGACTTTTGGTGACGTATTAAAGTCTACATTTCCTTCTGGGTCGGTTACAGGTGCGCCGAAGATAAGAGCTATGCAGGTAATAGAGGAAGTCGAAGCGGTGCGCAGAGGACTTTCGATGGGAGCTATAGGGTGGATAGGCTACAACGGGAATGCCGATCTTAGCGTAGCTATACGCACGCTTTTTATCAAGGATGGTATAGGATACATAAACTTTGGTGGAGCCGTAGTAGCCGATTCCGACCCTATGGATGAATATGTAGAGTCGCTGGTGAAAGCCAGGGCGATCTTCAGCGCTCTTGGAATAGTGACTGGTTAAAGCCTTTGAGGCCTAGCTTCAAGTTGCACTTTTAGGCGTATCGGGCGACCATCGCGAACAACTTCTACGGAGACTACTTCACCAGGTCGTCTATCTTTGAGGGCTCTATATAGGTCCTCTTCAGATGCTATTTTTTTGCCGTCGACTTTAGTGAGTATGTCGCCTAGCAGTTGTATACGGTTATCTACTATGCGGTACTGTTCACTTCCTATGATTCCTGCTTTTGCTGCTGGGCCGTTTGGATAGGTACCTCGCACTATTAGACCTTCTTTGATGTCGAGTGAGAGTCTTGCGGCCAGCCGCGGGGTGATTTGTATAGCGGAAATACCAAGCCAAGGTCTCAGGACTCGCCCGTAGGTAAGTAAGTCTGGCAGTATGTTGCGAGCTATATCTATGGGTACGGCAAAGCCTATGCCTACTGAGCCTCCGGAAGGACTATAAATAGCTGTATTGATACCTATGACTTCGCCGTTACTGTTAAGCAGTGGACCGCCAGAGTTACCCGGATTTATCGAGGCATCTGTTTGTATGACGTTATCTATAGTTCTACCGTTAGCGGCCTTAAGCGGTCGCCCAAGCCCTGAGATGATTCCTGTAGTGAGCGTTCTGTCAAGACCGAAAGGATTACCTATGGCTAAGACCTTTTGTCCTACGGCGAGCGACTGTGAGCTACCTAGAGGAACCACGTGCAGCTTATCTGGTGGAGCGTCTATCTTGATTACTGCCAGATCATTATCCGGATCTGCGCCTACAAACTTTGCGTCATAAGTGCTCTTATCTGCGAGAACCACTTTAAGTTCCTGTGCACCTTGTATGACGTGATAGTTGGTCAGTATATGGCCTGCTTTGTCTATGATTGTACCTGAGCCTGTACCTTGTTGTGGATAGACGTCGAATCCCCAGAAATCTTCCTTGTAGGTAATACTGGTAATGTTTACTACGCCAGGACTTACGGCTTCATAGACGTCTATGTTGTTCTTTTCGTCTGCTGAGAAGTTAAGTTGCTTAGTCTTAGCTTCAAGAAAGTCTAGGGACGGTGCAGAAGAGGCTGTAGTCTCAGGTGGCCGCAGGTAGCGCTCGTATGTGATCACGAGCGTAGCTGCGATTAGGCTTGGCAGTAGACTGAGCAATATAAGTTGTCGTGGTGTGAGTTTGTACATATGTCCTCTCTAAAATAATTCTTCTGTTCTAGTAGAAACATGATAGAATTGCGTTTACTAGCAACGCCGAATCTATTCCACATACCTTAAAATTAATGACGAAAGAGCAAAATTGTTCCACCAATATGAAGTAATCGGTAACAGAGCAGGAGACTCTGTTGCGCTCTCATATACATTTTTTCAAGGAGATGAAGGCTATGCAAGGCCTCTGCGACAGCTGTGAGGAGCGCGTAGACCATCTGATCGACTTGACGCGCTTGCCAGAGTTTCGCACTGTAGTTCGACGATTGAATTATCGCAAAGTCTGCCATGTCTGCTATGACGACCTTTATGAGGAAATACGTCAGGAGCAAATTACTTCAAAAGATCGCAGAAGTGAGACCAGATACTGGGTACGGATCGGAGTAGTGATAGAAGGTACTGATAAATCTGGTATGCGCTTTAGTGAGAAGGTCTATACCGAAAATATCAGTTACAAAGGACTGCGTATACAGACAGCTAGGCAACTAGAACGAGGGGCAGTGCTCATGGTCAAAGTTCCTGAAGTGGGGTTTGAGGCTCCTGTGCTAGTGGAGATGGTTTGGCAGGATGTTGCCGGAAGGACAGCAGGTCTCAAACTTACAGAGGAGAATGAGAGTTGGCAGCGCCTGGTGAAAGAGCATGCACCAAGCACTGCCTAAGGGCAGTATCTGCAGGTTACACGAAATTGACGTTGTTCTGTGGGTGTTTAATAGCCCACAGTACTTTGTTTATCTGGTGACATCGGCATATAGGCTGACACTTCATCACGTCTATGCTTTCGATAATCTTGCGGCGTCGCTCACTTTCCCAAATCTCTTTAAAACTTTGTTCAGAGAGATCTCCGAGACAGAACTCAGGCAGCCCGCGAGTTTGTGAGCAATAGTAAACCTTTTTGTTTGCTTCGATCACGGGGAAGAATGTAGCGTAGCACTTCTTGTACGTACTTTTTTCATAGTCAGCAGAGAGTACACCTGCAAACTGATCCTCTTTGATGAAAACTTTAAAATTTTCATCTTCAAGGTCAGTCTTGGTCTTCCGAATTAGCGGCAGGGCATTGCGGAAGAACTGCTCTTCGTACTGTTTGTTAGCTGACATAGGATGCCAGATAACAGGCTTAATCTGGTAGTAATCGACGCCGGTCTGTTTTACTAGTCTTGCTCCTTCGTAGACTTCTTGCCAGTTTTCAGGACAGATGGCTATACCAACGCCTATATGAATCTTAGACCCGGTGCGCTTCTTTTCTGCGGCAAGCTCGGTTAGATTAGCTAGTACCTTTTCAAAATCATCTACTTTATGGATCTCTCGCCTGGTTTTTGCCGTTCCTGCATTAAGCGATACCCTAATCCAGGAGACATTAGCTACTACTACCTTTATCTTCTCTGGCGTGAGTAGCCCTCCATGAGTGATTACGGCAACATCTACTCCAGATTTCCTTGTGTACTCTATGAACTGTGGTAACTCTGGATTGACGAAGGGTTCTCCACTACCGGAGAAGATCATTGACTTTATTCCTAAGGAGACAAGTTCATCGCATAGTCCACGATAGAACTCAAAGCGCATGACTTTGCTTTCTGGGTATAGTTTTAGCTTTTTGTCGTCGCCTTTATGTGAACCGAAGTAACCACCATGCATGCACCAAGTGCAGAAGTGGTTGCATATGGTCGATGGGCCAAGCTCCATCGTGATTGGATAGACGTTTTGTCCCTTAGACCAACTGTAGAGCGTGTCCATATGCGAAAAGAGTTTAAGTGGGGTAAATGGATCTGTCCTCAGATCGGCTTGATGCATAACACTCCTGTGGCAAAAGGGAATAGCACTATGTTATAAGCGCTATTAGTCTGCTGTCAAACAACTGTTGCTTAGATATCGAGGTACAAGGCAAACTCCATAGGGTGCGGGCGCTGCTGCATTACAACCACTTCTTTGCTTCGCTTATAAGCTATCCATCTCGAAACTAATTCTTCTGTAAATACATCGCCTTTAAGGAGGAACTCTGAGTCGTTTTCTAGAGCTTTGAGAGCTTCTTCAAGTGAACCTGGCAGGCTTGGCACACCTTTGAGTTCTTCTGGCGGTAGGTCGTAAATGTCCTTGTCGAGCGGCT
>JANWYG010000015.1 GCA_025057015.1 Blastocatellia bacterium
CCAATTACTTAGGACTGCTAAGTATTTCTGTGGACATGCGGTTAGTAGTACCGAGCGACCGGCTGCAGGTGTACGTGATGGATGCTGTTCGAAATTTTCATTTTTCTCATTTAGTGTAATGTAGTTCAGATAGCGGTAGTCGGAGTGGGGGTAAGGCGGGGCTAGGACACCGCCAGCTGCCGTTGGCTACCCCGGGGTCGTTTTCAAAAATCCGATTGACGGACGGAAAGCGGGGCGGGTGCAGCAGTGGACCGCGTTGCCGCTGCACCGACCAAGGTATCGCTGCGGCCTGGCCGAGACCGGAGTAGAGGAAGGGTAGGCGGTGGTACTGGTGAGGCTGGGCCGCAGCATGACCGGATCTAGGGCCCGTTCAGGGTTTTTGCACACATATTGCAGACACGTATTCGCACACTTAACTGCTTATGGGATATGACCTTACCTCATGATAGGGATTTTTGCAGACATGCAGACGCATTGAGCAGTTTGGCGGCCGGTAAAAGCGTGGTGGAAGTTGGAGCGGTGGGTCTGGTTGCGGTTGAAGTGACCGGTTCGACAGATACTCGGTCTAGGTACGCTTCTCGCCGGCATCGCGGCCCCTAGTATGCACGATTACTATCACCACTGTGATAAAACCAAGGATTTTCCTCAACTGCGTCGAGCATTTCGTCGAGGCAGTCCCAATATACTTAACTTGCTATTTGAATCAGGCTTACGGTCAAAAAAGATTTTTTGTCGAATTGGTCTCGAACACGTAAGTCCTAGCAAGTGGAAGATTCAGTCATAAAAGACTGGTTTCGTTGAGAGGCAAACAATCTGGGTGCAGTAGACTGGTTTTGGCCGGCGGAATGCTTGGCAGGCAACAATTTCTTCGTTGCTTACCCACTATTTCCAAGTCAAATGGTGTTGGATCAAACCGAAGGAGCAAGATAGTGTGACCAGCGCTATCCTCTGCATCGGTTCAACCAGTTGAAGCCAGCGTGTTGGTGTGGAGGTCCCCGGTCCACCAGGTCATTGCTGCCCCTATGGTAGCAACTTGTTCCCCTTTGCGACGGTTCTTTGAAGTGAGGGTACAGTGTACCATCGCTGGCCTTAATGGCAGACTAAGCTTGTGCATCTACGGCGAGTCCTGCGGTGGTTATCGTCCCTCCTCGGGTGAGTGTCAACACAAGAGATTGAGGGGGCTAGGGAATGCCCACTCCAATTGAGTGGATTTGGATTAGCAGTAAAAGTGATAAAAGAGAGATGGAGGCCGGTAGTTCTTGGGTGACATTAGCCCCCCATTGACGGACAAGTCTAGATATGTCGAATGATGCAGAAAAAGACAGCATGCAAAAACCTGGATCAACCAACTCTTCGCATCCACGCACTTGAAGGTCTGCAGCGCTAGATTTGGTGGATAGAACAGAGGGAGCGATGCTTTGCGGTCACGCCGTGTGAGGAATAATAATTCCCGAGATGAGGTGGGCCACAGCTCCCAGCTTACACCGTCTAGCCAGCCCTGTAATGATGGATGGAGCAATGACGTTGACAATATCAGCGATCAACACACCTCGGTCAGAGGCTTTATGTTTTTTCCAGGTAAGCTTTGAGCAGTAATTTGAATAACTTACCGTGATTGGGCACTTTGAGGTGCAGCAACTCGTGCACAATCACCTCGCGGCGAAAATCTGCCGACTGACGCAGTAACTCCGCGTTGAATGTCAGACGTCCTTTAGTCGAACAACTTGCCCATTTACGCTTCATAGGACGCACGTGAATTTGTTTGGGCTCTACACCGAGGCGTTGCCCCCAAGCATGGACCTCAGCCTTGAAAACCGCCACCGGCACCGACTCTTCCAATGGCGGTAGCAAAGTAGGTGTTTCTTTTCTCATGGACGATACCTCCGCAGCATGCTGATGATCTGATCCACAAGCACTGGCACGTTCTGCACACCCGCCGTTCCCAACTGCTCATAAAGCGCCCGCCGCACCTTGCGCTCCTGCGCCTCATGGGTGCGCCAGTGCGGGTTGTTCTTTAGCGTCATTTCCATCGCTTTGGCAATACAGTGGCTATCCTCCTCACCCACGTTTGCCTGCTGGAGCAACCAACCCACCGTAAAGGCTTCCATCGAAATGCCGCTCTCTGCCTGCTGTTGCTGGGCCTGGTTGATCTGATGAATGAGCGCCTCCAACTGCTGCAACGCCTCCTGGGTGCAGATTTGCCGCTGCTTGAAGGCCTCTGCTATCTGCTCGGCCCGTTCTCCAATGGAGATCAAATAAGGGGCACGTTCGGCATCTTGCTCCACCTTTTTAGCGATGCTTTTGATCAGGTTGAAGATCGTGACTGTTTCCGGCTGGTTGCGCTGGGCAATCTGCTCCAGTGTCTGCGGTGTGATCTCGTACACCGCGACGGATTCACGAATCGCTCCGCCCTGGGTATGCTGCTGCACCAATGCAGCGGTCTTGCGGGCTAGGTCACGGTTGAGGGGCGCCCCAACGTCAAAGGCGTTGCGCAGCAGTGCGTACAGGTCTGCCAGCCGCTGGTAGTCGTCCATACACTCGCGCAGAAACGGGTCCGGCGAGAGGATTTCATACAGGTCTTCCAATTCCCTGAAGAATTGATAGAACTCCTGCCGCTTCTTTTCATCGATGAACGCCTGCAAAGCAGCGTCGGCGGCTTTGTCTGCGGGTTTGCCAGCCAACAGGGGAAGATACACGGTGCGCCCGCGCTTCATTTGCTCGGCGAATCGCATCTTGAGCACGTCCACCCTTTCGATGACGCCTAAAACATCCTGAGAGTCAAACGCCAGCGCCTTTTCAAGCTTCTCAAAGATACCCACAAAATCCAGCACGAATCCGCCGGGCTTGTGCTTGCCGTTTTCATCTTCATAGGGCCGGTTGACGCGAGCGATCGCCTGCAACAGCACATGGTCGCGCATCGGCTTATCCAGATACATGCAGTAGAGCACCGGCGCGTCGTAGCCGGTCAGCAGTTTCTCCGTCACAATCAGGATCTTGGGCAACTCCTGCGGCTTGAGGAATGCCTTGCGAAGGCGTTTCTCTTCCTCTTCGGCAAGACGGTAGCGGGCGATTTCCGGCGGGTCGTTGTGCGCCGGGCTGATGACCACCTGTGAGTATTCGGGTGGCAAGTATTGATCTAACACCTCTTCGAGCTGGCAGCACGCCTCGCGGTCTACGCCCACGAGGAACGCCTGAGCAGAGATCGATCTCCTTTGCGGGTTCGACATCGCGGTCTACGCCCACGAGGAACGCCTTGTAACCTTGGGTTCCACCGTCTCGGTAAAATGGTGCGCCACGTATTGGGCGACCCGTCGCACCTGCTCTCGATTCTTGAGCATGTTCTTGAGCGTGACCGCCTCCAGCACGCGGTCCAAGTCCTCGATGTCGCTCACGCCCTCGGCTTCCACCAGGTCCAGAAACTCCCGCTCCAGCGTGGCGCGGTCCACCCGCAGTTCGTTGGGAGCGAGGCCGTAATACAGAGGCACGGTCGTGCCGTCCTCGATGGACTCGGTGATGGAGTATTTGTCTAGATAGTCCTGTGGATCGTCAGTGCCGAAGACTTTGAAGGTGCCCTTGCCGTAAGCTGTTCTGTCAATGGGCGTGCCGGTAAAGCCCAGATAGGTGGCGTGGGGCAGGACACCCATGAGGTAGTTGCCCAAATCGCCGCCCGTGGTGCGGTGTGCTTCGTCCACCAGCACAAAGATGTTGCGGCGTGTGTTGATGTTCGCCGGGATATCATCGAACTTGTGGATCATCGTGACGATTAGCCCGCGCGTGCCCTGTGCCAGCAACTGCCGTAAATGCAGTTTGCTTTGCGCCACCGTCACCTGCCCGATGCCCAACGTTGCCGCCAGATTGCCAAAGAGTTGCGTTTCCAGTTCGTTGCGGTCCACCAGCATCAGCACGGTTGGGTTTTGGAAAATCGGCTCTTCGATGAGGCGCTTGGCAATGCTGATCATGGTGTAGGTTTTGCAAGAGCCTTGCGTGCGCCAGACGAGTCCGCGCTGCCTGTGCGGGTCGGCGCAACGGACGAGTGCCCGCTCGACCGCGCGCATCTGATGCGGACGCAGAATCACCCTTCGCAGGTCCTCGTTCTTGCGCGTAAAAAGGATGAAATCGCGCAGCACGCGCAGCGCTCGCTCCCTCGCCACAAACGTTTTGACCAGCGTCTCAAAGTCTTTGCCCGCGCTCTCCTCCTTCCAGTTGAAAAGGTTCTTGGCGGAGAGGTTCCAGGTTGCGCCATAGTAATACTGCACGAGGTGCGTCAGCCCGAACACCTGGAGGATAGCCAGCAGTTCCGGCGTTTCGCGATGGTAGCGGCGCACCTGATCCAACCCTTCGGCGATGCCCTCCAGCTTGGTGGCGGCTTTGGTCTCCAATATGATGATCGGGATGCCGTTGACGAGGAAGACCACATCGGCGCGAATGGTGTGCACGCCGTTGGTGAAGGTGAATTCATCGGTGACGTGGAAGGTGTTGCGATGAACGTCGGCATAGTCCACCAGGCGCAGGTTGCGCTCGCGACGCTCGGCTTCCACGAACACGGTCTCCAAGCCTCGCAGATACTCCCACGCTTGCAAATTTCCCTCGATGGTGGACGGCACGCGCAGGAGTTGCTTGGCTACTTGCTCTGCCTTGAGGTGATCCACCGTGCCGGGGTTGCGGGGTTGAGCGCCTGCACCTGCCGGATGAACTCCTCCCACAAAATGGGGTTGGTCTCACCACGGCGCAGGCGCAGGGCTTCTTCTGGAGGTAGATAGGTCCAGCCGACCTCCTGGGCGTAGTGCATAAGGGGGATCTGAACAGTACGGCGTTCGGAGGAGAGGGTCATGGCATATCACCCGAATTTGCTGGGGTTTGGCAGATCATGGTCCAGATTTCCCGCGCCAGCGGGTCGTCGCCGGTACGGTTGGAATTGTAGCGGTCTAGCTGCCAGCGCAGCGGATTTTCGGCAATGTAGCGGCGGATGAGGTGCAAGGCGCGTTCGTCGCGGATGATGTGTTCGTAATAATTCCGCTGCCAGACAGGGCCGTCAGGGGCGTTGGGCGGGGCGTGGATGCGTTTAGTGACGGCGGATTTGAATGATCGAACAATTGTGGGAATGGAACCGGCAACGGGCATACCAAATCGTTCCACACGGTCGGCATTGGCGGTGGTGGTCGTAGGGGCACAGCGCCGCTGTGCCCCTACGACGTCATTGTCCACAATCCAAATGATCCCATGCACGTGATTGGGCATGACAATGAATTCGTCGGGATGCAACACCACATTAGGCCGAATTTGCGCAGTTTTGAACCATTCGTCACACACAATTTCCCCCTACGGATTCAACAACCATTTCCCTATTCACCACGCCGAAGAGGTGCGCCCGCTCATAGGTGCAAATGGTAATAAAATACGCGCCGCACTGGGTATAATCATACCTCTTGAGACGAATAGAGCAGCGATGACGACGGTCGGGATTATACCGCATCAGGGGGTCTGCTCGGATGTTGATATGTCCATCGTCGGGACAAACTACTGGGTCGCCCTTACATTACATTGTGGGGTTGCCCTACCCGTTGCCGAGTCACCCCTTCTGCGCCCTGTTAGGTCGCCCCTATGATGACGTTTGCTACCCTTCTGCGTCCAGTCATCAGTTCGCCCAGCAGCGTTTTGAACAGTGCCTCCAGCGCCGCCTTGCGCCGTTCCTCCGCAGCAATCTTTTTATCCACCGCCTGCAAGATGCGCGCAATCTCGCGCTGCTCGGAGAGAGGAGGGAGGGGAATGGGAACATGCTCAAAATTTGTTTTATGAAGTATTGGAACCGTCGTCATCCTTGCGCGACTCTTCAGCAGCTCTACCTCTTGCATAATAGCGTAAACCAAAAACCAATTCTCACATTTCAAAGGTAGAATTGCATTGATCTGCTGATTTGTGGCAGCCACATCACGTTCCAATATGCCAACTTTGCCAATGTAACCGATACAGCTTACAAGGACTGCTCCTCTGGGTATAGGCTTGGCGTGCTTAAGCCCTTTCTCTGTTATCGACCTAGCAGCGTACCAAATTGAGCCACCCTTCAAGTCAACTGGCGTGACAAATGGAATTGAACCATTCCAATACTCTTTGTGCTTAGTTGACGGAGTGCGACCGGTTATCACCCTACCCACTTCCCCTAGCCGTACTACCTGCCAATGCGCAGGTATTGTACCGATTTCGGTTTCCTTGAGCTGGACGCGGTCGGCAGCGTCGAGTGGCACAGGACCGTAGGTGAAAAGATGCTGCATCAGGCTTTTCTTCAGTTCGCGCGCCGCGGCGATGACCCGCTCCGTCGCTTCTTTCGCCCGCTGCAGCGTGCGCAGCACGTGCGCAATGGCGCGCTGCTCAGGGAGAGGGGGGAGAGGGATAGGATGACCTCGTAGTTGCTGCACTTGGAGGTTATATTTGCCATCCGCGGCCCGCTTCGAGAATAGATGAAAAGGAACCCATTGACTAGGCAAAAGACACAAAAGGAAGGCTTGAGACGACTCTCGACCTTTAGCTCTTGCTCTAACTGTGAAGGATGCAAAAGTTACCGAAAGCGAACCCAAGTCCGTAATCAGGCCTGTTCGCCCTATGTTACGAACGCTCCCGCTAGATCCGACCAGCAGAATGTCGCCTTCCCGCAAAAGCTTGTCTTGATGGATAGCTTTGGAAATTCGCACTCTTGGCGAGATAGTGATTTTACCGTTGCTAGCTATATCAGGAATGCTTACGACTATGATTCCCGATTGACTTTCATCACCTTTGGACCAAGAGACGCCCCTATCAAAAGAAGCAACCTCCCCCAACCGCACTACCTGCCACTCTCCAGGCAGAAGTCCTAGTTCAGTCATCTTATAGCCCTCGGGCAAAGTAATAGCATCACCGCTCATTGCTGATCTCCTCCAGAAGACGCGCAATCTGCTAGCGCAACAGCGGCAGCTCTTGTGTTGCCGTAACCCACACGATGCACCAGTCCACAGCAAAATATCCGTCACGGCAATATTGCGAAGGGCGACGATATCTAGCCACGGAATATCGGGACGCTGGTCGGTGAATACATTGGGCAGACGCGCAGCAGCTTCGCCGATGACGATCAGTTTCTACAGCACGGCACTTTGTCGCAGCTCGTTGCGTAAAGGCGGCTTCATCCACACCGTGCAGGAAGCGGACGATGGAATCGGCTGCCCCATATCGCTGAGATAGGGACGCTCAGGACGCATAAACGACCTGTTCTTCTCTCAGCACCGTTTCACGAATCAGGGACTTGAGGCCGTTTCGCAGCACCAAACCCACTTTCCGACCGAAAAGGGTAGACAGTTCGCGCGCGATTCGAGCAAGCATCAGAAAGCCAACCGCTGCGTCCAGCTCAAACTCCACCAGCCCATCCACATCGCTGGTGGGGCTGAAATTCTTGCGCAGGACGGAACCAAACAGGGACAATCGCCTCACCCGATAGCGGCGACAGAACTCCTTCATTACCTCTTCCGGCAAAGAAACAGCAAAGTTCATACGATTTCCTCCAATCACCTGAGTCCAAGCTGAAGGAACACCTCCCGCAGTTCCCGGTCCGCCTCCGCGCGCTCCTCCTCTGCCTCGCGCAAAAGCACCATCGCCTCTTCCAACAGCAACACTTCTTCCTTGTTGTTCAGGGCGGCATAGCGGCTGGGCGAGAGGTTGTAGTCGTTGCGGGCGGCTTCCTCGTTTGTGATTATTTTGCTGACCAGCGGCAGATCTTCGTTTGCGCCCACTTCCCGCCAGTTCAAGTAAACATCCGCAATCGTGGCGATGTGATCCTCGGTCAAATAGTTCTTGGGTCGTCCCTTGGCAAAGGCTTGCGAGGCGTTGATGAGCAAAACCTCGCCCTTGCGCGACTTGGCTTTGTTGAGCACGAGGATGATGCCGGGCGCAGTGGTGTTGTAAAAGAGATTCTCCGGCAGGAGAACGACCGCCTCTACCAGGTCGCGCTCCACGAACGCCTTGCGGATGTTGCGCTCGCGGTTACTGCCCTGATTGCCGCTGCCGCGGCTCACTGCGCCCGTATCCAGCACCACCGCCATCTTGCCACCATCGGTCAGCGAAACGAACATGTGCTGAATCCAGCCCCAGTCGGCGCTGGAAGAAGGCGGAATCCCAAAGCCAAATCGCCCGTAGGTGTCCTGCTCGTAAGTCGTCAGCGGAAACGTCTGATTCCACATCGGATTGGCCGTAACCTTATGGAAGCGGCGGAAGCTCCCGTCCGAGTGCAAAAACGCCGGGCGCAGCATCGTGTCGCCCAGAGCGATCTCGGCTTCCATATCATGGATGAAGGCGTTCATGCGCGCTATGGCAAACGTTGCAGGGTTAATCTCCTGCCCAAAAAAGTGCAGGGGGTCAATGTGGGGCGGGATCACTAGGCGGGTGCCGTTGTCGTGAATCGTCTCTCCATACCTGTCTTTGAACCGCAAGAACGTCTTGATGAGCAATCCACCCGAACCGCAGGCAGGGTCGTAAATCTCCTCACCGGGCTGCGGGTCAAGAATATGGGCCATCAGAATGGCAACCTCGCGCGGGGTGTAGAATTCGCCCGCGCTCTGCCCCTGCCCTTCGGCGAACTTGCGAAGCAGATACTCGTAGGCGCGCCCCAAGATGTCCGGCTCAACGTCGTGCAAGCCCAGGCGATGCTTCGAGAGCTCTTCGAACAGCAACCTCAATTTCTCATCGGCGAGAATCCGCTGCCCCGCAGCAGTGGCGTTGAAATCCACGGTGTCAATGACACCATGAAGTCTGGGGTTATGTCGTGCCACCGCCCGCACGGCGTCGGTCAGCGCCTCGCCTAGGTTAGTCGTCCGGCGAGCGAGATGCTCCCAGCGCGCTTCTTTAGGGATGTAAAACCGCACAAGTTGGTGGTCCTCATCTACATACTTCGCACTCTCACCCAGTTCCGTCAGCTCATCCTCGAACACATCAGACAGCCGCTTGAGAAAAACAAGCGGCAGGATATAGTCCTTGAATTTAGGCGCATCCACAGGGCCGCGGATGGCACAGGCAGCATTCCAGAGCCAAGTTTCCAAAGTTTGAATATCCATAAGACGGTACGCTTTTATTATCAACCTTACTCGGAAGGGCTTGTAAGTCAGAAACATAACGGATTTCATAACGCGGGTCAATCTAGATAATCTACATCTTGCTCGTGCCTCCTTCGCCCAACAGCAAATTCAGCACGAGCAGTTGCTAGGACCAGACGATTAGCCAAGCCAACCTCGTGTTTGTAGAACTCGATCGCTGGTCAGCAGGTAGTAGTAAGGGTGTTTCCCCGAAGAGATTAGGCTGCAGTACAGCTGAAGGCGGCGGACGACATTGAGAATCGAGCGCATGGAGACGCGCTCATGGATGTGAAGCGAGACCACGCCTACCTCGAAGCTCGTATGTTCAGCTCTACTTGGCGAGACAAAGCGCAGTCTAGGTGCGGTCGTAGGCATAGCCGCGCGTCTGACGTTTGGTTGCCTCGTAAGTAGACGCCAAGACCAACCGGCGGATTATTCTCGCGTTGCACTTGGCCGTGACGGAAGACCTTTATCTCTTCTTGGTTGGTGATATGCTTCTTTGGGTTCATACCCTTTCCCGTCAAACTCTCTCCCGTAATCCCTGGTTTTAAATGCGCCTAACGCTTTAGTTGAGAAACAGTGGTGCCCTTTGCTGTTACTCTCGAACAAACAGTCTTCTCTCCCAGAACCCATCTTGAAACTTCACTCAGTAAGGCAAGTCAACTTCCACAAACCTTTGCAACTCTGCAGCAACTAGTCTCTACCTTTTCATTGAGGATTACGCCCGACAGGCAAGATTCTATGCAAAAAGGTGTAAAACCAAAATTTTTATCTGTTTCAGCAAAAATTGACTCTTCGCTGTCCCACAAGTTGGGCAGATGTCGACACTCTCCTAGCACAGCCCGTAAATAGGCAAACGATCACGGCATAGAAGAACTAGGTCTTCTCGAGAAACGAGATGGTTGACGTTCGTTGACAATGGTAAGGCTGTCCAGATCTTGCTTCCTGAGAGTGTTTACGAAACCGCTCTGACTGCGTACCGACTAGCTCAAGTATCCAGCTCAACAGTACTTACCGTCTCCATGCGCACAGATTCCTTAAACAGTGGCCCGTTAAGTATCTGTCCTTGATTCAGCTTTCTCGTTCCTCGGGAATTCAACCTCCGGCTCGGTAGGCTTAGCGCAGTATGGTGCTTACTGTGCGGTTAGTGGCGTTAAGGGTAGCCCTCGCTGCGGCATCAGCTTCAGAATCGGTAACTTGGCAAGCACCCAGCAGCTCTATCGCCTCCCCTACGGGATGTACAAAATAGTCGGTCTTGAGCAGCACTACTACAAAGGGTTTGCCCTCCCTTAGCTCTTTTACCGTTACTTCGCTTATGTCAAAATTCACCGGCTTAGTGATAGCTTGCGATATAGCATCCAGCGTGGCGCTCACTGCAGCTTCTAGGGCTTGTCGCTTGTGACGAAAGGCGACACCTTCGTAGCTTTTGGCTGCCGGGCCTTGTAGCAGCACCCGTGCTTGTACGTTGTCTTCTTCGACGTCAGAAAGAGAAACCTTTTTCAACTTCAGCCTATATCTTGCCATACTCCACCTTGAGCAGTTTATCTTCTAGAGGCAGTACTTCTCCACATTCTGTAGCTTCCACACCAGCAGTGTGAAGCTCTGTCAAGAACTTCTCCAGCTTATCTTTAGCCAGACTCACAAGCATTCCGCCTGAGGTCTGCGGGTCGAGCATAAGAGAACGCGTAAGTACATCAACTTTAGCTGCAAACTCGACTGCGTCGCCTAGATACTCGCTATTAGTGCGGTCAGCCTTAGTCTTTATACCATCGGCCAGCAGTTCGAACACTTGTGGCAGCGCTAGCAATTTTTCAGAGTATATCTTGAGCGTAACCTTGCTTGCTTTGGCCATCTGAAAAGCGTGTCCTAGCAGCCCAAAGCCGGTTATATCTGTTGCTGCATTGACTTGAAGCTGTTGCATTATTTTAGCTACTGCCTTGTTTGGCTGTAGCATAGAAGCCGTAGCTGCTTCTATGGCTTCTTGGGAAGCCTTTTTACGTTTCAGAGCGCTGCTTATTATACCCGTACCGAGGCGCTTTGTAAGCACCAGAGCGTCGCCTACTTTTGCTCCTGCATTAGTGATTACTTTTTTGGGATGCACTATGCCTGTTACAGCATAACCGAATTTTAGCTGCTCATCCTCGACAGTATGTCCGCCGAGTAAAGCAACTCCGTGTTCAGCAAGTATTTGAGCGCCACCTCGCAGGATTTCTGTACACAGTTCCGCTCCGACAGTCTTTATCGGAAAGGCCGCTATTGACAGTGCAGTAATCGGTTCAGCACCCATAGCCCAGACATCGCTCAACGAGTTTACTGCAGCTATCTTGCCGAAGAGGTAAGGATCGTCGACCACTGGCGTGAAAAAGTCTACGGTCTGTACTAAGGCAACTTCAGAGCTAAGCTCATAGACGCCAGCATCATCTGAAGTTGAAGGGCCGACGATGACTCGCTTATCGTTGGTCTTAGGAAGCTGGCTCAGTACCTGAGCCAAGTCGCTTGGAGCGAGCTTTGAAGCTCAACCTCCACAAGCGACCATCTCGGTCAATCTAATCATGCCATCTCCTCAACCTTTGCTAATTCTTCGCCTTCTTTGTTTAGGTTTGGACCTGCTATCGGTAGGCAAACGATAAAAGTAGAGCCTTTACCTTTTTGCGATTGCACTTTTATCTTGCCTTCATGGGCATCGACATAACCTTTAGCAATAGCTAAACCTAAACCGCTACCTTTAGTTCCAAACTCATATTCTCCCGAGCGATGGTGCATGGGATCGGAATCTGTGTAGAACTTATCGAAAATCCTCTCTATATCCCTTGGATCTACGCCTATGCCAGTATCTTCAACGTGGACGTAGATGTTATCTGCAAGGCGCGTAGCATGCAGGCGTATAGTTCCGCCATCCGGAGTAAATTTTATCGCATTTTGTATCAGGTTATGGAAGACGAGCTGCAGTTTTTCTTGGTCTGCACGGATTTTGGGCAATTCTGAAGGTATATCCATCAACACGCTGAGCTTGCGCCTCCTTATATGCTCTTCTACTTGTTCTATGATGCTTGGAAGCAGCTGTTTTAGGTCTACTTGGCTGAGGTGCATTGTGTAGCGCTTTCCTTCTATCTTTACTACCTCGAGGATGTTATTGAAAGCGTGTATCAACCGTTCGACGGTACGACTGCAAGCTTGTACGGACTTTGTCTGAGGAGTCGATAATTTGCCAAGGCAGCCATCAAGTAGCAGTTCCAGATGTCCTTTGAGCACGGTAAGCGGTGTACGCATTTCATGAGAAGTAACTATCATAAAGTTCGTCTTCATCTGGTTAAGCTCTTGTAGTGTTTTGCTTACCTGCTGCTCACGTTCATAGAGTCTTTGCAACTCTTTAAGAGACTCTTCCAGCATAAGACGCTTTTCTTCCAAAGCACCATACAGCTCGGCATTTTCTATCGCTACAGCAGCCTGATGGGTAAGTGATTCCAGCAACCTGGCATCAGCTTCTGTAAAATGTGCAGCTGCAGATCTACTGCGGATATCCAGGACACCCACTACTTGTCCTCTGCGGTTGATGATCGGAACTTCGATCATTCCCTTAACATCGTACTTTTCTACAAGGTCGGGGCGAAACAGCCCAGGTATTTCCCTAGGATTATTGACTATTATAGTTCTAGCTTCCGCCGCTGCTCTACCGGCTATCCCCTGTCCAAACTCAAAGACAAATCTAGTCTTCTCCCAAGCTTTACCGTCCCAGGTCTGCTCAAAAACCACTTGTCCATCCTTAACAAGTCCCACTCCACCAGGTATACCTTGAACAAGTTCTGCAGCTTCTTCCGTAATTTTATGCAACGTGGTGCTAAGGTCGAGCTGCGCGTTGATTACACGGATACTATCAAGCATGCGCCGCAGCAGAGCTAGTCGTTGCTGATGCCGCCTTGTAAGTATCCTAACTCTCCATCTAAAGACCAGATAGGCAAGCAAGACAACGCTTAGCACAGCAAGCAGCCTAAACCAAGCTGTTTGCCAAAAAGGAGCTGCTATGTGTACCAATATCGCCTGTGGTTCGCTCCACAAACCATCTGCAGAGGTCGACTTGACTAAGAATCTGTAATTACCTGCTGGCAGATTAGTAAATCGAGCGAAGCGTTCCTTGACAACAGGCGACCAGCGTTCATCAAAACCTTCGAGCATGTAACTATAGCTCACGGCATTTTCGTCTATGAACGAAAGGCCGACAAACTCGAACGTAATGTGGTTTTTATCGTAATCGAGCGATATCTTTGGCGAAACATCGACATATGCACCCTTCACCTGTACACCAGTCACAACCGTACGCGGCGGTTTAGGTGTAGTTGTCAAGGCTTTACCGAGGTAACATACAGCTCCTTCAGTAGTAGCAAACCACATCCTGCCTTTGCTATCGCAAAGCGACACTCCAGTAACTATATCATTACCTATCATTCCCTCGCGGACGGTATAATTCTTGAATTGCTTGCCATCAAAACTTATCAACCCCTTCGCTGTGCCTATCCATAGTAGATCACCTTGGCCGGTTATGACGTTTATATACCGGTCTACCATTCCGTCTTTAGTGTCATAGCAACGAACCACTTTTGAACCATCGAAGGTACAAATTCCCACGTGAGTACCAACCCAGTACTGACCCTGCTGATCCTCATAAAACGCAAGGACATGTTTATTGGGAATATCCGTAAAGGAGATGAATCTATCACCTTGTAGTAACGCCAGTCCCTGTTCCGTACAAACCCATAGTCTTTTTTTGCGGTCAATAGCGAATGTATTTATCTGTTGTGATGGTAGGCCATCTTCGACAGTGTATAGTCTAAAGGTCTTACCATCATACTTAACTATGCCGGCAGCAGAAGAAGTCTGAGACCCAAGCCAAATGTTGCCTTGCGAGTCTTCTATAATAGAGGACACCATACCTTTGAGGCCAAATTGCTCGACCGTAAAGTGGGTAAAAGAGCGTCCATCATAAACCGTAACGCCTTTCATACCACCTGCCCAGAGGCGCTGCTTACTATCTCTATACAGGAACCAGATAGTATCTTCGAGCAGGCCGTCAGTAGAAGTAATTCTCTTGATTTTGCCGTTAGGCATTATAGCTGATAGTCCGTTAGTTATAGATGACAGCCATATAGTCCCGTCGCTTGTTTCTACTATACCCGTGACTACGCCAGGAGCTATCCCTGCTTCAGCATTGTAATTTGCAAAGCGTTCACCGGCAAACTTAAATGCTCCTGTCCAGCGTGTACCAAACCAGAAATTTCCCTCGTAGTCTTTGAGTATGGCTGTTATAAAGTTGTCAGGAGTGCCATTCTTCCTGTTAAAGATGACTACTTGTCCATCCTTTTCTAGTCGACATACTCCTCCACCATACGTCCCGAACCAGACGCGATCATGTCCATCAATTTCTACAGTACTTATAGCTTCAGTAGGCAGCCCCTCCTGCAGCCCATAACGGCGAAACTGCCCTTCTTCTTTCATCTGAAAAAGCCCTTTACCAGTAGCTATCCAGAGAGAGCCGAAACGATCTTCGGCTAAATAAAAAACGGCTTCCTCAAGGCCATGTTCTTTTCCGTAGCGCATAAACTTATGCCCATCGTAGTAGACTAGTCCACCGCCCCTTAGTCCCATCCATATGCGCCCATCGCTTGCCTCAATAATCGACCAAACAGGCGCTTTTGGTATAGCGCTTTCGGCAGAATAGGAAATAAACCTATTGGTCTTTTCGTCGAACCTTGCCAGTCCTTCTCTTGTCCCGAGCCAGATAGTTCCTCTTCTGTCGCGCAAGCCCGAACGGATCTCGTTACTTGGCAGCCCATCAGCCGTCGTATAGTTTTTAATCTGCTTTCCATCGTAGTAGCTTGCTGCTCCCCTGGTCAGTATCCAATAATTACCGTGCCTATCTTCAACTACCCCACGAACACTACCATCCAACATTCCATCTTCTGTATTCAAGATCTCGTAGTTTTGCCCATCATAGCGCGCTGCCCCAGCATCGGTGCAGAACCATATGTATCCCTTGCTGTCCTGATAGATATAGTAAACGCCGTTATTAGGCAGACCTGTGTTTGCTGTATAGCTCTTGAAACGATAGACCTGTGCCGAAGCTGGCACTACAGCTATCAACAACATCCACAGAAGCAGTATTATTTTGAAGTTTCCTGAATACATTTCAGAGTAAGGTTTTAGGATGACACAAGGCACGTCGAAAGTCTATGGAAAATATTTGTTAAGTAGGCCTAAATCTACAACTTGCCTAAGCTGAAACCTTTACTGAGAATAAGATACTACCTGAGGCACAAAAATTGCTTTCTCAAATTACCAGCAAGTTCTGTATGCATAAATTCCACAGAACGCTCGGTCTCAACTAACGATTTATTAGCGGAGATGGCTTTATGCGATACTTTATTTTACTTCTTTTGCTGTTTGCTTGTCCATCTTA
This sequence comes from Blastocatellia bacterium, assembly GCA_025057015.1. GTDB lineage: Bacteria > Acidobacteriota > Blastocatellia > Chloracidobacteriales > JADJPF01 > JANWYG01. The sequence goes on from JANWYG010000015.1 coordinate 15,541, forward strand.
TGGTCAGCAAAAAGATGCAGACCTCTCGATAGCAAGCGAGATAAATAAGCACTTACCTGAATGGATCAGAGTAGGAGGAGAGTACAGGTTTCGTGCTGAAGGTTTTAGCGGTATACGTGGTAAAGAAGGTGCAAACGACCTGTATTATCTTTCGCGAGTTCGTCTTGACTTGACCTTAAAGCTCAGTAAGCGATGGAAGATATTCCTGCAGGGTCAAGATGCGCATGTCTTCGGTTTTGTCGGTCGTCCTATACCGCTCATACATCAAGACGCTATGGACTTACGCCAGGCCTACATTGAATGGCGACAGAAAGACAAAGGCGGGTTCACATTCAAACTTGGCCGACAAGAACTTAACTACGGTGATCAACGCCTCCTAGGCAGCCTGAACTGGACAAACACAGCGCGCAGTTTCGACGCCGTCAAAATGGCTTACAGTAACGACAAAGTAGCCGTGGATTTATTCGCAGCATCGGTAGTAAAAATCCAGGATTCGGTCTTTGACAAACATGGCGACGGAAACAACCTGTATGGAGCATATGTACAGCTACCAAAGACCGTAAAGAGCGCTACTTGGAACAACTATTTTTTCTACAAAACCGAACGGCCTATGGTCAGAAGCGAAGATGGACGTCTGGGCACCACTAGTCTTTACACCGTAGGGACAAATCTAGTGGGGAAATTTTCTCCTAGGATTGGCTACGAGATCGATCTGATGCTACAGCGCGGCTCGTTTTCTAATGACTCCATACGTGCCTATGCCATACACACGAAGCTGTACCGTGAGCTTTCCAGCAAAGAAACCGTACCGACAGTATTCGTAGAATACAACGTAGCTTCAGGCGATGAGCGTCCCGGAGATGGCATAAGAGGCACTTTTGATCAGCTCTTTCCCACAGGCCACGTCAGATATGGATTGATGGACCAGGTGGGACTAAAAAACATGCATAACGTATGGCTGGGCACGGTATGGAAGCCACATAAAAAGCTCAAGCTACAGTTCGATTACCACTCACTATGGTTATATAGCCGTCGTGATGGTCTCTACAATGCTGGAGGTGCACTTGTAGCACGTATACCCGATGGATCTGCACCTCGACACATAGCCCACGAGGTAGACCTACGTGTGACATACGATTTCAACAAGTACATCCAGCTCGAGGGTGGTTACGGACATTGGATTCCAGGCGGTTTCTGGAAGAAAGCTACTCCTGGCTCTTCTCAATCCTTCGGCTATACGATGCTCACTTATAAGTTCTGAGAGGGTGTAGCCTATGACAGCAAGGCTTACCGGCAATCTAAAGGGAATGTTGTTAGGAACAGGATTAGGCTTGGTCATTGGCATAGGAGGTTTCACCTTTGTCTATGCTCGAGGAGCTTCATATTTGGTAAACGATCCGAATGCATGTGCAAATTGTCACATAATGACCGAGCAATTTGACGGCTGGACTAAGTCCAGCCACCGCCAGGCAGCCACCTGTAATGACTGTCACACACCTGAAGGAGCTTTTGCGAAATATTTCAACAAGGCTTCCAACGGCTTTTGGCATTCCTATGCCTTCACTACTGGTAGATTCAACTACCCCATAAGGATCAAACCACACAACTACCAGATTACAGAAGATGCCTGTCGAAGGTGTCATCAGGAACTTACTGCCACTATAGAGGCTGTTCATAGGCCTATTTCTGAAGGTGGCATGAGTTGCATCAAGTGTCACCGCAACGCCGGACATATGCACTGAGGAGAGAAGAGTATGCAGAAGCAGATTTTTTCACCTGTAGTGATAAGCGCCCTGATAACGGCAGCTATTACAGTAGCCATCACTGCCTTACTGGTAAACATAATGGAACGCAAGCAGGAGGCAAAAAATCCTTTCTATAAAGTTGTAGAACTGACTGAAGAGACCGAAGATCCAGCTATTTGGGGCAAGAACTTTCCTCAGCATTTTGATGATTACAAAAGGACAGTTGACCAAGTACGCACGCGCTATGGAGGTAGCGAAGCCATTCCTCGCACTCCCACGCAATCTGATCCGCGGTCGGTAGTTTCACAGTCTAGGCTCGAAGAAGATCCACGCTTGAAAGCTATGTGGGCAGGATATGCTTTTGCAAGAGACTTCCGTGAAGATCGCGGGCACGCCTATATGTTGGAAGATCAAACTTACACTGAGCGGCAGCTAGCGATAAAGCAGCCCGGGACTTGTATGCATTGCCACTCTTCGGTTTACGTTCCATATAGAAAGTTAGGAAACGGTGACCTGATAGCAGGATTCGAGAAGATGAATCAGATGCCTTATCCAGAGGCACGCAAGCTAGTTACGCATCCTGTCACGTGTATAGACTGCCATGATCCAGCAAATATGCAACTACGTATAACTCGCCCGGGCTTTATCGAAGGCATCCGAGCGCTGAAAGCTGCCGAAGGGATACAAAACTACGATGTGAACAAGATGGCGACACGACAAGAGATGCGCTCTTTTGTCTGCGGTCAATGCCACGTGGAGTACTACTTTAAAGGACAGGAAAAACGCCTTGTCTATCCTTGGGCTAAGGGAATCAAGGTAGAGAACATAATCGATTACTATCAAGAAGTAGGACACAAGGATTGGGTACACGCCAAGACTGGTGCTCCGGTGCTTAAGGCCCAACATCCAGAATTCGAGCTGTGGGCTCAAGGCATACACGCTCGCTCAGGTGTCTCTTGCGCAGACTGCCATATGCCCTATAAGCGCGTCGGAGCTATGAAGATAAGCGATCATCATGTGCGTAGCCCGCTGCTCAACATCAACAATGCCTGCCAGACTTGTCACAAGTGGTCAGAGCAGGAACTGAAAGAACGCGTAGAGTCGATTCAAGATCGCACGTATAAGATGCGAAACTTAGCTATGGATGCTCTGATGGAGCTTATAGCAGACATCGAAGCGGCCAAAAATGCCGGTAAATCAGATACAGAACTCGCCGTCTGCCACGAATATCAGCGCAAGGCGCAGTTTTATCTCGATTTTGTAGAAGCCGAAAACTCCATGGGCTTTCACGCACCTGCAGAAGCAGTCAGGATTCTTGGTGAATCGATCAATTTTTCGCGTAAAGGGCAGCTTGCGCTACGTGACGGCAAGTCCACTGCTGCTGAGCAGACTACTAAGTAGTAGCCAAGCCGACCTGATGGCAGCCGAGTTTATTCACCGAAGAACCTACGGAAGTATTGCTGTTGGGTCATCACGTCGAAGGCAAATCTGAACGGCTCGCTAGTTTCTGCAAGGAGCTGCCCGCGCAGGTGAGCGTCAACTACCTGTGCACCTGCATGGAAAGCTGCCAGAGCTAGTCGCAGGTTTCCTTTGTAGCGTGTCTTATAGTCCCTAAGTAACGACGCGGCGTAGTCGATACTGCTTACAGGATCTAGTCCATAGTTGTGTGCCTTTAGCCACTCGGCATGAAGGGCAAACTCGAATTGGAATAGACCGTAGCGCGTACCTTGTTGAACATTTCTACCGCCGCTCTCTCGCCAGATTATCGCTGCAAGTAGAGACGCTTCTACACCATATTTTTCTGCAGCCTGCTGCAAGGCCTCCGCCCATTCATCAAACGGAGGTGGCAACATAGGGCGATTTCGCTTTTCTTTCCTGCTCTCATCGCCACTTTCCATCTCTTGCTGCTGTACGGCTTGTTGCAAGCCAAATCCAGGCAGGGCTTCCATCATCTGCAATTTAGCTTTCGAGATGGTGTCTAGGGCGTAATCATAGTTGCTACGTTCATCACTACGTTTCATCTCTCGGCGAGTGTCAATGTTCTCTGTACTGCCACGACGCGTTTCTTCCTGCTGAACTTTCTTGTCATCAGCTCGATCAATATCAAGACCAGGTTTGATTTCGGAAGCAGTATCAAACTTAGGTACGAGCAATTGCTGACCTGGCACGAGCGGCAGTTTGACCATCTGAGGATTAGCACGTAGCAGCTCGATCTCAGCAATCCCAAACTTATTTGCTATCGATCCGATGCTATCGCCAAACTGCGCCACATAAGGTAGAAAACCGACAAGGCCTGTGCCGACCGGGATTTTTAGTTCCTGTCCGGGCCGCACTTCGCTTGTTATAGCCAGCTCCGGGTTTGCTGTAAGCAGTTCGCCTACTGAGATTGCAAACACTTCGGCAATAGAAGCAAGCGTATCACCCACTTGCACAGTATAAAGCGGATTAGCCGTTTGTTCCGAACTAACTGTCTGAATTACCTGCGGTATGTGTATTTCCATAATCTATCTTCCAGCTGCTTGGGCTACAAAATGTTTGAATATTGCTTGAGAAAACTGATCTTTTTCCCAACCTAACTCTGGATGCCACTGCACACCGAGGATAAACTGTTCAGTTTTACTAACTACAGCTTCTATCAATCCGTCGACAGTTTCAGCTACTGGCTCTAGATCCTTACCCAGTTCATCTATGCCCTGGTGATGATGACTATTTACTCGCACCGAGGTAGCTCCGGCCAGAATGGGCAGCAGCGTACCACGAAGTTTGATGGTATGCGATGGCCGCTCTTCTTGACCTAACTGTTTATGCTGTATAGCAGATTCTACTTGTGACTCTATATCTTGAAACAGAGTTCCACCCTTGTACACATTTAGTATTTGCAAGCCGTAACATATAGCCAGCACTGGCAGTCTTCGCTTCTCGCAGGCTTGCAGCAGCAGGATATCCGTTTCGTCGCGCTCATAAACGACAGGTCCCAACTTCGTATGTGCTGCTTGTTCATACCTAATAGGATCGACATCGCTGTTACTGCCCGGAAGCAGCACACCATCTAACCTACTGACTACTGATTCTACATAGTCTGCATCGGGTATTAGGGCAAGATGCACGGGCAGTCCTCCAGCGTGATATATGGCTTCAGAATAGTATCTTCGCAAATAAAATGTATCTTCCTTATAATCTAAGCGCATCGAGATACCTACGAGCGGTTTGTTGAGTTGAGAAGGCATGCGATTTCATCCTAAACCCGAATCTTATAAGCGTAAGTGTATAATTTTCAGTTTTGTATAGTCAAAAGGTGATTGCTATGATAGTAGACACCGTCACGAGCAAACATAATCCTCTCATCAAGCGTTTCAGGGAGGCTCGACAAGGCCGTAACTCACATCTACTCTTCATCGAAGGCATAAGACTTGTAGAAGAAGCCATAGCCTCACATCTGCACTTCGAGTTAGTGGCTTTTAGCGACAGACTGCGAACAACTGAGAGAGGTCGAGCGCTACAAACGAGCTTAGACAAGATCAACTGCCGAGGGGCTCATGTTTCAGAATCGATAATGCAAAGCATCTCTGACGTAGAGTCACCGCAAGGCATAGCAGCAATAGTACGTTTACCTTATGCATCACTAGAAAGCTTGAGACTAAGCTGTTCTCCGTTGCTTGTAATAGCGCACAAACTACGTGATCCGGGCAATATAGGCACTTTAGTAAGATCGAGCGAGGCAGCCGGTGTAGAAGCCTTGATCACTACGCCGCAGACCGTAGATCCATTCAATCTCAAAGCTCTCAGAGCAGCTATGGGAGCAGCTTTTCGGCTTCCTATAGTCCTCAACTCTAGACCTAAAACCTTAGCGCAGTTTCTCGACGAACGTGGTATAAGCGTCGTTGCTGCCGATCCAAAAGCTGTTAAAAAGTACTACGACTATGATTGGACTCGACCAGTAGCAATTCTTCTTGGCCAAGAAGCTGATGGGCTCGACAAGGAGGCTGCGATATTAACGAACACAACTGTTTCAATCCCTATGAAACCTGGCGTGGATTCGCTCAATGTCGCTACGGCAGGAGCCGTGCTGTTGTTTGAAGCTGCGCGGCAAAGGGCCGAAAAAGCAACTTGACTGTGACTCTAACTAATAATATCATTCTCGCCTAATCTGACGCGGGGTGGAGCAGTCAGGTAGCTCGTTGGGCTCATAACCCAAAGGTCGGAGGTTCAAATCCTCCCCCCGCAATCAGCGATTAGCAACCTGTAGTCAACCTTACAAGAATTATTTCTTCGATCAAGCAATTAAGTCGCTTAAGCTATAAGCTATAGCATCGGTCATGCGGACGACTTGCACCATCTCAGCAACGTCGTGAACCCGAACTATGTGAGCACCATGCAAAATAGCAGCAGTCACCGTTGCCGCTGTTCCTAAAAGGCGCTCTGACTCGCTTCTACCAAGCACTCTTCCTATAAACGACTTCCGAGATGTACCTATCAGTATCGGCAAGTCAAGTTGCTTGAGCATCGACAGTCTTCTCAGAATTTCAAGGTTATCTTCGACAGTTTTTCCAAAGCCGATACCAGGATCAACGCAGATGTGTTCACGTCCGAGCCCAGCCTGTAGGGCTTTATTTACGGCCTGAGTCAGACCGTCAATTACTTCACGCCAAATATTGCTACTTGGCGGCAAGTTCTGCATCACTTGTGGCCTACCCCGTGTGTGCATCAGACAGACGCCGGATTGCTTCATCGCTACAACTTTGCGCATTTCGGGATCGAACTCCATAGCACTAACGTCATTGATTATCTCTGCACCAGCATCTAAGGCTGCTTGTGCCACTGTAGCCTTAGTAGTATCGACAGAAATAGGTATAGAAAGCCTATTTACCACGGCTTCTATAACCGGCAGTACCCGAGCTAGCTCTTCTTCAACAGTCACGGGCTCGGCCCCTGGGCGGGTCGATTCTCCGCCTATGTCTAGTATATCAGCGCCCTCGTCCTCGATTTGCAGAGCCCTATCTACTGCACGCTGAAAGCTGAAGTAGAGTCCACCATCGGAAAACGAATCAGGAGTGACATTTAGTACTCCCATGACTAGGGTTCTTCGACCAAGTTGTAAGATTCGGCTACGCGTCTTCCAAAGATAAGCAGTCATATCTGTCTACCATCATGCGCAGTAAATTTTACCAGTTTCATGTACGCTACTATGATCGGACACAACAGCACATACGGCAGCAGTTGTTCTGGCCTAGTTGGTAGGAACGCTACGACACCAGTGACGTAACTACATACGACGATCAATTGACTATACCAATGCAAGTGCTGGTGGTAGACCGCATAACAGGCTGTGTAGAGTGGCAGTGCAACGTGCAGTCCATAAGCGAAAGGGTACCAAAGTTGCAGCACAAAGTTGAGATAAAATGCCAAGGTAAGCCCCCGCAGATAGCGTTGCGTGTCATAGTAGCTTGTCCAGTAGTAAGGGAGCATTAGAGCAGACATAACTGCAAGCAGCGAGAAATGCTCTGCCTGAGGCATCTCTACGCCGTAGGCAAGTATATCCGTCCAAGCTACCATCAAGATAGGCGCGCTCAAGTCGCGCAACACTTTACTGATGCGACCTTGCGGCAACAAGTGTATGTCTGCTAGCAAGTAAAGGTAGTAAGCTGTAGCGGGCAGCATCAACCAAAGCTTTGGTACTTTAGAAAAGAGCATTATCAGCAAAGCTCCAAGTGGCACTATTTCAAAGATCCGCAAGTGCCAAGCCGGCTGGGCAAAGAGCTTATCTCGTCGCTCGTGAGCCTTCAGTCCAGGTATTAGCTGCCTGTTTACTACTTCTCGCCAGCGTTCCATGAGTTCTCTGTGAAAGTCCGGATCGTTTCTTCGGTTCTGCCACTCCTGACCAGGTTGAATTGGTTGCCAGAACCTAACCATAATCTTGCGGGGTAACGGCAATAGCCTGTGTACCGGCCAAGCCTCATACGCTCCGGTAATCGTGATCGGCACTATGGGACAGTTATTAAATATTGCCAGTCGTGCTGCGCCACTTTTGAGCGATTCCATATAACCTTGCTGAGAGCGACCGGCTTCCGGAAAGACGCCCAAAAGATCGCCTTGTCTGAGTACTTGCATAGCTTGTTCGAAAGCGTTCGAGTCCTTGGAGTAGACGTTTACGGGTATCGCTCCGAAAAGACGCAAGAAGAAACCGAGAATAGGTATCTGAAAAAGCTTATCCCAAGCAAGAAATCTAATTGGCCTTTCAGAAACCACATAGATAAGCACGGGATCTAGGTAACTAGGATGATTTGCTGCTAGTACAGCTGGACCGGAAGACGGGATGTTTTCTACGCCCAAATACTCTACGGTGAAAAACAGCCTAAAGAACATCAAGAACAGTATTTTGAGTATCTTGACCAGCCAATACATAACCTACTACTGCAAGTGTGGGTCTACCCAGACGGCCCCGTCGCAGTAGTACTCGCGTTTCCATATAGGCACTATTTGCTTCAGCCGGTCAATCAGAAATCGACAGGCTTCAAAGGCTGGTGCTCGGTGTACGGAGGTAACTACTATTGCTACACTGGTCTGACCTATATCGACGCGGCCTAATCGATGGACAATCCCAACGGCATCTATCTGCCAGCGCTTACGTGCTTCATCGGCTATTTGCCGCATCACTTTTGGTGCCATAGCTTCATAAGCTTCATATTCCAGATAGAGCACCTGTTTGCCGCGATTATGATTGCGCGTAACACCCTCAAAGGTAACTACTGCTCCATCAGTTGGTAGAAGCAACCGCTCGACTAAAAGCCGAGTATCTATAGCTTCACGAGTAAGCTCGTATATATCAGCACTACCTCCTGATACCGGCGGGAGCAAGGCTAAAGTATCACCTTCGGAAAGAACCTTCTCTGGGTTTGCGAAGGTTTCATTTACAGCAAAAAGCAGCTTGCCACGATATGGCAAAAGAGATGGATGTAACAGCAGTACTTGCTCAAACGCTGAGCTTACAGTGCAACCTTCAGGAAGCTCAAAGTGCAGCTGGTCCTTACCCACAAGCTCCTTACAGACACCAAACAGCAATACCTCTACCTTCATCGTCCCACGCCCACGTAAGCAAAACCCAGCCGTTTGAGATAGTCTGGCTCGTAGATATTACGCAAGTCAGCTATAGCCGGTCTCTGCATAAGCGATTTTATCTTTTCGAAGTCTAGCTTCCGATACTTGTTCCATTCCGTTAAAAAGACGAGCAGCTCCGTACCTTCGGCCGTCTCGTACTCATCTTTGCAGAAAGTAACATCGGTTAGCACTCTCGATGCCGGTTCTATAGCTGCTGGATCAGTAGCCTTCACAATAGCTCCTAGTGCGACCAAACGAGAGACGATATAGATTGCCGGCGATTCCCGTATATCATCGGTGTTGGGTTTAAAAGCCAAACCAAGTACTCCTACCTTCTTGCCGTGCACTTCCCCATCAAGAATCGCTACTATCTTTTCTATCATCCGCTCCTGTTGCCTGGTATTTACCTCGATTACGGCATTCACTATCTTCAAATCACATCCAAGCGTTCGGCCTAAATGATAGAGAGCACGTGTATCTTTGGGGAAACATGATCCACCATAGCCCGGCCCGGGATGCAGAAATTCCGGGCCTATTCTACGATCCAATCCCATGGCTCGAGCTACGTCGTAGACATCGCAGCCTAGGCGATCGCAGAGAATCGACATCTCGTTGATAAAAGATATCTTAGTAGCTAAAAAAGCATTAGAAGCATACTTGATAAGCTCAGCAGTCTCTACAGAAGTAATAACAAAAGGAATATCAATCAGATAAAGCGGACTATATAGATCTTTGAGTATAGCAATAGCTTCAGGGTCTGAGCAGCCTATGACTATCCTATCGGGTCGCATGAAGTCCTCTATAGCAGCACCTTCACGTAAGAACTCTGGATTAGAAGCTACAGAAAAACGACACTTGGCATTCTCGCCGATTATTCGTCTGACCATAGCTCCAGTACCAGCAGGAACGGTACTTTTAGTAACTATGACTTTGTAGCCATTCAGATACTTACCTATCTGTTCAGCCACTTCTTCTACTTGGGACAAGTCAGCAGCGCCGTCCTCTGCCGAAGGCGTACCCACTGCGATAAAAATGACGAGGGACTGTTCTACAGCCTCGCGTAAATTAGTAGTAAACTTCAGTCGACCTTCGCGTAACCCTTTACTAATAAGTGTTTCGAGTCCGGGTTCGTATATAGTAGGCCGTCCAGCTTGCAATGCAGCTATTTTTTGCTCGTCTTTATCCACGCAGGTAACACTTACGCCAAACTCAGCAAAACACGCTCCTGTAACTAAGCCTACATACCCAGTTCCGACAATAGCAATGTGCATGTTCCTTCCTCTAAGATTCGACACCGTCAGAGTCGGATGATTTTCTTCTCGGCAGCCTTCACGTTGCGCGTGCAGTTACGAGTATCTATTACTAACGAGGCATTTTCCACAATGAAGTCATAATCGAAGCAGCTATGATCGGTAACTATGACGACGGCATCGCTATATTTCAGAACAGTCTTATCTAAAGCGACATTTTCTATCTGAATACCAAGCTCTTCCTCGAGGACTCGCTTATCCACATAAGGATCGCTGTAAGCAACTACGGCGCCTTTACTCTGTAGCTTTTTGATTATCGCAAGCGCGGGAGACTCGCGCACGTCGTCGATATCTCGCTTATACGCCACTCCTATTACAAGTATCTTCGAACCGTTTACAGGCTTTCGGTGAGCATTTAGCCCATCGTTGACTAAATCGACCACATAGTCAGGCATTCTAGAATTAATCTCGTCAGCAAGACCTATAAAGCGAGCCTCAAAGCCGTGCATTCTCCCTTTCCAAGAAAGGTACAGCGGATCTAGAGGGATACAGTGGCCACCTATCCCCGGCCCGGGATAAAACGGCATAAAGCCAAACGGCTTAGTAGCTGCGGCATCAACGACTTCCCAAACATCTATCCCAAGCGTATGGCATAAACAGGCTATCTCGTTCACTAAGCCTATGTTGACGCTTCTAAACGTGTTCTCAAGTAACTTCGCAGTCTCGGCTACCTTAGACGAAGAAACTTCATGAACCTGCTCTATGACCTGACGGTAGGCTGTAGCGGCAACTTTAGTAGAAAGTGCCGACACCCCACCTACTACTTTCGGTATGTTACTTGTATGAAACTTGGTATTGCCGGGATCTACCCGCTCTGGAGAAAAAGCTAAGAAGAAGTCTTTGTCCAGTTTTAGACCCGTTTCCTCAAACAGCGGCAGCAGTACTTCATCAGTAGTTCCGGGGTAAGTAGTGCTTTCAAGCAAGATAAGTTGACCTGGATGCAGGTATCTTTTAACTGACTCAGCAGCAGCTAGAATATAGGATATATCAGGTTCTTTTGTTTTACTAAGCGGAGTAGGTACGCATATGATGGCTACATCAGCTTCGGCCAGGGACTCGTGGCGTAGCGTAGCCCGTAACTTATGCCCTTCCACTAGAATCTTAACGCGATCGCTAGATACATCTTTTATGTAAGACCTACCGTCATTGACCGCATCCACCTTGGATTCATCTACATCCAGGCCTATAACGGCAAATCCAGCAGCAGCAAATTCCACTGCCAGCGGCAATCCTACGTATCCTAAACCTATAACGACGACTAGGGCTTGCCTAGTCTCCAACTTGTTACATAGCAAATCAAGAGAAGACATGCACCGCTCCTTACGGCAGGACTACTCTACGCAGACGATTATTGCCAGAATCTACTACAAGTATAGTTTTAGCATCGAGCATCATTAAGTATCTGGGGTCCTTGAACCTAGAAAGATTTCCTGGCTTGTCTACATACCCGCGCTTTCCGCCTGCTATGGTAGTAATAACTCCCTCAGGCGAAACTCGCCGAATACGGTCACCATCAAAATCTATGAAATAGAGATTACCCTGTAAATCCAGCGTAGAAGCTATCGGATTACGAAGTATAGCAAAGAAGCGAGCACCATCAGCATAAGTCGGACTGCCCTGCTCGACTTGGTCAAGCGAGCGCGGTTGCAGCGATCGGCGCAACCCTACAAGAGTAGAAACTGACCCATTAGCAAGGTCTACCTTACGAATAGCATTATTTGCAAAATCAGAGACATAAAGTATTCCATCCTTGAACAGGACATGGGTCGGTCTATTGAACTTGACACTGGGACTATCGCCATCAGCTAGGCCTGGAAAACCATTTCCAAACGCGGTAGACACATCTATGACTTCACCATCTGCACCGAAGGTTATTTTTCGAATAACATTATTGAACGAGTCAGCCACAAGCAGGTTACCTTCGCCATCAAGTGCTAGCCCGTAGGGTCCGCTAAACTGTGACAGCTGCGGGCCGTTGTTGATAAATCCTGCCAAACCTACCCGCTCCTTGTTGCCATTTTCATCCTTCACTATGCGGCTGCGCCCAGCTATAGTATCTACTACAGGCTGCCCTTTCACAAATCTTATTCTTCTGATTGCGTTATTACCGAAATCAGAGACATAAAGCGTACCCTTTGAATCAGCAACTATGCCTATCGGATTATTGAACCGAACAAAAAGCGTGTTCGGATTGTCCTTATCAACCTCTGCAGTATCTACAAACCCTGGTCGTCCTTTGGGATCTCCTATTACCGTCACTACTTCGCTGTTCGAAGGATTAAATCTACGTATGGCATGATTAGCCTGATCCACGATGTAGATAAAACCGTCAGGAGTCATAACAGCGTGGCTTGGGTTCGCAAACCACGCCTTATCACCTATTCCGTCGCGATAGCCGGGAATATCTCCTGCCACAGTAGTTGTAAGTGTTGGCGGTTCCACAATCAGATTAACCACCTCTGAGCTAGTATCTTTGGTTACAACCTGTATAGAAACCTGACCTGGAGACTCTACGAGTTTCTCCTTTATCCTTATTTTAAGCACCTCGCGTACAAGCTCGTTTACCTGCTCGTTTTCAGTCAAATTAGTAAATTCCACCTTCGAGCCGTTTACTAGCACCTGCTTAGTATTTTTAAAGTTATCGCCATTAATCAGCAAATCAAAACCATTGCTACCAGCGGGCACATGTGACGGGTTAATAGAATAAATGACAGGAATTTCTTTTGCTGGTCTGACGTTTAGTATCAGCGTATCGCTATCACCGTACTCATTTACTAACTTTACGGGAAGTTGCCGAACTCGAGTAAAAAACCCGGCAGCTATCTCAGCCTCTATGGTCTGTAAATCGTCGGGATTCTTCTTATCTTTCAGCCTCGAAGGCACTTCTATACCATCCACAAAAACCTTCGTCGACGGCGTAATATCCCGGCCTTGTAGCTTAAAAGTATCTGTAGGCGAGTTAACCTCGACGCTCGAAGGATTCACTGCTATCAAGTCAGGCGCTGGTGGAGTTACGAGCATTATAACCGTGTTAGATAGTTTTCCGCTGCCAGTTTCTACGAACACCGGGACAGGCGTAGCGAAAGCAAATTCTTTCTCCTTTACCGTTCCTAGTATAATAGAAAACTCTCCACGTCGGCGAACCTCGGAAACTGTTTTGAAACCACCCACACGTACTTTTGACTTGTTGTCAAAGTTACTGCCTTGCAAAAGTATTCCAAAATCGCCGACAACACCTTTCGCAAGAACCACCTCAGGCTGCATAGCAGTGATGGTAACTGATGGATCAGGCTCTACTACCTGCATAGTAAGGCTATTTGAAAGCTTGCCTTCAACCTTAACAGCAAAAGAGACCACACCGGGCGCAGCTATCAATGAAGCAGGAATGATTGCCAACAAGTCACCTTGTTGAAAAATGACTTTCTCGGCAGGCAGCGACTGGCCATTTACAAGCACTTCGCTACCCTGACGCTTGAAGTTTTTACCTTTTAAGCGAATACGCAGTTCATCACCGCGATTAAGCACTGATGCTGCTAACTTCTTCGGCAACACCTGTTTCAGCTGAGGAGCATTGCTATCTTGCGCCTTAGCAGAAATAAAAAGAAGCAATAATAGAAGAAATGCAATAATCTTACCGGTCATAACCTTACTCTAAAACCCAGCGGTAGGCAGAAAAAGGTAACTAGCCAGTTTAGCAAAGCATTTGACAACTATTCAATACTACCCTGCACAGCTCGTTCTGAATCTACTTATCCCTGGGCAATTCCTCACCTAGGTCAGCCAGAACATATGCCATAACTGCCATAGCAGCCACATTAAAAGCAAGATCAGCTCTATCTATCTTATCAAACGTATCCGCTTCGGTATGATGAATGTCGAAGTAGTGTGTCGGATCTTGACGTAAGCTTAATGCAGGCACACCTGTTCTGATTAGCGGAATCAGGTCAGCCCCAGCACTCGAAGACTTTATCACAGAGTCAGCATGTAGCGTCCGCAACAGGGAAGCTATTTCTCTGACTTTTTCGAGAGCTTTGTCATTACCCACGAAGGCAAAACCGAGAGGCCTAGCTGCACCACTATCACTTTCTATAGCTGCCACGTGACGTTCACCTTTATGCCTTTCAGCATATTCAAACGCTCCTTTAAGACCATTCTCCTCGTTAGTAAACAGCACGACACGTATCGTACGACGCGGTCTTAATTTGAGCTTCACAAGCAACCTAGCAGCTTCCATAGCTATTACGCAACCAGCTCCATCGTCACTTGCACCAGTACCTACATCCCATGAATCGATGTGTCCACCGATGAGAACAATCTCATCAGGCAGCTCGCGTCCGCGCAACTCACCTATGACGTTTGCTGATTTGGCATCAGGTAGTGTCTCAGCACTGAGTTTCAGCCGCACCACCACTTTCTGTCCTCGCAAAAGCAATCTATGTATCAGATCCGCACTCTCTATGCTCAGCGCTGCTGCCGGTATCTTCTCAACTCCTTCTTCATATCTTAAATTTCCCGTATGCGGAGTATTGAGACTTCGAGTTGTCACCGAGCGAATAAAAACGGCACGTGCTCCCCACCGAGCCGCTTTTGACGCTCCATTTACGCGAAAATCCACTGCTTCACCATAAGCCTGTCCCGGTGGTAAATCCGAACGCATAACGTTTCTGTAGAGCACTATCTTGCCTCTGACTGCCTCACCCAATTCATCTAGTTCTGCATAACTCGACACCTCGACTACTTCAGCAGTAATACCCTCAGGCGGTGTGCCTACAGAACTACCAAGCATTAGCAAATATAGCTTGTGACGTGCAGGCGAGATCATCTCAGCAAACTCTTCGCCTCGCACCCAATGCGGCACCATCACTTCCTCAGCACGGACGTTCTCTAGGCCGTCAGCTTTCATCTCATCTACCGCCCACTCGATCGCTTTTTCAAGCTGAGGTGAACCAGAAAGTCGCGGCCCTATCTGATCACTCAAATATTCCAATCGCTCGTAAGCATTAGTATCTACTAGAGAAAGACCTACAATCTGCGCTGCAGCCATTTCATACTGCTTGTACAATCCTTGTTGGGCCATAGCCAGAGAAGCTAAACAACACGTCACCAAAACTCTATGCAAACTAACACTCCCCTTCGAAGAAAAATGAAAACAGTTATAACTAAAACAAGGAAAATTTGCAAAGCGAGGCTGTGTCGAGGACAAGATATGCCCTCGACAGAACGCTAGTTGCGCGTGACCTGCACGTTGGTAAAGCCACCGTTGCTATTGCGGAAAGTGACCGTTACTGCCCTACCCTTAGGAAAGGCTTCTTTAAAGCTCTTGCCGTTTATAAGGTCGCCCTTCTGGGTAAGTACCTTACCATCTGAAGAAATTGTTGCTGGCTTCTTAAACCCTACACCATCGACCAACACTGTAGTGCCAACAAAGCCAACGGCTGCTCCGGTTGGTAAAGTGGCCTTAAGGCGCTTGTTCGACACCTTAACATCGGCTGCGGTAATGCTCGGTCCGGGTGGCAAGTTGACGATCACACCAGCCGTAGCCGAGGAGTTATTGAAGCGCACAAACGAAATATCGTTACGCTCAGTCCTTACGTCCGCAGTTAGCGAAACTGTAGTACCGCTTGCCGTGACTACTGGCACTACTACTATGCTTATAGTCACGCTAGAATTACCAGCCAACGACGACACATTACAGGTTATAGCTCCGGTACCGCCTTGGACTGGAGCCGTACAAGTAACGCCTGATGGCGCTGAAATAGACTTAAAGGTGCTGCTTGCTGGTACTGCCGTTGACAGCGTAACGCTGGCTGCTTCGGTAAGCGGATTAGTAATAGTAACTCCGTAGGTTAGATCTGTACCTGAAGTCACCGGCGTAGCAGGTGCGGTAACTACAACGGCCAAAGCCACATTGTTTGCTACGGCGATATCGGTTACTGCCTGCGGCGTCGCTCCGCCTATGGACGTCGTACCTATTTGTACTGCCCTACCGTTCGACAGGTCGATTCTGTAAAGCTTAGAAGTCGTCTCGCCAGTTAGCTGCAGGGCCGCATAGGGAATCCCGTTCCTTTCTGAAACATCGAAGCCTGCCACAGTGCCTACATCAATACCAAGACCACCCACAGTGAAAAGCGTTCCTGCATTCGGACTTATCTGGCCATCTACTGAGCCCTGTGTAACCAACAAGTCCGCTGCCGAATCTATGTTATAAAGCACAGCAGCCGTAGATCCCGGAAAACTATTTGTGTAAGCCGAAGCTACTATCTTGGGAGTCTTGCCAGCATTTGGATCACCACTAGCAAATGCTAGAGGGCTGTCAACACCAGCAACTGCTCCGTTATTTGGATTTAGTCTCAGATTTTGACCAGTATCGCTCGTTAAACGTATCCGATCTGGCACCGGATTAAAGTCAAATCCAAACTCAGTACCGTTTAGTGCAGGAGTAAACGCTGCAGAACCAACCTGCGTAGCAGCACCTGTAGCAGGATTTATCACATACAATCTGCTAGTGCTACCAAGACCATAAAGTATGCCGGTAGCGGGTCTAAAGTCTATGCTCACGAGCCGCTCACCAGACTGCAAGCCACTTATACTGACAGATGAGTTGACTGACGCAGGATTGCGAGGATTAAAGCTTATGAGTTTCCCTTCAGACGTTATTGCAAACGCAGTTTCTACATTGACGACAACAGTAAGTGCCGTGACTATTTCACCTACGATATTGCCTATCAAACCTACATTTGTAGCCTGACCGGTAGCAAGATTGATCCTAAAGAGCGTACTAGCTCCCCCGCCAGCGGCAGGCACATTAAATGCCGCATACGCTATACCACTTGAGTCAGAGATATCCATACTACCTTCGTCAGGTATATCTGTTCCAAGAGCACCAATAGTAAATAGCTGTCCGGTGTTCGGCGACACAGGATTACTGTTTATTGATCCTTGTGTAGCTAAGATATCTAGCCGAGAATCTACAACATAAAGCGTAGTAGCCGTGGCAGCTATACCTGCTATGTTGTTACTGTAAGCACAAGCAACCACGTTAGGCTTCTTTCCTTGATTAGGATCGCCGGCAGCATAAGCTAGCTCAGTGTCCCTACCAGCAAGAGTACCGTCTATAGGATTAAGCCGCAAGTTTTCACCCGAGTCACTTACGACGCGAATACGGTCAGGAGCAGGATTAAAATCCATGCCAAACTGTCCACCAGTTAGAGGATTTGGTGTACCAACAGTAGTAGCCGTACCCGTTAGCGTACTAATCACATACATCTGGCCAGACTTACCGAGCGCGTAGAGCTGGCCTGTTGCTGGGCGATAATCGATACCTACTAGAGTGTCGCCCGAAGCAAGCCCCCTGATCGGCAGGCTACCAAGTATAGCTTCAGGTCTTACGGCATTAAAGCTCACCAGCCTGTTTGATCTGGTAGCGGCTATGAGTATCTCGCCCGTGACCGCAACAGCTATGTCGGTAACGGTTTCGCCGCCGAGCGCCGCACTACTGCCTATCTGTCCAACAAGCGAAGCTGCTCCTGTAGTAAGGTCTATTCTGTAAAGCTTTGCCACCGATTCATTGCTGATCACAATTGAAGCATACGCAACGCCGGTTAAGTCTGAGATGTCAAGGCCTACATTATTGGTCACATCTATGCCTAGACGACCAATGGTAAACAGCTGCCCAGTGTTGGGAGAAACAGGTGTGCTGTTTACCGATCCTTGTGTAGCCAGCACGTCTAAACCAGAATCGATCACGTACAAGGTAGTAGCCGTAGCAGAGATACCAGCAAAGTTATTAGAGTAAGCAGCAGCAACTACATTTGGACGCCGACCTGCATTAGCGTCACCTTGAGCATAAGCCAAAACTGCATCAGTACCAGAAAGGCTTCCGTCAACGGGATTGAGACGCAGGTTTTGCCCTGCGCTGCTAACTAAACGGATCCGATCTGGTGCAGGATTAAAATCTATGCCAAAACTTTCTCCTTCCAAAATAAACGACGGATTACCTACAGGCGTAGCTACACCCGTAGTTGTGTTTATCGTGTAAATCCTGTTAGTGCTGCCTATCGCATAAAGCTGTAAATTCGCAGGCCTAAAATCTATACCTAGTATAGTCTCGTTTGGTTGCAATCCAGTAATCCGCACTGGTGCAGATATGTTCGTTGGTGTACTACTTCTAAAACTCACTAGCCGATTGCCAGAAGTTACCGCAAAAATAAGCTCTCTGCCAGCAGTTTGGGCATATGAAATGACAAAGCTAACCAGCAACAACACACAGATAAAAAGTATCCGCATACACAACTCCTTTCCAGACACTCTTGGGGGCTAGATAAAAATACGCATATCACACAGGCCCTGGTTTTCCTATTTACAAAGAAGCTCCTCTAGAGCATCGTTTATATTTTCATACACCCTGCTACGTTGCCTTATCCTGAGCTGATCCGAAGGAGTCAATACTTTTCGCAGCTGCGAACGCATTTCAAACGCCGCTTGCTGCCTCAATTGAAAAGCAGGTGTTTTGTATGTTGCATCGTTTTTTGCCGGCGGTATTCGCTCATAGCCGGCTACATATCCATCCGGAGTTTGTTCTAGCCATAACTCATAGATAGCCATATTTCCCCCTTCCAACCAAACAAAATCGGTTAAACCATTATACGTCATACTGTTTTACAGAAGAGAAAAAACTGGCTATGAGGACTATCGGGAATGTAACTATCTTTGATAGAATTTGCGGATAAGGACTAGGAATGGTAGAAGAAAAACTGTTCAAAGAAGGCAATGATGCTTTTTCTAGAGGGCAGTTCCGCAAAGCCGCCGAAGCCTACGAACAGGCACTTAGCAGTTGCCAAGACGAGCCTGCACTATGGTACAACTATGGCTGTGCTTTGATGGAGCTAGAACAATATGAAGAAGCTCTGGTAGCATTTAGACGGGCGTCAGAACTAAAACCCGAAATGCATATTGCCTGGTTCAACATGGGCAACATACTGACACATCTTGGCAGATACGATGAAGCAGTAGGAAGCTATGACAACGCTATAAAAGCCCGACCCGAGCACTATCCTTCGTGGAACAACCGAGGCTGCGCCTTAGCACGCGAAGGAGACTACCGTGAGGCGCTCGAAAGTTATAACCGTGCCCTAGAAATCAAGCCTGATTACCGTCCTGCTTACTATAACCGCGCTTACACGTATGCTAAACTAGGGCGACTTGAAGAAGCTTCTGAGATCTACGAATCGGTTCTACAACTGCGTGCCGAAGATGCTGCTATGTGGAACAACCGAGGCTACGTGTTGACGCGGGCTGAACGGTATGAAGAAGCTCTGCAGTGCTTCGAGCGTGCAATCAAGCTTAAACCTGACCATCACAAAGCATGGTATAACCGCGGCTATGTGATGACTGAGCTGAACCGGTACGAAGAAGCTCTTGAAAGCTACAAGAAAGCAGTTGAGATCCTCCCCGATTATGGTACTGCTATTTACAACAAAGGCTACGTACTGATAAAAATGGGAAGAATACAAGAAGCTGCCGATGCCTTCTCAGAGTATGCTAATCTCTGTCCGGTCTCAGAATATACGGATCTGCTACGGCAGCTAGTAGCAAGACTTAGACAGCTAGTAGGTCAATCTATGAGAGTGATAGTAGCCTTATTCTTGTTACAGCTCAGCTCTATGGCGCAAGTACTACAGTCAGCCAAGCCAGAGGTTCAACCAGCAGCTGAAGTACTACTTTCTTTGGACAATGGCGTGGCAAGTGATTCCATAGGTGGTAACGGCCAGCCTGGCTTCGGATGGTTTAACCTCCTCAAACCTGACTCTTATCCTGCAACGCTCAAAGAAGTACATGTAGCGTTCAACAGCGGTCAACAGGGAGTTCCTTCAGGCGCTCCTTTTCGCATCCTGATCTTTGTCGATCCCGAAGCCGATGGCCTGAATCCCCGCCAGCAGCCAGTACAGATATTGCAAGTGACCGCAAACCGACCTGGTAACTTCGAACGATACGAAGTTCCTAAGCCTGTAACGATCGAATCCGGAGCATTTATCATAGGCCCACTAGACTCGATATTAGTAGCACGACTGCCAGCATTGATAAACATCCCTGGAACAGCAGTACCTGCTGGCTCGCGTTCATATTACACGCTAGATAACGGGCAGACTTTTCAAAACGTGGCGGCTACTTTTCCAGGTTTTGGTCTTAAACCCGGCAGTTGGCTCATACGAGCACTTGTCGAAATACCTACTCCTCAACCAATCATCACGCGCGCTTTCTATCGTAAGAACAAGCTGAGGATAATTGGCAAGCACTTTGGCCCAAACGTAGTAGTTCGTATCAACGGTGAGCGAGTGCGTAAGTCGATCAGCTTCGACCCTGCAGAAGGTAAATACACAATCAAAGGTACTCGTGAAGAACTCAATCTCAATCCTTCTGGACAGTCAAACTCGCTCGTGGTAATCGTCGATGGTGTAGCTTCTGAAGTCTTCCAGTTTACTACCTGATATGAAAAAGTGGCTCCTTGCACCTCTGCTGTTTTTAGGCTGTAACTTAGAACATGCACCTGTAGAAATAACTCCACCAGCGGTAGAGGTTGCACCAACAAAGCCAGGAAGGCTAATCGACATAGAAGCACTAAGAAGAGAAAAAGACAGAAGCTTTTTGCAAGACGAGGACTCACCGCTACCTGCTGAAGAGCGGCACAGCTTCAAAGGCTTAAAGTACTACCCACTAGATACAGCATACACTGTAAAAGCCCGCCTCAACAAATATCCTTCACCTGAAACAGTCAAAATGCTTACCAGCACGGGCGAGCAACGAGAGTATTTGCGCTATGGGTACTTCGAGTTTGTCCTAAGCGGGACCGAATGCCGCCTCGACGTGTTTAAGCAACCCGGCAGCAACCTCTTGTTTATACCTTTCCGGGATGTCACTTCCGGCAAAGAAACCTACGGCGCAGGTCGATATCTAGACTTACAAGAGTCTACAACAGACGATCTGTACATACTGGACTTCAACTTAGCCTATAATCCCTACTGCGCATATAATTCTCGCTACAGTTGTCCCATTCCTCCGCCGCAGAACACGTTAAAAGTGGCCATCAGAGCCGGCGAGAAGAGCTATCACTGAGCTTGAACGCTGGGTTCACCAAGGTCTATAAACACGTCTACTTGCTGACCAACGTAGACAGGAAAGCTGGGCAGAGTAATTACTTGTAGCATACGTATATCGACTCGTTCAGTGTCGTCTCTGGTCAAGTTCTTCTCTGATAAGATATAAGGATCAATTCTGACAAATTTAAGCGGGATAATTTTAGTATCAACTCGCCCTCGCTGGGATGCACAAACACTCAATTTGTCAAGCATCACCTCTATTTCGTGTTAAAGACACTACACCGACTATTACGACAGAGCCGACTCGTCATATTTTGCTATCGCCAAGTTTTAACCTTCCAAGCATCTCTATTTCTACCCAATTAGTATGTATGGCAGAACCCTGGCAAAGCTTCAGCCTAGCTCTCAAGCATCTTTGCCGGCCTGCCCACAAAAGTTGCCCTGTCTAGCCTATAGCCTGACGGTCTGAAAACAGCCGTCCCTGAGCCTCACTTTTACAAGACGCAAAAAAGCGGTGCTGCCCACTTGACACCACTAGCGCTACTTACCCGCATAAATCAGTTTCAAGTAAAGGCTTAAAGTCATCTATCGACTACGAGATAGGATCAGTTACCCAGATAGGTGTTACAATAGCAACTATCAGCTTAGCAGTATGCATCATCAATCCACAGAAAACTGAGCCTTGCTGTACAAATAGCAGCATGACCAATGCCAGTCCACACTTACCAAGGAAGATACTTTGCTCGGTTGTCCATCAACATCTGAATAGCTAGGGCATTTATTCTGCCCAGGTAGAGAATTAGAATTTGATCTACATCTCTGAACGTCTTCTTATTGAAAAGTTTTAGAGCTATGGGCTGCGTACATTTAACGAACACAAACATTCAACTTAAACGAATGTTACACATGTCACAATAAGGCGACAGTAAGAAACTCGCAATCAGAGTTTTCGGCAGATGGCAAGGTTATTAAGGCCGAGTTGAAAGTAAGTATGTTTGACTTCATCAAAAGGACCAGAGGGTTTGCCAAGTAGTTTGAGAAGCAACTTGCGATCAAAATACTGTTTATGGTCCTCTATCTCAGTACGACAGATAAGTCCCAGACGGAAAGCTAGCAATTCCAAAATAGGTTTGGCTGCAGGAGACGGCGCTGTAAGCAAAAAGTAGCCACCCGGCCTCAATATCGAGTGCACATATCGAACTACCGCCACCGGATCATAGATATGCTCCAACACAGCATGTAAAGTAACCAGATTCGGACTAAACGGCAGCGTGCCTGGATTAGATAAGTCAAACCGAAACAGCTCTGGCCGATCGTCTACTTCAAGGTCTCCCCCTCGAAAATTCACCCCTTCAAGAAGGTTTGCTTTTGCGACAAAATCACCCTTAAACCCACAACCTATGTCAAAACCCTCTACTTGCTCCCCGCTAGCAAGCATCTCTTTGATCAACCTGAAAGAGTGTCTATATCTCAAACTCGCAAGTAAAGGTTCAAGTAGAGCCAACTTCTGCTGACCATGAGAAGTTCTGCGCATCAGTCTACTAACCTATATTTAATCATGCACCATATAGCTCGCACACCATCTTTCCACCCAATCTTCTTACCCTCTTCATAAGTTCTGCCGTAGTAAGAAATTCCTACTTCATATATCCTAACTGCAGGCCTTATCTTTGCCACTTTCATAGTAAGTTCTGGTTCTACACCAAAACGTTTTTCACGTATCTTTATCTTCTTCAGCACCTCTGCACGAAAGACTTTGTAACAAGTTTCCATATCGCTCAGATTAAGATCGGTTAGCATATTAGACATAAGTGTAAGCAGCTTATTAAAGAAATAGTGCCAAAAATAGAGCACGCGGTGAGCTTTACCAGTAAGAAATCGCGATCCAAAGACCACATCAGCCTTACCAGACAAAATAGGTTCAAGTAAGATACCGTACTCGTTTGGATCGTACTCCAAGTCAGCATCCTGAATGATGATTATGTCACCTCTCGCTTCAGCGAATCCTCTAGCAAGTGCAGCACCCTTGCCTTGATTCTTTTGCTGATGAAAGACTCGAATACAGGGATCAGTCTTGGCAAGGCGATCTATTATCTCCGGGGTTCTGTCTTGTGAAGCGTCATTTACCACTATTAATTCCATCTGCAATGGAGATATATCGACCGCACGTACACGCCTTATAATCTCCTCCACGGTTGCCTCTTCGTTATATACTGGCATTACTACAGACAACAATCCGTATTCCTCAGGCATACCCAGTTCACCACTATATTAACCTTAGAAAGCTCGACCACAACTTAAAAAGCAAAATGCTACCAAACGACAACCGTCTCTCCACTACGCACTTGGTCATCAGTAACAGTTACCATAGCAGTTGCGTTATTACTTCTCACTAAATATCTTCCGGCCTTGACCTCAGAATACTTATGCTGTCCAGTAGCATAAGGGACGGTTACGACAAAGCGTCCTGAGGTATCTGCCTGCACAGAGTCTCTGTAGACAAATTTACGACGAGGGGTCTCTACTTCAACCGAGATACTGACCGTACTGCCCGCAGCAGCTAACCCTGTTAAAACGGCACCTTCGACATGCTCGAACAACATAGCAAAAGGTTTGTCCGTACCTGGATAAAACAAGCCCTCAGGACTCTCATGCACAAGCCGAAAGTGTCGCAAAGCGGCCTTATCCTCAGCGGTACCCGAAGGCAGTCCATCATTAAACAGCGCCATAAACAGACTCTGATTTAGTAGCTGCTGCTCGTCGTATTTGCTCAGATCAACAAGGAACCTACCAGAAAAACAGTCCCAATATGCAAGCCTCAGTGTAGTTGTAAGCGGCTGCAAAGACACTAGGACATACCTTGCACGTCTGTGACGGATTAGCCGCTCAGCCTCGACAGGCGGTAGAAACAGCATTTCCGAGCCCTTTCTTATAGACTCTCGCAAGTTCACCTCAGGCCCTCCAAGAGGAGACCCTATGACCGGCCGTTGCCCTATCGCCACCATCCAATGACCAATACCCCAGTGTGCAGCTATAGCATAATCAGTCGTGGCATCACCGTATCTAGAGGTTCTAGGCGTGTTGTTATTTATCCACCGTATAGTAGGATATAGTGCTTGAAATCTTCCATCAGGAACTACCACACTCGCTTTCACGGTGAGCTTTGATATCATCGGCCAAAACGCTATAGGCAAAGCCACTAGCAACGCTATTCTAAATAGCCTAAACCAAACGTTACCAAGTTCCGCCTTAGACCAAACAAGCGAAAAAAATTCCTTCATCACAACCGCCGTTACTAATACATACGGCACAGCTATAAAAAGCAAGAATTTCATCTGTAGAACTGCAGCTGGCGTGGCAAGCAATCCAAGTATCACACACGACAGCATACCTGCGTCAGACCTACGCCAAGCTATCCAAAGTGCATAACCTACTAGGACTGGCCAGAACACCCAAAGCCAGGAATAGACTCTTACAACAAAGTCGAGC
This sequence comes from Blastocatellia bacterium, assembly GCA_025057015.1. Classification (GTDB taxonomy): domain Bacteria; phylum Acidobacteriota; class Blastocatellia; order Chloracidobacteriales; family JADJPF01; genus JANWYG01. The sequence continues at coordinate 40,276 of JANWYG010000015.1, forward strand.
CCAACAAACAGCATAGACTGACTTTCTTGAATAGACGCTAGCCAAGGATCCACTCTGTTTACATGCAGTACACCATACACAGCAAAGCCTAAAACTTCCTTCCAATCTACTAACGGAAAAAAGACTATAGCTATGATTAGCACTGTCACTTGCGCCAAGCTCGGCCTGTCTTTTAAAGCAACCCTAAATAGAACACAGGCCCCAGCTACTAGCCAAGTTACTAGCCAGCTTGTAGTTAACGCAGGATTAGGGCCATGCTTTTCGAAAAAGCGAGTCACTGCAAACAATAGCAACGTAACTACTATGCTTAAACTAAGAAGACTGTTTATCCTGATAATCTGTATTCGAGCTTCCTTTAGCAGAAAAGCCACCATCGCCGCCGAGATAAAGTGTAAGACCAGCATCAACGGCAACGTAGTAGTACACAGCAGACCACAGGTAAAAGCCGCTCCAGCCAGCATCGACCACAAAACATAACGCTTATGAAATATCGCATTCAGATAGCACAATAGGTATGCTGCTGTCCACAAAGCTTCCATATAATGATGGTCAACGTAGCCAACACTATTATAGTCACAGGTAAAAAAAGCCAGTAGCAGTCCCACAGCATATCCTACAGGCCGTCCAGCCAGCCGCTCGCCACAGTAATATGCCAGACACGGCACAACTGCCCATAAGACTGAAGTAAGCAAAGAGCAGACTGCCCAAAGTGCCCATTCATCCTGGTTTCCTATCAACATTATCTTGGCCAACGTAGCGTAAATCAGGTCAAACCCGTACGGCCAGCGCACTATCCCACCTTCAGGAAAGTTAAGATACCTATCATAATCTGGTACTACGGGAAAGTTTTCTAAAACGAACTTGATCCGCCACAGGTGATAGTACGAATCAGTGCCGCGTGGAAACACACCTGTATCTGTAAATACGCTCGTCCAACTACGCAAACTCAGAACCAGGGATATAGGATACAGAAGTAGCCATGGCCTCATCTGCGCAGCCTCAACACGGTAGTACTGCCAAAGGCTGCCCTTTCCTGCATCCTTCCATCTAGCATCTTCTCTATTTTCTCAGTCGCAGCCGTTGGAATAACCAAATAGTCTATTCGATCTCTAGCAAGTACTTCAGCTAATTCGGTATTTTCGGCTGCCAAAAGCCGATAATAACTTTCATCTTTAGCCCTGTAGTCAGGGCTAAGAAACCAATGCCCAACAACCACTCTATGAGCAGTGTAGACAGGAACGAGCAAACCGAAACTACCTGAACAGAAAACATGCCCAGCAGGTTTTTGAGAAAGCCACTCCAACACTTGAAAAGTTTCCAAGGGTCTTGCATTTGCCCTGTACACAGCAAGCACAGATTGATATGTCGTAGCTATAGGTGAAAAGAAAAAGATCGCCAAGTAAGCTATCATCACTAAGCCCCTCATAACTTTGACACGAGCTCTTATCCAATCCATCCAGCTTACAAAAGGTTCAGTAGCAACTAGGCAAACAGGAATATGTAGGTAGGGAACAAAATGATAGCCGTTAAATATAGGCGAAGTATGTAGCAAAATGACAACCAGTATCCACGCCCCTATCGGCAATGCCCAGGGATGGTTGCCCGTTATCCAATAACGCCACCCTCGCAGAGCGGCTATTCCTAAACCGCCCAGAGTCAACGGATAGAAAAACACTGATAAAGAACTGTTACCAAACACTCCACTGGCAGTAGCTTTATATACAGCGTCACGAGTCTGCCACAGAGATATACCTACACACACTGCTAATCCAAATATGACCGGTAGAGTCGTGATTAAATATCTCCTGTAGCAAAAATTTAGGTTTAATATCAATGCAAGGGTCGGAATCGCTGTCAAAATAGCTAACAACGCCATCGCTGTGTAAGGATGACTCAAGTGTAACAGTAAGTAGCTCAAAAAAACAGCAATCCCTTTTTTAAGCTCAAAGTGACTCTCTGGGTCTATGAGGAAACGCAAGCTAAAAAGCAACAAAGCAAATGCCCAGATCCAGAGAGGATTATGCAGTGATTGAAAAGTGTTTAGACCTAACACAGGAATATTTTCGTTCAGCGCAAACGCCACCGGCAGATAAGAAATTAAACCGAACAGATAATCCATCCCACCTGAAAATAACAACAACCACATGGCCCAAGTTCGTAGCCGCAAATCCTTATATACAGCACAAACAAATTGCCAAGCTGCCCATGTAAAGAAAAAAATCAACGGAACACGAGATAGTTCTAGCAGCACAAAGCTATCTATGTTGGTAACTTCCTTGAATAGCCCTAAAAGCTGGTGAAAAAGCAATATGAATCGTCCGTCTTGAGGCATCACAGTATAAGGGTTTACTAAGGTTACACTGGCTCCCTGGTTGACAAACGCCAGATAGGCCGCAAAATCCATGGGATTATAACCTATAGGCAAGAACCTTAGTGTCTCATCCAACGGCTGGTCATAACGAGCTACCAAGTAAGGAATCGCCCTAAGCATGGCTATTAGAGCTGCAGCTATTAAAAATCGCAGCGGCACAGTAGGCATCATTATTACTCGCGAAGTTAATAAGAGTTAACTTTAACTTTATACCACAAAATTCCAGGCTAGTAAGTAAGCCTGCCTCTAAAAGCCAGACCCGGGTAAGTTGCACCTACAACAGCAGCAGTGTAAACTGCTTTTCTATAAAACCCAGAGCTCCGGGAGGACATAATGGATCCAAAAACCGTGCTCCGCTTCGCCGTAGACCAACAAGTAAAGTTCCTGGACTTGCGCTTCACCGATCTAGTAGGCCAATGGCATCATATTACTTTTCCTATAGGACAGCTCACAGAAGACTCTTTCAACGAAGGCTTCGGTTTTGACGCGTCGAGCTTGCGCGGTTGGGCGGCAATAAGCGAATCCGATATGATTCTGCTGCCCGACTATCGTCGATTTTGGATAGATCCCTTCTTCGAAGAACCAACGCTGTGCATGTTCGCAGATATACTTGACCCTATAACTAAAGAAAGCTACGTCTATGACCCACGCGCAGTAGCTAGACGTGCCGAAAACTATCTTCAATCAACCGCAATAGCAGACGTAGCTATGTTCGGACCAGAAGCAGAATTCTTCGTATTCGACAAAGTTCGATATCGCAACGATCCAAACTTTACTTTCTACGAGATAGACAGTAAAGAAGGCAGTTGGAACAGTAGCGGCGAAGACAATAACTATCGAGTCCGTACCAAAGAAGGGTATGTACCTGCCCCTCCGATAGATTCGCTACATGACCTGCGCTCAGAAATAGCCCTCAACCTAATGTCACTCGGCATAGAAGCCGAATGTCATCACCATGAAGTTGCCTCCGGAGGACAATGCGAAATAGATTTTAGATTCTCCAGCCTGCTAAATACAGCCGACAACATAATGCTATTTAAGTACGTGGTTCGTAACACGACGCATATCTATGGCAAGATAGCGACGTTTATGCCGAAACCAATCTATGGAGACAACGGAAGCGGTATGCACTGTCACCAGAGCCTGTGGAAAGGAGAAAAACCCCTGTTTGCAGGCGATGAATACGCAGGCCTCTCAAAGACAGCACTTTACTACATCGGCGGGTTGCTCAAACACGCACCAGCAATAGCAGCATTCGCCGCACCTACGACAAATAGCTACAAA
>JANWYG010000002.1 GCA_025057015.1 Blastocatellia bacterium
ATTTGACTATCAAAAAGGCTATTCCTGAAGGCAAGACAGTCACTCTCAAGGTCAAGAATCCTGACGGCAAGCTCTCTTTAGGCGTATCTTTCAAGCGATAACTCCCTCTACCAGGTCGAGTAGAACCCTCTACTCGACCTAACCTCCAAAAGCCATCTGTGCGAGAAACGTATAACTTTCTTTCCCGAAAGCTGCACTGACCGCTACAATGAGAATAATGAAAGTTACTTCGATAGTCCTTTTCTTCCTTCTGCAACAAGCACTTGCCAAAGAGAAGCTCGAGCTAGCCCTTCTACCCGAAGGATTTGAAAGAAGCCAGATTGTCACCTTAGAAGCCGAGCTAAACAGAGCAGGTTTCTTATTAATAGAAACTGAGTTTGCGACAAAGATAGCTGAAAAACTAGAACTATCTGACAGGTTCAACCTCTCGTTGCGGGAAGCCTCAGCGCTTGGTCTAGCTCTTGGTACGGATGGATACTTGCTTGCGAGATTAGGATGCATTGAACGATTCAGAAGTGGCAAAACTTACACTGAGTCGACGCTGCTAGCAGCAGCAGTACTGACAAGGAGCGGCAAGGCCATCGATTTTTACTTCTTTGAAGCTGAAGGCAACAACTGCAGCGAAGCAACTGCTGCAGTTCTTGAAAAGTTTCTACAGCAGCTACCAAAGCTGGCTGACTCCTTTAGGCAAAGTTTTCATGAACAGTTTGTTCAAGAGCAAGTCGATCCTGCCGATAGAGATGCTGTTCGGATCACAGAAGCTACGGATGATAAACTTCCACCCCAGATCGTAGATAGCACTAAGCCAACTTACACTCCGATAGCCGAAAAGCTTAGCTATTCTGCACGTGTTGAGTTAGAGGTTGTCCTTAGGGCAGACGGATCGATAGGAAGAATCAAAGTACTTCGCTGGGCCTGCTGTGGACTAGTCGAGGCTGCTCAGGCAGCCGTCAAAAAGCTACGTTTTCGGCCGGCCTCAGTAGCCGGTAAGCCAGTTAACTGTCTAGCCACTATAGTTTACAACTTTAATTATCTACGGCAAGCAAGATAGTAGTTGCCGATTTTTGTTTTCAGTATAAAATCTACACTTCTCATATCTTGTCCAGGAGCAACCGATGCATAGAATAACGCTCATTCCAGGTGACGGTATAGGCCCAGAAGTGACTTCTGCCGCTGTCAAAGTAATAGAAGCGGCTGGGGTAAGCGTCGAATGGGAAAGCTTTGTCATAGGAGCTGAAGCTATCGCTAGATATGGGGAACCATTACCTCAGCCGCTTATAGAGTCTATTTCCAGAAATAAAGTAGCGCTCAAAGGTCCGGTTGGTACTCCTATAGCCAGCGGCTTTGCTAGCGTAAATGTGGCTTTGAGAAAGAAGTTTGATCTATATGCTAATTTAAGACCAGTAAAGAATATCCCCGGCCTTAAGACCAAGTTCGACAACGTAGACCTTGTTATAGTCAGGGAAAACACAGAGGATCTTTATTCAGGTCTTGAACACGTAGTAGTGCCGGGCGTAGTAGAAAGCTTGAAGATAATCACGGAAAAGGCTAGTAGCCGCATAGCTAGGTTTGCCTTTGAATATGCCCGCAAGAAGGGACGCAGCCGTGTTACTGCAGTACATAAAGCAAACATTATGAAGCTCTCCGATGGGCTGTTCCTAGATTGCTTTAGGCAAGTAGCACGCGACTATCCAGACATACAAAGCGACGACATAATAGTAGATAACGCTTGCATGCAACTGGTAATGAGACCAGAAAAATATGACGTGCTGCTACTTGAAAACCTCTATGGTGACATAGTTTCGGATTTAGCGGCAGGCCTCGTAGGTGGCCTAGGAGTAGTTCCTGGTGCAAACATAGGTGAGCACGGAGCTATCTTCGAGGCAGTGCACGGCTCAGCACCAGACATAGCAGGCAAGAACATAGCTAATCCTACAGCACTTATTAAGTCCGCTATACTAATGCTAGAACATATCAACGAAGTGGACGCTGCTAGCCGTATCAATAAAGCTTTGGAAGAGCAACTTGCAGAAGGTCAGGTACTTACCAGAGATTTAGGTGGCACAGCCACAACTACAGAGTTTACCGATGCATTGATCTCTAGGTTGAAAGGTTAAACCATGCGGATAGAAAAGATAAGCGTAGACACCTTCAGAATAGGTAAGGTGGAGGCTGATGCCTTAGTTATTCCTGTTTTCAAATCAGAAAAGCCGAATACTAGGTTTTTCAAACAGTTAGACCTTCTATCCTCGGGTATGGTTAATAGGTTATTCGAGGCAGAAGAAATCACCGGCAATGTAGGAGAAACCTTGTACCTACTTGCGCCTATACATGTGTGTACAGAAGTAATCTCGTACGACCAAGGAATACCCTTGTACCTATCTAGGTATGAAGGCAAACGACTGATGCGATGGATATTCGTAGGAGTAGGTGAGCAAGCAAGCTATGACTTCACTACTCCCGGCATGGCAGCTGCCACGGCACTTCGGTTAATAGTTAAGCACCGCATCTCCTCGTGTTGCGTGTTAGTAAGAGATCCAGATGGGCGGCTAGAAAAAGACAAAGTCGTTAGACTTATAGCAGAAGCAGTAGAAATGGCTCCCGTAGACCATGACAAGTACAAGAAGAAGGAAGAGAAGTTTATTCCTACAGCTGTGTACATTCATCTTGTTGAGTCGTATTTAGATGATCTAGCTGCTTCTACTGCCATAGAGCGCGGTAAAATAGTAGCCGAAGCGGTTAACTTCGCCCGCGAGCTTTGTGTCGAACCTGGCAGTACACTAAATCCCGTAGAATTTTCTCGACGCGTACAGGCAATGGCTGTTGAAAACGGACTAGAGTTTGAGTGCTACGGTGAAGAGCAGCTTAAGGAAATGAAGATGGAAGCGCTACTGGCCGTGGCTCGTGGGTCAGAACAACCTGCTCAACTTATGGTCATAAGATACAAAGGCACAGAGGATTCAGTAGCTCCCGTGGCCATAGTCGGCAAAGGCGTCACTTTTGATTCCGGAGGGCTGTGCATCAAGCCTCGCGACGCAATGTGGGAAATGAAAATGGACATGGCAGGTGCTGCGACAGTTGCCGGCACTATGCTTGCTGTTGCCAAACTACGCCCAAAGATAAACGTACTAGGCATCATACCTGCAGTGGAAAACCTGCCTTCGGGTAGTTCCTACAAACCAGGTGACGTACTACGAGCAGCTTCAGGAAAGACGATAGAAGTAATCGACACTGATGCCGAAGGTAGACTTATACTTGCCGACGCCATTCATTACGCCAACAAGTACAAACCTTGCTGCATCATCGATCTAGCTACTCTGACCGGAGCTTGCGTAGTGGCTCTGGGAACTCTACGTGCAGCCCTATACTCGAACGACGATGATCTTAAGCGCGAAATCCTCGAAGCTAGCAAGCGTGCCGGCGAGAAAATGTGGCCAATGCCACTTGATGAAGACTATTCAGAAATGATCAAAAGTGATATAGCCGACATAAAAAATCTCGGTGGTCGCGGAGCAGGCTCCATCACGGCAGCAGCTTTTCTGAAAGAATTCGTAGACACGACACCGTGGGTACATTTAGACATAGCCGGTACGGCTTGGTTAGAAGAACATCGCCCAGAAATGGCTAAAGGGCCCACTGGTTACGGCGTTAAAACTCTAGTCGAATTCTTGCTCTCTAGAAGTGCATCATAGCCTATGTCGGATCACGAGGAAATAATTGCAGCCAAAATAGAGGAAATAACCGAACTGCTGGAACGGTTCTCTAGAGTGCAAACCGAGATACTTATCTATCTACAACGAGCACTTGACCTCTTTCAGGCAGCCGCTACTCCATCTCCAGCTACCGCTGTACCTAGCCACTACGAAGAGATGGAAGCTTTAGAAAAATCCTTCGAAAACAGCATCCACGAGGTCCTGAACATAGAGACTGCACTGAAGAACCTTACTTTACAGCGGCAGCTAGCTGAGGTAGATGAGGAAGGACAAAAAGCTGTACTCATCTTCTCAGAGCTGCTCAACGCATTTACCCTGCAGATAGATACTGTCTCGATACTTCTACACTCAGGCGAAACCATGCTTTCTACTGTCAGTGTGACCGATGGCGAAACACAGAACTACAAAGAAGGTTTCTTGCGCTTCTATAGTCAACTTAGACATGAGTTTACTTCGATGAAGGATTTCATCAAAGAAATGAGCAAGGATTTCCAGCTACTTGGCGATACTAGCGATTTTGCTTCTTAATACATAGTCGACAAAGCCACAGGGTCTCTTCTCTAAAACGGAGTAAAGTCCACAAGCTCTGGAAAGCCAAGTTAGAACATTAAACAAGCGCTGCTGACACTCAAGTGCACTCAGTTGTACTGCACTTTGATAAAAGATGAAGGAGTATGAAAAGCTTTTGGCCCACAGTTTTATGCCTGATCATAGCTATAAATACCGCTGCTCAGCAACCTCCGACGAGTTATGCGATTACTAATGTGAAAGTAGTTGTTACCGGCGGAAAGGTTTTAGAGCCTGCCACGGTGGTTATTTCCGACGGCTTGATTTCCGCCGTCGGCAGCAAAGTAGCCATACCTGCTGAAGCAATGGTAATAGATGGCAAAGGCTTAGTAGTCTACCCCGGATTAATTGACGCCTTTACTGACATAGGCATTCAGGATGTCTCAATCGATGGTGCCAAGCAGCAACAATTTGTTCAAGGACCGGAACAACGACCGGCTACTACGCCATGGCTCATAGCAGCAACCGTATTCAAATCTGAAGACAAGCGGATAGAAACTTGGCGGCAAAGTGGGTTTACTGCGATACTCTCTGTACCACAGAAAGGCATAGTGGCTGGTCAAAGCTCGCTCATAAATCTATCAGGCGAGGAAGCAGCCAAAGCAGTGGTGAAGCCAAAGGTCGCACTTCATCTGAGCTTTCAATCAACAGGTGGCTTCGGCACCTTTCCTAGTTCACTGATGGGCATCATAGCGTATGTTAGGCAATTACTACTTGACAGCCGACGCTACAGCAAAGTAAGAGCAGCTTACGAAGTAGCTCCACAGGGATTAAAGCGACCTGAGTATGATCCTGCTGCAGCCGAACTAGCAGAGATTCTAGAGGCAGGATTACCTGTGACACTCATAGCAAGTAGTGCTTCTGAGATCCGTAGAATAATAACCCTTGCTCAGGAGTTCAAGATAAAACCAATAATAGTCGGCGCACAGCAAGGGTATGAGGTAGCAAACGAGCTTGCCGCCTGTAAATGCCCAGCAATTGTAAACTTGAAATGGCCTGAAAAAAATCCTAACGCCGATCCTGAAGCAGATGAACCACTGCGTATATTGCGGCTACGGGCTTTCGCACCAAGCACACCCGCAGCACTTGCAAAAGCCGGAGTGAAGTTTGCCTTCTACAGTGGAGGGCTCAGTCCAAAAGAAGCCCTAAAGAAAGTCAAAAAAGCTATAGACGCCGGGCTACGTCCAGAAGACGGTATAAACGCACTAACTATCTGGCCTGCAGAAATCTTTGGTGTTGCCAGCCAACTTGGCAGCATAGAGGTCGGCAAGATAGCCAACCTTGTAGTCACTGACGGAGAATTGTTCGATGAGAAGACAAAAGTAAAAATGGTCTTTGTCGATGGACGCAAGTTTGAAATAAGAGAAGCCCAAAAGTCCAAACAGCCACCCGAAGTCGACCTAAGCGGAAAATGGACGCTCACGCTAAACACACCACAAGGTCAGCAAGACGTTACTTTAGATCTAAAAATGGCTCCAGACGGAACACTTTCAGGCACTATATCTAGCCACATGGGCACTATACCTATCGATGAAGGCCAGGTAAGCGGGACTAGTTTCAGTATCAAGGCAAATCTCAGCTCCGGTCAGCGTAGCCTGACCATATCCTTTTATGGAAAAGTAGATAACAAAGAACTGAAAGGTACCATCAATTTCGGAGACCTGACTTCAGAATTTACAGGAAGACGACCAGAGGTAGAGAGATGAGGCTCATACTGCTTGTAGTGTTAGTAGTTACAGGGCGAGTCTTAGCGCAGGAAGAAATAGTAATTCGTAACGCCACCATCTTGACCATCACTAGCGGTACGATAGAAAAAGGCTCTATTCTTATTCGCGACGGCAAGATAGCAGAAATAGGCAACGTAAAAGAGCCACCTGGTGCGCAAGTAATAGATGCAGCCGGCATGTACGTCATGCCTGGAATCGTTGACTGTCATTCTCACATAGCTATCACTGGAGGAGTCAATGAAGGCACGCTCAGCGTGACCTCCATGGCCGGTATAGAAGACGTAATAGATCCCGACGACATAGACATCTACCGAAATCTTGCTGGAGGAGTAACTACTGCAAACATCCTACATGGCAGCGCTAATCCTATAGGCGGAAAGAATGCAGTAATAAAGCTACGCTGGGGCAAGCAGGCAAAAGAACTACTTTTTGAGGGAGCACCGCCAGGCATTAAGTTTGCTCTCGGCGAGAATCCAAAGCGATCGAACTTTCCGCCGCCTAGTAGTTCGCCACGTCGTTATCCTGCTACGCGAATGGGCGTCGAAGATGTCATCAGACAGGCCTTCGTTGATGCTCGCAAGTACCAGCAGACTTGGCAGCAGTACCGACAGCGCAAAGCAGCAGGAGAAAAGGTACTCGAACCAAAGCGCGATCTGGCTCTAGAACCACTAGTTGAAGTACTCGAAGGTAAGCGGCTGGTACACGCCCACTGCTACCGGGCCGATGAAATCTTAATGCTTATCCGCTTAGCCGAAGAATTTGGGTTTAAAATAGCTACATTTCAGCACGTTCTAGAAGGTTACAAAGTGGCCCGCGAAATAGCTGCCCACGGCGCTGGAGCATCTACTTTCTCTGACTGGTGGGCATTTAAAATAGAAGCCTATGATGCTATTCCTCACAATGCAGCGGTCATGCATGAATACGGTGTACTGGTATCTATCAATTCAGACAGCGCTCAAGAAGCTCGGTATCTTAATCTAGAAGCAGCTAAAGCGATCAAGTACGGCGGACTTTCTGAGACCGAAGCACTTAAACTGATCACCATCAACCCTGCAAAGCAGCTAGGTATAGACCGACGAGTAGGATCTATCGAAGTAGGTAAGGATGCCGATCTCGTCATCTATGACAAGCACCCTCTCTCGATCTATGCTGTCGTACAGAAAACCTTAGTAGATGGTAAGATATACTTCGACCGTCAGAAAGATATCGAGGCAAGACGTGAAATAGAGAAAGAAAAAGAAATGTTGAAAAAGCAAAAGCAGTAGCAGTAAGAGTCTAACCGCTTACCAGTTAGACAAGGAACTCTTGCAAGAGCTTTCTACCGACTGAAATGCTAAATCGGAAAAGACGTTGGCTCTGCCAGAAAGCAGACTAGCTTTCTGGCAAAGATAATTTTGATTGATTCTCAAGGATGTATATTCGTCCTCCTCTGAAGGAGGCATATCTCATGAAGAAGAAACTAATCTCGTTCTTAGGAATAAATAAATATGAAGAAACGACCTACAAGCTACCTTTAAGTGACCAGAGTGTCAAAACACGATTTTTCGTAGAAGCCGCTGCCGAGTATTGTTCTCCAGACGAGATATTAGTCTTTGCTACCAAAGAAGCAAAAGACAAAAACGGGAACAAACTCATCCAAACGCTTACCAAATACCATCTTCAACTTGTAGATATCCCTCCCGGAAAGAATGAAGACGAGCTTTGGAAGATTTTCGAATTGTTGGTCAGCAAGCTAAACGAAAGAGATGAGGTATACTTTGACATAACGCATTCCTTTAGATCGATACCTATCTTTGTGCTACTCGCTTCGGAATTCTTGCGCGTTGCTAAATCAATCGAGGTAAAAGGCATACTTTATGGTGCCTTCGAGGCAAAGGAAGGAGAAATTGTACCTACCTTCGACCTATCGCCGTTTGCAGAGATGCTTAACTGGGTAACCGCTACAGACATATTCATTAAATATGGTGATTCCATAGAGCTTGCTAACATACTTAGTAAACTAAAGAACAAAGCTTGGAGAGAGCGCAAAGGCACTTCGGAGAACTCACCTAGGAAGATGGAAAGGCTAGCTAATACATTAGAAAATCTATCCCGTTGTCTGCGTTTAATGCGACCACTTGAAATCAAGTCTCCTGCCGAACTTCTCGAAAAGAATCTAGAAGAAGTAAAAGAGGAAACAGCCGTTTGGGCAAAGCCTTTCACCGTACTTCTGACAAAAGTCAAACAGAAATATGACGAACTGGTAGTCCCCTCACCACTTGAAGCTCAACGCCGCCTTATCTTTTGGTACGAAGAGCACGGACACTTAGTACAAGCTATAGCGCTTGCTCGCGAGTGGATTGTGTCTTTGGCTTGCGAACTTACCAACATTCCCTCTGACGAAGTTAAAGAGAGGGGAAAAGTAGAGAAAGTAGTAAATCGTTTTGCTATCGAACAGCGGAATAAAAAAACTGGCAGCGATACAAATATACCCTGCGATGAAAAACTATACGAAGCCTTTTCAAACCTTCCTCAGGCAAAAGAAATAGCCTCATTGTGGAACGAAATCTCAGACTTACGTAACAACGTCAGCCATTGCGGGATGCGTCAAGATAGAGGGGAAGCTGAAGGTATAGAAAAACAGATAAAAAAAGCTATAAAGAAGCTTCGCAAGGTCTAGGAGAAAATGGAAACTCCCTCTTCCTCTTCAGAGAGGGAGCCAAGCGAATAGGAGCTTCAGTTCTTGTGGTAAAGTCCGCGTCTTTCCCTCCTTATCTGCTCTAGTTTTTGCTGCTGTTCTGAAGTAAGTATGTTGTAGAGTTTAGCTTTTAAGCGTTCGCGGGCAACTATCAGCTCAGAAAGTATTTTGCTCTGTTCATCTGCAAAAGCGCGTGCCTTTGCTTCATCAAAAATGCCTGGTATGGACGACTCATGAAAAGTTCTTCTCCGTTCTTTTAGCTTCTGATTTAGCGGCCTTAGTGTTTCGCGCTCTTGCTCAAGAATCCTCCTGATCTCGCTGCGCTGCTCATCGGTCAAATCTAGTTTTCTACCCAACTTAAGTAGGCTCAAAGCAGGTCTACGATGAAACCGGTTTTGGCCTCGCTGCCAATGACAAGAATCACTTCTTACAGCAGTAGTGATGGCAGCAGATGACAGGGAGCCGATGCTTATAAGCATTATTACAGAAAGTACAAAAAATTTTTTCATATTTGCTCCTCCTTAAAAAACCTTACGAGCCAGTCTGTTTAATCTGACGGAGAGAACAAAGAAAAAGTTGGGAAATTTTAATGCTGGTTGAAAAGGGCCACAGAGACTATAGGGCCTCTGTGGTGAAGATGACTATTTTTTAGCAAAATCGCCTGCTTTGAAGATTGTTATTTTGGCAGGATCAAGGTATTTACGCAGTGCAGCGTTTACCTGTTCTACAGTGAGCTCAGAAACCTTCTTTTCGAAGTCGGCATTCCAGCGGAAAGTCCTACCAATGTAGAGATGACTTGACACGCTCCGTGCTAGCTCTCTATCTTGAGAGCGACTTACTTGTTGCGATTGCAGATAGCCCCTTATAGCATCTTTCAACTCCTGTTCGGTAACACCTTCTTTGAGGATCTTCTCCATCTCCTCCTTGAAGGCTGCCTCCAAACGAGAGACATTCTGCGGAGCATAAATAGCAAAGCATACGAAGATCCCGCTTTCATCAAACGACGAAGCTTGTAACTGAGATCCTACGCCGTAACTTATGCCTTCCTTTTGTCGGATTCTAGTAGCTAAACGAGAATTCAAAAATCCGCCACCGAGAATTTGATTACCTATCACTAACGCAGGATAGTCAGGATTATCGTCTCGGAGCTTTATTTGCATACCAGCTATGAAGAAAGCATTCGCTTTATCAGGAGTTTCGAAGGACTTATTCTCTGGCTTAATATCTTGATAAGTCTGTGAAACACGCTTATAAGGTTTAGCACTCTTCCAATCGCCGAAGAGCTCTTCGAGCAGCTTGCTGATTTCCGCTTCATCAAAGTCGCCAATTACAGCTATTTCTGCATTGTTTGCACCATAGAAGTTCTCATAAAAACTCCTGATGTCTTCCAACTTGGCAGACTCTAGCATCTCCAAAGACTCGTCTATAGTAGCCGTGTAGCGAACATCACCTTTAGGATAAGGGTTAATGTAGCGCTGGAATTCGTTTATAGCTACAAACTGTGGTTCGCTACGCTGGGATTCCAAAGTGGCCTTACGCTCCTGTTTGAGTTGTTCAAACTGGTCTGCCGGGAAAGAAGGCTCTCTGAGTACCTCAGCAACGAGTTTTATCACCTCGACCAGATTTTCCTTAGTCGTCTCAATCGAGCCAACAGCTTGAGTAGGTGAGCCGAAGATGGAGGCCGTCGCTTTCATCCTATCCAGATCTTCCTTAATCTTATTGCGGCTTCTCTTCTTAGTACCGCGCATTAGCATGTCGCCAGTTAGATCTGCCACTGTAGCAAGGTTAGTCAACGATTTTTCATCTCCAAAGTGGAGCGCTATACTAACGAACACAGTACTCCCCCTAGTCTTTTTGGGAAGTAGGGCAACTTTCATTCCATTCGATAAAGTAGACCTTTTGATACGAGACTCTATATTTTCTGGAGATGGTTCAAATATCTCACCTTCAGCTATGGTAGAAGTTATCTTGAAGTCCTTGAAAAGCTCAGCCATCGAGGGAGTCTCAGGTATTTCTGCCCTATCAGGATTCTGAGTCGGGATAAATAACCCCAGAGTCCTATTTGAAGACTTCAGGTACCGAGCTGCTACTCGGTTTACATCTTCGGCTGTGACTTTCTTGACTCGTTCACGCTGCAAGAAGAGCAACCGCCAATCACCCATAGCCGCAAATTCGCTAAGCTGCAGAGCCAATCTTTGGCTGTCATTCAGCAGCAGCTCTATGTTTTTTAGCTCTTCAGTTTTTACCCGTTCAACTTCCTCAGCAGTCACAGGTTTTTTCGGGATGTTTTCTATGATATCCAGCATAGCGTCCTTAACCGAATCAATCGAAGCTTCTTTGAGGAGCTCTGCCCCGAAAACAGCTACGCCAGGCTCACGCAATGAAAAACTGAAGCCCCAGCTCCTTGTAGCTTTCTTAGTCTCGACGAGTTCTCTATGTAACCGTCCGTTTGGTACAGCCCCAAGCACACTTGTTAGAATATCTACCGGGATATAGTCAGGATGCGCTGCTGCTGGTATGTGGTAGACCACGCAGATATTCTGCGTATCACCCACTCGCCGCAGCGTCACCATCCGCTCGCCGTCTTGTGTAGGATCAAGCGTGTAAGTCGGTATCAGTTTCCTTTCAGGACGAGGTATCGCACCAAAGTATTTTTGTATCTTTTCGAGAGCTTTCTCTTCATCGAACTTGCCAGCAACGATAAGAATAGCATTATCTGGCTGGTAGTACTTTTTGTAGAATGCCTGTAGCCTCTCTATAGGCACATTCTCGAGGTCAGATTTTGCGCCTATGGTAGACTTGCCATAATTATGCCAAAGAAACGCTGTAGACAAAGTGCGTTCCATCAAGATACCGCTTGGATCATTCTCGCCAGCCTCAAGCTCATTACGTACTACGGTCATTTCGCTATCTAAGTCCTCTTTCCTTATAAACGAATTGACCATTCGATCAGCTTCTAGATCTAACGCCCAATCGAGATTCTCTTCTGTCGCCTGGAAAGTCTCAAAGTAATTTGTTCGGTCATACCAGGTAGTACCGTTAGGACGAGCACCATGAGCAGTAAGCTCCTGCGGAATATTCGGATGTCTAGGTGTTCCTTTGAACACAAGATGCTCTAACAAGTGTGCCATACCAGTTTCGCCATAACCTTCATGACGGGAACCAACAAGATACGTAATATTGACGGTAATCGTTTGTTTAGATTGGTCAGGCACCAGCAGCACTCTAAGCCCATTGTCTAAAAGATATTCATTTATGCCTTCAGCAGAAGTCACGTATTTTACACCCTTTGGCAACTTGACTTTTGGTTGCTCAGGCAAATTGGGTTGAACAGCATAAATAGTGAACGCGCCTAAAAGCATAACCCCTAAAGCACCTACTTTCTTGAGTAAAGTTGACATTTGTATCCTCCATAGATCTCCGCCCGAAGGGCACGGAGAAAGTTCCATTTACCATTTTATCAACGTTAGTAAAGCTACAAGGTTCCTCTCGTACAGCTAATCCGCTTCAGGTCCTTCATAACCGAAATACCGCAACCAAGCATGCAGTTGCCCATCATATTCAGGTTTATCGTTACGCTCAAAGTCAGTCTCGTTCAGCTTCTTCAAAAACCTCGCCACGGAAACTATCCTCGCTCCTAGAGAACGCACCCTACAACCTAGCTCCCTATCGGATGTCACTACAACCACGAGCTCTCCCTTCGGGCTAGCTTCAACAAGCTGCACTATCCGACTGTCTGCATCAGAACCAAACTTGCTGTAGCAAACCGTCACACCTCGCCATTGTGAGCCTTCAGGACAGAGTTCGTCCGCGGCACCGTCAAAAACCACGGTCACCTTAACGTTAGTCCTATCAACAAACTTGCCCAAAAGCTCGAGAACTCTCCTTCTTGAGCGAGAATGCCCCATTAGGTTATTGCCATCAACTATGTAACCCATTCTTATATAAAACCAGCGCCAGCGTCGCAGAAACTTTCTTTCCCGCAGCGTGAAGTAGATAAATAGCAAACAAAACATTATATTAGTCAAAAACAGAACAGACGAGAACTTTTAGCAGGAAATGAAGACAGAGTACTCTGTAGGAAAAGTGTTGATTAAGCCAAATCTAATCTTAGCTCCTATGGCCGGTGTAACTGACTCATCGTTTCGCAAGCTAATTAAGCGTCGCGGTGGCGTCGGTCTGATAGTCACGGAGTTTATCAGCGTGGAAGGCTTAACGAGAAACAACCTCCGAACGCACAGAATGATGTATTTCGAAGAAGAAGAACGGCCTATCTCTATCCAATTCTTCGGACACAATGAAGATCGTATGGCTGCAGCAGCAGAAATAGCCGAAGCAGCAGGAGCAGATATAGTAGATGTAAATTGTGGTTGTCCAGCAAGAAAAGTGGTAAGTAGCGGTGGTGGAGCTAGCTTGCTGCGAGATTTACCCAAGATGGAACGGATTCTACGTGCCATGCGGAAGGTTATAAAAATACCCCTCACGCTAAAGTACCGCATGGGGTGGGATGAAAAATCGATAAATGCCATAGAGGTAGCTAAGCTGGCCGAAGCTTGTGGCGTAGAACAACTAGTCTTACACGGTCGCACGCGAGTACAAGGTTATAGTGGACAAGCTGACTGGGATATCGTAGCCCGTGTAAAACAAGCAGTGAAGATACCAGTCGTAGGAAGTGGCGATGTTCGTACTCCTGAACAAGCTATACAAAGGATGAAAGAGACAGAGGTCGATGGAGTCATGATAGGCCGAGGAGCTATGGCTAACCCTTGGATCTTTCGGCAGACCTGGGAAATGATGCAAGGATTGACCCCCTACCAGCCCACTATTGAAGATAAACGCCTCTTCTTGAAAGACTATTTCGACGTGATGCTTCAGGAAATGCCGACAGAAAAAGCGGCCATAGGCAAAGTCAAACAACTCTGCGCACAGTTTAGCCACGGGCTACCAGGTGGCGCACAGTTCCGTGAACGAGTGTTTCACTCACAGTCTGTAAGCGAGCTGTTGGGACAAATTGACGAATACTTCTCCAGGCAAGTATATGAAGGTGCTGCGTGACGTCCCGCTTGCACCGTTGACCACGTTACAAGTAGGCGGTCGAGCTTCATACTTCGCTGAAGCTACCTGTACAGAAGAGGTGCTCGAAGCCTATACCTGGGCCCGTTCGCAGAATCTACCGCTCTTCCCTCTAGGAAGTGGCAGCAACCTCTTAGTTTCAGACGACGGCTTCGAAGGGCTAGTGCTGAAAATCTCCTTGAAAGGTATAACTGTCGATGAAGATGATCAGTACGTAACCCTAACGGCTGCAGCAGGCGAAGTCTGGGACAAGCTTGTAGCACAAAGTGTGGACGCCGGATGGGCAGGCATAGAATGCCTATCTGGTATACCCGGCAGCTGTGGCGCTACGCCTATTCAAAATGTAGGAGCCTACGGCCAAGAAGTTTGCCAGACTATTACCTGCGTCAGCGTATACGATAAAGTCGAACAGAAGCAAAAGACGCTCCCGAATTCTGAATGTCGTTTTGAATACCGCAGCAGCATCTTCAAAAAGACCGACAGATATGTAGTCCTCAGCGTAACTTACAAGTTACAGAAAGACAGTACACCTACGATTACCTATCCCGAGCTTAAAGCTCAGCTAACTCAACAGCCCACCCTCAAAGAGGTAAGAGCTGCTGTACTAGCTCTGCGGCGACGCAAATCCATGATTGTAGATGCCACCGATATTAACTCCCGTAGTGCAGGGTCATTTTTCATAAACCCTGTGGTAGATGCCAGCTTTGCCGACGCACTAAGACATCGATACCCAAACCTGCCTACATATCCCTTGGGCTCTGCCGTAAAGCTTCCCGCAGCATGGCTTATCGAACAAGCAGGTTTCAAAAAGGGTTATAGGCGCTCTAGAGCAGCCATATCAAGTAATCACGCCCTAGCTATAGTCAATCTAGGAGGGGCTACCGCAGCAGAAATAATAGCTCTAATGAAAGAGATCCAAGATAAAGTCGAGCAGACTTTCGGCATAATTCTGCAGCCAGAGCCAGTATTCCTAGGATTCGAGCCCTCTCTTGCTCGATAAATAAAGCATAGCAAGCTGTTACCGCTTGCTGCGAGCTACAATCGTACGAATTGGCCAATGTCTGGAGAGAAAACGGAGTCGAGTTCGGTCTCTATATCACCAGTCTCTACGGCAAGTCTTTTGAAGTCATAGAGTTTGTGGTCCATCAGATGCGAAGGGATGACTCGACCAAGAGCAGAGAACATAGAGTTCCACGAGCGAGGAAATTCCTGTTCAAGCTCCGCTATCAAGCGCTTTACGCGCTTACGTTTGAGGTTTTCCTGCGAACCACACAAATCGCAGGGTATTATCGGAAAGTTCTGAGTCGCAGCAAAGGCCGCTATATCGGCCTCGCGGCAATACGCCAACGGACGGATTACCATGTTTCGCCCATCATCACTACGTAGTGCAGCTGGCATTGCTTTCAACGTGCCCACGAAAAGAAAATTGAGTAAGAACGTCTCCAATATATCGTCAGCATGATGACCGAGAGCTATCTTATTGCAACCTTCCTCTTGAGCCGTCCTGTAGAGTATACCTCGACGCAACCGCGAACAGAGCGAGCACATGGTTTCACCTTCAGGTACTAGCCTTTTAACTACAGAATAAGTATCCCGCTCGATGATGCGATAAGGTATTCCTAGACCAGACAAATATTCAGCAAGAACAGCCTTAGGAAAACCCGGTTGTTTTTGATCAAGATTGACCGCCAAAAGTTCAAACCTTACAGGCGCTCGCTTCTGTAAGTGACGTAGAAGCGTAAGCAAGGTGAAGCTATCCTTACCACCGCTGACGCAGACCATGACGCGATCACCTTCGCTTATCATGTTGTAGTCTTCTATAGCTTGACCCATCCTACGGTAAAGACGTTTTTGAAGACGCTCTACAATTTCCTTCGACATCATTTCCCCAACCTGCTAGCTACTTCGCGTTCAAGCGCTTGTAAGCTATCAAACTTAGTATTCCTAGAAAGCGCCGTTTCTACGTCGTAGTTACGAGCAAGATCTTCTAATATAGCAACTACTACAGCCAGCCCTTTTTCAGCAAGCACTTCTACAGCAGCCAGAGAGTAGGCGTATGCTATGCGAGCCTCCACTGAGCTAAGGCCAGTAAAGGCAGTCGATAGAGTGCTCAATTTAGGCAATGATTGCAACGAAGCCAGCCAAACTATATCAGGACTGCGGCCTTCGAGCAGCTGTGCTAGTCCTTCATTGAGCCAAGTCGGACAACGTCCCTTTGACTTAAAATGAACGAAAGAATGAACTAGCTCGTGAATCAGCGTTCGGGAGAGTTCGTCGCTCACACCAATTAAACCGCCTACAGGCACACGTATCTTGCCATCATTGAGGGCACCTGCCCAGCTTGGAGCACGCGTTATATCGAAGAACGCCTGTCGGGTGTAGAAGATAACACTTATTTTTTCACTGGGTACATACCCAAAGCGGCGACTAAGCAGAACATAACTATCATCTAGCTTGCTTAGCAGTTCCGATTGCATCCAGGGCTCGACATTTCCTTCAAAGCTGACAACAAAGAAACGGTTATGCCTGCTAGTAAACTCTTTATTTAGCGAGAGTTCCTTCTCAACCTTCGATATTAGAGCAGCGATAGCGGGATTTGGAGCAAGTTTCAGTGCCGAGCGCCAAGCCGTTAAAGCAGCCTCCAGCTTATCGAGCGCATAATTTGCAGCTCCTTTTTGATACAATGCTATTTGATTCTGAGGATCTATAGTTGTTGCTCGGGTGGCATACTCAAGCGATTCAGAATAGCGCCCATCTCTAAGACAGATATCAGCCAGAAGCACCAGCGCCGCAACGTCCCTATTGTCCCACGCTAGAGCTTGCAGTAACAAATCTTTGGCCTTTACAAACTCACCGCTTTGATGCCGCAAGTATCCGGTATCGACAAGCGCTCGAACAAGCCGACGTCGCAGCTCGACGTTACCAGGAGCAGCTCTAACACCCTCTTCAAGCCGCCTAAGTTCTGCATCATCTACACTAATACTAACGACCGATAAGCCAGATATAACACTGGGAAGCTGAGTTACATCCCTAGTCGACTTAAGTTCCTCACCTCGATCATCATCACGAGCAATCTTTTCAACACGTTCGATAGGTACTGACAAAGCAACATCGCCTATCCAATAGCGTAGCAATTTACCTTCCTGTCTAGCAGCATCGCACTTGATCTTACGGCCGTCTTTCAAATAAATAGTATCAGCTTTGAGCGATATCGGAAGCGCTAGCGCGAGAACCAGGACAAGCAATTTCATCTCAATTTCTCGCTAGGAAGCAATCTATACCTTTTGCCTTCAGCTCCGTCATAACTTTGCGAGCATCCGCATCAGACTCAAAACCCCCTACCCGAACCCGATACCAAATTCCCTTCGGGCCTAGATCAGCGCGAACAACATATGCAGGAAAGCCCATTTTCTGCAACTTATCCCTAAGGATATTCGCCTCAGCTTCGTTAGGAGAGGCCCCAACCTGTACAGCAAACTTACCCCCAGTTATAGGTTGTGCCGATCCAGTAACCGAAGGTTGTGTTTGGGAGTTCACCGGTTTGATATCTGACTTAGTAGACTGTTGATTGGCTACTGATTTGGGAGATGACTCAGTAGACTGTTTAGCCACTGGCTTAGTGATATCCGAGCTGGTCTGGTCAACAGCAGGTGTTTCGGTTTTAGGCTGCTCGTCCACACTCTGTTTTGAAACAGCATCGTCTGAAACAGCACCCTCAGGACTAGCTTTATCATCCACAGGGCCAGACAGCCCAGTGCCTACAGGACCTACTTCGCCAGTCTGTACCGTCATGAGAGGCTGCTTTTGCTCAGTCAGAGCTACCCTCGCAGATAGCTGCTGAGGGGGCCTGAAATAGTAAAGGTACAGACTGATTACTAAAGCAGCTGCTAATATACCCAAAAAGCTACCATATATAGCCACACGTGCTCTACTTTTCTGCCTACGTCCTTCCTCCATGGAAGAGTGATAAACTATCCTAGGCTGCTCTGAGATAGCCTCCTGACTAGAGAGCTGGGATTGGTTGGCTTTGGCAGTTGCCAGTTCGCCAGTTTTCCCGGTAAGCGGTGGCCTGGTCACTGTCTGCGCAGGTTCATTTTCAGTCGAAGGAGGCTTAGCTACAGGGACTGGTTGCTCGGCAGCTTCTGGTTGGGATGGAGGTGCTACAGTTTCTGGCTGAGCAAGTTTTTCCTGCTTCTTAGCTTCTTCTAGAAGATTTTGTATAGATTGACTGTCGAGCTTGGTGGTCTTTACTCCGCCCATTGGCGGTGAAGCTGCTGTTAGTTGTTCCCCTCCGACCCCCGATAAAGCAGAAGCTTTTGCAACAACATCAGTAGCTAATTTAGTGGTCTGTGACGCCGAACGTGTCAGTTCACTGATGCCAACCTCAGCTCCTTCACTCACAGGTTCTGAAAAAGGAACAGAAGGAGATAGCACAGAAGTCTCTCTAGCAGGGACTGATGGCTCCATTTTCGCAGCAGTCGTCGAGAACGTATCCACAGCAGCAGCATTAGAGGTGTCTATACTGGTCGAAGTCGAAGCAGGCTCGCCTATAATAGGTCTATCAGTACCCATATTCAAAGAACCTTCTTGCCTGCTCGGAAGGGAAGCTGTAGCATCCACAGCGAAAGGGTCGAAGACAATAGGTTTTCCCGTATCAGGAATTGGTGGAGGAACGCTAGTTGGCTCAGGAGGTTTTGGCAAAGAAGGCTTCGGTGGTGTTCCCATTACCATGGTCGTCTCACCGTCAAAAGGCGGCTGACTTGAAAGGACAGAAGGAGACACGCTAGCAGCTATTTTGCTACTACCTAATGGACGAACTTCTATTCGTGCTTGACATTTGCGACAGCTAAATTTTCCTCCGCTAGTAGGTATCTTAGCCGGGTCTATCCTATATTCGCTACTACATTTTGGACACTTTATATGAAGCATCTCAGCAGCAGGCTTAGCGGCAGCAAGGCTAGCAGTGGGCGCAATGTCTGCCACAGCATCAACTGAAGAAGACTTTTCTCCCAAAGAGGCTTGAGTTGCAGGCAAAGAAACAGGCCTTTCTGCTGTCTTCGTGCCTAAAGTAGCCGTAGCTGCAACTACAGTTGCAGCCGCCTCATCTCCACTAGGAGGGCGTACTTCTACCTTTGCCTGACACCCCCAACAAGTGAATCTGGCGCCTTTAGGGGTGATTTTAGTGGGGTCTAACCTATACTCACGTTTGCACTTAGGGCAGGCTATCTTCATTTTTAACCTCCTCTGCCTACGATGCTATAGAGAGGCTTCCCATTCCTTATACAACTCTTCTAGTCGATCGTTCAAACAAGCATATTCTCGAGTCAACTTTATAAGCAGCTCCGGGTCTTTAGCTGTCTCTACACTGGCAAGTAGAGAAGAAACCTGAGCTATACTGCTCTCCACGCAGTAAATATCCTGTTCGATCTCGTCAAGTCTACGAGCCAGCTTTGGCTTGGAAGCTACTTTAGCAGGAGGTTTTCTTGCAGGTTTGGTTTCCGCATGTTCAGTAGTAGTTTCAATCAAGCGTCGACGATAGTCAAGATACTCCGAGTAGTTCCCGCTGAATACCTCCGCACTAGAACCGTTTAAGTATACTATTGAAGAGGCAATCCGGTCGAGAAAATATCGATCATGTGAAACGACTAGTATAGTCCCAGGAAAATTCCCTAAGGCTTCCTCTAATGCCTTTCTGGAATACACATCTAGATGATTAGTCGGCTCATCAAGCACTAACACGTTTGCTTTAGAGTAAACAATCCTAGCAAGGGCAAACCTGCTGCGCTCGCCACCACTTAAATCAGCTATCTTCTTATAAACCTCTTCTCCACAAAAGTTAAACCTAGCTAGAAAAGATCGTAACTTCTGCTCCTCAGCATACGGATCCAGCTTGCGCAGCTCGTCTATAAGCCGCTCGTTAAGATCCAGATCCGCCATTAATTGGTCATAGTATCCTATACGGACATTTTTCGCCCATCGGACACTACCTTCAAGCGGCTCGAGCAAGTTGACAAGAGTCTTAAGCAAAGTAGTTTTTCCAACACCGTTCCCGCCTACTATTGCTAAACCCTCACCGCAACGCACTTGCAGATTCAGACGACTAAACAGCTTCTTTGAACCATAGCCCACGCTGAGCTGCTCTACAGTAAGCACTATATTCGCAACATGACCCACTTGCTGCTGCAGATCAAACTTTGCTGTATCCTCAACTCTAACTGCTCCTATTCGCTCCAGACGCTCGAGCATATTGCGGCGAGATTTGGCTTGCTTGGCCTTTTGCCCAGCTATATTCCGGCGGATGAATTCTTCTGTACGTTCTATCAAAGCCTTCTGCTTTTCATAGGCCGCTATTTGGGCTTTCTGCCGCAGTTGCTTTTCTTTTACATAGAAGCTGTAATTACCGGCATAGCTCGTAATCTTGCCTTGCTCCAGCTCGAGAGTCCTTTCTGTAACGCGATCTAGAAGGAATCGGTCATGCGAGATAACAATATAGGCAGACTTATACGTTGCGAGGAAATCCTCCAACCATTCCACAGCCTTGATATCCAGATGATTAGTAGGCTCATCAAGCAAAAGGAGGTCTGGTTCAGCTAGCAGCAGCATTGCAAGTGCAAGCCGTGACCGCTGTCCACCGCTTAAGCAGGAAACCGGTACTCCCAAGTCCGACTTACTAAATCCCAGTCCGTAAAGTACAGACTCAGCCCTAGCAGCAGCAGTAAAGCCACCTTCAAGTTCATAGCGTTGTTGCAAGTCACCATAAAGCTGCATCGCTTGCCGAAGCGACTCTCCGTCAAGCACTTCCATTTGACGCTCCAAGTTGCGCATTTCAGCTTCTATTTGCCTCAGATGGGCAAAAACCCGTACTGCAGCGTCTAGGATCGTATCCTCAGCAGCAAACCTATGTTGCTGAACAAGTAGCCCTATAGTCAAATTTGCCGCAACGACTATCTCACCATCATCGTGCCGTTCAAAATACTCCTCAGGAACTGTTTGTAAGCTAGCAGCATATCTATGCGCAGCCTCTGCCATTTGTCCGAGAAGAAGTCTAAAAACAGTAGTCTTCCCAGCACCGTTACGGCCAACTAGACCCACTCGTTCTCCAGGATTTATCTGAAAACTACATCCTCTGAGTACTTCGTGAGCACCATACGACTTTTTAACATTCTCGAACTTAAAAAGCATCTACTTCTTGTTATCGACACCTTTCTGTTCTTCAGTGACAGCTTTGTCGGTACTCTTCGAGTCTACAGGTTGGGCAGTAACAGCAGGCTTAGCTGCTTCGGTTGCAATTGCAGTAGGCCGCAGGAAGCCAAAATTATCAGGATTTTGCAAGATTCGCTGCGCAAGATAATTCTCTATGGGAAACTGATGTAGTACGGCGAGGCGTAAAGCAGTGCCTAGAATGTTCTTACGCTGAGTGACCATTAGCTGTGAAACTTGAGCTTTTACTTGCGGATTATCTATGCTGAGCTGCTCTTCTTGTAGGCGTTTTGCGGTTAGTTTGAATATGTAGTACCTTCCCCCTGACCCGGCTACTGGTTGTGTGATATCGCCCTCTTTCATAGAGAAGAAGAGCTGTATCAACTGTGCAGGGAATCCCACCTGCATCAGCGCTTCCTCATCCAGAAAGCCCAAATCACCACCTTGATATGCAGAGGCATCTTCAGATTGAATCCTAGCAACAGTTGCAAAATCGGCTCCACCCTTTAGTTGTGCATATATGCTAGCTATCTTCTGTTTAGCCTGCTCCTCACCTATAGCATCGTTCTTGGCTTTATTGTCTGCCGGATCGACTATTATGGCGCTCAAATGCACTCCCTTACCAAGCCTAAATTGCTGCTGATTTTGATTAAAGTAGTCTGTTATCTCTCGGTCAGTAGGCGGTTTGACCACGCTGTTCTTCTCGGTCATCTTTTCTATAGCTAACTGCCGACGCTGATTTTCGCGAAATTCTTCTTCGGTCAGACCAGCTTCTTTAAGCGATTTCTGAAAGTCTTCTTGAGAAAGGCCGCTTTCTTGTACCACCTTCTGTATATGATTGCGTACATCATCATCACTTATCTTTATGTTTTCCTGCACCGCTCGTTGATAGAGTGCTTCTTCTGTAATCAGCGTATCGAGTGCTTGTAATCGTGCTGCTGCCAGCTCTACTGCTGTCAGATCGGTTAGGCGCTTACCGCTGCCCTGTAGCCCACGTTCTATCAGCTTGTCCACTTTGGCTAGAGGTATCTCAGCACGACCTACACGGGCAGCAATTTCGCCGCTAGCGCCAGATACTTCGCTTTGTCTTTTACAACCCCAAACCATTACTACTATCAAAAAAAGCACTATCGTCTTCCGCACTTTACAAAACTCCTAGAAAGGTTTGACTGAAAGAGTCTCAGTTTGCTATAAGTATGTTTTTGCCTGTGTAGAGAAAAAAAGATCATATCAATTCCAGAAATTATTGCAAATCTAACACGCTATTTAGGGGAGTAAAAGCAGCTATGTCGATGAGATGCAAGATATGTAACAAAGGGCCGCAGTTTGGAAACAAAGTTAGCCATGCCAACAACCGCACTAGAAGGCGATTTAATCCTAACCTACAGCGGGTTCGTGCAGTGATAAACGGCAGCGTACGTCGCATACGAGTCTGTACGCGCTGTATTAAGTCCGGCTTCGTAGTCAAAGCGGCATAGCTTGCCTTACGAGCTATGAAACAGCTATGACCTCTATCTCTAGCTTTGCATTCTTAGGAAGTCCAGCTACAGCTACGGTCGAGCGGGCAGGAGGTTCTTTTGGGAAAAACCTCTCATAGACCATATTTACCTCTGAAAAGTCCGACATATCTGTCAGATAGATTGTCGTCTTAACCACTTTTTCCAAGCTGCTGCCAGCAGACTCAAGTATGGCTTTAATATTCAACAGGACTCTTTCAGCCTGTACATCTATGCCACCTTCTACTAAACTCCCTGTAGATGGATCTAGCGGTATCTGACCAGAAAGAAAGATAAATCCTCCTGCCCTAACGGCCTGAGAGTAAGGCCCTATAGCCCTTGGAGCTGAATGCGTGAGTATGACTTCTTTCACTGCTGAGTCCCTCCCATACGTTCCACTCCCAGAACTCCAGGTACTGACTTGACAGCTTTTATAACTCGTTCCAGGTGCTTGACGTCGTATATCTCTGCGGTAATGTCTATCATCCCATGTCCATCAGGTGAAATAGCTGCCCTGGCATCTCTGATGTCAGTTTTGATGTTAGAAATCGCTGCAGTAAGGTCTGCCAGTATACCTTGCCTATTTTCAGTTAGTACCGAGATAGTAACCGAATAAGAAGACTGTGTGTCATCCTGTAGCCACTCAACATCGAGTATGCGTTCTTTGTTTATCATCAGATTCTTAGCATTAGAACAAGTGACAGAATGTACGGCAACTCCTTTGCCTCGTGTGATATAGCCTATGATTTTCTCACCTCTGATAGGATTACAGCATCTAGCACGATAGACCATTATTTCATCGATTCCTTTGACTCGGATACGGTCACCTATACGCAGCACTTTCTTGATGACTTTTCCGAGAGTACTCTCCTTGTCGGCCAGTTCTTGGAACTGTTCTGGCGGAATAAGCTTAGCTATGACATTACGAGCAAAAAGTTTACCGTATCCTATCCAAGCAAAGAGATCCTCCGGACGCACAAGCCCATACTCGTTCGCCACCCGCGTTAAGTCACCGTCGGCAAGCAGTTTCTTCACATTCAACCTAAAACGTTCAGCCTCCTTTTCAAAGAGTTTGCGGCCGATTTCTATAGCTCTAAGCTTTTCGCTCTCAGCCAAGTACTTCTTGATACGATTACGAGCCTTCGCCGTAACAACAAACTTCAACCAATCGCGAGAAGGATGAGAATTAGGCTGCGTTAAAATCTCAACTACATCGCCATTACGAATCTGGTATCTGAGCGAAACTATGCGACCATTAACTTTCGCACCTGTACAAGTATGCCCTATGTCGGTATGGATAGCATATGCAAAATCGACAGGGGTAGAGTTGCGGGGCAGTTCTATGACCTTACCCTTAGGAGTAAAGGCATATACATCCTGAGGATAGAGATCGAGCTTTAGGCTATCGAGGAACTCTCTAGAATCTGGTACTTCTTGTTGCCATTCTATGAGCCTTTTCAGCCAGATAAACGCCTCATCATTTTCACCTTTGCCAAGTTTTTGTTCCTTATACTTCCAGTGAGCAGCTATACCTTCTTCCGCCACACGGTGCATTTCCTCGGTGCGTATCTGTACTTCAAAGGGCTGCCCATTCTCACTTACTACGGAAGTATGCAGCGACTGATACATGTTATTGCGCGGTATGGCTATCCAATCTTTAAACCTTCCTGGCACAGGTTTCCAGATGTTATGAATCACGCCGAGAGCACCGTAGCAGTCTTTCACAGTCTTAGTAATAATTCTCACTGCTAGCAAATCGTAGACCTGGTCGATAGTAATACGCTGCCGCTTCAACTTGGCAAAGATGCTGTAGGGCCGCTTTATTCTACCTTGTATTTCTACAAGGGGAATTTGAGCTTCTTCGAGGCTCTCCTTTATAATTCTCTTAACGTCAACCAGGGTCTGCTCAAGTTCAGGCCTACGTCTTTCTAAGATCACCTGTATATTGTTGTAGTCCTCTGGGTAGAGATGCTTGAAGGCCAGATCCTCGAGTTCTCCTCGAATCCTTCCCATCCCCAATCGATGAGCTATCGGAGCATATATATCGAGCGTCTCTTCTGCTTTGCGTTTGCGCTTTTCTGAAGGCAGGTATTCAAGGGTGCGCATGTTATGCAGCCGGTCGGCTAATTTCACCAGAACGACGCGAATGTCATCCACCATAGCAAGCAGCATCTTTCTTACCGTCTCGGCCTGACTTTCTTCTCTAGAAGCGTAGCCTATTTGCGATATCTTAGTAAGTCCATCCACAAGGTGAGCTATCTCCTTACCGAACTGCTTTTCTACATCCTCTAGAGTAGCCGCCGTATCTTCTACGACATCGTGCAGCAGTCCGGTTGCCACACAAGTAACATCGAGGCGCATTTCAGCTAAGATATTAGCTACCTCAAGTGGGTGAGCAAGATAAGGTTCACCAGATTTTCTAACCTGACCTTTGTGCACCATAGCAGAAAACAGATAGGCGCGCCTCAACAGATCAAGATCCTCTGCTTTGTAGTACTTTTCCACCTTTTCTAATATGTCCTCGAACCTGATCATGGCAAGCTCTTGACCAGACTACAAAAGAAAAAGTGCTAACCTATTTACAAGGTTAGCACCTGCTGGATCAGATGGAAACACTAAAATTTACCCTTCTGTCTGTGCCGCTTGCGCTTCTCTATTTAGCCGCTGAAACTCTTCTATATCTGCGTCAGCTTTTTGTCGCAACTGCTCCTTTACCTTTTCATCCGACTCAAGTTTAGCCTGTTCTCTGTAGAGCAAAGCTCTATAGCTATAGCAATTTGCGTATTTCGGGTTTATTTTAATTGATTCCTCCATATACTGAAGGCCCTTCATCACAGCCTCTTTGACTTTCTCCTCGTCACCTTTTTCCCACTCTTTGACAGCTTTATATTGAGGCGGATTGGTCTTCGGTATCAGGTATTTCTGAGTTATCTTATAGGAATCATCCCAGTAACCTACGGCCAGGGTGTAATAAGACTGGGCGCGAATCTCATCTTTCTGATTCTTAAGGTTGATGCGCTTTAGCGTCCATTCCCTATGTTTTTCTTTTTCTTCGAGGCCTTTGTAGATATCAGCTATAAAAGCATGCGCTGCATCTATATCGCTCGGATTGGTGCTATACTTTATAACATCCTCATACGCTTGGATGGCTTTTCGACCAGTAGCTTTGTTCTGTTCGGAATCTCCACCTGGCACAAATTGTGCTCTTATAGCAGCAGCAAGATAAAGTCGTGCTTGCGGGAAATCAGGACTTGCCTCTATAGATTCTCTAAAGAGCTGTTCCGCCTTTTCATATTCTCCTCTGTTGTATGCGCGCGTGCCTTCATTTAACCTATCTTTTGCCTTTAGCTTACCGCAACCGAAGCCCCAACCAAGAGCAATAAGCAGTACAGCCAATACAACCCTGATGCGTAACTTCGGCATAGAGCGCCGTCCTCCGATCTTAAAGAAATAAAAAAGTGCATCCAAACTCTCTCGAGGAAGGGCTCAAACAACCCTGCCCTCGAGATAAATTACTCCAGATAGTCTATCTGAAGCCCTATAGGCGAAGCCCCTGCGCCCTTGACTACATCAATGATATTGACGACAAATCCGTATGGGATCTCTTTGGGAGCCTTAATGAAGAGCGTCTTACGGTCATCTGGCCGTTTGCTCAGCTCATCTTTGAGTCTGGTTCCCAGATCCTCTAGGCTCATTCCCTGCGAATTGAGCTCTATCTTTCGATCCTTGCTAACCGTGACCACAAGAAGCGAGGGATCTGGTTGTACATCTTCTGGTAGCTTATCCGGAGGCTTCTCCGGTATCTTCGTCTCAAACTTATGAGGCTTCATCGGCGTAATCACCATAAATATGATGAGTAGCACCAGCAGCACGTCTATCAACGGGGTCACATTGATATCCGGCTGAGCCCCGCCTGCTCCCACTGCCATTCCCATAAAAGTCTCTCCCTACTTATCTTTCTCTTTTCTCTTTTCAGAAACAAGTCCTATTCGATCTACGCCCGATTCACGAATGGCTTCTATAGTAGTAACCACCGAGCCATAACTGACCATGTGCCCACCTTTGATATAGACTACTCTATCTTCCAGCTTCCGGTTTTCAAGTAGGCCCTTTATCTTCTCTGCCAGTCGACTGGAATCTACCTGATCACGTCCGACATAGTAGACATTATTTTCAGGAATGGCTACTACTATCGCTGTCTCCTTATTTATAGCTTGATCTTCCTCAGGATTATCCGCCTTCGGCAGCACCACCGTCACACCAGCCTGCAGCATCGGCGTTACTACCATGAAGATGATAAGCAATACTAGCATCACATCCACCATGGGCGTGACGTTGATGTCAGACGTATACTTACTGCCACCTCCAACTGCCATTCCCATAGCGCTTTACCTCATTCTTCTCTTCAGGAAATAGTCTATCAGCTCGCTCGACGAGTTCTCCATCTCCACGGTGAAAGAATCTACCTTGCTTTGGAAATAGTTGAAAGCCCAAACAGCAGGAAGCGCTACGATCAAACCGAAAGCCGTCTCTACAAGAGCTTCAGATATACCACCAGCCACTGCAGAGATACCAGCCGATTCAGCGCTTTTCATACCCTGGAACGAGTTGATAATGCCTACGACAGTACCAAACAGACCCACGAAGGGAGCCGTAGAACCTATCGTAGCAAGACCGGAAAGCCCGCGCTTAAACTCAGCAGACTTGACAGCTATAGCCCGTTGCAGCGCGCGCTTTGAAGCTTCTATCGTATCACCAGAAATATCTGCACTCATTTGATGAGCCCGAAATTCTTGTAGTCCTGCATTCACTACTATCGCTAAGTGGCTCTTTCTATGCGAATCGGAGATGTTTATCGCTTCTTCTATTCTGTTGTCCTTGAGTGCTTGTGCCACCCGCGGAGCAAACTCCCGCGACTGATCCCGAGCTGCTTTGTAGGTCAGAAACCGTTCGATCATAATAGCGATCGAATACATCGACATAAACGCCAGAATGATGGCTACCGCACGAGCGGTGAAACCCATCTTCTGGATCATACCCCAGATCGTAAAGTCTTCGCCTCCCTCCTCAAAAAAGAAAGCTAACTGGTAAGCTATCAAACCTAGTTTAGTCAAGAGCATCATCGAGCTTTAACCTCCAAATTTTTTATAGTTTGAAACGAAAAGTAAGGACTCCGGATACCTTAACAGGCACATTATTGAGTAGTGTAGGTTTGAATTTCCACTGCCTTGCCGCTGAAAGTGCTGCCTGTTGTAACAGTGGGTGCCCACTAATCACTCGCGCCGAGGTTACATCACCCTCTTCGCTTATCGTAATCTCAACTACTACATCGCCCTCTATACGAGCAGACTTTGCCAACGGAGGATATTCCGGTATGGGCTTTGATATCGCATTTCCTCGGATTACACCTTCGCTCCTTCTTACTATCGACGGTGGTGGAGGATCAGGCCTCGTATCAGGCGGAGGCGGTGGAGGCGGCGGAGCTGCAGGCCCAGTGCCACCCACAACACCACCTACGACACCACCTACGACACCACCCATCACTCCACCTTCTACTCCACCTTCAATTCCTCCCTCTAAGTCGCTCAACCCTTGGTCGCCCTTGCCCAAGTTGGTCACAGGAGGAATCTCTTTAGGCGGTTCCTTAACAGCAAAGTTCGTGCTCAATACAGGAGCTTTAGTTATCACCTGACGTGGTGCAGAAGTTGCAGCCGGCGGTGGAGGCGGCGGAGGCGGCGGAGGCGGCGGAGCTAGCATAGTTAAAAGCTGCATCTGCTCATCCAACTTGGCGTCATAAAACATTATACCGCCAACTATTACTCCTATCAGGGATAGTATCCATACTACCGCAGTCGTGATAAAGTAAGCAGCCCTGCTCTGCTTCTTCTGCGTAGTAGATTCTACCAGAGCCGATTCAAACATAAATACCTCCGTCTATAACCACTGGGTCGAAGGTCTTTTACAACAGAAAGCAGCAACTCGTAACCCAACAAAGAAACCACCTTACCTATTGAAAATAGGTTACAGAATAGCCTATTTCTAGATTGCCAAGTGATATGCATGAAAGATTACAAAAACCGTAGGAAAAAGCTGCACCGTCAAGACTAATCTAACTGCCAAACCTGCAATGCCTTACTTTTGCCCTAACAGCGCCCTCCAAGCTTTCCCTTCAAAGTTTGAGTCGATTTGTGTAGGCCAGCAACAGGCAGAGTGTACTATTGCAAGATTTATGAAGTCAAGCTTTTTTTCTACCTACCAGCAAAGAAGTTCGAACAGCCGCCTGAAAAAGCGGCCCCCCTAACAGAATCAAGCTTTAGCTTTAGCCTTGGCCGGCTTAGTCGGCTGCTTATCTAAAGCCGCAGATTTAGCAACTTCCCGTGCAGCATAAAACCGCTTCCACCAAAGCATAAATGGCGTAGCTATGGCTATAGAAGAATATGTACCGACGATTACACCTATAAATAGAGTAAGAGAAA
The DNA here is from genome assembly GCA_025057015.1 of Blastocatellia bacterium. Taxonomy (GTDB): domain Bacteria; phylum Acidobacteriota; class Blastocatellia; order Chloracidobacteriales; family JADJPF01; genus JANWYG01. The sequence continues at coordinate 28,930 of JANWYG010000002.1, forward strand.
ATCCCCTAAGCACAGGGCCTCCGAAAAGTACCAAGGCTAGTACCGAAAAGAACGTCAGGCCCGAAGTAATGATCGTACGCGATAGAGTCTGATTTATCGCATCGTTAGATATCTTTTCTATAGGATCCCGCTTGCGTAGCTTGAGCATCTCTCGAATGCGATCAAAGATAACTATCGTGTCGTTCATCGAGTAGCCTATCAAAGTCAAAAGCGCTGCTATGACATTAAGGCTTATCTCCCACCCAAATATAGAGAAAAATGCAAGCGTCACTATCACATCATGCGCCGTGGCAAGTACAGCCGCTACACCATAGACCCATTCAAACCGAAAAGCTATAAAAACAAGCATGCCGGCAAGCGCCGCTACAGTAACGTATATAGCACGGTTGCGTAACTCACGACCTACCTGAGGCCCAACCACCTCAGCGTTAACTACGCTAAAATCCCCTGCATAAAAGTTCGCCTTAAAGAAGTCCCCAAGCTGCGATAGCCCACTCAAAGATGATACCTCAGAGACATCTCCTATCAACCCGCCCTTAACCTTATCACGATAGTCAACTACTGCTGTCGCTAGCTTCTCATACTCCTGCCTGGCAGATGCCTCACCTAAAGAGCTTCTATACTTAAGCGGATCTATCTCCAGCAGCTTCTCCCTTATCGTGTCCCGCCCAACGTTGTTTACATCAAGCTTGCCTGCACGCTGCTCTGCAGTCACTTCACTGTAGTTAACCGAAAGTGCCTCTATGATAGCCCGCTTGTCAGTATCGATCCCACCAGCTACCTTCTCATCAGAAAAGGTCTGCGGCATACGTATGAGAACCTCATTCCTTGGAACTTCACCGATCTGACTTGCTACGGGCTGGATAACTACTTTGCTCGAATCTATGCCGCGCTTAGACAACGCCGTGCGAAGACGAGAGTCATCGACAGGCTTTCTAAAACGTACGTTGACTAAAGTCCCACCAGCAAAGTCTATCCCGAGATTAAATCCCTTAAGAAAAAAGCACCCAATTCCTACTACGCAGATCGCTATAGACAGAGCAATGAAAAACTTACTCTTGCCTATAAAGTCATAGTTTGCATTCTTGAAGATCTCTATCATAAACTTCGTAAGTCCATAAAATTATATGCTTAGCGTTTCGGCCTTCGCACCACCGCTACGCTTCAACCAGTAGCCAAACATAGTCTTTGAGACAAAAACCGCTGTAAAAAGATTAGCAAGCAGCCCCGCTATCAGAGTTACAGCAAATCCTCGTATCGGGCCTGTACCAAAGATAAACAGAAAGAAAGCTGACACTATCGTAGTAACGTGCGTATCGATGATGGTCAAAAAAGCTTTGTTAAAACCGGCATCCACAGCAGATATGACCACTTTGCCTGCTTTTAGCTCCTCGCGGATCCGCTCAAAAATCAACACGTTCGAATCCACAGCCATACCTATTAATAATATAATTCCTGCTATGCCAGGCAGAGTCAACGTCGCCTTAAAAAGTGCAAGCGCTGCCATCAGCATCACTAGATTTAAGATAAGTGCTAAAATGGCATTGATACCAGAAAGTCTGTAATAAAAAACCATAAATATCATAATCAGCACTAAACCTACGATCGACGCCACTATTCCCTGACGAATCGAATCCGCTCCCAACGAAGGTCCTACAGTACGTTCCTCTAAATAAACTATTTTCGCAGGTAACGCACCAGAACGAAGAACAAGAGCAAGATCTTCGGCCTCCTCCTTGGAAAAATCGCCCGTAATCTGCCCACGATCGCTTATACGGTCGCGGATAGTAGGCCAAGATTTAACCTGTCCGTTGAGAACTATAGCCAGGTATTTCCCTATATTCGTCCCCGTCCACGCCTCAAAACGCTGTGCTCCGGAAGGATTTAAAGTAAAGTGGATCTCGTACTCCTCAGAGCCGTAGCGCGAGGGAATTGCTATGGCATCACGCATGTCAAGCCCTGTGATAATCGGCGTGCGTTCTACCACTAGATAACCACCTGCTACCTCAGAAGCAGACTTGCTTGGCGCTACGGGCAAAGCCTCTCCCTTTACTCCAGCAGCAGCTCGAGCTGCCTCTAACGTCGGATAAGGCGTACCATTACCTATAACAGGCCGAAGCTCGAGCTTCGATTCAGCTTTGATAGTGTCCTTTACTCGCTCAGGATTGTCTATTCCTGGCAGCTGAAGAAGTATCTGATAGGCTTTCTCAGCACCATGTCGCTGAATAGTCGGCTCAGCTACCCCGAAGGCATTCACTCGATTTTCTATTATGCTCATCGCCTGATCGACGGCTTGGTTCTTGCGTCTATCGGCATCCGCCGTGTTCATTCTGAACGTTATATTGTTTGCACTGACGCTTGCAGCCCACTCAGGCCCAAGATCATTCTGTGCCTTTTGCTTGGCCTCGTCAGCCCGAGCCGCATCGCTAACTTCTATTACTATCTCACCTAAAGAAGGGGACGTGACAGACTTTACCGATATTCCAGCCTTCGCCAAAGTGTCCTTGATACTTACAACTCCGTTATCTGTAATCTGCTTGATTACATCGTCAACCTGTACTTGCATTACTAAGTGTGAGCCACCCTTAAGATCAAGTCCTAGCCTGATACGTGAAGCGACGTTTGCTTTGATAGCCGACCACGAAGTAAAGTCCTTAAGCATCTCTCTAGCAGAACGTTTGCGCCCTTTTTCGTCTACCATCCTCGGAAAAACCATCAGCAATATGCTGATAAACGTTACTACTCCTATAAAGATTGCCTTTTGACGAAGATTCTTCTGCATTACTTCTTATCACTCTCCTTGGAATTCTTCGGCTCTTGAAGTGAAGAGATAGCGTCGCGACGAATGTTTATTTTGACCGTGTCAGCTATCCGCACCTGTACCACTTGATCGTTGATGTCCGTGATCGTACCGTATATACCGCCAGAAGTTATGATCTTGTCACCTACCTTGAGGTTTCTCAGCATTTCCTCATGCGCACGCTGCCTAGCACGCTGAGGCCGGACTATCAAGAAATGATAAAAGATGAAGATCATTATAAAAGGCGGTAGAATAGCTAAAATGCCATCCAACCCGCTACCTTGCAAAAAAACAGCTAACTCCATATTTACAACAACTGGTTCAACCTTCCGACCCTATGACCCTTAGCCGGATAGTGCAGATAAGAAGCTTCTGCGAAAATCCCTAAAGAGGCCGCAGCGGATAGAGTGCCTAATCTTTTTCATAGTATCAAGATAGAAATAGATATTGTGATACGTACAAAGAATAGATGCAAGTATCTCTGCCGACTTATAAAGATGACGAATATAAGAACGAGAATATCGTCTGCAGACCCTACAGCCACAGCTCGGATCAAGCGGCCGAACGTCCCTGGCAAATTCAGCATTCTTTATGTTTAACTTACCAGAAGAAGTAAATACCTGCCCATTACGGGCGTTCCGCGTAGGCATCACACAATCGAACATATCTACCCCACGAGCCACACACTCGACCAGATCCTCAGGCGTTCCGACTCCCATCAGATATCGTGGCTTATGAGCAGGTAGACACGAAGCAGTGTATTCAGCTATGTCATAGGTGTACTGCTTCGCCTCTCCAACCGACAGCCCGCCTATCGCGTAACCAGCAAAACCAATCTCGAGAAGTTGCTCGACACTCCGCAGACGAGTCTCCTGCCAGATCCCCCCTTGCACTATGCCAAACAATACAGCCCTTTTAGAAAGAGCCAGATCTTGCTCAGCAAGACGCTTAAATTCATCCGCAGATCGACGCGCCCAACGAGTGGTAAGCTCAAGAGAGTCAATTACTTGCTCCTTGCTGGCCGGATACGGTGTACACTCGTCAAAGGCCATTATGATATCTGACCCTAGAGCTACTTGAATCTGTATCGACCTTTCAGGAGTAAGCAAATGAAAAGTCCCATCTATATGGGATTTAAAAGTTACGCCCTCTTCAGTCCTTCTGCTTATCTGGGCTAGACTGTAGACCTGAAAACCACCACTATCGGTCAAAATAGGCCGCCGCCAAGACATGAATTCATGAAGTCCGCCCATCTCTCGAATCAGTTCGTGCCCCGGCCGTAAATAAAGATGATATGTGTTACCTAAGATAATCTCAGCCCCAACCTCCTCAAGCATATCCTGCGTCATGGCCTTGACCGAACCACACGTACCTACGGGCATAAATACAGGCGTTTCTATGACCCCATGAGCAGTCTCTATCAGGCCAAGCCTAGCACCGGAATCTTCTGCAACCAGTCTAAAAAACACCCGCCCCTCTCAAAAATTGCCCCAAAAAGAGCAACCTCTAGCAGTGCTATCTGCAGAACTTTTTAAAGGCAAAAGAGTAAGACTTTGTGAAGAAAAGACTCTAAAACTTCACCAAGACAAACCTATCAACTACTTTCTCGCAAATGCATTTAACTAGAGCTACTGCGTAAGTTAAGTGCAAGCCTACAGCAGCTCTACCTGCGGCGAGACTTTGCTTTTCGGTATCAATGCCGGCCAATAGGCCACTACCTCTTCCACTTTCGGCCTGCCTCCAGCAAAACCTGTCACCGTAGGTGGCCCCGTCAAGATAAGCGGCGCTATCTCCTTGGTAAAACGTTCAACGTCGGCCTTACTACCGCTACGAACGCCTACACGTAACTGCACCTCGGCCAGATCGGGAGAAGGCTCTCCAGCTAAAGGACCGTGACAAGCATTCACGCCTACATACTCGGTCAGTATCTCCTCAAAGCGTAGACCCAGAGCTTCAAGCCGCTTTCTAAGTATCTTATCTGCCGACTTCGCCTTTTTGTACGCATCCGGCCAAGCATAGACAAGCGTCCCAATCGCTTTATAACCACACTGGTAGCTTATCGACACTTTGTAACTGTCCGTAGCAGGCCTCCCTTTTATTCCCCAAAATCTAACTCTATCGTTGCCAAGATCTTCGAGCTGGATCGTGGTAAAGTCAGCTATACAATCCGGCGTGATATAGCTTCTCGGATCGCCCATCTCATAGACGAGCTGCTCCTTAACTATGGCAGAAGTAATCCTCCCGCCCGTTCCCTCATGCTTAGTAATGACAAAAGTGCCATCCTCATACGCCTCTACTATCGGATAGCCAACGTTCCAAAGGTCCGGTATCGACTCCCAATCGACTTGGCAATTACCACCACTAGCTTGTGCCCCACATTCTATAGTGTGACCAGCTATAGTACCTGCAGCAAGTTTGTCCCAATCATCCTCACTCCAATTAAACTCATAGATCATAGGAGCAAGCGTAAGTCCTGTGTCAGTGCAGCGTCCCGTAATCACTACTTGAGCACCTAGACGCAAGGCATCTACTATCGGCCATGCTCCAAAGTAAACGTTTGCGCTCTGTACTCGATCACGCACGCTAGCCAGTGGCTCTCCCGTATCGAGGTTAGCAAGCTCCAGCCCCTCGGCTAACATCTCGTCTAGCCGCGACATAATGTCATCACCAGCAACTATTCCTATCCGAACATCAATGCCTAGCTTCTGAGCCACTGCAGCCACTGCCTCAGCACAGCCACGTGGATTCACACCACCGGCGTTGGCTACGATCTTGATACCGCGATCGATACATGTAGGCAGTATTCGTTCGAGCAGCGGAACAAAGTCACGTGCATAGCCAGCTTTCGGATCACGAGCCCGCTGTTTTTGCATTATCGACATGGTCACTTCAGCAAGATAATCGAGTACAAGATAGTCCACCGGTCCGCCTTCTACTTGTTTTACCGGAGCTTCCAACATATCTCCCCAAAAACCTTGTCCGCTAGCTATCCTGATAGCCCTCATATATCCCCTACTTGCCAATAAACTGTGGCTTACGTTTCTCCAAGAAAGCCTTGACGCCTTCTTCTTTATCTTGGCTAGAGAAGCAAAGCGCAAACAGATCTATCTCACGCTCAAGCCCCTCACGCAACGTCAGCCGAGCAGCACTCTTTACAGCCTCTTTCGCCATCCTAAGCGCAATAGGGCTCATCTCAGCTATGCGGTTTGCGAGCTCCATGGTCCTTGCCTCTAGCTCTGATTGCGGGTAGACATGGTTGACCAGACCAAGTGCCTTTGCTTCCTCGGCTTTGATCATATCGCCAGTAAGTATCAATTCCATCGCCTTACCTTCACCTATTAAACGCGTAAGACGCTGTGTGCCACCTCCTCCTGGAATGATACCAAGCTTTATCTCCGGTTGCCCAAACTGCGCATTTTCGCTTGCTATGCGTATGTCACAAGAAAGCGCCACTTCGCAGCCACCACCTAGGCAAAAGCCGTTGATCATAGCTATTACCGGCTTAGGAAACTCCTCAAAAGCATCAAACATCCGCTTAGCAAGCATCACCTCGCGCTGTTCGAGCGCAGTTCTACCAGCAAACTCGGTTATATCAGCTCCGGCTATGAAGGCTTTTTCTCCAGCACCAGTAACCACTAGCACTCGCACTTCATCATTAGCTCGAAGAGAATCGAGCGCCGCAATTATTTCAGACCGCGTCGCTATGTTGAGCGCATTCAGTTTATTTGGACGATTTACGGTAAGTACCGCAACTCTACCACGTATATCTAGCAAGATATTTTCGTACATCGCTTACTCCTCATTCTGTCCACTTATAGAAACCTTCGCCAGACTTACGGCCCAGCTTACCTTCAGCTACCATTTGACGCAGCAGTCGAGGTGCACGAAATACCTCGCTACCCAGCGTCTGATATAAATAGTCAGCTATGCTGAGCCGCACATCTAGTCCTACCAGATCCGTCAACCTCAGTGGTCCCATCGGATGGTTATAGCCAAGCTCCATAGCTTTGTCTATGTCTTGAGCACTTGCTACGCCTTGCTCTAACATCCTTATAGCCTCTAACCCCAAGGCGACACCGAGCCTGCTCGAGGCAAAACCCGGATAGTTGCGTACCACGATAGGCTCTTTACCCATCCTACGGGCTATATCCTTTGCAGTGTCTATCGCTTCAGACGAAGTAGCCTCAGTATGCACTATTTCCAGCAGTTTCATAATATGTACGGGGTTAAAGAAATGCATACCGAGCACAAGCTCCGGCCTAGCCGTCGCTGCAGCTATCCTAGCAACGCTCAGCGAGGAAGTGTTTGTGGCCAGCAAGGCCTGAGGTTTACACAAACTGTCCAATTTCGCAAACACTTCAAGTTTAAGTTCTAACGACTCTGGCACAGCTTCGATCACAAGATCGGCATCAGCAACTGCTGCTGCCAGATCCAAAGTAGAGCTTATCCGGCACAGCACCGCATCCCTATCTTCGGAACGCATCTTGCCTTTCTCTACCGCTTTTTCCAAATTCCTTCCGATGTTAGCTAAGGCACGCTCCAATACTTCCTCAGCAAGGTCATACAAAGAAACGCTGTAGCCTGCCTGAGCGGCTACTTGAGCTATGCCGTGCCCCATCGTTCCAGCACCTACTACAGCTACCTTCTGTATCATATGCCTTCGATAAGATGTGGATAAGGTTCACAGAAGCGAGATAGTTTCATAACATCAGTCGCCTCGTCGAGGCTATGCCCCAAATACCAATGAAGATAGGCAATCACCACCGTAGGCGAGCGGTTTATTCCTGCCGTACAGTGTACGTAGACTCGATGTCCTTTGTTAAGTAGTTCAGAGAGCGCTAAAGCCGCACCTCGAAGATTGTTCCTCAAATCCTCTGGATCAAAATCCCTAATAGGGTGTCGCACAACTTCTATGCCAGCTTCGGCGTAGTAGTTCAGCATTTGTTGCCAATCTATGGAATATAACCTCATGTCTAAATCAGTCTGGAGGTTGAGCACAGCATCGATCCCGCAGCTAAGAAGTGTCTTTACGTCTGCTCGGTTAGTTGGTACAGAACCCACATAGATGTTTTCGGTTACTCTGTCAAAGTCTATGTCAAAACTCATACCTACCTTCCTGTAAAGACAGGTCTGCGGCGTTCTAGAAATGCCTCTATTCCCTCTTGTGCATCATCTGACAAGAAACACTCCAGCTGTGCTTTTTCCTCTCTGTCCAGAGCAGCCTCTAGCTCAGCACCTGTAGCCGCATAAATAGATCTTTTAGCCAGAGCGACGCTTCGAGGAGCAGCCTGAAGAAGCTTCTGTGACAAGCTTGTAACCGCCTGAGGTAAGTCTTCGGCGGGATACACAGCGTCCACTAGGCGTAGTTTGAGTGCCTCATAAGCATCTATGACTTCGCCGGTAAAGATGAGCCTACAGGCAGTTGAAGTACCTACCAGCTGTGGCAAAAGCAGCGAGCTACCCCAATCAGGATGTAGACCAAGTTTAACAAACGACTGAGCAAAGCTTGCTTCCTGAGAGGCAATGCGTAGATCACAAGCTAGCGCTAAGCTCAGGCCTGCACCGGCAGCAACACCGTTTATTACTGCTACTACTGGTTTAGGCAAGGTTCTGATCCTAATGACTATTCTTCGTCCAAGTTCTAGTAAGCGCTTGAAACCCTCGACATCGCCACACCGTCGTAGTTCTGCCATGTAGCTTACGTCACCGCCCGCACAGAAGGCTCGGCCTGCACCGGTAATAACAACGAGCTGTACTCCATCATCACTAGCAGCTTCTTCTAGAGCATCAAGCAGCAGCTCGCGCATATTTGCAAACAGAGCATTGAGCTTTTGCGGTCGATTGAGAGTAATTCGCAGCAGTTTGTCCTCGCGTTCAGTTAGTACCAGCATTACTCTCCCCGGAAAGATGGACGCCGCTTTTCAAGATATGCCGAAAGCCCCTCTTTCGCATCGCTGCTACGGAAGAGCTGTTGCTGCAGCTCTCTCTCCAAGGCTAATCCCTCATGCAAGCCCATTTCGAGCCCAGACTGCACGGCGCGCTTTATTGCACCTACAGCTAAGCAAGCACGACCAGGCAAGGTAAACTGCCTTGCAAAGTCAAGCACCTTATCAAAGAAGCCTTCGTCATCATACACAGCATTTACTAGACCCAGACGAAGAGCTTCGTCGAAGTCATAAGTAGCTCCGCTAACCATCATCTCGATAGCGCGAGCTTTGCCCACAAGTCTTGCCAGCCGTTGTGTCCCTCCTGTACCAGGCAGCACACCGAGATTAACTTCGGGAAGCCCTATCCGACCACCGCCGCGGCGAGCTATACGTACATCAGCTGCAAGCGCTACTTCCAGCCCTCCGCCTACGGTATGCCCGTTAAGAGCTGCTATAACAAGTTTTGGGGTTTGTTCGAGCCGATTGAGTGTCTCGTTAGCATGCAGACAGAAATAGTACTTGAACTCAGGACTAACCTCGGCCAGCATGCGGATGTTCGCGCCAGCGCAGAAGAACTTTTCGCCCGCTCCACGCAAGACTATGACGTCGACTTCGCGGTCCATCCTAGCTTCTAGGATAGCTTCGTCCATTTGCTTCATCATCTCGTAGCTGTAAGTATTTGCAGGTGGGTCATTAAGCTCTATAATTGCTATCCGGTCGACTTTGCTGTAATTGATCAGTTGCGAGGTCATACTCGAAAGCTCCGCGTAACTACTTTGGAGAAAGCGGAGAATATCTTGATAAACTTAAGCCTGTCAATATCACAACACGGTAGGTCTTAACGATGCTACGACTCTACAATACGCTCAGCAAACGCCTAGAACCATTTACACCCCTGCAAGCCGATCAGGTAAGCATGTACGCCTGTGGGCCTACGGTACATGACTACGCCCATATAGGCAACTTTCGAACCTTTATGTTTGTTGACCTGCTCAGACGATATTTAAAGTTCAAAGGCTACAAAATACGACATGTAATGAACATTACCGACATAGATGACAAGACGATACGCAAGTCACAAGAACAGGGCATACCGCTTAAAGAATACACAGAGCTTTACACGCGCTATTTTTTAGAAGATCTGACAACTTTAGGAGCAGAGCTACCAGAGCACATAGTACCGGCAACAGAAAATATCCCCGAAATGATAGATCTAATAAAGCGTCTAGAGGCAAACGGGCATACCTACGTTAGCGAAGGGTCGGTTTACTATCGCATAGCCTCCTTTGCCGAGTATGGAAAGCTATCAGGAGCGAAACTAGCCGGCAACGTTGCCGGTGCTAGGGTGGATGTAGACGAGTATGACAAGGAAGACGCACGAGATTTTGTACTGTGGAAAGCAGCTAAAGAAGGTGAGCCATTTTGGGAAACACCTTACGGCCGAGGTCGTCCAGGTTGGCATCTAGAATGCTCAGCTATGGCGATGAAGTATTTAGGCGAGAGCTTCGATATACACTGTGGCGGAGTCGATCTTATCTTTCCGCACCATGAAAACGAGATAGCACAAAGCGAAGGTGCTACAGGCCGGCAATTTGTACGATTCTGGCTACACTGCGAACATCTGCTCGTAGAAGGCCAAAAGATGTCCAAAAGTTTGGGCAACTACTACACATTGCGAGATCTGCTGAAGCTGGGGTTTTCTGCATCAGCAATACGTCTTCTACTTCTTTCCGTACCCTATCGCAAGCAACTTAACTTCACGTTGGAAACGCTACGCGGTATGGAAACACGGGTGAAGAAGCTGAGCGACTTTCGCCGCCGGCTAAAAGGAGCTCCGACCGTAGACAGTGCTGACACCGAGCTTTTGTTAGCTATAGCCGAAGCTCGCAAGGCTTTTGAAGATGCCCTAGACGAGGATTTAAATACAAGTGCGGCGCTTGCCGCAGTCGCAGATTTCGAAACATCGATAAACCGAGCCCTTGCGCAAGGTAGTCTATCGCTAGAGTGTAAAGAAAGAGCGCTACGGCTGCTCAGCGAGTTTGATGCCGTATTTGGTGTTCTTGCGCTACAATCGGACGAAACTGAATCATTAGACGAGGAAATACTGCGGCTGATAGAAGAACGTACAGCAGCCAAAGCTGCTAAGAACTACGCTCGGGCAGACGAGATCAGGCGATATTTGTTTGAACGAGGAATAATACTAGAGGATACTAAGACGGGCGTAAGGTGGCGCCGTGTTTGACAACAACTTGAAGATAAGATACCTAAATGATATATTCCAAAAGCTTGAAAGGAGGAGTTATGAGCGAAAGAAATGACATTAGTTCAAAACTGGCCTATTTTTTGATAGGTGCTGGCGTAGGAGCTATAGTAGCGCTTCTATTTGCACCAAAATCAGGGCAAGAGCTACGCGAGGATATCGCCGGAGCGACTCGTCGCAGTCTAGATTATGCTAATCAGAACGTCAAAGCTCTTGGTCAGAAGGCATCTGCACTGTATGAAGCCGGGCGCGAGAAAACTTCCGGGCTAATAGACCATAGCAAAGAAGTTTTACAGGAACAAAAAGAGCGCGTTTCAGCAGCCATAGAGGCTGGCAAGCGTGCATATCAAGAGAAAAAAGCAGCTTCTGCGGCTGCTATCGAAGGTGAGCAAAGCTAAGGGGAGACAGCGGTGACCGCACTCGAAGGTTTCCTTATCGGCGCAATCTCAGTGCTAATACTAGTAATTGTAGTGCTACTCGTAGCGTTGCTTAACTCGCTCAGGCAGATGCGTGCCATGGCCGAGAAATTCAGAGAGCAGCTAATGCTGCAAACAGGTGAGGTACAAAAGCAGCTTACTACTCGCGTCGATAGGTTTGAGTCAATGGCCAAGCCTGTAATGGAGGACGCCCAAAGGCTGCTAATCTCAGCTAGGCCAGCCATCGAGCGGTTACCAGCCACGCTTGAAGCTGCTACTACCGCTATAGAAGAAACCAGGCAAGTGATATCGCTTGCCAAAGACAGTGCCGCCTTGGCTCGTGATGCGGCAGCCGTCCTGCGCGTAGAAACAGAAAGCTGTCTAGCTGCCTTCAAAGCCACAGCTTCTGAGCTGACAAATATGACCAAAGAGGAGGCCGAGCTAATGCGGCAAACTTTAGCAGACGTCAGAAAACGAGCGCTCTTACATATAGATAGGATGGATGCTATAGTCGGTCGTACCACTGACAGGATAGACGAGACTGTTGCAATGGTACAGACGGGCATAATTAGACCGGTACACGAAATAGCAGCAATACTAGCCGGAATACAAACCTTCCTAGAGGTACTCTTTGCGCAGGAACGTAAGACCATAGACAAAGCTTACCAAGACGAAGAGATGTTCATTTAAATCAAAGATTCAGACTCTGACCCTGAAAAGAGATTTTTTGAGGAAACGCTTTCGTTTTCACTAGGAGCTTAAGATGACCACTGATGCATCTGCTGATCTTAAGTCTACGGTTAACTTACCTGAAACATCCTTTCAACAAAAGGGGAATCTGGTACAGTCTGAACCCCAAAGACTAGAGAAATGGAACAAGATGAAGCTCTACGAGAAGCTGCGCAAACTGCGTAGAGGTCGACCTATCTACAACTTACATGATGGTCCGCCGTACGCAAACGGCAAGATACATATGGGAACAGCTCTCAACAAGATCCTCAAAGACTTCGTGCTGAAATCTCGTGCGATGATGGGTTTTGACACGCCTTACATACCAGGCTACGACTGCCACGGACTGCCTATAGAACACAAAGTTGACTCTGAACTTGGCGCTAAGAAGCGAGAGTTGAGTACGTTAGAATTCAGGCGCCGCTGCAGAGAGTTTGCAGAAAAGTACATTGTCGAGATGAACCGCGACTTTGCTCGCCTAGGCGTATTAGGTGAGTGGGATGCTGTATATAAGACGATGAGCACAGACTACGAAGCTGACACGCTACGAGCACTCGGACAGTTCATTCGTCGCGGCAGCGTCTACCGTGGACTTAAACCAGTTCATTGGTGCATCAACTGTCAAACAGCACTGGCGGAAGCCGAAGTGGAGTATTCCCGACATATAAGTCCCTCGATCTATGTCAAGTTTCCGCTAAAGAGCGACGCTAGCCTGATCGACCCAGTACTAGCAAACAAGAAAGTCGCCGTACTCATTTGGACTACCACGCCCTGGACCTTACCAGCAAACCTAGGAGTTAGCTTCAACGCCGGCTTCAACTACAGCGCCGTAGCAATAGACGACGAGGTATACATAGTAGCCTCAGGGCTAGTCTCAACAGTTGCTAACAAACTTGGGTGGAAAACTACAGAGGTTATAGCTGAGTTTAAAGGCGAACGCCTCAATGGTCTTTCGGCTAGACATCCCTTCTATGATCGCGAGTCGCTGTTTATGCTAGGCGATCATGTTACCCTAGATGCTGGCACCGGCTGCGTACATACGGCACCAGGCCATGGTCACGACGATTTCGTTATAGGCAAGACGCACGGGCTAGAGGTCTACTGCCCGGTAGATAATCGTGGGCGTTTTAAAGAAGACGTTTCACTCTTTGCAGGTCAAAACGTATTTGAAGCAAACCGGCAAATAGTCGAGCACCTGCGCGAGCTCGACCGGCTACTGCTAGCTGAAGAGTACGAGCACGACTATCCGCATTGTTGGCGATGCCACAAACCTGTGATTTTCCGTGCCACACCGCAGTGGTTCATCTCTATGGACAAGACAGACTTACGAGGCCGAGCTCTGGCAGCCATAGAGAAGATACAGTGGCGCCCAGCCTGGGGGCGTGAACGAATGCACAACATGTTTGTCAATCGCATCGATTGGTGCATATCTCGGCAAAGAGCTTGGGGCGTACCTATTACAGTCTTCTACTGCGAGGATTGCGGAAGCGAGCTCATATCGGCCGATTTAATTGACCATATAGCGGATATCTTCGAACGCGAGGGCGCAGACGCTTGGTATGCTAGGCCAGTCGAAGAGCTCGTACCTAAAGGCACTTGCTGCAAGAACTGTTCTAGTACTAGACTGCGCAAGGAGATGGATATTCTGGATGTCTGGCTGGATTCAGGTGTTAGCTGGACCGCCGTTCGCCGTCGCGGATATGACATACCAGTAGACCTTTATTTCGAAGGCTCAGATCAGTACCGTGGTTGGTTCAACAGCTCACTCGTCTGCGGCCTGGAGATGAATGAATCTTCCCCGTACCGTATCTGTATCACACACGGCTATGTCGTAGACAAAGACGGCAGAAAAATGTCCAAATCCCTCGGCAATGTGATCGAGCCCGAAAAGGTCCTAAAGCAGCACGGAGCGGATATTCTCCGACTATGGGCAGCAAGTATTGACTACACGGAAGATATTCGCATCTCGGATGAGATCCTAAAGCGACTCTCCGACAGCTACAGAAAGATTCGCAATACGGCCAAGTATGCCTTGGGAAACTTAGCTGATTTCGATCCCGACAAAGACAGCGTAGCAATTGAGCAAATGCTTGAAATAGACCGTTGGGCACTTGCTGTTACCAACGAGCTTCTGCGCAAAGTACGTGCCGCATACGAAGCATATGAATTCCATACCGCTTATCGAGAAATACTCAGCTACTGCTCGGTAGAACTCTCGGCACTCTACTTCGACATCCTGAAAGACCGTCTTTACACATCAGCACCTAAATCGCTAGAACGCCGCTCAGCCCAAACAGTAATCTACAGGATAGTTAAAACCCTCGCCTTACTTGTAGCTCCGATACTCGCATTTACAGCCGATGAGATATGGGAGCACCTACCTGACTCTAGCGAGCTCGAATCAGTACATCTAGCAGAGTTCCCAGAATATGAGGAAGACCTAGCAGAACCAGAGCTCCTAGCTCGATGGGAACGTATCTTTGCTATACGCAGTGCCGCCAAAAAGGCTATGGAAGAGGCTGGATTCGGAGGAGGATCTTCCCTCAAAGCTTGTGTAGAAATAAGAGCTAGCGGTAAAGACCTAGAGCTACTTCGCTCATACGAGCAGCAGCTACACGACATATTCATCGCCTCGTACGCAGTAGTAGTAGCAGATGAAACAGCTGGTCAACCGGTATTTAGAGTAACTCATGCCCCAGGCACTAAATGCGAGCGTTGCTGGCATTATACAGAAGACGTAGGCTATGATCCTGATTTTCCCCAAGTATGCCTACGTTGTGCCAAAAACATCAGAATTGGTTGGCTAAATGCGTAACATGCGGTATTTGCCAGTGTCGCTACTCGTACTATTAGCCGATCAGGTAAGCAAGCTCTGGGCATACGACAACCTTCGCTATAGAGCAGATAGGGATCTAATAGACGGCTTTCTCAAGCTAAGCTACGCTGAAAATCCTGGTATAGTATTCGGGCTATTTGCTGAAACTGAATCACCTGCAAAGACCTGGCTACTAGCAGCAATCTCTTTATCCGCCGCAGCTTGCATCGTTCATCTGCTCTTAAAAGCTACCCCTCAACAGAAACTGCTGACCATTGCCCTATCTGTTCTGTTAGGCGGTATAGCAGGCAACCTCATCGATAGATTCCGGCTCGGTGCAGTTATAGATTTCATAGAGCTCTACATAGGTCAGTATCACTGGCCGACCTTCAACATAGCCGATACAGCCATATGCGTAGGCGCTGTGCTGATTGGCATTGATACATTCCGTTCTTCCGAATCAAAGAGCCCTAAGGTGAATTAGGTGTTTCCTGAGATATTTACTATCCCATACATAAACTTCACTTTAAGCACTTACGGGCTGACGCTAGCCATAGGTTTTAGCAGCGGGCTATTGCTTGCAGCTCGGCTAGCTTCGACAAAAGGCTATGACCGAGCGAAAGTTTATGACATAGGAATATACCTGCTCATAGCGGTACTTATAGGCTCTAAGCTGCTTATGGTAGTAACAGAATGGCAAGAATTTGCGGAACGGCCTTCAAGGATTTTCTCGATAGATTTCCTACGTTCTGGCGGAGTTTATTACGGCGGCTTTTTGGGAGCAGTTGCCGCAAGCATCTACCTAGCAAGGCGGTACAAAATGGATTGGTGGGTATTGGCCGATGCTTGTGCTCCGGCAATAGCTCTGGGTCAGTTCTTCGGCAGGCTAGGATGCTTTGCAGCCGGCTGCTGCTGGGGTAAAGCAACGGATAGCTGGCTAGGTGTTGAGTTTACTGCTCGAGCTCACGAACTTACGGGTGTTCCGATAGGCGTAAGATTGCATCCCACGCAGCTGTACGAAGCAGGGCTTGCACTGGTGCTAACTGCAAGCTTGCTTATAATGTTTAAACGCAAGCACTTCGACGGTGCTGTGATTCTCACTTATGTTATGGCCTACTCAGTAGGTCGCTTCTTGATAGAGTTCTACCGCGACGATCCACGCGGCAACCTCTTTGGCCTGTCCACCTCGCAACTCATATCATTACTCCTGAGCGCCGTAGGGGCTACGAGCATCGCCTATCTATGGAAGAAAAACAGCTCGAAGAAATAGTCACTTTTACTGTCACGGCAAACGACGTCGGCAAGCGATTGGATAAGTATCTAGCCGAAAAATTACCTGACTTCAGCCGTAGCAAACTGCATCATCAGATCGTCGAAGGAGACGTACTGGTCAATGACTGCCTGTCAAAGCCTAGCTACCGAGTGAAGCTACATGACAGGATTGAAATTGAGCTACCGGAACTGGTTACCACAGAACTGATTCCAGAAAACCTACCCCTTGATATCCTTTACGAAGACGAAGCTCTGCTAGTAATTAACAAGCCAGCCGGCCAAGTAGTGCATCCTGGCGCAGGTGTGCAACAAGGAACAATTGCCAACGCTCTAGCTTGGTACCTCAGCAGAGAAATTAGCGGCTTCGAGTCTACCATACGGCCTGGACTAGTTCATAGGCTTGACAAAGACACCTCAGGAGTTATGGTCATAGCAAAGACCGAAGCAGCTCTATCGTCTCTATGCGAACAGTTTGCAGCAAGAGCCGTAAAGAAACACTATCTGGCTCTAGTCTATGGACATCCTCAAAAGCAAGGGCGTATCGAGCTTCCAATAGGTCGTCATCCGGTAGTACGTACAAAGATGGCAATAGTACCAACTGGCCGTCCTGCTTTGACCATCTACAAAGTACTCTGTAGCTATGACGAGTTTTCTTTACTCGAAGTCGAGATCAAAACCGGGCGCACACATCAAATACGTGTACACCTGTCATACGAAAAACACCCCGTAGTCGGAGATACAACCTACGGCAAAGGATACGAATCGAGGCTAAGCGAGCCAGCTCGAAAGGCAGTAAACAAGCTACAGCGCCACTTGCTGCATGCTCACAGACTCTCCTTCACACATCCCATCACTGGTAAGCAGCTGATTTTCACCGCCAAGTTAGCAGAAGACTTTGCAGCTTTTTTGCAGCAGCTCGATCCTGAATATTCACCATAGACGCAGGGCTTGTAGCATTAACTTTTATTTGTCATACTATGCAGTACTACGTAATCTCTACAGGAAAGATAAACATGCGAGCATTGTTGATACTATCTCTATTGGCCCAAACAATCTTCGCACAAGATGAAGAAGCCGTAGTTAGAATCTCGACGTCCCTAATTAACTTGCCGGTGACGGTACTAAATGACAAAGGCAAGTTCGTAGTAAACCTCAAACGCGAAAACTTCAGGGTCTATGAAAACGGTCGCCAGCAACAGATAATACAGTTTGAATCACAGACCAACATGCCGCTCAGCGTAGTAATTCTTATGGACACATCAACCAGCGTACGAAACCGGCTTGAGTTCGAGAAAGCAGCTATAAAGAGCTTCCTTTCATCCGTACTTCAAAGCCGGCGAGATCGCGTAGCGTTTGTCACTTTCGACACAGACATCAAGCTCGTCGTAGATTTCACCGAGGATCTTGAAAAGATATCCAAGGCAGTAGATGATATCAAGTCAGCAAGCGGACAGACTTCCTTCTATGATGCAGTCGCAATGGTTTGTCGCGAGAAGATGACGCGTACCGGGCCACGTAGACGAGTCATAGTAGCTATCACGGACGGAGCGGATACCAACAGCAAGACTTCCTTAGACAAGGCCATAGCTTTAGCCCAAAAGACTGAGACTACAATCTACGGAATCAGCACCAAAGGGGGAGCGGCTTTTCGGGTAGAAGGCACTTCTTATCTCAACGCCGACGATAGAGATCTGAAGAAGTTGTGTTTTGATACAGGTGGTGATGTACTGTTTCCGAAAAATCCGGAAGAGCTAAACCGTGCTTTCCAGATCGTCACCGACTTTTTACGAAACCAATACCTGATAGTCTACGAGCCAGATTCAGTAGCTGATGGCCGATATCACGCTATAGAAGTAAAAATCACAGGAGCCAAAAATCTTACCGCCATCACCCGCAAGGGATACTTTGCACAGTAGCAGCTTAGTGTTGCTTAAGTAGATCAGAATAGTGCACTGGCTGCAAAGTAATCGAAGTTTGCCGTACGCCAAACTCAGCCAGGCGTTCGGTTTTTATCTGACCAGAGCGCAGCAGCTGCAGCAAGATCTGATAGACGGTAAAATTACAGCAGTCAGCCTTACCCAAGATCTCATAAAGCGGGGCTCCTCGAAGCAGAAAGTTCCAAACCTGTTTGACAAACCGTTCATCAATAGCTTCATTGTCCTTCCATACAAGCTCTTCACTTTCCAAACTAAAGACCATAGTAAGGTCTGGCAGCTCCTGCTTGAGATTTTCAAGCTCATCCTTCAGCCTATGGGCTTCAAGTAGTAGGTTCATGGTTGGCATTCGCACAGGTTCAGTAGCGGCCAGATCTTCAGGAAGGTCACCTGCTTCAAAAGAAAAGGTACCACACAGCGGCATTTGGAAGAGTTGATAGAATGCCTCCTCGCTAGTACGGGAGCCAAATCTTATGTACCTAACCTCACCTGCCTCAAAAAACAATCTCGCAAACGGCGGCAAATAGTTCATCGCAGAGGCATTAATATCATTCTCTACCTTTGGATAAAGCGCCAGCAATCCGCTGTCCTGCAGTCCGTTCAGTGTCTGAACTACGGTAGCTAAGTCAAAGTGAGACAAATCTCCCTGCAACTTACGCGCTGAGGCTCGCGTCTGCAATTGCAGTTCGCTTGCACTCAGTTTCTGGCAAAGCATCATAGAAAATTTCAATGCAAACTCCGAGTTCTGCTGTATCAATGCTTTTAAGCCATCGCTAAAGAGCTTGAACACCTCTGCAGTTTCAATGACTTTTGCTTCTGATAGATGTTTTCCAGAAATTAAAGCAAGCGATTCACCTATCGAGTCGCCGCTTGAAAGAAAGCCTATGACGCTCGGTTTATCACTCGCTTCGCGCATAGCTGAGATTTCTATCAATCCACTATAGACAATATAGAGAGCTTCACACTCTTCGCCTATACGGAAGAGATAGCTTCCTGCTGGGTACTGTAACAATTCGCCGAACTGCATTATCTGCTCCAAAGTTTCCTGCGAAAGACCACCAAACAGCTGACAAGAAGATAGAAACTCGATTTCATCTTTAGAAGTAATGAGGAAATTTATCTGAAGCTGCAGTCCATCAGGGCCAAACGTCAATACGTCTCCGTTCTTCAACAAAGCGCGTGTAACGCGATGACCGTTAAGGAAAGTGCCGTTACTCGAATTGAGGTCATAAACGTATAGCTCATTGCCCTCACAGCGCAGTTCGGCATGCGACCTCGAAGCCACAGAATGCCGCCCTTTAGTGTCATACAACGCAAAATCACAGCTCGGCGCACGACCTATCTTGATTAGCGGCTGACTAAACTGCTTACTACTGCCAGGATGAGAACCATTAAGATACTTTAACTTTACAAACATCGCACCCGAACTCTCCTAAGTTTAATTTGTAAAGAGTATAAATTATATACCTCTATATCGGCTGATAAAATCAGTAGAGTAACCGGATTTTTACATCTTTTGGATGGTTGTGTACCAAGAAAGAACTTTTGCAAGCAAACAATCTGGAGGCTTTGAGCTAATCTTATTAATTAAGAATAGGGAGCAGATGTTCTGCTCCCTCGGAAACTAAAATATGTATCTACCTACTTCGCAAAGCTTTACCGCTATGGCTTGCCTTGCTTCGATGGTATTGATCGGAGTGTGTTTAACGAAACGCTTGAGTGCAGCAAGATTGGTACGCATAGTGTCACCTTCTGAGATAGCAGCTATCATATTTCTCGCCTTGATTTCTATTTTGTCCATACTATCGCTGACAAAGGTACGTGTAGCAGCTATGCGAAATCTAGCCTCTTGCTCGCCTTGAGTCTGAGCGTACTTAAGCGTCCTAAGCAACATGCTTTCCATAGCAAACGTTTCCATGATGATATCAGCAATCCCCATAAGCAACTCTTGCTGTTCTGAGAGCTTGTCAAGGTATTTTTGAGCTGCCAGGCCAGAGATCATTAAAGCAACTTTTTTGGCATTACGCACCGTTCGACGCTCCTCTGCCAAAAGACTATCGTCAAATTCCTCAAGCATAGGCATTGAAAGCAGCTCATCCATGAGCTTTTTCGAAGCCTGCAGCAGAGGTAGCTCACCCTTCATAGCTCGTTTCATAAGCATTCCAGGTATGAGCATGCGATTGATTTCATTAGTTCCTTCGAAGATACGGTTTATGCGCGAGTCACGATAGGCGCGTGCTGCAGGATACTCTTCCGAATAGCCGTAACCACCATAGATCTGAACCATTTCATCTACGACGTAGTCCAGCATTTCCGAGCCGTAAACTTTGTTTATAGAGCACTCTACGGCAAACTCTTCTATTCCTTTAAGTATACCTTGAGAATCATCTGGGTCGAGGCTATGTACAGCATCGTCTATCAGTCCAGCAGTACGGTAGATCATAGACTCCGCTGCATAGATACGAATCGCCATCTCGGCAAGCTTATGTCTGATAGCGCCGAAGCTGGCTATAGGTTTCCCAAACTGATGACGTTCTAGTGCATAGGAGATCGCTTCTTTGAGAGCTACTTTTGCTCCGCCTACACAAGCAGCTCCGAGTTTGAAGCGACCTAAGTTGAGTACGTTGAAAGCTATGACATGCCCACGGCCTATTTCACCGAGCAGGTTCTCTACGGGTACGCGCGCATCCTGCAGTTCTAGCGTACGCGTGCTAGAGCCTACTATGCCCATCTTGTGCTCTTCTTTGCCGGTAGACACGCCGGGGAAGTTCTTTTCTACTATGAAGCAGGAGAACTTTTCGCCATCTACTTTAGCAAAAACTATAAACACATCAGCAAAGCCAGCGTTAGTAATCCACATCTTCGTGCCGTTCAGTATGTAGTATTTGCCGTCATCGCTCAGCACAGCACGGGTCTTTGCTGCCAATGCGTCAGAACCCGAATGTGGCTCGGTCAAAGCATAAGCAGCTATCAGTTCGCCAGTAGCTAGCTTCGGCAGGTAACGTCGCTTTTGCTGTTCGGTGCCAAAATAGATAATTGGCCAAGAGCCTATGCCGCTGTGCCCACCTACTGTAACAGCAAAAGAGCCATTAATAGCCACCTTTTCGCCAACGATCATAGAACACACTTTATCCAAGCCGAGACCACCATACTTTTCGGGGACATCTACCGACAGCAAGCCTAGCTCACCAGCTTTGCGAAGCAGCTTGACAATCACATCAAAGTTCTTATGCTCTATCTCGCCGATAGCAGGATAAACCTCGCCAACAACAAAATCGTGCGTAGTTTGGGCTATCATTTTTTGCTCTTCAGAAAAATCTTCCACAGTGAATATTTCCGAAGGAGCTACGTCTTCTATAAGAAAACTGCCACCCTTGACAGGTGCTTTTGCCTTCACAGTACTCGACATATTACTACCCTTTCTCTATGATTCTCCCCACTTCTTGAGGGTTATATTAGCTCTATAATCCCAGCAGCGCCCATACCGCCACCTACGCACATAGTCACCATACCGTAGCGGCCAGAGCGACGTCTGAGTTCGTAAATGATAGTTGCCGCGAGTTTAGCGCCGGTGCAACCCAAAGGATGTCCAAGCGCTATCGCTCCACCGTTGACATTAACGCGAGCCAGATCTAGGCCGGCAACTTTTATTACCGACAGTGCCTGTGCCGCAAAAGCCTCGTTTAGTTCTATAAGGTCGATATCCTCAAGTTTGAGCCCAGCCATCTTAAGCACTTTTGGTATGGCAAAGACCGGCCCTATACCCATTTCCTCTGGTTCGACACCTGCCGTAGCAAAAGCAACGAACCTAGCTAGCGGCTTAATTCCCAGTTGAGCTGCCTTTTCATCAGACATCAAGATTGCTGCTGCTGCTCCATCAGACATTTGCGAAGAATTGCCAGCCGTGACCGTACCGTTGAGTTTGAAAGCGGGTTTGAGCTTTGCCAAGCTTTCCATATTGGTATCCTTGCGAGGCCCTTCGTCGGTATCCACTACTAGTTCAGAGACAACCTTCTTACCCCCTTTATCAAGGCGATCTGAAATGACCCTGTAAGGAACTATCTCATCTTTAAACTTACCCTCAGCGATTGCAGCAACGGCTTTCTGATGACTAGCCAGAGAGAAAGCATCCTGCTCTTCACGAGAAATGCTGTGCTTCACTGCGAGGCGTTCCGCTGTAAGCCCCATGCTAAGATACGCATCTGGATAATGTTCGACAAGATAAGGATTAGGCCTGATCTTATGCCCTCCCATAGGTATCATCGACATAGTCTCAGTGCCACCAGCTATGACCACCTCTGCTGCTCCAAGTCGTATCCTATCGGCAGCTATAGCTATGGCCTGAAGTCCTGAAGAACAGAATCGATTAATGGTCATAGCAGAGGACTTAACCGGAAGCCCCGCTCTTAGCGCAGCTATACGAGCTACGTTCATACCCTGTTCAGCTTCAGGCATAGCACAACCTAGGATGACGTCTTCTATCTCGTTCGGATCAAGTTGCGGAGTGCGTCTAAGAAGGTCGCTAATTACTGCTGCCGCCATATCGTCGGGACGGGCATTAGCTAGGGCTCCTTTGAAGGCTTTGCCCACTGGTGTTCTGGCTATTGCTGCTATTACTGCGTCTTTCATTACCATCTCCTTTAGTTTCTAAGCGGCTTTCCTGTCTTCAACATATGCTGGATACGTTCCTGCGTCTTGCGCTCTCCACAAAGACTCAGGAAAGCCTCGCGTTCTAAATCCAGCAAGTACTGTTCAGAGACCTTTGTTTCACGTGACAGATCTCCGCCAGTTAAGATATAGGCTACTTTTGTGGCTATTTTACCTTCATACTCAGTGGCAAAACCGCCCTGCACCATTATATGTATGCCGAGTTTAAGTGCCGCGAGCGCGCTTTGACCGAGGGCAGGTATATCTTGCCTAGGCTGTGGTTTGCGATAACCCTCGCGTACCATTGCCAGCACCGTCTGCTTTGCATCCTCTATCAACCGGTCTTTATTCATAGATATCCGATCTGACTTACGGAGGTAGCCGTATTTGCGCGCCTCAGCGGCACTAGTAGCCACCTTAGCTGTGGCTATCGCTTCGAATGCCTGTTTGATATATGGGAACAGATCGGCGTCAGATGCTTCTATAGCTGCCCGTTCCGTAGCTCTGACAAGCATCTCTTTTGTGCCACCACCGGCAGGTATGAGGCCTACGCCTACCTCGACAAGCCCTATGTATGTTTCTGCTGCTGCGCAGGCTCGGTCACCATGCATAGTTATCTCGCAGCCGCCGCCAAGCGTCAGCCCAAAAGGCGCTACTACAACGGGCTTTTCAGAATACCTGAGCAAACAGTTAACATTTTGAAAGCTACGCACCATCAGATCTATTTCTTCCCACTCCCCTTCTTGGGCAGCAAGCAGTAGCAACATCAGGTTAGCACCTGCAGAAAAATTTTCGCCTTGATTGCCTATGACCAATCCTTCGAAGTTCTGTTCCACTTCCTTTACAGCAAAGTTCATCAACGAGACCGTGTCTGCACCTATGGAATTCATCTTCGAGTGAAATTCTAAGCAGGCCACGCCGTCACCAAGGTCGATAAGCGATGCGCCTGGATTGCGCTTAATGACTTTCTGCCTATCTTTGAGCGCTGGCAGCAGAATCACACCCGGACGATCGTCTATCTTTTTGTATCCTCCACTTTGCAGATCAAAAAAGAAGGTATAACCATTCTCCTTTTTGTAGAAAGATTTACAGCCCGCAGCAAGCAGTTTTTCTGCCAACTCCGGGATTTGGCGACCCTCTTGACGCATCTTTTCCACAGAGCGTTCAACACCACAAGCATCCCATGCCTCGAAGATGCCAAGCTCCCAGTTAAAGCCCCACTTCATAGCATTATCTACTTGGCAGATATCGTCGGCTATCTCAGGTATAAGCTCCGCTGTATAGAGAAAAGTCTCGCTTAAGACTTTCCACAGGAATGCCCCCACACGGTCACTGCCATAGACGAGCATGCGCAAACGTTCACGCAAGTCCTCTACATTTTTCGCAGCCTCAAGAGAAGGGAAATTGACTTTCTGTTGCGGTCGGTATTCTAGAGTGGATAAGTCAACTACCATAATCTGGTCGCCATCAGCAGCTTTAACTTTTTTATAGAAACCGCCGTTGGTCTTGTTGCCAAGCATCTTTTTTTCGACCATGGAGGAAAGAAAAGGCAGAGGTTCGAACATGTCGCGCCTTTTATCGCTCACAGCAGCCGAGTAGACGTTCCTTGCAACTAAGACGAGAGTATCTAGTCCTACTAGATCAGCAGTACGGAAGGACGCCGTTTTGGGCCGGCCTACGGCCGGGCCAGTTATCTTGTCTACCTCTTCCACCGTATAGCCATCTTCTATCATCACTCGCATCGTATACATCATTCCAAAAGTGCCGATGCGATTGGCTATGAAGTTTGGAGTATCTTTGGCGTAGACAACACCCTTACCAAGTTCTTTCTCACAAAACTGAGCTATCTGAGTAATAACTTCGGGTAGGGTTTCCGGCGCAGGTATGATTTCAAGCAACTTCATATACCGGGGGGGGTTGAAGAAGTGCGTACCCAGGAAGTGCTTGCGAAAGTCTTCGCTTCTACCTTCAGCCATAGCCTTTATGGAAATGCCAGAGGTGTTTGAGCTAACAATACTGCCTTGACGTCTGTACTTATCCACCTTCTCGAACAAAGCTCTCTTGATATCGAGCTTCTCAACGACAGCCTCTATTATCCAGTCGGCTTGAGAGATGCAATGGAGGTCCTCTTCGAAATTACCCACTCGGATGAGTTCTGCAAGTTCAGGAACAAAGAGCGGAGCAGGCTTCATCTTGCGCAAGCCCTCTATGGCAGCCAGAGCTACTTTATTAGACTCACCTGCCGAGGCTAAGGAATGTCCCCACTTAGTACTTTTAGGCTTAGGCTCGACGCCCGGCGGCAATATGTCGAGCAGCAGAACGTCCAGCCCAGCATTGACCAGGTGCGCAGCTATCTGAGCGCCCATTACGCCGGCACCTAATACTGCTACTTTTTCTATCTTCATCTATCCTCCAGTTTCTTGGTACATTTCGTCGATAAGTTCTTTGTAATGCTGTTCAATAACTCGGCGTTTGAGCTTCATAGTAGGCGTAAGCTGACCATTTTCGATGCTAAATTCTTGCGGTATGAGAGCTATCTTCTTTATTTGCTCGTACTTAGCCAGATCTGAGGTCAGCGTCTGCACTTCTTTGAGCATCATCGCTCGCAGTTGCTCGTTCTTACACAGCTCCTCTCGCGAGCCAGTAATTCCCCGACTTTTGGCGTAGTTGCAAAAAGCTTCCCAATTAGGTACTATCAGTGCCGAAGGAAATTTTCTGTTATCACCTACAAGCATAGCCTGAGCTATGTAAATACTGCTTTTCAGCTTGCTCTCGATGGGTTGAGGGGCAAGATATTTGCCGCCGCTTGTCTTAAGGAGTTCCTTCTTACGGTCAGTGATATATAGAAAACCGTCCTCATCAAGGTGGCCTATATCGCCAGTCTTGAACCAATCGCCGTCGAAAGCAGCCGCAGTTTCCTGAGGTTTGTTAAAATATCCTTGGAAGACATGCGTGCCGCGAGTAAGTATTTCGCCATCCTCAGCTATCTTAACTTCGACATTTTTAATAGGCTTACCGACACTACCTACACGGTTTGCCGTAGGAGTATTAGCAGAGACGACAGCAGAAGTTTCTGACAAACCGTAGCCCTGCAGTATAGGTATACCTGCAGCCAAGAAGAAGTAGGCAATATCCTCGGCTAGAGGAGCACCACCTGAGAGGAAAAAACGTATTCGCCCACCCACCTTGTCCCTGATCTTCTGAAAGAAGAGCTTCTGAGCAAGCTTATACTGCAACGAAAGTAGAAAAGGTACGGCCTTTTTTGTGTGCGTAAGGCGGGCCCATTTTCTGCCAACATCGACAGCCCAGCGCACTATATTGGCTTTAGGAAAACCAGCAGTCATGCCCTGCTCAGTGATCTTTGCCATGATTTTTTCGAACATTCTCGGTACGCTTGTCATCAGTGTGGGACGAATTTCGAGCAGATTATTAGCAACCGCATCGATGCTCTCCGCAAGACATATAGGAATACCTTTGTGGATATAGAAGTAGAGTACCACGCGCTCAAACACATGAGAGAAGGGCAGAAAAGACAGAGCTTGCTCTTCGTCACTGTTCCAGGTGCCTTCGAACGTCTCTGCCGTATAAAGCACGTCTGAGACTATGTTCCAGTGCGTCAGGATGACGCCCTTAGGCTCGCCCGTGGTTCCAGAAGTGTAGATAAGTGTTGCCAGGTCCTGCGGCTTGATGGCTTTGTTTGCTTGCTCGAACAATTGAGGTTGCTCTCGCTCTAGCGCCTTGCCTATTTCTTCCAGATTTGCTAGCGACATTAATTTTTCTTGTTCCTTGATGGCTGTCGGATCGTACCCATCAAAGACCACCACTTTCTTGAGCAAAGGCAACTCAGTCTGTACAGCAAGCAACTTTTTAAGCTGCGCTTCAGTAGAGACAAACGCTACTGTAGCTCCACAATCATTGACGATATACGCAACCTGTTTCTCGGTGAGAGTAGAGTAAAGCGGCACATTTGCTGCACCTAGACAAAGAATACCGAGATCGGCTGCTATCCACTCGATCCTATTTTCGGAAAGTATTGCCACACGGTCGCCCTTGCGCACGCCTAAGCTATGCAGTCCCAGAGCTATCTGACGCGCTCTTTTTAGCATTTCTCCATAAGAACAGGTTTTCCAAACGCCCTCATGCTTGTACTTGAAAGCATCCTGACGGTCCCTTTTTGCTGCCGAGTCGTGGAGAAGTTCGACGAGCGTGGTCGGCTTACCAGGTATAGTCTTGATCTCGTATGCCGGCGTAGTCATCGTCTTACTCCATTCAAAAAAAGGTCTATAAGCGGCCCACACGAGTCTACGAGTGGAGCCTCATCCTGAGACAGTATCCACTGTATCACCCTCTCTGCGAGGGCACCGTAGAGAGCTCTAGCCGCTATGCTTGGACTAATTTCTTCGCGGAAGCTGCCGCCAAGCTGGCCCTCTTTTACAGCAGCAACTATAAAGTCCAAAAACTCGTTTAGCTTAGTAGCAGAAAACTGCTCTATGAACTTAGGCTGACGAAGCTCAAAGTGAAAAACAACGGCAAGATTGCGGTCTTTGCCCATCAACCTCAGATAGAGTTTTGCAAGACGCTCAAGCTTCTGTGCGGGATCAGCCACTGCTTCTGTTTCTACCTTCGCTAAAGCAATAGCCTCATCTAAAGTGTAGTTGAAAATAGACGTCAAAAGCTCTTCTTTGTTCTTAAAATAGAGATACACCGTGCCATCAGCTACGCCTGCCTCCCGTGCTACATCAGCTACCTTAGCGTTGAAAAACCCATTGCGAGCAAATACCCTGATCGCAGCAAGCAATATTGATTCATACTTATCCGGCGAAGGCCCGGCAGCCAACACCTCAGACAACGGCTTATTTAACGACGGCCTATTTACATCAGAAAGCGGCCTGTTTAACGACGGTCTGTTATTCATCTATCACCTCGAATACTAGAGGATTTGAATGACTCGTCATTCATATTACTATCAGACCTTCGCCAAGTCAAAGTATATCAATGATTTGTCCGTTTATAGCTGTCAAGGTTACAAGCTACACCTACTTATTGAATTTACACCAGAAGCAGCTATTAATTAACTAACCGGTCAAATATTAGCACATTGAAGAGAAAAGAGAAAAGAAAAAAAGCTTGAGCCTCTACAGCCCAAGCCGAATTAATAGCACGGATGTGGTATTAGACAAGGTAGCAGCTAGCTGTAAACTTAGTGTTAAAAGAAGGTAACTTTTCTGGAACGTCTCCAGATCCAAGTCCATAGGGCGCCAATGATCGAAGCCTTAAACAGAAAGTCTAGTTTATCAAGTCTATTACCTTGCCCAGCAGCTCACGGGCCTGCTTAAAGCGGTAATAGTTAGTCTCTTTGTCAGCACTTCTATTGGTAAGCGGAGCAAATCTTATGCGCTCGCATTCCTCATAGAGATCGGTCAAGTTCTTTATAAACGCAGCTTCACAACCTCTTGCTTTTAGATGAGCCACAAGCCCTTCAAAATTTTGACTGCCAGCAAGCAATTCCGAAAGGCGTCGGATTACCATAAGCAAAGTGGTAGCGTAAGCCTTTTCGTCACTACGCGACAGCTTGCCGTATGAAGAATTGACTAATCTACGTAACTCTTCGCGCTCTCTGAGGAGTGCTAGCGCTTTAGTTTGCACCTCTTGTCGCCTACGAGACAGTTTGCTCAAGCCACGCCTTACAGCCACAACGCTAATAGCTAGGCAAGTAGCAGCAACCAGTCCCAAAAAAGGATATTTGACAAGCTGGATGAAGACAGCGACACGTTCCGCTGCAAGCTCGCTTGTACCAAAGTTTCTATCTTCCAAGATTGTAGGCATACCTGCAGGAGCTATCTCTATACTCAGAGGGGTACTTCGGATAGTCTTATAAGCCTTAACTTCCGGCTCAAAGTAAGAAAATTCTATCTCTGGTACAGAGAGCATTCCTGCAGAAGTAGGAACAATTTCAGCCTCCCAACGTGCTAGCCGATCTGCAGCGCCGTAGCGCGACTGCTGTACCCGCTTCACCCTAGTCAAACCATACACCTTTGCACCGGAAATCTCCGGCATCGAAGGAGGAGTCAAAGCATCTATGTTCCCACTTTCAGTTTCTATCTCAACAGCTAAACGAAGCGGTACGCCTACTCTTCCGACGCTATCTGCCAAAGAGACCCGCATTGTATACCTTCCGACGGCTCCCCTAAAGCTAGACGGTCGCCCACTTTCCGGTAGAGGAAGGACTTCTACGCTTAGCGGAGCAGTTTTGATAGTAAACGACTTGCCATCGGCTAACATACTATAAGTCAAAGCGGGTATGGTAAGCGTTCCCGAAACGGCAGGATAAAGCCAAAATCTCGGTATTGACTGACTGATGTAGTCGCTGCCTGCTATTTTCACCTGTTTCGGTGGCGAGACATGTCGATCCAGTTCTACCTCTTCGTTCCAAAAGTTAGCAAATTGTGGCATTTTAAGGAGCTTTATCTCGCGCACCTGCGTGCTATTGTGAGTAATTCTTATAGAATAGGTAATTCGTTCGCCAACATAAACTCGCCTCTTATCGATCTCCGCTGAAAGACGAACGTCAATCGAAGGCTTCATCTCGGGCTTTATTTCAGCAGGCAGCGGCTTAGCAGGTTCTGAAGCAGCCGCTCCGACCGGCCCTTCTACCTCTACTAATTCTCCCGAAGACCTATAAAGGATACCATTATGGTTCACCGAAAAAGCGCCCAGGCGAAACCTACCGCCAGAAAGCGCTTTGAGGTGTATACTAACCGTACGACCAAAAACAGTGTTACCGAAGGCATCTTGAAAGAGCATAGGATGATCTGAACGAGTAATCTCCTCGAAAGAAGAAGGAAAAAGTTCTGGCAAAGGCAATTTCTCGATACCTGGCCCGCTCAGAGTCACCACCAACATCACCGTATCTCCGACAGCAAGACGCTTACGACTGACCCGTACGGTTACATTAGCAAGCAGTGCTACAGCCCAACCGACCAACAAAGACAGCAGCAAAAACCTCAGACAAGCTTTCATTACCAATCACGTTTAATCATCGTGTTAAAGTAATCATCCTTCTTGCCTCGGAAAGCAGGTCCACGCTCACTTTGTCTAGCAGCCTCAAGTATTCTCTCAGCTTCACTAAGGCTCATCTTTGGTTGTCGAGGAGGCGAAGAACTATCTTCAGAACTACCTCCTCCCGAAGATGAGTCACTCTTTGGCGATTGCGCTGGGGGCTGCTTGAGCGCTATTTCTAGATTATACTTTGCCAAACCGTCTCTATGATTGAGCCGCAATGCAGATTTATACGCTTCTATAGCCTCAGCTCTACGTCCAGCTCTATAGTGTATATTACCTATATTATAATATATCCGTGCTTTCTCTGCTGGCGTAGCCTCAAGCTGCAAGGCACTTTCAAGATAGTGTAGAGCCTCATCATCTCTACCTAGCCGATGTAAAGTACAGCCGATATTTGTAAGCGTACGGACCGAGTGATGCTGCTTTGTAAGACGTGCCGTGAAAGCTTTCAATGCTTCTTCATATCTACCTAGGCGAAACATTAGCTCACCTTCGTCGCCCGCAACAGCAGCATCGAAAACCAAGGCTATGATAATCCAGCTCATCCAGCAACTTTTGCAGCTTGGCATTTGCTCACTAGCTGGTAGAAATAATCAAACAAGTAGAGTGAGTCGTGTGGGCCTGGGGCAGCTTCCGGATGGTATTGAACCGAATAGACCGGTAAATATCTATGTCTAAGTCCCTCGATCGTACCATCGTTGAGGTTAACATGTGTCACTTCCAGCTCCTGCGGCAGTGAGGAAGCATCTACAGCAAAGCCGTGGTTATGAGCGCTTATCTCAACTTTTCCAGTAAGCAGATTCTTAACCGGTTGGTTGCCCCCTCTATGTCCAAACTTCATCTTGTAAGTTCTCGCTCCGAACGCTATAGCCAGTATCTGATGGCCGAGGCAAATACCAAAAGTCGGATACTTTTCCGCCAATCGCCGCACTTGCCGAGCTATCTGAGTAAGCGGTTGCGGATCACCCGGACCGTTAGACAAGAAAATGCCATCTGGACACAGAGCGTCGATCTGTTCGGCAGTAGTATCGGCTGGCACAACCGTAATCCTTAGTTGCCGTTCAGCGAGAGCATTCAGTATAGCCCGCTTGATACCGAAGTCATATGCCACTACATGAAGGCCACTCTTTTTAGAACTTAGCCAAGAGTAAGGCTGAGAGCAGGTCACTTGTTCAACCAGGGCACGCCCCAACATCTTCGGTGACTGCAGTACGGCGTCCAGCAATTTTTGACGGTCCGATTCCTCGGTCGAGATTATACCTCGCATAGCACCATGCTCGCGGATGTGCCTTACAAGTCGGCGCGTATCTACTCCCGCTATGCCAATTACCCCATGCTTAGCCAAGTATTCACTAAGCGACAGTTCGCTACGCCAGTTACTAGCTCTAGCAGAGTAGTTGCGCACTACCAACCCTTCAACAAAAGGCCTACGTGACTGCTCATCGGCAAGGTTAACTCCATAGTTACCTATTTCAGGATATGTCAACACTACTATTTGACCAGCATAAGATGGATCGGTGAGTATTTCCTGATAACCAGTAATCGAGGTGTTAAAAACTACTTCTGCAGTCTTCTCTCCACAAGCACCGAAGCTGTAGCCCTTAAAGCAAGTGCCGTCCTCCAGTACGAGATATGTCGTGCGATTTTTCAAATAGTGTCCCCTCTCAAAAAAGCTAGATGCGATAATCCAAGAAAACTATTCCACATTACGCTCAGGACGCTTGATCATAACTATTTGGTTACCCCGCGTATTATATCGAACTTCGTCCATGATATGGTAGATAAGCATCACTCCCCTACCACAAGGCCGCAGAATGTAGTCAGGATCCGTAGGATTTGGCAAGCTCCTAAAATCAAACCCCTCGCCCTCATCCCGGATAGTGAAAGTGGCCTCATGGCGGGTAATCTGTGCCGTTATATAGACCTTCTTATCTGGATCACATTTATTGCCATGCTTGATAGCGTTAGCTATGGCTTCATCTAAGGCTACAAACATGTTAGAAGTCGATGGTTTTATTATGCAATAACGAGCAGTACGATCTATCAAAAAAGGCAGCACTTCGTGCATACACTCTATTTTGCTTGGTATTATGTACTCTATCTTCTCGATTTCAAACGGCAAAATATCACAGTCCTGCATATCGCTCCACAAGTTACCAAAGAGAGTATTTTAGCCTCTAGCACATCCATATAAGAAAATCAACTTTCAAGAAACTAGCCCTGAAGTACTAATTCTACAATACCAGAAAGTAGCTGTTTGCAAGTGAAAAGTTTAATGCTAGAGTCTCAAAAAGAATGAGAGCAGGGATTATCATCTTGCTAGTGTATATCGTAACGGCAGCAGCAGCTCAAAAACAACTGCCTGCCGGCCGCTCGGTCTCCTATTATCTTTCCAAAGGCGGTAGACTGTTAGAAACCGGCGATTATGCTACAGCGATCCTCTATCTCGAGGCAGCCTTGCGAGCACCACGCCGAGGAGTAAAGCCAGCCGTAATAGAACTTACTGAGAAACTGCTTGTTTCGGCGCGAATCTATGAGCAAGCCCGCATCGCTCGCGAAGCCGGCCGTATAGAAGAAGCTGTAGAAAAATACTGCCAAATAATGGCCATCAACCCCATAGACCCCAAACCTTTAGAATTTATCTCCGAAGTGTACGACTATGCCACCGAAGGAGCGGAAAAAGCCGGTCAATACGAAGAAGCGGCTAGGCTATACGCCGCCTGGATGAAGTTTCATCCTTCAAGCGAACTGCCGCGCCAAGGATACATTAGGAATTTAAAGCGCGCTGCAGAAGCAGCCGTTTCCGAAGGTAAAACAGACCTTGCGATAAAGTTTTACGTACTACTAGTAACAGCCGATCCTTCAGATGAAACCAACAAAAGCCAGCTACGTAGCTTGCAGCGATCAAATGACATAAAGAATGCTCAAGCGCTTATATCTTCAGGCAAGCTGACCGAAGCTATTACCGAACTTACCCGCCTCACTACGGTCTACCCAAAAGACGAAGAGATAGAGCAACTGCTGAAAATGACTCGTGGCCAACGAGAGCTAGAGCTAGCAGAAAGAGCTTTTTCAAAATATAACTACCACGCCGCCTATGGATACTACAAACGAGCGCTTGCTGACCTACCCGAGCAACGTTCAAAAATAGCAGAGCGGCTTAGAGAAATAGAACAACGTACCGGAGCAAACTACGCTTCAGATGGTTTTATCATCCTGAAGGGAAAGGCAACTAAACCTGCTAAAATAGTAATAAGAGCAGACAAAGTAGAAACTACGGAAGGTGTTACGGTTACTTTAGGTGGCAAAGGGCTCCCCGAACGTGCCTACACAGCTAAGGTGCGTAACGCTGTCGGGGACATCAGATGTGAAATACTAGACCGACCATCGATGTCAAACGGCTACGCTCTCGCCCTAGGCCTTTGGCCAGGTAAAGACAAGGACTTCACCTTAGAAGTCGACTGGAAATT
Organism: Blastocatellia bacterium; assembly: GCA_025057015.1. GTDB lineage: Bacteria > Acidobacteriota > Blastocatellia > Chloracidobacteriales > JADJPF01 > JANWYG01. The sequence goes on from JANWYG010000002.1 coordinate 62,262, forward strand.
AGCCAGCAGCGGCACCATTTTCTGGGAAGGCGAGATAGAAAAAACTGCCAGAATAAGACTACAAGGCCCTTATGTAGACACCTCAGGCGCACAGCGCGTAAGCTGGAGCGGAGATCCACTACCACATGCGGCATACGAGCTCAAAATAGAACTAGCAGAAGCTTCTACAGCAAAGGTAGAACTCTTAGAAGCTCCTTCGACAGAAAATGACTACGCTACGACAGTCAGTATATCTGCAGTACGACAACAGGTGAAGTTGCAACTAACATGGAAACTTGTCGATTAGTCGTCCACACGTATCCTCAAGCTACGAAGGAAGTTACGGTCCTCAGCGCTGATCATATCCGCTAGCTCAGGCTTAGCTTCAGCCCGTATACGCGCAAGGCAAATGTTGGCTTCCACCATCAAGATGGTTTCATAGCCCGCATCACGTATCCGCTCCATCGCCGCCTTGACCATAGGTGATTCATGTATCGCTTGATCTATAGCCTGGCCCAGGAGCTTTGTTAAATCTCGTACCTTTTCATCCACTACAGCTTCTATTTTACATCGATAGTCATAGTAGTAAACGTGCTTTGCCAGTTTTCAGCAGACCTCAGATAAACCGCAAAGAAAAGCGTCTTTCCAGGACACTTCAGCTTGAACCTAGCAACACCATTAGAGTCAGTGTGAACAAACTCACGACGAAGGCAGATAATGCCCACAGGAAAACCTTTAAGTGGCTCACCTTTAAACAACAGTCGCACTGAAAAATCCTTACCTACAACAGCTTTGAATGGATCATCCTGTGGAACAAGTTCAAGCTCCAACCCAACAGGCAATACCCAAGAGCTATCTTGCCCATCACCAACCTTCACAAAAGTCTTCATGCACTTAGTATAGGTCTCATACCAAGGTTTGCGCCCTCTCTGCCTCATCCAAAGAGCTCGGATCTCCTCAGTAGCTCCTATCTCAGTAAAGTAATGTTCCACATCGTCATCAGAAAGAGTTATCTGCCTCGGCTTTAGCTGCAACCAGATCGTGGCCACTCCGTTTTCCGAAAATTCATGCAAGAAAGTCAAAGAACGCTCACTCACAGAAAAATTGTCTAATGTAGTCTTCTTACCATTTATGCGGCAGGTAGCCTCTGAGATCCTGCTAGGATCGATAGGAAACTCGACGTTAGGAAAGTCCATTCCAGAACTCACGTCAAAACGCATCGAGCAACCTGCAGATAGGTAGAATTCGGCTGGCATCAGCCAAGTCTCATGCGGAGCCGCGCTTGCAGCCAGTAATAGCACTAATAAACTTACAAGTCTCATAAGTGTCAGTCTACCTTTGCTTTACCAAATCAAAAATTTTGGCACTTATGGGCTCGGTTGCTTTTTCCATGCCCGATTCTTATAATCATTCAAAATTTGCCTCGAAGAAACGTTATGCTAGCTCTAGATCAAGAGAGAAGCAAAGAAGGTGATCCTTGTCCCCTATGTTACGGTACTGGGTGGGAAGAAGTAGACAGTTACGCTGTACGACCCTGCCAGTGCAGAAAGAAGAGCCGCACCGAGTCACTACTTACAGCTGCTCGCATACCTAAACGATATGAAAACTGCAGTTTTGAAAACTATATTCCCCAAGGCTCGCCTAGTAATAGCAACGCTTTAATCTCCCAAGCCCGTGCCGTGCTAGAATGCAAAGCTTTCGTCCGCGAGTATCCAAACGTGGACTTCGGCTTACTATTCCTAGGAAACTGTGGCGTAGGAAAAACCCACCTCGCAGTAGCCGTAATTAAAGAACTGATCCTCAGAACCCACACACCTTGCTTGTTTTACGATTTCCGCGACCTGCTCAAAGAAATCCAAGATAGCTATAACCCGAATACAGCCACAAGCGAACTTAGGGTACTTGCTCCAGTATATGAAGCCGAAGTACTTGTATTAGATGACTTAGGCGCCAATAAACCCACTACCTGGGTCATGGATACTATGACCCAGATAATCAACAACAGATACAATGATAAGAAGATAACCATCTTTACTTCCAACTACAGAGACGAGCGCTCAAGCGAATACGGCGAGACCCTAAGTGAAAGAGTAGGAATAAGACTGCGCTCACGGCTATACGAGATGTGCAAAACCATACATATCGAAGGTGACGACTACAGAGCAACAAAGCTGCGCCAGTATCCCAGTTGGCACAAATAAAACACTGTAACTTCTAGCCTTTGTGTTACCTTTAAATCCGAATTTGCAACTAAGCAGTATGGGCAAAAACTACAACATAATCGACTTAGTAGTAGCTAACACTCAAGTAGATAAGCACATCTACACTTTCTTAAAAGATGGGGAGCTGGCAACCGAGCAACTAGACTACGCTGGTTTGCTCACCAAAAGTTGTGCTATAGCAGCCCTGCTACAAGCAAATGCCCGCCGCGGCGAGCGTGCTTTGTTACTCTATCCTCCAGGACTAGACTTCATCCCAGCCTTCTTCGGCTCAATATTCGCCGGTATACTGGCCGTTCCTGCTTACCCACCAGATCCACTGCGCATAAGTAGGACACTACCACGGCTACAAGCTATAGCAGAAGATGCCGAAGCTAGCCTTGTACTCACCACGTCGCCTATACTCTCGCTAGCAGAACACTTCACCGGTTCAGTTTCTTCGGCTGCAGAAAAAGGCTTAGATCCCTTCTCCATGGCTCCAAAGCTCAAGCAGATGAAATGGTTAGCCACTGATAAGCTCGATCTACGCTCGGCTATCGACTGGAAACGTCCTCAAGTAAACCCAGACTCGATAGCTTTCTTGCAGTACACTTCAGGCTCGACCTCTACTCCTAAGGGCGTGATGGTAACACACGCCAATCTCATCACTAACGCCGAATACTATAGGTACGGTTGGGGCCATGACTCTTCGTCAGTGACCGTCACCTGGATGCCCAACTTTCATGACTTGGGGCTGATGGACGCCGTAGTACAACCTGCCTTTTACGGGTTCCACTCGGTAGTAATGCCGCCTACGGCCCTGCTCAAGAATCCCTTGAGATGGCTATACGCAATTTCTAACTATAGAGCAACGTTTAGCTCCGCACCAAACTTCGCCTTCGAGCTATGTACCCGTAAGGCCACCGAGCAAGATATCTCGAAACTAGATCTCAGTTCGTGGCAAGCAGCACTTAACGCAGCTGAACCTGTTCGCAAAGAGACGATGGAGAAATTCTATCAGATGTTCCGCCGCTGCGGTTTCCGATGGGAAACCTTCTCGCCAGGCTATGGCCTAGCAGAAGCCACCCTTAAGGTCTCCGCTACCAATAGAGCCGATAGCCCGGTGTTCTGTTGCGTGGATATTGAAGCCCTTGAACAAAACCGCGTAGTAGAGACTACCTCCAACACAGGCTCTCGTGATTACACTAGCTGCGGACGACCTATGGCAGAATTCGGTACGCACGTCCTTATAGTCGATCCCGAAACCTTAGAACCCTGCCCTCCAGATCGAGTTGGCGAGATTTGGGTCAGCGGCCCCGGTGTCGCACATGGCTACTGGAACAAACCAGAAGAGACTGAGCGCACTTTCAAAGCAAAGACTTCTACCGGTGAAGGGCCGTTTTTACGCACCGGTGACTTAGGCTTTCTCCGCAACGGCGAGCTCTATGTCACAGGCAGATTGAAAGACTTGATCATAATAGATGGCCGTAATCATTATCCTCAGGACATAGAACTTTCCGCCGAAAAAGCACATCCTGCAATTAGACCCGGCTGCTCGGCTGCCTTCGCTTTGGAACTACCCGACCAATCAGGAGCTTATAGAGAACATCTGGCCATAGTAGCTGAAGTCGATCTACAACGCGCAGGAAGCGCCCCTAGAGACCTCGAAGCAATAAGAAAAGCCATACAACTAACCATAGCAGAACAACATGACCTAGACGTACTGCGAATAGATTTCATCAAGCCCGGCACAATTCCAAAGACATCATCTGGAAAAATTCAACGTCGGGCCTGCCGTCAAGCTCTGCTCGAAGGAACCTTGGAATTTATAGAGCCTACACATCTAAGACAAGAGCCCGTATTAGATACTTCAAGCACCGAAGCACCTGAAACTAAAGCAAGCAACGAGCAATTTAATTCCGTTCTCGACTGGTTGATAGCCAAGATAGCAGAACGTAAACAAATACCTCGTCACGAGGTAGCTATAAATGCAACTTTTGCCGCATACGGAATGAAGTCAAGCGACGTAGTAGGGTTGGTTGGAGAACTAGAACAGTTCATCGGTAGGAACGTCGAGCCGAGCTTGTTTTACGCCTACCCTACCATAGAATCGCTATCAAAATACCTTGCAGAAAGCCATATCAAAGAACCAGGATCTTCCGTTTCATTAACCCAGAACAGATTTGCCAATAATCTAGACTCTCCTGTAGCGATTATAGGCATAGGGTGCAGATTTCCGGAAAACACAAACACAGCCGCTGATTTCTGGAAATTTCTCGCCGAAGGTCGCAATGCGATACGCAGCGTTCCTTCTGGCAGGTGGGACACTCTGCCGCAAAAACCGTACCTAGCAAGAGCCGGCTTTCTTGAAGATGTCTACAGTTTTGACCCAGCCGTCTTCGGCATCAGTCCCGTGGAAGCAGCACGTATGGATCCACAGCAACGGCTACTGCTTGAAACAAGTTGGGAAGCATTAGAAGACGCTGGTCTTGCACCGTCGCGCCTTTGTGGTCAGCAGGTAGGTGTCTTCATAGGCATAAGCACAGACGATTATGCTCGCTCACAGTTTGAGGCTTTTGACGTGCCCGACGCTTACGTAGCTACAGGTAGCGCCCTGTCGATGGCTGCTAACCGCATCTCCTACCTACTTGGCCTTCAGGGACCGAGTGTCTCTATAGACACTGCTTGCTCATCATCACTTACTGCACTACACTACGCCTGCCAAAGCCTTCGCACTGGTGAGTGCCGCCTTGCGCTGGTAGGTGGCGTAAATCTGATTCTGTCGCCAGCGCTATCAATCCATCTCGACCGTGCGGGCTTCCTCTCACCAGATGCTCAATGTAAGACGTTTGACGCTGCCGCTAATGGATACGTACGTGGCGAAGGCGCCGCAACAGTAGTCCTAAAAATGCTAGATCAAGCCCTACTAGACAATGACGATATCTATGCGGTAATTCGTGCCACAGCAATAAATCAGGATGGACGTAGCAACGGGCTTACAGCTCCTAATCCACAAGCACAACAACAGGTCATACTAGAAGCCTGTAGTCGTGCGCGTATCGATCCCAACGAGCTAGACTACCTAGAAGCACACGGCACAGGAACAGCCCTAGGCGATCCGATAGAAGCAGCTTCAGCAGCCAAGATCTACTGCGGCGAACGCCGAGCCACAGATAGACCTCTTAGAATCGGTTCGGTCAAAGCCTCCATAGGCCACCTAGAAGCTGCCGCTGGAATAGCAGGACTTATCAAAGTAGCTCTAATGCTCAAAGCAAAGAAGTACACTCCCAGCTTGAACTTTGAGCTACCTAATCCGCAGATCGACTTCGAAGCACTAAAACTGAAAGTACAGACCAAGTGCGAAAACTGGCCCGAACGAGGAAAACTACGGCTGGCAGCAGTAAGCTCGTTTGGCTTCGGCGGTACTAACACACACGCTATCTTAGAAGAAGCTCCCAGCAAAACATATCGCCATACTTGCAAAGCTGACGAAGCTCTCTTTAATCTCTTGCCAATCTCGGCTTCAAGTCCAGCGGCTCTTAAAGCTCTTACCGCAAAATACCTAGAGCTCCTTGATGGATTAAGCGATGAGCAGATAGCCGAGGTTTGCGCCGCTGCAGCACACAAGCGGGATCACTTGAAATACAGGTTAGTAGCCACAGGTCGCAGCAAAAGTGAGCTATGTGATGGGCTGCAGGCATTCCTAGCTGACAAACCTCATCCTGCCCTAGAAACAGCAAAAACCTTACGCTCGCCAACCCAGGTAGCCTTTGTCTACACCGGTCAAGGGACTCAATGGTGGGCCATGGGATGCCAACTCTACCACAAATCCTCAGTATTCAGAAAAACCGTAGACAGGCTTGCAGCCATCATTAAAGCTCAGACAGGTTGGGCAATTATAGAAGACTTCCTCGCCGCCGAAGTTTCAGCACGTGACAAAGATACAGCAATGCAACGTTTTCACTCGACAGAAGTAGCACAACCGCTGCTTTTTCTACTGCAAGCAGGTTTGACCAATCTGCTCAAGTACTATGGCGTACTGCCCGCCGTAGCTCTCGGACATAGTAGCGGCGAAATAGCCGCTGCTTGGGCTGCCGGTTGGTTGGACGACGAAGCGGCTTGCCTCATAGTTCAAAAGCGTGGGCAGATAATGCAACGTCAAAGTGGTAAAGGCAAAACAGCAGCAATAGAAGTCAGTCTACAAGAAGCAGAAAGCTACTTGCAGGGCCTAGATTTATCGATAGCTGCTGTAAACTCGCCTAGAGCACTTACCATTTCCGGTGACGCTCAAGCTGTCACCGAAGCAGTTGAACGTTGCAAAGCGGCCGGCAAATTTGCCCGTATGCTTAAAGTAGACCATGCCTTCCATTCGTCTCAGATGGACGTACTGCAAGAAGAACTCAGAGAACTTGGCAAAATAAGTTCACAGAGTCGTGGAAACGCTAGCACGAAGCTTATCTCTACAGTAACCGGTCGAGCGGCCGAAAGCAGCGATTATACAGGCGAGTACTGGTGGAAGAACTGTCGCTTTCGTGTAGAGTTTGCCAGCGCCATTACCGAAGCAGCTAAAACTGCAAACATATTCGTAGAGATCGGACCACATCCCGTCCTCTTAGGATATATACAGGACACTCTGGGTACAGAACATGCACTTGGAACGCTTAAGCGTAACTCAGACGAAGCGGAGGCCATATCAAAGTCGCTTGCTCGACTTGCTGTCTATGGACTAAGCATAGCTTGGGATAAGATTTATCCATCCGTACCAAATATAAAGCTTCCCTTTTATCCTTGGCAGAGAGAAACCTACAGAGTAAGGTTTACCCCAGACTGCGTTATCTGCGCAGGCCAAATAAAAAGGACATATAAACGTAATAACCCTCAGCCAGTAAGCAAAGCTTCAGAGATAAACCAAGCTGCCGACAAGCTGTACGAGATCCGCTGGCAAAAAGTACCTTGGCCACAGCAAAAGACAAGAAAGACTGTTTATATAATTTCTGACGACACACAATTAGCACAATCACTAGCTGAGAAGCTAAAGGCAATGGGCTGTGACGCTCAGATCACAAACCGCTTGCCACAACAGCCTCAGATCGAGCTAGTATGGTTGCCGCAGAGACACCGCCCAGACGACGTGGAAACTGTGGCAGAAGACCTAACTACTAAGTTACTTGAAATAGCCAGATTTCAAGGCCGACTAACCATAGTCACTTTTGGGGCAGTAAGCTGTCTCGGAGAGCCCCCAGATCCGCTACAAGCATTGCTTTGGGGACTTGGGCGAAGCCTGGTAATAGAGCGGCAGGCACCAACATTTATGGTAGACCTCGGTTGGAACACCACATCGGCAGTCGAACTGCTAGCTAAGCATTTGGTCTATTCAGATAGAGAAGACGTCGTAGCGATACGGGAAACAAATAGATATGTAGCACGACTTGTAAGGCTATCTATAGCACAACACTCAGATACCCTGACCACACATGCTAGAGCCTCAGCTATAACTTCTGATGGTATATTTCGACCAGACAGAGCTTGTCTCATCACCGGTGGATTCGGAGGGCTTGGCCTACTTACCGCTGAGTGGTTGATTAGCCAAGGCGTCAGACACCTGATACTTGCAGGCCGAGTTAAATTACCGGCAAGAAGTAGCTGGCGTCTTGTAGACCCGAGTAGCGAGCAAGGCCGACGTATAGCAGCGATACGACGGTTAGAGCAACTAGGAGCGTCTGTACTTAGCCCTGCATTAGATGTATCCGATGAGGCGGCTATGATCAAGTTTTTGCAAGAGTATGACGCAGAAATGCGTCCCCCCATAGGCATCGTCTTTCATATAGCTGGCGAGGTGAAATATGCACAGCTTGAACAACTCGATCGTCAACTGTTGAGAGAGGTATTTCCTGCCAAAATTTCTGGCAGCTCGATACTTGACCGAGTATTTGATAAAGAAGTAAGGCTGTACTTATATAGCTCGCTGAGCTCAGTCATAGCAGAACCTGGCAGCGGGGCATATTCTGCTGCAAATGCGTTTTTAAATGCCCTAGCCGAGCGGCGCCGAGCACAGGGCAAACACGCGTTGAGCATCTGTTGGGGGCCGTGGGAAAGCGTCGGCATGGTAGAGCGCTCTCAGAGAAAAGAAGTCTACTTTGCACGAGGGCTGCGTAGCTTCCGAGCAGCAGAAGGTTTGTCAGTACTTGACGCAGTTATCGAGAGAACTGGCAGCATAATAGCTGCCTCGATAGACTGGCCACGTTTCACACACATATACCCTCGGCTACCGCTACTAGAGCAACTTGAAGTAGCTCAAGAGCCTGTGAACCTAGAGATACCTGCTTCAGACAATTGCGTTCACCACCTAAAGCAGTTTCTCAGCGATACTGTAACCGAACTTCTAGGCGCTAAAGTCGATGACAAAACCAACTTAGCTTCCTGCGGCGTAGATTCATTATTGGCGATAACGCTTAAGAACCGCATACGGTCGACCCTTATGGTAGATGTCCACGTAGGTAAGATATTGTCCGCCTCCATAGTAGAGCTCGCTGAAAACCTAGCACAATTGCTAGAGTTAGCAGCAAGTAAAGCGTCTACTGACAAACTAACCAAGCACGAAGCACAGGAGTTACTCTCACGGCTAGACGAGCTAAGCGACGAACAGGTAGAAGCTTTATTAGCAAAGCTTGCTGAAGGAGGTATCTAGCGTGGACGAAAGCATCAACCGAGCAGATAAGCGAGCACTGCTACGGCGATTGCTTCAAGAACGTCTCACATCTGCTAAAACCACCACTTATGAGCTCTCACCGGGACAACGTGCTCTGTGGTTCATCCACAAGCTCTCACCTAGGCAAGCAGCATATAACGTCAACGTAGCCATAAGGTTTTGCGAAAAGGTAAATAGGCAAGCGTTAGAACGAGCACTGGAAACCTTACTTTTGCGCCATGCTATCCTGCGCACAGTGTATACAGAGATAGAGGGTCGGCCAGCACAGCGAGTTTTGGACAAGCCGGCCGAGCTGCAGTACCGAGATTGCAGCAGCATGGATGAAAAAGCACTTAAGGACGCCGTAGAAGCTGAAGCCTACAGGCCGTTTAATCTAGAAGTCGAGGCCCCTCTAAGAGCAATAATATTCAAGCATGACTCTGGTGATGTGTTTTTGTTGTCGATACATCATATAGCTACTGACTTACTCTCTACAGCCATCATACTTGATGAGCTACGAACGCTGTACGCCAAGGAGTATGCGCTGTCGGAAGGCAATAAAGAGATAGCTAAGACCTTGCTGCTAAAGGAGTTACCTTATGATTACTTCGACTACATAGAGGCTTGCAAGGCATTTTCTATAGACGAAAAATTGTCTTCTTACTGGAAGCAACAGTTGAGCGGCAGGCTACCTAATTTATATCTACCGACTGACAAGCCTCGTCCCAAGCAACCAACCTACCAAGGCAGCGAGTTTAAGTTTCGACTAGATGGGCTACGGCCTCAACTCACCCGTTTTGCTCGCAAGTACAGGTGCACGGTTTATGTAGTACTGCTTGCGGTATATAAAGCCCTGTTATATCGCTATACAGGTCAGGAAGATTTACTAGTAGGTTCACCGTTTGCAGGGCGTCTAGACGAAAGATTCACCGATTGCGTCGGGTACTTTGTCAATCCCGTCGTCATTCGCACTCAGCCGAGAGGAGATCGTCTATTCACTGACTTACTTGATGAAGTTCGCAGTAGAGTTTTAGAAGCTCTAGAACATCAAAACTATCCTTTCGCGTTACTAGTAGAACAGCTACAGCCATACCGTCTACCGGCAAGCTCACCCATCTTTCAGGCATCTTTCGTCTTTGACAGCCTCCAGGGGCACCGCCGTGAACTACTTGCGTTGACTACTGAAGGAGGCCGTATAGACTTCGGGCCGACTCCTGCACGCGGATATGAGCTGGGCGAACGTAGCACACAGTTCGATCTAAGCCTAATAGTTGTCGACACCGGCGAAGGTTTATCGGCATCATTTAAGTATAGCAGCGATCTCTTCAACAGAGATACGATAGAGCGGCTAGCAGGCCATTACAAAAATCTACTTGAGGCCGTATTAGTTGAGCCACAGCGACGGCTAGCAGAGTTACCTCTGCTTAGCGAGAAAGAGTTCCATACACTCGTTTATCGTTGGAATGAGACTTCACGAGACTACCCTACAGACGTCTGCATACACAGGCTCTTCGAGCAACAAGCCGAGAAGACACCTGATCAAGTAGCAGTAAGATATGACGACACCAGTATAACCTACGCCGAGCTCGATCGATTAGCAAGTAAGCTAGCAGCAAGATTATACAGATTAGGTGCCCGAAGAGGCCATCCGATAGCTATCTGCCTGGACCGGTCTATAGAAATGGTTGCAGCTATTCTAGCCGTGCTTAAGGTCGGAGCCTGCTATGTACCGATAGATCCACAGTATCCAAAACAGCGAAAGTCGCTGATGCTGTCTGATTGCCAAGCAGAGCACTTAATTACCTGCAAAAGCCTGCTTGAGGATCCGCCCACCGCAGCAACTCCTATCTACATCGACGAAGAGACTCAAGAAGAAACTTACGAGGGCAAAGTGTTTCCGGCTTCGGCTGATGATATTTGCTACATACTTTATACTTCTGGGTCGACGGGCAGGCCTAAAGGGGTGATGGTAGCGCACCGCGCCTTATGCAATCACATGTATTGGATAGTAGAGACGTTCGGAATAAATTCCACTGACAAGATCTTGCAAAAGACACCGTTCAGTTTCGACGCTTCCGTATGGGAGTTTTTTGCCCCTCTTATTACAGGTGGCACCCTCGTAATGGCTAAACCTTTAGGTCATCAAGATCCCGACTATCTACTAGACATTATAGAAAGAGAGAAGATATCTATACTGCAAGTAGTACCCTCGCAGCTAGAGATGCTTCTAGCCTCTGACAGAGTCGAACAGATGCGTAGATTAAGGCATTTGTTTTGTGGAGGCGAAGCGTTAAGTACCAACCTAGCCCTCAAAGTAAAAAAGCTACTACCATTTACATTATTAACCAACCTTTATGGTCCTACAGAAGCTACTATAGATTCTACGTATCACACTTTTGACACCAGCAGGTCTTACGGTAAGACGATTCCTATAGGCCGACCCATATCTAATCTGAGAGCATATATACTCGACTATGAAAAACGACCTGTCCCGATAGGCGTAAAAGGTGAACTATATGTTGCCGGCGCAGGTGTAGCTGGTGGTTATTACAGACAAGAACAACTAACGGCAGAAAGTTTTGTCTGCGATCCATTCTTTCCTGGCCAGAAGATGTACCGCACTGGCGATCTGGCTAGATACCTTCCGGACGGTAACATAGAGTACTTGGGGCGACTGGACAGTCAGGTAAAGATAAGAGGTCACAGGCTAGAGCTAGGAGAAATCGAGCTAGCCATAGCTGAGGATAGTTCCGTAGAAGCGGTTGCAGTAGTTGACTACAAATTTGGTGAAGAAGACCACCGCCTAGTAGCTTTCGTACAGGCAAAGCCAGATTTTGACGAAGCCATATTGCTCTCGAAGCTCCGAACGAAGCTACCTGAACAAATGCTTCCGGCTAGATTTGTGAGACTTAATCAGCTACCACTGTTACCAAACGGCAAGATAGATCGTCGAGCACTGCCGAAAGTCGCTCCTACAGGGTCATCCAATTGTGAATTCACTGCTCCACGCACCCAGACAGAAAGCATCTTGGCCGATATCTGGCGTGAAGTACTGCAAGTAGACAAGATAAGTGTGCATGAAAGCTTCTTTCGTCTTGGCGGACACTCGCTACTGGCAATGCAGGTAGTGGCTCGCATCCGCGATCGACTTAACATGGATTTACCGCTGATACAACTGTTCGAACTAGACACGATAGCTAAGTTAGCAGAAGCTCTAGAAAGCAAGCCGAAAGTAGAGATGCAGAAGATAGAATCTCTGCAAACTGCTCAAGCTCCTCTTTCATATGCGCAGCAACGAATGTGGTTTTTTTATCGTTTTGATCCCGAAAGTCCAGCTTACAACATCCCAGCGGCATTTCGTATCCGTGGCCATTTAGACAGACCTGCTCTAGAAAAAGCGCTCGAGCTTCTGGCTGAAAACCAACCGACACTTACTACGGTTTTCATAGAAGCGGATGGTCAAGTCTTTCAAAGAGTAGAAAACCGCTCCATACCTTTCAGCTTTGTCGATTTAAGTCACAGTCTTCTCTCAGAAGCAGAACTTGCCGAAGTAATACGCCGAGAAGGACTTACTCCGTTTAACCTACAAGAATCAAGCATGCGGGTCAAACTGCTCAAAGTAGCTGCCCACGAGTATCTGCTAATGATCACGCTACACCACATAGTTTGTGACGGTTGGTCATTCGAGATACTACTCGAGGAGCTAGACCGCTACTATCGTGCTTGTTTTGACAACCGCACACCAGAAGTAATAAAGCCACAGGTAAACTACATCGACTTTACTTTATGGCAACGCAAGCAGCTAGACAGCGGAGCATTTAAGCATCAAGCTGAGTACTGGAGAAAACAGCTACATGACTTACAGGTTTTGGATTTACCTACAGATAGACCGAGACGGCCATCAACCAGCATAAGTGGTGGAGTCGTAAAAAGGTTTTTATCCGCAAAGCTAAAAAGGCAGCTACAAGAGTTAAACAGACAAGCAGGCGCTACTCTGTTCATGTCGTTGCTTACAGCGTTTTACGCTTTACTTTACCGCTACGGCTGCCAACAAGACATCGCTATAGGAACACCAATAGCCGGTCGCAACAGATATGAGACCGAAAGGTTAATAGGGTTGTTTGTAAACACGCTAGTACTGCGAGTTCAAGTTAGCGGCAGCGAGAGTTTCCATGAGCTATTACGCAAGGTAAGGGAGACAGCCTTAGCCGCTTACGATAATCAAGACTTACCATTTGAAAAACTCGCAGAAATGCTGTCTCCAGAGCGTAGCGGCATCCAATCCACACTCTTTCAAGTTATGTTCGCCGTACGCGAAGCACCGAGAAAACAACGTAGCTTAGGCGAGCTTGCACTAGAAGAAGTCTCGGTTGACTACGGTGTAGCCAAGTTTGATTTGACTTTGGAAGTGGAAGAGCTTTCTGATGGTCTTTGCTGTCGGTTTGAGTACAACAGCGAGCTTTTCGACCAAACGACCTTAGAGCGGCTCGCCGTTCACTACGAACGGCTACTTACTGAGCTTTGCATTGCCCCATCGAAGCCAATAGCTGAGCTAGCTATGCTTTCCGCTGAAGAGATAGCTCAGTTGATGAGTTGGAGCACCGAAGAAACCGTTCTAGCATCGACAGGTGTGCTTGAACGCTTTGAAAACCAAGTCAAGCTTTGGCCAGATGCTATAGCAATTGAGACCAGCAGAGGTGAAAGGCTCTCTTACGAGCGTCTTGACCGGCAAGCAAATTCCATAGCGCGAAAAATAAACGAGCAGCGAGCAGGTCGCCGAGTAGCTGTCTGTGCTGAGCGGTCACCTCAGCTAATAGCAGCTCTGTTGGGAATTTGGAAAAGCGGCAGGTCTTACGTCCCGATAGATCCAGACTACCCGCAAGAGCGCATCAACTACATTCTGCGTAATGCTGAAGTCGACACAGTTTGCTTACAGCCACACCTAGTTACGCAGTTACCAAATCTAAGAACGATACTACTTGAATCGAAAGAAGAGCTTGAAGCACCCATCAAACAATTCGATGGTGAAGAGGCATATTTAATTTACACATCCGGCTCTACAGGTAAACCTAAAGGTGTAGCTGTAAGTCACAAGGCACTGGCGTTACATATCGATGCTGTGATACGTAGGTACGGACTAAGCCAATCAGACAAGCAGTTATTTTTTTCCTCTCCCTCATTTGACGTATCGCTTGAGCAATTTCTTCCGGCTCTAACTTGCGGAGCGTGCGTCTACATTCGCGGCAAAGAACTATGGAGCCCTGAAGATTTCCTCACAAACGTGAGGCAAGCACGATTAAGCCACGTAGATTTGCCCACGGCATACTGGCATCAGCTCGCAGAAGCTCTGGCAAAAACCTATACTCCTCTGCCGGAGTGCCTCAAGCTCGTTACTTGCGGCGGGGAGGCTATGTCAGCCCTTCACGTACAACTTTGGCAGCAGCTCGTAACCAATGATAAGGTGAGGCTACTGAATGCCTACGGCCCCACAGAGGCAGTCATTACAGCGACTGTTTACGAGTTTATAGAAGACATCAATATCCAAAGGCCCGTACCGATAGGTCGTCCCTTCGGGAAACGCCGGATCTATGTACTGGATAAAGATCTGAATCTTCTACCAGCAGGTGTACCAGGTGAGCTTTATATAGGCGGTGAGGTATTAGCAGAAGGCTATGTCAACTTGAAAGAGGAAACTGCAAAGAGTTTCCTGACCAACCCCTTCGTACCTGGAGAAAGGCTATACAAGACAGCCGACCGCGTCAGATATCGCAGTGACGGCAACCTGGAGTTTTTAGGACGACTAGACGAACAAGTAAAGATCCGCGGTTTTAGAATAGAGCCACAAGAGATAGAACACTGCTTGATTGAGCATCCCAAAGTTTCGCAGGTTGCAGTAGTGCTTCGTGACGATAACCAGCAGAAGAAGCTCGTCGCCTACATCACCTCTAACGAGGAGATTTCAGCAAGTGAGCTGACCAAGTTTCTGAAACATCGCCTGCCAGCCTATATGATACCGCAAATAGTGCTACTAAAGCACATGCCCGTAACAGCAAGCGGTAAGATCGACTACAAAGCGCTACCGCCCATCGAGATATCAGCTAAGACCGAAGACAAATTAACAACTCCTTCAGAGCGTGCCCTTGCTGAAGTGTGGAAAGAGGTTCTGAAGGTAGACAAGGTAGAGCTTACAGACAATTTCTTCTCAATCGGGGGAGATTCGATTCTGAGCATACAACTTGTTTCAAAAGCTGCTCAGAAAGGAATACAGATCACACTAAAGCAGATCTTTCAATTTCAGACGTTAAAAGATTTAGCAGCAGTGGCCGTACTGATGCGAACTTTCGAGGAGGAGTTTGTAGCAGAAGGCGAGGTACCGTTGCTTCCCATACAGAAATGGTTCTTCCAACAAGAGTTAACGCAGCCTAACAAGTACTGTCAAAGCATCTTATTCAAGGCCAGAGAGCAGCTAATCGCTCAAGCAGTGAGAGCTTCGCTACTGCGACTGGTACGGCATCATGATGCTCTGCGCTCGCGTTTTTACCGTGATGAGGGTGGCAGCTGGCACCAAAAGATCACGCCTGAAGAAAACTTCTATTTTGAGCACCACGAGGTAACCGAGCTGAACTCTGAAGACTTGGCAAAACGAGTCGAGCGGTTGTACTCCAAGATAGACATTGCAGCAGGCCCGCTAGTTGCGGCAGCTTTGCTGAGCACTTTTAGCCACTCATTCTTAGCTTTGGTAATTCATCATCTGGTAGTAGATGCTGTTTCTTGGCGCATCCTGTCTGAAGACTTCGAGACAGCTTATACAGAAGAACTGACCGGCAAAGGAGCAGGCAGTCTGTTACCTAAGACCGCCTCTTTGAAAGAGTTCTCGCTACGAGTTTATGAAAATGCCAAACATTTGAGCTCCGAGTTAGAGTATTGGCTAGTACAGCCATGGCATTTAGCTGCAAAGCTAGACCGAGACGGTGATGGAGAAAACTTAGAAGCTCTCGCCGATGAGGTACAAGTTAAGTTAGGTCGCGAAGCCACGAATCTGCTGCTACGCAGATTGCCATTAGAGCAAAGCGTAAGACCGATGGAAGTAATTCTTGCAGCGCTCTATCTAGCCCTAGTGCAAGCAACAGGCAAGGATATAATACGGCTAGACTTAGAGTGGCACGGCCGCAAGGAAATCGACGGACTGAATCTGAGTAGGACTGTAGGCTGGTTTACTTGCATCTATCCAGTACTACTGGCAAGAACTAAAGCAGAATGTCCAGTAACGGCGATAAAGGAGCAGCTACGACGCGTACCACAAAACGGTTTCGGATATGGGGTGCTTCGATATCTTACCGAAGAAGGTTACAAGCTAGAGGAAATTCCGCCTGCGGAAGTATGCTTTAACTACTTCGGCAGGCTGGACTTAGAAAGTAATGAGTTACTATACCCAATAGAACTGTTCTCCTCTAGCGGCTCGAATCGCAGAGCATATCTGATAGACATTAACTGTTGGATAAAGAACGACGAGCTAGAACTGGTCTACACCTACAGTCAAGCTGTATATAACCGCAGCCGCATAGAGCGGTTAGCCGAAAGCACTATAGAGCAGTTGCGAGCTTTGATTTATGAAAGCCTCGGTCTGGAAACAGCAGACGATACCTTAGCAGAAGTCAACCGAGAGAAGCCGACCAGTCTGTTAAAGAGCCGTCCGGAAATACTTGAAGCAACACCAATACTACCTACTCAGGCAGAGATGCTAAAGCATTTCGCCCCGCCAGTATATCTTTTGCAGATCAGATGGGAGATAGTCGGTAAGCTAAATAGCAAGGCCTTCTATCAAGCTTGGTACAAAGTACTTGCAAAAGCACAGATGCTACAGACAATGTTTACCACTGTAGGTGGCGTGGGGCTACGACTCGTGTCAGCGGTTAAAGAGCCACGGTGGAGAGAGTACGATTTGACAGCAGCCGATGACCCCGTTGGTACCATACTAAGCCTGAGCGAAGAAGATAAGCGAGATTTTGATTTGGAACAGCTTCCGCTGTGTAGGTTTTCGTTATTCAAGTTGGCTGAAGATAGGCAAGAGCTATCGTGGACATTCCCTCATCTGTTGATGGACGGCTGGAGCACGTCGATAGTGCTTGCAGAAGTATGCCGCGTGTATGAATCGATAGTTAACAAGCAGCTTCCGCCTCCACTTAGGATGAAGTTGCCGCATGAGCTTTTCTCATTTTACAGAAATCGAGCTTGCGACGAAACTTTCTGGGCTGAAGAGCTTCGAGGACATGATGAAGCCTTCGACTTAAGAGGGAATGCCGTCGGCGGCTCTGGCTACGGCAGTTTGATTGAGTCATTCAGCAAAGAAGAGACTGAAGTTTTAGAGCATCTTGCAAAGTCACATAAGACGACACTTGGTATAATAGTACAAGCGGCTTGGGCACTAACGCTTGCGGCTTACAGCAATAGAGACCAGGTTATCTTTGGGCTGACATTTTCGGGCAGAACTCCAACCATAGCTGGCATAGAGTCAATGGTGGGGTTACTTATTAACACTTTGCCGGTACACATTCGACTTAACATAAACGCGTCGCTTGAATCCATCTTTGAGCAGATAAGGGACAAGCAATCAAAACTCGTGCAGCATGAGCACTCTTTTATAGCCCCAGCCACTTTCTCGAGCGTGCTACGCTTCCAAAACTACCCTAAATATTTTCTTTTGCAAGCAAAGGATAGCAGTTTAAAATTGCGGGAGATCGACTGCTCAGACATTTGGCATTATCCGTTCAGCTTGAGCATCACGCCCGGAAAAGAGCTATTGCTCTGGGTAACTTACAGTCGAGGAAGTTTTGAAGACCGATGCGTACGGAAAATACTTGATCTCTTCAAGAAAATCTTAAAGATATCTTCTTCTAACAGCAAAATGACCGTATCTGCTTTGCTAGAACAGCTCAGAGTACCATGATAGAGTACCATGATGATGAGGAATGTAATCTTTTTTCTACTGCTCTTTACATATCTTGCGTATGCCCAGAGTGGGTCGACAACTGGAGCTATACTAGGCACAGTAAAAGATGGACAAGGAGCAATACTCGCCGGCGCTACAGTAGTGGCTCGTCAGGTAGAAACTAACCAGGAGAGAACACTAACCGTAGGAGAAGACGGGCGCTTTCAGTTTTTACAGTTGCCACCCGGCACCTACGAGGTAAGGGCCGAAGTAGAAGGATTTCAGACCCAAAAAGACCTGCTAAGTCTCAACATCGGCATCACTGCGCTTATAGACTTCGTGCTACTACCGATAGGTGTGACTGAAGTAGTAGAAGTAGAAGCAAAAGTTTCTGAGCAGAAGACTGAAAGTAGCAGCCTAAACGGCAGTGACAGAATAGACAATTTACCTATAAACCGCAGAAACTTCTTGGATTTTGCTACCACTGCTGCTCGTGTAGTACTCGATCGATTGCCGGTACAAGGCGTAGCAGCTACTTCGGGACTTTCTTTTAATGCACAATCAAGCAGGCAGAATAACATCACGATAGATGGACTTGATAATAATGACACTAATGTAGGCACTGTAAGGTCCACCTTCAGCCAAGAAGCAGTACGGGAATTTCAAGTAGTTTCCGACGGTTACTCGGCAGAGTTTGGTCGTGCGCTTGGTGGTATAGTCAATATAGTCACTAAAGGCGGAACTAACGACGTACACGGTACAAGCTTTCTGTTTCTTCGTAATGACGCAATCAGCGCGCGAAATGCCTTTTCTAAGATCAATCCAGAATACGAACAATACCAGTTTGGGATGACGATAGGAGGTCCCATACGCAAAGACAAGCTGTTTTACTTCACTTCTTTTGAACGCTTATCGGTC
The DNA here is from genome assembly GCA_025057015.1 of Blastocatellia bacterium. Lineage (GTDB taxonomy): Bacteria > Acidobacteriota > Blastocatellia > Chloracidobacteriales > JADJPF01 > JANWYG01. The sequence continues at coordinate 80,974 of JANWYG010000002.1, forward strand.
AAGCAAAACAACGTAGTGACGATACCTGACAATATAGTCGCCTCGATACGACGTCTAGGTTTCAAAGACATAGATAACGGGCCGCAACCCTTTGCCCTAGGCAACACCACGTTTCTAGGCAGAATAGACGCACAGATAAATCCTTCGGACTCTCTGACAATTAGGTACAATTTTGGAGGGACATTTGATGGCAACTTTGAGCCCTTTGGCGGCCTGACAGCTCGCAGCGCTAGTGGCTTCCAACGCCTGATAGATGATCAGTTGGCAATTTCAAACACTTACCTTGGCAGCAATTTTATCAATGAAACGAGGTTCTTATACGGCTATCGCGATCAGAAAGTACTTTCTGACTATCCAGGGCCGCTTGTCAGAATAGAAGATGGACAAATAGGTCGAATAGTCTTTGGCAAAGCGCTTTCTACTAACCAACCTAGGAAGATAGATATTCTTCAGATAGTAAACAATGTATCGACAGTAGCCGGGCCGCATCAGCTAAAGTTCGGGGTAGACTTTCTATATCTCACAGCGAGAAATCGACTGCCAAATCGCGAACAAGGCGGGGCAACGTTTGCAGATCTTGACCTGAGATTTCTAGGTTTACCGGGAGATGGTTTCTTTACAGCGATACAAACTTTTGATCCATCGCTACGGTCACCTGCACAAAAGCGGTTCTTAACAGCTTTAGCATCATTATTGCCGAGATTTGCTCAGATACCGAACTTCCCCGGAAATTTACCGCTTGCAGACCTTCCGATACCCAGCAGCTACGGACAAGGTTTCTTCCCAAAAGAGCTGCTCGAGGTATCACAGAAGTTTTTCTCACTGTTTATCCAAGACGACTATAAAGTCACGGAGCACCTTCTAGTGAAACTAGGTTTACGTTACGACCTATTCCGCACGGACTTTTATCCCAAGAACAAAGGTAACTTCAGCCCCCGTATCGCTATATCCTATAACCCACCAAAGCTACAGCGTTTCTCCTTCTATCTTACCTATGGCTTCTTTTACGCCGTACCGAACTTAGGGCCGATATTTACGGTCTTTCCCGAACCGAGATATATACCTTTTATGCTATTGCCAGAAACTATACTTGCATTTAACCAGCCTGGTAGGAGCTTTCCGGTCTCTGACACAATACCCCAAGAAGTAGGGTTTGTCAGGCAATATGCCCTAGAAGCCCAGATACAACCAGATCTCCATACAAGCTATACACAACAACTAGGACTAGGATTTAACTACTTCTTCAATCGGAATACCGTACTGAACGTGTCATATAACTTTGTACGAGGAATCAGACTGTTCGGTCTACGAGATGTAAATCCAGTCGTCCGACCAGGTGCCACAGTGATGGAAAGCTTAATCAAAGGCCGAATTGATCCAACAAGAGGCTCTGTAACAGAGTTTGGTACTACCTATGACAGCTACTTTCACGGCTTCACGCTGTCACTCAACCGCCGACTGTCAAATCGCATAGGCGTTCAAGCAAATTACACTCTTTCGAAAGCTATAGACAACACGTTTGACTTCGTAGGCTCAGTACAGGAAATAGAGAACGTATTCAATCTGCGTAGCGAGCGTGCTTTGTCAGTACAAGACTTACGCCACAGATTCGTAATGTCCGGAACTTGGGACATAGGCTATCACAAACTCCTCAAGAACTTTATGCTCTCAGGTATCGTGAACATTAACTCAGGCAGGCCGTACAATCTGGTTGCAGGAGTAGATCTTAACCGCAATGATATACCGTTTGACAGACCTCTTGAAAAAGGGCCTGACGGCGTTCTAAGACCTCTCGGACGAAATGCCGGCATCTCGCCAGGGTTTTCCAACGTCGACTTAAGGCTTGCAAGAACCCTCAACATCTCGGAAAAATACAAATTGTCACTCTACACTGAAGCATTCAACCTGCTTAACCACGTCAATATAGACCAGTTCAGCCGTCTCTATCCGAGAGACACAAACGGCAATTTTAACTTGCCACCAAAGCGGGGACGCTATTATACAGTTCCCCCAGATAGATATCGCAGTGCTTTCTCGCCGCGATTATTCCAATTCGGCGTACGTCTCAGCTTCTAAAGGCTGCTTAGCTTGACCACGAAACTATTTCTGGAAGATCTACAGGAAGAACTGCTCAGCCACTCCGATCCAAAGCGGTGGTACGGACTAATAGTACTATTAGCTAGCACCTTTATTGTCACCCTCGACGGATTCATAATCTATTTGGCTCTCCCTGCAATCAAGCTGCAGTTGCACGCCAGTCCGGCTCAGATGCAGCTCTTGCTTGCGTCATTTCAGATAACTAATGCCGCACTACTTATTATAGGTGGCAAGATAGGTGACCTTTATGGCCGGAGAAAACTCTTTAGCATAGGGCTTATAGGATACGCTTGTACGGTCCTTTGCTGCGGCTTCTCAAGAAGTGCAAACCTACTCATAGCACTTAATGCCCTGCAGGGAATAGCAGTAGCAATGCTTTCTCCTCAAACAGTATCCATCATCCGACTAAATTTCAGCCTTAAAGAAAGAACATATGCCTTTGGCCTCTACAACGCAATCACGGGAGCAGGAGCAATAGTAGGCCTACTTGCCGGTGGAGTAGTAGTAGAGAAACTGGGCTGGCGCGCAGCTTTCCTCATAACTCCACCGATAGCGGTGACAGCATTCATAGCCGCTTTTCTTCTATTAAAAGAGTCCCGTTCCGGTACACGCTCTCGACAGATCGACCTTCCCGGAGCTGGCTTACTAACCGCAAGCCTCTCGATACTCATAGGTTCGGCCATCATAGGTAGAGAAAAAAACTGGCCGCCGGAAGCCTTAGCCTTCCTTAGCCTGGCTTCGGTACTCTTGCTTCTGTTCCTAGCATACGAAAAGAAACGCACGAGCCTCAAAGCATCCCCTCTGGTACATTATGCCCTACTTTCAGATAGAAGTTTCCTAGCTGGTATAGTAGCAGCTATGGTGTACAACACCACACAGAGCTCCTTCTACTTTGTCTTTACTCTCTATCTTCAGTTCGGCCTTCAACTCTCCCCAAAAGTAGTAGGAATGATACTAGTGCCCATGGCAGTGGGATTCATATTTGCCTCGATGTTTAGTGCCAAGATTCCCAACAAATTTGAGCGCGAGGCAGTAGGCTTCGGAGTGTTACTTACCGTCTCAGCCCTCCTAACACTACTGATTATGCTAAATAAAGATGCCAGTAAAACCCAGATCGCCATGGTAACCATGGCACAAGGAATAGGTCTAGGCATAGCAAGTACGCCGATGTACTCGTTGATACTCTCCCGCGTGATAAGTAACTACGCGGGCGTAGCTGCCGGAATGCTTAATACCGTCCAGCAAATAGGCAGCGCCCTCGGAATAGCCTTTGTCGGCATAGTCTTCTTTGGTATCTTAAGCAAAATGGAAGCTAGCGGTGAACTGAACAAAATAGCCTACTCAAGGTCATTTTCCGCAGCTATACTCTGTCACATAATCGCCTGTTCCATAGTACTGCTGATATTGCCTCTGCTGAGACACCCAAAAACTACCCCTACCGAACCAACTGAAATTAACAAACAAACAGGACCACTCAGATGAGCTTGCCAGAAGATGGAGTAGTAGAAATATCCATCTACGAAATACCTTCAATACTCTCTGCACATCCAATAGAACTCCTTTCTGAAGAAGAACGCCACAGAGCAGACAGGTTTAGGTTCGAAAGTGACCGATGCCGCTTTATAGCATCACACATAGCACTCCGACTAAAGCTCGCCGAGTATCTTGACATCAACCCGAAGGAAATAACCTTTCACTATGGCCCCTACGGTAAGCCCTACATCCACAGCTCGACTCTCCGCTTTAACCTCTCACACTCAGCCGCGATAGTAGCTATGGCGTTTGCAAATTCTGTCGAAGTTGGCATTGACGCAGAATCCTTACTTCGCAAAGTTTCAGACCGTGACGCACTCGCTCGCCGCTTCTTCACCAGCGAAGAGTACGCCTCTTACCTAGAGGCCACCGATCATACCCTCGCCTTCTTTCGCATCTGGACACGCAAAGAGGCATTCATTAAGTGCACCGGTGAAGGCCTGCACCGCACATTATCTAGCTTCATCGTCAACGTAGATCCACAACCTAGACTGCTATCCGTAGACGGTTCTGCAAGTAAAGCCAGAAGGTTTACCATGCACGAAGTTATCGTACAGAACCACTTGGTTAGCTCTATAGCAATGTCATCTCAAGCAAAGTTTCGCACAAATTTTCGCTTGCAGCCTTTCATGTAAATGAATATTATAGCATCATCTATACCCAGCTAGGAGAACAGCTATGTATTCGCCACTTCTAAGGCCGCGTTTGCTCCCGTTAGCACTTATGGTTTTGGCAAGTCTTATAACCTTCTTGCCCTCTATAACTCCAAAAGGAAGTGCCTCAAACAGAGCAAGCATACAACAAGCAGATAAACTAGACCGCTTAAGAGAGCTTTACCGGGATCTGCAAGCAGGAGCACCCTTCTCTGATATAGAAGCAGAAATACTGCGACGCTTCGCTTCAGGTGAAGAAATAGCAG
>JANWYG010000018.1 GCA_025057015.1 Blastocatellia bacterium
CTGCGTTTCATACGCAGCAGTTGCTATGGGTGTTGCAAGAAGCGGTGATCGTAACTTCTACATTGATGAGACTGGCGTGATTCGTGCTTCTACGACTGCTACTGCTACTCCGAACAGTGTTTCTACACCGCTCAACAACTAGAAGATTGTTGTTTATAAAGCTCCTACCTTGGTAGGAGCTTTTACGCTATTTTCAGGGTAAATTTTCAGGGTATGCGGTCTTCCTGATGATGAATCCTGTCTTAGTTATTGCTCTAAATACTTTCCGAGAGTCTGTTCGAGACAAAGTTTTATATAATCTCCTTTTGTTTGTACTCCTACTAATAGCGGCCTCGCTTCTTGTGGCTGAGCTATCTCTGAACCAGGAACAGATTGTTATTGCTCGTATGGGACTTAGCGCTATGCTCTTTTTTGGAGTGCTTATAGCCATCTTTATAGGCATTGGGTTGGTTTATAAGGAGATAGACAAGCGAACTGTATATACGATACTTGCTAAACCGCTGTGTAGGTATGAGTTTATATTAGGCAAGTTTTTCGGATTGAGCTTAACTTTGCTTGTAAACTGTTCAGTAATGCTAGTAGCACTTCTCGCCGCGCTCAGTGTTTTAGCTTATCGTCGCTATGCAAATCAGGCTTTCGGATATATCAATTTCGGTGTATTACCGGCTGGACTGTTGATATATTTGGAGCTGCTGATGGTGGTAGCTATAGCGCTTCTATTTTCTTCCTTTTCTACGCCAGTCTTATCTACAGTTTTTTCTGTGCTCTTCTACATAATAGGCTCCCTTAGTCAGGATTTGCTAGTATTTGCAAGGAGCATACGTTTAGTGCCTGCTAAGTACTTGCTTATCGGATTGTATTATGTGCTACCCAATTTTAGTAACTTCAACTATATCAACATAGTTGCTCATGATTTCCATTTTGTGTCTGGTAGGAAGATCCTCTTTGCGACTGTGTACGCTTTACTTTATATTTGCATGTTGCTAGTGTTGACTTCCGTAGTTTTCCAGAAACGTAATTTTAAATAGTATGTTGAAAGCTTTGCTGGCTATAGTCTTATTGCTGGGACTTAGTATCTCGGTGCAGCTTAAGTTAGATGCTGGCAAGCCACCTGAGTCTAGAATAGAAGACTTACTTTATATCCCCTCGGGAAAAACAGTGAAGGTCCTCTCATTTGGATTTGATGGGGTAGTGGCTGATTTCTATTGGCTGCGAAGCGTCCAGTACTATGGTCGGCAATTGCTAGATGAAAATAATGAGATTAATTGGAATAGAACGGAAAACGTAAGATATGACCTGTTATATCCGCTACTTGATATTACGACCACGCTTGACCCACATTACATAATAGCTTACAGGTTTGCAGCATTGTTTTTGGTCGACTATGACCCGCAACTAGCTATCAAATTGCTCAAAAAAGGTATCGAATATAATCCTAATGAATGGCGGCTTTATCAGAATTTAGGTACGGTGTACTGGCAGATGAAGGACTATAAGGCGGCCAGCGAAGCGTTTTTCGCGGGGGCAGAGAAGCCAAAAGCACCCTATTGGATGAAGATTATGGGCGGTGTGATGTTGAGCACTTCTGGCGGGAGAGCTACAGCGTGCAGACTTTATACCACTTTCTATGAAGAGGCACGTCAGTCGAATGACAGTTTTATAGCTGAGCAGTACGAGCTTCAGATAAAAAGGATACACGCACTTGACGAAGTGGACTATCTGAATGAGCTACTAGATAACTACAAGAAGGTTTCTGGACGCTGTCCGAGCGGACTGTACCAATTAGGCGACTGGCTTAAAGTTCCATCTTCGACTGCCGGTTCATGTGGTCAGACAGTGCGTTTAAACGTCAAAGGCCGGGAAGTGATAAGTCCTTTAGGTGCTGCTTATGTCTTTGATGAGGAAGTATGCAAGGTGAAGATGCCGTTTGAGATGGTTGATCCGAACTACTAATCTTGCGGTTTTGGGGAAATGCAGACAGCTCTGAAGATCGATAAACTTACTAAAGACTATACGATAGACTTCTTCGGTACTAAGAAAAAGAGAGCATTAGATGAGCTTAGCCTAGAGGTTTATGAGGGTGAAGTATTTGGTTTTCTAGGGGCAAATGGTGCCGGTAAAACTACAACTATTAAGATTCTGATGGGGTTGATCTATCCTACTTCGGGAACGGCCGAAATACTGGGACGCCCTATCTCGGATATATCATCAAGGCGAGATATAGGATTTCTGCCAGAATCACCCTACTTTTATGATTATTTAACTGCTACTGAATTTCTTACCTACTGTGGAAATCTATTTAGAATAGAGAAATCGCTGTTGCGGGGGCGAATCAAGGAGCTTTTGCGGCTTGTAGGGCTCGAGCAAGCTGCTGATATCCAGCTTAGGAAGTTTTCCAAAGGGATGCTGCAACGTATAGGTATTGCTCAAGCGCTCATAAATGACCCTAAGATGGTTTTTATGGATGAGCCTATGTCGGGTCTCGATCCAATAGGCCGACGTGAAGTTCGAGATATCATCATTTCTTTACGCGATCGTGGCAAGACTATCTTTTTTTCTACTCATATACTTTCAGATGTAGAAGTGCTTTGTGACAGAGTGGCCATACTGAAACAAGGAAAACTTGCTGGCTGTGGTCGCCTCTCCGACTTACAGCAGCAAAGCGATACCACTATGGAAGTTGTAGCACACAATGTAGATAAAGAAGCGGTAGAGAAGCTAGGTGAGCTGGCTGTTTCGATAAGACAGACCGCTAGTGGAGTTAATATCAGAATAAGGTCTGAAGCTGAATTGGAGAGAGTAATACAAGCTGTGCATCAACACAAAGGTGGCATCGTTTCTGTTTATCCTGTTAAGACGCTCCTCGAAGACTTTTTCATTAAAGGAGAAAAGCAAAGTGAAGATGGCGTATGCGGTCATCCTAATAGTGGCAGCTAGTCTGTTGTTGTTTGCAAACACTGTTACCCATCCATTTCTATATGATGATCACGTTCTGATAGTAGGAAACAAGAAGTTAGGAAGCCCTGAGTACTTGTCCTCTATTTTCAATAGCTCTTTCCAGTACGATGTCCCCCGACTTGACTATTCGGCTTTTCAGATAGATTACTATAGACCCTTTATAAGATTGTTGTTTTGGTGCATATATCAGGTAGGCGGCCTCAATTCAAAGTTTTGGCATTTGTCAAATATTATATTATTTAGTATCGTCTCAGTACTTGTCTGGGCGCTAATATATAAACTGTCTAATAACTTGGGGCTATCAACAGTATCTGGATTGCTGTTTGTTGTTCATCCGATTCACACTGAGGCGGTAGCCTATGTCAACAGCCTGGTTGAAACTTTGCATGCCATCTTCTTTCTAAGCGCTTTACTTCTCTACTTAGGAGCCAGAGAAACTACTTCTGCTGACCGATCCAGGCAGATTGTGCTGTACCTTGGTGCTTTGTTTTTGTTTGAGGCTGCCTTATTGACTAAAGAAGCAGCACTTTGCTTTCCGATGGTAATAGTTGCTTTAGAACTGTCTTTTTGTAGTGGAAACTGGCGTGAGTGCTTGGTGCTAGTGATAAAAAGGACTTCGCTGTTCTTACTGCCTCTAGCTGGATACTTTGCTTTGCGGTATATGACGTATGGAAATTTGATGCGTTTGCGTTCAGGAATGCCGATCTGGCAGGTATTGATAAATATTCCGCAGGCCATATTCAACTACCTGAAGATGCTAGTTTACCCTGTATCACTTACAATGCTCAACTCAATAAAGATTATTGACAGCATAATCAATCCATACTTTATTATTCCTTCGCTACTGCTACTGACGGTGACATTATTGCTGCTTATTTATAGCTCCAGACGGACATTCTTCTATTGGGCGTTTTTTATAATTACCCTAACACCTGTATTACATCTCGGTATTTTCTCAGAGGATAGGATGTTACAGCACCGCTATGCCTTCCTAGCTTCTGTAGGGTTTTGTGCGTTGGTAGGTACCTTGTTTGACAAATTGCTTGCTAAGTCACGTGTGACGTATGCAGTACTATCTGCTGTGATTATATTTCTCTCTATACAGACGTATAAACAGAATAGCTATTGGCGTAGCGAGTATGTTCTATATCAGCGTGAGTACGCCTTAGCCCCCAATTCGGATTTTGCTGCTTGCGCGTATGCTTCTCAGCTACTACTTGCTGGTCAGGTGCAGGAGGCGGCTAGGCTTTTTACTCATGTAATCGAAAAAATAAAGCCTGACTCTGATTTTGCTCATTTTGGGATGGCTTCATACTACATGATGAAGGGCGATTATGAGCAGGCAGCTTACTTTTATGAGCGGACAATAGAGCTCCAGCAGGGTCATCGTCGAGATCTGTATATATACCTGGCTGAGTGTTATAAAAGGCTTGGCAATAGAGAGCGAGCTATACAGCTACTTGAAGAACTAGTGAAGTCTAATCCGGACTATTTGGAGGCAAAGTTTGCACTTGCAGAATTGATGGCGGCAGACGCATCTTTTGGAGGAAGTTATGCCAATTAGACTTGCTATAGTTGGTGTTGGCAACTGGGGATACAACCATTTGCGGACGTTTGCCGCGTTGCAAGACTGCGACTTGCGACTAGTCTGTGACTTGTCTGAAGCGCGATTGAAGAAAGCAAAGGAAGTAGCACCCTCTGTTGAGACTGCGACTGATTATAGCAAAGTGCTAAGTGATGACATCGAAGCTGTTGTGATAGCTACAGATGCTGCCTCGCACTACGAGCAAGCGCGATGTGCTCTTGAAGCTGGCAAGGCTGTCTTCGTCGAAAAGCCTATTACGCTCGAAGTCAGGCAAGCTGAGGAACTAGTCAATTTGGCCGAAAAAAAGGGACTAGTCCTGATGGTAGGCCATTTACTTCTATATCATCCAGTAGTTGTAGCGATAAAAAACTATCTGTCGAGTGGTGAGTGGGGAGAGGTGTTCTATATCTACTCGACGCGGGTTAACCTGGGTACGATCCGTACTACGGAAAATGCTTTGTGGAGCCTTGCACCGCACGATATTTCCGTGATGCTCCATTTAACTGGCAAGATGCCACGCGTCGTGAATGCCGTCGGTGGTAGCTTTATCAAGAAATCCGTTCAAGATGTGGTCTTTTTCTCGCTTCGCTTTCCTGGCAACATAATAGGCCATGGTCAGGCAAGTTGGCTCGATCCTCATAAGATACGTAAGTTCACAATTGTCTCTCAGCGAAAGATGGTGGTCTTTGATGACGTAGAACCTAGAGAGAAGCTTAGGATCTACGACAAAGGGTTTGATGAACCTAAAGAGTATCTGACTTATGGTGAACAATATACTTTGCGTGATGGAGACATATTCATTCCCGCTATAAAGATGGCTGAACCGCTTAGACTCGAATGTCAGCACTTTCTGGACTGTGTGGCTACTCGAAAACGTCCTCTTACGGACGGTGTGAACGGTCTAGAAGTGCTGCGCATTCTTGATGCTGCCCAGCAATCTCTTGATAACGACGGCACTCCGGTTATCCTTTCTGACTAATGAGGTAATATGTCCAACAGGAAGAACGTGTTTGTACATGAGTCCTCTTATGTGGATGAACCTTGCGAAATAGGTGAAGGCACAAAGATTTGGCACTTTTGCCATATAATGCAAAACTGTGTCATAGGCGAAAAGTGTAATATAGGGCAAAACGTCGTGATCTCACCGGGCGTGCGTATCGGCAGAAATGTAAAGATTCAGAACAACGTTTCTGTCTATACAGGTGTGATTCTTGAAGATGATGTCTTTTGCGGACCTTCTATGGTTTTTACAAACGTTGTAAATCCACGCAGCGAGGTCGTTCGACGGGATGAATATAAACAGACGCTGGTCAAACGCGGGGCAAGTCTAGGAGCAAACTCTACGATAGTATGTGGGCACACTATAGGACGCTACGCTTTTGTAGGTGCCGGTGCTGTGGTTACTAAAGACGTTCCTGACTATGCGCTTGTCGTCGGAAATCCGGCTAGGATAGTCGGCTGGATGTGTGCCTGTGGTGTCAAACTTCCTTATTCGTTGCACCAAGATGGCGAGACTGTTTGTGTTGCTTGTGGCCGTCGCTTTCTCAAGAATGGATTAGAGGTACGCGAAGTGTGACATCTAGTCGATATTTGCTTCTTATACTTCTGCTAACCGTTTTAGTATTTGCCGCTAGCTTGCAAGGTAAGTTCGTCTATGATGACCACTTTATTATAGTTAACAGCAAATCTCTTCCAAGAAACGATTATTTTTCTACTATCTTTACTCATTCCTTTGCCTATGATGCTGGTAGCGATGAGAGCTATGTATCTAATCCCATAGATTATTATAGGCCGTTTATAAGACTTTTCTTTGGCTTGTGTTTTAGACTTTTCGGCCTTGATCCTTTCTATTGGCGTTTGGCTAATCTCTTGGTGTATCTTGTAGCGATCTTTTTCTGTTACTTCTTGGTGCGCGAATTGAGCGACGAGAAAATAGCTATCCTTTCGACGCTGTTTTTTGCCGTGCATCCGCTACATTCAGAATCTGTAGCATATGTTAATGGTTCAGTGGATACGCTGCATGCAGCATTCTTTTTTCCCTCGTTTCTACTCTTTGTGCTTTATCGAAAGAATGGAAAACTAGTCTATCTGCTTGGCGGGTGTACGCTTTTTCTAGCCGCTTTATTTACTAAAGAGCTTGCATTGATGCTTCCTCTGTTAGTAGTTTTATATCTGTACTTGTATGATGAGGAGAACGACCCGCGAAAGAAGTTCTGGAAAGTAGCAAGAGTCGCAGTACCTCTGCTTATCACCGTAGCTTCATACCTACTGTTGAGATCTTACACCTATAAGTCAGTATTTGCTTCTGCAAGACAAGTTTTTACTGGAAAATTGACGCTTTCAGAAACGTTATTGACCATACCTTCTGTCATATTGGAATACCTAAGGATGATGCTTTGGCCTGTGGATCTGCGTATTCTCAGGTCTGTTCCTATAATTACTACGCTGTTTTCTGCCAGATTTCTGCTTTCGCTTGTTGCTGTAGTGCTGCTTATAGGAATCTGTCTCAGGCTACCGATACGCCTTAAGATGGCAGTGGGTTTGTTCCTTATAGGTCTATTTCCCGTGTTGAATATCTCTGCTTTCCCGCAAGATAGAATGCTGCAGGATCGGTATGCTTTCATTTCTCTACTTGGTTTCTGCATGGTGTTGGCCGAGGTAGTAGTTTGGCTCTACAGCTCGAAGGATAAGATACTGCGTCGAGTGACGGTTTGGACTACAGGGATAGTCGTCTTGTTACTTTGTTGGCTGACAATTAGACAAAATGGCTATTGGATGAGCGATAGCGCTCTTTGGATGCGGGCTAGCGCTTTAGTACCAACGTCTGTTTATGCTCATTGCAATGCTGGCTCTTTTTTGCTTGCTGAAGGTAACGAGGAATGTCTTGCTTATTACAAGCAAGCTCTTTCTCTTGATCCCAAGGCTACGTGTGCTCTTATAGGGTTTGCTGAATATTATGGCAAGAAGCGGGACTACCGGACTGCGATAGAGTATTGGAAAAAAGCAGTAGAAGCCGGAGGTTATCGCAAGAAGATTAATATGCTATTTTTGGCTCAGACTTACAGCATTGCAGGTGATAACAGGTCAGCTTTGGAGGTGCTGAAGCGTACTGTGCAAGAGTTTCCTGATTATGAAGAGGCAAAGGTACTGTATGCCGAGCTAAGCAGGCTGGTTGAGTAAGCGGGAATAGGTTTTGTTTTAGGTGCTTTCTGAGTAGAATCTATCCCTTAAGTGAGGTGAGTATGGTTGTACCGCTGCTGGATCTCAAAGCTCAGTATGAACAAATAAAGTCGGAAGTAAGGGCTGCAATAGAGGATGTCTTTGAGCGACAGCAGTTTATACTGGGTCGCGATGTAGCAGCGCTTGAGCAAGCTATAGCCGATTACTCAACTACCCAGCATGCGGTTGGATGTGCATCTGGTTCAGATGCACTGCTGCTTGCGCTGATGGCACTTGGGATAGGGCGGGATGATGAGGTAATAACTACTCCGTTTACGTTCTTTGCTACTGGTGGCTCGATAGCAAGGTTGGGTGCTCGTCCGATCTATGTCGATATTGATCCTGAGACTTTTAATATACATCCATCTGCACTGGAGCAAGCTATTACCAGTAGAACTCGTGCCATAATACCTGTCCATCTGTTCGGACAGATGGCTGAGATGGATGAGATAATGGATATAGCAAATCGCTATGGTCTCTATGTCATAGAAGATGCTGCACAAGCGATAGGTGCCGAGTACAAATCTCGGCGAGCTGGCTCTATAGGACATATTGGTTGTCTTAGCTTCTTTCCTACGAAGAACTTAGGTGGTGCTGGTGATGGTGGTATGGTGCTTACTAACGACGAGCAGCTTGCAGAAAAGATCCGCACTTTGCGCGTACACGGTGGTCGTATAGAGTATGTCTACAAAATGATAGGCTGCAACAGTCGCTTAGACGAGCTTCAAGCAGCAATCCTGCGGGTGAAGCTCAAGTATTTGGACGATTGGACTGAGCGTAGGAGAGTGAACGCTGCGATTTACGATAGGCTGTTTCTTGAATACGGATTATCTGAGCATGTCAAAACACCGGTTAGACGCGACTACTGTAGGCATATTTTTCATCAGTACACGGTTCGTGTGACACGGCGCGAAGATTTGATCAATTGGCTTAAAGAGCACAAGATAGGCTGCAAGATCTACTATCCGCTGCCACTACATCTTCAGGAATGCTTTGCATATTTGGGTTATAAACCCGGTGACTTGCCGGTGGCTGAGCAGGCAGCTCGGGAGGTGCTTTCCTTGCCTATCTATCCTGAACTTACTGAAGAACAGATTCATTTTGTAGTAAGGACTATAGCAAAGTTCTATGATCACAGGTAAGAAAGTGTTTCTAACTGGAGGGGCTGGCTTTATAGGAGCCAAGCTGGCGGCTCGTCTTGTAGAGTATAATAACAAGGTTACGATTTACGATAATTTTGCCCGTAACTCCCTCAAGGATACAGATCTAGCCTTGCATCCAAACGTGCGGGTCATACAAGGTGACGTACTCGACTATGTTTCACTGCGTGATGCAATAGAAGGTCATCAGCTTGTAGTTCATTTGGCTGGTATTGCAGGTATAGATACAGTGCTGCGCAGCCCTGTACGTACGTTTCGAGTCAATCTCTTAGGCACCGCAAACGTCTGCGAGGCTGTCTATGAGGTAGGAGGATGTGAGCGGCTGATAGATTTTTCAAGCAGCGAGGTTTTTGGGCAAGTGGCGTTTCGCTTGAGCGAAGCGGATCCGACTACGATAGGAGCTGTCGGAGAACAGCGATGGAATTATGCTATCTCCAAGCTTGCTGCAGAGCATCTTACGCACGCGTATTTTAAAGAGTACGGTGTGCCGACAGTATCCGTTAGGCCGTTCAATATCTACGGACCTGGACAAGTCGGAGAAGGTGCATTACAAAGGTTTGTACTGGCAGCACTTGCTGGTAGCCCTATGAAGATCTTCGGTGATGGCAGTCAGATACGCTCTTGGTGCTTCGTAGATGATTTCGTAGATTGTATTCTCCTCTGTTTAGAAAGGCCTGAGGCTGTAGGTCAAGTCTTTAACATAGGTAATCCGCAAGCTACTGTTACAGTGCTTGGTTTAGCAGAAACTATAAAGCGGCTGCTTAAGTCAGAATCTGCTATAGAGTTTGTCTCTCGTAAAGGAGTAGATGTCGAGCTGCGTGTACCAAATATAGACAAAGCGCGAGCATTGCTTGGCTTTGAGCCTCGTGTAGGGCTAGAGGCTGGCATATTGCGCACTGCCGAATGGTACTCTCAGAAGATGAAATAAAGTAATTGGAGTATTCTGAATTTAGCAAAGGTGGTTGCTGCTCTGTAAATTCTCAGTTACCACTATATCATAGCAGCCTCTGTTATAGCGTATTTAGAAGCAAGAGAAGGCTATTATTGGTGATTATTTACGGTGTCTTAGCTTATTAAATTCCTCCTATAAGGTATATCTCATTGCTTGGTTGAGTGCTACCTCCCTCGGGTTCTAAGGAGACCGCTGTAGCAACCTTCTCTGCCTTATTTACCTCGATTTCAACCGGCATCTTTACTTCTAGTTCAGCACGCCCTTTTTCATCTGTCTTAAACGTGCTGCTACCGATAGGCTTACCGTCTATGATAAACCAAAGTTGATAAGTTTTCCCTGCAGGTACCGGAGGAAGATCTTCTATATAGAAGATCCAGTTACCGCTTTTCGTGTCCCAAAAGGCTCTTCCGGAAGCTTTGACTTGCTTGCCCAGCATTACTATTAGCTTGCCGCTTCGCATTGCAGCTATCTGTTGCTCATACTTGAGCATTTGCTGTTTTATACTTTGTTTCTCTAGATTAGCAGCAGCCAGTCGGTCGCTTATATTATTTAGTTGATGCTCTAGTTTTGAGATGTAGTATCCTTCGATTGCTGCTACTAGCAACAAAGCAGCGGCTA
This sequence comes from Blastocatellia bacterium, assembly GCA_025057015.1. Taxonomy (GTDB): domain Bacteria; phylum Acidobacteriota; class Blastocatellia; order Chloracidobacteriales; family JADJPF01; genus JANWYG01. Next base: position 10,493 of record JANWYG010000018.1, read on the forward strand.
CTTGCCACGGTAAGGATGAAAAGCGAGCGTAGCGTTCCTCCTTTATCCTTTTCATCAGAGATGTCTTAAGTTCAGGAGGTGGTGTTAGTAGAGGGCTGCTAAGTGCAAGTAAACCGAGTATTTCGAAGGTCTCTCGGGCCTCCTGCGAGCATTCCTTGCACTCGGCTACGTGCTTTCGGATCTCCTCTGCTGACTCACCGGAAAGCTCACCAAGCAGTAACGCAACTATAGATTCTTTTTTATCCTCAGGGAAATCGCACTTCATCGGCAGTACTGCTTCAACCTCTCTCGTAAAAATTGCATTGCCGCCCGTGTGCGGGTCTTGACCGTACCTAATGGCTCGCCAAGTAACTTAGCTATCTCGCTTTGGCTAAGACCCTTGAAGTAGGCAAGCTCGATAACTCGGCGTTGCTTGTCATCTAATTCAGCCAGTGCCGTTTCTATAGCTGTTCTAGCTTCCTTGACTTGTAGATTGCTGTCTTGATCTCCGTCGACACTGCTGATATATCTCGTTATATGTTCAATGTTAGTTTCGCTAACGGCTTGCCGGCTGTCTAGTGCTCGTCGTCGGTCTATAGCGCGACTGCGAGCTATGTTTAAAACCCACGCAGTAATGCTTCCGCGCTCAGTGTCATATCTTTCTGCTTGTCGCCAAATCTGCAAGAAAACGTCAATAGTGACTTCTTCAGCATCAAGTGGTGAATTTAATATGTTTAAAGCTAGTGAGTAAACCAGCTTGGCGTAGCGATCATAAAACTCTCCGAGGGCAGCTTCGTCCCTGCGGGCTATACGGTGCAATAACTTTCGCCCTACCTGTTCAGACATTTTCCAATCAGCCGCGCAGCCCTTCATTTTTATATCCTTACGTGTAGTCCTTGTTGACTGGTTTAGCTCACTAGAGTGCGGATTATATCATTAGCTAAATTTTCTTAGCTTTAGTTCTTTGTGTTTCGTTTTTATTTTATTTTTCACCACAGAGGCACAAAGGACACAGAGAAGGCACAAAGGACACAGAGAAGGCACAAAGGGACACAGAGAAGGCACAAAGGGACACAGAGAAGGCACAAAGGACACAGAGAAGGCACAGAGGAGGGAGAAGCTACAGGAGAGAGGAGGTACAGAGAAGAGAGAAGGCACAGGGGAGAGAGAAAGCACAGAGGAGGGAGAAGGGGCAGGGCAGAGAGAAGGGGCACAGGGGAGGGAGAAGCCACAGGAGAGAGGAGGTACAGAGAAGAGAGAAGGCACAGGGGAGAGAGAAAGCACAGAGGAGGGAGAAGGCACAGGGCAGAGAGAAGGGGCACAGGGGAGGGAGTATAGGATATTCTTTGTGCAACCTCTTGTGTCCTTTGTGTCTCTGTGGTGAAGAAAATCAAAGGCTTAAGGAGGAAGTGTAATGGATATACTCGCAGGTGCTTTTGTTATATAGGTAAGTATATCGCTAAAGCTCTTCTTGAAGGAGGCTAGAGAGGTTCGTACGACAACACATCCAAATTAGGCTAAACCCATTTGAGTCAGCAGTTAAGGCATTCTCATATAGCTTTGAGAACGAAAAGGTGCTGACCAGTAAGCTTAAGGGTGCAGAGATACTTTATAATACCTACTGGATTCGCTTTCCATATAATAGTCAAGCCTATGAGTCAGCTTTGAATAATACCCGGATTCTGTTTCGATGTGCTAAGCAAGTAGGTGTGAAAAGAATAGTGCACATTGGGGTTACTCGTGCTTCTCTTGATTCTTATTTGCCGTATTGCAAAGGAAAGGCGATGCAAGAGTTGATACTTAAAGAGTCTGGCGTGCCTTTTGTTCGACCTACACTAGTCTTTGGAAAAGAAGATATTCTTGTAAATAACATAGCTTGGCTTATTCGAAAAAGTCCTGTATTTCTAATCTTTGAGTCAGAGAATTATAGAATCCAACCAGTTTATGTTGGAGATCTAGCAGAAATTGCAATATGCCAATCGACAATTGACTCAGGAACTACTATGGATGCAACAAGACCGGAGACTTTCACTTTTCGAGAGTTTGTAGAATTTATTGTGCAGAAGGTAGGTAGCAAGACAGTCTTTATCAAGACTCCGTCGTCTGTTGGAATTTTTTGTGGCAAGATTTTAGGTTTATTTTTACGGGACGTTCTGCTTACTTATGATGAGTTGAAGGGTCTAATGGATAAGATGCTTACTTCCACACAAGTTCCAAAAATGACGAGAATTTCCGATTGGCTAGCGGAGAATAAAGCCATGGTTGGTAGTACTTATTCGTCTGAAATTGTGAGGCGTTTCCGATGGTCGCCTACTTAGGTTGTAGATACTCTGTGTCTTTGTGGTTTTATTTTTTCCTCTCACCACAAGGACACAGAGAGGGCAAAGACTTCTGTTACTTTTTTCCTATTTGAGCGTTAAACATCAAGAGGTATTGAATTGAAAGGGGTTTTCTATGCACACAGTGTTTATGATGACTGCAGTGTTTTTTCAGCTTTTTTTTGTGCAGCAACCTACGCGGGTGTTGGGCGAAGTGATAGCCGTGGATGTAGCTGCTATGCAGCTGAAGGTTAAAGCGGCTGGTGGGGAGTATACAGTGGTGGTAGATGAGTCGGTAATTTGTAAGCGAGTAGCGCCTGAAGCTCGTTCGCTTGAAGGAGCAGAGCTAATAACACTTGCTGATATTCGGCCTGGCGATCGCGTCTGGGCAAGGAACATTACGCCTTCCGAAAAGGCTACAAACCTTGTCTTTTCTCGTGAGCTTGTTTTGATGAGCGCAGAATCAATAGCTGAACGTAATCGTCGAGAGCGTGAGGCATGGCAGCGGCGTAGTATTCGAGGCGAAGTGATGTCTGTTGCTGCCAAAAATCGCGAAGTAGTGCTGCGGGTTGCTGATGGTCAGTCGGTAACGGTGAAATTTAAGGACGGAGCTGAATTGCGCATATATCCACCTGACTCTACGGACTTTTTTTCTGCAAAACCTGTCGAACTATCTCAGCTGAAAGTCGGTACGAAGCTTTTGGCGCGTGGGGATCGTTCTCAAGATGGGACCGTGTTTACCGCGGAGATGGCTGTTGGTGGAGATATTCCAAGGCCAACTTTTGGACAGGTGTCTAGGATAGACTCTGAGAAGGGAGAAGTTATCGTTAGGATGCAAGATCAAACTGCTGTGATAAAGGTAGACTCAGAGACTCTTGTGCGGGCTATGCCGGATTTTGTGCTTAATCCGGACCGCAAAGAGCCGGTGCGGGCTTCAGGGAAGGGATCGGAAGAATCAACTCGTAGAATGACGCTAAATCCTTCGGTCATACTGGAGTTGCTGCGCCGTATGCCTGAGGTAAAAATAAATGAACTAAAGACAGGTGAATACGTTTTGGCTAATGGCCCTCGTTCAGCTGATGGATCTATTAAAGCCATCTTTGTAGTTCGAGTGCCTGTTCCGACGGGTTTCGATTCGAACGTTAGCGTGGGCGATTTTGGAGGGGCATTTAGTAACTTAGGAGTGTTTCAATAACCTATGAGGTTTTCTATTTTTGTGGTGACTTTACTTCTATCTAGCTCTGCTTTTGCTCAGCAAGGCCGAAGCAATGTTCTTCGCGGGCAAGTCTTGGATCAGACTGGGGCAGGGATTTCTGGGGCAGAGCTACGGCTGATAGATTCAGCTGGTAACAGCAAGACGATGGTGGCTGACGAGAGAGGTTCTTTCAGCATTGCTAAGCTAGCTCCAGGTGAGTATGTTCTCAAGGTGGAGGTGCCCGGTTTTGAACCTTTTACCAGCGAGCCGCTAAAAGTTGGTGATAGACCTCTTGAGCCTCTGCTGATAAAGCTTGTCGTGGCATCTACAGTGGAACAGGTTACTATAGACAGTACCTCACAGCTTTCTGTTTCAAGCTCTAGCGATACATCAGCATTAGTGTTTAAGGGCAAAGATTTAGAGCAGCTACCTGATGATCCGAACGAGCTGCAGCAGGCGCTTCAGGAATTAGCAGGACCTTCGGCCGGTCCAAACGGAGCACAGCTGTTTGTGGATGGTTTTTCGGGTTTGCGCTTGCCACCTAAGAGTTCTATTCGTGAGATAAGAATTAACTCGAATCCGTTTTCGGCCGAATATGCTCAGATAGGGTTTGGCAGGATAGAGATCTTGACCAAACCTGGCACGGATAAATTACGTGGAGATGCTTCGTTTAGTTTTAACGATGAAAGTCTTAATGCTCGGAATGCTTTTGTAGGATTTCGTGCTCCGTTGCAAGTACGCCGCTATGCGTTGAATTTGTCAGGTCCAGTTATACGTAACAAAGCTTCTTTTGCTTTTGACTTTGAGCGAAGAACTCAAGATGAGAACGCTAACATTAATGTCACGTTGCTTGATAAGGACCTTAATCCTGCAGAATTTAGCACTGTCATACTTACTCCGCAGGTCGGTACCAACTTTGGTTTAAGATTTGACTATCAGTTTGGTACGGCTCATACGCTGGTCTCGCGTTATTCTTATGCTGAGGACAGCAACAAGAATCAAGGAGTTGGCACTTTTGAGCTACCGACACGTGCTTTTGATACTTTTAGTCGCAATCAGAATGTCTACTTAACCCTTACCTCTATAGTTTCACCTAAGGTGGTCAACGAGGCACGGCTACAGCTAAGTCGTACGGTAACTACGATGAGGGACGTAGTTAATGCCACTGCTGTTGTGGTTAATGGCTCGTTCATAGGTGGAGGAGCACAGAATGGTCAGAATCGTCAGCTTAGCGAGCGTTTTGAGCTACAAAACTTTGTCTCTTTGTCGCTGGATAAGCATAGTGTAAAGACTGGGGCTGTGCTACGAGGTGGCAGGCTAAGCGACATAAACACGTCTAACTTTGGGGGTACGTTTATCTTTGCCGGCGACGTTGAACGCGATGCTCAAGGTAGACCGTTGCCATCTGCTCGTCCGATTAGCTCGCTTGAACACTACAGACGTACCCTACTAGGCTTGCCGGGGTATTATCCTTCGCAGTTTACTATTCGCAGCGGAGATCCTTTTGCTTCGGTTAATCAATATGAGCTTTCTCTGTTCGTTCAAGATGAGTGGCGCTTGCGGCAGAATCTCAGCGTGAGTGCCGGAATGAGGTATGAAGTGCAGACAAATCTGGGTGCGAGATACAATTTTGCGCCGCGTTTAGCTATAGCTTATTCGCCGCGTAGTTCAGCTGGGCAACCTTCTACTGTAATACGTGCTGGATTTGGCATATTTTATGACAGGTTTAATGAGAATCTAACCTTGAACGCAAGACGACTTGACGGTACGCGAGTGGCACAGTTTTTTGCTATTAATCCAAAGTTCTTTCCTCGAATTCCGTCAGTGTCTGAGCTGCAAGCCGCATGGCCTATAAGGCAGTTTGTTGCCGAGGGGATGACTGCTCCTTATGTAATGCAAGGAGTAGTTAGCTTCGAACGACAATTGCCAAAGCGTCTCACGCTTTCTGTAAATTACCTTTGGGCTAGAGGAGTGCACCAGCTACGTTCGCGCAACATCAATGCTCCATTGCCTGGTACTTTCACTGGTCAGGGAAGCGGAATTCGGCCATTTGGTAACGTCGGTGAGATCTATCTTTATGAATCTACAGGCTTTACTACTTTGCACCAGTTACGAATAGGATTAAACCAACGATTCTCGCGCAACTTCTCGTTTTTCACTACTTATGCTCTTTCTGATGGAAAGGGTGATACGGAAGGTGTTGGAACTTTTCCGGCAAATAGCTACGATCTAAGCGGTGAATTTGGCAGAAGTGCAATACAAGTTAAGCATTTCTTTGTGACTGGATCGAGCATACAGTTACCGTGGCGTATTTCTGCTTCGCCTTTTGTGATAGCGCGTTCAGGTAGGCCGTTTAATATAGTTACTGGCGTAGATAGTAACGGGGATAGCTTGTTTACAGAGCGACCTTCTTTTGCTTTGCCAGGTAGCAGTGGAGCGATCACCACTGCTTTTGGAGGTTTTAATGTTAATCCACAACCTGGAGAGCAAATTATACCCAGGAATTTTGGCGATGGACCTGCTTTCTTCAATGTTAATCTTTCTCTTAGTCGGACATTTGGTTTTGGTGGCAGGGCAGCAGGCAACGTTGCGGCTGACCAGCAGCAAAGTGGTCCTCCTACAGGTATGATAGCAGTACCTGCTGGCCGTGGCCTTGGCGGTCCTGGAGGTAGGGGAGGAGGAGGATTTCGAGGATTTGGAGGCTTTGCAGATGCTGCGGTGACCGATAGTCGGTATAATCTTACTGTTGCTGTCCGAGCTAATAATCTGTTCAATAGGGTTAATGAGACCGCTTTTGCTGGTGCCCTTACGTCGCCTTTCTTTGGTAGGGCTAACGCTGCGTTCCCAGCGCGTAGAGTAGAACTCCAAGTGCGTTTTCGCTTCTAGTATGTTTGAGTCTTTGGGAACGTAGGAGAGGGCGCGTATGCGCCCTCTGTGGACTATTTAGCATCGACATGAGATGCTTTTGCCAGTAGCGATTTGAGTTCCTTACCTAGCTTAAAGTAGGTAACTCGTTTGGGGGGAATGTCAACTGCTTGACCTGTTTTTGGATTACGACCTTTGCGCGCTTTTCGTTCGCGTTGACGGAAAGTGCCAAATCCTCGCAGTTCGATCTCGTCCCCTTTTTTAAGCGAGTCTATCATTGCCTGAAATATCTCATTTACTATAGCTTCTGCATCTTTAACAGTCAGTTCCGCAACTTTAGCAACTTCTTGTATCAAATCCGCTTTGGTCATCTATCACTCTCCTTAGTGTGATAGTGGTATTTACTCATCGAATTATTTTGCTATAGCTTGCAACAAAACTCTTTTTTTGGCAAGAAGCAAGGACAGGTACTGCTGTTTTAAGCAGATAAAGTCATCGAGTCAATCAGATCCTCAACGGCTTTTTCGTTGAAGTGTTTGCCTTGTTCATCTATCCAGCAGGCAGCTTCTGCAGCAGATACTCCTTCATCTACTGCAGTTTTGCTCAGGATAAAATATAGCCTAGTTATCATGTCTGGATGCTTACCTTCTATTAGTCGCCATATTTGTGCTCCAGCTATAGCAGAATTGTCCCTGAATATAGGGAATAACTGTCCTGAGAGTTGTTCATAGAGGGCCACATCGATGCGTATGCCGGGTCTTTTGCCTTTGTTATAGAAGATTTCCATTCGTTCGCCGAGCGCTTCGCGAAGCTGAAATCGCATGGACACGTCTTTATAGGTTTCTATAGAGAACACTTGCTGTTTGGAGAAGAGCTCAAGCAGTGTCAGAGCAGCTGCTTTGATGGCGTTGTGCTTTTTCTTTTCGTCTTCTTTGAGGTATTTACAGACGAGAGATATTCTGTTTTTAAAAAGAGCAAACAGCTTTCGTGGTGCTTGTGAACGTGCCTTTTCGGCTATCTTGAACATTTTTGATCCTTGAGATGACTTGTCTTGATCTTTTCCGATGCGGGCAGCCGTTCTTCTTGCCCATTCTTCTGACATAGTTAGTTTCTCCTTGCAGAAGATGTAGTTATGCGAGCATGGAGAAGGTGTATAATTATGCTCGCATGGGCGTCGATGCTAGAAGTATAACAGAGCAACAGTATAGAAACTGCGTGCTTAGATTCAAGCACTTACATAATGCTCAGGCTGTCTTTGCAAAGATAGGGCATGTCCCTGCTGGGACGACTGCTGTTGAAATGAGGATATTTGCTGGCCTGAAAAAGCTTAAGACCTTACTTGATACTGCACCTGCCTTAGTTATCACTGCTCAGCTTAATGCTGTCGAAGGAATGTTGAAGGAGTATGAGGAATGGTTGGATCAGAGTGAGAGTACGGTCACTCCTTTTGACCTGCGGCAGTATATTCGCCGTAATGAACTTGGTCGCGAAGACTTGATTGAATATGCCAGGTATCTAAGCTTACGGCGGCAAAATACAACTGATGGGCGCGGAAAGTTGGAGTTACTTCTGTCTGAGTTGCACAAAACTCTAGGGCATGCTGAGCGCGAGATGTTACTTTCTGAGCTTTTTCCCGAGGCTACCATTTCGCCAGCAGCATTACAGGTGCTTGAGCAGATCAAGCTGCTTGCAGCGCGTGTGGACGAGCTTGCGACGCTGGCAGATCTAGTAGATTCTGACATAGTTAATGTTGCAAGGAGGCTCAAAGCTGACCTAGGAACTTCGCTTTGGACTTCTGAAGCGATAGCTGTAGTAAGTGAGTTCAACGCTAGGCTCGGAGAGGAATTGCGCCGGCTTTTCGTTGCAGAACGGCACTTCGTTATAGAGTCTTGTAGGCGACTAAGAAGTCTAGGTATAAGTTACATAGCTAAAGCTAATGAATCGGGAGCGTTAAATGTCGAACAAGCAGCGCGGCTTGCAGAAAGATCTGAGGAACTGCTTGAGCAGAACTACAACACTAATTTCCAGAAGTTGCAACAGTTGGCTAAAGTAGGTACTTGGCTACGGCAAGCGTTGCGCACGCTTGAGCCACAGCCAGCAACTACTGCTGAGCTCAAGCGGCTTGCTGTAGCTCGTCCAAAGCCAGAAAGGGAAAGCAGTATAGACCCTATTAGCTTTACGCTTGATTATGCCGACTACAAGGTTGTTGAAGAGCAACTTGTTCGACGAGTGGAAGAGCTTAAATCGATTCTAGAGCAACGTCGAAGGCTGTCTGGCATGGAGGTAGTGCAGCTAAAAAACAGCGTGTTACTTTTGACCGAGTGGGAGATAGCCTCAGTTATGTCTGTGAGAGAGATGGTGGATAAGTCTAAGCGGATGCCGTATGAGTTGATAAGACGAGGTATAGGACTGGTGGCAGAACTACAGGAAACGACGGCAGTGCTTGCAGGAAACCCTGGGGAAATCCCTCAGAGAACTATAAGAAACCTGTCTTACTTACTAGAGCAATCTAAGCAGGTACAGGGAGAATTAGAAACTATCAGCCGGGCTTGTAGAAGAGCTCAACAGATAGAACTCGCTCTGAACCTGCATTGTACTCGCAACAAACTGCAGGACTGTAGCCAGCGTGCGCAGCAAGCTTTGCGTAGTTTAGGCTATGAGGTTTAGCGCTTTTCGCGAACATCCACTATAGCCTCAATCTGAGCCTTGGAAGCAGCAGCGCGGATTATTGATCGGATAGAGTTGATGGTTTGGCCTCCTCGGCCGATAATTCTGCTGTAGTCACTTCTAGCTACTTCCACAAAGTAGTGGTGTTTATTGCCTTGGACAGTTTCGGTCACTACTACCGCTTCGGGTCGTTCGGCGAGGCTTCGTAGGAGATACTCTATTAGTTGTTTGAACCTTTTGTGTTTCATAAGTTTGAGGCAATTGGCTTCCTTAGCTATTATTTATTTATAAAAATCTTATGGGAGGCTGGCTTGTATGCGCAAGCTAGTAATAATGTTGGTTTTGCTTACATTAGATGTTTATTCTCAGCAGAAGTATCGAGTGATTAAGGTACTGAGCGGAGATCTTATGGTATTGGAGGATGGTCAGAAGCTAAGGTTAATGGGTGCTGACGCACCGGTTATGGCACAAGGTAAGCGCCTGGGGCAGGAACCTTGGGCAAGTGCTGCAAAGGCTACTCTGGAAGAGCTAGTTTTGGATAAAGAGGTGATTGTAGATAGTCTTGGGCTCAAGTTGGATGAGTACGGCAGGAGAATAGGCTTGGTTTATGTAGGTGGGCTTTGGATTGACAGGGAGATGGTGGCGCGTGGGCAGGCAGTTGTTCAGAATAATCAGTATCTTGAACGTAAGCATAAGGTAGAGCTGATGGCTGCTCAGAGCGAGGCTCGCAGGCAAGGTTTGGGCATATGGGATCCGTTTAACTTGCTGCCGATGCCGCCGCGTGAGTTTCGGGCCGCTCACAAGATGAGCGAAGGAGATGACTCTAAAGTAGATGCGTGGAAATATGCTGTAAAGCCATCGGAAAAACCGTCAGAGCAGAAAGAAGTTAAGGATCTTATTGTAAGACAGCAGCCAAAGCCGAAAGGGGGTGTAGAGCCGAGGCTTGCTCAAATTCAACGGGCAATGGATCTAAACACTCCGCCGCCTACGGGCAAGGCTGCTGGGATTGAACAAGCTTCCTTGATGTATGAGACGTTGAAGCAGATTAAGCAAAAGGTAGATACCGGGATAGGTATGGCCGAACTCGAAGCACTTACTCATCATGCTGAAGCTCAATATCGAGGTATAGCGGATTTGGGGATAGATAAAGCCCTGATGGGTGATTTTAACGATGCCATCGAAGGTTATAAGCTAGCTATAGCAGCCTATAAGAAATCCAAGGAGGCGACTGGCGAGAACGCAGAAAGGTATAGAAAATTGATGAACGACGCTCTAGATCTTTCGGATAGAGCGATAGAACTGGCTAGGCGGCGCGTCGAATTTCTTAAAAAACCCAGGGACTGGGCTGATCGCTAGTGATTTAGTATTAGCGCAAACATAAGTGGACAGACTATTGAAGCGTCTGATTCTATTATATACTTAGGTGTATCTAGGCCTAGCTTACCCCAAGTGATTTTTTCGTTCGGTACCGCTCCGGAGTACGATCCGTAGCTGGTAGTAGAGTCACTTATTTGACAGAAGTATGCCCAGAGGGGCACGTGTTCTCGCCGTAAATCTTGGTGTAGCATCGGAACGACGCATATTGGAAAGTCACCTGCTATTCCGCCTCCTATTTGATAGAAGCCGATCGGATGTTCTGCTGAGGTTTTTGTATACCACTCAGCAAGCTGTATCATATACTCTATTCCAGTGCGTACGGTATGGACGTGCTTGATTTCACCGCTTATGCAGTGTGCTGCATACATGTTTCCCATGGTTGAATCTTCCCAACCGGGAACGACTATTGGCAAGTCATGCTCCATAGCTGCGTACACCCAGCAGTCGCGTACATCTATCTGGTAGTATTCTTCGAGGGCACCACTACGCAGTATCTTGTACATGAATTCATGTGGAAAGTAAGACTCACCAGCTCGATCTGCACGTATCCATTCTTCCAACAAAGCTGCTTCCAGTCGGCGCATTGCTTCCATTTCGGGGATACAAGTATCTGTTACGCGGTTGAGGTGACGTTCAAGCAGAGCTTGTTCATCTTCTGGACGCAGATCTCTATAGTTTGGTATTCGTTCGTAGAAGTCATGGGCTACGAGATTGAATAGATCCTCTTCTAAGTTCGCTCCGGTACATGAGATAGCGTGTATTTTGCCGCAGCGTATCATCTCAGCAAGTGAGACCCCTAGCTCGGCAGTGCTCATGGCGCCGGCTATAGTGACCATCATGTAGCCGCCGGATTCGATATGCCTGATGTAGGCGTCAGAAGCATCTATCAAAGCAGCTGCATTGAAGTGCCGGAAATGATGTCTTAGGTATGTGCTGATCGGCCCATATTTGGACATCGAATAACCCTCCTGCAGGTATAGGTAAATTCTATAGATACATCCTATTCGCTGGATAGATCAACGCTGATTGTCCGAATAAAGTCTGCTACTGCCGATATCCGGCGTTTCAAACTCTCTTGGCGGATATTGTTGAGTGTCTCTGTAAGCGATTGTAGCCGTTTAAGGGCTTGTTGCCGGTGTTGTGGCAGCAGTAGAGCATCGAGGCAAGTAGCCACGGCAGCAAATATCTTTGTCTTGTCAATTCCTTCTTCTTTTGCCGGCAAGAGAAGTAGCTCGGCAAGCTGTGAACGTAACCGAAATACAGAAGGTTCGTCAAGAGATTCAAGCGATGCTTCTAGATCTTCCAGATAAGGTAGCAGCAGGTCGAAAAGTAAATCTTTACTGCTGCTGTCTTCGGTTGGCGTATTAGAGAGGCTGTGAGTAGCGGCTGCTGGTGCTACTCGCTCGAGAACTTGTTCTTCTAGTGACTTAGTGGGCTTGCCTGAAGAAGCTTTGCCAAGCTCTTCTTGTAGTAGGCTATCTAGATTATCTAGTTTGGACATGGTGTCTCCTCGGATTTCTTCGTTGACAAACTTAGACTAGGTCTTTATCCTTAGCATCTCAAATAGTTGTTTCAATTTTTGCAGAAGGTTCGGCAAAGTTTAGGCGCGTAGCTCAGGGGTAGAGCACTACCTTGACACGGTAGGGGTCCGCGGTTCAAATCCGCGCGCGCCTATCTCCGTATAGCAAGCGCCGGGGGAACTTATTTTATATCAGGTCCGCAAGATCTGTAGCTAAATTTCTAAGCGACAGACGCTGATATAAGTTGTTTTAGTCCGGGCCTCAGTGCTGAGGCTACTTAAGCCGATTATGAACTCTTATTGTGTGCCCGGCAAAATCTAGGTTATGAGTTTGCAGGAGAGACCTTATACTGCTTTTGACGCCATCAAGGCTCGTGATCATGAACTAGCGAAGCAAGCTATAGCGGCCCGCGTAAATGGTGAGCTACGTGACCTGAATTCTCAGGTTGAGCCAGGGGATGTTGTAGAAGCTGTTGTGCCAGGTACGCGTGAAGCGCTGGAGATATATCGTCATTCGAGCGCTCACTTGCTTGCAGCAGCTGTGTTAGAGCTGTTTCCTGGCACGCGTTTGGGAATAGGGCCAGCCCTGCTTGACGATCCTAAGGGAGGATTCTTCTACGATTTTCAGCGTGATGAAAAGTTTACTCCTGAGGATCTGGAAAAAATAGAACGTAAGATGAAAGAGTTGGTGCGTCGAAACCTGCCGTATGTTCGAGTAGAGCTTCCCAAGCAGAAAGCTCTAGAGCAGTTTAGGGCTATGGGTGAAGAGCTCAAGTGCGAGTTGATAGACGACAAGGGTGGCGAGATGGTGAGTTGTTATAAGCTAGGTGAGACGTTCATAGATTTCTGTCTTGGCCCGCATATTCCGTCGACAGGTAGGATCAAGGCGTTCAAATTACTTTCGCTGGCCGGGGCGTATTGGTTGGGAGACAGCGACCGACCGCAGATGCAACGTATCTATGGTACTTCGTTCTTTACTCAGGAGGAGCTTGATAGCTGGCTACGTCAGCGAGAAGAGGCTGAAAAGCGCGACCATCGCCGCTTGGGACGTGAGCTCGACCTGTTTAGTATACAGGAAGAATATGGCGCTGGGTTAGTCTTTTGGCATCCTAAGGGTGGGATAATTAGAAAGGAAATAGAGGATTTTCTACGTGAGCAGCTGATTCGGCGTGGCTACGGGTTGGTGTTTACCCCTCAGCTAGCTAAGCGCGAGCTGTGGAAAGTTTCCGGTCATGAGGAAAATTATGCTGAATCTATGTTTGCTCCTATGCAGATGGACGAAGTAGACTACCGTGTCCGTCCTATGAACTGTCCGTTTCACATAGGCATATACAAGTCCGAACAGCGCTCCTATAGAGATCTTCCCTTGCGATATGCTGAATTTGGTACGGTCTATAGATACGAACTAGCTGGTGCTCTTCATGGACTGCTGCGTGTCCGAGGCTTTACTCAGGATGATGCCCATCTGTTCTGTACGCCGGAGGTGCTTAAGGATGAGATACGGGGTTGTATAGACTTTACTCGTTGTGTTTACTCTACGTTTGGGTTTCATGAGTTCAAAGTAGAACTTTCGGTACGCGGCGCGCAGAAGAGATACATGGGCGATGACAAAAGCTGGGAGCAAGCCGAAAATGCTCTTGCCGAAGCTTTGGCTGATGAAGAAATAGCGTATGAGCGCATGGAAGGGGAAGCTGCTTTCTATGGTCCAAAGATAGACTTTAAAGTGGTAGATGCTATAGGCCGAACATGGCAACTTACCACTATTCAGGTGGATTTCAACCTGCCACAGCGTTTTCAGCTAGAGTATATAGGAAGTGATAATCAGCCTCATCGACCTATAATGATACATAGAGCGTTGCTTGGTAGCTTGGAGCGCTTCTTTGGTATATTGATAGAGCACTTTGAAGGTAAGTTTCCGCTGTGGCTTGCGCCGGTGCAGGTGAAAGTACTGCCTATCACTGATAGGCAAAACGACTTCTGTCGCAACTTGCAGGCGCAGCTTATGAGGTCTGGTATTAGGGCTGAGGTTGATCTCAAAGGTGATAAGATAGGTGCTAAGATACGTAATGCCCGGCTTGAGCGCGTGCCTTTTATGTTAATCGTAGGTGATAGGGAGGCTGAAGCTGGGCTTGTAGCTGTGCGCGAGAGGACGAAAGGTGAGCTTGGAGTAATGTCTGTCGGAAGTTTCATAGAACGTGCGAAAGCTCTGATAACCTCTAGAGCGCTCGATCATGGGCATTTTTGAAACTAGAAGACAAGGAGGCAGAGTATCAGTACACACTATCCGCATGGAAAACGTTCGAAGCAAAATCAAGGGCCGCAGGTACGTACAAACGAGCATATACGTGGTGTATCCGAGGTCAGGGTGATAGATGAAGACGGCATGCAGCTTGGAATAATGCCGCCGATGCAGGCTCTGGAAATAGCTAGGGAAAGAGGTCTAGATCTAGTGGAAATAGCTCCTCAAGCTAATCCGCCGGTCTGTAGGATTATCAACTATGGAAAATGGCTGTACGAGCAGAAAAAGAAGGCGCATGAAGCTAAGAAAAAGCAGACTACTATCACGGTTAAGGAAATCAAGTTCAGACCAGGTACAGACGATCATGATTACGAGTTTAAAAAGAACAACGCTATAAGGATCTTGCAGGATGGTGACAAGGTAAAAGCCAGCGTGAGGTTTGTAGGAAGGGAAATAACGCACAAGGAGCTTGGCGAACAGTTGTTGGCTCGACTTGAGCAGGATTTAGCTAAGTTTGCAAATGTAGAATCCAGGCCGAAGATGGAAGGTATGTATATGTTTGTCATCTTTGCGCCAAAGAAGTGAGGAAAAGGACTTATGCCGAAACTGAAAACTCATAAGGGTGCAGCTAAACGCTTCCGCTTTACGGCAAGTGGCAAGATAAAGCGTGGCCATTCGCATGCACGTCACATACTTACGAAAAAGAGTGCTAAGCGCAAACGTCGGTTGGATATAGATACGTTTGTTTCCGAAGCAGACGAAAGACATGTAAGTATTATGCTACCTTACGGGCGTAAATAGGGAGGATGTGTTATGCCTCGTGCTAAGCGTGGAAACAAGCGCCTACAAAGGCGCAAGAAGATCTTGCAGTTGGCTAAAGGTTATCGAGGGAATAAAAGCAAGCTGTATAGGCATGCTAAAGAGTCGGTCGAGCGAGCGCTGAAATTTGCTTATATAGGCCGTAAGCTTAAAAAACGCGATTATCGTAGTTTATGGATAGTGCGGATAGGAGCGGCGGCTAGGGAAAATGGCCTCAACTATAGCCAGTTGATGCACGGCTTGAAGCTTGCTGGCGTTGAGCTGGATCGTAAGACCTTAGCTGACCTTGCAGTTAATGACTCCAAAGGGTTTGGCGAAATAGTAGCTATAGCTAAGAAAGCGCTTGCTTCTGAAAAAGCTGCGTAGCCAAGTGCGTTAGGTTGCATTGGGAAGATGAAACAGGCGGTAGAGCAGCTGAAAGAGCAGTTTCTGAATGATCTACAAGACGTCTATTCGAGTGACGGATTGCAACAAGTACGGGACACGTATTTTTCTAGGAAGAGTGGACGCATAACGCTCCTTATGAGACAGCTTGGTAAGCTGTCACCTGAGGAACGCAAAGAGGCTGGAAGACTCGTAAATGAGCTGAGGGATTTTGCAGAGTCTCTTTTTGCTGAACGTCAGCAGGCTCTGCGTCTGCAAGACGAAGCCCGCCGAGCTGAATCAGAGCGGCTGGATGTCACTTTACCGGGTAGGAGAATCAAGCCTGGTAGCGAACACCCTATAGTGCGTGTAAAGCAGCGCATAGAAGATATATTTGTTTCTATGGGGTACAGTGTCGAAGATGGTCCTGAAATAGACACTACCTTTTATAACTTCGATGCCTTAAACATACCTGTTGGACACCCAGCACGTGAATCGCAAGACACGTTCTATATTGACTCCGAGCTTGCTCTTAGGTCGCAGACTTCCAACATACAGATACATGCTATGCAGAAGCGTCGCCCTCCTATACGCATCATAGCTCCAGGGAAGGTCTTCCGCAGAGACAATCCAGATCCTACGCATAATCCTATGTTCTTTCAAGTAGAAGGGTTGAACGTGGCAGAAGGTATACATATGGGGCATTTGAAAGGAACTCTTCAGATCTTTTTGGAAAAGCTCTTCTCGCAGAGCGTTAGGTTGCGTTTTCGCCCCAGTTATTTTCCCTTTGTAGAGCCTGGCGCTGAGACTGATTTCAGCTGCATCTTTTGTAAAGCTGAAAGCGATTGTAGGGTTTGTAAAGGGGTAGGTTGGATCGAGCTTGGTGGAAGCGGAATGGTACATCCTAACGTGCTAAGTGCCTGTGGCATAGATCCGAAAAAGTATTCCGGCTTTGCTTTTGGCTTCGGTATAGATCGAATGACTGCCATGCTCTACGGCGTGGACGATATTCGTAATTTCTTCTCTGGTGACCTAAGGTTCCTCGAGCAGTTCTAGTTTATTATGAGGATCAGTTTCAATTGGTTAAGAGAGCTGGTGGATGTTTCTTCCCCTGAAGATGCTGCGCTACGGCTCACTATGGCTGGTTTGGCTGTGGACAGCGTTTGTAAGGTAGATGATGATTATATTCTCGATTTTGACCTAACATCTAATCGGCCAGACGCTTTATCACATTACGGTATTGCCCGCGAGTTGGCTGCCTTGTTAGGAGTCAAAGCTCGACTGCCGCAGCTTCGGCCTGCAGAGCAAGCTGTAGCAGTATCTAAGCTTACCTCGGTTGAAATAACTTCTCCACGGCTTTGTCCTCGGTATTGTGCTAGAGTCATTCTTGATGTAGAAGTCGGGCCTTCACCTGAGTGGTTGGTGCGCCGGCTTGAACGTTTAGGTCAACGTAGCATAAACAACATAGCAGATGTTACGAACTTTGTGCTGTTGGAACAAGGACATCCGCTGCATGCGTTCGATTTTGATTGCCTTAGAGGTAGGCGAATAGTGGTACGTACTGCGACTGAGGGAGAGCAGATTAAGACTTTGGATGGCGTAGAGCGGCGATTGTCGGCGGGGATGCTCGTTATAGCTGACGCTGAAGTTCCGGTTGCCATAGCTGGGATTATGGGCGGCGAACATTCGGCTATTTCAAATACTACTCGTAACGTATTGCTTGAGAGTGCTTACTTTCTACCCTCTTCGGTTAGGAAAACTGCGCGGGCGTTGGGGATGTCTACTGAAGCTTCGTATCGTTTCGAACGCGGTGCTGACCCAGAAGCTTGCCTGCGGGCTATCGATAGGTGCGCGCAGCTAATTCAGGAGATAGCAGGCGGCCAAGTCGCAAAAGGCGTGATAGATGTGCGTCCTGAAGTGCTGCTGCCTACTCAGATAGAGCTAAGGCTTGACCGAATTAAGGCACTTACTGGCCTTGAGCTAGAGCCTGAGCAAGTAGAAGCAGTGCTCACGCGGCTAGGTTTTTCTGTCGAAGTATTGTTTAAAGGTGCTCGTTGGCTAGTCTTGCCACCGTCTTATCGGACGGATATTCACATAGAGGAGGATCTAATAGAAGAGATAGCTCGGCACGTAGGTTACGATCGTATTCCCTCAGTGCTACCCTTAACTGACGGTGCCGGTAGTTACTTGGAGCATGAAGAGAGCCGGCGCAAGTGCAGGAACGCTCTTGTAGCGAATGGATATTTTGAAACTATATCTTTCAGTTGGGTGAAACCCGAGCTGGATATGCGGTTTAGGCCTGAAGGCTGGCAGCCAATATCTATAAGCAATCCTATAGATGAAGAACGTCCGATAATGCGTACTTCGTTGCTGACAGGTCTGTTAGAGGCTGTTTCAAGGAACTTCAGTTATGGTGTGCGTAATGTCAAGTTGTTTGAATTTGGTCGTGTCTACAGGCAGTCAGTCGGTCGACCTGATGAGTTTGAGCGCTTAGCTCTGGCAGCTACGGGTGAGGCCTGGCCAAATGACTGGAGTAGGCATGAAGAGATAGATTTTTATATTTTTAAAGGTACAGTAGAGACTTTGCTTGAAAGCATCGGTTACAGCGATTATAAATTCAGTAGTTTGGCGACGGGCTTTTTGCATCCGACTAGAGCGGCGAGCATTGTTGTAGCAGGGCAGGCAGTAGGAGTATTTGGGCAACTTGCAACACAGCTGTGTGAGGTATTTAAATTTAAGCAGCCTGTTTTTGTGTGCGAACTAAACTTAGACAGGTTGTTTTCATTGACTGTCGGCAGGATTGTCTATAGACCTCTTGCGAAGTTACAAGCAGTTAGTCGCGATTTTTCTTTTCTTGTTTCAAGATCTGCTGTGTATGCTGAAATCGAGAGTGCGGTGATGTCGCTTGGCATACCTGAGCTTGTTGCGGTGAGCTTGGTTGATGTCTATAAGGGTGGTGGGATACCGGAGGATCAGATCTCTTTGTGCCTCAGTGTTAAGTTTCAGCCACAAGCTGAAAGTTTAACCGATGAGCAGTTGGCCGAGTATGATAGGTCAATAATAGAGTTGTTACAGATGCGTTTTGGAGCAAGGCTGCGAGATAAGTAAGGGATAGAGCAAATGGGCTTAAGTGGATTGGAGAAGCTGTCCCATCTAGAAGATAAGATCTACAGGACTATTGAGCAGTTTAACCAATTACGTCAGCAGAAAGAACAGCTTGAGAAAGAACTGGTTAAAGCCAGGCAGGAGCTTGATTTACTGAGGAGCGAAAAACAGGAGTTACTTACTAAAGTGGCCACACTTTCTGCTGAGCGTGAGCAACATCTTAAGCGGCTCGAGACCCTTCTTGCTGAGCGTGATGAGGTACGTTCGAAGGTAGAATCGATGCTTGAAGCCATCGCTGTATTTGAGTCGGGGGTAGTAGGCGGTGGTCCGGAAGCGTAATACTTCGCAAACGGTTGAGGTGAAGATATACAACCAAACTTATCAGATACGCGGGGAGAGTAATGCAGATTACATTCGTGAGTTAGCTGAATATGTTGATAAGCGAATGAAAGAAGTGGCTGAGGAGACGATGACAGCCGACTCTTTGCGCGTAGCTATTCTGACGGCTTTAAATATTGCCGATGAACTCCACAAGGTACGTGACCGGCTTGAACAGCTTGACGCTTCGCTTATTGAGCGAAGTAAGGAATGTTCAGAACTGCTCGATACCATACTGACTAAACCGCGCATGCCTTGACCTGCGTGTTCGAGCGGTTTATATTTAGTAAAGAAGCTCTCTGCAAAGTTGGTATAGGTAGCTCAATTTTTGAACCAACGACTATAGAAAGGGAAACTGCGTGCGTCCACTCCCACGCGTATGCCCGACAAAGTTTCGGGTGGTCAACGGATGGAGCCAGGTTACCCACCTGCTTTTGCAGGTTCAAATAAGAGCACCTTACGGCTGAGCGGAGAGCTTCTTTTATCTTTGACCTTCTCTTGCTTTGTTGGATTACTGCTAGATAACCTTCCGAAAATGGGCTAAACTTACGCTTATGAGAATACTTGCACTTGGTGACGTCGTGGGTCGGGCAGGAAGAAAGGCCATCATTGATGCCCTGCCGGAAGTTAAGAAAGAGTATAAGGTAGATTTTGTAGTAGTAAACGTCGAGAATGCCGCTGGTGGTTTTGGACTGATGCCTTATATGGGGGAAGAGTTTCTTGCTTCTGGAGTGGATGTGATGACTTCTGGAAACCACATCTATGATAAGAGAGATATCTATGATTACATAGCGACGCAACCGAGGCTATTGCGCCCAGCAAACTATGCTCCTGAAGCACCGGGCAAAGGCATGTGGATTGGTGAGTCTAGTTGTGGTGTGCTGGTTGCAGTGATTAACTTGCAGGGTAGAGTTTTTATGGCAGCAAATGACTGTCCGTTTCGGGCAGCCGATAGCTGTATAGCTATCGCAAAGGCCAAGGGAGCCAAGATTATATTAGTAGACCATCATGCTGAAGCGACCAGCGAGAAGATGGCTCTTGCGTGGTATTTAGATGGACGTGTGACGGCTGTAGTTGGGACACATACGCATATTCAGACTGCTGACGAGAGAATTCTAGCAGACGGTACTGCTTACATTACGGACCTTGGTATGACTGGTCCATATAATTCTGTAGTAGGACTAGAGACGCAAGGGATTATAGAACGATTTTTGTACGGTATGCCGAAAAAATTTGAACCGGCAAAAGACAATGTAAAGCTCTGTGGTGTACTAATAGATGCTGATGCCACGACGGGTAAGGCTACGTCGATAAGGCGTCTTCAGATTCCTTACGATTAGGAGTCAAAATGAGCGAGCAGAATAGGAAAACAAACTCTATCAACGCTCAAACAAGAAGGGATATTTCTGAGCAAACTGGAGCAGTAGAGGCGGAACAGACTTTGCCTTATCAGCAGTACCATGGTCATCACCAGTACGGTTACTACGATCCGAGATCTAACGTTTCACCTCATGAGCCTGGGCAAAATCAGTATTTTCAGCAGCCGATGGATTTGGGCTTAAGGTTTGAGCCTCGTGTAGCTGCAGCGCTTTCATACGTGGCATTTATTATATCGGGCATAGCTTTTCTGTTGATAGAGCGTAAGAATCGATTTGTGCGCTTTCATGCTATGCAATCGGTAATTTTCAGTGCCGTCTGGATAGTCACTACTTTAGGTATAGGTTTTTTAATGATGACGGTTGGAATGGTTGCAGCTATTATAGGCATCAGCTTGGTGCTCCAAATGATAGGTTTCGTAGTTAATTTGGTATCGGTAGGTTTTTTTGTTCTCTGGGTAGTGCTGATAGTGAAAGCCTATCAGGGTAATAAGTATAAGCTGCCGATTATAGGTGATTGGGCTGAAAAACAGCTAGATAGGTTTTAATGAAGTACCAGCAGGATGATGATCCGTTCGAGCGGCAAAGTAGAATAGAGTGGTGGCATCAGCAAGTGCTTCGTAACGCTAAGATATGCGTAGTAGGAGCAGGGGCGCTTGGAAACGAAGTATTGAAGAACTTGGCACTGCTGGGATTAGGACACATCCTGATACTGGATTTTGATGAGATTGTCGGCTCGAATTTGTCTAGGACAGTTCTTTTTCGACAGGAGGATATAGGTAAGAACAAGGCTGAGGTGGCTGCCTCTGCTATTAAGCAGATGATGCTTGAGCCTACAGCTAAGCTAGAGTACTTCAATGGAGACGTTGTTTGGGACCTGGGAGCTGGTATCTTCAGACGGTTCGACATAGTAATAGGCTGTGTGGACAATGACGAGGCACGGCTTGCTATCAACCGTGCTTGCCGAAGTACGCAGCGCCCTTGGATAGACGGTGGTATACATGGGCTTGCTGGTAGCGTTACTGTCTATGCTCCTAAAGGGCCTTGCTTTGAGTGTAACGTAACTAGCGATCAGCTGGCGGATGCACTGTCCCGCTATGACAGCTGTGAAAATGTCAAGCGACGCTATATACAGCAGGAGCGCCTTCCAGCTGTGCAGGTTACGTCGGCAGTTATAGCGGCTTTGCAGGTACAGGAAGCTATTAAGTACTTGCATGGGCAAGCGGTTACAGGTCGGAAGTATTACTTTAATGGTATGGTGAATGGCCTAACTAGCATAGAGCTGCAGGAAAATCCCAACTGCCTTGCCCACGGTGTTTATGGTGAAATCGTAGAGCTTGCCGCTTCAACTACAAGTACTTTAGCTGAGCTGATCGATGAGTTGAGGCGATATTTCAGCGGCGAGTTTACTATTCTGCTAGGAAGGCGTTTTATAGTGGCTATTGCTTGTCGTAATTGTGGCGAGCGAGTTCGGTTAATGCGTCCGGCTCATATGATATACGATGATGAGTTGTACTGTGCTACCTGTAGACGCAATCCTGCTAGCAAGGTTGCTGAAACCTATGCTGATGCTGACTATATAGAGGTTTTCAGCTCTCTTTCTTCGGACTCGTCGGCAGAGTATGCTCGAATGTCGCTTGGGCAACTTGGACTGCCGCCGTTGCATATATTTACTGCTTTTGATGCTAATAAGTCTCTCAGTTTCGAGCTAGCTGGTGATGTCAGCAGGGGTTTATGATGGTCATTGCTTTGCTGATGATAACTTATTTGGTGATCTGGGTAGTTCTTCTAGCAATAGCACAGGGCCGTTACCTTTACCTGCAGTCCAGAAACGGCTCTAAAGTGCTTGAAAAATACCCTGCCATTTTCAGGTCGGCTTTAGTGGCGTTGATCGAGTTAGGACGGCTCTACGAGCATGAGCGTCAGGGTAGTATAATAGAGCAACTGACCAGAGTCGAGCACTATGGACAGGGGCTACAGAGCGTCTTCAGAGTAAACTATGGTGGATTACCACAGCGGTGTGAGGTCTGTCACCTTACTGATAAGTTTGATGTTGAGACCGGAATTTGTAGTCGATGCCTTCACACTACCCGATAGAGAGTTCTTTTGATATGCTTAGAAAACAACTCTAATTTGCCTATGGAATTCTTTTCTTTTCTGCTTTTTGTCCTCTTTTTTGGCTTTTTGGGTATGAATGTATGGGATATATGGCAGGAAAGAGTTTTTGGAGATCCTCTTGATATGAAATTTATTCCTCGTGTTTCAAGATATATCAGGTCAAGCGAAGTCGAGCCGGTATTGATGCAGGGTACGTTTAGTATAAACTCAGTAGGCATTGCATTGCGTTGTGAGATATGTCATCAGTCCGACCTATTTGACGAAGCTACCGGCCTGTGCTCTAGATGTAATCATGTTACGTCGTAGTTAGGAGGCTGGCGGATGGCAGATATAGATGTTACTTTTAGAAATGAAAATAACGGCAAAGAAGTAGAAGTAACAGTTTCGGATGATATGCCTGCCGATGCGATATTGCGCAACCTGGCTGAGGCTGGGCTGATACCGAATATACCGGGCACGGCTTTAGTTTACCGTGGAGTGCAGCTACGGCCTGGTCAGACGCTTGCTCAGATGGGCGTTCGCAATAACGATACGATAAGTATCTTCTTGAATACTCGCGGCGGAGGTCTCAAGTGGGTACACCAGAAGAAGTAAGACGGGCAAGGTTAGAGGCCGACTATGAGGAGATGAAGTCCATACGTGGTACTGTAATAAGCTGGCAGGCTATAGGTGTGCCGCCCAGCGAGTACATTGTGACATTTAACGTAAGAAGTTATATAAGCGCTGTACAGCAGCGTAATCAGCATCGTGTTAGAATAATACTTTCCCCGAACCACCCTTTTGAAAAGCCACTGGTGATGATGCATGAAATGTCGCCTATATTTCATCCTCACGTGTGGCCGGATGGTAAGATCTGTGTAGGAAATTGGGATTATCGTGAAGGACTGGGCTCATTTGTAGTTAAGTTGGCCAGGATCTTTCAATACGATCCGACTCTTATTGATCCTTACTCTGTAGCCAACTATAACGCTGCAGATTGGTTCTATGCGAACCCTACGCTTTTTCCTACCGATAGACAACCTTTGCCTGTACCTGGTAACAAAGAGGTAGGCGGTCAGACTTTTAGAATCAAATCTCCAGTGTCGTCTAGTACACAACAGAAACCAAAGTTTGTAATAAAGCAGAAATGAAAGAAGTGTTTAAAGGGCCTCTTGAGCGGGTAACGGACTATTGCTGGCGGATACCAAAATCCTATAAACCTGGTATGCGCGTTGACGGGCTTATATATGCTAGTAGTAAGCAAATTCGAACAATTAGAGAAGATCTAGCGCCTGAACAAGTGGCAAACGTCGCCTTTTTACCAGGTATTCAGTACGCAAGCATTGCCATGCCGGACATACACTGGGGCTATGGGTTTTCAATAGGTGGTGTTTGCGCAACAGATCCAGAAGAAGATGGCGTAATTTGCCCTGGAGGAATAGGCTACGATATAAACTGCGGCGTGCGTTTAGTCGCAACGAATCTGCACTTGGAGGAAGTGCGACCAGTTCTGCGCCAGCTTGTAGAGGAACTTTTCAAAGAAATTCCTACTGGTGTTGGACGTTCTGGCAGGTACTACTTTGATAAGAAGGAACTGCGGCACTTAATGAGAGATGGTGTCAGCTACCTTTTCAAGAAGGGGCTTGCTACTCAGCAAGACATAGATCATACGGAAGAGAATGGTAAGCTCGTTTCTGCTGATCCAGACGCAGTAAGTGACCGTGCGCTTGAACGCGGCGCCGAGCAGTGCGGGACGCTGGGTTCTGGCAACCATTTTTTAGAAGTTCAGGTAGTTGATGAGGTAGTGGACGAGGCTGTGGCACTTGTCATGGGTATAGAAGTCGGACAAGTAGTAGTGATGATCCACTCTGGTTCGCGGGGTCTTGGCTATCAAGTTTGTGAGGATGCTCTCAAATCACTTAGAAAAGCTACAGAAAAATATTCTATACAGCTACCTGATAAGCAGCTTGCTTGTGCACCTATTAAAAGCAGCGAAGGACAGCAATATCTGGCGGCGATGTCTGCTGCTGCAAACTTTGCTTGGTGTAACCGGCAACTTTTGATGTGGCAAACTCGGGAAGTGTTTGAAAGATTTTTTGGTCGTTCCTGGCAACAATTGGGAATGCGGCTGGTTTATGACGTAGCACATAACATAGCTAAGTTCGAGCAGCACTCTGTAAACAACACAGTTAAGACGGTCTGCGTTCATCGAAAAGGTGCTACGAGAGCTTTTCCCGCAGGGCACGCTGATGTGCCTTCCTCTTATCGCTCGATCGGCCAGCCAGTCATTATCCCCGGTGATATGGGTAGGTCTAGCTGGCTTTTAGTGGGTACGGAAGGTAGCCTACAAAAGACTTTTGGTACAACTTGTCACGGGGCCGGACGCGTTCTTAGTCGTTCTGCGGCAGTAAAACAGGCTGAAGGACATCATATAAGCAAGGAGTTAGAAGATAGAGGAGTTATTGCTAGGGCACGTAGTTGGAAGGGTTTAGCAGAAGAAATGCCCGCTGCTTACAAGGATGTCGATGAGGTGGTCGATGTCGTAGAGCGAGCTGGTATTACTCGCAAAGTGGCTAGAATGCGTCCTATTGGGGTAATCAAGGGTTGAGTAGAAAGTTGATGTCGTCTTCTGCGGAGTACTCTGTCGGAGCGCCGCCTGCAAAAAACACCTTGAGCGGTTTGTCTCCAAGCAGAGTAAGGCGTCTTCCTTCTACCCTCAACATGCTGCCCTCACGTAGTCCTAAGACGTACACTCCTGGATTCAGCGCTAAGAACTCTTCTAGGCGCATATCTCTGGTTTCGCCTTGATGACCCGGTATACGGTAGTTTATATAGTGCGGATTGATTTGAAACGGTACTAGGTTCAGTGCATCAAAGCTGCCGGGAAACACTATTGGCATGTCATTCGTGGTCTTTATCGTAGGACAAGCAATGTTTGCGCCGGCACTCCAACCGATATATGGCACACCAGCTTTAATTACCTCTCTCATCGGTTCGAGTAGGTTATTTTTATAGAGTTGGTAAAGCAGATGAAAGGTATTCCCACCGCAGGTAACTATGGCTTCGGCTCTGTTTATGGCTTCTATCGGATCGCTGTGAAGATGTATCGAGTCTAGTTCGTAGCCGAACTCTCTGAATCGAGCAGAGACAGTTTCAAACCGCCTATCGTAACTGTCTGAGACGACAGCATAGGGAACGAAAAGAGCACGCTTTACAGTGCCGAGAAAGTCTCTAATAGCATCTTCAGCGTGATCTAACAATCCTTGCCCGTAGTTGTAGGAGTTGCTAAGAAGCAGTAACTTCATAACTTGACCTTCTTTTTCCAAAAACTGGCACAATTTTATTTATTTTTCTGCTAGAAGCAACCTGTGGTTTCTCTTATGTGCTTGATATGGCTATCTTAGCCTTGTATGTCAATTGCTTCGATAAAAAAGAGCATGGTAGATGCTACGGGCTTACCGTCTTTAATGGCAGGTCTAAAGCTAGCTCTTTTGAGCACTTCGTCAACTTTGTTGTGTATTACTGGGTCGTCTGCATGGCCAACTAAATGTAGCAATCGAGCTTTACCTTTATCGCTGACTTCGGCTACGACAAAAAGCTCGTGAGGTCTGTTAGAGTCAGCTTCTATGAGTGCTAGTTCTACTATTGCTTGGGTTGATTCGACACTTGCAGCAGTATCGTTGAGAGGGGTCTCTGGTTGAGAGAGCACTGCTACAAGTTTGTCTTCTATTTTGCGAAAGCTTGGGAAGTACACTAGAACGGCTATGCAAGCCAAGGCAGCAACTGCTGATGCCAGTCTAAAGCTTAACTGTGAAGAGGAACTGCTTTGTTTGGCCCGAAGGATGATATTTTGTACTAGCTGTTCTGGGACAGCTTCAGGTTTTAGCGATTTAAGCAGGCGAACGCATTCGCTGAGCTCTTCTATGTCTTTTGAGCATTGGTCGCACGACCTTAGGTGTGCTAGCAGCAGGTTGGCCTCTAGTTTTGGTAGCTGTTTGTCTATGAACTGAGAAGCTTTTGTCTTTACGGTCTTGCAGTTCATAACTATCCTTATCTCATCGGTTCCGACGTACGATAGTCTGTTTGTTGCTGGCCTTGACAGACTTTCGACCCAGTCGGTATTAGCGTCGCCGGAACCGATGCAGAAGTCTGCTTTAGCAGCTTACGTAGTTCCTCTCGACCTCTGGCAATCCTTGACTTGACTGTGCCGACAGAGATGCCGAGTGTTTCAGATATCTGTTCATAACTTAGTCCTTCTATATCACGTAATATGACAGCTACTCTGTACTCGAACTTTATTTTTTGTAGAGCTGCTTGCACTATTTTCTGCTCTTCTGCTCGAAGAAGCGATCTTTCGGGAGTTTCTATACTGTTTTGCACTTGTAGGTGTTGTCTAAGTCTTCGCTTCCACCATCGCTTCAGGTTTGATGAAAGGTTTACTGTAATTCTATATATCCAGGTCTTGAGCTCTGCATCGCCTCGAAAAGTTCGAATATGGTGATAGACTTTTATAAACGTCTCTTGGGTGATGTCGCTAGCGTCTTCGGGATCATCAGTCAGCCTTAGTGCTAGGTTGTAGACCTGGCGATAGTACAGTTGCACTAGGTCTTCAAATGCTGCTTCATCACCGTTTTGAACTCTCTCTACGAGCGATATGCTGTCTAAGCAAGTCAGTTCTAGGTCTAGAAGGTTGCTTATCATGTTCTTACTGATTTTGACACCGCGATTCAAAAATAAGTTCCCAGAAAATTTTAGTTGCTTCGAATGATTTTATTAGCCGAAAATCTAATGAGAGGGAAAATTCTATGGACTTTATAGCGAGCCAGATATTTTTTTATCTCAAGAAGGATACCGATAATGCCATACTTTCTTTTGAGTCGAGTGATGGAGTGACAGTACCATTTTTCAGTTCGGTTGATACGGCCAGAGAGTTTTTGGAGCAAGCCAGGATTCGCGGCCATGGTATCGATATGATTTCGCCTACCGAGTTTGGTGCTTTTGCAGATGCCTGCAAAGCTGCTGGGGCGAAGTACTTGCAGCTGGATCCTATGGCGGATGTTTTTAAGACCGCAAAACTTAAAAGTCTGTAGAGCTATCTATCAAACTTTAGCTCTTCACGTAGGAAATAGCCTCTGCACCAGCCACAGATTCCTACAAACATCTCTATTTCAGCTTTTGGGACGAGCCTTTCGCACTCAGGACACTTCTCGTAATAACGTTCATAGCCGGGCTCGTTCTCGTATTGCTTTAGCGCATCTTCTAGAAACTTTTTTAGCTTGTCGTTGTTTTTCATAGGCTTCATCCTTGCGTCAACGCTTGCGTCGTAGTTGCTTTACGGTAAGCTTTCTCGAGGGCGAGTTTTTTCTTGAAGCGGCGACTTTAGCTGACCTTTTTTTTGCAGAGCGTGTAACTGTCTTATGACGCAGTTGGCTAGATTTCTTTGCTCGTACTGAGGCTATCTTCTTGCTGCTGCGAGTGCTTGACTTTGGCCTGTATACTGCTACAACTTCGGTTGGGGCATTTATGTCTCCTGTAGTTATCGAACTGTCTAGGGCATGCAGTATAGACAGATAGACTTTTGTTTCTTTAGGCAAGTAATATTTCCAGTACTTGCCGTAGGAAAGCCTTCTGGGCACATTCACGGGATTAGAGTTATAACCAGCAGCCATCAGTTCTTCTTCAGTGGCAATACCGTTTTTGATAGCCTCAATTACTTGTTCTTTTTCTAGAAAGAAGCTGTGGTAGCGCTTAAGATATAGCAACATTGCTTTGGCAGCGTTGTGATGGTCAGTCATAGCTTCTTCGAAATCAGCTATAAGAGATATCTGTGGGAAGGCATTGCGAACCTCTTTATATGTGCTAGGAATCATCTGTACCATACCGCCAGCACCTGCTCTGCTTACCGAGTATCGATAGGTGTTGTTTTGATTGAGAGCGTATAGTACTTCAACTTCTTTAAATAGAGATTCTGCTGGTTCAGTCATAAAGCGTTTATGGTCTATATGCTCCACTATACAAAGCAGTTTTGCCAAGGAGATCACCTTTTCTGGAATTTCTAGCTTGCTTTTTCTGAGACTCGTTGCTGCTTTTTCTATGGTTTGCTCGAGGTACTCGCTGCCTAACTTGGCAAGCACAGCTTCCTGTAGCACTTTATGCGCGGGCGTATAGTATGCCATCTCTTTGAGTTTATCGTTTTTAACTATCGGATACTTTACTGTTAAAGGCACGTACTTTGGGTTATCCGTGCTTAGCTTTGTGTTTACATAATTTGGATGATCGATGGTCAGTTTGACTATGTCTTCATCAAATGTGAAACTCTCGCTGTGATGCTGCGTCAAGAAGTCAGATTTGCTCATCTTGGCTAGATAGAGCTTTTTTGTTTCAGTGTTCAGTAGTGAGATGCAGACCGTCTGATTATCAACTTCGCACTTGTTTTCGAGTAATTTTCTAGCTTCAACTAACTTAATTAGAATACAAACTCGTGTGCTGCGCTTTCTTGTATGCTGCTTAGCTTCCTCTTGGCAAAAATTTAACATTGCTAGGAAGAGCAAAGTAAATATAGAGGTATACAAGCTTTTGGCTCCTTGTGCGCGGTCTTCGAAAAGTAAGACGACGCATTTATTGAGGTAGGTTTGCTTTCTTATAGTATATTGCTGGAAATTCTAGAAGATTGTCAAGCAAGGCATATTTACTTTCTGCATCACAGAAGCTTAATCAGGCTTCGTCATTTCTCTTCTCTGCTTCTTGGGCTTTTCAACTTGGCGGATATTTCCGTTTGCCTAGGGTAATAACCTACTGCAGGCACTTCAATTGTTAAGATGAGGATTTTGAAGGTTTATCACTCTAGTAGGCTTCTACGTCTTTTTTAAATTTTTCTAACTCTTCTGCCGAAAGTGGAGAAACTGGTATTAGTGAAGATATCTCGGGGTTGAAGGTGACTGCTATAATGTTTTGGGATCTTACTGCATATCCTCGCTGGTTAGTGTAAAACTCGTTGACCTTGTCGAAAGAAGCGGCGGCTTTTTCTGCGTTCTCATACAGTAGGAACACATATCGGCGCTTGTTTTCATCAGAGGACATCTTTGTTTTTTCAGAGTCATAGAGCGGTATGGTATCTTTTAACTCACCTAACTTCCAGCCTTTCTGCTTGAGGCTCTCGTAGAGTCCTTCCAATGTACGGTTGCCGGTTACTTGTTTTGGTGCTTTAGGTTCTAAGTTAGGTGGTGCGGGAGGAATTATTTTGGGCTGAGATTTTGTTGTTTCGGTAGTTGTAGTAGTTACAGTAGGTTGAACGTTGTTATTGCAACTGAATGAAAAGAGAAGCAGTATAGTAAATAGAACTTTCTTCATCTTTTTTGATCCTTTCTTCTCAGCAAAGTATAGAGTATAGAGTGAGATCTAGACGGATTGGTCAACTGCAGTGCTTCTTGTACAGTCATCCATCTGCTATCTACAAATCCTTCAAGCGTGTTTACCTTTGGCAAGCTATCAGGTTGAGCAAGGTACATGGCATAGTAGCTAATGCGTTTGTAAATGATAGCTTTGCCCTCGGGGACAAAGTAGGCTTCTCTACCAAGCAATCTGCCTAACTTAATGTCTGCAATTCCTGTCTCTTCTTTAACTTCTCTCAGAGCAGTTTCGCGCTTTTTTTCACCTGCTTTGCATTTGCCTTTTGGCAGTACCCAAGTAAGAGATTTACCATCTCTTTTTAGGAGCAGCAGTAGCTCATCTTCTGTACTTGATTTGAAAAGCACGCCGCCTGCGCCTTCAACTTTCTGTAAGTTTTCGAACTTACCTGGTAACTTACTACAGGAAAGCTGTTCGATAAATATGCGGTCTGCTGTATATGAGTCTTCAAGTTTGTGAAAATTTGTTCCTGAGTAGCTAGCAGGCCATACGGAGACTCTGACTAGTATGCTTTTTTTACAATGCTTAAGCGCTTTAGGATGTTCAAACAATTTTGCCTTTTCATTGAGGTGTAGTTCGCGTGTACTGATAGCTTGTTTTAGCTGCTTACGTGTCAGAGCGCAATAGAGCCATAGCGGCAACGACTTCACTTCTGGATTTAAGCTATAGACGAGCTGCTTATCCATCGCAAAAGAACTCTTATAGCACGATGGAAAAAGCCTTGCAACAGGAGGGAGAGAAGACTTCTCTCCCTCTACGTGAGGGAGATTTAGTTAGTGCAAGAATAACCGTAACCGCTGCAGCAGCTTGTGCCAGTGCAGTTTGTAGTAAGCATGTTGACTTGAATTCTGCCTGTGTTGTTCTTTGCACGGAAATGGCCGACGCCATCTGAATCGCCGCCCATTACGTTGTAAGGGCTCCAGTCAAGAAAGTTGTAATCCATTTGTGCGGCTGTAGTTCCGCGACCTACGTTGAGCTGTGCGCGGACGTTGCTGTAAGAGTTAAACAGGGGTGTGTCTTGGCAGGTGCTAGTGTAAGCCGTAGTTGTGCAAGCTATTTGGTCATGCTTGCCTGCGCGTATAGTGTAGAAGATAGTTGACTTGCCGGAAGGTTTATTGCGATAACCGCTGCTGCCACTGCCCATCTTGGGGTTATATGCTGGATAGACATCGGGGTAGAAGCCGAAGATGTTGCTCGAGTATATGTTTTCGCTGCCGCAGGTAGTTGCAGAAGGGTTAGCATAACCTACCCAATAGCAGGAGGCTAGTCCGCGTAATCCACCTGCTATGCCTATGAACCGCCGCACGCTGCTCCACAAGTTGCCATAATCTATTCCGTGTATGGCTACTGTTACGCCCATCGAATGACCTACTATATCTACTTGGCTCTTTCCAGTATAAAGTTTGACATCGTTTATGAAGTCACGTATCATCGCCGCTTTGGTTGGATTGTGATAGTTGAGATTAGGAGCTAAGCGTTCGGAGGCTGATAGCCAGGTGATTCCAAACAGTTCACAATCGTTGTAGCCTGCAGCGCGAAACTGATCATAGACCGACAGCACGCCGGTCGAGCTAGGAGCATCCCAGTTCTTAGCTTCGTCTCCGTTACCGTGTATAAAGATAACGGGTGTTCTACTAGCAGTGCAGTATCCACCGCCAAATCCGCCATACGGAGCATTCGAAGGCGAAAATCCACCACCAAATTGATATGCCCCACCTAGATAAGTTAAACTTGTCGCTGTTTCTGGTACCGCTTCTACTGCTTCAGTACCTATTCTCAACTTCACTGTATTGTCGTCCGCTACCTTTGCTATAGGTGTAGCCCCGCTTAGATACGCTACTGTTGCGATTCCAACTATAAGCATCCAACCGGCTGTCCTCACCTTGACTCCTCCCTTAACTTCTACGAACGTTCGTTCGTTATGATTATCGGATGTGGTGTGCAAAAGTTGCGTCATCAGAAAAATTCTGCTCTTCGGGAAGGCATGTTGCGTGGTTTTTATCTGGTAGCCAGCAATTTAGAGAAGTATGCTGAGTAGCTACCTGCGAATAGTGTCTAGGAGTCTGTCAAGTAGTGACCGATCTTCTGGTGTTTTCCAAACCCGAGCTCGCCAAATGCCAGGACTGTTGTTGTCATGTGTCAGCAGGTCTTTCCAAGAGTCTATGTAGACTTTGTGGCCAGGGTGCTTTGCTTGGTACTCTGCTGCGGCCTTTTCTACCTCTTCCTTATTTGGAGATTGACATATCAAGGTAAACTGCGGTCGTGGGGCTCCCATGGACTACTCCTCAACTTGTTGTGCCAATAGTTTTGCTATCGATTATAAGATGATCGTGTTTGTTTAGTCCATCTTGGCTAGCTGCACAGAGTTTGACAGGGATACCGCTAAACGCGGCGTTACCTGATACTGAATCAAGAGCTAGATCGTCGGTTAGCTCGTTGATGTTTGTGTTGCTCCAGCCATGCGGAATACTGACCGTACCAGGCATTATCTCATCGCTTATACGGGCTGCTAAGACGATGCTACCCGTTCTAGAACTAACTTCAACTAGCTTACCGTCAGAA
The DNA here is from genome assembly GCA_025057015.1 of Blastocatellia bacterium. GTDB lineage: Bacteria > Acidobacteriota > Blastocatellia > Chloracidobacteriales > JADJPF01 > JANWYG01. The sequence continues at coordinate 42,759 of JANWYG010000018.1, forward strand.
ATACCAATCTTCTTTGCATCTTCTGGATGAATAAGCAGCATGCAACTGCTGCGTTTGGTAAGTCGTTCGTACCTGTGCATCCAGGAGTTGTTGCTACGTAGTTGCCTGCGGCCTATTAGCACGATCTCTTGCTGCTCTAGCTCGCTAAGTTTTGTCTCAAGTTGTTTCAGTTGAGAGATATACTCTTTTGGAGTAAGCTCTATTTTAGATAGCCGTTGCTTCAGACAAGGCCGTAGCGCACCTAAGTCGACACCGTGTTCTGCAGCTTCGAGCTTTCTAAGCGTAAGCCCGCGGCTGAAGGGATTGAGTCCAGCTCCATATGGACCAAATCTGATTAGCGCAGCTACTATGCCTTTCGGGCCTAGTTTACGTAGCACTGCCAGTCGCAGTTTTGCCACTAACCCCCGCCTTCGTGTTTTTTTCTCAAGACGTGTGCAGAGCTCGTAGAATATCTCCCAATCATGTTTTGCTTCTGGTGGAGGCTCAAAAAGCGCTTTGTTGAACCTTGCCACGTTTCTTACAGAAAGCATATAGAATACCAAATCGTAGTGATCGTGCTCTAGTGGCGCAGTTGGTGGGAGGATTATGTGTGAATACTTTGTTGTTTCGTTGATGTAGAAATCTATGCTTACCATAAATTCCAAGGCTTGTAAGGCCTGTTCTAGCTTCTTGCTGTTGGGAGCCGATACTACCGGATTGCCAGCAGAGGTAATAAGTAGCTTTATTTGTCCTTCGCCCGGAGTCAGTATTTCGTCGGCAAGAGTGGCTACAGGTAGCTCTCCTCCGCTTTCGGGTAGTCCTCTTACGCGGCTCTTCCATAAGCCAAAATGACCGCGCTGGCCAAAAAGATCGACGTGCTTTATTACGTCTGCTGCCGGTAGCGTGAACATAGCGCCACCCTCGCGGTCAAAGTTGCCTGTCAATATGTTCAGAAGGTTGATTAGCCATTGACAGAGGCTGCCAAAAGGCTGTGTACAGACTCCCAATCGACCGTAGCAGACAGCTCTTGGTGCTGTAGCAAATGCTACAGCCAGCTCGATTATCTCCTCGGCTGCTATACCACAAACCTTTGCTACCCGCTCGGGTGGGTACTCTGACACTATGCGTTGTATTTCATCTGTCGAAGTGACAAGCGGAGATGGTCTTGTGAGCTGCTTGTCAAAGATTACGTGCAGCATGGCAAGTAGTAGGTAAGCGTCTGTACCTGGACGAATGAAGATATGCTTGTTTGCAAGTGCTGCTGTTTCAGTGCGCCTTGGGTCTATTACTACGATTGTCCCGTTGCGAGCTCGCAGTTCTTTGAGCCTTTTTGCTATACCTGGTGCCGTCATCAAGCTGCCGTTGGATACTACGGGATTAGCTCCTAGGATTAAAAAATAGTCTGTACGATCTATGTCTGGCACAGGTAGAAGTAGCTGATTGCCAAACATCAGGTATGAAGTGAGCATATGCGGTAGCTGATCGACACTCGTAGCAGAATATCTGTTTTTTGTCTTCAGAGCTCGGATAAATTCTGGAGCATAGAGCATTGAGCCGTAGTTATGTACTGTTGGATTACCTTGATAGATAGCGACGCTGTTACGGCCATATGCCCTTTGTATAGCAACTATCTTGTCGACTACAGTATCAAATGCTTCGTCCCAGCTTATTTGTTGCCAGTTGCCACCGACTCGTTTTACTGGATAGCGGAGCCGTTCTGGATCGTTTTGTATATCCTGCAATGCTACGGCCTTTGGACAGATATGGCCACGGCTAAATTTATCGTTTACGTCGCCTCGGATCGAAACTATGCGCCCTTCTTCTACTCGAATTTCAAGACCGCAGATGGCTTCGCAGAGATTGCATGCGCGGTAGTATGTTGGCATAACAGCTCCAATCTACATCTTTTGAAACCTAGGAGTTTGTGTTCTAATAGTTTAGCTGTTTTTTTCTACTGGGAGTAAGACTGTTATGCTAGTCCTTATGTTCTTTTTGGCGGTGACTATCGGTGCTAAGGATGTTCATAGCTATGCAAACTCTGATCGTATGCGGGTAAAGCACTTGGTGCTGGATTTAGAGGTACTGTTTGATCGCAAAGTACTACGGGGCTTTGCAACACTTGAAATCGAGCGGGTAGGCAGTGGTGATAGACTGCTCAAACTTGACACACGCGAGCTCAAGATCGAGCGTGTTGAGATTTCGAAAGATGGTAAATTGTTTCGCCAGACGGAGTATAAATTAGGAGCTCCTGACAAGATACTTGGTTCGGAACTGAGCGTATCAGTCGATAGAAACACCAGGTATGTTAGGATAAGTTATGAGACTTCTCCGAGCGCTACTGCTTTGCAGTGGTTAGAGCCAGAGCAGACGGCAGGTAAAAAATATCCGTTTTTGTTTACTCAGTCGCAGGCAATACATGCTCGTAGTTGGATACCGCTTCAGGATTCGCCGGCAGTGCGAGTAACTTACAGCGCGCATATAAAGACACCTCGAGAGCTGCTGGCTGTGATGAGTGCCAAGAATGTCTTGCCACCGGTACGTTCAGGAGAGTACAGCTTTGAGATGGAGTTACCGATAGCTCCATATCTGATAGCGCTTGCTGTCGGGGATATCGCTTTTAAGCCGCTCGGGCCACGTACGGGAGTCTATGCTGAAGCTTCTGTAGTGGATAGGGCAGCGAAAGAGTTTGAGGACGTAGAACAGATGATGAAAGCCGTGGAGAAACTCTATGGCGAGTATCGCTGGGGCAGGTACGATATACTAGTGTTGCCACCTAGCTTTCCTTTCGGCGGTATGGAAAATCCGAGACTGACCTTTGTTACGCCGTCGCTACTTGCTGGAGATAAGAGCTTAGTCTCGACCGTAGCTCATGAGTTAGCTCATTCTTGGTCAGGTAATTTGGTGACTAACGCTACTTGGAGCGATTTCTGGTTGAATGAAGGCTTTACCACTTACTTGACCTATCGAATACAGGAAGAAGTCTACGGTAAGCAACGTACAGAGATGGAAGCGGTGCTTGGCAGACGGGGGCTAGAAAAGACGCTAGAGGAGTTTGAGGATAAAGACGAGATATTGAATATAGATTTGCGCGGGCGTGACCCTGACGATGGTATGAATGACATACCTTATGAAAAAGGAGCGCTTTTTCTGCGTCATCTCGAGGAGGTCTTCGGACGAGAGACGTTTGATAATTTCCTAAAGAGCTACTTCAATCATTTTGCTTTCAAGAGTATCACTACGGCTGACTTCGAGGCATACCTTAAAGCGAACCTGCTTGATAAGTATCCTGAGCTTGCAGCGAAAGTACCGGTTGCAGAGTGGATACACGCTCCAGGTTTGCCGAAATCTGCACCGCTGGTTACGGCACGGGCTTTCGCCGAAGTGGAACAGCAGGCTGATAAGTGGTTACGTGGCTGTGTTAGCGCTGCTGAGATGCGCACTTCAAGCTGGTCGCACGCTGAATGGATGCATTTTCTCAATTACCTACCTGCCGATCTGGATGCGAAACGTATGGCGGAGTTGGATGAGGCATTTAGACTTACATCGTCCGGTAATCAAATTTTGCTGAGCCAGTGGTTGGTAATGAGCGTGCGCAGTAACTACACTCAAGGTATGCAACGCTTAGAGTCCTACTTGGGTAGTATCGGGCGACGTTTGCTTATTCTGCCCATATACAATGAGTTAGTCAAAGCTGATAAGGCAATGGCTATCGGAATCTATAAAAAAGTAAGAGCTACGTATCATCCTGTAGCCCAGGCTACACTAGATAAACTGCTTGGTTTTACTCCAGACTTTGGAGGTAAGGATGCTAACTGAGGATATGCAGCGGATCGTAAATAAGCTGCAAGAAGCTGTTGAGCAAGCACTTGATGTTGCCCTTACAGACGAACAGCGAGCTACTTTTAGCGAAGCAGTGGCTGCTGAAGTAGCTGCAAACGAGCGAGCTAAGGATGAGCTAGCGGCTGCTGTGCAGATGTTTGCCCAGATGAGCGAACAGATAGCTAAACTCGTGCCTGCGAAACGTAAACTTGCTTTGCGGGAATTCGGACGCCAGCTCTATTGCTATGCTGAGCAGAGTGGCCAAGGTAATCCTGTTGCTCAGATGATCATTGATGCTTACAAGGCTAAGAATGAACTGTTAGTTGATTCTAGCCCGCCACTGAGCAGACAGGCGGCGGAAAGCTATGCTGAGATGAATCATTTTTTACATGCCGTTATAACGCGTTCCTCTCCGCTGTTAGATAAGGCCCGTAAGGAACAGCTTGTAGAGACACTCAAAGCCGAGTTTACTAACTATCCGCTGGCTCTACGTGAGCAGATAAGTCAAGCCGACGCACTTTGGGGAGTGCTCAGGTATAACTATGCGCAGGCCTCGCATGATGAACGCGAGCAATTTCGTAAGGAGCTTATCGAGCAGTTGAGACAAGGGCAAAGTGGAGTTGCTGATACTCAGGCCGCAGATCCCCAATCGCTGGCCGCTAACAGCAAGTTCCAGCAAGCTGTGCAAAAGCTTAGACTGAGTGCTAGGCAGGGTATGCCGAAAAAGCTCTGGTAATGCAGTTTATCGTAGATTTTGTAAGGCCTGCTACAAAGCTCGCTTTTCAGAAGCTTTACAGGATGCGGTTCTTCGGAGTTGAGAACGTGCCTTTAGAAGGACCGCTCATAATAACTCCAAACCATGTCAGTTACTATGATCCTATATTAATACACCTGCCGATAGCGCGACCGATTTACTACATGGCTTGGGATAGGCTCTTTGAGATACCGGTGCTTGGCAGTGTCATAAGTAAGTTGGGGGCATTTCCTGTAAAGCTTGCCGGTCATGATTTGGCAGCAATGCGACGTGCGACCGCAGTGCTCAAAGCTGGTGGCGCGTTGGTGATTTTTCCCGAAGGAAGTAGATCACATACTGGTCAGTTAACGGAGTTCAAGCCCGGTGCTTTTCGCCTTGCGGTTAAATTAGACGTGCCGGTGCTGCCTGTAGCTATGAAGGGAGCTTGGGAGGTTTGGCCACCGCACAAGAGGCTACCAAAACTGCGTGGCAAAATAGATATCTATTATGGCAAGCCAGTTTGCCCGATGCCAGGCGGTAGTACTAAGCAACGAGTCGAGCGTCTCTCGGCATGTGTTTATCAGGCAGTTTTAGAGATGTTGGAGTCAGCGCGTCGGCACGATTAGGGTTGTGATAATTGTTATGACGACTATTCCTATTGAGTCTAACAGAAGCCCGTACTTAATCATCTGTGAGAGTTTGATATAACCTGAGCTGTAGACTATCGCGTTTGTAGGAGTGGAAATCGGTAGCATAAAGCCGAGCGAAGCTGCAAGACAGGCTGCGACTGCTGGTCGGAGGCTACCTGTTATAGCTATTACTGCCGGGATGACCATATTTGCTGCTGAGACATTGGAAGTAAGTTCGCTTATCATAGTCGATACTGCCGATGTGACTGCTATGAGTCCATATTCGCTTTGTGGTATAAGGCCGATTGTCCATTGACCGACTGCTTGCGAGAGCTTCGTCTCAAAAGCCATATGCCCAAGCGTTATTCCTCCTCCGTAGAGAGCCATCACTGCCCAATCTATTTTGACTGCTTCGGCAAAGCTTAAGGTAGAACGTCCATCTTTGTCTGGCAAGATGAAAAGCAGGCAGGCACCTACCAGAGCTGCTACACTTTCTGGAAAGTGTTTTAATAAATCTGTCAAGACGTGCTTTTCACCGATTAGCAGATTAACTGTACTAGGAGCTATCCAGAGTACTACGGTCACGGTAAATGCTAAAAGCGTGTTTATTTCGCCTCTGCTGAACCGGCCAAGTTGTGACTGTTCGGTTTTTAGCAAACTGCTGATACCGGCAAGCGGTTGTAGTTTACGTGCGCATAGAAGGTAGAGGTAGCTAAAAAGGATTAGGTAAAGCAGCGCGACTGTGGGTAGCCCGAAGCTCATCCACTCGATAAAAGTTATCTGTCTGCCAAGTTGTTGTTTTATGAATGAAATGCCTATCAGGTTAGGCGGTGTGCCTACGGGTGTAGCTAGTCCGCCGAGCGATGCAGCGAAGGCGCAGATAAGCATAAGCGCTGCTTTGTAGTCTCTTGTTTCGATATGCAATCTATCAAAAGTTCCTATTATTGCTAAGCCGATAGGAAACATCATAGCCACGGTGGCGGTGTTTGATATCCACATAGAAATGAGGCAGCAAGTAGCTCCATATGCAAAAAGAATTCGGCTGGGGTTTTCTCCTACTAGTCTTGACGTGAGCACGCTATAGGCAAACCGGCGGTCAAGGCCATGTAATTGTATTGCGCGAGAGAGAATAAATGCACCAAGGAAGAGAAACATTATGGGATCAGCAAATGGTGCAAAGGCTTTCTGTGCTGATGTTACGCCGAAGATTATCAGCAAAGTAGGTGCAAGTAGACCGGTAACGGCTAGTGGCAATGCCTCGGTAATCCATAGGCAAACTGTGGCAGCTATAATTGCTGCTGTTTTATGAGCTTCTTCTGTAAGAGGTAGCGGAAGCCAGAGTACGGCACACATTGCGGCTAAAGAGAGGAGTAGACCGGCTCGGCTAGGAGGTTTGTCGAGCAGTGTTTCTTTATTGGTGGTATTCATAGAATTGTCAGCTTAAGTCTGAAAGCTTATAATTAAGGACTTTTTAAAAACCGATTTCACCACAGTGGAGTAAGCAGTGTCAAAGAAAACAAGTCCAGACATAAGAATGGTAGCGCGGCTCATACCGCCTAGCGGAAATCTCGTGCAAGGGCAGTCTGAAGTTGATTTGCATCCTGCGCTTGCACAAGCACTTTCAGAAGTGATAGCCGAAGGCTTGAATCACTACTCATTCTTCGAGGGTGTAGAGCCTTTGCGTAGGGCAGTAGCTGAAAAAGTGAGACGCTTTAATAAGATCGAAGTTGATGCCGAACGTGTGCCTTACGAAATTTTGATCACTCCTGGTGCTACGGGAGCACTGGTAGCGCTGGCAGCTGCTTATCTAGCAAAGCGTACTACGATCTTGTTCGATCCCTACTATCCTTATCACCGCAAGATCATAGAAAGTTTTGATGGCCAGGTTTCTATTGTGCCACTGCACGGTGATAAGCTTAGTTTAGACGTAGATGAGCTGCGCTTACGGTGCTCGGCTCTGAAGTCAAGTCCTGATTATCCTCTGAAAGCTATCTTAGTCTGTAGTCCGACAAATCCTACTGGGAAGGTATTTAGTAGACAAGAGTTGACTGCTATAGCCGAGGTATGCGAGGAATTTGACCTACTTTGTGTTTCTGACGAGGTATACGAACATTTTGTAATAGCTCCCGACGGGCATGTCTCGATAGCATCGCTTGAGGGCATGTATGAAAGGACGATTACCTGCAACTCCTTTTCGAAATCGTGGGCAGTATCTGGTTGGAGGTTGGGTTATGTCTACGGACCAGGAGAGCTGATTCATAGGCTACATGCACCGGGCAATGTGTTTTATGTCTGTACGCCGACGCCGCTACAGCATGCCCTTGCCAGAGTATTGATGTCGGCTGAGGGTTATTATGACGAACTACGGCGTAGCTACACGCGTAAGCGGCAGATACTGACTGAGGCGGTGGAGTCAGTGGGTTTTAAAGTTTATGACTCCGGGTCTGCATTCTACTTGTGGGCAAGGATACCTGATGGGTTTGGCACTGCTGAGGAGCTTAATACCTATTTAATAGAGCAGGCTCAGGTAGCGGGAGTACCAGGTACGGCCTTTTCAGAACTTAGTGAGGCAAATCATTTTATGCGTTTCTGCTTTGCACGCAAGGACGAGATGTTACGTGAGGCTGCTTCAAGAATAGCGACTGCTTTGTCCTGACTGTACGTATGAGAAACCTGTTAGTTTTGTTGCTAGCTGTATCTGTTGTCTTCGGGCAGGTAGCAGCGGGGGGCTTCGAGCCAGATATAAGCTACGTTGATGCCAAGGTACAGTCACTGAAAGTTCGTCAGAGGCTAAATCAGCAGCAGCTTGAACGTGTCTTGGCCGTATATGCTGAGGTGAAAGAACGTATAAGTGCTCGTGACAGGTGGGTTGAAAAGCTCAAACTTCTTAAGACCGAGCAGGAAGATCTAGCGACTCATCTCGACCGCTTAGAGCGACAGATTACTGGGCTACGGGCTGAGCAGGCACTTCCGCAGCTTTCTCAAGACGCTAGTGTAGAACAGCTTGAGCAATCTTATAGGCAATCCAGCGTAGCTTTGGAACTAGCTAAAGATGAGTTAGTAACTGCCGAGCAGAATTTAAAGGAGCTTGCTGAGCGACGAAGAAAACTTCCTGAACTGCTTGGCGAGCTCAGAGTGCACCTCAGCGAATTGGATAAACGTCGTTTAGAGGATGATTATGAGGAATTAGCTGAGGCTAGCCAGCTGCTTAAGCATGTAAGTATTCAGGCTGTCCGTAGCGAGATGCAGTACTATGAAGCCGAGCTTATGGTTTTGCCTCAGCGCGAGAGGCTGCTTATAGCGCAGCGCGAGCTAGCTGCTCTGAAGGTTACTCGAGAACAACAGTTGAACGCTTTTTGGCGAGAGCGTTTAGCAGAAGGGATGCGGCTTGAGGCTGAGCGTGCTGTCCTCCTGGCAGAAAAGGAGCTACAGCAAGTAGCAGCGCTGCTTCGACCTGTTGCTGAGGAAAACCTGAAAATAGCGAAGTTGCGCGCAGAGCGTAGGATTGCTGTGAAGATAGATCAGACGAGGAAAGAACTCGAACAGACCCGTCAAATGCTGCTACGCGTGCAACAGAATCTGGTTCGTCTAAAAGGACGGATAGAAACAGTAGGATTGACTGACTCTACCGGTGTTTTGCTGAGAAAAGTACTGGACGAACTGCCTGATCTTAGAGACTATCAACGTAGGATAGTCAGCAGGCAGCAAGAGCTATCTAATTTACAGACGCAGATATTCGAGCTGGAAGAGCAACAAGGGCGTGCAGGGGAAGTAAGAGATGAACTATTTCGTAAGCTCAAGCTAGCCCGAGAAGAGAAGTTGGAAACTGATGCAGAACGTCTGCTGCAGACCCGGTCGTCACTTCTTAAGACCCAACTTGCGGAGCTTGGAGTCTACTTTGATTTAGTTATGGAGCTGGATGCTGAGCAGCGTCAGCTAGTTGCAGACCTGACAGGCACGCGCAAGTTCATAGAGGAGAATATACTCTGGGTTAAGACACTTCCCGCTATTTCTTTGTCTGACTTTTCAAAAGCAGTTTCGTTTGTCCGTAGGCTTACTTGGGGATTGGTCAAGTCGACTGCAGCCGGGCTTTTGGAAAACGTACTGAGGGAAACGTTTAAGCTGCTGCTAGTACTTACTGGGGCTGTGGCGGTTTTTTATCTTCTGCTGAGGATTAGAAAGCGTCTCCATGATTATATCGTGGCCGTAGGTACGGTTGAGGTTGAGCGTCCCGGTATAGAGAGTGTGGCCGGTACTCTCAAGGTCTTTTTTGCGACGATAGCATTGTCTGCTGTAGCTCCTGCTTTACTTGTAGTGATCTTTGGAATAATTCATTCTCTTGGTGAGAATCTAGTGCTGCTACAGGCTGTTGCTGCTGGTCTTGGTACGGTCATAGTGCCGTATCTAACTACTCGCTTTTTGCTAGCATTTGGCATGCGTATGGGCCTAGCGCAGGCACATCTTGAATGGTCAGAGCAGCGAATAGCTACGCTTTGCTCATTAGTGGAGCGGATAAACATACTAGTTATACCGAGCATATTCTTTGTTTCTTTTATACAGTCTTTGAATTTCTCCGAAACCGAGCAAGCGTTGACCGGTAGGTTTTTTTATGTCTTCGGCAATGTTGCCTTAGCCTATGTGATATTTCGGCTGCTTCATCCGATACGTGGGGTGGTTTATGAAGACAGTGAGGAGCACAAATACTGGTATCGCTATATCTTATGTATTTGTGTAGCCTCTATACCTGTAGTGCTGGCAGTGATTTCAGCTTTAGGTTATACCTACGCTGCTATGCAGCTATGGGAAGTGTTTGGTAAGACTGTATTAGCTGCAAGCTACGTTATAGTGTTCAAAGCACTTGCCTATACTTTGATAGTGGCGAAGGCATCAAAGAGCGAGGACAAGCAAGCTGTTTCAGAAGAAGAGCTCAAGCAATTCAAGTTGCAGGCTTATAGTATGGTCTCTCAGGCGAGCATAATAGCTCTGACCTTGTACGTGCTGTTTATTTGGATGCCTGTAATACCTGCCCTGAACTATCTGAACAAAGTGGAGTTATGGTCGACAAGCGTTGAGGTTGTCAAGGAAGGCGGTACGGCCTATGAGGTGGTCTCTATTAAACTTACTGATGTGGTTTTGTGTGCTGTCGTACTTGTTTTGACCGTTATTACTGCACGTAACGTACCAGGCCTTGTCGAGCTCATTTTTCTGCAAAGATTGCCTCTGGATGCTGGCACGAGATATGCCTTTATATTGATCTCGCGGTACGTGATAGTGATCGTTGGAACGGTTTTAGCTGCTGGTAGGCTAGGTGTAAAGTGGGGGCATGTGCAGTGGATGATAGCTGCGGTATCCGTAGGACTGGGCTTTGGGCTACAGGAGATCTTCAGCAATTTCATATCGGGGCTGATCATACTGTTAGAGAGACCTGTACGTGTTGGCGATATAGTTACAGTAGAGGGAGTGACTGGTACTATAACTCGCATTCGTATCCGCTCTACTACTGTCACCGACTATGATATGAAAGAGCTGATTATACCGAACAAGAACTTTATTACGGGACAGGTGATAAATTGGACGCTCAGTAGCACAGTCAGTCGGGTTAGTGTACCTATACAGGTGGCTTACGGAACAGATACGGACCTTGTAACGAAGTTGCTGCTTCAAGCTGTCGAGGTAGACGAGGTAGTTTTAAAGGAGCCACCTCCGGTAGTCGTCTTTTCAGGTTTTGGCGATTCGGGCCTAGAGATAAAGCTGTTTTACTATATCCCTAACCGCAATGTTTATAACGACACGCTGACTCGTGTAAACCGTAGGATCGATACTTTGCTCAGGGAGGCAGGAGTAAAGATCCCTTATCCGCAACGGGATATTCATATAGTCTCTCAGGTGACAGCAAAACCATAACATGTTGCTTTAAGATAACACGCTTAAGCTTATATGAAGAGAGCACTTTCAAACTTTCAGACTTTTTGTTAAAATTAGGTATCTTAATCGGAGACTGGCTATGTTTCGGCTAAGACAAGTTTTTCACAAGCATAGCTGGAGTACGCCGCACTTTGAAGATGGGCGGCATATAATGCGCTGTTATGAATGTGGCGCTGTTCGCGTGGTGCGGGCTGAACTGATGCCTTCGGCGGAGATTCAGCGTAGGCAGCAGGAAGCGAAGGAAGCGTTGCGGAGGTTAAACGAGGCGTCCTGATGCCCATACCAATCGCTCGTCCAACTTTTGATACTGCTGAGGAAAAGGCGGCACAAGATGTCATACGTTCTGGTTGGATACTTCAAGGCCCACAGGTAGCTGATTTTGAGCGAGAATTTGCTGCATACGTAGGAGCGAAAGAAGCGGTTGCTGTGTCTTCTGGTACTGCAGCGCTTCACCTTACACTGCTTGCTGCTGGCATAGGAGCCGGCGATTCCGTTATCTGTCCCAGTTATTCCTTCATAGCAACTGCAAACGCTATACGCCACTGCGGCGCCGAAGCCGTTTTCATAGACATCGATCCTAGTACGTATAACCTGGATCCAAAGTTGTTAGAACCTGCACTTAGACCTGACACTAAGGCAGTAATGGCAGTCCATCAAGTGGGTTTTCCAGCAGAGCTCGATGAAATAAAAGCTTTTTGCGATAAACACGGATTGCTGTTGATAGAAGATGCTGCTTGTGCTCTTGGTTCTAGATATAAAGGCGAGCCAATAGGACGTCCACATGGACTAGCGGCATGTTTTAGTTTTCATCCGCGCAAAATAATAACCACGGGCGACGGTGGTATGGTTACAACTTCCTCTTCCGAACTTGCTCGCCGTATTCGAGCTTTGCGTCAGCACGGGATTTTGAGTGCAGAAGAAGGGTATCTTGAAGTAGGTTACAATTTCCGAATGACTGATCTGCAAGCAGCGGTCGGCAGGCAGCAGTTAAAGAAATTACCTGATCTGCTAGAGCGTCGGCGGCTGCAGGCCGTACGGTATATAGAGGCTTTTCTCCCATGGGGACTGAAACCGCAGCTAGAGTCTCCAGGAGTGTTTAGTAACTATCAGTCTTTTCAGCTTCGCTTTCCGTCTGGTGGCACTGTATCGCAACAGCAGGTGCTTAGGCATCTCAACTCGAAGGGAATTGCTGCTCAGCCTGGGATTTTGCCCATACATTGGCAAAAGTTTTATGCTTCCGTAAAGGAATATCACCTTCCGCAAACAGATACTGCCCGCCGAGAAGTCGTCATGCTGCCCATCTATCACTCGCTCAGCGATGATGAGCAGCAGTTTGTCATTGATTCTGTGTTGGAGCTGGTTTTGTAGCCATAGCGAAACGCTCACTCCATTTGATCCTACCTGTAAGCTGCATCACTAGGAATAGCGTTATGATCGAACCAATCGTGATAGCAAGCCCTGAGAATCCTTTGAAAAAAAAGGCGTAGGAAAACAGTACGAGGTAGATAAATTGTGCAAGACTAGTTTCAAGCAGCGCAAATCGAATACCTACAACTAGTCGCATATAGCTAACTACTAGAAAGATAGAAACTGCCGAACAGATTGCAAAGCTGCTATGTATAGAGATGTGGTCTACAAGATAGGCTAGCAATAAGTGAAACGCGAAGAAGGCGCAAGCTAAGAAAAAATAGTTCATTGGGTGTAGATCAATACCCCGTATGGTAGTAATTATGAACATCAGAAAGAAGAAGAAAAACAGCGATACAGGAGCGAAAAGACTTATCTCACCGGCAAGTGGGCCAGGTTGGAGCTTTTCCGGCATGACCATAGCTATGGTGAAGCCAGAAAGCAAGTTGTTGTACTGCCAAGTAAGTTCCCATCCGCGGTCGGTCTGTTGTTTAAAAGATGGCGATATCGAGTTTTCGGGAAAATCTATGTCGCGAAAATTTGTCGTCATCACCAGTCTGAAATTTCTTACTTGTGAGACTTCGCTGCCGAAATTATATGTCCAGCGCTGCATGCCTTGTGATTTATAGCCTATCTGTAAGGCAACCTTTGACCCTTTGGCTACTTTTGTGCTTGTACTTATCGAATCGCCGGCGTTAGAAAAAGTACTGTCTTCACCGTTTACCTTGAATACCAGGTCGTCGTATATTGCTTGTGATGTGGGAAACGTAAAGGTCAGCGTCACGTCTTCAGTATCACTATCATTAATAAACACATATGTTCCGTTGAAAGCTACTTTATACGTGCTGTACCAAAGTAGACCTTTCTGGCGATGTTCTAACTCGAGGGCAACTTTTATGTCACTTGACTCGATCTTAAGCAGCTGAACTACACTGTCCTGTATTTCCTTGACTACAGGCTGATTATTTTCTATTGCTTGTACTTTCTTAAGAATAGTTTGTTGGGTCGATGCTCTGGGCGGTGACTGGTAGTGTTCGGCACCCCATATGGATGCTACTTGCCCTCGAAGCTTATCTTGAAAGTTGTATGTCCGAGTGAAGATGGTAAAACTTAGTATTCCCCAAGCTATTGAGCTACAGATAAATATGAATACTATCGCTGCTATTCGCTTTACCATAAAAGCTAATCGCTCCTTTCAGTATGCAAGTTACTTAGCATTATAAAGTACTTTATATCAACTACAAAAGGTTTTTGTCTAAGAGCTGTAGCGATCATGTCGGCACGTGAGATGGAAATAGTTTTAGTTTTGCTACTAAAATCCAGAGAAGAAAGGAGCGGGTATGCTGATTTACTTAGCGGCGATGATTTTATTATCAGTAATTCCAGCAGAGGAGTATCCTAAGGCTAGTGTTTCAGCAAGATACGAGTTGGCGTTACGTACTCGTAGGGTCGAGCGGGCTTGGCGTAATTGCACTGATAAGCAAGTGAAGGAACAAGTCACAGGCTTGATGAAGCAAGCAGTGGCAGACTTTTTCATAGGACGACCTGCTATGGTTGCTGCTACTTTGGATAAGGCAGCTAGGTTACTAGAGGGCAAGGAGTCTACGGATGAGCTTCGTCTAGCGGATGCTCTTGCAGTGGCTTTTTCACACTATTTCTTGAGTACCCAAGCAGTTAATGTAGGGTTGAGTGTACAAGTTTTCTACGAATCGGTGGCCGAGATTGCTAAGCAGAACTTGGTTGTTGAGATCTCGGAAGGAGGAAAGGCTTTAAAGACGTTGCAGGTGGTTGCGGAAAGGCAGGATGATGGATTCAAGCTTGCTGCGGCTAGCTCTGCGGATCGTCTGATAGATATTACTGTAAAGAGTAGTAAAGGCAAGCTACTACGCAAGTTTTCTGTCACCTTGTCTCGCGCTGATGATCCTACAGCGGAACTAGCTGCTATAAATAAGGCACTGTCAGAACGATTACTGCATCCGGTCGATATGTCTACGATAAAGTTCAGAGAGCAGTTGCTTACAGGACTACTTGATGGCCGAAGGTATGAAATTGACTATCAGGCTGTACAACTTTTGAACGAAATGGAACACTGTCTTAGTGCTAGCAAAGGTGTTAGTGAATCTGTCTTCTTGAAGATGACTGGTGATATGCAACTAGCTGTGCCGAGAGGCTCAGGAGGAGGTGACTGGCCTGTGAGAGTCTACGTACCAAAAGAGCCAACTTCAGTAGCAGTAGTTACTTTACATGGTGCGGGTGGCAGCGAGAATATGTTCTTTGAGGGCTATGGCGACGGTTTGCTTTTAGAGCTTTGCAAAGAAAAGAATTGGCTGTTGATAGCACCCAAAGTGAATTCTCCGCTTGATGATTATGCCTACTTGTTGGATAGACTTAGTCCGCTTTTGAGCGGTAAGAGAATTTTGCTACTAGGTCATTCTCTTGGAGCGATAGCAAGCCTTGTTGCTGCACAGAAGTCACCTGAGCGGTTTTCGGCCGTGGCTGTTATTTCAGGCTCGCCAATAGGCGAATTAAAAAGGCTAAAAGACATACCTATTTTTGTTGCGGTAGGTACAGAAGATTTTTCCTTGAGGGGTTCAGGCATGCTAGCCAAACTGCTTGCTGAGCTGCAAGCAAATGTTGTGTACAAGACCTATGAAGCTGAGCATTTACTGGTAGTAACGGAAGCGCTACCTGACATAGTGGAATGGTTTAGTTCGATTATTAGAGGCAAGAGTGAAGAGGTTAAACAACTTGATAGAACAGAAACAGATAACGGCCGATAGCAGTGCAGCTAAGTCTTGTAGTTTCGGTAGCGACTAGCGTTTTTTTAAGGTTACCTAAAAGTAATACCACGGGCATTGTCACGTAGGTAGTGACGTAGTACATTACTTGATCAGATGTAGCTATATGACGGCTCTAGATTTGACTACTTGCTGGACGGATATATCTTACCACTTCAGCTGGGATGGCTTTAGCAGGTGTTAAATAGCTCGTTAGGTATACAGGAACTCAACTTGCATCATCCGCTTGCTCTAAAAGGGCTATCATGACGCTTATCTACCAGAGCCGCCGCTTGGTTGGCCGATACATATCACTTAGAGTAGGTGATCGCATCGGCTTACCTTAGTTGCCTGTCCGCTGGAGAGGGTTGTTAGCGATAGGTTGCTCTTATGTGCTTAGCCTGGGCTGAATGATTTTTCAAGAGCGGTTGAGCTACACCTTCGTTTTCTACGCACAGGTTCGGAGTTGCCTTAATTTGCCTACACTTGTTGATTGAGTGTTGGGCTGGTGATATTGTGTTTATCATTTCACACAAATGAGGGGTGATATGACCACAACGCAAGCTGCTACGACGGCGAAATATGCCGGCCTTGACCGAGAGACACTTGTGAAAATGTATCGTACTATCTACCTGTCCCGTAGAATTGACGACAAAGAGATTCAGATGAAGGGACAAAATAGGATCTTTTTTCAAATAAGCGGTGCTGGACACGAAGCTGTGCTCGTTGCGGCTGGGCTGCTTCTCAAGCCGGGGTATGATTGGTTTTATGCGTACTACCGTGACCGCGCTCTTATGCTGCAACTTGGTATGACGCCGCTGGATATGTTTTTGGGTGCCGTAGGAGCTGCGGCAGATCCTAATTCTGGTGGCCGGCAGATGCCTTCGCATTGGGGGCATAAAGCACTTAATGTAGTTTCTAAATCCAGCCCAACCGGTACGCAGTTTTTACAGGCCGTGGGTTGTGCCGAAGCTGGTAGGTATTATCAGTTAGTTAAAGAAGCTGGACCGGATAAGTTTAAACAAGATGAGATTGTTTATGTTTCTACTGGAGATGGCACGACTAGTGAAGGAGAGTTCTTCGAGTCGCTGAACACTGCATGTAATCTAAAGCTGCCTGTACTTTATCTTGTCGAGGATAATGGTTACGCAATATCTGTGCCAGTGTCGGTACAGACTGCTGGCGGAAGCATATCTAAACTGCTTATTGGTTATCCTAACTTGCTTATAATGGAAGTCGACGGTACGGACCCGATAGCTAGCTATGCTGTGCTGCGTGAAGCTGTTGCCTATTGCCGAATGCGTCGTGGTCCGGCCCTTGTGCATGCTCACGTTATCAGACCGTACTCGCACTCGCTATCGGATGAAGAACGTCTTTACAAGACTGATAAAGAGCGGGAAGAGGAGCAGAAGCGGGATCCTATAGTCACGTTTGCTGATTTCTTGCTTAGAGAAGAGCTGATATCGGCTGAAGAGCTCGATCGGCTCAAAGCCGAAGTTGACGAAGAGGTCAATGCTGCTGCAGATGCGGCGATGGCTAGTCCACAACCTCCCAAAGACAGTATAGAGCTTTACGTCTACTCGCCGGATGTCGATCCCACCAGTGACGCTTTTGCTACTGAACCTGAGTTTTCCGGTGCTCCTGGTACTATGGTTGACCTGATCAACCGATGCTTGCACGAAGAAATGGCACTGAATCCTAGAATCGTGGTTTTTGGCGAAGATGTAGCTGATTGTTCTAAAGAGGAGAATCTCGACTTAGTTAAGGGCAAGGGAGGGGTATTTAAGGTAACTGCAGGGTTGCAGCGCCGCTATGGTAGTCATCGAGTGTTTAACTCGCCACTTGCTGAAGCAAATATAATAGGTCGTGCGATAGGTATGGCTACTCGCGGTCTCAAGCCTGTCGTGGAAATACAGTTTTTCGACTATATCTGGCCGGCGATGATGCAGCTTCGCAACGAACTTGCTTTGCTTAGATGGCGGTCTAATAATGCCTTCTCTTGTCCGGTGGTGGTACGTGTTCCCATAGGTGGCTATCTTAAGGGTGGTGCTATCTATCATAGCCAGTCTGGCGAGTCTATATTTACTCATATACCTGGGCTGAGGGTAGTATTTCCATCGAACGCTCTAGACGCAAATGGACTGCTACGGACTGCTATTCGCTCGGACGATCCTGTGCTGTTTCTCGAGCACAAACATCTATATCGTCAGACTTACAACAAATCCCAGTATCCCGGGCCGAACTATATGATACCTTTTGCAAAGGCCAGCATCTTAAGGCCGGGCAGTGATCTAACAGTGATAACCTATGGTGCACTTGTGCAGCGGACTCTTATTGCTGCTAAGGAGGCTGCCGAAGAGGGTATAGATGTAGAAGTAATAGATCTCAGAACACTTTCGCCTTATGATTGGAAAGCGATAGAGTCGTCTGTAAAGAAGACAAATCGGGTTATTGTGGCACACGAAGACTGTCTATCCTGGGGTTATGGCGCAGAGATAGCCGCGCGGATAGGTAGCGAGTTGTTTGAATATCTTGACGCGCCGGTTCGTCGCGTTGCTGGTATGGATACTTTTGTTGCTTATGCTCCGGAACTTGAAGACGAGATATTGCCGCAGTCTAGCGATGTGCTTGCGGCTATCAGAGAACTATACAGGTATTAGCGAAGCCTAAACTTGTTCTTGGCCGCATCCTGTGTTAATAAATACACATCCTTCCACCACCAATTGTTTCGAGGTAGACATGTCAGGACATAGCAAATGGCACACTATTAAGCATAAGAAAGGTGCGCTAGACGCAAAAAGGGGTAAGATTTTTACTAAGCTTATCAAAGAAATTACCGTAGCTGCGCGCACTGGCGGTGGCGACGTAGCTGGTAACCCGCGCTTGCGCAAGGCTATTGCAGACGCCAAGGCGCAGAATATGCCGAATGACACCATAGAGCGTGCTATAAAGCGTGGCACCGGAGAGTTGAGTGGTGACGTAATCGAAGAAATCACCTACGAAGGCTATGGGCCAGGTGGCGTAGCTATAATGATCGATGCTGCTACAGATAATAAGAACCGTACTGTAGGTGAGCTGCGGCATATCTTTTCCAAAAACGGCGGTAACCTTGGTGAAGCTGGCTGTGTAAGCTGGATGTTTAGTAAAAAGGGTGTAATTGTGATAGATAAAACTGCTCGTAGCGAGGAAGAGCTGTTTGAGTTGGCACTGGGTGCTGGTGCTGATGACTTAAAGGATGATGGTGACGGATGGACTATCTATACGTCAGTTGAAAACTTCGAGACTGTGCTCGACGCCGTAAAGACAAGCGGCGTAACGCCTATCTCGGCAGATATTGTACGTGTTCCGCAAAATACTGTCCGAATCGAAGGTAGAGAGGCGCAGATGTTGCTTAAGCTGCTTGATACGCTCGAAGACCACGATGATGTACAGAAGGTCGCCTCAAACTTTGATATGGATGTAGAAGAATTGCAGAAAGCCGTATGATATCTAGACGAGGTGCAGATGTAGGTAGCGGTTTTCAGGCAGCTGTCAATGCGACAAACGAAGCCTATGCCCGCCTGGGCCGTGCCTATATCACCCGTAAGGCCGTACCTGGTAAGTATCTCCGACGCCAAACTCAACTGCTTGTAGACCTACCTGAGCAAGATGAAGGCCGTCTTTCATCTGAAGAGCTGAGACGACTGCTAGCATCGCAGCAAGGTCAGTCTAGGGTATTTGTTCCAGAATCGAAGGCTGAACCAGACTACGGTGGAGCAGTGGCCCCAGAGGGAAGAGCCATATTCTATGATGCTAAATCTACACGCCGTGAACGGCTCGATCTGGATAACCTGCATCCACATCAGATACATTTCCTCGAACAAATGGCAAAAAATGGTGCTATTGCTGGCTTCTTAGTCGAGTTTACTAGATATCAACAGGTTTTCTTTCTGCCCATACAACTCGCTGTTAGATATATCTCGCTTACCGGCTATCGCAGCATACCTTATAACTTCTTCAAATCTAAACTTGTGGCCGTGCAGCATGGTACAGGCTATCTCATCTTTGATTATCTTGCTGCTATCAAAGAGCAGGAACTAGCCTATGGCAGAGATTACGCAGCATTGGATTTATCTGCTGAACGTATTAAGCAAGCAAAGTCTTGAGTTGTAGCTTGCTTTAAAAAACATTTCTTCAAAATATCTAAAGAATGTTTAGAAAAACGCTATGGATAATGTAGTCAATACTTATTTGAAAAAGCTTGACCTTCCTGAGAAACATCTACCTGTGCTATGCTGACTGACGAATGGCCGGGTTGGTGTGCAGAGTAGTTGACCTACTTGCTTTCATTCGATACCGGGACGCACTTTAGGTTGAAGGTCTTCACGGTACAACTTACGGTAGTTCCAGTAGTTGCACATCACCTTATAGACATAGTCTTTAGACTCGACGTAAGCAACTTCGGGTAAAAACCTTTCCGGTTCGCTGCTTTTTGCTCGTCCAAGCCAGCGTCTTGTAGCGGCTTCTCCCGCATTGTAACTTGCAGCAACCGCATAAGGGTTATCGCTAAACTCTGCAAATAGCTCGCCTAGATAGGCCGCTGCAAATCTGATCGATACGGTTGGGTTATACAACTTGCTCTGATCGAAGTTCTTTTCGCCCAAGCTTGACCCTATGCGTTCGGCGGTAGAAGCGATGAACTGAAACATGCCGCGTGCTGCTGCTGGGCTCTTGGCATGCGTGTAGAAGCGACTTTCTTGCCTTGCTATCGCTAACAAGTATCTGGCATCTAGTCCGCGCAAGTTCGCTTCGCTACGGATATCATCTTTGTAAGGTGCTGGATAAAGAAGTTCGG
The DNA here is from genome assembly GCA_025057015.1 of Blastocatellia bacterium. Lineage (GTDB taxonomy): Bacteria > Acidobacteriota > Blastocatellia > Chloracidobacteriales > JADJPF01 > JANWYG01. The sequence continues at coordinate 62,862 of JANWYG010000018.1, forward strand.
CTATATCGCGTGGGATTAGCTCTATTTTCATGTCTTCTGGTATGTCGAGGTTGCGTTCGGCATATAGCATTGCTTCGTGTGCGAGGCCTCCGCGATTAAGATAGACAGCTACTGAATACTGCGTATAACGCTCGTCATCGTTTCTGGCTAGTAAGACCGTGTTCATCCATCCGGATCCAAATGTTCGGAATATTAGTTCTAGCGCTGCCTCGTCATATAGTCCGAGAAATAGTAACTCTTCTGCACGCGAAACAGATGTGTGCGGAAGAGGCTTTCTGCTATCTACTACTTGCGTTCTGCCAAGAGGCACCAGCTTATAGTTGACATAATGACTGTAACTGGGTAGCTGTTCGTAACATTCTTTGAGCATCTTAAGTAGCTCTGAATTGATACTCCGATCGGTTGTAAGGCGGAGAGCTTGATCTATGGCGACTTTTGCAGCAGCGTATTTTTTTGTAGAAAAATTCTGTTTTGCAGTAGCATAAAATCGCTCAAATCTTGTGGTTATTTCAGCTCTACCTGCTTTAGCAAGTGACTGCAACCGCATGCTTGCTCTATGCCCATAGAAACTGTTCCTAGTATCCGGCAGTGACAGATAAACCTCTATGGCTTCAGAGTACCTGCCGAGCTGCTCCAGACAGTAACCTTTCAAGAACTCTACTTCTTGGCGGTTCGTAGAACCGGGAGCTCGCTGCGTGAGGTTACGTTCGGAGAGTTTTTGTAGCTGTTCTAAAGCCTTCTGATACTCAGATCGGTAGAGAAATATCTTAACTTTGTTGAAGATAGCGGTAGATGCCGTGACATCGCTGCCATAACGATTTATCGTGAGGTCGCACCAAGCGAGCGCTTCGTCGAACTCTCCCAAGGAACGCAGCGAGTCTATGGCGTTAAGATGGGCTCCCCGGAGCCACTGACTGTTTGGATAGTTGTCTATCATCTGTTTGTAGCGAGCTACAGCAGCTCTGTATCGACCGAGGTTCTGTAAAGCATGCCCTACGTGGTAGAATCCGAGCTCGCCTTCATCCGAATTGGGATATTCTTTGTGCACGCGTTCATACCAAACTATGGCGTTTTCGAAGTCATCGGCTATGTAATATGCACGTCCTATTGAGTAGAGAGCTTCGGGTCGGTACTTGCTGTTTGGGTACTTCTCTATGAGCTTTTCATATGCACGTCGAGCTCTGTTTGAGTCTCTGTTGAAAAGGTATATGCGCGCTCGGTTGACGAGTTCTATCTCAGTTGGCAATCTTGCGCTTCGTTCGTCAAAGTCATCAAAAGCAGCAGCTGCAATTAGCGCTTGGTCGTCTTTGGAGTTCCTGAGCAGGTTTCTATATATTTGAAAAGCTTCTTTAGTTTTACCTATCTGAAGGTAGATAGCCGCTAGCTTACCAGCAGCTTCTCTGCCATCTTGCGAATGAAAGTTCATCTGTGTTTGCAAAATAGGCACAGCTTCTTTTGTGAGGCCAGTTTTGAGATAGCTTTCTATAAGCAGCGCTTGAGCTGCTGACCGAAGCCTGCTGTCTGGATAGCGCAGAAGTAGTTCCTTTAGATGGTTGATTGCTGTTTTGTAGTCAGCTTGCTTTGCAGCTAGTTCGGCTAGGTGGAAGTGAGCGTATTCAGAAAGTAGACCTTTTGAGGCTATTATCTGCTGATAATTAGTGGCGGCTTCTTTTAACTTACCTTGCGCTTGTCTGATTCGTGCTAGAAGGTACTCGTAGTTGTTTTGCCTGAAGATTTCCAAAGGTACCTCTTCCTGCAAGATGCGTTCTGCGGCACTGTAGTCACGGCTGGCGTACAGAGCTAGTATTTTGTTATGCCGTGCTTGGTGATCATCTAGAAGCGCCATCTGTACGTGGCTGAGGATGCAGCAAAAAAATATTATCTTCATTCGGTATCAGAGCTCGACAGTAGATACGAACGGGTTAGAATATCGGAAACTAGCATAAAGTGGCATTTTCGGACAAGGTATGTTTTCCAGAGCACTTGTTATAGCGTTTGTAGTCTTCGCCTTTCAGCTGCCTGTATTTGGTAGCGACGAAGCGTCTGTTGTAACCGATAATCTCTTGCGGCATGTTAAGGTGCTTTCCTCTGATGAGTTTGAAGGTAGGCGTTCTGGCACTCGAGGATGTGAACAAGCCGCTGAATATATAGCTTCGGAGTTCAGAAAGCTCGGTCTCAAGCCTGTCGGTGAGGGTTACTACCAGAATTTTGAGTTTGTAGCTGGTGTAAAAACTCTCAAAGCGAGATGTAAGCTCAAGGCTGCTGGTCGCCGAATCGAGTTACGTTTGGGTGAAGATTTTCAGCCGCTGAACTTTTCTTCTAGTACAAAGTATGTTGGTTCGGTAGCGCTAGCTGGCTTTGGCATAAAGGCAGATGAGCTAGGTTACAACGATTTTAGCATTGATTTACGCAAGAAAGCTGCCCTTGTCTTGCCATATAGCCCGGAAGGGAATAATCCGCATGGCAAATTTGCTCCGTATCTTGCCATTCGCCGTAAGGCGCTCTCTGCTAGGGAGAGTGGAGTAGGAGTTGTGCTATTCATATCAGAGGCCGAGACTCTCTCTGAAAGGGTTCTTCGACGGGATGAAACATATACCGATGCTGGTGTAGCTGCCATCTTGATCAGTCGTAAAGTAGCAGACTTTATACTTTCTACTATAGGTAAAACGGTCGAACAGTTACAAAAAGAGGCAGAAAGTAGCGCCAAGGGTCAACTTTCTGAGTTGCCAAAGGTTAGCTTGGAGCTTGAGTTAAGTTTGATAAGGGAAAGTCGTACTACGGCTAATGTAGTTGGTTTACTTGAGGGTGAAACGAAGGAGTACTTGCTTATAGGAGCACACTACGATCACTTAGGCTTGGGTGGCTCAGGCTCGCTTGCGCCAGATCGGCAAGGAGTACATCACGGCGCGGATGATAATGCTTCGGGAGTTGCCGGTTTACTGGAGCTGGCCAGGATAATGTCGCTACAAAATCGGCTCAAACGAGGTATCGTGTTTGCTGCATTTTCTGGCGAGGAGGAAGGTTTACTTGGCTCGGCATACTACGCTAAGCACCCCTTGGTACCTATCGAACAGACCGTTGCTATGCTAAACATGGATATGATAGGCCGTATGCGTGATGACAGGCTTGTCATAGGTGGTGCAGGTACTTCGACTGGCTGGAAGAAGTTAGTAGACGGGGCTAATTCGCTACGTGGTTTACAGATCAGCTATCAGGATGATGGCTACGGTCCGAGTGACCATGCTTCATTTTACGCACAGAATGTCCCCGTGTTGTTCTTTTTCACTGGTAACCACGAAGACTATCATAAGCCATCTGACACTTACGATAAGATCAACTATCTTGGTATGAAGACGATACTTGCTTTGGTGCGAGATGTAGCTTTAGCTGTAGTAAATGCTGAGTTAAGACCTACGTTTACCAAGGCGGGAGAGGCGGATACTCGCAGAGCAACAAATACCTTTAGGGTGGTACTTGGCACTGTTCCGGACTATTCGTCACAAGTTGAAGGGATGCGTCTTAGCGGTGTGCGGCCTGGTAGTCCGGCTGAGCAGGCCGGTTTAAGGAGCGGAGATGTGATTGTTGAGCTTGCCGGTAGGCGAATTACTAGCATACACGATTACACTTACGTGTTGCAGGACTTAAGGCCTGGTCAAACCGTCTCTGCAATAGTGCTACGTGATGGCAAAAGGTTAGAGTTTAAGGTAACGCCAGCAGCACGTCCATAAACTATTTAGATTGCCTTACTGCTGATGGTGGACCGGCCGGTTGAAGTAGATATTTGCTGATGTCACTTATGATCACAAATCCCATCAGCAAAAGCAGTACTACTAGTCCGAACTGCATCATTCGTTCTTTAAGGACTAGCGATAGCTTATATCCGAGTAATCCGAGCAGCGCTTCTAGCAGGATTATGAAAATATGTCCTCCATCCAGTACAGGTATCGGCAGCAGGTTAAATATTCCCAGGTTTAGGCTAAGTACTGCTATAAGATTTAGTAGCGACCATATTCCTCCTTGTTGGTAGGCCTGTCCTGAAATAGCAGCTATGCCGATCGGGCCTGCTAGTGCGTCTTTTGCGTTACGTTGACCTGTAAATATCTGTCCGAGGGCCTCTTTAGTGAGGACTAGTATTTCTATGTTCTTGTTTATAGAGTAGACAAAAGCTTCGGAGAAATTTTTCTTACTGACTTTGAGAGGTACTGGTGTAACAGTTCCAGGCTTTGGACTAAAGCCTACGCGCACGATTTGGTCATTATCTCTTCTAGGTTTGACTTTGAGCTCTATGGAGTTGCCGCCACGTTCGATGCCTAGAGTGACTTCTTGTCCGTCGAAGTTCTGCATTGATTCTCTAAGCCACTCGAAGTTTTTAACTGGTTCACCGTTTAGGGAAACTATTTTATCGTCTGCTCGTAGTCCAGCGCTTTCAGCCGGCCCGCCGGTTAGTACTTGGCCTACTATGACAGGCTCTTCTTTAAGTTGTGGCAAAAGCCCTGACGCTCCTACCTTCTCACGGCCTATATAGCGAGCTTTTGGCGTAAGTTTTGTTGCTACTTGCTGTCCGGCTCGCTCAAGCACCACCTCTAGCGGTCGTTCTGGATTTATGTCTACTTTAAGTTCTACTTCATGCCAAGTACGCGTTTGCTTTCCGTCGATTTTGAGTATCCTGTCTCCTGGTAGAATACCTGCTTGGGCGGCAGCCGATGCTGCTGCAACGCTACCTACGACCGGCGGTTCTGTTTTGTATGCGGGTACTTGGAAGAAGTACATTGCGAGCATCATTGGTATGGCTATTGCTGTAAGGATATTAAACAGTGGCCCGGCAAGTAGTATGAACAATCGCTGCCACTTTGGCTTTGCCAAAAATTCATCACCTGTGTTTTCTATGTTTTCGTCCAGGTTTTCACCTTTCATTTTGACGTAGCCACCCAAAGGAACGGCGCTCAGTCGGTAGTCTGTATCGCCCCACTTAAAACCAATCAATCTCGGACCGAAGCCTAGCGAGAATATCTCGACCTTCACTTTAAAAAGCTTGGCAAAGAGAAAGTGCCCAAGTTCGTGAATAAAGATCATCACGCCAAGAACGATTGCGAAAGGGATTAGTGTTGCAAGCACGGCCAGCTCCTTCAAAGACGTTCGTATAAAACAAGTGTAGAGCAGTAATTTACATCTTGTCTAGCTAGGTTGCTCTCTTACACGCGTAGCGTATTTCTGTTTTGATTTTTTAGAATATATTTCAAAATATCTCAGAATGTTGATGTCATTGCTAGCCATCTTTCTTATAACTCTGAGCTTAGATAATAGCAATGATGGTCTGTCTATCATTTCTAAGGATTTTTCTAGCAAGGTCTACGATGATCAAGCTGGCTTACCGAGTAATAGAGTAGAAGCGCTTGCATTTGATTCCAAAGGGTACTTATGGGCCGCAACCGGACGAGGTGTTGCTTACTATAATGGTAGGATTTGGAAGCAAGTACCGTATCCCGATGAACTCTATGATACATACACCCGCAGTATTTTACTTGCCAGTGATAGCAGCTTATGGTTTGGGGCTAACGGTGGTCTAGCACGCTATGATGAAGGTAAGTGGACAGTATTTACAGAGCCGCCTTTTAACAAGATAGTCATGAGTTTATGTGAAAGCCGGCTGTCTAATGGTAGTTCTATCATCTGGGCAGCGACTCGTAACGGTCTAGCTGCTTATTACCGCTCAGAGTGGAACTTCTTTAACAAAGACAACTCGCCTTTACCAGTTAACGACTTATCTTTTATCACAGAGACGTTGGTAGATGGTGTCAGGACTCTATGGATAGGTTCTCTTGGTGGAGGGATCATAGCTCTCATTGGATTTGACGCTGGATTAGACCAGGCTCAGCTAAAATGGAGAGTGTTTAATACTCAGAACTCGGCTATACCAGAAAATACAGTCGATGCTATGTGCAAATCAGTCTATGGAGGTGGTATTTGGGCGACGACATATAGCGGGATAGTGCGCTTGAAGGAAAACGGGCAGATAAGAGTTTATACAAGAAAGGAATATGGAGTTGACAGTAGTGGCTTTTCTGTAGTGGAGACAATTGAGTCAGGAGGGAAATGGAAACTTTGGGTGGGACTAAACAGCGGTGGCATACTAAGCTTTGATGGGAAAGAGTGGAAACTGTATGGTCAAGGAGAAGTAAATGCTAACGACCAAATAATCAGCTTGTTACCGACGTTTTACTCTAGTGGTGAGTTAAGTGGCTTTTGGGTAGCAACTCGCTCGGTGGGAATAATAAGGCTCAGACGTAGTACTTGGAGAATGGTTATCGGAAGAAATGAGTCTATTACATCAATCTTGCAAGCTCAAGAAGGTGGGAAAGAGGTTTTCTGGTACGGTACGTGGGGAGCAGGATTAGTCAAATATTCTGATGGCAAGTGGACAAGGTACACAACTGCTGATGGATTACCGGATAATATAATCCGTGCGTTGCTTGAGACGGAGGATGAAAGAGGTAAGTCGTTGTGGGTAGGGACTCAAAATGGTGGTATTGCACTTTACCGTAACGGGCAGTGGCACCTGTACAGTACTGCTAGCGGACATCTGCCAGGTAACAGAATATACTGCTTTATCAGGTCAAAAGATGGGACTGTCTGGACTGGTACTATGGAGGGGCTAGCTTTCTACAAAGGCGGTGTGTGGGGATGGTTTAATAAAAACAATTCTGGGATCAGCGGCAGTGCGGTACTGAACTTGTGTGCTGACTATGACTCTGAAGGCAAGTTGACATTGTGGGTAGGAACTGATGGGGGAGGACTGAACAGCTATACTGAAGGTCGATGGCGACACTATGACGTCAAATCGGGACTGCCTAGTAATACGGTACTTTCGGTGATGGTTACTGTAGAAGGAGGCAAAAAGTATGTTTGGGCAGGAACGACGAACGGTTTAGTGTTCCAGCAGGCTGACTTACTAGATCAGCAATGGAGGCCTGTTGTAGATGAGCAACATTACCTTTACAGACGTAAGATCTTTCAGCTCGGACAGGATAATAAAGGTAGGAAATATGCTTTTACTGACGGCGGGGTGGTCGTACTTAAAAGAGAAGGGAATAGGTTTCGTAGTACTCTTCTCAATGTTGAGGATGGTCTACCAATTAATCAACCCAATATAGGTGCCAGCTACATAGATAAAAGTGGACGAATATGGATAGGTACAAACAAGGGTGTAGCATATCTCGATACTGAACAGTTGGAGCAGAATTTAGATAAGGTAGCTAGTTTGGAAATAGAACGCGTGGATGTCAATCAGGAAAATAGGAGGATAGACGGGAAAGAATTATCATATGACGAGAATAACTTAGAGTTTGAGTATGCGTTGCTCAATTATTTTCACGAATCGGAGACCAGGTATCGGACACAGTTAGTTGGTTTTGAAAGTAAAGCAACTGGGTGGATGAAAGAAGGTAAGAGAACATACACAAACCTGTCAGCGGGTAAGTATACCTTTAAGGTATGGGCAAGGGATTACTTGGGAAATGAAGTAGGACCTGTAGAGGTAAGCTTTAGGATAAGGGCAGCTCCTTGGCTGAGCTGGTGGGCGTATTTAGGATATGGATTATTAAGTGTAGGTACCTTTTGGCTTTTGATGAAATGGCGGCTGAGATTTGTAGAAGCTCGCAATCGTGAGTTAGAAGCAAAGGTACAGGAGCGAACAGCGAAACTAGAGGAGGCATATGATAAGGTTAAGCGTTCTGAGATGGAGCTACAGAGAAGTAATGCCCAAATACTGGACAGCATAAGATACGCAAGGAACATACAACGAGCAGTCTTGTATGGGGAGGAAGTGTTTGAGCCTTTTGGGGAGTACTTCGTGTTGTACTTGCCGAAGGATGAAGTATCAGGAGACTTCTATTGGTGTGAGGCAGTAGGAGATGCGGTGATAGTAGCGGTAGGAGATTGTACAGGACATGGTGTACCGGGAGCGTTGATGTCTATGCTGGCAGTATCGTTGCTGAATCAGATAGTGAAGGTTAATCGAGTAACAGAGCCTGAGTTGATACTGACGGAGCTCTCGCGGAGGATAGAAGAGATGCTCAAGCACGACAGGCAGGTGGCAGATAGTATGGATGTTGCAGTATGTAACGTCAAAGGCAAGGTATTGAAGTTTGCAGCAGCACGAAGACCATTGTATTACGTAGAGGGGGGAAAACTGAGAGAGTTTAAAGGAGATCGACATAGGATAGGGTCTAGCAAACGCACTGAGTATACTTGTCACACCGTTCTCTTGAACGGAGTAGCTGCGATATATCTGAGCACGGACGGATTTGCTGATCAGAATGACAGGGAAGGGAAGAGGTATAAGTCAAGTAGGTTAAAACAGTTACTTTGTCAAATTCACAGCTTAGAGATGGCTAAGCAGAAAGAAATACTTCATCGAGAGCTTAGGATACATATGCAGTCAGAAGTACAACGTGACGATATAACCATCGTTGGCTTAAGACTTAATGGTCAGAGTTATTGAGTGTCAGTAGTTTCTCTGGTACTTTCTAGCGCTTTAATTCCTCGTTCTAACGCAAAATCAAAGATGCTCTTATAGACTTTAGAAACGACGCGGGATGCTACTTCTCTATCGTGATGTATCTTTTGTACGTCTTCTTCCGTGAGCTTTGCTGCAGTCTTTGCTAGTTTGTCGTTGAGCAACGGAGCAAGTGTTTGTTCGTCTTTGAGAAGTTCAGCAAGTGCTGCAGTTACTTGTGCAGCATGCTGTATAGAGGCTTTGCGTGTAGCTTCTGCTGCGGCATTAGCTGCACGGCGAGCACATTCTTGGGCTACTTGCTCTATTAGCTTATATGAGATCTTCTTTGTTTGGTGAGGAAGTAACAACTCCCGTATGGAGTTACGTACTACTTCAGCTATTTCTGAGGAAACCTTAGCAAAAGGATCGGGCATAATCTTTCACCTCACTTTGGGAACTGTATCATAGAGAGCTTCTCTGTCATGTCGTGTTTTTGGCAGAAGGCTAGTTCTACGGTTGCTATTCTGCTTACTCGCACTCGCATGGCTGTCACTTGTTCCTGTAGTTCACCGTCCACATAAGCTTTCACAGGACGTTTTTTGGCGTCAATGTTTTTGAATTCTACTTCAGCACCTGGTGCTAGCAAAGCATATTTCCAGTTTGGTGGAAAGAGTACGTTGGATCCTACAAGTAGCAGGGCTTGTGAATCGATAGGCAGTGGTTGTGCTCCCATAGCTCTAGCATAGGCCGTAGAGCCAGCAGGTGTAGAAATCAGAGCGCCGTCTGCTATTAATTGCTGTATCTTGGTTTGCCCGTTTATTTTGATTTCTATCCACGCAGTTTGACCTGTAGCGCGTTCTAGCCAGGCATCATTGAATGCTAGTGTGTTTTTTATCGAGCCGTCTTCACATTCTAGTTTCACATATAACATTGGCATTTGCTGCAAAATGAAAGGTTGTTGTGTGAGCAGGTCGGAGCTGTCCAGGTCATTGAGTAGAAAGCCTAGGGTACCGGCGTTTATTCCTATGAAAGGTAGTCGCCTTCTCCAGTAGTTTCTAATAGCTCGTAACATCGCGCCATCACCACCTACGACAAGGATAGCATTTGGATTCCTTTCATCAATGTACTTCTCGAAGTTGCTACTTAAGGCTTGAGCTTTTGGGTTTTGCTTGTCTGTTAGTATGAGTAACCGAGGGCGATCTAAGGTAAGGAATTTTGTTCGGTTTGGTATGCGGTTGCTATATAAGTCATAGCGGGCTATGTATGCTGCTACCTCAGGGGTTACTAGGTCGTTGATGTCGAGGCGCTTAGCGAGCCGTTCTCGGATTTGTGAGCTAGAGCCCTCTATGGACAGATCGAGCAACCTAGAGTGCGGTGGCAGGTCTTCGGGGGTAAAATCGAAATCTTTACGTTTAATAACTACAAAGTTGAAATTTTCCCAGATGTAGTCGCTAAGTTCCCAGACAAGGTGTATGAAGGACTTTTTATTGCGACCGTTACAGACTAAATCGCTGCCTACTACGTGCCATATTTGGCCGCGATCGGCAAATATTTCTTGTAGCTTATGAGTACGTGTGAATGAAGACTGCTCTAGGTCAAATAGCTCCACGCGGACTCGGTCTATGGATTGGAAAGTGAGATCGACCATGGCGGCGCGATGGTGAGGCGCAATTTCGTTTGTGGTTGGCTTATCTGGTCGAGGACCGCAAGGTACGACTATTACCTCGTCAAAGTACTTTGCTAGTTCCTCTGCTATTCGCTTGTGATTTATGCCTGGAGGATTGAAACTTCCTCCAAAGATAGCTACTTGTTTCATTTTTCCTACAGGCTGAAGAAATTAAGGGCTAGTCCGCCTTTCGTTCTCTATGGCAATTAAAGTTTCGGCCATTTGGTTTCGTAACTCACCAGGCGGTGTTTTCTGTAGCGCTTTCGAGATGGAGTCATATGCCTCGACTAGTCTTTTTGCCTTCGCAAGTGCAAGCCCACGGTTGTAGAGCACGGCGGGTTCTTCTGGCGCAAGTTTCACTGCTTGGTCTAGTTGATAAATAGCATCTTCTAGGCGTCCATGGTTTATCAAGAAAATAGCGAAGCTGTTGTGCGGTTCGTGTGAATTTTCGTTAAGTCTTAGGGCTTCTTCAAATTCTCGCATTGCTTCCTGAAGACGATCAGTGGCAGCATACAGCTCGGCTAGGGCACAGTGCGGTTGCCAAGCATCTTCGTCTACAGAGGCTGCGCGCTTGTACGATCTTTCAGCAAGTTCCATTCTATTTGCTGAGTAGGCCAGATGACCTAGTTCTACGTAGTCGGCGGCGCTGCCTCGCCGCTCGCAAATTTGGTTTTGTACATGTAGTGCTGAGGCATATTCACGTTTCTGTCTATACAGATCTCGTAGCAGTTCGGCTGCATCAAGCGCGTTTTGGTTAAGGCTGAGGCACTGATGACAAATTTTTATTGCATCATCAAGGCGGTTCGAATAGCGATATATGCCTGCTAGAGCGATGTAGCCACGTACGAAGTTCGGATGCACTTTGATTAGTTGTAGTAGCACACGTATAGCGTCGCTATCTTGGTTTTTTACGGCGAGCGTGTGAGCTAGTTCTAGTAGTGCGTGAGCCGACTTTTGGTTGATAGCTAATGCTTTACGTAACGTAGCCTCAGATTCGTCTAGGCGATCTGTTTCTCTTAAAGCGATGCCGAGGTGTATCAATGCATAGATATTTTTGGGCGCTTTATCTAATGCGCGGCGCAGGTATTTCATCGCTTGGTCGAAGTCCTGTTTACCAATGGTGACCATGCCCTTCAACGTGAGTAGGTCAGGGTTGTCTGGCTCTTCTGACAGGGCTTCATCTATTAATGATTCGCATTCTTGTAGTCGGTTCGAGCTACCAAGTAATCTAGCAAGCTCTATTCTAGCTTCGAGCAGCTTTGGATCGAGCTTTATTGCTTGCCTTAGCTCACTTTCAGCAAGTTCAATACGTTTTGCTTCAAGATATGCCTTGGCTTGATCTAGGTGTTGTTGTGCTGTTGGCAAGTTAATCCTCCTATAGCAACTTTTTGTTAAATATTCGTCTTAGCTGCAAAAATGTTGCCTATTCTTAGAACGTTCTAGTGTAGCGTATAGCAATGCTTCGGCCTGCTCCGTCTATACCCCAACTGACGCTACGATAGCTTTTATCGGCTATGTTGGAGAAGTCAAAAATGAGGCTGTCGTTTTCTCCTATCTTAACACCACCTCGCATACCTACAAGACCATATCCAGGTAAATAGGGAAACAGAGGAGCAGATTGTAAGCTACCCAGTATCCGGTTCTGTACCTGTGCTAATGTTTCACCGGTGGGTATGAGTTGATCATCTGCTGTACCGAATCTCCTATCTGGGCCGGGTGATATCAACCCGCGTACGCGTGCACCGTTTTGAAAGAATGCCGCTATGGAGGATCTTGAACGCGTAGCTCCCGTGCGCCTGTCTGCTAAGTCTAAGCTGGACAGCCGCTCTTGCCGATCTGCGAGGGTCGAATAAACTTCCATCCAGAAGGGTTTGCGTTGGGGTTCGTATCTAACTCTGAGAAAACCTTGTGCTGGTGGTACGCCGCCTTCTATAGTGGGTGGAGCTCCAGTTCTTCGATCATATGCGCGAATGTAGGTGTAGTTGCCAGCCACAGTCAATTCGTACGTCACTCTGTATTTAAATGAATATTCTATGCCTGAGAATCTCGAGTCACCGAGGTTAGCTCGTACCAGTACCGGTGAAGTGGAGATGGGTACGAAGACCACTCCGTTAGGTAGTTGAGCTATAATCGGCTGATCGGCCAAAAAACGCCCTACCGCGCCTTGCGGAAGAATGAGTGCTTGTTTAGTTATGGTATTTACTATGTCTATCAAGAAGACGGTCAGGTCTGTTTCTATCTTTCTGTCGTGATATCTAATACTTATGTCGTAGTTATTGCTGAACTCAGGTTCTTGTTGTTTAACGGGTTTGCCGGTGCTTACTGCTTTGCTGTCGGCTGTGCTTCCTACTGTAGCCCCTAGTCCAATGAGATCGGGAGAGGCAACTTCAAAGCCGTCACCAGTAAGACCCAGCGTACCGAGGTCAGTAATACTTGGTACTCTGAACCCACGGCTGTAGTTGAAGGCTATGTCGAATGTACTTGAGGGAGAATAGACAAAACCGATTCTGCCTGCGAAGGCGTCTGTTCGTAGGCTGTCATCACGCGTAAGTGGGCTTTCTGCTGTGCGGGTTTTATATGAACCTACGGAATAACGTAGTGCGCTACCGATTCTCAAGGAGTTGGATATTTGCAGCATGTTTTGTAGGAAGAGTCCAGCGGTAATGTATCTTGCGCCGTTTGGCACTCGTGGACGTGCAGGGCGGAAAATGCCGCTTGTCGGAATGAAACTATATGCTGGCGAAGCCACCCGTTCACGGTAGAAATCGCCGCCTAGCAGCAAGTTGTAGCGTTTGCGCAAGAAGCGATCTAGCTGGAAGTTGAAACCATAGGCTTTAGTTTTTTCATACTGGGCGGTGATAGTAGCCAGAGGGTTGCCTTGTCCACCTTGGTTTACACGCTCCTCACGTTGTGCGTTGTAAGAGAAAGCTATCGACCCGCCATCGAAGAACTGGAGTCCTTGCCGATCTAGCCGAGCGTAAAAGAGGTCAGTTTGCAGATTGCGTAGCTCAGCTATAAGATTTCCGTCTCCGCCTAAGAGCAGGTCGTAACGTTTACCGCCATCTTGTTGACCTCGCTGGTAGAAGAGCGTAACTTGGGTGTTTGGTACTGGCAAGACGCCTAGTCGTACCGTTGAACCGTATTGAGTGAATGCAGTATCAGGTAGTCTTGTACCTAATATGTTTGAGGGTAAGCCAAGAAATCTGGTAACAGCGGCATGTGAATCCAGTCCGTCAGCCGGCCTTAGCGTATTTACGCGTCTAGCATCAAGATTTGTAAGTAGGCTAAAGCGCTTCTGTCCATAAGTCAAAAGCAGGTTAGAGCCATAGGAAAGATCTGCGTAATTGAAGCTAGTACTAAACTGTCCGTTTAGTGGGTTGTTATATCGTGGCAGCTTTGTTATGAGACTGACTGTGCCACCGAGCGAGTCAGAGCCGTACTGTGCACTGCTTGGTCCGCGAATTATTTCCACCGCTTGTAAGGCTGTTGGCGTCAGCGTGTTAAAGAAAGTGTTTATGCCTCCACGCTGGGCTGTATTCGTAAATCGAACGCCGTCTACATAGACATTTACGTTTTTGCCAGTAAGAGCACGTATGAAAATGCTGCCTATTGTGGGGCTTGTACGTTGTAGTTTGAGGCCAGGTTCTTCTTCACCTATTTCGGCTAATACAGCTTTGAGGCGTAGGTTAATCTCTTGCTGTCCGATTATGTTAGTCTGTTGAGGTATGCTATCGCGGTCGTACACCCTACCACTATCTGCCGTAACAGTGACGCGCTCTTCCATTGGCGATAGTTCCAGTATTAGTTCAATGCTGATGTCTGAATCAAGTTGTAGGGCGAAGCGTTGTTCTCGTACTTCAGCAGCATTCACTACGATGGCGTACGAACCGCGGGCTACATCTTCAAAACTGAAATATCCGTCCTCATCAGAAGAGGTGTTTGCTATGAATAATTGCCGAGAATTGAGTAGGGTAATATCGGCATTCCTAACAGGTTCATTTGTGACATATTTTACTTGCCCTCTTATGTCGAAAGAATTATCTGCTAAGCAGATAGAAGAGAGTAAAAAAAGAACTATTAATAGCATCAACGCTAGACCTCGAAAAAATACAAATTTAGATTGAAATCAAATCCTACTCTAAAGTCGGCTAGGGGGCAAGATTAATAGGGGAGTAGCGGGGGGCAGGATCGAACTGCCGACCTTGGGGTTATGAATCCCATGCTCTAACCAGCTGAGCTACCCCGCCTTACAACAAAGGCTTTAGTATATCTTGCAGCTAGAAGGCTTGTCAAGCAGGTTTTTGTGGCAGGCCAGGTGTTAAATAGGTCTTCAATATTTTTAGTTCATTATCGTCTAAATTAGAAATAGAATAAAAACAGGTGTCTTCAAGAGTGATTTTTAGTACTTTTTGAGGAAACAGAGTTTGTAGTTTGTCTAAGGTTATATAGCCTACTATAGATGGCCATTTATTTGCCTGTTGCTTCTTTGTTAGGATGATGAAGTCGACTTGCGGAGTGACTGTTGGGCGCAGGTCTCGCCAAGTAGCGACGAGGAAGGGAGTTGGTCCGTCCTCGTCTATTACGAAGGGAGTAGAAAGATCTGCTTCTGGGAAGCGTTCTTTAAGCTTACGTAGCAGAGCGTCCAATCTAGCCCTCCTTAAGTTTCTGCAATTCTTCTGTCAATGCCGGAACTACTTCGAACAGATCGCCTACTATGCCAAAGTCAGCTATATCGAAAATAGGTGCGTTGGCGTCTTTGTTTATGGCGACTATGACCGACGAGTTTTTCATACCGACGACGTGTTGTATGGCACCGGAAATACCTAGGGCGACATAGAGTTTTGGAGCGACGGTCTGTCCTGAGCTACCTATCTGTCTATCCATAGGTAGCCATCCGTTGTCGCATATCGGTCGAGAAGCTGCCAGATCAGCGCCGAGCACGGCGGCAAGTTTTTCAGCAATGACGATATTCTCTGCGCTTTTGATACCGCGACCTACGGCTACTATAGCTTTTGACTGCGTGAGGTCTACCGACTGCTTGGCTTCTCTGAACAGTTCGAGCGGTTTAATGCGTATCTGTTCTGGGGAGATCGTAACTTCAAGGCGAACAATCGGTGCTGCGCCGTCTGTTATTACGTCATCTCCTCTGTAAGCTCCGGACTGAAATGACACAAAATAAGGTGGAGTATCAGTTATTGAGACATCGGCGTTTATCTTGCCTTGAAAGATCTGTCTTACGAAGCGCAGCCTACCGTCTTCATATTTGTAGCTTATGCAGTCACCTACCATGGATTTGCCTAGCGATGCAGCTAGTTTGGGAGCGAAATCGCGCACAAGGTAGGTATGAGGGAAGATGACCATAAGCGGCTCTAGCTGCTCGACTGCTTGTTTCATGGCTAGGGCGAAACCGTCTGGGGTGTAGTTGCTAAGCAGCTCATGTTCGACGCTGTAGACAGTGCTGAGCTGCTTTGTTGCGACTTCTGTGGCAATATCTGATATGTTGAAGCCTACGACTACAGCCGAGACTTCCTGCGAGAGAGTCTGAGCGAGGCGTTGTCCTGCTACTATAGCTTCATAAGACACTCGGTTAAGCTTTCCTTCGCGTTGTTCTATAAAGACGAGGATTCCTTTCATGGCGACTCCTTAAACTAACGCGCGAGCTTCTTTAAGCTTTGCGGCAAGTTTTGCTGCTGCTTCTTTTGCGCTGCCTTCTATTATCTCGGTCTTCTTGTTCTTTACTGGGAAGTAGACTTTTTCGACGTGCTGTTTAGGCGTCAAAGCAGCTTCGTCGAAGCCCAAGTTGGCTGCCGAAAGCTTCTGTATAGGCTTCTTTTTTGCTTCCATTATTCCCTTCAGAGTGGCATATCTGGGCTGGTTTAGCCCAGACTGTATGGTAATCGATGCTGGAAGTGGCAGCTCGTACCATTGAAACCATCCTGATTCAAGCTCGCGTTTGACTTTGACGGTCTTACCGTCAGGCTGAATTTCTACGGCCATGGCTATTGTGGCGCTAGGCACGCCGAGCAATTCGCCTAGGATGACACCTGTTTGTCCAAAGCCGTTGTCATCTGACTGTAGGCCGGTAAACAGCAAATCGAATCCTTCTCGTCTAATAGCTTCGGCCATGACGCGACATTGGGTTAGTGGGTCGAGGTGTTCGAGTTTTGGATCGCAGATGTGAATGGCTCGTGTAGCACCTTTTGCCAGGGCATCCTTGATAGTGATCTGAGCTCTTTCAGGACCCATCGAGAGGATGACGACTTCGCCGCCGAGTTTTTCTTTTATCCTAAGCGCTTCTTCTACAGCGTATGCATCGGGTTCGTTGACTTCATACGCTATGTCGCGTTCTTGAATCCACTGGCTAGTTTCGTTGAGCCGCAGGATGGCATCACGGCTAGGTACTTGTTTTACACAGACCAGTATTTTCATGTTCACTCCTTAAAGCGCTTAAAGAGCAGCGCTGCATTGGTTCCACCGAACCCGAACGAGTTGCTTAGGGCGTAATTTATCTCAGCTTTACGGGCATGGTTAGGTACGTAGTCCAAGTCACAATCGGGGTCGGGGTATTCATAGTTTATTGTTGGTGGTAGTGTTTGGTGCACGAGTGCCAGTACACTAACTACAGCTTCTAACCCTCCGGCAGCACCAAGCAGGTGCCCGGTCATCGACTTTGTCGAGCTGACGGCTAGTTTGTAGGCATGTTCGCCAAAGACTTTCTTTATCGCCATAGTTTCTATTCGATCATTGTAGGGTGTCGAGGTACCGTGCGCGTTGATGTAATCTACTTCGTTAGGTGAGATGCCTGCATCTTGAATAGCGCATTGCATGACCCGGGTAGCTCCGTCGGCATCTTCGCTGGGCTGCGTTATGTGGAAGGCGTCTGAAGTCATGCCGTAGCCGACTATTTCGGCAAGTATTGGTGCGTTGCGGCGACGGGCGAACTCGTACTCTTCTAAGACTAGGATTCCTGCTCCTTCGCCTATTACAAAGCCGTTTCGTTCTTTATCGAAGGGTCGGCTTGCGCGTTGCGGCTCATCGTTTCTTGTAGACAGTGCTCTCATAGATGCAAAGCCGCCTACGCTCATAGGAGTTATTGCTGCTTCTGCTCCGCCGCAGATCATGACATCGGCGTCACCGCGTTGTATTATTTTGAACGAATCGCCTATGGCATGTGCTCCGGAGGAGCAAGCTGTTGCTGTAGCAGAATTTGGACCTTTTGCTCCGAACCTTATAGACACATGGCCGGCAGCTAGGTTGATGATCGTAGCAGGGATAAAAAAGGGGGAGATCTTACCAGGGCCGCCTTGCAGCAACTTCGTGTGTTCACGTTCTATGATAGCAAATCCTCCTATACCGGAGCCGACATAAGTTCCCACGCGGGTAGCTATTTCTGGGCTGATTTGCAGTTTAGCTGAGTCTACCGCCTCTTGTGCAGCTGCTATAGCGAAATGGATAAAGGTGTCCATTTTTTTAATGTCTTTTTTGGCGATAAACTTTTCTGGATCGAAGTCTTTTACTTCGGCTGCAAATCTTACGGGGAACTCGGATGCATCGAAGCGTGTGATAGGACCGACGCCGCTGCGGCCTTCTAGCATAGCTTCCCAGGACTGCTTGGCGGTATGTCCGAGAGCGCTAATAAGACCTACGCCTGTGACTACTACTCGACGTTTTGACATAAAAGATTTGGCAAAGCGGACGCCTTGCCATCACCTCCTTATTTTTTCTTCTTCGGACAACTTTCGATATATGCGATAGCGTCTCGCACGCTCCTGATATTTTCCGTATCTTCATCGGGAATCTCTATGTCGAATTCTGCTTCGAGGCGCATTATTAGCTCGACCGTATCAAGTGAATCTGCGCCCAGATCTTCTACAAATCTGGCGTTTTCGGTCACCTCGTTTTCATCTACTCGGAGTTCTTCGACGATAATCTGCTTTACTCGCTCTGCTATGGAAACGTTGGAAGCGTTAGAAGTGTTATCCGTCATATTTCCCTCCTTAAATTAAGCAAGCTCACTGCTTTTTCCACGGACGCTGCATCTTCTACATTCAGCAGTTCGACAGCGTCATCGATCTGTTTAATGAGTCCAGTGAGGACAGTTTTAGGGCCTACTTCTACGAATCGTTTTACGCCTTTTTCTAGCATTGTTACCACGCAGTCAGCCCATCTTACCGGCGAACATATTTGCCTAAGCAAGCTTTCTTTGGCAGTCTGTCCGTTGGTGATTACTGCTGCGTCGACGTTGTTTACAAGCGGACAGTTTAAGTCACGGAAGGTAGTAGTTTCAAGGTGTGGTCTCAGGGCATCTTCTGCAAATTTCATAAGCGGCGAATGAAATGGAGCGCTGACCGGCAGTAATCTACCTTTACCCAGTCTGCACTGTTTGATGATCGAAAGCGCTCGCTCTACTGCTGAAGAGTGTCCAGCTATGACTATCTGAGACGGAGAGTTTATGTTTGCTAGAACACAGACTTCATCTTGAGCAGCTTCTTGACAGATAGTCGCAACTGTTTCAGCACTTACTCCTATGATTGCTGCCATAGCTCCTTTGCCTACTGGCACAGCTTCCTGCATATACTGTCCGCGTTTATGGACGAGCCATACGGCGTCGGTAAAATCAAGTGCGTCTGCTGCTACCAGAGCTGAGTATTCGCCGAGGCTATGCCCTGCAACATAGTCTGCTTTGACACCTCTTTCCTTAAGTACCGCAAAAGCTGCTACTGAAACAGTTAATATTGCAGGTTGTGTGTTTGCGGTGAGCTGAAGTTCGGACTCATCACCTTCGAAGCAAAGTTTTGAGATTGAAAATCCCAGGACTTGGTCAGCAGTATCGAAGGTAATCCTTGCTGTTTCGTAGTGCTCGTACAACTGCTTGCCCATGCCGGGGTATTGTGAGGCTTGTCCTGGAAATACTAGGGCTGTCTTCATTTTTGTTCCTTGTGCTCTTTTAAAAGTCTAGAGACGGCGTATGCATCTGTTGCTAAGCCAGCAAGTAGCAAGATCGCCGAGACTTCTGGAGCAAAGCTAAATGGTTTCTGCCTAAGATACTTTATAAGTCCTATGCTGCCTAGTGACAGTAGCAGAGCTCCTACGGCTACCGTCAGATAAAACCTAATGAGTTTAATTGCTGTCTCCTAAGATGGCTGCTAAACAGAAATTTGAATTTTTATTTTAACTATTACTTTTAGTCAAGGAATTTAGCCGTGATTTTGCATTCTGAAAGCAGCAAATCCGTATATTGACCGTGTTCTTGTGCTTGTTTTTTGCTCTGCTCGTATTCTTCTTCAGTGCTTTTTTGCTTAACGTAGTCTAGCATTTGTCTTAAAGTTACGCCTTCTGTGATTCGCCAGAAAGCATACTGTACTGGTGTCAAGTCATACTTTTCACCGCTTTCTGGTGGCTTGGGGCGGTAGAAGCAAAAGCAGTCTGAGAAGCGACGTAGGTCACCTTTTGCGAGGGTACCGATTTCATAAGCTACGCTTTTTGTTGGGCAAAGTCGCTTCATTTGTAATGAAAATACTTCTGCTTTGCCTACCCAGACCCCACCGGCACTTGTTTCTCCCTCGAGGGATCTAGAAAGTATTAGATCGACGACTTTGTTGTTAGGTGAGCGAAGTATAGTTCCACAGTCTATGCGAAACCGCAGGGACCTATTAGTGTTGTTGCGTATAGCGATCTCGACTATTTCCCCGAAAGCAGGAGCAGTAAGAGACGACTCTGCTTCGGGGGAGATTCTCACTATGCTCAGCTCGCCGTTTTCTAGATATTGGTATATTTGGGGTTTTTCGCCGCTCTCGTATTCTAGCAACCCTGGATTAATCTCCATATCGGCTGGTTGTATTAGGCTGCAGCCAGCCGTCAAGGCCAGCAGCAGCGTCACCATCTGAGCACGGCTGAGCCCCATGTAGCTCCTGCTCCGAAGGAAGTAAGCACTATTAGGTCGCCTTTTTTCACCCTACCGTTATGGACACATTCGTCTAGGGCTATGGGTATTGAAGCAGATGAAGTGTTACCGATACGGTCGATGTTGGCATAGACTTTATCTTGTGGCAGGCCTAAGCGATCGGCTACGGCGTCTGTGATGCGTTGGTTAGCTTGATGAGGGATGAAGAGGTCTATGTCTGCTGCTGTGAGTTTACTTTCATCAAGCACTCGCTGAGTTATATCACACATATTCTTTACAGCGACTTTGAACAGTTCGTTACCTCTCATCTTTATATAGTGTAGCCGTTCGTCTATAGACTTGTAGCTTGTCGGATAGCGCGTACCGCCACCTGGCGTATAGAGGAAGTCGGCATAGTCGCCGTCGCTTTGGATACGTGACAATATGACTCCGCTACCGTCATCTCGATCTGCTATTACTGCTGCACCAGCTCCATCACCGAAGATGATGCACGTAGCGCGGTCGGTATAGTCTACGTATCTAGAGAGCACTTCAGCACCTATTATAAGTATGCGTTTAGCTTGTTGTGTGCGAATGAACTGGTCAGCAACACTAAGGGCGTAGACAAACCCCGAGCAAGCTGCTACAAGGTCAAATGCTGCAGCACGCTTTGCTTTGAGCTTTGCCTGTATGAGGCAAGCTGTAGACGGCAATGTCATATCTGGGCAGACAGTAGCGCAAATTACTAGGTCGAGCTCTTGTGGCTGCACACTTGCAGCTTCGAGTGCTCGACGAGCGGCTTCTACGGCAAAAACTGAGGTGTACTCATCTTCAGCAGCGATTCTACGTTGCTTGATGCCAGTGCGAGTGGTTATCCATTCGTCGCTTGTGTCTACCATTTGTTCCAAATCTGTGTTTGTCAAAACGCGCTGCGGTAGCGCATGTCCTGTACCTACTATAGCTGCTCTTAGCATTTTGCACCTACTCTTCGGGCTTAAAAATTTGGCGTGAGTAATTTCTACGCTTTGTCTGTGTGGGAGCCGAAATATAGTATCCGCAGCCTGGGCAGGCACGGTGTGGTAATCTTGGGGCTTTACACTCCGGACAGAGCTGTATTGTAGGTGCTACGAGCGCATCATGAGCGCGTCGCATACCGGTTCTAGACTTTGAATGGCGTCTTTTTGGATTTGGCATAAATTGTCACCTCTTAAATTTTAGTAAAGCTTGCCAGCGTGGATCGATCTCTTTCGAAGTACATTCGCAACTTTCTAGATTCAGATTCTTACCACAGGATTGGCATAGTCCTTTGCAGGATTCACTGCATCGGATCGACATCGGCAAAAGTAGCCGCAGTTGCTCAGTTGCTAGTTCTTCTATGTCGATGAACATTTCAGAGTAGAAAGACACGTTTAAATCGTCTTCGTGTAGCACCAGTTCTGAATCTGCACGAAGGTTATCTATAGGCAGATAGAGCAGTCGAAAGTTGTTATTTACTGCGAACTCTACCGCTGTCAGACATCTAACACAGCTTATTCGGAAGACTGCTTTGATACTACCATGCACATGTACTTCGCTGCCTTTTTTAAACAATCGAAGCGATATCTCATAGCCTTCTGGTAGGCTTGCGTCAGCCTCTAGCTCCAGGGCAGTTGCTGCGTATGTAAGCCTTGTGTCTTCTAGCTGAGCGAGATCTATGCGCATCTTTTCTCTAATTGAAAAGAGGAATTATACCTTCTAGCAGTAGATTGTCAATGCTTTAGGGGTGAATTAGTAGCTCAAGTGATGAGATTGCGCAGCCCTTTAGCTTTACAAGTAGGTAGCTACCATCTTTTAGCGGCACCGCAAAGCTAGAACCTCCCATGCTGTTGATTGTTACCTCTCTATCTATCTGACAGCGAATCTCTTCAGGCAGTGCTTGTAACATAGCAGAGAAGTTGCAGAGTCTTGGTTCACCTTTGTGAAGCACAAAGGCCGTTTCTGGTAGTTCTATGGGCAGGCTGGCTTTAGAGATTGCTTGTTTTATGTCGTACATTACGGTTGTGCCTTAGAGGGATGATATCTAATTATGTATTGTACCCGATGGTGGGCAAAGTCTTTCCTGCGGGTTAAACGTGTTTTATAGTCAAGCTAGGAATACCGGAGGGAAATAAGTGATTATAGCGGCGTTTTTACTTTTCTTTCTGCCTCAGGGTTTCTTGTTAGAGGAGCCTGTGCCGGATGATGCTTTGGCACTAGGGCCATTGGACACCGGTGAGCAAGTAACCGGTCAGTTGCTGTTTAGGCTTAGGGATGAAGAAGAGCTGGAGGAGCTGATAGCTCGGCAGAATGATCCTCTTAGCCCGGACTATCGTCGATGGCTGAGGCCAGAGGAGTTTGCAGAGAGGTTTGCTGTGGCGGCAGATACGTACGAATCTGCTTGCAACTGGCTTATAGCAAATGGCCTTCAGGTGAAAAAGCGATGGAAAGGCAGGCATGCGCTGGAGTTTACTGGTAGGGCTGCTGTCGTAGAGCGGGTCTTCGGGGTACGTATCGAAGGTTTTCTTCAAAAAGGGCAGCGACGTTATGCTGCTCGTGGTTCGGTACAATTGCCTGTAGATTTAGCTAAGTCTGTCTATGGGGTAAGGATAAGCTCGCTTGTTAGAATGCAACCGGTTCTTGCTGCTACTGATATTAGGCCAGCTACGGCAGTTGCAGGCCGGGTAGCTGTGGCTGCTGAGGATTTTTATCTTGCATATAACTTGTTACCTTTGCTGAAAGATGGGATAGATGGCCGCGGTCAAAAAATAGGAATTGTGGCGCGCTGTGACTTTGATCTATCTGATGTAGCACTTTACCGTTCGACTTTTGGTTTACCGGAGGGACGCATAACTAAGATAGCTGCTGCTGGAAGGACGATAAACTACGGTGGCATTGAAGAAACCGAAGTTCTTTTAAACGCTCAACTAGCTGGTATGGCTGCTCCTGGGGCAGAGATACAGGTAGTAATAGCTGAAGCTGGAGCAGAGATCGATCAGTCACTTGCGTATTTCGTCAACGAATTACCTGAAACACGGCTCATCAACATCAGTTTTGGGTTATGTGAGCGTGATCTAGGACAGACTTTTCAATCGGTTTTTGCAAATCTTTACAAGCAAGCTGCCGCGCAAGGGCAGAGTGTTTTTGTGGCTGCTGGAAACGGCGGTGCAAACGACTGTCGTGATGGTAGTGGTCGGCAGGTAAACGGCCTTGCATCAAGTCCATACGTGACGGCCGTGGGTGGCACAACTCTGCAGCTCGAGTATGACCCGCAGGGCAAGCCGGTACGTTTTCTAAGTGAGCGAGCTTGGACTAACGGCGGCGGCGGGTTGAGCTTGATTTATAATAGGCCGTCTTATCAGCGGGATCTGCAAATCGAGGGCGCTATGAGAGCTATACCAGATGTATCGTTGATGGCAGATCCTGGGCCTGGCTATTTCATAGTCAGGCGTGGCAGCGTATTTACTGTAGGTGGCACAAGTGCTGCTACGCCCTGTTGGGTAGGTATCTTTGCCTTAGCCAACCAGCTGGTTTCGGGTAAGGGCTTTGGACCGGCTAACTACTTGATCTATAAACTCGGAGAGCAGCAGATAAGAGGCGCAGTGCAAGCATTTCGAGATATTTCTGTTGGAAATAACTCTTCGTTTGGGGTTGCAGGTTTTGAGGCTGCACCTGGCTATGACCTATGTACTGGCTGGGGTACTGCTAATGCTGATGTGTTAGTTAGGCAACTGTCTGCGGCCGAAAACTTTGGTCAAGTATACCTGCTCTTTCCGAACGGCGGCGAGTTTCTCAATGCTGATAGTTTTGCCGTCAGATGGCATCTGTCTAGCGATATAGTCGATCAAGTTCTGTCACAGACACTATTACTTTCTACTGATGGCGGAGCGAGCTTCGTTACTGTAGCTGAAGGCTTGGATCCACGTCAGCGGAGTTTCGAATTCAAGCGAGGTTCCTTGGTGGCTACTGCGGCTCGATTTAAGGTTGCTGTTTTGACGTCTACTGCGATACTGTCTGACACTAGTGATGCTAACTTCAATCTTGGAAGCAATTTAAGGATAGAGTTTGCTACCTATGCGGCTAAACAGCTCAAGCTTGAAGGCACAGGCTTTGCTAAAGAGGCAAAGCTTGTAGTAAACGGTCGCGAGATAAAAAAATCTGGTAAACTAGTAAGTGAAGATGAGCTAGTCTTCAAAGGTACGGAGAAGAAGTTTGGTCTTAAACCCGGTCCTAACGAACTACTACTTAGAATTGGCAAGGTGGTATCTGCTCCTTTCATCCTTTTCTTGAAGCAGTAGTTTGTTAATCCTTGATAGAGAGAAGCTTTAGGGGGGATATGCAACGAATAATACTTGAATCGGCAGACATAATAGAGAAGATGGATGGGAGTCGGGAAGCAGTGGTAGTACTGCGATCTGATACAAATGAAAACGTGGGCATAACTGCTATAACTGATGAAGCTGAGGCGATACAAGCCGTAGCGAAAGCTACGCTGCATGCTCTGAAACGAACCACGCCGCTTGCGATCACTGCTGAGCTGGCTACCGCTGGTAAGATTAGGCCTGAGGGGATGAAAGACTTTCTCTACATAGTGAAAGTAGAGCTTGGTTACGGCCAGGAAAGGTTTTCTTTGACCGGTACTTGCATGGGCCGGGAGGACGATATAGCTACAAGCGCTGCAAAAGCTACCCTAGACGCTACTAATCGAGTGTTGGAATATCTGACTGAGACTTATGACAAGAGGTAAAGCAGATCTCCTCTTACTGTGAAGTCGAGATATAGGGCAGGTTAGCTCTTCAGAATCAAAGCAGCGATGAATATAGGGTTATGCTTGAGGTGGCTTTTGTTTAGTATCCACATTAGCATAAGTTACTGTGTGACATAGGCGTTTCTGTTGTCACTAACTAGTCAAGATTTGGTTCGGGCTTTTTGCCCCATAGGCAGGCGTAGGAGGAGTTATGAGATATCTAACAGTACTTCTGTTTGTGTCAGTGTTTTGTTATGCCCAAGATAGTTCTAGAGGTTTGAAACCTAGGGAGTACGTTGATAAGTTGCCACAAGTCATCTCGATGCAACGACCGAAAGCTAAGATTAAGCCTGCCGTCAAGAATGCCATAAAGTATAAAGTTATAGGAACTGACGGCGATGCTATTGACCAAGGCGTAAATGTAGGCTTTACGTTCTGGCGATTGGTAGAATCCGGGCCTGGGGATGATGCTGCAATGGTAGAGAAGAGCAGGTTAGCTGTGAGAAAGCATAATGCTGATGTGCGAGTTGACGCTATTGCACAGCGCGTGGAGTCTACTACGGAATTTGCGGACGGCGACGAGATCAGATTTTCTATAGAAGTACCAATAGCTGGGTATGTTTATCTGATCAATAGAGAGCGCTATATAGATGGTTCTTACAGTGATCCGTATCTTATCTTTCCAAGCAGCAGGGATGTAGGACGTACTGACAAAGTAACTGCAGGCAAGTTGCTGTTCTTGCCTAGTGACAGCGAGACTTTTGTCATAATGTCTTATGTAGAGGGGAAGCCTAGGAAAGAAGCTGAAGTGTTTACTGTGATAGTAAGTCCACATCCGTTGGCTGAGCTAGCGCCGCTAGGTGATGGAGAGCAGCTTAGGAGGATAGATCCGCGCAAGTTTGCTGAGTGGTCTAAGGAATGGGGCGGCAGGGTTTGGAGCTTTGAGCAGGAGGGAAGCACCAAGGCGAAGATAACTAGGGCCGAAAAGATGGCTTACGTAGCGGGTAAAGGTACAATTAACGTAGGAGATGCATTTCCTCAGACGATCTATCGTGTTGAGGTAATGAAGGATAAGCCGCTACTTTTTAATGTTTTGGCGAATATTCGTCAGCGATGATATTGAGAGAAAGATTTAGGATAAAAGAAAAGCTAGGACAAGGCGGCATAGGTGAGATCTATTTGGCCGAAGACTTGCACGAGCGTGAGCTGGTAGTGGTTAAAGTGCTGAAGGAAGATAATTCACAAGATGAGCAGGTACGAGCTTGGCTCGAAAAGCATTTTTTCGATGAAGCGAGGGCATTAAGGCTGATAGATCACCCTGGTGTTCCGAAGCTGATCGATGTAGGAAAGGTGGATGATGGCAGGTATTTCTTTGCTATGGAGTTCATAGAAGGCAGTACTTTGCGTTCTCAAATAGCGCCCAACAGCGGATTGATAGGCGGTTTTGAAAGGGTAGCCAATGTGATGCGTCAACTGGGCCAAATTCTTACTGTGGCGCATGAGAAAGGGATATATCATCGTGATCTCAAGCCAGAGAACATCATGCTGCAGAAGCCAAAGTCGTTTCTGGATGACAAAGAGCGTGTAAGGGTTATCGACTTTGGGATAGCTACTGTTAAGGACTCTCCTAACGAAGAGACAAAGACTACGCAGCTACCTGCTGGAACAATACTCTATATGGCTCCAGAGCAGATACTGAATAAGCCGTCAGTGGCAAGTGATGTTTATGCCATGGGGGTGATAGCTTACGAGTTAGTGACCGGACGACCGCCGTTTGTTCCGGAAGCTAAGATGCTGGCTATGGTAGAGCTTTATGAAATGCAGCGTGGGGGAGTGACCGTCCTGCCTAAACAACTACGACGTAGCCTCCCAGAAGGGGCACAGGAGCTGATTTTACAGGCGCTATCTTTTGATCCTGCTGCTCGTCCTAAGAGTGCCAAAGAGTTTGGAGAAGCCTTTGCAGATTCTCTTCTTCAAGTAGAGAGTAGCGTTGTCTCGCTTGAAAACCGGCTTGAATCAAGCATAGAGACTCTGAAGATGGAAGGGAGGAAGGATAAAAGCACGCTTGCTACGTTGCGACACCAGCAGGAGACAAAAGTATCTCTAAGTATAGCGACCAAAGTGATGGCAGTTGCTTCTGTAGTGCTACTGTCAGCTCTGATGATTGTCCTGATGAATAAGAAAGATGATAGTATCAAAGGTACTTCGCAGCCGAAGGAAGTGACGCTTCGCTATTGGGGGCTATTGCAACAATATCGTAACAGAAAACCTGCTGGTGAACCGATAAAGCTCACTGGAGGAATAGCAGGCGAGACTTATTTTAATAGTGGGGATGGGCTAAAGTTTTTTGCTACTGCTTCTTCGGCAGGCTATCTTTACATTGTTAATGAAAGCGAAAATGCTAATAGACAAACTGTTTACACTATACTTTTTCCATCGTTGTATTCAAAAAGTTCGGAGATATTCGCAAACGAAGAAGTAGCAACTTCAGAATGTATTTTTGATGAAAACTTGGGTACTGAGCGGGTCTGGATATTGTGGTCTGATAAACGGATTGATGTGCTTGAGACAGCTTACCGCAAATGGGGTAACATGACTGATGGTGGCGAAGTAAAGGATGCAGCATATGCTGGGCAGATACGATCTTTACTTGATAATTTGTCGAAAGATAAGCCCAGAGTCGAGTTTGATGCAGAGAGTGATTCTGTGAAAGTTATTTCTAACAAAAGTGTTATAGGGCACTTACTGAAGCTTAAGCATAAAGGATAGCACAATTTGACTGATATATTGTCGAGATAATTGGCAGGTTTGTTAAATTGGGTAACTAAAGCAGAAAGCTTGGTGTTTGTTGGGACTGAGTATGGTTATGCAGCTGGCTACGACATTCATTACGGCTGTGTTGCGTCTTTCTGCAAATGAAGCTAAACAAGTCTGGAACTTTGTAGACAAGATCCGGAATGATCCAAATCGACCTGGTCTTAACTTAGAACGGCTTAAAAGATCTAGATCCAAGAACTTATGGTCAGCAAGGATTTCGGCTGACTTGCGGGCGATACTCTATATTTGCGGTGACGAACGGATTTTGCTCTATGTTGATCATCATGACGAAGCTTACAGATGGGCTGAATTACACGATGTAGAAAAAAATCCTGCTAGCGGAAGAACGGAAATTATCAACTTGCCGCAGGTAGAGCTTTCTGTAGAACGGGTTGAGAAGCAGCCTGAAGTGCAGAGGAAACTTTTTGACAGGTATAACGACGAGTATCTGTTGAGTGTAGGGCTGCCACAGTTATATTTGCCGTTAATCAGGGGATTGATTAGTGAAGAAGAGCTCTTCGAGTTTCTCTTGAAATCTTCTCTCAGCGAAGAGATGGGTGATATTTTGATGAAGTTGGCTTTCGGAGAAATGGTAATTCCTCCAATTTCAGGAACAGCGAACGGCGAACTTGTTGTAGTCACTGAGGATGACTTAGACAAGCTTTTGAAGGAGCCTTTCTCAGCTTGGGCTGTGTATCTGCACCCATCGCAGGAACGGCTTGCTAAAGGAAAGTTTAACGGCCCTGTCAAGGTTTCTGGAGGTGCTGGTACAGGCAAGACGATCGTAGCTTTGCATCGAGCTCGGCACCTTGCTAAGCAAGGTAAACAGGTACTACTGACTACGTATGTAACTACGTTATGTGCTAACCTCAAGCGTAACTTACAGTTAATATGTACTAAGGAAGAACTTGACCAGATTACCGTATCTACCGTACATACTCAGGCGATGGCCCTGCTTAAAGCAGCTGGGCAAGAGCTTACGCCAATAGGAGACGCGGAAGTCAAGGCGTTGATAAGGCAGCATGCCGAAAGGCTCGGTTGCGAGTTCTCTACAGAAATGTTGGAGCTGGAATGGCATCGAGTTATCCAGACTAACGGAATAAACACTTGGGATGGGTACAGCCGGGTAGAGCGTAAAGGGCGTGGAAGTCGACTCTCGCAAGGTCAGCGTCGTCAGGTCTGGTCGGTGTTTGAGCAGGTACTACGAGAGTTGGAAGATAAAAGTCTTGTACCTTGGTCCACGATTTGCCAACGTGCTTGTGAGGTGATTACATCAAGGAGTGTTCACTCACGTTATGACTGCGTCATAGTAGACGAGATGCAGGATCTGAATCCTTATGAGATAAGACTACTTGCTATGTTGGCCAAAGATGAGCAAGACGGTTTGATGTTAATAGGCGATGATAACCAACGCATATACTCTGCGGGCATGTCTTTACAGGATCTTGGCATAGAGGTCAGAGGTCGCTCCTATGTTTTAAGGACAAACTACAGGACTACTAGACAGATAGTTGAAGTAGCACACAAGGTACTCTATAAGGATAAAAGAGAAAAGCGCCTTCCTATACGTAATCTGCTTGAAGGCCCTGAGCCGGTATGGCAGCGTTTTAATGACTGGGCTGCACAGTTGGCTTTTGTATCAGGGGAGATAAAGAAGTTGCTTAGTTCAGGCTTTACTGCTTCCAGCATAGCTGTATTTGCACGCAAGAATGAACTTGTCAAGAAGGCTGAGAAGGAGCTTTCTAAAGCTGGCATCAAATGCTGTGTTCTGTCTAGTGATATGGATAAAGAGCAAGCCGAAGAAGAGGTGGCCCTAGGGACTATGCATAGAGCCAAGGGGCTGGAGTTTAGGGTGGTGTTTGTTATCGAGCTTTCGGATCAGTATTTGCCGCCGCCTGCTGTACTTAAGATGCAAGACGAACAAGCTCGCGAGGAAAAGTTGGAACTGGAACGGCAGCTACTCTATGTGAGCATGACGCGAGCTCGCGATAGGCTCTATATGACTTGGGTAGGAGAGCCTTCGCCTTTTTTAAAGCCTATTGTTGGCTAGCTGGTCGCCAAGCCAGCGCTGCATTTGCGGCTTAGCTTGTTGCAAGCGTTCTACTTCTTCAGTATTGGCAGTCAACTGAGCTATGGCTACTAACCCATCAATTGCTATTAAGTCACAGTCGTTGAGCGTAAGTGCTTTGCGAAACATCTGCTCTGCTTCGCTAATACGCCCGTCTAGAAACATCAACAATCCCCAGCTGCTGTAGTAACGGCTGCGGTGTGGATCGCAGTTTGTGGCAAGCCGTAGCATCTTTTCTGCTTTCAAGTGACTTCCTCGGCGAAGGTAAAACACTGCTAACCTGTATAAGTTACGGCCAGATCTAGGTTCTAAATCGAGTGCATAAGAGAAACAGTCTGCTGCTTCCTTATAGAACCTCAGTTCGTGTAGAAGTATGCCTAAACTTATCAGCGCTGCTGCAGTTTGTTTACCTGTCTCTAAAGCTTTCCTTACGTAGTCTATAGCTTTGTCAAAGTCTCTGCTTGTTAGAAGATATACGCTCGATAGGCCAAGTAACGCTGAGGCGCAAGTTGAGTCCAAGGACAGTGCTTTTTTGAAAGCTCGTTTTGCATCTTCATATCTGCGATCTTGTAGGTACAAATGTCCTAGCTTTGCTTGCAGACCAGCATCTTTGGAATAAGTTCTTATGGCAAGTTTAAGAGTATGTTCGGCAGCTACGTAGTTGTTGTGTTCGGCGAAGATTTCTGCAAGTGCCATTCTGGCGTGTAGCAATTTGTTATCTAGCTCGATTGCACTACGTAAATAGTGTTCTGCTGTGTCTAGCTTACCAAGACTTTGATAAGCCAGACCTACACCTTCGAGTGCTGCTGCAGTGGTTTTCTGTTGTATTGCTTGTAGGTAGCTGTCTAAGGCATGCTCGTAGAGCTGCTCCTTTCTATAAGCTTGCCCTTGACAGAAGGTAGCCTCAGCCAGGTTACCTTGGGTAGAAAGCTTCTCAGCTAGTGTTCGCCATTGCTTTGCAGTCTGGTTTTCCCACTTGTCCGAGCTACGCAGATATTCTATGAATAATTGTTCGTTTATGAGTTGAGACATCTAGAAAACTATAACCTTTTTTTATTGTTTGGCAAAGTGTGTGGGATAGTTGGAATTTGGGGAGAAGCTGATAGAACGCTACTTGAGCAGATGGTCGCAAGAGTTACTCATCGCGGACCTGATGGTGGCGGAGTAGAGCTGGTTTACAAAGGCTCTTCTGGCGTTGTTGGTTTTGGGCATCGTCGGCTTGCCATAATAGATCTGTCCGAAGCTGGTCATCAGCCTATGTCGTATGACAATTCATTTTGGATTACCTTCAACGGTGAGATATACAACTATCGTGAGCTACGGCAACAGCTTCGGTTGCTAGGGCATAAGTTTAAAACGGCGACGGATACTGAGGTGGTGCTAGCTGCTTATCGGCAATGGGGAGAACGCTGTGTGGAGTACCTAAACGGTATGTTTGCTTTTGCCATATGGGATAATGAACGCAAGCTGCTCTTCCTTGCTAGGGATCGGCTCGGTATTAAACCGCTTTACTATGCTGATACTCCCAAAGGCTTTGCTTTCGCTTCTGAAATCAAAGCACTGCTACCGACTGGCCTTAAGCCCGAGCTAGATCCGGTAGCTCTGGATAAGTACCTGACATTTCTGTGGGTTCCTGACCCTGATACGATTTTTGCTGGGATAAAGAAGCTGCCACCAGCACACAGGATGATTCTGCATCTAGATGGCCGCAAGGCTATAGAAGAGTACTGGGATGTGTCTTTTGACAAGGATCTGAGGCTGAGTGAACGAGAATGGGCTGAAGCTGTGCTTGCACAGATGCGAAAATCGGTCAAAAGTCAAATGGTAAGCGACGTTCCGATAGGAGCGTTTCTATCAGGTGGTATCGACTCATCGAGTATAGTAGGCATAATGAGCGAACAAACTCGCGTGAGTACTTACACCGTGGGTTTCAATGCCAAGGAATTGTCATATGACATCGTGCCTGATGATCTTAAATATGCTCGGTTAGTAGCGAAGCTGTTCGGTACAGATTATCACGAGGTAGAGGTGCGGCCACAGGTGATGGAGCTGCTGCCGCGGCTTGTTTGGCATTTGGATGAGCCTATAGCTGATCCGGCTGTAATAAGCAGCTATCTAATTTGCAAGGCGGCGCGAGGTTCGCTTACTGTGATGCTTTCTGGCATGGGCGGTGACGAAGTGTTTGCTGGTTATCCTAGGCATCTTGCAGTGCGACTTGCTCAAATTTACAACTTGCTGCCTGGCGCTGCTACGTTGGTCAAGTGGCTGCCGGCATCTGTACCGGGGCGCTTCAACGCTTTTTTCAGGAACTTAAAAAAGTTGGCAAAGTCTGCTGCAAAGCCCTTCAGGGAACGATATCTGGGCTTTGGGACGTATTTTACGGAGCAAGAGAAGCAGCGTTTATATACAACCCAGATGCAAGAAGCTGTAAGAGGAGCGGATGCATACGAAAGGCACAGATATTACTTTAGCAGAGTCGAGCAACATCACTGGGTAGACCAGATGCTCTATATTGACCTGAAGCTATTTAATCCCTGTCTAAACCTAGCTTATACGGACAAAACCAGCATGGCGGTGTCGCTTGAAGTACGTGTGCCGCTGCTAGATCACGAGCTAGTCGAACTTGCGGCTAAGATACCTGCTCAGCTTAAATTACGGCGTCTATGCGGTAAGTACATACTCAAGCGAGCCTTAGAGCCTTTGCTGCCTCGTAGCGTTATTTATCGTCGCAAGGCAGGTTTTACGGCGCCGCTGCGAGCATGGCTACAGGACGATTTACGTGAACTTGTAGCTGAGATGCTTTCGGAGCGGCGGTTATGTAATAGAGGTTATTTTCGTCCTGAGGAAGTGCGTAAGTTGATAACTGATAATGAGTTGCGCAAAGAGGACAATTCTTTAAAGATACTACAGCTGCTTGTCCTCGAAGTATGGCATGAATGTTTCTTAGACGGCAAATATGGCTTCTCTTAAAGCACAGATACGTGATTTTTGGAATGCAAATCCTTGTGGAAGCAAGTTTACCACTGAGGAAGTGGGCTCGGCGGAGTTTTTCCGTCGCATAGAAGAGCATCGCTATAGCACGGAGTGGCATATACCGGAAGTTGTTGGCTTTCAACGCTGGCGTGGTAAGCAGGTTTTGGAAGTAGGCTGCGGGCTTGGCACTGATGGGGTAAACTTTGCTCGTGCTGGAGCAGACTATACTGGAGTCGATCTCACACCTCGTGCTGTAGAGCTTACTGCTAAGCGGTTCGAGTTGGAGGGGCTAGCAGGAAGAGTCTTGTTAGCAGATGCCGAGGCGTTGCCTTTTGCTGATGAGAGCTTCGATCTGACGTATTCGCACGGCGTATTGCATCATACGCCGGATACGGCGAAAGCCATCGATGAGCTTTATAGGGTTCTTCGTCCGGGCGGCCTGGCTATGGTAATGCTTTATCATCGCAATTCTTACAACTACTACGGTAACATTATGTGTCTACGCAAATTAGGTGCTCAGCTACTGCGATTTACCTGGGGACCGAGTTTGGTACATGCTGTAACGGGAGAAAGCCTCGAAGCATTGAATAAGTTGCGTTCGGACCTGCTGGCTGATCCTAAGAAGTTCTTCTCTGAAGAACAGTTTCTCAATCAAAATACTGATGGTGCTGGTAATCCACTTGCGAAGGTCTACACGAAGGCTGAAGCAAGGAAGCTTTTTGCAAGGTTTAGGGAAGTAACTACCGAGGTACACTTTCTCAACAAACGTTGGCTTCCCTTAATAGGTCGCTTCTTACCACGCAGTGCAGAGGCCGTGCTTGCAAGTCGCTGGGGCTGGCATTTGTGGATAATAGCGAGAAAGTAGCAATGCTAGTTAAGTTAAGGAGTTTGTTTGTCTTACCAGAGTATGCGGTGAACCTTTCGGCTAAGGTAACTTTCGCCACTATAATCTTTATCTTTGCTCTGCTGTTTCGTTTTGCTCATCGGCAAGATCTGGCGCCGCTACTGGCTCGCGGAGCACAGGATTTTGCTGGCATTACGGCAATACATAACGACACTGCTGCGCTGATAACTGCCAAGGGTGTACGTGAAGCACTTTTTCCTTCGTCGTGGCCTAATAAGCGTGATACTAGTCTGATACATTATCCTCCGGGTTACCCTCTGCTACTTGCCACTGTCTATAGTCTGCTGGGACGGGATCCGGCGCTGATACAGCTTGTACAAATGAGCTTGGACGCTGTGGCTTGTGTCTTAGTTTTTTTCATAGCGCTGGAATTTTTTAATCCTACGGTAGCCTTTTTGTCTGGTCTTGCTGTGGCTATTTCTCATCACCTGGGCTATTACTCGCTTTTGTTACTGCCAGACGCTATAGTTCCGACTTTTGTAGTTATAGGCACCTACTTTGTCGTGATTGGTTGCAGGAAGCTCTTGAGTAAATACTTTGTTTTAGCGGGTATTTTTTTTGGGCTGGCATGTATGTTTAGGGCAAGTGGAATGCTCATCTGGCTCTTTTGGGCTGTAGCTTTGCTGCTACTGTTTGGCAAGAAGGCTTTCAAGCAGACGTTGCTGCTGGCTGTGTGTAGTTGTCTAGTGATAGCACCGGTTACTGTGCGTAACTATCTGATTTATGGAGAGTTCATTCCACTGTCGCTGGGCGTAGGTGTTGCATTGCAGGAGGGTATAGGTGAAGCTGATCCTGCTACAGGACTACCTGCGAAGGACGAAGAGACGATGCTTTGGGAGGCAAAGCTGTATGGTAAGCCGGAGTACAGCAATGGGCTGATGAATCCTGACGGTATATTTCGTGAAAAGGAACGAACGCGGCGCTCGCTTGAGATAATTTTTTCGCGGCCATTCTGGTATCTGGGTGTAATGATAGATAGGTTTATCCTGCTTACGAAGTACTCTGCTCATGCGCCGCTTGTATCTGGTAAGCCAAGCGGTAGCGGCTTGGATGTGCTACGTCCGCTGATAAGATTAGTACAGCGGGTTTTTAAAGAGACTTTGCTTGTGGGAATATTGATAGGTCTGTTACTTGTGCCTATGGAAGGCCGTGTTTTCGGGCTGTTGCTGCCCGTGCCGCTGTACTACTTGCTTATGCACCTTCCTATGCATGCTGAGTTTAGATATGCACTACCGGCTCACTATTTTATTTTTATCTTCTATGCCGTAGGTCTATATGCTACGTTTTGGGTTTTGCCTAGGAGCTTACGTCGTAGCGCTAGTTTGCCAACCTATGCTGACCGAGTCGATGCTAGGTATTTTGAGAAGATGCAACCGCCGGCAGTTGCAGATATGATTCAGCCAGGCTCTAAGAAGCGGCTAGTCATTGCTGGTATAGGTGTAGACAACTTGACGGCGGACGAAGTAATGGCTGAAATTGACAGGCTCGTTGCTTCGCGTAGCGTCGCTATGATGACCGTAGTTAATGCCTCAAAAATAGTCCTGGCTCATAAGGATGAACAATTACGGCGGATAATAGAATCTTCTCACATAGTTACTGCTGATGGTATGAGTGTTGTTTGGGCGTCACGTCTATTTGGGCCGGGCCTAAAGGAACGTGTAACTGGTGTGGACACTTTTGAGCGGCTACTTGTGCTAGCAGAGCAGCGCGGTTATTCGTTGTACCTTCTTGGAGCTATGCCGCAGGTGATAGAGTGCTTAGTTGATAAGTTGCGCAAGCGGCATCCTGGGCTACGTATTGTTGGCAGTAGTGATGGATACTTTGCTGATTCAGACAAGGTTATAGCAGAGATTAAGTCATTGCAGCCTGACATACTGGTTGTTGCTATGGGTTCACCTAGACAGGAAAAGTGGCTTGCAGCGAACTTGCACCTTCTTGGAGTACCTTTCTGTATAGGCGTTGGCGGCAGTTTTGACCATTTAGCAGGATTTCGGTCGCGGGCACCAAACTGGATGCAACGCTTAGGTCTCGAATGGCTGTATAGGCTGCTCTGTGAGCCGAAAAGGCTGTGGAAGCGGTATCTTCTTGGTAATCCTTACTTTGTCTATCTTGTCTTCAAATACAGAAACAGGAGCAAGTGATTGTTAACTCCTGTATTTGAAGGTGCACATATAGCTTTAGATAATCTGCGAGTAAACAAGCTAAGAACTTTCTTAACCATAATAGGGATCATTATCGGTGTAGCTGCGGTTATTTCTGTAGTTACTGTGATAGATGGTCTCAATAAGCAGGTGGCACAGACTTTTATGACACAAGGATCTAACGTCTTTTCTGTGAGGCGGTTGCCGCAGGTGATACTTTCTCGGGATGATTTTCTAAAGTACAACAAGCGTAAGCCGCTAACTGTAGAGGATGCGCTTTTTTTACGGGAAAAGTGCGTTAGCTGTGCGGTTGTAGGCTGGGATGTGTCTACTTTAGCCACGGTTAAGTATGGCAACGAGAAGTCTGAAGGAGTTGGTATAAGAGGTATAAGTGATCGCGTCTTGGCTATAGAGGCCGTAGAGTTTGATGCTGGTAGACCACTTACTTCGCACGAGATAGTTAGTGGTGCAAAAGTCTGTATTGTTGGTTGGGACATAGTTACTAACCTCTTTCCGGGTCGGGATCCTCTGGGCAAGGAGATAAGTATTTCTGGAGTGGGTTTTACTATAGTTGGAGTAGCCAAGCGGCTAGGCACTATCTTCGGATTTTCTAGAGACAATTTCGTCTTCATTCCCATAACGGCGTATCAGAGAATTTATGGCACTCGGCAGAGTATAAGCATTCTTGTTGCTGCGCAAGATACTGATACTGTCGACAAGACTATGCAAGAGGTGCGGATTTGGATGCGCATGCGCCGTGGAACTAGCTTTAGAGACAAAGATGATGGATTTAGCATAGAAACCTCACAGATCTTTCTGGATCTTTATGCTAATGCCACGAGCAACATCTACCTTGTTTCTTTTATCGTTTCTGGAATATCACTTGTAGTAGGTGGCATAGTTGTCATGAACATAATGCTCGTATCGGTTACCGAGCGTACCCGTGAGATAGGTATCCGCAAAGCCTGTGGTGCCAGGCGCAGAGACATCCTAGTGCAATTTCTCATAGAGGCAGTAGTGATTTCGGCCGTAGGTGGCGTGTTTGGTATCGTTGCTGGTTATGTGCTAGCTTGGTTAATATCGATCTACACGAACTTTCCTATGGCTATAAAAACTACTTCAGCTGTCTTGGGAGTGTCTGTTTCCTCGTTGGTAGGCATAGTCTTCGGTGTCTATCCTGCTTCTCGTGCAGCGAGACTTGATCCCATAGAGGCTTTGAGAGCGGAGTAAATTGTGAAGAAAGAGGAGATAGGATGAGAACATTTTTTATGGTGTTTATTACAGTATTTCTTGCCGAGATAGGTGACAAAACTCAGCTTGCTACTATGTTATTTTCTGCAGATGCTAAGACGAACAGTTGGATAGTATTTGCAGGTTCTTCGGCAGCCTTAGTGCTTGCTGCCGGTATCGGTGTGATAGTAGGTTCACATATAGAGAAGTTCCTTAGTCCCATGCTACTTAGATGGATAGCTGGTATAGGTTTTATCCTGGTTGGCATTTGGACTTTGTTGAAGAAATAGCTCTAGTTAATCAGATCACTCTTCTAGCACATAGTATTCTGGCAAGAATCTATTATGAGAGATTATTTTTCTGAAGCTGAAGTTTGGTAGGTTGGATGCCAACTCATATGCTGAAGGTGTAAGCAGAGTTTCGTGGGGTTGAGCTATATCTTCGCCGAGCTTGAAAGCGCGGTTAACTTCGTTGCCGTAGCAATCAGTATCGCCTATTTTGAGAATTCGTCCGTATCCTATGCCGATGCTTACGGCTAGCTGGTAGTCGACATTTTTGGTCTCGTTGTATTTTGCTATAGTTTTGTGTATATCTCTGGCATATAGCAGTGCTTGGTTTAGATCCCGAAAGAGTACTAGTAGGTTGTCTGCTTCGGCTTTGAGCAGCAGACCGCTATGTTCAAGTATCAACGGCTTAGCAATCCGGCGCATTTCATAGATCAGCGTAAGAAAATGGATGATACCGAATCTCTCAGTGCGGATGGTAAAGCCACTCATATCTGAGCATAGTACTGCCCAGGTTTCGCCAAAGAGTGTCCATATCTTATGGTCTATAGCGTCAATATTTGCTCCAGGGCACAGGCGTTTAGAGATTAATTCTTCTAAGATGAGCTCTGATTTTCCCATAGTTTTCCTTTCTGTAAGCCTGTTAGTGCCAGAATGAGTAACAGCGCGCGCTTAAGAGCTAGGTATCGACCTTCAGGATCGTACCATTCTTGAGACGTATGGAAAGCTCCACCGTTGCCACCGGCTCCTATGGTTACGGCTTCTATGCCTAGCGAAAGCGGGATGTTTGAATCTGTTGAGGCAGGGATGAAAACAGGGTTTGCACCTACAGCTCTGGTAGCTTCAGCAGCAAGTTCTACTATGCGACTAGATTTAGCTAGTCGTCCAGCAGGACGATTTCCAGTTGGGACAAACTTTACTTGTAGGTGGTGTCCGTTGCTACGATGAGCATGTTCTTCGGCTAGGGCTTCGAAGACCTTTTCTTGTAAGTGTAATTCTAGCTTGGCCAGTGTTTCGTTGTCATCGGCTCGCAGGTCCACTTCGAACCAAGCTTCTGTGGGAATGGTGTTTATGTTACAACCCCCACCTACTTTACATACGTTGAGTGCTGACCCGTCATATGACAAGTCTGCTAGTTTTGCGATTATACGTGCTGCTGCATGTATTGGATTAGGCGTTTCGCGATCCAGCCAGCTATGGCCACCTTTACCTGTCACTATGACGCGAACCCTACGTACGCCAATAGCTACTGTAACTATCTGTTCCAAACCAGGGCCGTCAAGAGATACGAAGTAGGAAATGCGTCCGGCATATTTTCCCTGCTCAAAAAGGTACTTGCATCCGCGCAGATCACCTTCGGCTTCTTCGCCTACGGTTGCAGCGAACAATATGGATCTGCGCGGGCGCAGCTTAGCTTTTGTTATGGCTGCAGCAATACCCAGCAGTGCAGCCAGTCCAGCGCAGTTGTCGCTGATACCGTAGCCGTAATAACGGTTGCCTTCTTGACGCACTTCGACTGTGTGGCTTCCTACAGTGTCCAGGTGTGCTGAGACGCAGCAAAAGTCCGAGCTCTTACCAGCTAGGACTGCCGTAACGTTGCCGCAAGAGTCGTGTTCTGCTTCTAGACCGTATTGTTTTAGACGTTGTTTAATATGCTTGGCTCGAGCAGCCTCTTTTAAGGGTGGAGCAGGAAAACCACATAGCAGTTTTTGCTCTTGCATCAGCTCGTTGTTGCTTATTTGCTCTAAGATATTTATGCATGCATTTACTGATGCATTTCGGATGAGTTTTTCTATCGTGGTTTGTGCCGACGAAGTCGGCAGACAAAGGTACATCAACGCTCCTTTTCAGGGATACTTTCTAATTTACTATAGACATCTTGTAATACCTTGATCAACTCGCGTGAGCGCCTAATTGAGTCTTCTAGGGAGGCTATTAGCATGCTGAGGGAAGAGCCTTCTGCTTCTATAGAGGCGCGGGCAGAACGATTTTGCAGTATCTGCTCGGTAAGGCCTTTCTTAAGGTCATGTAGTAGTTGTTGCATTTGTAGTGTCAAGTTGTTGAGCTGTGTGACCATAGGATGGGAAGGAGCGAAATCCAAAACCATTTTAGGAGGGTTAGCTGTGTTCGGTGTGCGTAGCAGCCTAGCTGTTTCCATTCTGAGCCGAGCTTGTTCGGCATAGTACAGTTCCTGGAATTTGTTGTGGATGGAGACGTTTAGCCTTACTATTTCGGCTAATATAGTAGGTGAATAGAAGTTTTCGCCTAATGAGATCTTGAAGTCACGAAACTGCGAGAGCAATTTGCCCTCCATGAGGTTGTTTAAACTGCGAGCCTCTAGTATGGCCTTTCCTATCTGCTGCAAGCGGGCTACGGTAGCAGTTTGAATGCTTTCTAGTTCGGCACCGCGTTTACTGCGGCATAGTTGTTCTATTTCTTCTTCTAAATTGTCTATTACTTTGCGTAGTTTCATGTTTTTGTCGCTGGTTACGGACACTGAGCAAAGCCGTGTAACTAGCAGATCTATCTTGTCGCGATCATTTTCATCTTTTGCTGGCTTACTCATATAGTACTTTGTGATTTGCTTAAGGGATTGTAGATCGCTTTCACCTATGCGCTCGAAGAAGCGGCGTATCATCGAGACTGTTGTTTGTCCGTCTATCATAGCTAACGTGGCTCGGACGCGTTTTATGAGGTAATGCACCTCTGCTAGTATGGAGCTGTCGCTGGATGTTTCAAACGAAGACAACTCTTCCATCCTGGTTTGTAGCTCTTTGAGCGTGGGGTTGGGTTTGGTGTTCTCTTGCTCGGCCATGATGCTTTGCAGCAGCGAGAAGAACTGGCAGGTAGTAAGCAGCATGGCTAGTTCTTGCGCCATGGCTTGCTGCGTTAATCTTTGGAACTCTCCAGAAGCAATGTTGAAACTCATTTGCGACTCTCCCTTAATTCTAGACGTACTGCATTATTTCGTCGGTCGTTAGTACGTGAGTCGAGCGTTTTGCTGCTGTGAAGATCCTTTCGACGCGCTCTTCTGTAGGTTCTATTCCTCGGCGCTCTAGCCAGAACACTACGTTGGACTTACCGCTCATTGGACCTATGTCTATTATCTGTTCGAGGCCGAATAGGTTTGCAGGTACAGATGAGTAGACTAGGTTAGC
This sequence comes from Blastocatellia bacterium, assembly GCA_025057015.1. Taxonomy (GTDB): domain Bacteria; phylum Acidobacteriota; class Blastocatellia; order Chloracidobacteriales; family JADJPF01; genus JANWYG01. The sequence goes on from JANWYG010000018.1 coordinate 103,242, forward strand.
TAACATCTCATCATTTTTGCGAAATGCCTTTACCACTGCCGCAGCATGTACTCCTGTAGCCGTTCGGAAAGCATCGCTGCCTACTACGGGATAATTGGGTGGAATCGGAATCTGCAAGGCTTCAGAAGTAACTTCGCAATACTTCTTTAGTGCTGTGAGATCTCGGTCGATGTATCCCAGAAGTTGAAAATTGACTAATAGCTGGTCCATGGGAGTATTTCCGACGCGTTCACCTACGCCGAGGGCTGTTCCGTGTATACGGTCGGCACCAGCTTCGTAGGCTGCTATTGAATTTATTACGCCGAGACCTCGATCTTGGTGCCCATGCCAATCGACTTTGACAGCTTCTCCGGTTTCAGCGACGAGTTGTTTGATGAACTTGATTATAGCTTTTGCTCCACTAGGTGTTGCATGTCCTACGGTATCAGCTACGCAGATACGCCTTGCGCCGAATTCTATGGCCGTTTTGTAGAGCTTTCGGAGGGTTTCTGGGTGTGCACGAGTAGTATCTTCAGTCACGTAGAACAAAGGTAGTCCATGCTTAGTGCAAAATTTGGCGGTTTCTTCCGTTGCCCTAAGCATTCTATCTATGGTCCACTCTTCAGCGTACTGCCTTATAGGGCTTGATCCTATGAAAGCAGCTACTTCTATTGGGAGTCCTACTTGTTGAGATATTTCGGCTATGGGAACGATGTCTGAGATGACAGTTCTTGCAGCACAATTAGGGCGGATGCGCATTCGGTTATCTGCTATTTCTTTTGCCAACCTTAGCACGTCTTGCCTTGCTCGCGGACCTGCACCGGGAAGTCCTATGTCAGCAGCATCTATGCCTAAGGACTCCATAAGGTGCAGTAGCTCAAGTTTTTTTTCTATGGGCGGGTCTGTAACAGAAGGTGATTGCAAGCCGTCGCGCAAGGTTTCGTCGTCAAATTCCACTGCATGCGTGGGATACTCGGCGGCTTCGGCTTTGTTCCAGTCATAGATCAGCTCGCTCAATAACATACACACACCTCGTGTTGAAGCTCGTTAAATACAATATTTCATGCACGTGTCAGAAAAGCAAGACCGGCAACAGCTCTTCGAGTTAATTCTGTGGTGAGTGGGATTTTTGGCGAGTTTTGTTTATTCTAGAACGGTAGGATTCTTTGCTTGGAGATGGAAATGTACGTTCTAGCGTTAGATCAGGGGACTACAAGTTCGCGTGCTGCGGTCGTTTCAAGCGATGGGTTGATAAAAGCGGTAGCTTTTAGACCGTTAAAACAGTACTATCCTCGACCTGGTTGGGTTGAGCACGATCCTATGGAGATATTTAGTGGTCAGCTTGAGGCTGCTAACGAGGTACTTTTCAAAGCTCAAGTTGAACCGCGCCAGATAGCTGCCATAGGTTTAACTAATCAGCGGGAGACAGTGGTGGTTTGGGATAGGCAGACTGGGGATCCGATCTATCCTGCTATCGTGTGGCAATGCCGCAGGAGTGCTGCTTTGTGTGATGAATATTTGCAGGCCGGACAAGCTGAGTTGGTGGCCGAGCGTACGGGCTTAATTATTGATGCTTATTTCAGTGCTACGAAGCTTCGGTGGTTACTTGATAACGTCGATGGGGCAAGGCAGAAAGCTCTTCAGGGTAGGCTTGCTGCCGGAACTGTGGATAGTTGGCTTGTCTGGCGGCTAAGTGGTGGCAAGGCGCACATCACTGATGTCTCAAATGCTAGTCGGACGATGCTTTTTAATATCCATACGCTTGATTGGGATGACGAACTGCTGGCTTTGTTTGACATACCTCGGTCTATTTTGCCGCAGATAGTACCATCAAGTGGGATTGTAGCTAGGACTACGGGGGAGTTTTTTGGTGGAGTACCTGTAGCTGGCATGGCTGGAGATCAGCAGGCGGCATTGTTTGGGCAGGGGTGTTTTGAGCAGGGGCAAGCAAAGATTACTTATGGTACGGGCTGCTTTGTTTTGCTTAATACGGGAGAAGAGGTCGTACGTTCAAAAAACAAGCTTCTTACGACAGTAGCTTGGCAAGCTTTGGGTAAGACGATATATGCTCTTGAAGGGTCTGTTTTTATAGCCGGTGCTGCTGTTGATTGGTTACGGGACGTAGGGCTTATAGGGTCTGCTGCCGAGACTGCAGAGATTGCTAGCTCGGTAGCGGACAGTGCCGGGGTGTATTTTGTGCCGGCATTTGTCGGTTTAGGTGCCCCCTACTGGGATCAGTATGCTCGTGGGGTTATCGTGGGATTAGAGCGTAGGACTACTCGGGCTCATATAGTACGTGCCGTACTGGAGTCGATAGCCTATCAGACGAGGGATTTGTTGGAAGCACTACAGTCAGATGTTTCGTTTCCACTTGCTGCCAGTATTCGTGTCGATGGAGGCGTGTCAAAGAACGACTTTCTTATGCAGTTTCAGGCCGATATACTGAATCGATGTGTGCTGCGGCCTGCTCAGACAGAGACGACCGTGCTTGGGGCGGCTTATCTAGCTGGTTTAGGTTGTGGTTTTTGGCAGGATATCGAGCAGATTAAGGCGAACGTCGAGGCAGGGGCGAGAGTGTTTACTGCTTTGATGCAAGAGCCTGCGCGTAATAAGCTCTACGATAGGTGGCGCAAAGCTGTAGAGTGTGCCTTAGGGTGGGAGGAGAGATGAAGCTCGTGATGCTTGGTACGAGTTCTGGAACTCCTACTAAGGACAGAAACGTTTCTGCACTAGCTGTGCAATTTCCTGGTCGGTGGCTATTGTTTGACTGTGGAGAAGGTACGCAATACAGGCTGATGCAGACGATGCTCAAGCCCGGACAGTTGGATGCCGTGTATTTAACTCATTTGCATGGAGATCACGTTTATGGGTTGCCAGGACTACTTGGTACGTTGAGTTTGCAGCATCGCGAGCAACCGCTTGTAGTCTACGGACCGCCGGGCCTGCGCGAGCTGCTTGGTGCCGTACTACGATATTCTTATCTCAAGCTTTCCTTCGAGCTTAAGTTAGTGGAGGTGGAGTCTGGGTTAGTAAGCCGAGGTGACGGCTACAGTGTCTTTTGCAGTAAATTAGACCATAGAGTGACAGACTATGGCTATTGTGTGGTTGAAGATGACAAGCCTGGAAAGTTTAATCTCGAACGTGCAAAGCAGTTGGGTATCCCAGCCGGGCCGCTCTATCGTCAGTTACAGTTAGGTTATGACGTAACGCTTGCTGATGGGCGGCTGATACGCAGTAGTGAAGTCGTAGGTGAAAAGCGTCCTGGCCGGCGTCTTGTTTATTGTACAGATACACGTCCGTGTAGTGCTGCTGTAGAACTCGCATACAAGGCAAATCTCTTGATACATGAAGCGACGTATGCCGATGACATGGCACACGAGGCTCGGCGGCGAGGTCACTCTACTGCTAGGCAGGCAGCGAGGATAGCTGCTGAGGCTGGAGTGCGGAAGTTATTGATTACGCACTTTAGTCCTCGATATCTTGATGTTACGCCCTTACTTAGTGAAGCGCGTAGCGTGTTTGCGGCTACGGATGCTGCTTGCGATCTTATGGAGCTAGAGGTCGAACCTTGGTAGATTGACGTGCAAGTTCTCGTTAGGTGAGGCCTAGATTGAAATAGAACTTTGAAGCATGCTTGACGGGTACAGCACATGGCACCTATGCTGATAGGTAAAACTGACTGCTCTTGTGTTCCCAAGCTTGATTGTAGAATAGTCAATTGGTAGAGGGTGTAGGGCGGGCGGATTATGGAAGGCATAAAAGATTTATACGAACAGGCGAAGAAAGGCAACTCAGAGGCTTTGAAGCAGCTACAAAGTCAAGCCGAGCAAGGGGATGCGGTGGCACAATATGTCTATGGTATGCTACTTGACGAAGGGTTCCTGGTAAGGTTGGTGATTCTTCTTCAGCTTTAGGTTGGTGGAAGCGTGCAGCGGCTCAAGGGCATCCGGCTGCCAACTTTAACTTCGGCCTCGCTCAGCAGCCAACAATCTCGGCTCCAACTACTCTTCTGGTGATGGTGTTGCTCGCAGCGACGTGGTGGCATTTGCTTTATACTCGTGGGCAGCCGATAGCGACAGCGCTTTGGCTCGGCAGAATTTGCAAGCTCTTGCTCCGAAACTCTCTGCTGAACAGCACGAAGCTGCAAACCGCCTGCGAGCACGTTGGAAGCCTTCAGAGGCAAACTCTACGATGCCGGCTGACATCGACAAGTACTTAGAGGTAGCACTTCGTAGTTACGCGTCGGTATCCTAGGTGGGCTCCGTTGCCCTCGTCCGCTGTCTTTATCCATTTGGCTTCATTGGTCGAAGTCAATCTAGTTTTCTTTTTGCAGTCAATCTGCGTCACTAGTTGAGGGCTTGATAATAAATGAGTGAGGCTCTTATTCAGTTGATTGTATGGTATGTGCTCAGTTTAATCCTGGTTGCCATATTTTTCTGGATTACTTACATAAATTCTGCGAAACATGCATATGTACTGATTGCCAGCGGCGGCCACAATCATCTTTTGGCACATCGAAGGGATAAAGTGACTGTCCCTTTTGGGGATCGTCTCCATGCTGGTCGTTGTCATATTGTCGCGTGTTTCAAGGGAGAGCGATATCAGGCAATGGCTGACCTCAAGAGGTTTTGTGCCAGTAACTTTTGACAGTGTTGAGTATCTGTTTGCTCCGGCAAAGCCCATAAGCGGTAGAAGATCTTATGTATGCTATGGCGCTCAAATACGAGTTATATTGTATTTATGCTGAAATGATATTAGTGGATTCGGCACCCGGGCCGGGGATAGAACTGCATTGTGCATACTATTTCGACATGAATGCAGATGCTGATTTACTGGAAAAGATATTTTTACAAAAGAAGGAGTTAACACCGGAAACATCGTGGTTGAAAAGTCAAGGAGGTTATTTTGACTTGAAAAATTGCCTCATACACCGTCCACCGATGGGGGGTGTTGCGGTAGTATGGCGCTTTCCTCATACCATTAAGGGATACGATGAGCGGTATGAGTGGATAAAAGACGCTTTACGGCAGGCTTATGTGCAATAGGTGCTGCTGTCCAGGCGATGATCAAGAGTGTTTAGAAGTGGGTGGAAGGTAGGTACGGTGCTTACGGCTTGCTTGCACGCAAAGAGTTTCTTGGAAGGTGTGCTGTCTGAAAGTGCTCGACTCTTTGGCAGTACGTTTGTAATGCATAGCGAGCTGGAACAAGGGCAACTGAAGACCCGAGGCACTCACTGTCTCTTGGCTAAAGTCTGTTGTGGGAAGTAGTAGGGTCATCCAAACTAGTCAGAGAGGTACAAGGTGGAAATCGAGACGTGGTATTGCCGTTTGATGAATTGGAAGTTTCTAGCTTGGATCGCAGTGTGTTTGCTGTTACTTGTTTACTTCATAATCAAAGGCTGGTGGGGCAGCCTAGGTTTCCGTTGGCTCTTGGGTGCTTTGGCTGTTGCTGCTCCGGTTGCTTATTTAATGATGCAGGATGCGGCTTTGTGCATGCACATGGCAGAAGGCGAAGGGCAACAGCTAAATCTCGTCGTTCGGGCGCGTTATGTCGATCCTCAGGTAAGTTGGATCGAAATTGAACACGGAGGTAGTTGTGTACGGCTCGACAAATATGTGTCGGCTGAAGAGGCCAAGCGTTGGTCGCCGGGGACTTGCGTTGAAGTGTGGCATGATGCGGTTACAGGGCAATATGTGACCATTGAATCTTTCTCCCGCTTTCTTTCGCAGTTTTGGATTTTGGTTTTGGTGGGCAATGGTATTGTGTTGTTGCTGGTTGTCCTGGGGTGGTGCTTTCGCCATTGGCGAGTTGGTGTAAGCGAAGGAAGAGCTGAATGGCTTGAGGATCCAGGGGGAGCAGGTTGTGCTCGACGAGCGGCAGGCACCTCAGGGGTATTCTAGGAATCAATGTTGCTTGGTTTAAGAGTCTTGATGCTTTTAGGCTTCTGGTGCCGCTAGATCGTTACTGACCGCAAGGAGTTGTCTTGACATTTTAGTATGCCTATGTGTATAGGCTCTGGGTGGAAGTGAGGCGTGGTGGGGCTACATCGAGCGTCGATTTGGGAGGCAGGCTGTTTGGTAAATGTATCGATCCCAATCATTTTTGTGTGTTTTTTGTATACTTTAAGTTACTTTGAAGTATAATCTGTCATTATGTCTTACTAATTTTAGAAATGTGTGGCTAGCAGGCTATGCGTTAGTGTAAGGTCTTATAGCCGATTGAGGGTAGATGTTGGGTATAGATATGACTCATGAAGAACTGCTCCTATTCCATAAAAGAATGTGTGATCAGAGGATCTGGGTTGCTTTCAAAGGTGCTATATCCCAAGGCATACTGGTGGAACTTGGCACCGTTGTGAAAAGCGGTCTAGGCTTAGACAATAAGTTCAAGAAAATATTTTCAATTTTTGTGGAGATGACGCAAAACGTCTTGCATTATTCTGTGGAAAGAGAACCTGTGGCTAGCAACAATGGTGAGTTGGTAGGTGTTGGAATAATAGTAGTTACTGAGACTACTGATTGCTATCTGATTAGCTCTGGCAACTTGGTGGATAGTGAGCAAGCTGAACACCTGACGCAGTATTGCACGCATATTAACTCACTGAATGAGCAAGAGCTTAAGGAGTTTTATAACGAGAGGCGCAAATGTGCAGCTAAGCAGCAAGGCAGCAAAGGTGCAGGGCTGGGTCTGATAGACATAGCACGTAAATCTGATAGGCCTCTTGAGCATGAGGTTAGCCGGATAGATGATTCACGTTTATTCTTTACTCTTACTGCTACTATAGAAAAAAGAGGGTGAGGTAGTATGGAAAATCTTTTCATAGAAAAGACGAGAGCTACGCCTGCTGTTAGATTCGATGCTGCATCTGGGGTGTTGGAAATATCTGGAGAGTCTTATCCGGAAAACTCTATGAAATTTTATCAACCAGTGTTCAGCTGGTTGCAGCAGTATCTTTCAGAAACCGATCATCCTATAACATTTAACTTTAAACTAGACTATTTTAATACTAGCTCTTCTAAGTGTATCTTGAACATTTTGGAAATGTTAGAACAAGCGCATGCTCAAGGAAGGCAGATCTCACTTAATTGGTATTATCAAGAGGATGATGAGGATATGCTAGAGAGTGGTCAGGAGTTTGCAGAGGATTTGTCTTTGCATTTTAACTTCATTTCTTTCTAGGTTGACGCTAGTTACTACATGCGTGAGACGAAAGAGTTAAATTTTCCGAGTAACGCAGAAAGTATATTTGAGGATGAGCTCGTGGCTGCTGAAGAGGCGGAGCTGTTTTTAGAGAGGGAAGACGTAACGAAGGAGGAGTTAATAGCAAGTTACAGAGCTTTTGTGAAGAAATACAAGCAATTAGTAAGGCATGGGATTAAGATAACTCGGTTAGGTGATGCAGGGCAGAAGAAATTGCTTCGTATACAGAAAGAGTTGGAGCAGACGGTGGAGAAGCTGAAGATTTCAGAACAAAAGGCTCTTGAGGCAAGTCATGCAAAGACGCTCTTTTTGGCAAACATGAGCCATGAGCTTCGTACACCGCTTAATGCGATCATAGGTTTTGCACAGCTACTTGGGCGCGACAGGAAGCTTACTACCGAGCAAGCTGAGAGCGTTCGGGTAATTCTGCGTAGTGGCGAGCATCTTCTAGCTTTGATAAATGACGTGCTGTCGCTTTCAAAAATAGAAGCTGGAAAGATGACCCTCGAGGAGCAGCAGTTTAACCTTTATCGGATGTTGCGTTCTATAGAGGAGATGTTTCTTCTAAAGGCGCAAAGTAAGGATCTGAAATTTGATTTTCATATTCCTGAGGATGTGCCGAAGTTTGTATGTGGTGATGAGCGTAAGCTGAGGCAGATACTTATAAATCTCATAGGTAATGCTTTTAAATTTACCTCGCAGGGGTATGTCAGGGTCAGCATCTGCTACAGGGAGGATAGGTTCTACTTTGCCGTAGAAGATACAGGGCAAGGCATAGCTGCAGAGGAAATAAATAAAGTATTTGAGGCTTTTGTTCAAACCGAAAGTGGTCGCAACTCGAAGGAAGGCACAGGGCTGGGGCTTGCTATCAGTCGTGATTTTGTAAGGTTGATGGGGGGAGATATAACTGTTTGTAGCGAGGTGGGGAAAGGGACGAAGTTTGAGTTTTCGGTGCGGTTGAAGGTGGTGGATGAGTCTTCAATAAGAGCTGTGCATCGAACTCGTGTCAAAGGACTTGCTGCTGGACAGCGAGAATATAAGCTCTTGGTTACCGACGATAATGTGGACAACCGAAAGCTACTATCAAGATTGTTTACTTCTTGTGGATTTGCAGTAAGGGAAGCGACTAACGGTTATGAAGCTGTCGAACTTTGGCGGCAGTGGAGTCCAGACCTTATCTGGATGGATCTGCGGATGCCTGAAATGGATGGTTACGAAACAGCGGCGTTTATTAGGCGACTTGAGCGTGAGAATGGGATAACGAGCACTAAAATAATTGCTATGACAGCTAGTGCTTTCCAGCTAGACGAGGAAAGAATGCTCAATTCTGACTTCGATGGCTTTGTAATGAAACCTTTTAGGGAGGAGATGCTTTTTGACCTCTTAGCCAAGCATCTGCAGTGTGAGTTCATCTGTGAGGATATGGAAGGGCTTACAGATTCACAGGATACTTCTGCGGTATTTGGCCGGGAGACTTTACAGCAAATCCCAAAGAGTTATCTTGACAGTCTACGTGAAGCATTGCTGCTTGGCGATACTGAGCAAGCTCATGAAGTGATAACTCTCATAAAGAAGTATGACGAGCAGATAGCTGAGCAAATGAGTAAGCTTGTTAGGAGGTATCAGTTCGAGCGGCTGTTTAAGTTTCTAGATCGCGTTGGTCTAAATGCTGTTACTGCTAGTAGCGACTGAGGCTGAACTGTGGGCCGTGCGGCGCGCTATGCCTGCTAGTAGGCAGGACGTTAGCTTGCTAATGACTGGCATGGGAAGTGAAAATGCAAGCTTTGTTCTGCAACAGGCTCTTTGTCAGTATAAGCCGACGGCAGTGCTCGTGTTGGGTCTTGCCGGAGCGCTATCGAAGGCGTTGACTGTAGGTGAAGTCGTCGTTTATTCGGCTTGCCGAGACGAAAAAGGGCGTAGCTTTTCTGTTAGCCACAAAGAGGTGGTGACCTATCTTAGGGATACGCCTTTGCGTGTGAGCGTAGGTGTAGGGCTTACGCTGCCAAAGATGGTGTGTAGCACTTGGGAGAAGAGCTTTCTTTCTGCTGAGGCCATAGCTGTAGATATGGAAAGCTACGGCATACTTGAAGTAGCTTCAAACAGTGGGGTAGCCGTAAGTGTTGCTAGAGTAATCAGCGACGATGCGCTCAGAGATCTGCCCGATCTATCGCAGGCGATAACGCCTGAGTATAAGCTCGATAGTTACAAGGTGCTGCGTAGTTTTCTTTCTCAGCCGATAGCAGCAGCACGTTTTGTGCATGGCGTAGGCAAATCGCTACAGATTCTGACGGTGTTGGCAGGTTTGCTGGTCAAGCGCTATTCTGCGGTGAGTAAAAATAACTCCTGAAGACTAAGTCTTCAGCTTTTTGGTGACAGGCAGCGCATAGCGTAAGCTTACCTGCTTTTAGAAACTGCAGGTGTGCTTTGAGTACTCTGTAGTCTCAGTCGTCGCCTTCGGGCGAAGTAGCCTTTCTTTAGCTTTATCATCAGGTAAGTAGTTCTGGAGTTGATACATCTGCGGAAGCTAGCTTTTTGTTAACTATTATCGATCCTACAGCAAATGCGTCTTTTTGCACTGCATCAAAGCCTTTGTGATTGATATACGTTTATAGGTAGTGTTTTTTGTGTGGATCTTGTGCTTGAGATATCGAGGGAAAAACCCATAGTGCGGCAATGCTAGGAGACATCTTACTGGTTTAGGATTTACTTTGTTCGATTGCTTGTAATCAGCTATTTCGTTATATTAGCGCCAAAATTAGGAGCATATTTAGCCTCGTTTATGAGATATCGTATGGGCTAGAGTTTTGAGTAGTGAGATGCGATTTTTCTTATTTTTGTTAGTGTTTAGCTTAGCAGGTTGTGGCAGTCAGCTGCAGTCAAACGAACGACCTAAGCCGGTTGTAGTGCGTAAGTTTCAAGCTCGAGGTCGAGTTGAAGCTGTGGATGCCAAGGCTGGTAAGATTACCATCAACCATGAGAAGATTCCTGGCTACATGGATGCCATGACGATGAGTTTTACCGTAGATCCGGCGATGATTGAAGGGCTATCTGCTGGTGATAGCGTTTCTTTTGTTATAGAAGATGCGGCTGGTATAGCGCGCATAATATCCATTCAAAAAGAGATGTCGCCGCAGAAAGATTCAGTACCTTAAGTCGAAAGTGGCGATCACTGGAGCGTGATCAGAAGGTTTTGAACCTTTGCGTTCATTTCTGTCGATGGTTACTTTGGAGAGTTGCTGGCCTAAGGTATCTGTAACTAGTATGAGGTCGATTCTTAAGCCATGCCCTTTGTAAAAGGAGCCTGAGCGGTAGTCCCACCAGCTATAGATGCCAGTGGCGTCGGTTTTTAGTCTGAGCGCGTCATGCAGTCCCCAGTTGAAGAGTTTGCGCAGAGCGGTGCGTTCAGGCTCGCTGCAGTGCAGTTGGCCTTGCCAGAGTTGAGGATTCCAGACGTCTCTGTCATCAGGCGCTATATTGAAGTCTCCGCACAAGATCAGTTTGTCTGTTGGGTGGAAGTTCGTTTGGAGGTAGTTGTAAAGTTTTTCGTACCAGTTGAGTTTCTGGTAGTAGTAGTGGGAATCTAGCTCACGTCCGTTTGGGGCGTATATACACAGGATGTATATATCGTCGATCTTTGCGGCCAAGAATCGTTTTTCTTCGTCATCGGCTAAGTTATACTGGCTATCTGTTGCAGGTTTGAGCGATAGTATGGCTACACCGTTATAAGCTTTCTGTCCTGTATAGAGGGTGTGGTAGCCTGCGGCGGAAAGCTCTCTAGATGGGAATTCTTCGTCTGTTACTTTAGTCTCTTGTAGGCACACTACGTCGGGGCGATGTCTGTCTAGCAGCGCAAGTAAGCGTTGCAGTCTGGCTCTGATAGAGTTGACGTTCCAGCTGATAATCTTCATTGTGCTATGCAAGGTCTCTGGATGACCGAATAATTAGGGTAGCTGAGCTATGGTCTTATAGCGGTGATGATATGGTTCAACCAAAGACCTCCTTGTATTGGTTCTACTTTTGCTTTGATAAAGCCTGTTGCGTAGAGCCAGGCAAGTAACTGTTCTTCGCTGTAGCTTGCTCCTAGGGTCATATTTAGGCTAAAGAGGGCAGGTAGAGGCTGTGGGTCATCTTCGTCGAGTAGTATTTCTTGCAGGATTAATAGTCCTTCGGCGCGTAGTGAGCGATGAGCTTTGGAAAGCAGTTTCTTGCAGTTTCGCTCGCTTAGGCCATGTAAGACGCCTGATATGAGGGCTACATCATAGTCGCTACCGTACTCGTCGTATAGCAGCTTGCAGGGTCTTACCTCGATACGGTGTTCTAGACCGAGGCGGGCAATAAACTGTTTGGCTAGTGGTACGACTTCTGGATCTTCGACAATTACGGCTTGTAGATGTGGGTATTTTAGGCATAGAACTGCCGAGTATGTACCTGTTCCGCCACCTATATCGCATAGTTTGGAACGGTTTGATAGGTCTAGTTGTCGAGCGAGCAGTTCAGCATAGCCACTTATGGCGATGCTATGTGAGCTAAGTATCCATTCATTACCGCCGGTCATAGTTTCGCTTCTGTTGCCGGTGGCAATTGTAGAGTCAAGCGAGCCAAATCTGTTCCATAGGGTTGCTAAGTGCTTGAACAGGTCACCTTGGTAGTATGGCTTGCCTTCTAGGAGGTATGCGGCGGCCAGATGGCTATTTTTATATCTTCCGTTTTGACGTACCAAGAGACCGAGAGCGGTACAGGCTAGGAGAAGTTTTTCTGTCCACTGTTTGTTGGCTTTTATCTTACGTGCTATTGTGTCGAGGGTATAATCGTTTTCGCCGAGTTTGTTAAACAAGTCGAGCTTGATGGCAGCAAACAACACGCCGGAAGCCCAGAATCCTGTTGCGAGTTTATAGAGGTGATGTATGTCGGCGCTTAAGGCAGTATTAGGAGCTTGCATGTTGACCTTTTGTCTAGGAGCAGTGTTTTTTGGAAGAATCCTGCAATCGCAGCTCGATATATTCTATTTGAGTTTTTATAATTTGCGAAGACCCTTTTCGGAGGTTACAAGGAGTAGTGTATGAGCCAAATACAGATAAGGGCTGACGTAGATAGGCATGATATAAACATCTGTCGTTTTACAGTCGATCGTCCGGTCTATGCAGGGTCGGTCGTCTACAACAGCCCTCAGGAAGCGCGAGGCGAGAAGCTAGGTGAGGCGCTGTTTGCACTTAATAGCATAGCGAAGGTAGAGATTACTGACAACGTGGTTACGGTTACTAAGAAGACCGATGAAGACTGGAGGATTCTTGGGCGCAAGATAGGGATGTCTATACGTGGATATCTTGACCCTTCTTCTGTTGTTCCGGTGGAGGTTCTTAGGGAGAAGGTGCGTGAGATAATAGATACGAGAATAAATCCTGATGTAGCTGCTCATGGTGGTTATATAGAGCTTGTGGATGTCAAGCCGAATACTGTATATGTCAGGATGCGGGGTGGATGTCACGGGTGTGGAGCTGCCGATGCCACGCTCAGGATGGGTATAGAGCGAATCATTCGCGAAAAGTATCCTCAAATAGTCGAAGTTCTCGACGTTACCGACCATGAGACCGGAACAAACCCTTACTATCGTCGCTAGACCGAGCTGCTACGGAGTTGGTAGCGTATCAATATGATACGCTACCAGCAATCAAGGCCTTTTCTCGTGTAGCTATTTGACACACAAAAAAGGCAGATAAGCTCTGAGAGATCGCAAATACACTGGATGTAAATACTTGATAAATCTTGATTTACAACTATGTGTATCTAAATGACACGGATATTATCTTCGGGGTATAATGATCGTTTTTTCATTGGTATCTGTTAATTTATTGTTTACGTTAGGTTTAGCGTTCATTTCTATTAGTGGTATGTTGTTTGCTTAGTATAAGAATCAAGGATAGTTCAAGGTGAAGTTTTTCGTGAAGAGCTGGAAGCTGGTATGTCTGGGAAAGTACCGAACAGAGATCCTTTGCACAGGAAATACCGTGAGCTGAAGTTAATAGCTAAGGGGTTACTATTTACCGAGCATCCGGTAGTTGCGCACGTCATACCTATTCGTCGTTGCAATCTGGCATGTGGTTACTGCAACGAATTCGATGATTATTCGAAGCCGGTGCCAGTCGAAGTCATGAAGGATAGAATTGACTATCTGGCAAGGCTAGGGCTTTCTGCGCTGGTCTTTAGTGGTGGCGAGCCTCTATTACATCCTCAATTAGAAGAATTAGTGGCGCATGCTCGTAGTTCGGGCCTGCTGGTAGGGTTAATAACTAATGGCTATTTGTTGACAGTAGACAGGATACAGAAGCTCAATGCTGCAGGGCTCGACTACATGCAGATCAGTATAGATAACATCGAGCCGGATGAGGTTTCGGTAAAGAGTCTAAAGGTGCTCGATAAGAAGTTAAGGATGCTCTATGAGCATGCCACTTTTGGAGTGAACATCAACTCTGTAATAGGTGGTGGAGTAAGGAATCCCGAAGATGCACTTACCATAGGTAAGCGGGCAGTGGAGCTAGGTTTTTCGACTACGGTAGGGATCATACACGACGGACGGGGGCAGCTGACGAAGCTAAGTGTTTTGGAACAGAGAGTATTTGAGCAGCTACGTCGGATGGGTAAGACAAGCTATGCTCGGTTTAACAAGTTTCAGGACAACTTAGCGGCAGGCAAGCCAAATGATTGGCGTTGTCGAGCTGGCAGTCGGTATTTGTACGTTTGCGAGGATGGGCTTGTGCACTACTGTTCTCAGCGTCGTGGCTATCCGGGCGTTCCTTTGTCAGAATACACTCGCGAGGACATCCGAAGGGAGTATTACACGAAGAAGGACTGTGCTCCTTTTTGTACTGTGGCGTGTGTGCACAAGGTGGCTACGTTGGATAACTGGCGTAATCCACAGACTTTGCCCGATCCTGCTGCTGGTTTAGAAGCTGCGCCTCAGCTTGTGCAACTTAGGCGTTCGGCGCTCACGCCGGGTAAGGTCAAGAAGAAGTTACAGGTGGTAAATGCTGAGTAATTAACAGGAAGGTGTGCGAGCCTCCCAAGAAGTTTCGTGGAAGGAGAGGGATAAATGAGTTCTTTGAAGAAAGCTTTGGAAAAGGGAATAAGCGTAGTAGCTGGAAAGACGTTCGACGCCATACAGTTCTTCAACCAATTCAGGCCGGGAGCGGCTTTTATTCCCAAATGGTCTGATAAGCCGATGCTCAAGTCTTGGCAAAAGAGCAAGCCGGTACTAGGTTGGCCACGTACTACTGATTCGCTTTGTCCTAAGTGCGTGAAAGAGGCTAGAGCTGCAATACTAAGCGGTGAAGTAGACTACCGGGTACTTATTAACGAAAAGGTAGGCGAGATAAAGGCGCAGATTATCGAGCGTGATAATCAAATCTGGATGGTCAAGGAGTGTCCTATACATGGGAAGTTTGAGGACATCATGGCTATAGATGCCAGGTTCTTGGCGCATATCGAGGCTAATTTTCCTGGTCGTGATATCCGAGCTCATAACGATGAGAAGTTACACAATCACGGTAGCAGCACTATCAAGTACGGTCGTGGAGCGGTACTTACTGTAGATCTTACCAACCGTTGCAACATGATGTGCGATCCTTGCTTTATGGATGCAAACCAGGTGGGCTTCGTGCATGAGTTGTCCTGGGATGATATTAAGGAAATACTGGATAACGCGATTTCTATCAAGCCACGCAGACAGCTATCGGTTCAGTTTTCGGGTGGCGAGCCTACTTTGTCGCCCTACTTTCTTGATGCTATAGCCTATGCTAGAAGGATAGGCTATAACAGTGTACAAGCTGCTACTAATGGGATAGAGTTTGCAAAGGACATAAACTTTGCTCGTCGTGCTGCTGAAGCCGGGCTGCGGTATGTCTATTTGCAGTTTGATGGCATAGGTAATGACGCAAATAGCCATCGTCATATAGGAAATCTGTTCGATGTGAAGCTTCGTGCTATCAACAATATTCACGAAGCTGGCATAGAAATAGTCTTAGTAACTACGCTCGTCAATGGTGTAAATAACGATCAGGTGGGACGGATCATTGAATTTGCGCTCGATAATCCCAAGAAGATAGCTTTTCTAGCCTTCCAACCTGTTTCTTTTACCGGTCGTGACGAGGATATTACAGATGAACGGCGCATGCGGCAGCGGTATACGCTGTCTCATCTAGCAAGGGACGTGAAAGAGCAGACGGGGCTTACAGAGCCTACCCGCGACTGGTTCCCACTGTCACTAATGGGAGCTTTTGCCGATTTTGCGGATCTGGTCCATGGGCCTAAAGCAGAATGGGGGCAGGTCAGCTGTGGTTGCCATCCGAATTGTGGGGTAGGCACAGCGCTTATGATTAATAAAGAGACGAAGGAAATGGCTCCAGTACCGCAATTTTTGAACATATCTGGTTTGGTCAAAGATATGACGAAAATTACTGATGCAGGTCGAGGCAAGTGGATGTCTAACTTCATGATGGCCTTGGCGCTGCTGAAGAACTATGATCCTTATGGCGCCCCAAAGAGCTTTTCCTTGCTCGACATGCTCAAGAAGTTTGACAAGTCTTTTGGACTTACTGGTAAAAACTATGGCCGTGTAGACGGCAAACGGACTATGGAGGATATCCAGAAGAGACGTTCTGATCCCTGGAACTTCTTGTTTGTAGCGGGTATGTGGTTTCAGGATCTATTCAACTATGACTTTCGTCGCACCGAGATGTGTATCATTCCGTACGGTACTCAGGAAGGTGAAATTTCTTTCTGTGCTTACAATACCGGTATAGGCTGGCGCAACATAATAGAAGACATGTACCAGAACGCCACCGTGGCTAAGTGGTACAAGGAATATGGCCGGCACGAGATCTTTGCCAACAACAAGAACGTCAAACTGGATTCCTATGAGCATAGTTTAGTGGTAAATCCAGAAGCTGCTGCTGCTGTACGTCAGCGTGAGACTGATAAACCAATGACTGCTAAGGATGAGCTTAGGATGATGAAGAAGATGTATCAGCAGAGTGTTCTCAAGCAGCTCGGAGTAAAATCCGATCCTAGCGAGAAGCTTGTACAGCTTGTGCCAAAGCGCCGCAGCGGTTCGTTGGCTTCACCTTCTAGATAGAACCTAGATTGAAACATGCGGTGAGACCTGGATGAAACCTCGCGCAAATGCTCCGGCAGCTTTCCTCTGCCGGAGCCTCTTTTGCTTTATGAAGCAACTGCTCGCTTAAAGACCTCCAAGCTTAATATTGCTACCATCTATTTTGCGATAAAACTTCTCAGCTTTCCTACGCGCCTGCTTTCCACTCTTGCAACTGTCAAGTTAGTTGACTGGCGACAAGTAACTTGTCTATTTTGCTAAATTGTTCATAAATCTGGATTAAACCCTAGAAATAGAAGCCTTCGGCACATATGCTGTATATCTAGTATACACTTTATTCGAAGTTTGTTATGCCGAGTAATCTGTAGGTTGGTGGGGGTGAGCTCGGTAACTGAATGGTTGTTCAGCATTTTGGTATATTGAGATGGCAGTAAAGAACGAATGGCACGAAATTTGCTTAGTAGGATGGGTAATATTTGAGATCTTGGTATAAAGAGGAGAACTAGATAAGGATGAAGCGGATAGCATTGCTAATGATAGGAATAGTGATGGCGGTACTGCTTTATAGCAGCACGGCATCGCTACAGGAAGGTAATCCAAAGCAGCTGGGTGGTAGTCTTGCAGGGACAGAGGTTAGCGTGGATGCTATGCCTCAGGCATATATAAATGGCGGCAGTTTACATAAAGTATTTATAGACAACACGAATGAGGCTCTCTATGACTCACTTCGTGCTCAGAACGCTATAGTGAACGAGATTGACTACGGCAGCTATAAGATGCTTGTCATTGATGAGAACGCTATAGGTGGTCGCTCTCAAATTTATGCTTTGCCGGTTCCAATACGTGACGATCAGAACCTAATTGCTTTGAACGGTTATATTCTAGACACTACTAATCCAGATGCCACTTATAATGCTCTTCCTGCAGACCTACGGAAAGGCGAAATGCTTCAGGCGTTGCGTAAGGGCACATCGCCTACAAGTGGACTGTATCTTGTACAGTTCGTAGGGCCGATTCAAGATTCTTGGTTGGACGCTCTGCGTGCGACTGGGGCTGAGATAGTAAGCTACATGCCATCAAACGCCTATGTCGTACGTGCTAACAACTATGCTGCAGCTAGCCTTGCCGTACTGAAGCAGCAGCAAGATTATATCCAGTTTGTAGGTGATTATGAACCGGCCTTTAGGCTTTCCTCAGATCTAAGAGCAATGCGTCAGCTACCAGCTGGTACTCCGATTAAGGTAGTCGTACAAGTTATAGACGGTCCTGAAGCTGAATCGACGATGGCTACCTTGAGAGCAATTGCTACTGAATTTGAGCAATCCTATCAGGTACTCAACTATCACAACTGTGAGTTGACGGTAGATGCTGCGAAGCTAGCTGAAATAGCCAAGCTTGATAATGTCTTTGGTATAGATGAGCGTGGCGAGCGTCGTTTGCTAGATGAAGCCCAAGGGCAAATACTAGCTGGCAATCTTTCGGGTAGCGCTCCTTCAGGGCCTGGCTACTTGAGTTGGCTTTCTGGCAAAGGATTTAATAGTTCTCAATTTACCTCTTTTAGCGTCAACGTGGTAGACGATGCGTACTCGCTTACTGGGCATCCCGATCTTCCAAGCAGCCGCGTAGCTTTTCAGAACAATCCGACCAACCAGACGGGAGCACAAGGAGGGCACGGTTTCCTCGATGCTCACATAGTTGCTGGGTATAACGATGGTACCGGCAGCGCTTATGAAGACTCTCTCGGTTATAACTATGGCCTTGGCATAGCCCCGTGGGCAAGAGTTGGGGCTACTGCAATCTTCGGCAGTGGTAGCTCGAATCCTACGTCGTGGGAGAACACAGCTTACGGTCAAGGTGCGAGGATATCAACCAACTCTTGGGGTTACACTGGTACTTCTAATCGCAGGTACAACAGCTACGCACAAGAGTTTGACCGCATAGTGCGTGATGCTCAAAGTGGCGTTTCTGGTAATCAGCAGCTGATAGTGGTCTTTGCTGCTGGTAATGATGGCTCTGCAGCGAATACCGTAAGCAGCCCTGCGACAGCTAAGAATGTTATCACTGTTGGTGCAAGCGAGAACTATCGTCAGACAGGTACGGATGGTTGTGCTGTGGGCAACAGCGGCGCTGATAATGCGAATGACATAATTAATTTTTCGAGCCGAGGGCCGGTCAATTCTTCTGGTGGTGATGGTCGCGTTAAGCCTGATATTATGGCTCCTGGTACGCACATTCAGGCAGGTGTACCGCAATCGAACTATGATGGAAGCAGCGTTTGCAACAAGTACTGGCCGTCCGGGCAGACGCTTTACGGCTGGTCAAGCGGTACTTCACACTCTTGCCCTGCAGTTGCTGGTGGAGCAGCGCTACTTTATCAAGATTTCCTCAACAAAGGTAGGCCGGCGCCTAGCCCTGCTATGGTGAAGGCGTACTTGATGAACTCGGCTACTTATATGACTGGTGTTGGTGCGAACGATACGCTGCCGTCAAACAATCAAGGTATGGGTCGTATGGATCTCGGCCGGGCGTTTGACTCTACTCCCAGAATACTTGTAGATCAGACCCAAACGCTGGGTGCTACGGGTGAGACGTACACGGTTACTGGTTCTGTAGCTAACACTAGTCAGCCGTTCCGCGTGACCTTAGCTTGGACTGATGCTCCTGGACCGACGACTGGTGCTCCTTGGGTAAACAATCTTGACCTAGAAGTGACTATTAACGGCACAACTTACAGAGGGAACGTCTTTTCCGGTGCTAACTCTACTACGGGTGGCACGGCTGATTCTAAGAACAACGTCGAGTCAGTCTTCCTACCTGCTGGTGTTTCGGGTAACTTCACGGTGACGGTAAGAGCTACTAACATAGCTGGTGATGGGGTACCTGGAAACAGCGACACTACAGATCAGGACTTTGCACTGGTTATCTATAACGCAAATACTGGGACATCTGCTTCGCCTACGATCGGCGTTTCTCCATCGAGCCTGAGCTTTAGCGCTACGGCTGGTGGTTCTAACCCAGCTTCTCAGACGCTCAGCATCACGAACACTGGCGGTGGCACGCTGAACTGGTCAGCTTCGGACAATGCTGCGTGGTTGACGCTTTCAAGCACTTCTGGTACGGCTCCTTCGAATGTGACGGCCTCTGTTAATATAAGTGGTCTTGCTGCTGGTACTTACAATGCAACCATTACGATTACTGCTACTGGTGCTACTAACTCGCCTGTGACCGTGCCTGTTACTCTAACGGTAAGTTCTTCCGGCGGTGGCGGTGGTGGTACCGAACTTATAGTGAATGGCGGCTTTGAGGGCAGCGTATCACCGTGGGTAGGCTCTGGCAGCGGTGCACTGTATACCTCCAATGGTAACTATCCGCACGCTGGTACGGGCTACATCTATATGGGTGCTGCAAACAGCGTTACTGGCGAGTACTATCAGCAGGTGAGCATACCTTCGACGGCTACCGGTACGTTGACCTTCTACCTGAATGTAAGCTCGTCTGAGACATCAACTACTACTCAGTATGACAGATTATTCGTCGAAGTACGAAGCACCAGCGGCACGTTGCTATCGACGCTAGCTACATACAGCAATCTAGACAAGGGTACTGCTGGTGTCTACAGTCAGAGAACTCTGAACGTCTCTGCCTACAAGGGACAAACAGTGAGGATACAGTTCCGAGTATCGACTGATTCTTCGCTGATTACAACCTTCAGAATAGATACAGTTTCGCTGAGGTAGCGAAAGCTCATAAGAACTAGAAGGGGCTAGCCAGCTTGGCTAGCCTCTTTTATTTCTTGTACTTCTTGCAAATAAGCTAAGCACTAGGCTAAGCACTGATATCACACTCTAAATAGATCTTCGGCCTTATAGAGTTTGAGACGAGGCACTTCTTTTCTGCCTTTTCGAGGATTTGACGGGCACGCTCGCGGTCGGATTCGTTTGCTAGTTTAAGCTTAGCGCGAAGGGTTATTTCGGTAAATTTGAACGAATAGTCACCGCGCTCTAGCTTGCCTGAGGCATAGCAGGAAAAGCTTTCAAACGCTAGCTTTGCAAGCTTGGCTATGGCTAAGAATGTCAGCATAAAGCAGGAGTTGACCGAAGCTACAAACAAATGCTCTGGTGTCCACAGTCCGCTGCGGCCGTGAAATTCAGGTGGAGAGCTGACTTCTAGCGTCTGTAATCCTTTGGATCTTAGTAAACCAGTACGTTCTTCTTGCCATTCTACTTCAACTTCATAAATGTAAGGAGAATTCATCGTGTTCCTCCGATTTTGCTATTAACTTGTTTATCTAGTTGCTCTTTAAGCCATAATTATCTTACTGTTATGAGTGGCTAATACACCACGATCGGTACTGCTTCGAGACTTGTTTTTGCTCTGATCTATTCAGTAATGCACTGTGATAGCAACTATGGGGTCTTAGTTAAGAGTCAAAAGCTTTATTGCATAGTTGCCTTGTCCTTAGTGCGGGAGCGATTTATTTAAGCTCGATGCCGGTGGCTACAAACTGTATTTCTGTAGCAGTGCCATCGGGATTGTTTTGAAGTGTAACGCCTTCTTTAGCTAGGTGTTCGGCTTCGCTACGAGTATGGGTTTTGACGACGAGTTCGCCTTCTGCTTTTATGTGCTTACCTTTGGTAGAGTCAGTGGGCACGAAAAAGGCATAATCTTTGAAAGTGATTCGTAGTCTTTTCTTGGCTCCAGGGGCGGTTACTTGCACCCAACAGCCTTTCTTTTGGCAGAGTCTTTCTACAGTACCTTCAATGATTACCTTCTTGCCTAGGAATTCGTTTGGATTAGCTATCAGTTGTGCCAGTTCAACCTGAGGTGAGTTGCCTATTTCGGCACCTCGCTTGACTATTTCTTCGTTGAAGCTGCTGGTTGTTAAAACCGAGAGAAATAAAAGTGCTGCTATTTTCATATTTTGATCTCCTTTGGGGAGTTTTAGCTGGCAAAATATTATAGATAACCAGCAAGTAAAGTTGAAGTTGTGGCATTGCGCTATATTAAATTACTAATAAAGACGGACACGGTTGACAGGAAAGTTATGGCTAGGCGAGAGCTTTGGTAAAGCAACTGTTTTTATGGGCAAAGCTCTATATTAGGAGGACAATATAAACGCAGGGAGAGCAAAAAGGGAGTGAGGAGATGGTCAAAGTAGTGGGATGCTTGTTAGCTATAACGCTTTGTGTGTTGGCGCAGTCTCGCAGGCAGGGGGAAATTTTTCCGGCGAGAGCTGTGATTCGTCTGGAGAACTTGCGAGGAAATCTGGTGGTGGAATTGAGCAATACGGTAACAGTTGAGGTCAGAGCGGTAAGGGAAGGTGTAGGAGGAGTGAGCAGCAGTGAGCTACGTGTATCTCAGACGGACAAGGAGTTGAGCATTAGTACGCGTCCTGAGCGAGAGAAGATTGATTTGTTTGTCAGAGCACCTCGTGGGACGCAGCTACGTTTGCTGAGTGACGTCGGTAACATTCGAGTAGATGGTGTTTCGGCTGAAGTTTTCGCTCGTAGCCGTGTCGGAGATATCGAACTAGTGTTAGTACCGGATCTAGATGCTGATGTGGCATTGAGTGGTAGTAACGTTGTGGCGGCGCAAGCACTTGTAAGTCTCGGGCTTAGAAGTGCGAGAGCTGTCTATGGGCAGCTTGGTCGTGGTGGAGTTATAGTCACTGCTCATAGTGATGCTGGCAAGGTAAAGCTTTCCTTGGGAGAGTCGCCTGCTGGAGTTGCGGATGTGGCAAATGTAGGCTCAGAGCCAGCTGGCGGAGGGCTTTCGGGTGTTCATGAAGCTGATGCGAGTGAAGCTCGTTCTTCGTCAGGGCAAGATACATCTGCTGGAGTTTCTTCTAAGCGTGAGCGACCTGTACTGCGTCGCGCTGAGGAAAAGGTGGCTGATATGCGGACCACGTCATCGTCTGATGACGACGATTTGGGTGATAACGTGCTTAGGATAGAGTCACAGCTTGTGACGCTTAATGCAAGCGTAGTAGATGCTGCTGGGAAAGCTGTGGTCGATCTTACAAAGGATGATTTTGCGGTGTATGAAGACGGAATAAAGCAGGAAGTAGTGCATTTTCAATCTGTAAATGTTCCATTTAATTTGGTGTTGCTGATAGATCTAAGTGGGAGTGTCAAAGATAAGCTTCGTTTGATAAGACGATCGGCTTGGCGTTTTGTGCAATCTGCAAGACCGGAGGACAAAATAGCTATAGTGACATTTACAAGTTCGACCAGACTTGTTTGTACCTTTACTAATGACAGGGAGCTGTTAAGGCAGAAGATAGAGAACATACGCGAGCCTGAGGGTGGAACTAACTTTTATGATGCGCTGCATGATACGCTTCGGTGGGTAGTGAATAAAAAGCGTGGCGAGCGTAACGCAATCGTAGTTATGACTGATGGAGTAGACAATGCCTTGCCGGGAGTACCTGGTAGCGGTTCGCAAGTTTCGTTCATAGAGCTTTATAATTTGGTGCAGGAATCAGACACTATAATATTTCCTGTATATTTGCATACTGAGCAGGAAGCGATAGAGGACTGGGGACTTAACTTAAGTCAAGCCTATCAGATTGCCCGTAAACAGTTGAACCAGCTTGCTGAAACGACTGGAGGCAGCATTTATTATGCTAACGAGATCTCTGATCTGGAGGGTTGTTATGAGCAAGTGGCTTCGCAGCTACGGACAATATATACTCTCGGTTACTATCCGTCAAACAGTGAGCGGGATGGCAGTTACAGGAAGATTCGTGTCAAGGTGGGGCGTGCTGGGTTACAGGTGAAGTCTCGGCGGGGCTACTATGCACATCGTAGTTAGAAACCTATTTCCAGAAGGATTTCAGAAGGTTTTTTGTTGAGGGCGTTACTGATTGCAAGAAGTGCTTCTAGGCTGGGTAAGTGGATGCCACGCTCTATGGAGCTTAGTTGTGAGATGCTAAGACCGCAGCGTGCTGCGAGGTCTTTGAGCGCCCAGCGGCGTTCGATGCGCAAGACTTTGATCCTATTACCTAGGCGTTCGCGTAGCTTTTCTTCGTTATTGTCAAGTTTCAGGAAGATTGCAGCCCGTTCTAGCGTTGAACGCAATTCTTCTAGAGAGAACGGTTTGGCTAAGTAGTCGAAGATCTTGTGTTGCAGGCTAGCGCGCATGTCCTCCATAGACGGATAGCCAGTTACAATGACGACGCATAGATCTGGCCAGCGTAGTCTGATTTGTTCTAGTACCTGTGTTCCGCTGTAGTTACCCATTTTCATATCGAGGAATACTATGTCTGGGAGGCGCTGGGCACAGGCTTCGAGCAGCGCTTGTGGTTCTGCGAAAGTGACGACTCGGTGGCCATCGTCGGCAAGTAGGTCTTCTATGTAGAGTCGGAAGTCTAGGTCATCGTCTAGAACAAAAACGTCGAGTTTAGGTTTTTTCATGCAACCTCCGCTGAGTTTGGGTTTGCCGTTGGTAGCATGATTTCGAATCTAGCACCTCCGCAGGCTCTATTAGTTGCTAATATCATACCGCCGTGTTGTTTAATAATACCTTCAGCTACGGCTAGACCGAGGCCAGTACCGCGAGCGTCGAGTTTACCAGAGATAAAGGGTTCGAAGACGCGAGGCAGGATATTAGGGTCGATACCTACGCCGTCATCTTCTACGGTGATTACCGTCCACTTTGGCTCATCAGTGCGTAAGCTTGCGCCAACGTATATATTTCCTTTCGATTGTATTGCACTTACTGAGTTACGGAAGAGGTTGACAAAGACTTGCACCAATCGATCGGCATTAGCGATGACGAAGCAGGATTCTGGGACAGAGTTGTGAAGCGAGATATGTCTTGCGCCGGGCTCGATCTGTACTAGTGACCAAGCTTCGTCAATGAGTGGGTACAATCTAGTGGCAGAGACGATTTGGTCTCTAGCTCTTGCGAAATCGACGAGACTTTCGCTTATGCGCTGGAGCCGTTCTGTTACTCGCAGCATTCGCTCGAGTCTTTCGAGTGTAGTAGGCTCAGTGGTGGTTTCTAAAAGTTTCTGTATTGAGCCTCGCAGGACTGCTAGAGGCGTGTTTAGCTCATGTGCTACGCCTGCACTTAGCATGCCGAGGCTTACTAACCGATCCTGGTCAGCTAAGTTTTGTTTGGCTGTTTCTAGGAGGTGGTTTTTTCGCTTGAGGTCCGCAGCAACTTCTTCTAGAGCTGCAAGGGCATTTGTTAGTTGTTCTTCATGTTTTCTAAACAGCGTAACAACAAGATTACGTGAAGCGATTATTTTACCGAACTCATCCCCGCTGATATGTTTGGAATCGACTAGTTCATGCTTTCTGTCACCTTGTTGTAAAGCTATGTCAGCTCGCAGCAGCTCGTCTATAGGTTTATAGACATAGTGCGGTAGGATAATAAGCTCTAGGGCGAGGACGCCGATTGTGTACATAGCTAGTAAGCCAACTACGAGCATTAGGTTGAACTTCATTACCATGTGTTCGGCGAAGGACTTGTCGAGATGTAAGATGATCCAAAGTTTGGAGTTAGGTTTTTGCCTGATGAAGACCGTTCCTTGTTCCCAAACTGTGTCGGAATGAAGTTGGTTTCTAAACTGTTGAGGTATGCCTAGGTCATCGGCACTGCCTTCACGGTAAATGTACCAATCTGACTTGATGCGTCCAAGTTCTTCAGGGGCATTGCGCATTAAATCTCGGACGAGCTTTTCAGTGCGTTCCTGAGCCGTGTCCACTATTTCGTTGTATACCGGTCGGAGTAAGGCAAATAGCGTGAAGGATAGGATCAAGAAGAAGAAGTTATGTACGAGCATCATTTTCTTTCTGATGGAAAGCCCATCGAAATATTTCGTACAACTTTGCCAAAATCCATGTCTTTGCATGAGTATTTTACAGTGTCTTTTTGACCGGTCGGGATTTTTTACTGTTTAGCAGTATACATTTCTTGACATTGATAAGCGTTATTAATAATCTTATTCTCCTAGAATTTTAAGATTAGCAGAGAAGGCTGTTTATGTTA
This sequence comes from Blastocatellia bacterium, assembly GCA_025057015.1. GTDB lineage: Bacteria > Acidobacteriota > Blastocatellia > Chloracidobacteriales > JADJPF01 > JANWYG01. The sequence goes on from JANWYG010000018.1 coordinate 128,524, forward strand.
ACATAGTCGGCTGTTTGGTAGAGGGGGGCGTAGACTTGCAGCTGACTTCGCAGACTTAAGAAAATAATCTAAGGGAGCTGTATGTTTTTTCCGAAGTGGACCAACAAGGTAGTCAAGCTGGTCTTAGCGGGGGCGGTGTTGGCTGGAGGTGGAGTAGCAGCAATAGCTGGGATAGTGCATCAGCCAAGTTTCACTGATGTAGGGTATCAGCCGATACAGCCTGTGCCGTATAGTCACAAGAAGCATGCTGGTGACATGGGGATTGACTGTCGTTTTTGCCACACGAGCGTTGAGCAGTCGGCTGTAGTGATTGTACCGCCGACGCAGACGTGTATGACATGTCACAAGCAAGTGAAGGCTGATAGTCCGCGGCTTGCAAAGGTGCGGGAAAGCTTTGAGACTGGGAAGCCTATAAGATGGGTCAAAGTTCATAAGCTGCCGGACTTTGTATACTTTAATCACAAGGCGCATGTATCTGCTGGGGTAAGCTGTGTAAGTTGTCATGGGCGGGTAGATCAGATGGAAGAAGTTCAGCAGGTGCAGCCGTTGAATATGAGCTGGTGTTTGGATTGTCATCGGGATCCTGCGCCGCATTTACGGCCGAAGGAACTGGTGACTAAGCTAGATTGGGTACCACCTGGGGATCCGGCTGAGATAGGCCGAGAGATAGTACGAGTAAAGAACATCAATCCACCATTACATTGTAGCGGTTGTCACAGATGAGAAGGAAAATGCCAATATTAGGAGAGCAATTAGTAGGGCAAGAGGGGCAGCGTTACTGGCGCAGTTTAGATGAGTTGGCTGATAGACCTGAGTTTAGAGAGTACGTAGAGCGCGAGTTTCCAGAACATGCCTCAGAAATGTCAGATCCGATATCGCGTCGCAAATTTTTGTTTTTAATGGCGGCAAGCCTGAGTTTTGCTGGCTTTGTGGCTTGTCGAAGACCTGTGCATGAGATACTACCTGCCGCAGCTACGAATGTTGAGTACGTACCCGGTGTACCTATGTACTATGCTACAGTTGTGACTCGGGGTGGGTATGCGCAGGGGTTGTTGGTGCGGTCAAATGATGGTCGGCCGACGAAGGTAGAGGGGAATCCTTTGCATCCTGCGAGTTTAGGGGCTACTGATGTGTATGCACAGGCGTCTATACTGGAGTTGTATGATCCGGATCGGTCGCAAGTGGTGAAGAAGGGAGGGAGCGTTAGCAGTTGGAAGGATTTTGTAGCTTTTGCGTTACCGCACTTTGCAGCTTTAAAGAGTAAGAGTGGGGCTGGGCTACGGGTTCTTTCCGAGAAAGTTTCTTCTCCAACTTTGGCAATGATGCGCAAGCGGTTGCTTGAGGAAATGCCACAGGCAAAATGGGTGGAGTATGAGCCTATCAACCTCGACAACATGTTAGAGGGGACGAAAATAGCTTTTGGTCAGCCGCTACATGTACATTGTGCGTATGACAGAGCAGACGTAGTAGTGTCGTTGGGATCGGACTTTCTATGTACTGGGTATGGGTCTGTAGCTAATCTGAAGGCTTACTCGAAGCGGCGTCGTGTAGAGCCGGGCCGTGAGATAGACCTCAACAGGCTTTATGTAGTCGAGAGTAATTTTTCTATAACTGGAGCCAAAGCTGATCATCGTTTACGGTTGCGTAGTGGAGAAATAGCAAGTTTTGCTTCGGCTTTGGCTGGTGAGGTATTCAATCTGGCAGGTGGCGATGAGTTCAAGCCGCTTGTTGAGCGTTTAGGGAAGGCTGGCAATTTTGGCAAGTGGGTTCAAGCGGTTGCTAAAGATCTGGTGGCGCACAAGGGTAAGTCGGTAGTAGTGGTAGGTGAGGCACAACCTGCAGCGGTACATGCGCTGGCTTGCGTAATCAATAGAGCGCTAGGCAACGAAGGGGCGACGGTGAGGTACACGGCGGCTTTTAATGAGCAGTTCGTGCGGATGACGCAGGCCTTAGCTGAGCTAGCTAAGGAGATAGATCAGGGTTTAGTGGATACGTTGCTAATACTTGGTGGCAATCCTGTTTACAACGCGCCTGTTGAGCTAGATTTTGCAACCAAGCTGAAGAAGGTACCGACGTCAATAAGGCTTGGGCTTTACGAGGATGAAACCACAGAGGTTAGTAAGTGGCACATCAATGAGGCGCATTATCTGGAAGCTTGGGGAGATGCGCGTAGCTATGATGGGACTGCGTCTATTCAGCAGCCATTGATAGAGCCTCTGTATGGAGGCAAGTCGGCGATAGAGGTTGTATCGGTTGTTTTGGGTGCAGAGAAGGGAGGCTACGATTTAGTCAAGAGCTACTGGCAGTCACGTTTTGGTGCCGATAGTGAGAAGCTTTGGAAGAAGTCGCTAAGTGATGGTGTGATAGGGGGTACTGCTTTTGCGGAAGTACGACCGGGTACTTTGCAAGTAGCTGCTGTTAGTGAAGCTATAGGGGCTGCTTCAAGGAGCGGATTAGGGGAGCTAGAGCTGAATTTTATTCCTTGTGCGAGCGTTTGGGATGGGCGTTATTCGAATAACGGCTGGTTACAGGAGCTTCCGGATCCGATGACGAAGCTTACTTGGGGTAATGCTTTACTGGTGAGCGTAGCGACTGCTAGGGCAAAGGGATTAGAAAGCGGTGACATAGTGAAGGTTTCGGCAGGTGGGAGAACTATTGAGGCTGCTGTATGGATACAGCCTGGGCATGCCGATGGGTCAGCGACGATAGCTTTAGGTTATGGACGTAACAAGGTAGGACGGATAGGTCGTGGTGTAGGTCATAACGGCTATTTGTTGCGGACAGCGGAAAATTTCTATACTGCTGGTAGTATTTCGATAACGAAGACGGGTCAGAAGTTAGCGATGGCATCTACGCAAGAGCACCACAGTATGGAAGGGCGACCGGTGGTGCGGGAAGCTACAGTTACTGAGTATGTTAAGAATCCCAAGTTGATAGAGCAGATGGAAGAGGTGCCACCGCTTAAGTCGGCGTATCGTAATCCGCTGATGAACGGAGAGTATCAATGGGGAATGGCAATAGATCTGAACAGTTGTGTAGGTTGCAATGCTTGCGTGGTGGCTTGTCAAGCGGAGAATAACGTGCCGATTGTAGGCAAGCAGCAGGTGTTGCGTAGCCGCGAGATGCACTGGATCAGGGTGGATAGGTACTATGTTGGGGACGAGAATGATCCGCGTGCTGTACATCAGCCGATCAACTGTCAGCAATGTGAGAATGCTCCGTGTGAGCCGGTTTGTCCTGTAGCTGCTACAGTACATAGTCCTGAGGGGTTAAACGACATGGCATATAACCGCTGCATAGGGACGCGGTATTGTGCCAACAACTGTCCTTATAAGGTGAGACGCTTCAACTTTTTAAACTACCACAAAGATCTGTCTGAGGTGGAGAAGCTTGCCTTTAATCCGGAAGTGACGGTACGGGCTAGAGGAGTAATGGAGAAGTGTACGTACTGCATACAGCGGATACAGGCAGCTAGAGTGCAGGCCAAGAGTGAGGATCGCAGAAGGATACGTGATGGGGAGATACGGACAGCTTGTCAGCAAGTATGTCCGGCAGATGCGATAGTATTTGGTGACTTAGCCGATCCAGCAAGTCAAGTGTCACGGTTAAAGGCTGAGCCGCGCAATTATGTTATGTTAGCGGAGCTAAACATCAAGCCTAGGACGTCTTATTTGGCTAGGCTAAGAAATCCGAATCCGGAGTTGGGATAGATGAGCACGGTAAGTGAGCAGATGACAAGACCTAGGCTAGTGCTAGGAGAGCAGACGTACCACACTATAACAGAGGCTATAAGCAAGATAGTTGAGGAGAAGACGCCGAGGGAGTGGTATATTGCGTTCGGCATCACTGGGGGGATGACGGTGATGCTGGGGGCGATGCTTGCGTACTTAGTGATGACAGGTATAGGCGTATGGGGTAATAACATACCTGTAGGTTGGGCTTGGGATATAACGAACTTTGTATTTTGGATAGGTATAGGGCACGCTGGAACGTTAATTTCGGCGATACTGTATCTGTTCAGGCAGAAGTGGCGTACATCAATCAACCGTGCTGCAGAGGCGATGACGTTGTTTGCTGTAGCTTGTGCAGGTATATATCCTCTGTTTCACGTTGGGCGAGTGTGGGTAGCGTGGTGGTTATTTCCGCTGCCTTATAGTCAGGGGATGTGGCCTAATTTTCGTAGCCCGCTGTTGTGGGACGTGTTTGCTGTGAGTACCTATGGTACGGTATCGCTTCTGTTTTGGTATGTAGGTTTGATACCGGATTTAGCGACGCTTCGTGATCGGGCCAAGAGCAAGATAAAGAAGTTTTTGTATGGGGTTTTCAGTTTAGGTTGGCGTGGATCGGTCAGGCACTGGAGGCACTACGAGATAGCGTATTTATTGCTTGCAGGGTTATCGACGCCGCTAGTACTTTCGGTGCACTCGGTAGTAAGCTTTGACTTTGCTGTATCGATCTTGCCAGGGTGGCATACGACGATTTTCCCGCCTTACTTCGTAGCAGGTGCGATCTTTTCTGGTTTTGCTATGGTTATGACGTTGATGCTGCTAGCTCGTTGGGCTTATAAGCTTGAGAACTTCGTTACGCGTGTCCATTTAGATAACATGTGCAAGATAATGTTAGCTACGGGGACGATAGTAGGTTATGCGTATGCTACAGAATTTTTCATAGCTTGGTACAGTGCGAACAAGTACGAGCAGTTTACTTTTATGAATCGTGCTTTTGGTCCTTATGCTTGGGCTTATTGGATAATGATAAGCTGTAATGTTATCTCGCCGCAGATCTTTTGGTTCAAGAAGATGCGAGAGAACGTGGTAGTGATGTTTATAGTGTCAATCTTCATCAACATAGGGATGTGGTTTGAGCGTTTTGTGATAATAGTGACATCGCTACATAGGGACTTTTTGCCTTCAAGTTGGAGTTATTTCAAAGCGACATATGTAGATATCTGCACCTTCATAGGCAGTTTTGGGTTGTTTTTGACGTTATTTTTATTGTTTACGAGGTTTTTGCCTATCATAGCCATAGCAGAAGTAAAGGGTGTGTTGGCGCATGAGCTGCATCAGCATGGGCATGGAGCAGCTGGCAGTCATGGTGGTAAGCATTGAGGGGGAAAAGGGGTATGGGAGAGATATACGGCGCATTAGCGATGTTTGACACTCCGGAGCAGATAGTAGAGGCGGCTCGCAGGGTACGTGAGAGGGGATATGTCAGGTTTGATTGTCATACGCCGTTTCCTGTACATGGATTGGAAGCGGCGATGGGGCTTACTAGGTCAAAGTTGCCTTTTTTGGTTCTAGGTGGTGGGGCGATGGGTGTACTTGCGGCGATACTCTTGCAGTGGTGGACTGGGGCAGTGGACTATCCTTTGCTGATAGGTGGCAAGCCATACTTTGCTATGGAGTTTGCGACTCCGGTGACATTTGAGCTGATGGTGTTGTTTTCTGCATTTACTTCCGTGTTTGGGATGCTTGCTCTGAACGGTTTGCCGATGCTTTACCATCCTTTGTTTAATGCGGAGATTTTTGCACGTGTGACCGATGACAAGTTTTTTATAAGTATCGAGGCGATAGATCCTCGTTTTGATAGGGGGCATACAGTGGAGTTTCTGCGGTCGCTAGGTGCAAGCGAAGTAGTGCTAGTAGAGGAGTAAGGGAGGACAAGATGGGCAGCAGGTGGGTAGTGTTGTTGATTTTAGCGGCCAGTTGTATTGGGTGTAGCAGTCTAGTGAAGGCGCATAGGGAGCCTCCTTTGCAGATCATACCCGATATGGATGATCAGCCGAAGTATAAGCCACAGGCGGCAGGCCCTTTTTTTGGGGATGGGCGTGCTAGTCGTCCGGTAGTAGCGGGGACAGTAGTGTATGGTCTGGAAAGTGGACGATATGTATCTGGTAACTATGCTTTTTATGCTGGGATAGATATAGAACGTAGTGAGACGTTTTATACTGGCAAGGAAGGGGACAAGTACACAGGCAAGAATCCACTTCCTTTGACTGAAGCGGTGTTGAAGCGAGGGCAGGAGCGGTACAATGTGACCTGTGCTAACTGTCATGATAGGGTAGGTACGGGGCAAGGTATGGTTGTATTGCGTGGTCATCCGCCAGCGACTAATCTGCATGATGACAGAATTAGGAACATGCCTGATGGGCAGATATTTAATACCATAACGAATGGTTTAAGGAACATGATGCCGCTGGGGCATCAGATTTCGCCTGAGGATAGGTGGGCGATAATAAGGTATATAAGGGCATTACAACGTAGTCAAAATGCTACTTTGGCTGATGTACCGGATGAGCAGAAGGGGAGTTTGAGGAAGTGATGGCAGAGAAATTCAGATTAGAAGAGCAGATGGTTCAGAGGATGCGTACACCGCTGGTTTGGTCGGCGGTGGTAGGGTGGATAGGTTGTTTTATAGGCTATGTTATAGATGCTAAACAGTTTCATTTTTCTTACCTTGTAAGCATAATCTATTTTTTGAGCATTTGTCTGGGCGCTTTATTTTTCGTGATGATCCAGTACGTGTGCACGGCGGGATGGAGCGTGGTTGTAAGGCGGATAGCAGAGACAGTGATGAGGAACATTGATGTGTGTGCGGTGCTGTTCATACCTGTTCTCATCGGGATACCTCATTTGTATCACTGGGTGCATCCTGAACCTAATGATATAATTTTGCAGAAGAAGGCAGGATATCTGAACATTAAGTTTTTTGTTGCTAGAGCGGTAGTTTACTTTGGCATATGGGTGTTAATTAGCCGAGCTATTTACAAGCACTCTATAGCGCAGGATGAAGATGGGAAAGCGGAGCATAACAGGAGATCGATGAAGTGGAGTGCTCCAGGGATACTTTTGTTGTTTTTATCAGGTAGCTTGGCGGCGTTTGACTGGTTGATGTCGCTTGATCCTCATTGGTATTCGACGATATTTGGGGTGTACTTTTTTTCAGGTTCTGCGGTGGCTTTTGTGGCATTGCTTATTTTGTTTAGCATGTATTTACGTAAGCGGGGGGTTCTGTCGAAAGAAATCACGCATGAGCATTATCATGATTTAGGGAAGCTTTTATTTGCATTTACAGTATTTTGGGCTTACATAGCCTTTTCTCAGTACTTTCTAATTTGGTATGCGAACTTGCCGGAGGAGACAGGTTGGTATTTGCACAGACAAGAGGGTAGCTGGTTATGGGTGAGTTTGCTGATAGTGTTTGGGCATTTTTTGTTTCCTTTTTTGGCATTAATTTCGCGTATAGCTAAGCGGAATCTGAAATTTCTGTCTTTTATGGCAATGTGGATGATGGTGATGCACTATGTAGATATTTACTGGATAGTGATGCCTACTCTTTCTCATCATGGGGTACATGTGCATTGGTTGGATGTGGCTGCTTTGCTAGCCGTGATGGGAACTTTAGGGGTGGTGTTTGTGAGTAGGTTAGGCAAGAATGCGATAGTTCCGATAAAGGATCCTTTCTTAAGTGAGTCACTGCATTTTGAGAATGTATAAGAGGGAGGATATTTGATGGTAACTGAGCAGGCACATCATGAGGTGCATGTTGGGGAGCATGCAGAGATTGATTATGAAAGGCAGGATCCAAATAGCGTTGAGATAATAGTGCTGACAGTGCTTGGAGCAATAGTTCTATATGGGGTGATAGTAGGGCTTGAATTTTACTACAATGTAGTAAACGAAAGGCTTATAGAGACAAAGATATATAGTACAGTACCGACGCAGTTAAGGGAGCTACGGTCGCGGGAAGACGAGGCTCTTAGCAAATATAAGTACATAGATGAGTCAAGAGGCATAGTGCAGATACCTATAGATAGAGCCATAGAGTTGTTAGTAAAAGAAGGGGATAAGCCGCGCGAAGCGGTGCCTGTGGCTATAGCTGATGCTATTGCTAGTGGGCAGCAGCCGGTGTTGACAAGTAGTAGTCAGAGCGGGATGGCGGCAAGTAGTAGTGGGCAAGCAGGGGCAGGAAGATGAGGCTTTTGTTTGTTATTGTGGTGCAGGTATTGCTGTTATGTGTGCCGATTTGGGGTGAAGAAGAAGTGCCGCCACAGCTAAGGGACATCAAGATAACGGAACACTTAAATGAGAGGATAGATCTGAAGGTTAGTTTTACAGACGAGACTGGGCGTGTAGTGGAGCTTGGGGAGTACTTCAACCAGGGGCGGGCTGTAGTGATGAATCTAGTGTACTATGGATGTCCGGCGCTGTGTGGCTTAGTGTTGAATGGGGTTACTAAGGCGCTGAAGCAGGTACCGGGTGTTCCTGGGAAGGACTACGAGGTAGTGACTATTAGCATTGATCATAGAGAGACTCCGAGGCTCGCAGCAGCCAAGAAGGCAGCCGTAATAGAGACGTTGGGAAAGGCTGGAGCAGAGGTTGGGTGGCACTTTTTAGTAGGTAGTGAGCAGAATATTCGCAGGGTAGCAGATCAAGTGGGGTTTGGGTTCAAGTGGGTGGAACAAAGTCAGCAGTTTGCTCATGGGGCTGTGACTATATTATTGACAGCAGATGGGCGTATTTCCAGGTATCTATATGGGATAGAGTATGAGCCGAGGGATTTTCGTTTGGCCTTAACGGAGGCTGGGGAAGGTAAGTACGGGAGTGCCGTAGATAAGTTGCTACTTTTTTGTTTTCATTATGATGCGACGGTTGGTTCCTATGTGTTTTTTGCTAAGAACATTATGAGAGCTGGGGGAATATTGACGGTAGTCATTTTAGGGATAGGTTTGGGGCGTTTTTGGTTAAAGGAGAGGCAAGTGGTTTAAGGGAGAAAGAGGTATGGGGATTTTTGCGCCTTTTTTACCGATACAAGGTTCTGAGCATGCTGAGCGGGTAGATGTACTGTATGATTTTATTTTTTATTTAGACATCTTCTTCTTTGTTCTTATAGTGGGTGGTTTAATCTACATAGTACTTAAGTATCGGGATCGTGGAGAGGAGCGGGAAGTACCGCAATTTAGCCATCATTTTGCGCTTGAGGTGACGTGGAGCGTAGTACCTTTGATTTTAGTTATAGTCATTTTCTTTTGGGGGTTTAATAGTTACATTACGAGTAGGGTAGCGCCGAATGATTCTATGGAGGTAAGGGTAACGGCGAAGAAGTGGCAGTGGGAATTTGAGTATCCTGATGGGACGCGCACGTTGAACGAGTTACATGTGCCTATAGGTAGGCCGGTGAAGCTGATAATGGCTTCAGTGGATGTAATACACAGTTTCTATTTACCTACGATGCGGGAGAAGATGGATGTATTGCCGAATCGTTACACTGCATTGACATTTACGCCGAAGGTTGAGGGGGAGCATCAGATATACTGCACTGAGTACTGTGGAGATGGGCATTCGGAGATGTTGGCTAAGCTGTATGTTGAATCTGAGGCAGCGTACAAGAAGTGGCTAGAGACTGGAGGTTTTGATGAGAAGACGCCGTTGAATCAGATAGGAGCTGAGTTATATAAGAAGAGGGCTTGTGTTACGTGTCATTCGATAGATGGTAGTAGGATACAGGGGCCTTCTTTCAAGGGGTTGTATGGTAAGACTGAGCAGATAGTTGGGTTAGGGCCGGTGCAAGTTGACGATAATTACTTGCGAGAGTCAATAGTTAATCCTAATGCCAAGGTAGTAGAAGGCTACCCTAGTGGTTTGATGCCGACTTACAAGGGTCTATTGAAGGATCGGGAGATAGATGCTTTAATAGAATACATAAAGACCTTGAAGTAAGGGGGCAAGAGGAGGGAAGGAAAAATGGCAGCAAAAGTGGACGCTATTTCCAATGTGGAAATGCAGGTAGGGGAAGAGAGTTACCTTACGGCAAAGAAGGGATTGAAGTCTTGGTTGTTTACTTTGGACCACAAGCGCATAGGGATCATGTACTTAGGGTCAGTGATGTTTGCTTTTTTGCTTGGTGGTCTGATGGCGCTTTTGGTGCGGCTGGAGTTACTTACGCCTGGCAAGACGATAGTAGGGCCTAAGACATACAACCAGTTATTCACTTTGCATGGGGCAATAATGGTATTTTTGTTTATTATTCCTTCGATACCAGCTTCTCTAGGTAACTTTGTGCTGCCGTTATTGCTTGGGGCAAAGGACGTGGCATTTCCGAGGTTAAACCTAGCTAGTTACTACATATATGTTTTCGGAGCTATATTCTGTGTTTACTCGATAATAGCTGGGGCTGTAGACACGGGTTGGACTTTTTACACTCCGTATTCATCGACGACAGATACAAGCGTGATATCGATGACGTTGGGTGTGTTTATACTGGGGTTTTCCTCGATATTTACTGGCTTGAATTTCATAGCCACGATACATAAGCTGCGTGCTCCTGGGATGACGTGGAGCAAGATGCCATTGTTTTGTTGGGGGATATATGCGACGAGTGTGATACAGGTGATGGCTACTCCTGTGCTTGGTATAACGCTGCTGTTGCTAGTTATGGAGAGGGCTTTGGGGGTAGGAATTTTTGATCCGCAGTTAGGTGGAGATCCTGTGCTTTTTCAGCACTTTTTCTGGTTTTACTCTCATCCTGCCGTGTACATCATGATTTTGCCGGGTATGGCAATAATATCGGAGATAATACCTGTCTTTTCTAGGAAGACGATATTTGGGTATCGTGCGATAGCGTTGTCGAGTGTGGCGATAGCTATTATAGGTTTTTTGGTATGGGGTCACCACATGTTCACGTCTGGGCAGAGCGAGCTAGCGACAATGATCTTTTCGATGTTGACCTTCTTGGTAGCGATACCGTCGGGTATAAAGGTGTTTAACTGGGTGGCCACAATGTACAAGGGGCGGATAGTGTTGAGGGCGCCTATGTTGTATGCTTTGTCTTTTCTGTTCCTTTTCACTATAGGCGGGCTGACAGGTATCTTTTTAGGAGCTATTGCTGTGGATATACACTTGCATGACACGTATTTTGTTGTAGCTCACTTCCACTACGTGATGATGGGTGGGACAGCAATGGCATTTTTTGGTGGGCTGCATTACTGGTGGCCGAAGATGACAGGCAAGATGTATTCCGAGAAGCTAGCTAAGATAGCGTGGGCTATTACCTTTATTGGTTTCAACATGACGTTTTTGACGCAGTTTGCATTAGGTAGCCAAGGGATGCCACGGAGATATTACAACTACTTAGATCAATTTCAGCCACTGCATGCTTTTTCTTCGGTAGGTTCATGGTTTTTGGGGTTAGGGTTCCTGTTGATGGTTTTGTATTTGTTAGCTTCGCTGCGCAGTGGTGAGAAAGCTCAGGCAAATCCTTGGGGTGGGGCTACTTTTGAGTGGACGATAAGCTCACCGCCACCTGAGCATAACTTTCATCATCAGCCGGTAGCGAAGCGTGGTCCTTATGAATATTCAGTTGAGGTAGGAAGATGAGTGAGCTAGCACACAAGGGGCATCCGGAGTACTTGCAACATCATTTTGCGGAAGCTGCGCAGCAGGAAGATGCAAGTAAGATAGGGATGTGGTTGTTTCTTGCGACTGAGGTGCTGCTGTTTAGCGGGTTGTTTTTAGCGTTTGCTGTGATGAGGCAGTATCATTATGAAGCTTTTCGCGAGGGGCATCATCATCTGAACAAGACTTTGGGGGTGGTGAATACTCTGGTCTTGATATGTAGCAGTTTGACTATGGCTTTGGGAGTGCGGGCGGCTCAGACGAGTAGGAAGCAGCAGCTGATAAATTACTTAGTAGCGACATTGCTTTTTGCGGCGACATTTTTGGTAATCAAGTACTTTGAGTATTCTCACAAGATACATGAGGGTTTATTGCCAGGAAGGTATTTTACGGGGGAGATGCATGAACCGGCAGTTCCGTTGTTTTTTGGGCTGTACTTCTTGATGACGGGCCTGCACGGATTGCATGTCGTGGCTGGTATGATAGCGATAGGTTGGGTGCTGTGGAGAGGTATTAAGGGGCACTTTCACAGTGAGTACTATACTCCTGTAGAGAACGTTGGGTTGTACTGGCACCTAGTGGACTTGATATGGATATACCTATTTCCGTTGCTGTATTTGCTGCCGTAGAGAAGGGAGAGAGATATGTCTGAGCATAGGCATCACATAATGCCTGTTAAGGGTTATCTAGCCGTTTGGGCAGGGCTTGTGGTTTTGACTGCGGTTACTGTTTGGGTTTCATACTTTAACTTTGGGATGCTTAACGTGGCGGTAGCCATTATTGTGGCTACTATAAAAGCTGCGTTAGTGTGTTTGTATTTCATGCATTTGAAGTACGATACCCTGTTTAATCGGGTGATACTGTTGTCTACCATAGTGTTCGTAGCATTGTTTATGGGATTTACTTTTATAGACATAAACTCTCGTGTAAAAGTAGAGCCGTCCCAATTTAGTGATAATAGTCCGTTGCCGTTGCCTGCTAAGTTTCGTGGGGAGGAGGGGAAGAAGGAGGCTGGAGCTGTGAAAAATTAGATGATGGTAGATTCTTCTGAGCTGGTACGAGTATTTTTCAACTACAGACAGTTGTTATTACTGATTTTTATTATGGCTGCCTCTATTATGGCAGCCATACTTTTTTATGGAAGTAAGCATTATACCGTTTATGCGGTTGTGAGTGTGGAGGATGTTTGTAATAAGACGGGGCGGTTTGCTGGCGGGGAAGCATATTTGCTGGCGGAGGTAGCTCGGACAGTAGAGTTTATGCAGCGGTTGCGGGGTCGTTTGTTGCGGCAGCCGGTAGGGGCGGGGTGGGTAATGAGAGATGGGGTAGTAGGGGGTTTGAAGGTAGAGGTGTTAGAGAGTGGGAAAGGTAGAAGGCGGCAGGCTTATGGAGTAAGGGTGAAGGGTAGTTTTAGGAGTGTCGAGCAAGGTATGGCAGTAGTGACAGAAGCGGCAGAGGAGCTTATTGGTTCTGGTGGAGGTAGGTTGGAAGGTATAGTTGTAGAGGAGAGGGTGGGAGCGTGGAGGTTGGCTAGGGTTGGGATGGTGGGGATTGTGATTTGGGTAGCAGTGACTTTGGCGACCGATTATATTTTGAGGGTACTCAAGTAGTGGTAGGATAGGAGGTGGTAAGGTATGGGGAGAAGGAGAGATGGATTAAAGATTAAGGGTGAGGAGCTTGCCTATTTAAGTCAAGAGTTAGGGAGTGGGGTAAGGGAGGAGATGATTTTAAGGGGGTATGAGGTAGGGGTAGTAGAGGTAAGGGTAGTGTATGGTGTGGGTGGTATGGGTTTGTATGTAGGGTTAGGGGTGAGGGGTAGGGATGTAGA
>JANWYG010000017.1 GCA_025057015.1 Blastocatellia bacterium
ACTCTCAGTCTCGTAACTTAAATCTCTCGGTCGCTCTCTTTACTCTCTATTCGGTTTTCAAACATCAGCTGCCTGCCCCCAGGCTCCAAAAATCTATTCTATATCTCAATCACCTTACTACTGTCAACCCCTGAAAGCAGGCTTTAGAATTCAGTGCTCTCAGAGCAAAACTAGAGATTACAACGAAAAGGTCTACAAAGTCAAGTACTATTTTTCCGACAACTCTTGAAGACGCCGATATCCGCGTGAGTACCAAACCAAAGGAGAGGCTTCAAGCCTACAAACTGCAGTATCTTCTACCTTACCGACAAAGATAGTGTGATCGCCTCCGTCATAAGCAGCATGCAAACTACAACTTAGCCACGCAACACAATTCCTAACCACTGGGACACCCGAACACATCTCCCAATCTACGCCAGGCAAGAAGTTACCTTCTGGCCCCTCAAACCCAGCAGCCAGATCAGAAAGTCTGCTCTGCTCAGCTGCCAAAAAAACTACGCCAAATTTGCCTTGAGCAAGAAGTATGCCATGCGTCCGCTTCCGTTTACCCACACAAACCAAGATGAGGGGAGGATCTAATGAAACAGACGTGAAAGAAGTGGCCGTCATAGCATGTATCCTCTGGTTGTCAAGCGTCGTCACTAAAGTAACGCTAGCCGCCCACTTGCTCATCGTTTGCTTTAGTTGCTCAGCAGAAACCATAGCTTTTTTCATCCTTGCAAAGCGCTTAGTATAGGCGAGCGCTATTTTAGAATCAATTACAAAAATATGAAGACAGGAAGGCTATTTCTGCATAGAATATTTAAGAATATTTAAACAATCCAGCTCTTAATACTTGTTATCGGGTTTAACTCCAATGAGCGAACAAATGAAACCCTCTACATCAGACACTATATTGCAACCCGCCGCTGACAGCGGCAGTAAGCTGCTCAGAGACCTATCAGGGCTCACTATAGACGGAAAGTACTTACTAGAAAAGAGAATAGGCAGAGGAGGTATGGGAGCAGTCTATGTTGCCAAGCACACAAAATTTCAAAAGAAGCTCGCCATCAAAGTCCTCTCGCCCGACCTCGTCGAAGATGAAAATTCCTATAAACGCTTCGTAAATGAAGCAAATACTACAGCTAGCCTCAAACACCCTAACATAGTCTCTGTGTCAGACTTCGGACAAACCGAAGAGGGTATAGTCTACTTAGTAATGGAGTATGTTGAAGGTGTTTCACTGCGGGACATCATCCATAGGGAAGGAAAACTGACCCTGGAACGAACGCTCGAATTCTGCAGACAACTGTGTGACGCCATCTCGCTTGCCCATAAACGCGGTGTGATTCATCGCGATCTCAAGCCCGACAACGTGATGATAGAAGTGATAAATAACCGCGAGATAGTGCGCGTGCTCGACTTCGGAATAGCAAAGCTAAAAGATGCAAACCAAAACATGACAAAGACCGGTAATGTTCTAGGCACGCCACACTACATGTCACCTGAACAGTGCAGCGGCGGAGAACTAGATCACAGATCTGACATCTATGCCCTCGGCGTAATCATATACGAGATGCTCTCAGGCCAGGTGCCGTTCGACGGCCCTACACCAGTAGCAATAGTCGTACAACACGTCACTAAAAACCCACCCCTTCTACACGAAGTAAATAAAGCAATACCAGAACCGGTCTCCAGAGTAGTAATGAGGGCACTCGAAAAGAAGCCCGAAAATAGACAACAAAGTGCCGACGACATAGTTAAGGAGCTAGAAGCTGCAATAGAAATAGCTTCCGATCCAACGCTAGCCTCGGCAAATGCCGCTAGCTTCGCTACCCCGACAAGCGAAAAAACAGAAGTCAAGTGGAGAGCTATCTTCAAAGGTCCCATCGAAAATACCAAAGAAGGACAGCTTCGAGTCCTCGAAGGCTTACAAAAAAGACTTAACTTCTCTTATACAAAAGCAAAAGAACTGCTCGATAGTGCCCCGGCACTAGTCAAGCAGTCCAGCTCACAAAAAGAAGTAGAAGAGCTAGCAGAGAAACTACGTGCCATAGGTGCTGACATCAAGGTAGAACGTGTCGTAGATCCTTTGGAAAAAGAGACGAAGCTAATTCCAGTATCAGAGAAAGAAAAAGATACTGTAGCTGTCAAAGCTGAAACTATTCAGGATCCTCTGATAGTTCAAGGTGCTGACATGTACGAAATCCAAAGGGAAATTCAAGCAAAAGCTACGGCAGTAATGAAGAAAATCCAAAGCGATACTATCCAAACACAACCCGAACCTCCTGTTAAGACAGAGTCTGCACAAGAAACAGTAGCTATAGCTAAAGAAACCACTGCACTTGATACGTCGCGGCTTTGGTTCGTACAGGCAGGCCTGCAGCTCTACGAAAACTTAGAAGAAGATGAAGTGATCTCGCGCATACGCAGCGGGATGTTTCGTGCAAATCACCAGGCTAGAAAAGGTAATGGCCCCTGGAGAGAGCTATCTTCTATACCGAAGTTTCGAGAGATCTTCGAGCAACGCAACCCCCACATGTTCGCCCTACAACAAGAAGAGGCTGAGCAACAGACTTCCGCAATACAAACTTTTTGGGCCAAGATGGCTGCTCTAGTCGCCAGCATGATGACTCTCACCTTCTTAATCAGCCTAATAATGCAATATTCCCAACGCAAACTGCTAGTAAATGAGCTAGAAGTTATACTTTCAAGTCCTAAAATGAAGGTGTATGACTTACCTCAGCGTGTAAGAAATGCTCTAAGAAACAGAGACCTCACTGTACCAAACGAAAACATACATATTATCGCTAATCCCATAGAGAAAACCGTAACCGTTAGGATAGATTACAAACTGGCCGTGATGTTCTTCATTCCGATGAATTATCAAGCAGTAGCCGAGCGTAGCGGAGTAGATATGACTCTAGATGACCTTGCCCGTGCCTCAGAAGGTACAATCGAAGTAGTCGGTATCTCCCCCGAAGAAGTTGCTAGATATAAGAAAAAACAACGTGAAATGCAAGCAGCAGCACGGCTTGCCTCCTACAGAGGAGAGCCAGAAACCGTCAGAGAATACGAAGCTATGCAGCAACTACTCAAAGAGTGTGAAGACGGATTGAGAGAATTTGACGTCGTCGCTGTAGATGAGGAAGGACGCAAGGTCGAAACCAAAACTGTAAAGATCCGCGATCGAGAGTATACCCGTGAAGAGCTACAGGCCTACGTAAGCAACCTACGTACTAAGGTGGAAGATCTTGAACGCATACTCAAAGAGCAGCGCCAAAAGAAAATAGAAGAGGAAGCAAATAAGTAAACTCTTGAAAGCTAACCCTGCTCTGAAAATAACGCCTCTGAAAGAATCCGTCCTACGGAACAGTTCGGAGATTCTACCTTGAGCACGTATGAAAGAGTCGGAGCTATGTCCGTGGGACTTGCTTCAGCAGTATAGTTACCCGGCTTAATTCCCCTGCCGAAGAGTATGACTGGCACATGCGTATCATAATGATATGGCGAACCGTGATCTGTGCCCATCTTCTCCTCATCACTCTCTGATATCAAGTAGAACGGCTCGGGTACGAGCAATACATCGCCGCTAGCCTTCGCATGAAAACCCGCTTGAACACGCCTACCAATAGGTGTACTGTCCAGCGATGAATGCGACAATAGCTGCGAACGCGTGTAGTAGTGAGCTATACCCGATACTGCCAGAAGGGTCTTGCCAATAAACTCCTCTACCTCAGCCTGATTTAATCCCTTATCAGCTATGAGCTGAGTGTTCAAGTAGATCTGAGCATTGATGAAAGCAAGAACATAATCACCTTGGCCATAGCGCTTTGCAAGCTCTCGTTCGACAAGACCTACCAGCTCGCTCGCCTGTAGCCTACCGCCCTTGAGATGGTAACGCTTGCTGTAATCTGGATGTGGTGCAACACCATGATCGGCCGTAAACGCAATCACCGCGTTGCTTAGTCCAACTTGCTTATCGACGGTATCGAGCAACTCCGCAACTACCCGATCAAGCCGCAGTACCATATCCTGAACTTCCTGGCTATAAGGCCCAGCAGCATGACCGCACAGATCCAGTGACGAAAAGCTCACCGTCAGCAAATCCGGATGTTCACCCAGCCCCAACTTTTCTTCTTTAAATAATGTCTTAACAAATTCAAGCAGGTACTCGTCCCCAAACGGCGTGCCCCTTAGCTGCTCATAATAGCTTTGATCAAGACGGTTGTTCCTACCAGCAACACGAATCGGAAAAACTGCCTTACCATTGGAGGCCCAGGCCCTCTCATAAGGAGCGTCATCTTCGTCGGAGATACTATAGGCATCTTCAGGAAGAAGCCGCTCCCATAATTTGCCAAAGTAGCTGTCAGCGAGCCTACGAGTATTGAAATCTTCTACCCATTGCGGTAACCGATCCAAATAGTGTTTGCTGCTTATCATATTTCCCGTCCTAGTGTCGAACCAAAAGGCAGCCGTGCCAGCGTTACCAGCAGTAAGTATCGCTGAACGATCTTTGAGCGAAATCCCATAAGCACGAGATTTGAAATTGTTCGATAGCCGCAGCTGGTCAGCCAGTGTGCTAGCACTCAGCCTCTTCGGCGAAACAGGCGGATAGATCCCTTCCTTCGCAAAGGTAGCATCATAGACCGACTCCCTAAATTCCCCGGCCTCACGGTCATACCATTTATTAGCTATTATCCCGTGAGAAGATGGCAACGCTCCGGTGGCTATACTAGCATGCCCTACGGCAGTCTCCGTGTTCGAATAAGGATAATGAGCGTTGACAAATACCGCACCCGAAGAAAGTAGCCGCTTGAAACCCTTTTGTCCGAACAGATGACTAAAACGCCACAGATAATCTGCGCGAAATTGATCTATTACAAGTATTAAGACCAGCTTAGGCCTATCTATAACTACTTTACCTGCAGTCCTTCTGCGAGCATGGCCGCCTACCGACAGCAAACTTAACATCAAAAAAACAATAGCTACTTTCTTCATCAACACCCTTTCATAACTACGAGATCTAAAAAGCCTACATATTGTCGAAGTTTAAATAACAAAGTTCAATACTTTCTAGTCAAACAAAATGCAAACCAACCTCTTGATGATTTCTCAAACAGCATGGTATACAAAAGCTTTCAATATGAAAGCGCATATATTCTTCTTACTCATAGTACTCGCAAAAACAGTCATAGCACAAAGCAGCTACGTTTACTCCGTAACTCAGTCAAAGATAGACCCTAGCATCGGCGAAGCTGAAGACGTTGCCGAACTAATTGCTCCCTATACAGCCAAGCTACAGGCCGCGATGAATCAAGTCATAGGGTTTGCCCCAAAGACAATAGACAAACACGGGCCTGGCTCCGGCGCCCTAGGAAGACTAATGGCCGAAGTGCTAAAAGAAGCAGTCGCAAAGAGCCTACACATTAAGGTAGACCTTGGTGTTCAAAACCCAGGCGGCATCAGAGCAGAAATTCCCGCAGGTAACATAACCGTCGGAACTATATATCGCTTGATGCCTTTCGAAAACGAAATTGCCGTAGTAGATATGACAGGTCAACAACTAGAATTACTGTTTCAAGAAATGGGTAGCCGAATCAAAGACTTCGGTGCAGCTGTTGCCGGTGCTCACTTAACCTACAAAAACGGACAACTCGTTTCAGCAAAGATCTCAGGCAAGAAAATAGAACGCAACAAGATTTATAAAGTAGCCCTCACAGACTACCTTCACAAAGGCGGTGGCGATTATCCCATTCTCTGGGAAGGGAAGAACTACCGCTCTGCAGGCCTAACTTTCAGAGATGCTTTGCTGAACTACGTCAAGCAAAAACGCAAATTAATAGCTCCTAAAGACGCAAACATCAAGGTAGAAGAATAATGCTAAGACGCGAGTTTTTAACCTTACTAACTGCTGCCCTAGCCGCACCGATACGACCAGCAGCAACCGAGACCACTGTTACTATTCTCCATACTAACGATACTCACTCACAGATAGAACCGTTTCCGCAGGGCACGCGTAACGAAGGACTGGGTGGTGTCGCTAGACGGGCTCAATATGTCAGAAGAGTCAAAGAGCAAAATCCCAATACCCTACTTATCGACGCAGGTGATTTCTTTCAAGGCACGCCATACTTTAATTTCTATCGCGGCGAAGTAGAAATAAAAGCTATGTCAGCTATAGGCTACGACGTCGTAACTTTAGGAAATCACGACTTCGACAACGGCGTCGAAGCCCTTGTAGCAGCACTCCAGCACGCAAGCTTCGACATAGTATGCTGTAATTACGACTTCGGCAGCACTCCACTTGCTAAAATCGTCAAACCTTATGTAGTCAAAAAGCTGGGGCAGATTAAAGTCGGGGTCTTCGGCTTGGGCATAGATTTCATTGGTCTAGTACTAGAAAAAAACCACAAAGGAATACGCTATCTTGATCCCGTAGAATCCGCCCGCAAAGTGGTGGAAAAACTCCGCAATGAAGAAGCAGTAGACCTTGTAATAGCAGCTTCACATCTAGGTACAAAATACGAAAAAGAGCCTCACCGAATGTCCGACCTGAAACTCGTCGAACAGGTCCGAGGCATAGATTTCATAGCAGGCGGGCATACGCATTCGTTTATGAAACAACCTGAAGTTTATCGACATCCGGACGGCAGCGAATCGATCCTCTTTCAAGTAGGCTTCGGCGGTATAAACGTCGGTCGAGTCGATTTCATGTTCCGTGAGCGCCAATTATTAGGCTGGAAAGCTAGCCTCGTAGAGCTTGCAAATGCCTGATGTTTTCTAGCCGTTTGCCTCCTTCACTCCAGCCAAACCGGCTCGCAAAAGCTCCGCGTCCGGAAAAGTTAATAGATCTGACTCAGTCTAATCCGACAGTCGTAAGCCTACCTTACGAGATAGAAGCTATACTACAAGCACTACGAGATAAAAGAAACTTGCTTTACTTACCAGATCCAAAAGGATTACTCAGTGCAAGGCAAACAATAGCTGGCTACTACCACGATAAGTATGGAGCTAAGTTTGACGCTGAAAACGTATTTTTGACGGCCAGTACGAGTGAAGCCTATGCGCTACTTTTCAAATTGCTGTGCAACGCAGGCGATTGTGTACTGGTTCCTGCACCTTCATATCCACTGTTTGAACACCTATGTCGCGCTGAAGCCGTCAGAACACTCCAGTACAGGCTGTACTATGATGGCAGCAGTTGGAGAATAGACTTTAACTCGCTAAAAAGTGCCATACAACCAAATACGCGTGCCATAGTAGTCGTCAGTCCCAACAATCCTACTGGCTCCTGCATAAACTTCTCTGAGCTACAGCAGTTAATAGAGATCTGTAACGTCTATGACGTGGCGATAATTTGCGATGAAGTGTTTGCCGACTACTGTTACAACCCAGCTGTTGACAGAGTGACAACCGTAGCTGGAAACGAACACAGCCTAACCTTTGCTCTAGGTGGGCTATCTAAACTCGCCTGTCTGCCACAGCTTAAACTCGGCTGGATCATAGTCTCCGGCCGTAAGCAACTAGCTAGCGAGGCGATAACACGACTCGAATTTCTCTGCGATCTATACCTATCCGTTTCGTCTCCCGTACAGCACGCTCTTGGCAAGCTAATAGATGCTACCCAACGGCTTCGTTGCACCCTACTTACTCGGCTCAAAGCTAATAGACAGCTAATCAGCAAGCTCTTCGCTTCATCAGCAGTTTCTCTACTTGCCTCAGAAGGTGGCTGGTACGCTTGTCTTAGAGTGCCGCACTTACTTGATGAGGAAGAAATGGTGCTCGAACTACTCAAACGCTCACTACTTGTTCATCCGGGGTACTTTTTCGACTTCGAGATGCAAGGTATACTAGTAGTCAGCTTGCTACCTGAAGCCTCAGAGTTTGCCTTAGGAATAGAAAAACTCAAGCAGTTCCTCGACGAGCTTTAGCGTACTAAGTATTGCCACTTGAGTAGAAAAGATGTTAGCTTGTCCTGAGGAGCAGAGCATGGCCACTGCAGCCATAGTCGCGATAGGAAACGAGACATTAAGCGGTAAGACCAAAGATGCAAATACTAGGTCTCCTATAGACGAACTGCGGAAACTCAGCCTAGCGCTGAAGCTAATAGTCGTCATACCCGAAGACCCAGAACAGATCGCCAAAGTACTTCGCGAAGCCTCCTATCGTTACGACTATGTATTTACTTCGGGCGGCATAGAGCCTACGCATGATGATGCGACCTTGGCCGCTGTATACCAAGCCCTTTTCATATCAACGGTCCGTAACCCCAAGCTTGAAGAATCTATTTGCAAATACCTCGGCGACAAACTCACCGAAGAACACTTGATGATGGCTATACCGCAAGGCTCACCGCTTGTCACTGCCGAAGGTTTGAAGTGGCCAGCCCCGGTCTACAAGTACGTACTACCAGGCGTACTTCGCTTCTTCCGCAAGACCTTCTCAGCTATACGTGAAAGGTTTCGCACTGCAGGCTGCTATCTCAAGGTCATTTGCACGATGCAAGACGAGTTTGAAACAGAAAGACATCTGACTATAAACGACAACCCTAATATAACTGACGGAGATAACGTGAAGGCAACGATAGAATAAAACGGTGTTGAAAAGCGTTCATGCAGTTATTGCAACTAGTCGACAGCCGCATGATTTTAGATGCCAGGAGGAACTATGAAGCACTCTGAAGGATTTTTGAAACTCGTAGAAGATGCAAAGACCAGGATAAAGGAGTGTGACGCACATATAGTGAGAGAACGTCTTTTACGAGGAGAACAGTTCCATTTCATCGATGTAAGAGAAGACCATGAATGGAACGAAGGCCACGCCGAAAGCGCTATTCATATAGGCCGCGGAATCATAGAACGAGACATCGAGCGGCTGATTCCGGACAAATCTGCTGAGATAGTGCTCTACTGCGGTGGCGGATACCGATCTGCCCTCGCAGCAGATAACTTACAGAAGATGGGATACACCAACGTCTATTCTATGAAAGGAGGCTATCGTGCCTGGACAGAAGCTGGTTATCCCGTCAATAAACCAATGGAAAGGTGAAAGATATGCCACTACTTTTACTAGCATTACTATTTCTCTTGACTGAGGTTGCAATTGCGCAGCGACCCTCCGATTCGTTTGATAATGCCGTATTTAATGCTCCTAAAGGTTGGCGCAGAGTAGAAAGTGGCGGTACTCTTATCTTCATTCCACAAGACCTGCGCTCAGGTGAACGCGTACTGATAGCACTACTTCCGAGCGAAGTGCTAAGCAGCAACTTTAGAGACTGGTTCAAAGCAAAGATCCGGCAAAGCTTACAAGACGGCGAACGAATAGTTAAAGAAAGCGACCTCCTAGAACAACGCGTAGAAGAAGGATATGACACTCTGGTTAAACTCATAGAAACCCGCGACAGCGCAGGCTATAGCTACCACCGCCTCTACTTAGGCGCTAGACCGGGTAATCGTGCTGAAATGGTGCTCTATCTAGCAAGCAGTGCAGAATTGTTTAAACGCTATGGCGATACATTCCAAGGGTTCGCATTAAGTCTGGACTATAAGAGCGCACGTAGCAGCGATATCAGCAAGGAGGCTACTAGCACATTGACTTCTCCACCAAAGATCAACAAACCAACAGGAGGACTGTCAGGGCTATACACCGGCAATAAGTACCGCTTAAATTACAACGCGCTGACAAACACCTACGAGCATAAAAACGTGAACATACACTACATATTCTCCCCCGACGGGCGAGTCTACCAGGGCCTGCCGAAGGGCGGAACGTTGGAAAACTTCGATATGGACTTGGCGACCCGCCTCGAGCCAAAGAAAGTAGGACGTTACGAGATCTCCGGCAATAAGATCACGCTCAGTTGGCCAGACTCTGCAGGCAGCCCGTCCGACTACAAACCTACATCCTGGGGAATGAAGATAGGCGACACGCCTTTCTACCGCGTAAAGCCTTGGAACGGACTAAAGCTAGACGGCACTTACTCAGTTAAATCGTTCGTCAATACTTCGAGTAGAATAAGTGGAGAGGGAGGTATCGCCGGTGAAAACGTCTTGATCTTCCGCCGCGACGGTACCTTCGAATCTTCTGGATTTACCGGATATGCAGCTTCTACCTCAAACGTAAACACAGCCGCAACTGTAAAGCGCAGCGGCCGAGGTAGCTATAAAATCACAGGCAATACGCTAGAACTAAAGTTCAATGACGGAACTACGCTCCGGTCTACTTTCTACGTTCACCCTCAGAACGAAAGCGAACCCAGACCTGGCTTGATAGTGATTGACGGTACTTATTACCTGCTGAGAGACTAAACTTGATGGCCGCATGGCCGGCCATCACTCAACCAGCCTACTACGAGGGCTAGATGCGGATGAGAGGACTTGAACCTCCACCACCCGAAGGTGACAGCGTCCTGAGCGCTGCGCGTCTGCCATTCCGCCACATCCGCAAGCAACAGCTTAAAGTAAATTATATGCTGCCAAAACGCAAGACAAAACCGCTATTTCTTGGGCTCTACCTTCACACGAACGCTAAAAGCCCCCTCGTTATCGCTTATATTCCCCTCGTTGACGCTTAGAAAGAGCTTCCCATCGCGAGATGCAACAAACTCTTTCTCTTTGCCTACGAAGATAAAATCGTCGTTGTCGTCGCCTATGACGGCTATAAGCGCTCCCGTCGGGCTACTAGCAAGCAGCTTGTCCTTATCCTCCAAAGACGGAATGCCTTCAGGACCAGACTCCCGCCCAGCCGACAGCTTGACTTTACCGGTCGCCGAAAGCGATATTTTATCGCCACGCTTTACCGTAACGTTTGCATAAGTCCACTCTTCTCTAGCCGGTACGTTTACACTTACCTCTTTAGCTACCCCAGCTTCAGAACGAGGCGAAGTCTGACTAGACGAACTTGCGGCCGGTGGTAGTGATTGCGCGCCACGAGCTGCACCTTCGGACGATCTCTCCTCCGAACTGCGCGAAGTACTCGCCGTCTGTCGCGTATCAGACGACCGTAAATCAGAGGAACGTACTTCAGAAGAAGAGGTACTACGAGATTCAGTACTCGAAAACTCTATCGATTCAACGTCACGTACGTCAATACGCGCCTTGATAGGACCGCTGTAGGAGCCAAGCTTGATCTCTACAGTAAAGGCTCCTGCCGAATAATTGACCACGCGCCCTGACACTACCTCACCATTCTTGAGCTTGATTGTATCTGCAGTAGCAGCAGAACAAAGTATCGCTACCAAGAGTAATGCCCGTCTCATAACCACTTCCCTAACACTATAAAGGAATGTTACCGTGTTTCCTCGGTGGATTACTATCACGCTTGTTTTCAAGCATCCTGAGGCCCCGAATAAGCCTCTTTCGAGTCTGCGATGGTATAATCACGTCATCGATAAAACCTCGCTGAGCGGCTACAAACGGCGAGGCAAACTTCTCCTGATACTCGGCTACCTTCTCCGCTCGCAGCCTTGCCGGATCCTCAGCTTCTGCCAGCTCTTGCCGATAGAGAATGTTGACTGCACCCTCAGCACCCATGACAGCTATCTCAGCGGTCGGCCAAGCCAAATTCAAGTCAGCGCGTATGTGCTTAGACGCCATAACGCAATAAGCCCCACCATAAGCTTTGCGCGTGATGACCGTAAGCTTCGGAACCGTAGCTTCGGCAAAGGCATATAGCAGCTTTGCTCCATGACGGATTATCCCATGGTGCTCCTGCTGAACTCCGGGTAAAAATCCAGGCACGTCTTCGAACGTAACCAAGGGAATGTTGAAACAATCACAGAAACGTACAAACCTAGCAGCTTTGACCGAAGCATCTATATCAAGCACGCCAGCAAGTACCGCCGGCTGGTTTGCTACTATACCGACAGAATAGCCGCCAAGTCTAGCAAAACCTATGACGATGTTCTTTGCAAAGTGCTCCTGTACTTCAAAAAAGTACCCATCATCAACTATGTGCCGTATGACTTTACGCATATCGTACGGCAGATTAGGATTGTCAGGAACCAAGCTATCAAGCTCCGTATCAGCCCGATCTTCCGGATCATCAGTAGGCTTGTACGGCGGGTCATCCATATTGTTCGAAGGAATAAAAGACAGAAGCTCTCTGATTATCTGTAGACACTCTTCCTCATCTTCTGCTGCAAAATGTGCCACGCCAGACCGCGTGTTGTGCGTCATAGCTCCGCCTAGCTCTTCTTTGGTCACTTCCTCATGAGTAACAGCTTTGATCACGTCCGGCCCCGTGATGAACATGTAGCTTCCTTTAACCATCACGTTAAAATCAGTAATAGCAGGGCTATAGACAGCTCCACCTGCACACGGCCCCATTATGGCCGATATCTGTGGCACTACACCCGAAGCAAGCGTGTTTCTGAGAAAGATCTCAGCATAACCAGCAAGCGAGGCAACTCCTTCCTGAATCCGAGCACCACCTGAATCGTTCAGTCCTATGATCGGTGCCCCGTTCTTCATTGCCAAATCCATTATCTTGCAGATCTTCTCGGCGTTAGTTTCCGAAAGCGAGCCTCCAAAAACGGTAAAATCCTGTGCAAAAACGTAAACATCCCGACCGTCTATCAGTCCGTGACCAGCTACAACTCCATCTCCCGGATAGCGCTCCATTTCGAAATCGCTACATCGGTGCAGCTTGAACCTGTCAAACTCCTGAAAACTTCCTTCATCAACTAGCCGCAGTATCCTTTCCCTTGCAGTCAGTAACCCCTGCTGCTTACGCTTCTGCAACCGTTCTTTGCCACCTCCAAGCTCCGCTTCTCGTTCCATCTGTCGCAACTTCTCTAGCTTGTCTTGCATAATTCTTGCCCATCTTTACGTTGATTTTTGAAATAAGCAAAATACAATACTGCAACTACCTGTTGCAATCTACCAAAGTCGTTTTTTCAGCAGTATAGCAAATAACCACAGCTTAGCTTGAAGGTCGGCAAAAAGTGAACAAGAAAGAACTAGACGAACTACTAAAGATAGCCGTAGAAGACGGTATTTCAGACGTGATCTTTGCCGCAGGCGAACCACCGCTTCTCAGATACAGCGGCAAGCTAATGAACGCTCGTAGCCAGCCCCTAGAACCCCAACAAACAGAACTTCTAGCTCGAATCATACTTCGAGAGCGAGGCATGGAAACCGAACTAGACCGCATGGACGCAGAACTAGATCGCTTCCGCGAAGTCTCATACGAGCTACCAGGCATAGGACGCTTCCGAGTGAGTATCTTTCGCTCCTGCGGCGCTCTGAGACTCGTGCTACGCGTAATCCCCCTAGAAGTACGCTCTTTTGCCGAGCTTAACCTCCCACTAGAATTAGAACAGATAGCTTCCCTCAGCAGAGGATTAGTGCTAGTAACCGGCGCTACCGGACAAGGCAAGTCAACTACCGTATCAGCAATCCTAGAACATATCAACAAAACCCGTAAGGTGCACATAATCACCATCGAAGACCCGATAGAATACACCTACGGCAAGCGTTCCGCATTGATCACTCAACGAGAAATAGGCGAAGACGTACCTGACTACCGTACCGCCATTAGACAAGCGCTGCGACAGAGCCCCGATGTAATCATGATCGGAGAAGCACGCGACAAAGAGACTTTCGAAGCCGCTCTTTCAGCCTCTGAAACCGGCCATTTAGTCATCACCACACTACACACTACCGATACAATCAACACGATTAGCAGAATCCTCAGCATGTACCCACAAGACGAGAGGACAGAACTGCGACAAAGATTGGCATTAAACCTAGCTGGTATAATCAGCCTACGCCTCCTGCCTAGAAAAGACTCTAGCGCACGCATCCCAGCTGTAGAACTGCTCCGAAACACTCCAGCCATCGCCGAGTGCCTGCGCAGACAAGATAGACTCCAAGACCTCTACCAGCACATGCAACGAGGCCGAGATTATTACGGGATGCGTACCTTCGATCAACACCTGCTGGAACTTTATAAAGCAGCTAAAATCGACCTCGAAACCGCCCTCGCCGCTGCTTCTAAACCTACAGAACTCGAACGAACTATCGCCCTCAAAGAAGAATGATGAGAAGTCGGTTACATATCTTTGTTACAAAATGTAACAAAATACATGTACCATTTCCAGAGACAGCCCCTACCTATAGAGCGGCAACTTACTGAACGACAAGGATATCTCTAGCATATCGATATTTTGGTTCAAAATTTGCACTTTTGTAGAAAAGCTAAACGCAGCCAAAGTTGGTCTCTGCACGCAAAAGGTGAACAACGAGAACTTTTAAAACTTCTTCTGGGAAGGAACTTATGAAACAGCAAGGATTTAGCTTAGCAGAACTTATAGTAGTGCTGGCAATAATAGCAATCCTATCAGCGATGTTTGTCATATCGCTCAATCCACAACGGAGAATGGTTAAGACCGAAGATGCAGCTGCGGCACTATACAGCGTCCTGCGCCAAGCACGTATACTTGCCGTCACCAGACGCCAATACTACGCCGTAGTGATAAATCCCACTGCCACTGCAGCCAGTACTACGCTCAGCAACGGAGTCTGGCCATCTGGTCAGTTGTGCCCAGAACATAGCGTCTGCTTAATAGACATGGGTGCTTTGTCATCTGGCGATGAGCGGCTAGTCCTATCCCGGCGCTTCGCAAGAGACATAAACATCAATAACACTGCTGAATTACCTGCTTCGTCGGCCATGCCGCAGCCAGAAAGATTCTTCAACG
This sequence comes from Blastocatellia bacterium, assembly GCA_025057015.1. Lineage (GTDB taxonomy): Bacteria > Acidobacteriota > Blastocatellia > Chloracidobacteriales > JADJPF01 > JANWYG01. The sequence continues at coordinate 14,684 of JANWYG010000017.1, forward strand.
AGCCAACTGTTACTGGGATTACTGTAGTCGGCTATTTCGATCCCTCTGGCAGAGCTGTTAACGCCGCCGATAACACAGGCATACCAGTGTATGCTAGATTCGCCTTCTCAGCTAACGATGCTAAAGTCTCAGCTGGCCCTACGTTGCTACGTGCCGTTACCCTCTATGGAGCAAGCGGCGGCTTGAAGGGATGGAGATATAACCCACACAGCTCACCTGCAGCATGGATAGGTGAAAGAAAGTGGTAAGTAAGGAGAATAAGCATGAAAGAAGTCAATACGAAACAAAAAGGGTTCTCACTAGTTGAAGTTCTCATAGCAATGATGATAGTGATGGTAGGGTTACTAGCACTATCAGGTGCATTGCTAATTGGTATAACCCTACCGGGACGTGCAAGAAAGCAAGAAATCGCCAAATACATGGCTATGGCCATTATGGAAAGCATCATAGCCGCCAAAGAGTCACCAAGAGAGGGCTTTCCAAACTTTCAATCCCTAAGCAATACAGCTGGTGGCCGATTCGACAATGGAAATTTCCATCCGATGTTCACTGCCGGGCCAGATGGCGTCTATGGCACCTGCGATGACGGCTCTACCACTTTTAACTGCAGTGGCGGTGGAGTTCCTGCAGGCTCCAGCGTCGTCCGATTATCAGCAGATCCCGGCTCCGATGGACAATATGACTCTAACCTTTACGCTACATCTCCCCCACCTAACGACCTTATAATGGTACTTTCTGACTTCACCCGCAGGGTTACCATAACAGACACCACTGAAACCTTTGGCTCAGAAACCCGCGTCGTAGCCAAAGACGTCACAGTCGAAGTGCGCTACGGGACCCCAAGCGGAATAAGGGAGACAATAACTCTAAGAGCTAGATTAACCGACTTCAGCAGACTTCAATAGCCTTAGGAGCTAGATTATGAAAGAAAAAGGATTCTCATTAGCCGAACTACTCGTAGCAATGGCACTCTTTCTAGTGCTGCTCGTTCCGATAATGTCCTTCTTGAACGCTGGCCGTGCCGCTCGCTCTACTTCAATCCGACTTACCGAAGTCGAGCATAACGTCCGCGCAGCCCTGCAATCGATAGGGCGCGATATACAAAACGCAGGGTATGGACTGGCTCCTACCATCCCTGTAGGCTCAAGCGATATACTCCGCTTGCTTACTCACACCGGTATTGCCTCCCCGTATCAGGTAACCCCAATAATACCAGGCAACAACCTGAACCGAGTTGATACGGAAGGCGCAACCCCTACTGCAACGTCTAATTTAACAGACCAAATTACCCTACTTTACGCCGATCCGACATTTAACTTCGGGATGCCAGTAAGCGGAAACGTCGGTGGCAGCAACTCTTCAAGAACTTTTACTCCGATGACACCCATACCTGCAGCCTTCAACACCCTAGTACCAGGTGACCTCGTCGTGCTAGCAATGGGAACTGAGGTGGCTATGGGATACGTAAGCACCAATACCGGTTCGGTGATAAATTTCTCGTCGGGCGATCCCTTTAACTTAAACCAACCTGGCAGCGGACCAATTTCAACCATTGCGGCACTCCCACAACAGCCCGGTCAAGTCTCCCTCTACAAGCTGGTAATGATAACTTATTATCTAGATCGCAACGGCAACCTGATTAGAAGGGAACGTATTCCCCCACCACATACCAATTTCGACAATCTCCATACCAACGTTACTACCCTCTCACCAGCAAGTATTGATCTACCCTCCCAACACTCGTATACCTGCCGAAGTACAGGCACTCCTCCTGTAGATGGTACTTGCTACTTCGACAATATAATAGCTACCGGTATAGAAAATCTGCAGTTTACATATTACCTGCACGTCCCGCAGACAGGCCTTACAGCAGGGCCCCTAGATGATCCTAGCCCCAGAGCTGTCACGCCTAGTACTTTCCCAGGTAGATTACTTGATATCCGACAAGTAAACGTATCCATTACTGCTAGAGCTTCCGAAAAGGATGCGAGGCTCAAAGATCGCTTTAGCACTACAACCTTCAGACGTGGATATCTCTATCGGTTCTCAGCTAATGCTACCTTCAACACTAGAAACTTTTATGGTTCCGACTTCCGTCCTAACTAAGGCATTATTTACAAATATTTAAGGAGATTTTAGGCTATGAAACGTCTAAAGAAATACCTCGAAAAAATGAAGCGTGGTCGTAGCCAGAAAAACGCACAACAAAAAGAGCGTGGCTCTGCGATAGCTATAGTGTCGCTAGTATTGGCGCTGCTTACCGTCTACGTGAGCACAGCATTGACTGTTTCAACAACAGACGCCGTAGCCTCAAACTTCGAGGCAGCACAAAGGCGTGCATTCTATAGCGCTTATTCCAAGCTAGAGCAGATGACCGCAGACTTCGGCGGCCTATTTGCAGCCTCACTCTCACCAAGCTACGACAGCATGTGCCAAGTAGTACTCAAGAATCTACCATCACAGGTGCTCTATGATGGCAGCTTCCGGCTCCTACTGCCGAACGCAAGTTGCGGTGGCTCAGGTACTTGCTCTGCCTCTTACTCTGGTAAATACCTCGATGGAACAAACATCTACGACTTAGGCTGGGTAAATAGCAACCATTCGTTCTGTATGGTAGACGTGTGTAATCCCGGCGCCGCACCAGTGTGCAGTTTCCCACCTAGGCCTAACACGACTACCCAGATCACCAAGGGCGAGTACGCAGGCTTACAAGGCTTCGTCCGTCGCTATAGGATGAGCGCAGCAGCTGCTAGCACTAATCGCGGCGGTGCAGACATACAAATTACCCGCGACTTTGACAATATCCTGCTGCCGCTCTTCCAGTTTGGCATATTCACCGACAGCGACTTCGAGCTCTACGATCCGCCACGCTGGTCCTTCGGCGGCTGGATACATACCAACGGGGACTTCTATGTAACCGGTAATAACAGCGGTTTCAATCCCCCAGATAGAACAGCTTTCTCAAGATTCATAATCAATTCTTCAGGTGAACTAGAACGGAGCGACGCTAAGATTACCGTATCTAGGCACGTAATCGTTGGAGCTAGAAAAGATGGCTCAACCAGTACAGGCGATGTACTAAGAGTCTACCGAGCTTCAACAAACATCAACGACACTACCCTAGTTCTTAGCATAAACACAGGGGGAGGTAGTGCCGTACAAGGCTCAAACCTGTCTAACTGCAACGGTGTAGCTCAAGCCGAACCCGACTCCGGTACAAGCCTTTGCGGGCCTTTTAGCGGAAATGCTCTGGTAAGAGTCGGTGCGCCACGCCTCAGGCTGCCGATACAAGCAGCGCTCGCAGCTAACCCCATAGCCCTCATTCAACGCGGACTTGTCGGTGAACCGCAGCAAATGATAGACGCAAAGTACTACTACAAAGCAAGCATCAGAATAACGCTTGCGGACTATCAGAACCAGCTACCCAGGACGATGATGCCGGGCGACAACCCCGCTAATCCCACCGGCCCACACGGCGGCATATGGCTCGACGGGCCCGATCCGTGGCTTGCACAAAACGTAGGAACGCACCCTGCATTAGGTCCCAACATCATCACCACTAACTGCAGTGGCGGCCCCTGCTGGTACTACCAGAGAGATGACGGCACTACCTCGATTTTATTACCTGGCCAAACGAGTGGTACTCCTCAGCTTAACCGCCGAGTACCCATCCCACGCGGGTATCAGCCGAAGATCAAAAATACTACCTCCGGTCGCCCGACAGGAGCACGCGTAAATGGCAACCGCATCCATGGTTGGCTGAAGGTTGAGCTGCTCAGGTTTAACGCAGCCGGCAGCCTAGTCCGCACCTACGACATAACCGAAGAGTTTGCTAATTTGGGCCTCACCGTGCCTTACAAGGGAAACAACACCACAGCGTTCTACTATCCTCGTAGTACCCCTGGCTTCCCGGCACAGATACCGGTGCCTGCAAACTCCACAGGGCCGTTCCCGGATGAAAATTCAGTCATCCACCTGCAGCGCTTCGCCGTACCTTACTCAGACGTAAGAAACCCAGCTTCGCTGCCAGCTCTGCCTACAAGCCTGTCGCTAGGAACTCCAGCAGGCGCTGGTGATGCTACGCTCAGACCAGCCCTCGACGAAATAACCGGTATACCTGGATTTTTCGACTACTACTCGAGCATGTCGCTTAGAGGTTACAATGACAACAGCATAAGGATGTTCGGGATAGTTGATGATCAACATAATGTTCCTGCTCCAATTCCTAGTGGTTTCATCGGCTATATGAGCAGGTTTGCAGGTGGTCCAACCCCTGCGGCCGTAGAACTCTACTCTGAGCCCCAGTATGACTCCGGCGGCTACTACACACATGCTCCCGGAAACCCTATTCTAGGTAACCCAATAGCGCTACCGCAAACCTTGACCTCGTCCCATGCTCTACAGATAGATTACAGTGCTCCAGCAACAACACCAAGCACATCCAGACAGCCAGGTCCTACCGACGGCCTAGCTGAAAACATCAATCTTCCGAAGAGCAGAACCAGCACGCTTACCGATCCTTTCAACGCCGTTCTTTCGCTTCGAGGTGAAAGCACGTGGTACTTCTGCGCTGATGCAACTTGTAACAATCCTCTTTCTGACAGGCGATTGATCCCGTTCCCGATCAACATTTACGACCCGCGCGAAGGGTTGCCGCACGAAGCTCCCTTCAATGCTTTCCCAAGCGATCCGCCAGTTCCTGGACTTAACACGACCGCGGTAAACAAAAACGGCGTGATGAACCTGGTCGAGATCGACATGGGCAATCTCGGCAGATTGCTGAGAGGTGACTTTAACAATCTATTCGCTCAGATGGGCGATACGGCCTACAGAATAGCCACTGGTAACTCGCTAACTGCGGCTGACATTCGAGACAACATCGACATCCGTCAGGACAACGGTTGGGTGATATACATCTCGGATCGTCGCGGCGATGACCCAGTACTACAGAACAAGTACACGGCTATCGGTGCTGGCATGCCTGCGGGCGTAGCTGCTTCGATAACAGCAGGGACGCCCAGCCACATCGGCAACGGTGAATATCACCGCGAGAACGTAGTATGGAATCCAGGTGGTAATATAAGTAGTGGCAACGAAGCCTTTATTCCTCCCACTGGTAGCTGTACGCCAGATGGACTTGACAGAGGCAAATCTCCGCAAGACTCAAACAACAACTGCATAATCGAACGCGAAGGGCCTGGTAACTGGAGCGAGACTGCACCGGTCAACGCCTCCTTTACTGCTGATCAAGCCACAGGATGGACGGGCTTTGGAGCACCACTCGCAGGGCAGGTACGATACGGTAACATGATAGCAATGACGCAGGTACCTAGCGTAGACAGGCCTTCCTGGAGCGTAAGGCCACCGCTCAACCAGTCTGCTACGCCGCCTAAAGTCGAGATATTCAGGCGCGCTGTCAGGTTGGTCAATGCGGCTAATCTCTTCCCAACAGGGCCTGTCATAAGAACTACAGGCTGCATAGGCTCTCCGCTTGGCGTTACGATAGCAACCGAAAACCCGGTCTATGTCTTCGGCAACTACAACGCTCCGGCAGGCGCTGGCGTAGATATGGATGCTTTCCCTGGTCTTGCGGTCAATGCTAGTACTTCTGGTTTACCCACACCCACAACGCAGTTCAACGGGAACAACTTAGCTACTTGCGGAACTAACTGCCACGTACCGGCTGCTATAGTTGCTGACGCTGTGTCGCTACTTTCGAATCCGTTTGTAGGTACAGCTAACGCGAACTGGACGAACTTTGCTGGCTGGTTAGACAGCAGGAGCTTCGTAACGCCTTATCAGGCGATTGGACTACGTCCGGCAAGGCACACTGTCTATCGGTTCGCCATGGTAGCTGGCTTTACGCCGAGCTGGAATCCAAACTTCTGGGGCAACCACAATACCCATCAAGGTACAAGTCCGGCTTATTCTTCAGGTGCGCTTAACAACTTCCCACGCTTCCTAGAAGACTGGGCACAAAACGGAGCTGCTGCTCAGGCCTGTGTCTACGCTGGGTCGCTCATCAGGATGTACAAGAGCCGCCAGGCAAACGGTGCGTTCAAGCGCAATTCATCGTCTAGCACGCATCCTCATCTAGACTACGTCTATCGTCCACCGAATCGCGACTGGTCATTCGACTTGGACTTCAATGTTCCTTGCCTGCTACCGCCAGGATCGCCGTTCTTACAGATGATCGACTTCAAGAGCTTCCATCAAGGAGCGATACAAAGGCCGTAAAGCAATTAAACTAACCGAACAAAGACAACAAAGCCTAGAGGGAGCTAATCCTTCTAGGCTTTTGTCGCATTCGATGAGCTGGACAAGAGTTAGGCACCGTGTCCGTTTCCGTTCAATTTTGAAACAGCAAATTGCAAAAAGTTCATTAAGTGCCCTTTAAAGATGGTAAAATCCGAGACAAAACCGTCCATCTGATAGAAAGGAGGTTAATGACCTAAGGGGCGCCGTCCTTTAGGCAAGAGCATTATGTCAACAAACCCTCAGAGGCCACCATATAAAACTGCTGCAAAGAAGCCACAAACCAACCGGCCCACCTATCAAACGATACCTGATGAATCACCTGAGAAGCCTGGCAAGTATTTACCAATAGTCGTAGGTGTGACTGTGCTTGCGGTAGTTGCCAGCATCCTCTACAACGTAGTTTTCAAGTCGGCGACCATAGAACTTTTGAAGCCGTCAAACGGAGAGGAAATAGCTGCAAAGGATCTTACTTTCGAGTGGCGCTGTAGCAAGCCAGACGCAGACTTAGTGCTAGAAGTTTACGAAGAAGGTGAGTTAGTTTTGCGGCAATTTGTGACCGATAGTACTGCGCAAAAAGATAATCTCCAGCTTTCTCAGAACAGCTTTAAACCGCATTTGGAGCAAGCTGTTCTTCTCAAACCCAACACGAAATACACTTGGCGAGTGTCACCGAATCCAGATCGACCGCAGAAGTATAAGTTTGCGGAACTACCTTACGGCACCTTCTACATCACGTCTGCGATAGAAACTACGGACAAAGAAGCGGAAGCTAGTGGTGGCAGCCAGAAACCTGTCGAACAGGCACCTCCTTCTGAGACAGCAACACCTCAGCCGACTACGCCGAAGAGCACCCAGTCACCTTCAAGAGTTGAATTTGGTCCTGGAATTATGCCCGCATTCTGAATGCTACTGACGCAGCGACGCTGGAAGCGTTGTATGCGTCAGAACTGCTATTTTTTGAGCTTACCTTCTCAAAACTGTACTAGCCAAAGCACCCAAAACGCGTTTGTTTTTAGTAGAGAAGGGAAGAGGATGCGTTGAGCGAGCGGCTATTGCAGTCGAAGAGGGATTACCGGTAAGCTTGTAGTATGAGCAAGAGAAGTTTACCGGTACTTAGTGCTACGATTGGCAAGTTCAAGAGCTTGAAAGAGCCACCTGGTCCAAAACCGCCTTGGTTAAAGATCAGGTTTACGGGGGATGCAAACTATCATTCGGTGCGGCATCTGGTAGAAGATTTAAGCCTTCACACGGTTTGCCAAGAGGCTCGTTGCCCGAACATTTTTGAATGTTTTTCGAACCGTACTGCGACTTTTATGATTCTCGGCGGAGTATGCACTAGGCACTGCGGGTTTTGTGCGGTATCTAAAGGCAAGCCGATGGAGGTTGATCTTGAGGAACCCCGGCATGTAGCTGAGGCTGTAAAGCGGTTGGGGTTAAGGCATGCGGTGATTACGTCCGTCAACAGGGATGACTTACCGGATGGAGGGGCTAGCCACTTTGTAGAGACGATAAGGTGGGTACGCAAGCTCAACGAAGGTTGTCGGGTAGAAGTGCTGATACCTGACTTTTGTGGCAACTGGCAAGCGCTCGCAGAGGTAATGTCTGCCAAGCCTGATGTCCTCAACCACAACACGGAGACCGTACCTAGGTTATATCGTCGGGTGAGGCCGGATGCGCGTTATGAGCGGAGTCTTGAATTACTAAAGCGAGCTGCTAGCTATCGCAAGGACTATCCGGTAGTGACTAAATCTGGGATAATGTGCGGCTTAGGTGAAACGCGCGAGGAGCTACTGCAGACGATGTCTGATCTAAGGTCAGTTGACTGTGACGTATTGACGCTGGGGCAGTACCTTAGGCCAACGATGCGGCATTTACCGGTTGAACGGTTTTACACCCCGCAGGAGTTTGCAGAGCTAAAGGCTATCGGGTTAGAGATGGGGTTTAAGCATGTTGAGGCAGGTCCTTTGGTACGCAGTTCTTACCATGCGCATGAGCACACATCGCAGTTACCGTCGTAGCAAGCCAAGCAGCCCTGTTTTCTACTCACAACCAGTTCTCTTCCCAAAAGCTTATGGGAGGGGAAATGCAAGTAGAACTAGTGGCATTGCAACTAGTAACAGGGCTAGGGCACGTGCGGATAATGCAGCTTCTGAGGCGATTTCAGACTGCGGCAGGTGTGTTTAGAGCCAGAAGGTGCGAACTGGAAGCTGAAGGACTGCAGGCTGCTAGCATCACCGAGATAACATCTCGTGCTACTTTGGCCAAGGCTGAGAGCTTGGTCAAAAGGCTCGAAGCCATGCAGGCTCGTCTTGTGACCGTATACGATGAAGATTATCCGCAGCTACTTCGCGAGATAGTCGATCCGCCACCGCTGCTTTATTGTCTGGGTAATCTAGCAGCGCTCAAGCATCCCAGCGTGGCAATAGTTGGTTCGCGGCGTGCTTCGTTTTACGGCCGGCATGCTGCCGAAATACTGTCTTTTGAGTTAGCGAGCTATGGAGTAACGGTAGTCTCAGGGTTAGCCCGGGGCATCGACGAAATGGCGCATACGGCGGCTCTGGAGGCTGGCGGTCAGACAGTCGCTGTGTTGGGCAGCGGACTTGACTGCATATATCCCAAAGAGAACGCTGGATTAGCTGAACGTATAGCCTGTCAGGGAGCATTGTTAACAGAGCTACCGTTAGGAACGCCTCCTCTTGCACAGAATTTTCCTTACCGCAACAGGATCATTTCTGGAATATCGCTAGGAGTGGTAGTAGTAGAGGCAGCCGAGCGTTCAGGCTCGCTGATCACGGCCAGGCTGGCTACGGAGCAAAACCGTGAGGTATTTGCTGTACCTGGTCAGATCACTTCGCCAGGATCATTTGGCCCGCACACACTGATAAAAGATGGGGCGAAGTTGGTACATACGGTAATGGACATAATAGACGAGTTACCGAATCAAGATATAGCCCGCTGCACGCTATCTACAGCCGAAGAGTTGACTGAGCTGGAAAGAAAAGTGTATACCTCTCTTGACTTCTTCACCGCTAAGCATGTAGACGATTTAGTAAGCGAGGAGCTTGAACCGGCCACTGTAGCAAGCTGTTTAACAGCTTTAGAGCTAAAGGGCTATGTCAAGCGGTCTGCAGGCAAATACTACAGCAAGGTCAAATAGATGAAGGGGCTAGTAGTAGTAGAATCGCCCGCAAAGGCGAAGACGATAAACAAATATCTTGGCGAAAACTTCAAAGTTATGGCCTCGATAGGCCATATTAAGGACCTACCGGAGAAGGAGCTTGGAATAGATATACAAAACGGCTTCGAACCTACGTATCAACTCATTCCTGACTCGAAGAAAAAGAACAACAAGAAGATAGTAGCTGAGCTAAAGGCAGCAGCCAGAGAGTCGGATGCGATCTATCTTGCGGCTGATCCCGATCGCGAAGGCGAGGCGATCTGTCAACATTTGAGCGAAGAGTTAGTAAAGGACAAAAAAAAACCCGTCTACCGCGTACTATTTAACGAGATAACGCCGAGTTCCATAACAGAAGCGTTTAAGAATCCTGGGCAGATAGATCCGAACAAAGTAGAAGCTCAGCAAGCACGGCGCATACTCGACAGGCTGGTTGGTTATCAAATCAGCCCGATGTTATGCCGCAAGGTCGGGGGCAAGCTTTCCGCTGGGCGGGTACAAAGCGTAGCGTTGAGGCTGATAGTAGAGCGCGAGCAAGAGATAGCCGAGTTTATACCCGTAGAGTACTGGACTGTGACGGCAAACCTGTCGGCTAGTATGACTGAACCGCCGTCATTTGACGCTAAGCTATTTCGGATATCTGGCAAATTAGTCAAGACAAGCGAATTCGAAAGCCACAAACAGTCAGAGATACATATTCGTGATGCTGAGACAGCAAACAAAATAGTAGCTGAGATCAAGTCGGCACAACCACTTGTAGTTCAAGAGATCTCCACCAAAGAGAAGCGCCGCAATCCTGTACCTCCTTTCATCACTTCAAAGTTGCAACAAGAGGCTTCAAGACGACTACGCTTCCCGGTCAAGAAGACCATGGAGATAGCTCAACAGCTCTATGAAGGCGTAGAACTTGCTGACGGTGAAGTGGTAGGCCTTATAACCTACATGCGAACAGACTCGACACGTGTGTCTGAAACAGCCATAGCTGAGGTGCGTGATTACATTCGCAAGAGGTACGGAGCCGAGTATTTGCCGCAAAGCGCCAACGTGTATGTCAACAAGAAGAACGCTCAAGACGCACACGAGGCTATTAGACCTACTTCTGTACATAGGACGCCGGAATCAGTAGCACCGTACCTAAGTAAGGACGAACTAGCCTTATACAAACTTATCTGGCAACGGTTTGTCGCCTCACAGATGGCTGCAGCGATATTTGATGAGACGGTAGCTGATATAGCTGCAGGTGAGAAGTATCTGCTAAGGGCCACAGGGCTTGTGATGAAATTCGCCGGCTTCACGAAAGTGTATGAGGAAGGTAAAGACGATCGCGAAGAAGCTGACGAAGAACGCAAGCTGCCGAAGCTAGAAAAAGGCGAGCAGTTGACGTTGAATTCCATCAAAGCAGAGCAAAACTTTACCAAACCACCTGCACGTTATACAGAAGCGACGCTCGTAAAAGCGCTCGAAGAAAAGGGTATAGGACGGCCATCCACATATGCACAAATAATTTCCGTGATACAGATGCGCAAGTATGTAGAGAAGCAGCAAGACGGACGGTTCAAGCCTACAGAACTTGGCATTTTAGTAAACGATGTACTGGTCAGCAATTTTGACAGGCTGTTTGACGTAAATTACACGGCACAGCTGGAAGAGCGCCTAGATGAGATTGAGGAAGGGAAGCTTAACTGGCGCAGCGCAATAAGCGAGTTTTACAAGAAGTTCAAAGTTGACTTGGAAGCCGCCGAAAGAAACATCACCGAAGCGAAAACTACTGGCCATCCGACCGAGGAGACGTGTCACAAATGCGGTGAGAAGATGGTAGAAAAGCTCGGTCGGTTCGGCAAGTATCTAAGTTGCACGAATCCTGCTTGCAAGGCAACTCGCGATCTAGATCTTGTAGCGGCAACTGATCAGAATGGCACTCAGCTTTGTCAAGAGTGTGGGCAGAAGATGGTGCTCAAGCGAAGCAAGTATGGCTTGTTTTGGGCATGTACCAGCTATCCAGAGTGCAAAGCGACGAAATCGTTCGTAGCACAGAGTGCCCAAGCAAGCAGAGTTTCGGCTGACGAAACTTGTCCGAAATGTAACGGACAGTTAGTGATAAAAACCAGCAAAGCTGGGCAGTTTACGGCCTGCTCTAACTATCCGGACTGCAAGTATATCAAGCAGGAAAGCACGGGTATAAACTGTCCGCAGCCAGGCTGTGGAGGCGAGATAGTAGTCAAGCGATCCAAGCGAGGCCGAGTTTTCTATGGCTGCAACAACTACCCTAACTGCACGATAGTCTATTGGGACAAACCAGTTGCTCAAGCTTGTCCACAATGCAACCATCAATTCATGTTGGAGAAAAAAAAGCAGTTAAAATGCCCTGCTGATTCTTGCGGGCTTGCCTTACCACGTCAAAATTGACCTGCCAAGTTGACAGTGTAAACTCGGTATGCTAACTTTGCTTCTTTTACAAGGTTGCGTCAGTATAGTGGGCTGAGGCGACATAGCTTTCAGTGGAGGACAGTTTGAAAAACAAAGGTAATTTTCTATTCACCTCAGAGTCAGTCACCGAAGGCCATCCAGACAAGATAGCTGACCAAATCTCTGATGCCGTACTCGATGAGGTATTAAGACACGATCCAAAAGGCAGAGTAGCCTGCGAGACTTTACTAGCCACCGGACTAGTACTCATCGCCGGAGAAATAACCACAAAAGCGAATGTAGACTACGTGCGGATAGCTCGTGAAACTATCGAGCAAGTAGGCTATACCCGTGCCAAATACGGCTTTGATGCATACACTTGTTCGGTAATAACGGCGATGAACCGCCAATCGCCTGACATAGCTATGGGCGTAGATAGCGGCGGCGCCGGTGATCAAGGGCTGATGTTTGGATTTGCTTGCAACGAAACCATAGAACTAATGCCAATGCCGATAGAAATGGCACATAAGTTGACCAAACGGCTCTCACAAGTTCGCAAGGAAGGGACGCTAGACTATCTTCGGCCTGATGGCAAATCACAAGTCACCATAGAATACCGCAATGGCAAACCAGCAAGAATAGACACAGTAGTAGTCTCGTCTCAACACAGCGAGAAAGTCTCCAACGAGACTATTAAAGCAGAAATATTAGAGCATGTAATCCGGCCCGTCATTTACGAGGTTTCGCCTGAAATGATGGACAGCAAAACGAAGATTTACATCAATCCGACAGGCAGGTTCGTAATAGGCGGCCCGCAAGGTGATACCGGCCTTACAGGACGCAAAATCATCGTCGACACTTATGGTGGTTACGCTCCACATGGCGGCGGTGCTTTTTCAGGCAAGGATCCGACGAAAGTAGACCGTTCGGCAACCTATATGGCACGTTATATAGCAAAAAACATAGTTGCTGCTGGAATAGCTGAAAAATGCCTCGTTCAACTGGCCTACGCCATAGGTATAGCTGAGCCGGTATCGATATATATCGACACTTATGACACTTCAAAGATAGACGACGAGCTGTTGATCGAGCTAGTCAGGGCTCACTTTCAGCTTACGCCAAAAGGCATAATAGAGACATTACAACTGCAACGGCCTATCTACAAGAAGACTGCTGCATATGGTCACTTTGGCCGCAACGAACCAGAATTCACTTGGGAACGAATAGATAAAGCTGAGCAGTTGCGCTACGATGCTAAACTATGAGGGAGAAACTGAATGGCAAAAATAGCACCCCACTATGATATTGCAAACATAGACCTAGCTCCAGCCGGAAAAACTCGTATCGAATGGGCAGCTCGCGAAATGCCGGTACTGCGGCTAATAGAAGAGCGCTTCGCACAAGAAAGGCCACTTGACGGCGTACGTCTCGTAGCTTGTTGCCATATTACTACCGAGACAGCTAACCTAGCCCGCACGTTAAAGGCAGGTGGAGCAGATGCCGTGCTTATAGCTTCAAATCCGTTGTCTACCCAAGATGAAGTAGCTGCTGCATTAGTCGCAGAATATGGCATACCAGTCTACGCAAGGAAAGGCGAGGACGTAGCAACCTATAACCGGCACGTACGGATAGCTCTAGACCACCGGCCACAAATCATAATAGACGATGGTGGCGATGTCGTCGCTACGCTTGTCAAAGAGCGACAAGACCAAATCAGCGATATCTATGGCACCACAGAAGAGACAACTACAGGACTACAACGCCTACGAGCTATGAAAAACAGCGGCAAGATAACCTTTCCGGTCATTGCCGTAAATGACGCACAAACAAAGCACTTGTTCGATAACCGCTACGGTACCGGACAATCAACGCTTGACGGTGTCGTGCGTGCTACAAACTACCTAATCGCAGGCAAAGTAGTAGTCGTAGTTGGCTACGGCTGGTGTGGTAAAGGCGTGGCTATGCGCGCCCGCGGTATGGGAGCAAACGTCATAGTTACCGAAGTGAACCCTATCAAAGCTATAGAAGCCGTCATGGACGGCTTCCGGGTGATGCAAATAGACAAAGCAGCCGAAGAAGGCGATATCTTCATTACGGTCACCGGCAACCGCCACGTAGTCGACGTACAGCACTTCTTAAAGATGAAGGATGGTGCCATAGTCTGCAATTCAGGTCACTTCGATCTTGAACTAAATCTCAAAGGTCTTTCCGAGATCTCTTCTAGCCGCCGACCACTAAGACCATTTGTAGAAGAATACAGACTTAAGTCTGGCAAAAGTATCATCGTCTTAGGCGAAGGTCGATTGGTTAATCTTGCAGCAGCCGAGGGGCACCCAGCCTCAGTAATGGATATGAGCTTTGCAAACCAGGCTCTCTCAACCGAGTACTTGGTAAAGAATCGCGGCAAACTCGAGCCAGGCATACACAAACTCCCGCAAGAAGTCGATCTAGAAATAGCTAGCCTGAAACTGCAGGCCATGGGTATAAAGATAGACACGCTAACACCTGAAATGCTCGAGTATATCAACAGTTGGGAACACGGAACCTAATCGTTTCCAGCAGGCGATTACTTATGCCCGTTTATTTTGGTACGGACGGAATAAGGGCAGTAGCAGGCAAGTTTCCGCTAACGCCTCGAGCCGTGAAAATGCTAGGCCAGGCACTAGGTACCTTGCTTGCAGCTAGATATAAACCCGCACGCATCATTTTAGGTCGCGATACACGCGAGTCGGGCATTTGGATCGCTCGCTCGCTTATAGACGGCTTGTCTTCCGCCGGCTGTGAAGTCATAAGCGCCGGTATCATCACTACACCCGGCGTCGCATACATAACTCGACTGGGCTTCTCAGCCGGTATCGTAGTTTCTGCCTCACATAATCCATACACAGACAACGGGATAAAGATCTTCTCAGCCGACGGCACAAAGCTATCCGAAAACGACGAGCTCGCCGTAGAAGCCGTACTATATGACTACAATCATCAACTGGATGACGAACCTCCTACAACAGAAGCACTGTCGATTGAGGAAGATAACAAACTCGTTGATCACTACATCGAATTCCTAGCAGAAGCAGCTCAAAGACTTTCGCTCAAAGGTAAGCGTATAGGCGTCGACTGCGCAAACGGTGCTGCTACGGGTATAGCACCACAACTCTTGCGCCGCCTTGGTGCTGAAGTATACACCATAGGATGTTCGCCAAACGGGCGGAACATAAACGCCGGCTGCGGCTCGCTCCACCTTGAAGCACTTTCAGCTTTGGTTAAAGCCAAACAGCTAGATCTAGGCATCGCATTTGATGGTGATGCTGACCGCGTGCTGCTAGTAGACGCTACAGGCTCAGCCGTAGATGGCGATAAGATACTGCTTATACTAGCTAAGTATTTGAAAATGCAGGGCAAGCTTCAGCACAACACCGTAGTTGCTACTCTTATGAGCAATTTTGGCCTCGAGCGTGCTCTTGCAGCCCACGGTCTGAAGCTTCACCGCGTAGCTGTTGGAGACAAATACGTCTTTGACGCATTGCGTAAATATGGCTTTTCCCTCGGCGGAGAACAGTCCGGTCACGTCATTATCCCAGCTATAAGCCCTGCCGGAGATGGAATACTTACAGCTATCTGCGTCCTAAAAGCTTTACAAGAGCTGAAGACTGATTTTCATGCTGCAACAGAAGAGATGATAAGTTGCCCGCAGATGCTCATCAATGTCAACGTGCGCCATAAGATAGACTTCTCAGAACTACCAAGAGTAGCTGCAGCATTAGCTGACGCCGAGCAAAAACTGCAAGGCAGCGGACGTGTGCTACTACGATATTCCGGAACAGAAATGCTCGCAAGGGTAATGGTCGAAGGCGAAGACCGCTCCCTAGTTGAACAACTAGCCTCGTCTCTAGCCGAGACCATAAGACAGGAGATAGGTTGAAATGTTCCCCAATACTAGAAGAAGAAAGAGTGTACAGGTCGATGTAGGCGGAGTGAAGATAGGAGGAGATGCTCCTATAGTCGTGCAGTCAATGACCAATACCGATACCTGTGATGTCAAAGCAACCGCCGATCAAATAGAGACACTCTACAAAGCCGGCTCCAGCATAGTCCGCATTACGGTTAACACCAAAGAAGCCGCAGCGGCCGTCCCTGATATCTATGAAGAACTTTACAAAAGAGGCCTAACAGTGCCCATAGTAGGCGACTTTCACTACAACGGGCATATCTTGCTCACCGAGTACAAGGAATGCGCCAGATTGCTAGCAAAGTATCGGATAAACCCAGGTAATGTTGGCTTCGGAAAATGGCACGACAAAAACTTTTTGATGATGATAGATGCCGCCCTAGAGCACAACAAACCTGTCAGAATAGGCGTTAATTGGGGTTCACTAGACCAGCGGTTGCTTACAAGACTGATGGATGAAAACAGAGACTCTGGCAAGAGCTCTGACGAAATAGTCCTCGATGCTATGGTCATCAGTGCCATAGAGTCAGCCGAACAAGCCGAAGCTCACGGTCTACCTAGCAATAAGATTATCCTGAGCGCAAAAGTTTCGGAAATAGACAAACTCGTGCGAGTCTACCGCTCGCTAGCTGAGAAAACCGAATACGCACTGCATTTAGGCCTTACAGAAGCAGGTCTTGGCACAGCCGGTATTATCAAGAGCGCTATAGGTATCGGCATACTGCTACACGAAGGCATAGGCGATACTATACGTGTAAGCCTAACACCACGACCCGGTGGTCGCCGAGAAGAAGAAGTCGAAGTAGCAAAAGAGATCCTTCAAGCAATGGGCCTTTCGGCCTACGGATTTGAAGTTACCGCTTGTCCAGGTTGTGGCAGAACGACAAGCGAAGAATTTCAGATACTTGCCGCTAAGCTATCGGACTATGTCAAAAGCCTGAAGGTCAAGAATCGGCTAAAAATAGCGGTGATGGGATGTGTAGTAAACGGTCCCGGAGAAAGCAAGTACAGCGACATAGGCGTAAGTTTACCCGGCACCGGCGAAGGCGATAAATGCGTCGTCTTCTTCAAAGGTAAAAAGTACAAAACTGTCCCTGTAAAAGAAGTAGAAGCTGTAGTTAAGTCTTTAGTTGAATCAGTAGTAGAAATCTAAATGACCACAGTAGCTATTAGCACGAAAGGCCGTCACACAAATTTGACCAGAAGCTATGTGCTCAGAGTTAAGGAGGGAAGCAGAGGATGCGTAAGGTTGCAATTATAGATGGCTGCAGGACGCCATTTGTGAAAGCTGGCGGAAAGTTTGCAGCGCTAAGTGCCCTCGATCTAGGCAAAAGCTGCGTTACAGAGTTAATCAACCGTACGGAAATCAACGCTTCCGATATCGGGGAAATAGTCTATGGAGTAGCCATAGCCAAACCTAGCGTACCGAACATAGCTCGTGAGATAGCGCTCGCCATAGGCCTACCAAAAACCATTCCAGCACATACTGTTCAGATGGCCTGTGCTACAAGCTTACGTACTGCTGCCATCGCTGCATTGTCTATAGCGCTAGGAGAGAACCAATTGGCTATCGCCGGCGGTGCAGAGTCGCTTTCAGACCTGCCTATTACCGTCTCTGAGCCGTTTCGCAAGCTTGTACTTGAAGCAAACACTAAGAAATCGCAGCAGGAAGCAATGTATACGCTTCTGCAAGCGAAGTTACAGGATCTACTGCCTCAGCCTATGACCATCGCTGAGCCCTACACCGGATTGACTATGGGCGAGCACTGTGAACTGATGAACAGGCAATGGTCGGTAAGCCGTAGCGAACAAGATGAATATGCATTACGCAGTCACGCTCTGGCAGCTTTGGCCATCGCCGACGGTCGCATCCCTGCCGAACTCTTCCCCGTGTACGCGCCGCCAGACTATATCCCAGTAGTTGAAGACGATATCGTGCGCAAAACCGAAGATCGTGAAAAAGTTACTTCGCTTAAACCGGTTTTTGATCCTGATTACGGGACGGTGACAGCAGCAAATTCTAGCCCTTTGACCGACGGAGCGGCTGCGCTCTTACTGGCAGACGAAGAGTATGCCAAAGCCCACGGATACCGACCTAAAGCATACATCAAGGCTTGGGCATTTAGCGGGTTAGATCCCGACGATGGACTGTTACTTGGGCCCGTTTACGCTACAGCGAAGCTACTTGAAAGGACAGGTTTATCGCTAGCTGAAATCGATCTCATAGAGATGCACGAAGCATTTGCCGGTCAGGTACTATGCAATCTGAAAGCGTTTGCTTCAACAGATTTTGCACGCAAAAAACTAGGTCGTAGCTCCGCTCTCGGCGAAATTCCGCTAGAGCGATTAAACGTCTGCGGCGGCTCGATAGCTCTAGGTCATCCATTTGCAGCTACAGGTGCTAGAATGCTCACTTCGCTTGCAAGCGAAATGGCACGTCGTGAAGCTCGATACGGACTAGCGACGGCCTGCGCTGCCGGAGCACTTGGAGCTAGCATCTTGCTCGAAAGAGAACAGTAGGAGATCCAAAGATGAACATCTTCAAGATGACAGTTGAAGAAGACCGAATTGCTACAGTAACGGTAGACCTACCGGGCGAGAAATATAACGTTCTTAACGAACAAGCACTAAGAGAGCTTGAGGCCATACTCGACGAGTTTGAGCGCAGTCGGGAGCTTGCAGCTATCGTCATTTTGAGCGCCAAGGAAGATAATTTCCTCGTCGGAGCCGATATTTCGCTTTTTTCGCAGTTTCAGTCAGAAGATGCTGCATACCAAGGCGCAAGAGCAGTACAGAAACTCTTCTCGCGCTTGAGAAACAGTTCTAAGCCCACGGTTTGTGCTATCGGTGGAGTATGCGTAGGAGGAGGGCTAGAAATAGCCCTGAACTGTCACTATCGGTTGGCTTCAGACCATCCAAAAACAAGCTTCGCACTACCTGAAGTAAAACTTGGCTTGCTACCTGGCGCTACAGGCACGCAGCTTATACTAAGGCAAGTAAGTCCGCCCGAGCTAGCTTTAGAAATGCTGCTTACTGGCAAGACTATCTATCCTGCCAGAGCAAAGGCCATCGGTTTGATAGACGAGATAGTGCCTAAAGAACTGCTGGCGACAATCGCAAAGACTCGGGCTATCGAGCTTGCTGACAGACGGCGCAAAGCACGCCCTATCGATCTAACTACGCCGCTAAGATACGAGAAGTCTTTACTAGCAGTTGCCGAAGAGAAAGTGGCTCAACAAAAACTTTATCCTGCACCAAAACGCATCCTAGAAGTAGTACGCACAGGTCTCGAAGAAGGCTTCGAAGCGGGCCTTGAAGCTGAAGCTAAGGCCTTCGGAGAGCTGGTTGTATCAACTACTGCCCGCAACTTAATACACTTATTCTTCGCTTCAAATGAAGCCAAGAAGGATAACTCAGTTGCTGCTCAGCCTAGGGAAGTCAGCAAGATAGGTATACTCGGAGCAGGCTTGATGGGTGCAGGCATAGCAGCTGTTGCCGTTGATTCAGGCTATATGGTTAGGATGAAGGACAAAGAGTATGAAGCAGTGGGCCGTGGATTGAAGTATTTGGCCGGCGTACTTAGAGAAAAATATGAAAGGCGACGCGAAGGCCAACGCGAAATAGACCATCGCCTTGCTCTGGCCTCAGGTACAATTGACTATACGGGCTTTAAGACGGTCGACTTCGTCATCGAAGCTGTATTTGAAGATGTAAAGCTGAAGCATGAAGTGATTAAAGAAGTAGAAGCTTACCTACCTGAAAGAGCAATATTTGCTTCAAACACTTCTGCAATACCCATCACTTTGCTTTCACAGGCATCGACACGCCGCGATCGTTTCATAGGTATGCACTTTTTCTCACCCGTACATAAGATGTCCCTAGTCGAGATAATAACCACTCAGGAGACATCGGATGAGACCACAGCGACTACCTTTGAGCTGGCACGCCGACTTGGCAAGACTCCGATAATTGTACGCGACGGCGTTGGCTTTTACACCTCGCGCGTCTTTGGGCGTTATGTCTGCGAGGGCCATTTTGCGCTGGAAGAAGGCTATCGTATAGAAGACATAGACGCCGCAGCTACACGTATAGGCTTTCCAGTAGGCCCGATCACAGTCACTGACGAAGTTGGCATAGATGTAGCAGCAAAAGCAGGCAAGGTAATGCAGCAAGTCTTCGGTAGCAGGATGAAAAGCAGCGACTCGATAGCTAAACTAGTTGCCGAAGGTCGCTTAGGACGTAAAAACGGTCGAGGATTTTATCTATACACCGAAGGTAAAAAAGGCGGTGTCGACTATGGAGTTTACGCTTTGCTGCCCCACGGATATGAACGCAAGCCAGCTGATCTCGATGAGTTATCTGAACGCTTGCTTTTAGCCTTCATAAACGAAGCTGTCTACTGCCTGCAAGAGGGTATACTACGCAGTGCCCGCGATGGCGACGTCGGTGGTGTGTTAGGCATAGGCTTTCCGCCGATGCTCGGCGGCCCGTTCCGTTACATTGATTACGAGGGAGCTGACAAACTAGTTAGTCGACTTAAAAAGCTTGCAGAAAAGTACGGCGAACGCTTCGAACCTGCTGCTATGCTCGTAGAAATCGCTCAAACTGGCCGTAAGTTCTACTGAGAAGTAGTAACAACAGCAGGCAGAGCTGCCTGTCGCACAGCTTCGTTTATAGCAGGGATCTCTTCGCTTAAAACTCTGCGTAGCTCTCCTAGCCTGGCGTTGATGCGTTGCGATAATGACTCATACACCCGATAAGCTTGTTCTGTCGGCGCCGCCTCTGCATCGTCTACGACATTAGCCAAGCTCGCCAACTTATCGTTCAGCCTTATAGGATAGTTCAGCGGATCTTGATTGCTTTTGCTCTTTGTCTGATAGAGCGATTCTTCTATCGCTACAAGCTGTTCTTTAAGAGACTGTATCCCCGCAATAAGTTGTGTCGAATTCATCTTCTTGAGCTTCTCTGAGAGCTCGTCAAGCTGTTTGCTTATATCCCTTATCTGGAGTATCGCCGAGTGAGTCTCGTTTAGTTTCGAGGTAATCCTAAGACCTAGCTCGACCTGCTGACGATAATCCTCTAGGGAAGTTGGCAAGTTTGGATGAGGTTTTATTTCGACATCTTCGGTTTTAGCAACTCCGTCGGCAGTGATCCTTATCTGGTAGCGACCTGGAACTACGCGAGGGCCGCGAAGTGTGCCACTCCAAAGTAGCATTCCTGGAAAGCTTTTCGGCTCAGCGTAACGCATATCCCAGACAAAACGGTTAAGGCCTGCTTTAGCCGTTACTTTACCAGGCGGTGGAAAGTCTTTCTGCCCATCTTCGCTGCCTGCTTCTAGCGAAAACGTCCTAACCAAAGCTCCAGAACTGTCGAATATTTCTATTTTCAAATCCTTAGCCGGAGACTTTAGAAAGTAGTAGACGACGACTCCACCAGTAGGATTTTGACCAAGCGTAGAAGCAAGCGGCAATGACGCGGCAGGAGCTACAGTTCGATAGGCATCTTCAGGTTTGAAGATATAAAAATCGCCCCAATCTCCCTGCTGTTGCAGTATCGATAGGTCATCTAGTATCCAGAAGCTACGACCTTGAGTAGCAACTACAAGGTCACGTTCCCGTTTGTGCACGGCCATATCGGTAATAGGCACTACTGGCAGGTTGAGCTGCAACGACTGCCATTTCCTACCATCATCGAAAGATACATACACGCCAGTTTCAGTACCAGCATACAGCAATCCTGTTCGATGCGGATCCTCGCGTACCACTCTAGTAAAAGCCGTGTCAGGTATACCGTCTACTATCTTCACCCAGGTATTACCGTAGTCAGTCGTTTTGTAGATATAAGGTCTGAAATCATCCCACTTATACATAGTAGCGGCCAGGTAAGCTTTTGCTGGATCGTGTGGGGAAGCTTCTATGGAGTTTATCTGTATCCACTGCGGCAGCCCCTTTGGGGTAACATTTGACCAACTTTTACCGCCGTCACGGGTTAGATGAACTAGGCCATCATCCGAACCTGCCCATATGACGCCCTTTGCAAGTGGCGATTCAGCCAAAGCAAAGATGGTACAGTAGTACTCTACGCCGGTATTGTCTTTAGTTATCGGACCGCCTGAAGGTCCTAGCTTCGACAAGTCAGCACGCGTGAGGTCTGGACTAATAACTTGCCAACTACTGCCCTCATCGGTAGATCTAAATAGCACGTTTGCTGCAGCGTACAACTCATGAGGTTCATGCTGTGAGATCATAACAGGGAAGTTCCATTGAAAGCGATATTTCTGTTCACCAGCGCCTGCTCCAATAGGGTTATCTGGCCAAACGCTCACATTCCTAGTTAGACGCGTACGGTGATCGTAACGCTCCAGCAGTCCGCCATAAGATCCGGCAAAGACGATGTTAGAGTCTTTAGGGTGTGGCGCTATCCAACCAGACTCACCACCGCCTACTTCATGCCAGTCTTTGACTCCTATTCCGAGACCGTGCGAGCGGCTGGCTATCCTAACAGTAGTGTTGTCCTGCTGTGCACCATAGATGTGATAGGGAAAGTCATAGTCTATGGCCACGCGGTAAAACTGTGCTGTCGGTTGATCTAACTCAGTCCAACTCAGACCACCATTTGTAGTAACACAAGCGCCACCATCGTTACCGTTTATCATTCTCTGAGAATTATCAGGCGCTATCCACAGGTCGTGATTATCAACGTGCGGTGTTGGTATCACAGTAAAACTCTTCCCGCCATCTTTTGATTTATGGAAATTCACATTGAGCACGTAGACTGTGTCAGCATCCCGTGTATCAGCGCAGATACGAGTATAGTACCAAGCACGTTGACGAAGGTTCCGGTCGTCACTAAGCTTCGTCCAAGTTTCGCCACCATCGTCGGAGCGAAACACACCTCCGTCTTCGGCTTCGATGATTGCCCAGACACGCTCAGGCCGCACGCCCGAAACAGCCACGCCTATCTTTCCTATAAGACCTTTCGGCAGCCCAGGCCGACGCGTAAGTTCCTTCCAAGTATCGCCACCATCGGTTGATTTAAATAAGCCACCGTCAGGCCCACCGCTCTCTAGGCTATAAGGCGTCCTTATTACTTGCCACAGAGCCGCATAGATCACGTTCGGATTGGTGGGATCAAGTACTAAATCGATAGCTCCAGCACAGTCACTGCGATAGAGTACCTTCTGCCAAGATTTCCCACCATCGGTAGAGCGAAAGACGCCGCGCTCAGGATTCGGTCCAAAAGCATGCCCGAGTGCAGCAACATAGACGACATCAGGATTGCGGGGATGAATTCGCACGCGCGCTATGTGCCGCGTGTTCTCTAAGCCTATAGCCCGCCAAGTCTTGCCCGCATCAGTAGACTTATAAACACCGTCGCCATGCGAGACGTTACCGCGTATAGGCGATTCACCCATGCCTACATAGACTACGTTTGGATCAGACTGCGCAACAGCTATAGCTCCCACCGAACCAGTCTTGAAGTAACCGTCAGACACAGGCCACCAGTTAAGCCCACCATCCGTCGTCTTCCACACACCGCCACCAGTAGCTCCAAAGTAGTAAACCTCAGGCTGCGAAACAACACCACTAACCGCCGTTACGCGTCCTCCACGATAAGGGCCTATCGATCGCCATTTTAGCGATTTCCAAAGAGGCTCGTCTTGTCCAAGTGCAAAGCAAGAAAGCAGCAATAAGACTAAGATAATTCTCATTTTTTCTTAAACTTTCTGTTGATATAAAGTCTCAAATAACACACAGACTAAAATAAGGAGAAAAAGATGAAAAAGATAGCAATTCTAGCAATTTTTGCCATTTTCTCACTTGTCGCAGTAGTATTTATTGCACGCAGTCAGCTTAGGAAAGATCTCCAAAAATTGACTATTAACGTAGAAGGTGTAGAAAGATTTGCCTATATTGTCGAGCCTAAAAGTGACGTACCTGCCTCAGGATTACCCTTGGTGCTTGTCTTTCACGGGCACGGTGGAACAGCTCTACATGCGGCAAGGAAGTACCGAATACATGAAGCTTGGCCACAAGCAATGGTAGCGTATTTACAAGGCATACCAGGAGTAGCAGGGATAACCGACCCTGAAGGCAAGCAAAACGGATGGCAGAAGAACCCTGGTGAACTCAATGACAGAGATCTCAAGTTTGTCGATGCATTCCTAGCTGAAATAAAGCTTCGTGCTAAGATCGATACAAGCAGGATATACGCCTTAGGACACTCTAACGGCGGACGTTTCGCACACGTATTATGGCACCAACGAGGCAACCAAATAGCAGCTGTAGCGTCCTGCGGTGGGCACGGCGGCACTTTGATATATACTTGTATTCCAAGATCGATATTTGTTATAGCTGGACAAGAAGATCCACTAGTTCCGTTCCAGGGACAGATGCTGTTTGTGGAAGCCGCAAGACAAGTATTACAGACTGATCCTTCAAAAGCTATCAAAAATGGTTATGCAAGCATAGAGCCAGGTGCAAACGGGCTTGAACTCGGTACTTACCTGCACCCAGGTGGCCACGAGTGGCCGAAGGCAGCTACACCCTTCGTAATCGAGTTTTTCAAACGACATAGCATCAAGCAGTAGCCGTAGCTTGACCAATAAGAGACGGTTGTTATAAATACATCTGCGGAAAGGGGGTGATTTAAGGGTGGCTGAGATTCACGTAGCAGAAGGCGAGAGTATAGAAAGTGCTCTACGTCGCTTCAAGCGCAAGGTGCAACAAGAAGACATCATTAAAGACATTAAGAAACACACCTTTTATCTCAAGCCCGGAGAGAAACGGCGCATCAAATCAGCACTTGCCAGAAAACGAAACCGCAAGAAACAGCGCCGGGAAATGGAATGAACTTCTAGCGGTTGCTAAGGTCTCTTCTTTGCAACCGCTCCAAATAGCACATCGCAGTAGAGAAAGTTCTGCAACACACCTATGTCAAAACAAAAGAGCAAGGTACAGCCGAGCTGGCTACCACTCTTCGGCTACGAAGCCGAGCTTTGGCGCATGGCCGACGCGTTGCGCGGCTCGATGGATGCAGCTGAATACAAGCACGTCGTGCTCGGCCTTATCTTCCTTAAATACATTGCTGATGCCTTCGAGGAATACCATGCCCAGCTTGAAGCTGAACGAGTTGAAGGTGCTGATCCCGAAGATCCCGACGAGTATCGCGGGAAAAACATCTTCTGGGTGCCGTCGGAGGCTCGCTGGCAGCGCCTGCGCCAGAATGCTCGACAGCCCACCATCGGCCAGATCGTGGACGAAGCCATGGAAGCCGTCGAACAAGACAATCCCGCGCTTAAGGGAGTGCTTCCGAAGGACTACGCCCGACCAGCGCTCGACAAACAACGCCTCGGCCAGCTCGTTGACCTGATAAGCAACATCACGGTTGGGAACGAGTCTGCCCGCGATAAAGACGTGCTCGGGCGTGTGTATGAGTACTTCCTTTCGCAATTCGCCAGCGCCGAAGGACGTAAGGGTGGCGAGTTTTATACGCCGCGCTGCGTAGTCAAGCTTCTGGTCGAAATGCTAGAGCCCTACCGCGGCCGCGTCTATGACCCATGCTGCGGTTCGGGTGGAATGTTCGTTCAATCAGTAGAGTTTATCCTTGCTCATGCCACTGGGAACGGCAACGGCGGTAAAGCGAAAGCCGATATCTCCATCTATGGCCAGGAATCGAACTATAACACCTGGCGCTTGGCGAAAATGAACCTTGCCATTCGCGGCATCGACGCCCAGATCGCCCACGGTGACACCTTCCACAACGATAAATTTCCAGACCTCAAAGCCGATTTCATCCTCGCTAATCCGCCATTCAACATGAAGGCATGGGGAGGCGAGCGCCTGCGCAACGATAAACGCTGGAAGTACGGCGTGCCGCCCGCCGGCAACGCCAACTTCGGCTGGGTGCAGCACATCATCCACCACCTGTCGCCAGTAGGCGTGGCAGGCTTTGTGCTGGCCAACGGCTCCATGTCTTCCAACCAGTCAGGCGAAGGCGAAATCCGCAAAAACATCATCGAGGCAGACCTGATAGATTGCATGATTGCTCTGCCGGGGCAACTGTTCTATTCGACCCAGATCCCAGTCTGTTTATGGTTTCTGGCTCGCGATAAAAGCGGTCGCCCTCCTTCCGGACACAAGCACCCGTTGCGCGACCGGCGCGGGGAGGTGCTTTTCATCGATGCCCGCAAGATGGGTTGCATGGTAGACCGTACCCACCGAGAACTCACCGACGAAGAGATTGCCCGCATCGCCAACACCTACCACGCCTGGCGTACCTTCGGCCCTCACCCCGACCCTCTCCCAAGGGGAGAGGGCGTCCTGCTTTACCGCGACATACCCGGCTTCTGCAAGAGCGCCACGCTGGAAGAGATCCGCAAGCACGGCCACGTGCTCACGCCAGGCCGCTACGTCGGCGCAGAGACCAAAGACGATGATGACGAACTCTTCGAAGAGAAGATGCAGCGCCTCGTCGCCGAACTGCGCAAGCAGCAGGCCGACGCAGCCCGGCTGGATGCTGCGATCGAGAAAAACCTGAAAGAGCTGGGCTTCTTATGATAAGGATATACCAGCATTTAGCCGCCATAGTAAACGCAGCGTTTATTATGGGAAGGAATACGACTCTGTGATAAACGCAGGCAACAGCAAGCAGCAGCGAGCAGGTCGGCATGGTATTTAGGAGCAGGAGTTATGAAACTGATTGGCTTTCGAGTTCAGAACTACAAAAAAATCGCTGACACAGATTGGATTACTGTTCGCAATTTGACTGCTTTCGTTGGCAAGAACGAGGCAGGAAAGTCTGCACTTTTTCGCGGGCTCTCAAAACTGAACCCATCAGATGGTGAAAAGTATGATGGGCTTAAGGAATTTCCCAGACGGCGGTATACCAATGAGTTCAAAAGGCAGGATTGGCCAGTCGCAAGCGGCAAATTTGAACTTGAACCCAGTGAGTGAGAGGAACTCAGTAAGATATGCTCTGAGCTTTCCGACACCAAGCATGTGATCTGCACCCGACACTACTCACGGAAATTGGACATCGAATTTGAGCCGACGCCCTCTATCTCGCCGCTAACTTGGTCGGAATTCACTACCACTCTGGAACGCCTGGGAAAAGATATAGGCGATCTCACTGCCCCTGAAGGCAAGGGGGATGTTCTGGGCGCTACAAAGACGACTCTTCTGAAAACTCTTACCCAACTAAAGAATAGTAAATCAGCAAGCAATCCTACAGAGGTAGTATCCAAAGCAGAAGTTCAATCGCTCATCAACGCTATAGCCTCACAAGCTAACGAAGAATGGCAGCGGCAAACCCTGCAATCTATCAAGGAAGAGGCAGAGGAAATGTTGAAGCGAGCCTCTTTTCAGGAAAACCTCAACCGTGCCAAGAAATGGATCGAAGAGAATCTCCCCAAGTTCATCTACTTTGATCGCTACGATGTGATTGACAGTGCTGTTCACCTTCCGAGCTTTGTTCACCAACTCAACCAACAGCCAGTGCCGCCTCGGGTTCGCACAACCCGTTGCCTTTTCGAATACGTTGGACTCGATATCCAGCACTTAGCGTCACTTGGGCGTCATCATTCAAGCACAGCTTCAAACGAGACGATCCGGCGATATGTTGATGAGCGCGCCATTTATCTCTCCTCGGCCTCTAGCGCTATGACCAGAAAATTTCAGGATTGGTGGGAGCAACGCCGGCATAAGTTTCATTACCAGGTAGACGGCGACTTCTTCCGTATCTGGGTTTCGGACGATCTTGACGATAGCGAGATAGAGCTGGACCAACGCAGCTTAGGCATGCAGTACTTCTTTTCCTTTTTTACCGTGTTCCTTGCTGAGGCGAAAGATGCGCATCAAAAAGCGATTTTACTGTTGGATGAACCCGGCTTGCACATGCACGGGACAGCCCAGGCGAAGGTGGTCAAATTTCTCGAGAAGCTTGCTCAAGATAATCAGACGATGTACACGACACACTCGCCGTTTATGATTGATGCAGATCATCTGGAGCGGATACGGGTTGTATACGAGGATAAAGACGGGACCACCAAAGTTTCCGAAGATGTTTGGCCACGTGACAAGGATGCGCTTTTTCCTCTGCAAGCGGCTCTCGGTTACCAACTTGTCCAATCACTGTTTATTGCCAAACGGCAGCTCATAGTGGAAGGGCCGACGGACTATTCGATACTCAAAGCTTTCAACCAAGCCATTCGGCAACGAGGAGAAACTTCTCTGCGTGATGATGTGATCATCGTTCCGTCAGGAGGTTTAAGCAAATTACTCCCACTTGCGAGCATGCTAATCGGTCATACCGTTGAGGTAGTTGCACTCCTGGACGGAGACGAACCTGGGCGCAAAGAAGGAAATAAACTAACCCGGAAATTGCTTGCAGGCGAAGCGGGACGTTGCCTTTTCATCGGCGACTTCTTGGAGGGCAAACCAGAGGCAGAACTTGAAGACATATTCCCGGAAGAGGTGTACCTGGAAGCCGTAAGGGAAGCCTATTCATTACAGGATTTGGGTTTCGGTGAAGAAGAGAACGCCAAAGAAGGGGTCGTGAACAAGGTCAAGACCTTGTTTGAGCGCAGGAGCCTTGGTCAGTTCGAGAAGTGGCTTCCCGCTGCTGTCTTGCGGGACTGGATTACCTCAAAACCTGAGAAATTCCCAGATGCGGTATGGCAAACTGTTACGCAGATATTTGAAGCAGTGAATAAAGCGTTTAACGCTAACATCTCAAAGGAGCTCGGCTATGGGGAGTGAGTGGGGAGAAATGCCTTTCAGTGAGGCCGTACTAATAAATCCACCCGTGCAGTTAGAGCCTGGCTATAGTTATCCATTCGTGAATATGTCGGCATTATCGCCCGAGTTACGACACGTTCGGGCGACAGAAGTACGAGAATTTACAGGCAGCGGCTCGCGTTTTCAACATGGAGATACCCTAATGGCGCGTATCACACCTTGTTTAGAGAATGGCAAGATTTGTCGCTACTACGCTTCGCCGAAACTAGTACTGGTCATGGCTCAACAGAGTTTATTGTCGTTAGAGGGCGACCAGGTGTCACAGATACTGACTTCGCTTACTACCTTACAAAGTCCGATGACGTGCGTAAATACGCGATTAGCCAGATGACAGGCACTTCTGGTCGCCAGAGGGTGCCGACTGACTCCCTGAGTCATTTGAACGTCTTAATTCCTTCCCTCCCTGAGCAGCGCGCCACTGCGCACATCCTCGGCACGCGGGATGACAAGATCGAGCTGAACCGTCGCATGAGCCAGACGTTGGAGGCGATGGCGCGGGCGCTACTCAAGGCGTGGTTTGTGGATTTCGAGCCGGTCCGCGCCAAGATAGAAGGCCACTGGCGCCGCGGTGAGTCCCTGCCCGGCATGCCCGCCGAGCTCTACGACCTCTTCCCCGACCGCCTTGTCTCCTCCGAACTGGGCGAGATACCGGAGGGGTGGAGAGTGGTAGCCCTACCCGAACTCATCGAGATTAATCCACCTCGCACGCTTCGCAAAAGCGACTTTGCACCCTATTTAGACATCGCCAACATGCCTACGCAAGGCCACGCGCCAGAAGCTGTAATCGAGCGGCCTTTTGGTTCGGGAATGCGCTTGATTAATGGGGACACCCTTCTTGCACGAATCACACCATGCCTTGAAAATGGCAAAACGGCGTACGTGGACTTTCTGCAAGAGGGACAGGTCGGCTGGGGATCAACAGAATACATTATTTTGAGACCGAAGCCGCCTTTACCACCAGAATTTGCTTATTGCCTTGCGCGCGACACAGAATTTCGGGAATTTGCTATTCAGAGCATGACCGGAACGAGTGGCCGGCAACGAGTACAACCAGATTCACTTTCTCATTTCAAGCTACCATGTGCTCCTCAACCTGTAGCGAAAGCATTTGGACGCGCAATTGACGGGTTATTCGCTCGCTCATCGGCAGCGATACGCGAATCCCGCACCCTTGCTGCGCTGCGCAATGCGCTGCTGCCCAAACTGATTCGCGGCGAAATTCGCGTGAAGGATGCGGAGCGGTTTTTGAAGGAGCGAGGGCTATGAGCAATAGCAAAGGCTTTTCTGTCCGTATTTTCATTCCTTCAGGAGAACCGGAGGGGCTGCGCATTATTGAAAAGTCCAACTGGACTGGGCAGGGACTTATTTTCCCTCGCGTGTTACTACCGGACGTCAAACGACGAGAGGAAATCAAGCGCACCGGCGTTTATATTCTTTGGGGACCGAGCGAGTCGAGCCAACTACCCAGAGTCTATATCGGTCAAGGCGATGATGTGCTTCAACGAATAGAACAGCATGCGCGGCAGAAGGATTTTTGGACGCATGCAGCAGTCTTCACAAGCAAGGACCTTAACCTCAACAGGGCACACGTTCAATACATCGAGGCAAGGTTGGTGGTTCTGGCGTCTGAAGCCAAGCGAGCAGAGCTCGACAATAGCAATTCACCTCAGGAGCCGTCCCTATCAGAGGCGGACCGGGCCGACGCAGAAGCGTTTCTTCAGGATATGCTCCTCTGCTTGCCCTTGGTGGGAGCTAACTTCTTCGAGAAAGCCAAGCCGGGCCCAAAGAGCAAAAAGGATTTGTTTATTAGAGGCAAAGGCATCGAAGCCCGTGGCGTTGATGGCATAGAAGGGTTTACAGTACGTGCCGGATCACAGGCAGTCAAAGATGCATCCCCTTCTACTCATGCCTACCTGCGCGAAATGAGAGCTACCTTGATTCAGCAAGGTGTTCTCGTTGATAAAGGCAGATTTTATGAGTTTGCGCAAGATTATGTTTTCAGTTCTCCCTCTATGGCGGCTGGTGTCGTGCTTGGCCGCAATGCAAATGGTCGTATCGAATGGAAAGATACAAGAGGGCGCACACTGAAGGAAATCCAGGAGGAAGCAAAATGAGGGCTGGTGCTATCAAACTTGTCTGCCTCCCCGCTTTACTCAAACATGCTGCCCAAACTGATTCGTGGTGAAATTCGCGTGAAGGATGCGGAGAGGTTTTTGGAGGAGAGGAGGTCATGACACACCCTAAGGTCACCCACGTTGGCTTTGCTGACGAGTCGAACTGGAATAAAGGACGGTTCCGGAGTATTGGCCTAGTTACCGCGCCTCTCGAATACATCACACCTTTAAACGATAAGCTAAAAGAACTTCTGAGGAGTTCAAATCTAAAAGAGTTTAAGTGGGCGAATCTGGATAGAACTAGAACTAAGGAATGCTGCGCAGCGCAAAAACTCTGTCGCTTTGCTATTGAGAAAGCTCTGCAGCAACTCCTCAGAGTAGATATATTGATCTGGGACATTGAGGACAGTCGTCATAAACTGATAGGTCGAGACAACATAGCCAATCTGCAGCGAATGTATTATCACCTTTTTCGAAATGTCTTGAGGCTGCGCTGGCCTGACTATGCGGTTTGGAGACTTCATCCTGATGAGCATACAGCTTTGAATTGGAAAACGGTTCAGGACTACTTAGAACTTGTTAGCACAAGGGTGGAGCCCGACCCCTCCCTCTTCCCTGATGACATATCCCAAATGCGTTTGCTCACAGAGTTCTCTGTTAAGGAAATCCTATCTGTCGTTTCAAGCGAACATCCACTGCTTCAACTTGCCGATCTATTTGCTGGATTGGCAGTTTTCTCATGGGAAAAGTCCAGTGAGTATAAACGATGGCTATCGAGTAGCTCAAAGCAAATTCTTTTACTCAACGAACAAACAGAGCCTATGGAGCTATCTCAGCGTACGGAGGCGCGTTTCAGAGTCTTGAGGCAGTTCGACGAATTGTGCAAGCAGCGAAAACTTAGCGTGAGTTTGCAAAGTAGTAAAGGGCTTCGCACATTCAACCCAGAAAAACCAATCAATTTTTGGATGTACGAGCCTCAACATCCTGAGGATAAGGCACCAGTTCGCAAGTAGATCTATGGCCAATCACCTGAGTGAATCATCTGCAAACCAGACGCCCTAACCGGAATTCTTAACCTTGGGGAGGTGCTCTTGTCCCAGAATTACACCTGTCCAGTCCCTTGCCGCGCTGCGTGACGCGCTGCTGCCGAGGCTGATTTGTGACGAAATTCGCGTGAAGGATGCGGAGCAGTTTTCGAAGGAGTACGACCTATGAAGCAAGAGCCCAAGCTCCTCTTGAAAAAGGCAATTGACTCGTTGGTACTTTCAATCGAACTTTTCAACCGGCCACACGATCAGGGACGCATTAGCAGCACGTTGACTCTGCTGGATCACGCCTTTGAAATGCTGATGAAGGCGGCAATCCTGCACCGAGGAGGGCGCATCCGTGAGAAGCGAGCCAAAGAGACCATAGGGTTTGACGCCTGTGTGCGGCGTTCGCTTAACGACGGCAGGATCAAGTATCTGACGGAAGAGCAGGCTTTTGTCCTAACGGACCATCAACGGCCTGCGAGACGCGGCCCAGCACCACCTGCTGGACATCTCTGAAGGTCAACTCTACGTCCACGTGCAGTCAGGGGTCACACTTTTCCGTAATCTACTGAAGACCGTTTTTGATCAGTGCCTCGCTTCTCATCTGCCAAAGCGCGTACTCCCAGTTTCGACCTCTCCTCCCACCGATCTGGCAATGCTTTTCGACTCCGAGGTCGAGGAGATCAAAAAACTCCTCCGACCTAGGCAACGACGCTGGATTAAAGCCCTGGCACGCCTGCGGTCACTTGTAGTTCTGGATGCAGCAATCCGCGGAGAGAAGGTCAGCCTAGCGACTATGACCTAAGGCGAATCGGCCAAGAGCTCTCCCAGGGCAAAGCATGGACAGACTTGTTTCAGGGTATTGCTGCTATAGAGATTACAACAGAAGGCACTGCGCTGAATCTGTCCCTTCGTTTGTCAAAGAAAGAAGGTGTCCCGATTCAGCTAGTTCCTGAGGGAACGCCTGGAGCATCGGTCGTCGTTGTGAAGCGGGTTGATGAGTTGAGATTTTATAACCTCGGAGCAAAACAACTTGCAGAGCATCTTAAGCTAACGGTGCCGAAGGTAGTCGCAATCGTAGAATATCTGGATCTTCGGAATGATCCAGAGTGCCACAAAGAAATTAAGATTGGCAAAACATCATTCAAACGATATTCCCAGAAGGCCACTTATAAGATCAAAGAGACTCTTGAACAGAAGAGTATCGAAGAGATTTGGAGTAAGCACGGTAGGAAGAGGAGAGGAGCTAAGAGATGAACGCGTTCCTCAGATCCACCAGAGCACGAACTGTTTTCATTTGTGCGGAATCGCTCGGTTGGTCGGTAACATACAGTCCCGAAATTAAACTCGCTCAGTCCCTCGCCACCTTGTGCGCAATGCGCTACTGCCGAAGCTGATTCGTGGTGAAATTCGCGTGAAGGATGCGGAGTCATTTCTGCAAGAGAGGGGACTATGAGCTATGACCCTGTGCCAAACACCACCGCCGCAGCATTCGCCTGAGGGGATACTACTGCGCAGCCGTGGAGTATTTCGTCACCATCCGCACGCACGACCGCGTGTTTGTTTGGCGAGGCGGTGGATGGCAAAATGCGGTTAAGTGCAATGGGACAGATTGTTCAACAATTCTAGTCGGAAATACACCATCATTTTCTGCACGCCGAATCAGATGAATTCGTGTTGATGCCCAATCACATTCACGGCATCTTGGTTATCACTGATACCAACAGCACGGCATGCCCCCAAAACCCCCAACATCACGCTCTATGCCGCCGCAAAGCCAATTGGTCACAACACAACCGAATATCACTTCAACATCCCCCATCACCACAACAAATGCCAACGTCGTCATAAATCCCAACATCACGTATGTCACAATAAAACCAACTGCCGCTGCTGCAAATCAAACTTCACGACAAAATCTCGCCATTACGTTATGGATCGAACTATTCGAGAAACTGGTTGCAGGCTCCATCCCACTACATTCGTCCATTCAAGCCTACTACAACGCAACGCATTAACGCTTTGCGTGATACCTATAGCTTGACTTGTCTGACAACGTAACTACTATGAACACATCATCTGCGACGAACAATTGCGTGGCTATGTCCGTCGAGATATCCGCAACGATCTGCTGCGATGGATGTTTGATTGCGCAAATCCAAACGCTACTTTGATATATACTTGTATTCCACGATCGATATTTGTTATAGCTGGACAAGAAGATTTTTAGTTCCGTTCCAGGAACAAGTGATGTTTGTGGAAACCGCAAGACAAGTATTACAGACCGACCCTTCAAAAGCCATCAAAAGCTGAGTAAGACAGGGTAGTACAAGTATTCTAGGTCCCATACTTGTTCGACCTTCTCGGCGCGGCAGATTCCCGCCAGGAGCGCGAACTGAAGCAAGCCCTCATAGATCACACTCGGCGCTTTCTTCTGAGGAGCGGGGCGCAGGCTTTGCTTTTGTCGGGCGGCAGGTCTTGCTCGAAGTTGGCTATTGCGATTTCTATGTGAATTTGCTCTTTTACTACCTCGAAACCGGCGAGTTAGGCGATGGCAAGTGAGTGGATAACACGCAAGATTGGTTCTATTGGTCGTGTGGTGACGGGTAAGACACCACCTACTTCTGATCCTTCCAACTTTGGTGGAGACTATTTGTTCATTACCATTCCAGATCTCAATGGCCGGGTTTTTATTGATAGCAGCGAACGAACACTGTCAGAAAAAGGTGCCGAAACCTTGAGATCCTGTTTACTACCGCCTGGCTCAGTAATGATGTCCTGTATTGCTACAGTAGGGAAATGTGGTATTACAACACAACCCAGCTTCACGAATCAGCAAATCAACAGCGTCATCCCGGAAGATGGTACTGACCCACGATTTCTGTACTATGTTTTCACGCAGCTCGGTCACGAGCTGGAGTCCGCCGGTGGTGGCGGCTCTGTTTACACCAACGTCTCTAAGAGACGATTTTCTGAAATCGAAATCACAATACCAACGGACGTTAATGAGCAACGCGCCATTGCCCATATTCTCGGCACGCTGGACGACAAGATCGAGCTGAACCGCTGCATGAGCCAGACGCTCGAGGCAATGGCGCGGGCGCTCTTTAAGTCGTGGTTCATTGATTTTGACCCCGTCAAAAGGAACCTGGCAAGAAAGGGGGATCAACATCAACCCTCACCTCAGGCCCTTCTCCAAGAGGGGAGAAGCTCGTACCGTGGCGGATATCATTTTGCCAGGCTTGTTGAAACTGCACGGGCATTGCACAAAAAACAAACACCGGCAGAGGAAATCTTCTGGGAATTAGTTCGCAATCGGCGGTTTCTTAGACTGAAGTTTTGGCGACAACACCAGATCGGCAATCACATCGCCTACTTCTATTGTCACGACCATCGCTTGTTGATCGAGTTGGACGGGAGCATACATTCCACCAAGCAAGAAAAAGACACCAAGCGCGATGCTTGGATGAAGGCAAAGGGCTTCAAGGTTCTTCGTTTCAAAAACGAACAACTGCTGGACGATCCCGAATCGGTTCTGACTGCGATTGCCCAGGTGGTCGAAGGATCGGACAAGATTCTCCCTTCTCCCAGAGGGAGAAGGGTTGGGGATGAGGGTGTAGTCGAAGGCAATGCCTTCGACCACTTGTTCCCCGACCGCCTGGTTTCCTCCGAGCTGGGTGAAATTCCCGAGGGGTGGGAGGTGGTGGCACTACCAGAACTTATCGACATCAACCCACCTCGTACACTTCGCAAAAGCAAGCTCGCGCCGTATTTGGAAATGGCCAACCTACCTACGCAAGGTCACGCACCGGAAACCGTAATTGAACGACCTTTTTTTGGCTCAGGAATGCGTTTCATTAACGGCGACACCCTTGTCGCACGAATTACACCCTGCCTCGAGAAGGGCAAAATCGCGTATGTGGATTTCTTACAAGACGGACAAGTAGGCTGGGGTTCAACAGAATATATTGTTTTGAGACCGAAGCCGCCTCTGCCAGCTGAATTTGCGTACTGCCTTGCACGCAGCACGGAATTTCGGGAATTTGCTATTCAGAGCATGACTGGAACGACCGGTCGGCAACGTGTGCAGCCAGATGCGCTTTCTCATTTCAAGCTACCACGCATTCCGGAACCCGTAGCGGAGGCATTTGGACGGATAGCCAATGGGCTATTCATTCGCTCATCTGCTGTCATTCGAGAATCCCGCACACTTGCCGCCCTGCGCAACGCGTTGCTACCGAAGCTGATTCGTGGCGAAATTCGCGTGAAGGATGCGGAGAGGTTTTTGAAGGAGAGGGGATTATGACCTACGACCCAGACAAACACCACCGCCGCAGCATCCGCCTGAAAGGATACGATTATGCGCAGCCGGGGGCGTATTTCATCACCATCGTCACGCAGGATCGGGAATGTTTGTTTGGCGATGTGGTGGATGGAAAAATGCGGTTGAACGCAATGGGGCAGATTGTTCAACAATGCTGGCAGGACATACCCTGTCATTTCCCGCATGCCGAATTGGATGCATTTGTGGTGATGCCCAACCATATTCACGGCATCGTCGTCATCACCGATACCAATGTAGGGGCCTGGCATGTAGGGACACGGCATGCCGTGCCCCTACACCATGCGACGCCCATACCACCACCCCCGATGCCACCACAAGATCCGATACCATTGTCAAACCCAACGCCGCCACATGATGCCGTGCTGCCACGAAATATTCCCACGTCGCCAAACGTCAACACACCACGAACCGAACAATTCGGCAAACCAGTTGCCAGCACCATTCCCACCATCATTCGTTCATTCAAATCTGCCGTAACGCAACGCATTAACGCCCTGTGTAGCAACCCTGGCGCGCCCGTCTGGCAACGGAACTACTACGAACACATCATCCGCGATGAACAATCGCTTAGCCACATACGCCAATACATCCGCGACAATCCGCTGCGGTGGATGTTTGATCGCGTAAATCCAAACGCTACCACCTACGACGTCGAAAACACATGGCACATCTGACTGAACCTGACGTTGAACAAGCCACCTTAGCTTGGCTGGAAGCCCTCGGCTAGTGCATTGCTCGAGGTGCAGACATTGGGTCGGACATATCTGTGGCTGAGCGGTGCGACTACGGTGAAATGGTGCTGACACAGCGCCTGCGCGACGGGCTTATGCGACTGAATCCCGACTTGCCTGCCGAGGTACTGGGCGATGCTTACCGTAAACTCACACGCCCCGAAGGCGCCGACCTGTTCCAGCGCAACCATGCCATGCACCGCATGTTGGTTGATGGTGTAACAGTTGAATATCGTGCTGCTCAAGGCGACAACCGCGGTGCCCAGGTGCGCGTTCTTGACTTTGACGACCCTGAGAACAACGACTGGCTGGCGGTCAACCGGTTTGCCGTCGTTGAAAACAGGCGTAGCCGCCGCCCTGATGTCGTGCTGTTTATTCAACGGCCTGCCGGTAGCAGTCATTGAACTGAAAAACCCCGCCGATGAAAATGCCACACTCTGGACGGCATTCCAGCAACTTCAAACCTATCATCAGGCGGAGATCCCTTCGCTGTTCGCAACAAATGAGGTGCTGGTTATTTCCGACGGCGTCGAGGCGCAGGTCGGTCCCCGGGAGCAGGGTGGGAGTGGTTCAAACCCTGGCGCACCATCAGCGGCGAAATGCCCGCGCCGGAGACGATGCCCCAGTTGCAGGTGGTGCTCGAAGGCTTGTTTGATAAACGACACTTTCTCGATCTGTTGTGTGACTTCATCATCTTCGAGGATGACGGCAGCAGACGGCTTGCCAAGAAGATGGCGGGTTACCACCAGTTTCACGCCGTGCAGGTGGCGGTGAGCGAGACACTCCGTGCGGCAAAACTGGCGCGTACAGGCGAGGCTGCCGAACCGCCAGGCCGCTACGAAGCAGGGCGCAAACCGGGTGGCAAACGGGGGGACCGACGCATCGGCGTCGTCTGGCACACCCAAGGCTCGGGCAAGAGCCTGACGATGGCTTTCTACCGCCGGCTGCATCATCCGCGAGCCGGCAATGGAGAACCCGACTGTTGTTGTCCTCACCGACAGAAACGACCTGGACGATCAGCTCTTCGGCACCTTTTCGCGCTGTCAGGGCCTCTTGCGCCAACCGCCCGTGCAAGCCGAAAGCCGTGCGCATCTGCACCAGCTTCTCTCCGTGCAAGCGGGCGGTGTCGTTTTCACCACCATCCAGAAATTCTTCCCCGAGGAAAAAGGCGATCGCCACCCGACGCTCTCCGAGCGGCGCAACCTCGTGGTGATTGCCGATGAAGCGCACCGCAGCCAATACGACTTCATTGATGGCTTCGCCCGCATGTGCGATGCATACCCCACGCCTCGTTCATCGGTTTTACCAGCACGCCGATTGAACTTGCCGACGCGAACACCCGCGCAGTTTTCGGCGACTACATCTCCATCTACGACATCCAGCGCGCAGTGGAAGACGGTGCAACGGTCCCGATCTACTACGAAAGCAGGTTGGCAAAACTCGATTTGCCGGAGGAACTCAAGCCGAAGGTGGACGAAGAATTCGAGGAGGTCACCGAGGAGGAAGAAGTCGAGCGGAAAGAACGGCTCAAGACCAAGTGGGCGCAGCTTGAGGCATTTGTCGGCACAGAAAAACGCTTGCGGCTCGTCGCTCAGGACATCGTTGACCACTTTGAGAAACGACTGGAGGCGATGGATGGCAAGGCAATGATCGTCTGCATGAGCCGTCGGATCTGCGTGGCCCTCTACCGCGAGATCGTGAAACTCAAGCCTTCGTGGCACGATGGGGACGACACCCGTGGAGCAATCAAGGTCGTGATGACCGGCTCGGCGTCCGATCCGCTCGACTGGCAGCAGCACGTCAGAGACAAGGCGCGGCGCGAGCTGCTTGCCAACCGCTTTTGCGATCCGAACGATCAGCTCCGGATTGTGCTGGTGCGTGATATGTGGCTCACGGGATTTGATTGTCCGAGCTTGCACACGATGTACATAGACAAGCCGATGCGTGCGCATGGACTGACGCAGGCCGTAGCGCGTGTTAATCGCGTATTTCGTGACAAAGCTGGTGGCCTAGTAGTGGATTACCTTGGACTGGCGCATGAACTCAAGGCTGCGCTCGCAGCCTACACCGAGAGCGGAGGCACTGGCCGTACAGCACTCAGTCAGAACGAGGCTGTTACGGTTATGCTCAAGAAGTAGAGGTGTGCTGCGATCTCTTCCATGGATTCGATCGTTCGCAGTGGATAGAAGGCACAGCTAAGCAGCGGCTCATTCTGTTGCCTGCTGCACAAGAGCACATTTTGGCTCAGGAGAACGGCAAAGATCGCTACATTCGTGCAGTGCGGGAACTGTCGCAGGCGTTTGCGCTTGCCGTGCCGCATATGAAGAGGCACTGCGCATTCGCAACGACTTAGGCTTCTTTCAAGCCGTTCAAGCTGTTCTCACAAGAGCGTGTCGGGAGAAGCTCGTCCGGAAGCAGAGCTAGATCATGCAGTCCGACAAATTATCTCCCGTGCCGTGCTCTCTGAGGGTGTGCTGGATATCTTTGCCGCAGCCGGACTGAAGAAACCTGATATTTCGATTCTTTCCGATGAATTCCTAACAGAAGTACGAGGCATGCCACAAAAGAATCTTGCCGTCGAGTTGTTGCAGAAGTTGCTCAAAGGTGAAATCAAAGCTCGGCGCCATAAGAACATTGTACAGGCTCGTTCTTTCGCTGAGCTATTGGAGCAGACGATTCGCAGGTATCAGACCCGTGCTATCGAGGCAACACAAGTGATCGAGGAACTGATTGCGCTTGCAAAGGACATCCGAGAGGCTAACGCCCGCGGAGAGAAGCCCGGGCTTACTGAAGAAGTGCTTGCCTTCTATGATGCGCTAGAGACAAACGAAAGTGCTGTGAAAGTGCTAGGCGACGAGACACTGCGGACGATCCGCCCGCGAATTAGTCGCCACCGTCCGCAAGAACGTCACCATTGACTGGATGCTGCGCGAAAATGTCCGCGCTCAACTGCGGGTGCTGGTCAAGCGCATTCTCCGCAAATACGGCTCCCCGACCGACAAGCAGGAGAAGGCCACACAGACAGTGCTCGAGCAAGCCGAGGCACTGTCTGTGCAGTGGACAGCAATATGACAGTTTGCTAAAGTTTTAGTTATGGAAAGATTGAAGACACGTCTTCCTACAGCAAAAGAAATTCATGAACTGGTGGCATTTCTCCCACAGTTATAAAGGACGGCTTGTCACCCATCCTACGATGGGGCGGAGACTCACAGGGGAAGGATGGCACCAAGACTCTTCCATGGCCTGAATACGAACCGATTGTCCTGATATTTTTTCAAGTGGCTTCTCGTGAATGCTGGATTGATTATAACTACCATCCCGAAAAAGCTCGGCAGATGATTGAAGATGCTGGGCAAGTTAAGGCAGCAGACATAATGCAAATCAAAACCATGCTAACCTACTGTGTCCGAGGAGAGCGATTTTGTGACGGGCATTGGGGCCGGATGATACAGGAAGGATACGTTCGCCGTCTGTTGGAACGGCTAATGGAGTTAATCTAAAAGTTAAACCTGCTGAAGTTGAAGTCTACAAGGTGAAGTGGTGAGAGTCGTTTTCCTCGACCAGTTTGACAAGCAGTGCATAGACTTCGCGCTTATCAGCTAAGAAAGTATCTCTATCGACCGTAAGGTCTTCGCAGATTTGTTCTATACATGCCACGCTAGAACGCAGGCAAGTATAAGCATCTTCACGGTGGCCTTCTGCAAGGTAGATACGCCCCAACACGTAGTAACTTTGCCAGAGAACGGTATTTGCTGAGAGTTGTTCGGCGAGAGTGTGTGCTTGTTGAGCGTAAAACTTAGCGTCGGCAAGTGATTGACGTTCGAGGTAAATTTCCGCTATAGCCACTAGCACGCCGACTGCGGCAGTTTTATTGCCTGCATCACGCAGTTGTTGCAAAGAAAGCTTCAAGGTTTCGAGTGCTTGATCGTGGCTATCGCTGGCTTTGAGGATAAGACCTAGGCAGACGCGGGACAATGACTCGAACTGTCGTTCTCCTATCTCGCGTGAAAGTTCCATAGCACGTATGATACAGTCGATAGCTTGGCGATAATTACCTTGCAAGCGTTGTAGTTCCGCACAATTATAGAGTTCTATTGCCTGTCCGCGACGTCTGTTTAGTTTGCTTGCCATCCTCAAAGCTTGCTCAAACTGAGGCTTTGCCTGCTCGAACGCTCGCTGTTGCAGCAAAAGCTGACCTTTTATCGAGAGTGCTATCATCTCCAGTATTGGTGCGCCGGCACGGCGAGCTAGCAGATAAGCCTGGTCGATAGCGCCGAGTGAGCGACGAAACTTACCACTTCTGATAAGCATATAGGCCATCTCTTGCAGAGCTTTTGCCTCATATTTCGGCTGATTATTTGCGCGTGCATAATCTGCAGCCTTTTCCAGCTCGA
Source organism: Blastocatellia bacterium (assembly GCA_025057015.1). Lineage (GTDB taxonomy): Bacteria > Acidobacteriota > Blastocatellia > Chloracidobacteriales > JADJPF01 > JANWYG01. Next base: position 55,881 of record JANWYG010000017.1, read on the forward strand.
GTACTGCGCGGTCGTGTTCGCCTAATCGATCCAGCGCAACGCCTGTCACGCACATACAGGCTGCTCGGGTGGCGTGATCTTGCAGTTTGTCTGCTATTGCAGTAGCCAATTTACAGTATTCCAAGGCTATGGAATATCTACCAAGGGCTTCGCTAGCCTCAGCTAATCCCGTAAGGCAACGAGCTTCGAGAGCAGGATCCAGATTTTTCGAAAGCTTCATAGCCAACTCAAAATGCTCAAGAGCTGCTTCAGCTTTGCCTACAACAACGAGCATCTCACCATAACCTAACTCTAACAGGGTGAGCCGTCTAACCACGTCAGGTTCAGAGCTATTGAACAATCCTAAACGCTCAGCAGAATCTGCACCCCAACTGTAGTAGCGCAATGCACGGTCTACGTCTAGCGTTTGCCAAGCGGCTTGGGCAGCTTCAAGCGAGCATCTAAAACTGAGCTCGTGGTTACTGCAGGCATGCAAGTGTTCCAATCTTTCGCTGACAGCTCTGGGATAGAGCTGTTCAAGGGCATCTGCAGCAGCACTATGCAGTGAACGTCGCAATCTTCGGTTAAGCTTTGAGTAAAGGCTACGGCGCAGCAAGCCATAACTAAACTCATAGAGCTCCTCATCGACACCTTCTACTTCCACTATCACTTGTGCTTTTAGAGCAGCATCTATATGACCAAGCAGGGTATCTTCATCAATGCTCACCACAGCTTGCAACAGTTCGAAACTGAACCTTTGGCCAAGTACCGAAGCGCGTTGCAGAAGCTCAAGGGTATCGGGTTCCAGTTTACCAAACAATGCTTCTACCACGTCCTGCACTGCGCGAGGGAGGATAAGCTCGTCAACTTCTTCGCAACGCCAGACACGCTCACTGAAGGTAATCTTGCCTTCATCCAGCATGCAGCGGGTTATTTCACTTACAAAATACGGGTTACCCCCAGTCTCTCTATGCAATAGTCTAATAAAAGACGGCGGAAAAATTGATCGAGCAAAGACAGTCTCCAGGTAACTTTCTACTTCAGCCAGAGTAAACGGCTGTAATTCGAGGGTTTCACTACCACTACGGCTCGCATTGCGCAGCCAAATTCTTACAGGGTGTTTGTCGCCTAGTCCTTCTGTACGCGCACAGCCTATCAACAACAGTCGCCTTTGTTGGGATTGGCTCAGCAAGTATGCAAGCAATTCCAGACTAATTTCGTCTGCCCACTGCAGATCTTCCAGCAATAACACCAGCGGGCGCTGTTGTGCAAGTGCCCAAAAGACTTTAGTCAGGTAGTCGAATAACAAATATCGCTGTGAGGCTCCAGCTTGCAGAGCAGACACAAGAGAGCTGAAGCCTTCGCTTTCGTGAAAATCTGCTATAACTTTGTCTGCAAGCGAACCGAACCACTCGCGCACTTGGTCTATCGAGTCATCTATCATCGGTGCTAGGTACGAATGCAAGCCATCGTAGATAGTCTTACAAGGTGCAGCTTGACTGGATTGGTGAAAGCGGCCACGTAACAGCGTCACATCTTTACCCGAGAGTTTGCGTCGGAACTCTTCGGCGAGCCGTTTCTTACCTATGCCTATACCGCCGGTAATAAAGATACTTCGGCTTTGATTCATCAAAGAGCGTTCGAACTCTCTATTGAGTCGCTCCAGCTCGGATTTACGGCCGATGAAAGCATTCCAATTACAGTTTGGACTTGCTTCAAGTAGCGTCTGTACGTGCTTAACCCATTCGATTCTAGCGCCGCCGCGACTTTTAGCATATTTCAATCCAGTAGTAGCCTGAGTTATAAGTTCAGTTCCACTTTCGCCGTCACCAGGAAATTGGGCTACTGCAGCAGAAAACTTTACCTGTAGTTTTTGTTCAGAGCTGTCCAACTCAAACACACATTCTGTTTCTGCACGCTTAAGAAGCTCCGTGCCAAGTTTGAGTGCCGACTTTCCTTCAGTTCCGGGAAGCACTAAGAGAAACTCATCGCCTTGGTACCTGCCGATGAGCGCTGTTTTAGGCAAAGCTGTTGTCAACCACTTACTAAACTGCGAGAGTATACGGTCTCCGACGCTGAAACCGTAGCGCTGGTTTACCAGTTTGAACCCATCTATTCCAAGCAAGATGATAGAGATACGCTCACCTTTGGACTTGCAGTTCTGTAGCTCTGAGTCCAGCCGTAAACTGATATAAGCGTTATTATAGACATCGGTAAGACTGTCATAGACAAGGCTACCTGCACGGCGCAACCGCTGCGAAGTGCTCGGTTGAACATGATGATGTCCAGTAGTAAGCCTGGGCAAGGCCCGGGGAGTAAGCAGAAACTCTGAGGTATGTCGTCCTTTACGAGCACCAGAGTATATCTGTTGGAATAATTCTCGTGCCGAAGCGTGTCTTTTTTCTGGCTCTTTCTCCAAAGCCCGCAGCACAGCTTCATCTACCCCCTCCGGGATCTCAGGCCGGATGCTACGTATGCCAGGTGGTTGCTTCTCGATATGTGCAAGCAACAGATCTATTACATTATCGGCATCAAAAGGTAGTCTTCCGGTAAGCATCTCATAGGTAATAACGCCAAGCGAGTAGATATCACAGCGCGAGGTCACATTTTGCTCACGTATCTGCTCAGGGGACATGTAGTGGGGCGTTCCCACTAAGTAGCCTGTCTTTGTCAACCTACCTTTGTAAGCTGTATCGTTTATGTTAGTCAGTTTTGCTACTCCGAAGTCGACGACCTTGACCACCTCCGAACCATCCCTGAGCCGATGTAGAAGTATGTTAGAAGGTTTCAGGTCACGGTGTATCAGTCCCTCAGCATGAGCTGCATTAACAGCTTCGCAGATAGGTTGCAACAACTCAAGAGTACGCTCTAGTCCAAGAGCACCTTTTTGCTCCATTTCCTTTTCTAGCGACGAGCCTTCTAGCAGTTCCATCACAAGATACATCAAACCATCTCTGGTCGATCCAAAGTCAAACACTGAGACTATGTTCGGATGCTTGATCTTTGCAGCAATACGTGCTTCCAGCTCGAAACGCCGCAAGTCAACCTCGCTCATCGGTGCTACGGTGTTGAGCACTTTGACGGCAACACGATCACCTATGTGCTTGCGCCTCGCCAGATAGACCGTTGCCATACCACCAATGCCGATGCGAGACTCTATATGATATTTACCGTCGAGAAGCCGTCCGAGCAGAGGGTCTTCAATTTGTATAGATTCTGACATATAGAGCACTCTTTAAACGTTAGGATCAGGGCATAGGTTTAAGTCTAGCATAAATCTACAACTTCGGTTGAACAAGTTAGCCGACTAGCATAGTATCTTCTTCACAGGGCTTCTCTATTCAAGGTAGAATGGGACATATTTCGACTGATGGACTAGACGAGAATGAAAATTATCTTGACCCATCTGCGGGGGATCTACGCTGGCAACAAGACAGAATACGAAGGAACGGTACTAAAAATAGGGCGGGATCCTAGAGAGTGCGGGCTTGTTTATGGTGGCAACAGTGAACTAGGTGTCTCGCGGCTACACGCAAAGCTCCTCGTAGAAGCAGACAAAGTCTATGTAGAAGACCTAAAAAGCCGTAACGGCACTTTTCTTGACGGAGTGCAGGTACGAGAAAAGACCCTAGTACTTCCAGGCTCTGTACTACAGTTTGGTCCTGAGGGTCCGGCCCTAAGGGTCGAGTATGAACCCCAGCAACAATTTCTGATAGTTTGCAAAAAATGTGGTGCCGGCTACTCTGAACCGATGAATTTTTGCCGTAAGTGCGGGCATCCTCTGCAAGCTTCTGAACACCTAGCTAAAGGCAGCTCTGAATGCAGCGGCTGCGGTGCAAAGCTCACCGGCCAAGAACGCTTCTGTCCAGCCTGTGGCACTGCTGTCAAACAGGAGCCTGCAGACGCCGCACCAGTTCAGCCACCAACAGCGGCAATTTCCGTAAAGGACGCACGCAAAATGCTGGGAATGGGACACCAAGCTACTACCACGTCACCTGAACCAGAATCTCCGGAAAAACGCGTCTCCGGAAAATTACGACCGCCTATAGAAAGTACAAGCGGGCAACAAAAGCGGAAAGGCCGTAAGACTACTACCTCGCCTAGGTTACAGGATACGACTCGCTCATCTGAAACCGACCCACAACATAATAAGTCGTTACGTACACAGCAAATAGAAGTATTACCCGAGATAGCTCCAGAAGTCACTCCAAAGCCTTCTGCTCAGCCCATCTCTCAACCGGCTTTCAATAAAGACGAGGTTGCTACCGCCTACAAAAGAGCGCAAGAGCATGCCCTAGCTGGGCGACTTACGCAAGCAGTAGATGCTTGTACGCAAATACTCTCAGTCGCAAAAGAGCATGCAGGAGCATATGCACTACTCGGACAATGCTTAACAGAGCTAAAGCGATTGCCAGAAGCCATAGAAGCTCTTGAAAAGGCAGTCTCCTTAAAGCCTTCAGCGGAAACATACATAGCCCTCAGCCAGAGCTATCTACGACTTGGACGATACGAAGATGCAGCTCTTGCAGCACGCAACGCCATCAGGCTAAATCAATCCATGCCCGAAGCCTACTACACAATAGGGCAAGCACTATTAGAAATGGGCCAGTTGATCAAAGCATACGAAGCCTTCCAGCATGCTCTAAGCGTACGTGATGACTATCCGGACGCATACCTCGGCATAGCAGCAGTTGAATTGAGACGGCGGAATTTTGATGCGGCTTTGACAGCTTGTCGCAAAGCAATCAAGGCACAACCTAAAGCAGCACAGAACTTTTGCATGCTAGGTCAAATACTTCGTGCTATGGGCAAGCACCAAGACGCATACTTGGCATTGCAAGATGCCTTAAAGTTAGACCCTAGACATGCGCCAGCATTTAACTACATAGCACTTAATTTTCGGTCTCAGAACCGACTAGAAGAAGCTGAAACCGCCTGCAGAAAGGGCCTTAAGATAGATCCCGATTGCCCTGAACTATACAACACTCTCGGACTAATTCAGTGCGATGCCGGCAACTACGAAAAAGGTGTTCTATCCTATGAAAAAGCCATAGCACTTCGACCAAATTACGCAGAAGCACACAACAACATCGGCTTATGCAAATTCAAGTTGAAGGACTACTCGGCTGCTGTGGCTTGCTTTGAAAAAGCCGTAGAGCTTGAACCAAACTCAGCACTCGCTAGGTTCAATCTAGCAATGGCATACTACAAGCTGAAAGACAAGCAGAACGTCCGGAAGCAGTACGAACTGCTGCACAAGCTGGATCGCAGTCGAGCTGCTCAGCTCCACAAAAAGATAAAGTCGCTTCTAGAAGAATAAGCTATGCTTTTTTGTCCTGCCTGCAAGACAAAATACGACGAACCAAACCGCCGGCGTTGTGTGAACGATTTCACACCACTGGAAGAATTCGCAGAGCAAGATGAACCATCACTTTTAGCAGGACGCTATCGCATAATACGCAAGATAGGCGCCGGTGGTATGGCAGTAGTCTTCTTAGCCGAGCGGGTGCACATAGGCGATCTAGCCGCTGTGAAGGTAATGAACCGTTCTGTAGCAGGACGTCCAGAAGCATTAGCACAGTTTGAAGCTGAGGCTAGATTAGCTGCTGCTGCAAGTCACCCAAATGTTGTGCAGATATACGACTTCGGCGTCAAACCTGATGGCTTACCTTACCTTGTAATGGAATATATTGAAGGGCCAACACTAGCCGAAGAGCTTAAACAATATGGCACCTTCAGTATCGAACGGGCATTAGAGGTGTTTCAACCAATATGTTCAGCGGTAGCCGCTGCTCACGCTGGGGGGCTCATACACCGAGACCTAAAACCTTCGAATGTCATCTTACAAAGGCTAAAAGGTGGTGCTGAAGTTGTTAAGGTGCTCGACTTTGGCATAGCTACTGAGCAGGCACTATCCACTGAAACTGCCGCAGTCGGAACTTTGGGATATATGTCCTTAGAACAAGTGCGAGGTGAAAAGCTAGATCAGCGTTCAGACATATATAGCCTGGCGGTAATATTCTACGAAATGCTAACAGCCCAACTGCCTTACCCAGCCACTACAGCAACTCAGCTGTTAGTAAGTATGGCTAGACAAAACCCAGTTCCGCTCAAGTCGCTAAGACCTGATTTGCCGTCACGACTCGAAGCTGTGCTGAATCGAGCGCTATCGCGTGAGCGCAAAGAACGTCCTAGCTCAGCCCTACAGCTGTACAACGAACTAGCAGAAGCAGTATGTTCTAGAACAATCCAGATTCCGAAATCCAAGGAAAAGGCAGACACGCTAGCACAACCCATAGCAGTTACTACAGCTGCACATCCAGCAGTCACAGTCTGGTTAGGAGAAGCAGGCACTCTTAACTTGGAATGCTGTATAGGCAGAGAGCGCGAAATACAGATGTTATGTAGCGAGCTCGATTCGCCATCTATGCTGCCAGTATTAATATTGTCCGAACCCGGTGTAGGTAAGACACGCCTTCTAACCGAATATCAATCCGTTACCGAAGCAGCCGGAGTTACAGTACTAAATGCCCGCTTTTATGACTACGGCGGCAGCCAACTGGCTCCATACCAAGTATTTTTAGACATGCTGCGAGCTTGCCTTTTAGGAGAACGGCCATCATCTGCAGCAGAAGCTTCAGAAAGTAGCCAAAAATTGACAGAGTTAGCACAAGCTATTCAAACACACACCGGTATAGTACTACCAGAGTTGGCATTCAACGCTGCAGGGTTAGCCGGGTCTACTGACAAGTGGAAGCTATTCGAAGCACTGATGAGCATCTACAGACGACTTGCACGAGGAACTAAGCTGGTTTTTATCTTCGATGATTTGCACTTTGCAGACTCACTGAGCCTGGAACTAATAGCATATATAGTGCGCAACCGTGCCGATGCGCAAATACAGATAGTAGCTTCAGCGTTACTTGAAGAAGCAAAATCTCCAAGCAGCCACCTCAGCGAATGGCTTTGCAAGCAGATAGGCCGTTCTGGCTATAGGGAAATGCTGCTACAAGGCATTCCACGCGAACGCGCCAGCGAGTTCATGGCTGCTGTATTCGGCCAAATAGAGATAGCTGACAGAGAGCTGGATTACCTATGGCAGGAAACTCAAGGCGTACCGCTCTATTTAGTCGAACTGATCGAACATCTAATACTGTCTAGCAGGATAATAAAGGATGAAAATGTCTGGCGAGTAAAGTGGCTTGGAGAACTACAAGTGCCTCCCTCAGTAAGCAATCTTATAAACGCCAAGCTCCGCAACTATGATCCAGACGTGCAGGAAGTCTTACGACATGCCGCAGTAATAGGCGATACTTTCGATTTCGATACTCTGGCAGCAACCCTCGATATGCAAGAGGAATTGATAGAAGAAGCTTTAGAGGAAGGCCTACGAGGCTGGTTACTTAAACGTGCCGGTGCTGATGAATTCAGCTTTCGCAATAGCTTAATACGCCGTGCACTTTACAATTCTATGGCCATAGCCGAACGCCGTAAGGTACACAGCAGCGTTGCTGAAGCCATAGCTAGATCTGCCGGCAAGCGCATAGAGCGTATTGCCGGGCAGGTAGCTTACCATTATTTTTATGGCGGACAATGGGTAAAAGCAATCAAACCAGCTTTTTCGGCTGCAGAAGTTGCACATAAGCGCGAGGCTTTTGACGAAGCTGCCCGCTACTATCGGTACGCAATAGAGGCTGCCGAACAACTCCCAGAGCACCAGCAAACAGACAGCATCTTAGAGCGCAGCTACGTAGGACTGGCTGAGTCACTCGTACATCTTGGCAAGCTTGATGAAGGTGAGCGCGTGATAGCAAAACTCTATGAACTAGCTGGAAAGCGTCGTGATGCTTGCCTACGTGCTTGGGGTGAGTTGCTAGCAAGCAGACTTAATCATTTTCGCGGCAATCTCAAACGCGCAGTCGAACTTGCTCGGCTAGGCTTAGAATCAATTACTGAAGCAGGTAAAAAAGACGTTGAACTTTATCGCCGCATATTACAACAGTTAGGATATACGCTTTGCGAGACAGGAGAAATAGCCGAAGCGACAGAGTATATGCAGCGCGCTGTAGAAGTAGCTACAGAAGGTCCCGAGCCACGTCTGGCAGGTTGGGCACTCTCGTGGCTTGGGCTGATGAACGCCTTTCAGGGCAACAGCACTCTTGGTCTTCAACAAGGTGAACGCTCGCTAGAGATGTTACGCTCGCTAGGTGATCGCGTAAGCGAGCTATTAGCACTTGAACGGCTGGGTATCATCTGTGGAACACTCGGTGAGATGGATCGCGCAGCGTATTACTTTGAAAGTGGACTAAAACTAGCCACTACGATCGGCTACCGCGTGCAACAGTCACGACTACTCGCTAATCTAGGGGAAGTGTACCGACTGACAGGGGAATTAAGACGAGCTGAGCAACACTATGAGCAAGCATTGCAGCTAGCACGTCAACTAGAACAAGAAGATATCGAGTCCAACTGCCTACAGAACTTAGGGCATGTCGCCGTCGCCCGAAAGGATTATCATGCTGGTATAGAGCTGTTAGACAAGGCCTTGGAAATGCTGCGTCAGCAAAATCGTAGAATGTATGAACCCGAAGTCTACTGCTCGCTCGGAACGGCTTACGCAGGTTTGGGAGATACGGAAAGAGCTTTGAAATACTACAAGCTTGCACTACAACTCAGCAGAGAGATGTCCCTAGCTGACGTAGAGTGGAAATCACTTTATGGTATAGCCCTATTGATGGAAAATACAGACAAAACCTCTGCTGCTAACACCATCGCAGAAGCGCTCAAGGTAATAGATCGCATGAGAACCAGTCTTCCAACAGGAACAAACCTAAAGAGCTTTGAGCAGGAAAAACAGCCGGTCTACGAACTAGACGAACGGTTAAAGGCATATAGATTACCTAACTCATAAGCAACATTTCTACTTGCTAGCCGATAATATTGCAGAATTAAATACATCTTCAATCGACTATTTAATCCACAACCCTCTTGGAGCAAATATGGTAAGAACCATAAACAACAACAGTAATTCGATAAACGCCTACGATTCTACAAGTAACATTTCGACACGACAAGAACAAACCGTTACATCGAATACCGAGTCCACTGCTGCTACTAGCACGCAAGCAGCGAACTCAGAAGCCAGAACCAGCGAGCTAAGCATAGAAGCCGGGCTTCGCGCTAGACAATTACGAGACAGCATCTCTTCATCCGAATCAGCCGTTTCAAACTCAACTACTTCGACAAGTGTCTGCCGATGTGCTAGCCACGAAGGCTCAGGCTTGCGTCCAGCATGGTCTAGAGGTGGTGCCTGGTCTAGAGGCGGCGCTTGGTCTACGGGTGAGGCCTGGTCTAGAGGCGGCGCTTGGTCCAGAGGTGGTGCCTGGTCTAGAGGTGGTGCTTGGTCCAGAGGTGGCGGCTGGTCTGTAGGTACGGCCTGGTCTAGAGGCGGTGCTTGGTCCAGAGGTGGCGCTTGGTCTACAGGCGAAGCGTGGTCTAGAGGCGGCGCTTGGTCCAGAGGTGGCGAGATGAAAGAGGTCTCTGATGCGCCGTTCGGGCTTACTCCTATGCCACCCGAGACAGCCATACAGCAAGCAGACGCAAAAATCGAAGCAGCACTAAGCAATTCCAAACTAAAAGCACAGTATGATTCATTGAATGAGTACGGAAAATCGCTCGTCCGCAACGCTATGGGGCTTCATCCTGAAGCAAAAGTAGAAGACCTACTAGCATACGCCACGAAGGGTAACTTTTCCAAACTTTCCGATGAACACAAAATAGCTGCTATGAACGTAATAGCTGCCTTCTCTGCCCACACAGTCAGGCAACCGAACAACACTGTAGCTCGAAACACTTTGGAAAACTTTACCAAAGGCACAGTAGACCTTACATTCATCGAAGAAGACGAGCGATTATATGGTCAGGCAGATAGCATTAAAGGTGAAGTACAGCTTAATTTAAACAATCCGGCTATCATGGCTGCATATGGCTATACTGAGAAGAAAGAAGCTTATGAAGGTTTAATAGAGACCGTAGCTCACGAGATCTCTCACCTAGACAGTAACATGATCAAGAAGGGAGATCTGGAATTCCAAGGCGTTAAGTATTCAGAAAAGAACATAGCGGCCGAGGTACTTGACGAATATACCTCGTTCTACAACGGGCGAGTTGCAGCTACAGGAAAACAGCCTACAGCCGCAGAAATGAAAGAGCTGTGGCTTGTTATGGTAGGACGGTCATATAAGGACACTAGCGCGAGTCTTTACAAACAGTTAGCTGAAGCACGTAAGACCTCACCGCGCTTTGATCAGGTACTTAATGATGTCTACAGCTTGCTGTGTAGTGGTAAGCTAGTAACTCCTACAGAGCTCCGTGACAGGCTACTTGGCAAACTCGATTCAAAGTGGTACCTACTTCAACCACGCGATAAGACTCTTGATGACAACACCTACTTGAAGACTTTCGGGCCGCATCGCATGGACAACAAGATAGAGCAGAAGATACCGTCCAAGAACTATGTCATCTGGAACTTGTTCAGCTTCTTTTAATATGAAAGCCCGGGCTCTACCTTATCAGATGCCCTAGAGAGAAACAGCCGCATCTATCTTGCGGCTATTTCTCTTTAGAATAGAATCTGAGTATGAAGCTAAAAGACATCATCCTACAAGACGCAAAAGCAAGAAAACCAGACTACGCCGATCGACTCTCCATAGAAGAGCCAGGCCTAGAAGGCTTGCCAAAAGGGCTACGCCATTTCAGCGTTAAGATCCAGGGGCTACACTCGTACCTGCCAATAAACTATGTAGTAGTCGGCGAGAGTGAAATTTACAGCTCCTTAGTGGAAGGTGACTTCGTCAGGTTGCTACACCGCCTGCGTCTTCTTGAAGACAACACTCTCTCGGCAATAGAAATAGCCGTACTTTTCATGCTTCTTGAGTACCCGAACCGCGAGTTGCGTATAGTTGAGACTCTAGAAGAACTAGCACTACAGGTAACCGACAAGGACAGAGAAACGTTAGCGCAAGTAGTTCAGCCGGCTGTTTGTCGCCGCGTCGATGGCGGACTTGAGTGCGAGTTTATTTGCTCCAACGTGCGTACCTCAGCCCTAGAGCGCTTTCGACTACAAATAAGTCCGGAATACGAACTCTCCGGCGAAAGCGAAGAGGTTCTATATTTTGGCAGGCACTGACTGAGATTTAAAGGCAACGCTTTTGCCCTGCAGCCATAAAAATGTTTGCCTTTGACGGTAAATACTGCACGCAAGTCAGACTATGAGGGCTAACTCAAGCAGTTTCAATCTGATTTTGCAAGAGAAGTAAAGGAGTCAAGCCCCGAAGCAAAGACAGAAGTCGCCAGACATTGACTTACGGCAGCGATGAAAACGGTCAGTTTGCAAGGTGCTTATACATTACCAGTGCATCAACATATCCGAATTGCGAATGGAAGAAAGCACCTGGCAGCCGGCCAACAATCGAGAAACCCAGTTTTTGCCATAATCGAACAGCACCCTCGTTTGTCGATACGACCAAGTTAAACTGCATCGCCCTGAATCCCAGTGCAACGGCTACCGTCTGAGAATGCTCGCACATAAGGGTTGCAATGCCTCTACGTCGGGCTTGCGGAGCAACAACATAGCCACAGTTGCAGACATGAGAGCCAAGGCCAGGCTGGTTGGGCTTGATATAATAAGTACCAACTACAGGGCCGTCCGGCGATTCAGTAGCTACAAAGGTTGCTGTTGGCAACTCGATCCATGCTCTGTAAATCTCTTCTTCTGAGCTGTCTGGGGAGAAAGCATAGGTATCGCCTGCTTGGATAACAATGCGTAAGAAATCCCAAACGCAGGGCCAGTCCGTTTCAGAGTACGGACGAATGTGAATAGTACCAGCGTTTAGCACTAAACCGCTCAGAGAATGCAGTCCTTTTCTACAACGCATTCCTTCCAAAGTTGCTATCTAGCAGATTTCGACGTCTCAAGGCTATCTCTTCTTAAGCTGCAAGTCCAGTTTGCATCATTTCATACTAGAAATCACATTACAAGAACCAACTCAGAAATTGATAGCCTAATCCGCCGTAGCTGGTCGCAAAACACTTAAAACTTTGCCCAGAGCTCGATCTATGCCGAGAGCAGCAAACATCTTCCCTTGCTGCATACCAAGTTGTGCTGCTATTGCTACGAGTGCAGAAAACACATCCTTTAACTCAAAAGTAGATATCTGCGTAGGATAGTCCGTCGACCAAGGCGAACGTGTAAGCCGCAGCGGCATTTCCTTCAGCATCTGAGATAGAAGGGCATTAGTAACATGCCAGTCTACATCAAACTCAGCACTAACGTCGTGAATGACGCCAAGCAGCGTAAACAAGCTTTTGCGAAACATTAGCAGTTCAGCCGGGAAACGCAACCCGTCTAATATAAGGTCATCGAGTAGTTGAGTAAGTGGTGCAAGTCTAACCAGCGGAAACAGAGGCAACTTATCTATCGTCTCTTTTACTCTACGCTCTACTATTGCTATCTGGTGCGGCGCAATACGGCCATCGGTCAGACTACAAGTCGCCTCAATAGCCCTGCTATAGTCTCTGATAACGAAACCTAATATAAGCTGTATTAACTGTCTACGGTACGGACGCGAAAGCTTACAGCTAAGACCCCAATCGAGCAGGGCAAGCTCATCCGTTTTTTCACAGTAGAAGATATTTCCTGCATGTGGATCAGCATGAAAGAGGGCCTCTTCGCCCGTGTGAAAGAGCACAGAGAGGATGGTTTTATCAAGTATTAGCTGGGCTATACGATTGCGCTTTTCGGGAAAGCGTTCTGCCGCTACTGTTACCTTCAATCCATCTATGAATTCCATGCCAGTAACTACTTTAGTAGTCATAGGCAGCAAGTTAGGCACACGTATGTTAGTTTCTTGCGAATAAAACTCTCGCGCTTCTTGCAGACGATTCTGCTCTATAGGCAGTTTGACTTCTCGTTTAAACAGTTCGCGCACCTCACGTAGAATCTGCCTGAACCCTACTGTAGGTAACCCATAGCGCTTCTTATTCCTATCAAAGTGCTCCGCAAGAGCATCCAAAATTTTCAGGTCTTCGTTCCAATAATCTGTAATGAAAGGCTTAAGCACTTTAAAAACGCCCTTGCGCTTAACCCCATCGTTAGGGCTACGCCAAGTAAACGGTACTACCGCACAAACACTTGCTTCTGCAAGAAACTTACGGCCGAGCTTCACCTTATAAACCGACAGTTTGTGCTTGAGCTCATCATTTATTCTAGCAAGGATAGACTCATAGGAAGCGTCACGAATGCTGTTTTCTAGTTTCTGTAGCCTACTGCGCAACTCTGGATCGAGGTGCTTGTTGCGAGCTATAATCTGACCCAGCTTTTGCATCGTAGGCATTCTCGTAATAAGCTTAAGCAACCGCTCCTGCAACGTGGCTTCCAGCGGCAGTAGCATTTGGTCAACGACTTTGCTTAACAGACGTTTAGCACTCAGTTTGCTCAGTATAACCTTTGCAGCGTCAGCTACCATTTGTATGTACTTCTCATAGGCTTTTGGTACAAGCTCCTGTACCGGAATCAGCTCAAGGAGCAGAGATACTATTTGCTCGCGGTTAGCTTCAATGTCGAGATCCGACAAAAGAGCTAACAGTTCCTCGCGCACTGCCTCGGGCTCACTCAGACGTCGCTCATCAAGCATAAGTGCCATCAATGCATCCTGTCGATCTTCTGGTACAAGTGAAAGCATCTGCATGAAGACTGATGCAGCTCGGTCAGCATATTCTTGTGGCGTAAGTTCGAGAAGCTTTCTTGATCTTTGCATAATTTAACTTCTACTTTACAACAAGTTACGGGCTAATTATAAACAATCGGTCAAAGAATTACAACCGTTTCATTTGATTTTATAGTTTCTCTCTGATAAGTATAATATTAAGCTACACCAAACAAGTCGGAGGAAAATGATGATAGAAAGGATGAAAGAACTAAGAAGGCGGCGGCATCGCTACGAGAAGCGTAAGAAGCTGCGTGCCAAACTAGAGATGGTGACCGACGAAAAGGAAAAAAAGATCATACTTGAGAAACTGCGCCGATTAAATTGGCGTCCTCAATAGTTCCTGGACTTTAAGTCTAGGATTTTTATCTGGATTTTTGTCTTAGCAAGACTTAATATTCTGTAAATGAAGAAAAAACTCGACGAGCAAAGCGCAGTTGAACTGGCCAAAGCTGATCTGAGCAGTAGGTTAGGCATCAGCATTAGTGAGATATCTGCCGAAGTCAAGCCGATGGAGTTCGCTAATTCTTGCCTTGAAGCAGAACGTGAAGATGAATTCTGTGCAGATATGACCGTAAGAGGATGGAAAATATTCCTCTCGTCTGGTAGTGGGATAAAGCATGAATACCGCGCCAGCCGCAACCAGCTACGGCTGGTAGGTTACCAAGGACAAAATCACAAAATATATCCGTAAGGACTGACCTATGAAAAGCTCTCCTATAGTTCACCTAGCATTTGGCGCGGTGGTCATCATTTTTGCCTACATAGCTGGGCAGATTGCGCGCCAACCTTTAGAGACAACACGCAAGTCTTCGTCACTTCTAGAGCACCTTCCTATAGAAGATCGCGGAGTAGTAAACCATGAAGTCATAATAAAGTTCAAAACTGGAACAAAAGCGGCTTCCGTTCTACAACGATTACTTCCAACCGCTTCTCTGGCAAAGCACTACGAATACGTACCGCAGCTTTCACTTGTAAGGTTCAGCTCAAACGAAAGCTTAGAAGATATTTTAGAACGGTATAGTTCAGATCCAGACATTGAATATATAGAGCCGAACTACTCCTATTACGCTGATGACGCTCGCATACCCAACGATCCCTACTTCAATAGGCTATGGGGACTAAAAAACACTGGGCAAGAAGTAAATGGTAAGCCAGGCGGTCGGAAAGGAGCCGACATAAATGCTTTAGCAGCATGGGAAATAAGCACTGGGTCCGAAGAGATAGTAGTAGGAGTTATAGACACAGGTATAGATTACACTCACCCCGACCTCAGAGAAAATATGTGGGTAAATAAGGATGAGATACCTCATAACGGTATAGATGACGATGGTAATGGCGTAATCGACGATATCCATGGCTACAACGCTATAGACGATAGCGGCGATCCAATGGACGATAACGACCACGGCACACATTGCGCCGGTACCATAGGTGCTGTAGCCAACAATCATGAGGGCGTGGTTGGTGTCGCTTGGAAAGTAAAGCTAATGGCGCTCAAGTTCCTGTCTTCAGACGGAAGCGGCAAGCTTAATGATGCTATAGAAGCTATAGACTACGCAATAGAGATGAAAGAGCGCGGAGTGAATGTCAGGATACTGTCAAATAGCTGGGGAGGGTCGGAATACTCCCGTGCTCTACACGATGCCATCATAGAGGCTAACAAAGCCGGCATACTGTTCGTAGCTGCAGCTGGCAACGCCCGCTTCGACACTGACCAGCATCCGCATTATCCTTCATCCTACGATGCAGAGAACGTCCTCAGTGTAGCAGCACTGAACAACAAAGATGAGCTTGCAACATTTTCTAACTATGGAGCAAAGAGCGTCGATGTTGCAGCTCCTGGCGTCGATATCTATTCGACAGTAAGTGGCGGAGGATACGAGTACTTTAGCGGGACGTCTATGGCTACGCCGCATGTTTCCGGCACCGCAGCGCTCATGCTAGCCAGGCACCCTTCTGTCTCTCCGAAGGAAGCAATAGATAGACTAATAGAAGCTTCTCATCCGCTTGCTGCTCTCAAAGGCAAATGTGTGTCCGGCGGCAGAATAGACGCCTTCAAGGCATTGAAATAGCTTCTTCCGCAAGAATGAAAGAGAGAATTGACAAGCTCCTGCTTGAACGTGGGCTAGTAGAAAGCAGGCAAAAAGCACAGGCTCTTATACTGGCTGGAGAAGTAAAAGTAGGCAGTCATTTTGTATCAAAACCCAGCGAGAAGGTAGCAATCGATGCTGAGATAGCTATAACGGCATATCCTAGATATGCTTCTCGCGGAGGTCTCAAGCTAGAAGCTGCTTTAAAGGCCTTCCAAATAGATCCTAGTGGCCGGTATTGCTTGGACATAGGAGCATCTACAGGCGGTTTTACAGACTGCTTGCTTCAGCACCAAGCAGCACACGTAGTAGCTTTAGACGTCGGACATGGCCAGCTACTTTGGCGCTTGAGGCAAGATCCCAGGGTAGAAGTGCGAGAGGGAGTCAATGCCCGCTATCTGAAGCCAGAAGACTTTACTCACCGATTTGATCTGATCACGGTAGACGTCTCATTCATCTCGCTACGCAAGATAATACCCGTCATCCCTCCATTACTTGAAGCGAGAGCAGACGTAGTAACACTCGTCAAGCCGCAGTTCGAGGTTGGTCGTTCCGAGGTAGGAAAAGGTGGCATCGTAGCTGAGCAAGAAAAGCACCAACGAGTCATTTGTGAAATAGTCGACACAGCAATAGCAGTAGGTCTCTGCTATCACTCAGTAATACCCTCGCCTATCACAGGCTGGGACGGTAACCAAGAGTATTTGGCCTACTTTAGCCGCCAAGCAAGCGTTTAATGTAAGTACGTATCGAGGCTGAAACGTTCTGATCTTGAGATAAATCGCGTAGTTCTTGCTTGCTCATTACTTTGAGAAACTGAAGAGCCCTCCCCGTCGATAGGTGCGGCGTGCGCAATAGAGCATAGCGTACATCTTTACGACATGACCACTTCGCATGACCAGCTATCATCTCTACGGTATGAGGCCTTAGCTGAGACTTGCGCAGCACCCTGCACACGGTAGCCTCTTTCAGAAAGGGATTATTAAGCACTGCCGACACTACTTCACTGCTGCTATCATCAAGCAAGTAGGCGAGGATGCGTTCGGAGTTTGTACGGCGTGCCAGCGTTAGCTTCTCTCCAAGGGATATTTGCTGCAGTTTACGACAGATCTGCTCTTCAGCCGCTGTTTTTACCTCCTGCGGAATACCTACAACAAGCAGCAAAGTCATCTGATCAAAGAGAAATATCTGCGCCAGAAGCTTCAGCGAGACCGAAGCCGGAGTTTTAGGATTAAAAACGACGGCACGCTTTACTTGATAGCTCTCTTGAAAACGCTTATCAGCAGCCAAACGACGCAGAAATTCCTGGCTAACATCCCTCCTTTGCGCAAGTATAAGAACTTCCTGTTCGGTAATCCCTTGATTATCGAGCAAAGCTTGTAGAACTTCTTCAGCATGGTCATAAAGGAGGTCTTTACGTTCGTCTACAGCAGCCGTACGTGCTCTCATTATGCGCCTGTAGAGGTCAAGTTCAGCACTCATAGCGCTAGTTTAGCAGCATAGGCTAGAAAGCGCTATAGTCATACACCTGAAGGCATAAGCTCTTTGCTTTTACGAGTGAGCGCCATTTCAAGCGCTTGAGCCACAGCACTACGCGGGTTGACCACACCCCAACCCTGCCTGTCAGTATCTACTCCAGGAATGCGCTCAGCAGTCTTTATAAGAATCCTCTTCACTTCCTGGGGCGTAAGCGAAGGATTAGCCTCTAGCATCTGCGCCACAACCGAAGAGACTATAGGAGCGGCAAACGATGTGCCATCTACATGCTTATAATGACCCGAGATGACGTTATTAGAGCGCATCTTTATAAGTACTAGATTCCGCAAGTGATAGGGCTCAAGATTGACTGCAGCATCCAGGTCTGGATCTATGCCGGGATTTTTAAGTATAGTATCTCTTAGCGCCCAATCAGGTAAACGTTCTAGCTCATCTAGGAGCATTGCTTGCGCCGCAGTGGGCGTACCGGGCAGTATCGGAGCCGCAACCCAAATGCTAGGGGCTATAATTTCAGGCTTCTGTAGCCCATCTATAGTTGGGCCGTAGCTAGAATGGTAAAGCTTATCTGTGGATGGATCGAGCGAGTTTTGATCATCTAGCCCACCAACAGTGATAACTGAAGGAGAACTTGCAGGAGGAATAACAGCAGCATGTGCTTCGTTGCCCGCTGCTGCCACTACTACTATACCAGCCTTTACGCAGGCTTCAGCAGTTTGAGATAGCTCGTCATGTAAGTAAGAAACTTCGTAGTCCCCACCGCAAGAGATATTAACTATGCGAATGTTATAGCGATGACGATGCTTAAGCACCCACTTAAGCCCCCACGTAATATCCTCATGCCTGATACGCTGCGACGAGCCTATTTTGATAAGCACGAGCCTTGCGTCTGAGGCTATACCACGGAATATCCCCCCCGATAAGAATCCGTTTCCAGCAGCAACTACAGAGGTCATCATCCCGTGCCAACTAGATACGTCCTTTTTCATCAAATCTTTGACCCTAGCACGAGGTGAAAAGATATCGACGTAGCGGACTATGCGAATCTCAGGCCGCGTTAGGTCAGGATGCCAATAGAAGCCAGAATCTAAGAACGCTATGGTTACTCCACGGCCAGTAAAGCGAGGGCTGGCCCCTAGGCGCACGGGCGTAGGCAGTATCCTCTGGCCTTCTAGGCCCTGTCTAACAAGATACTGATCCAGCTCGGCATGTGCCGTAACAAGCCTGTTCTCACATTGGTTACATATGCTGCTGCGGCTATTCCACCTCGGAATATTTTCACGCACTAACTCTAGTACGTGGTCACTTAACTCATATCCAGTCTTTGAGTGATATACAGGCGCTTCATGAAAACAAATAGAACAAATTCGTTTATCCATCTTTAGACACAAACCGTTTTAGTATATACGCAGCTAGTTATTATTGGAATTTAGAAATATTGATAACAAGATAAGTTTTCTAAATGCCTCTTTTGCAGCCTCGGGTTTCTTGATCTTGCAAAAGTATTGTGGTAGTTTGTGCTTTCTGTTTTGACCCAGGAGGTAGGATGAGCAACAAACTTACGCCCCTCAATGAAGTGCATCGCAGACTGGGTGCGAAGCTCATAAGCTTTGCTGGCTGGGAAATGCCCGTGCAGTACCAAGGAGCAGTGCAAGAACATCTAGCCGTACGTACTTGCGCCGGCTTGTTTGATGTAAGCCACATGGGAGAAATAGAGATAAAGGGAAACGATGCTTTAGCATTAGTTCAAAAGGTCACTTGCAATGACGCCTCGAAGCTAAAAGACGGACAGATACAATACTCAGGCTTAATGACAGAGAAAGGTACGTTCGTAGACGATCTTCTAGTACACAGATTAAATGCTCAGCACTTCTTACTCTGCGTCAACGCCGCAAATACAGAAAAAGACTATGCCTGGATCTGTCGCCACGCTGACCAAATGAACGTGGAAGTGTTAAATACGAGTGATCGTTACTTCCAGATAGCCTTGCAAGGGCCGCTATCGCTGGAAATCCTGCAACCGCTTACAGACACAGATCTGCACTCGATCAAGTACTACTGGTTCACCTTCGCCAAAGTAGCCAATGTTCCGGTTATGATAGCCCGCACTGGGTATACTGGGGAAGACGGATTTGAGATTTATGGACAGCCAGAAGATGCCGTACCTGTCTGGGACGCTATACTTGACGCAGGACGACCGAAAGGACTAGTTGCTGCTGGACTTGCTGCTAGAAACACCCTACGACTTGAAGCGAAGATGATGCTCTACGGCAACGACATAGACGAAACTACCTCGGTACTAGAAGCTGACCTAGGATGGATTCTGAAGTTAAACAAAGGGGATTTCCTCGGTAGAGAAGTCCTCGAGAAGCAGAAGCAAGCGGGCGTGCAGCGCAAAATAGTAGGATTTGAAGTGCTTGACAAGGCCCCTGCACGCGACGGATATCCCATAATAGTAGACTCTGCCGAGTACGGCAAAGTAACATCAGGTAGTCCCTCACCGTATCTAAAAAAGAATATAGGCTTAGCATACCTACCCACGGAAAAGGCCGTAGTGGGTTATGAATTTGCAATTCTGGTTCGCGGCAGGCAAGTTCCTGCCCGCGTCGTTGAGACACCTTTCTATAAGAGAAAGAAAAATTAGACGGAGGCAGCATGAGCTATCCAGAAAATCTTTTATATACAAAGGATCATGAATGGATCAAAGTTGACGGAGAACGAGGAACGATAGGCATAACTGACTTTGCTCAATCCGAACTGGGCGACATAGTGTACGTGGAGCTTCCCAAAGAAGGCGATACATTCGCAGTACACGAAACCTTTGGCTCAGTAGAGTCAGTAAAGACCGTAAGTGAGATGTTCATGCCCGTATCGGGAACTATCCTCGAAGTCAACCAAGCTTTGACAGAGAATCCCGAACTAGTTAACACTGACCCTTATGGAGCGGGCTGGATGATAGTTGTCAAAATAGAAAATCCCTCGGAACTAGATTCTTTGATGTCTGCCTCAGAATACGAGGATCTAATCAATGAAGGAAAGGAGCGCTAAGATGCGCTACGTACCGAATTCTGCAGAAGAGCGCGCAAAAATGCTTGAAGAAATTGGCGTTACTTCCATAGAAGAGCTCTTCAGTAGCATACCCGAACACTTGAGACTAAAAAAGCTCCTTGACTTACCGCCAGCACGTTCCGAAGCAGAACTGATAATTTTTTTCAAGGAAGTAGCAGCAAAAAATGCCAATCTCGTCTCCTTCCTTGGTGCCGGAGTATATAATCACTTCCGGCCGATAATAATAGACACGATCATCTCGCGCTCAGAGTTTTACACTACCTATACACCATATCAGCCAGAAATAGCCCAAGGCACTCTACAGGCGATATTCGAGTACCAGACGATGATCTGTCAACTGACCGGAATGGAAGTTGCTAACGCATCGATGTACGACGGATCTACTGCTTTGGCTGAAGCTCTGCTGATGGCCGTAAGGATCACAAAACGGCGCAAAGTGCTTTTACCTCAAGCACTACATCCCGACTATCGCCAAGTAGTAGAGACTTATATGAAGCGTGGCGGAATAGTTTACGAGTATGTACCTTTCAGTATCAGCGGTATAACAAACGCTGACGCTATTGCAGCAGATACCTCTACAGCAGCTGTAGTCATACAATCTCCAAATTTCTTCGGGATAATAGAAGACATCTCAGCTGTTGCTGAGAAAGCACATGCCGCTGGCAGTCTACTGATAGCAGTAGTGACCGAAGCTATAAGCCTCGCACTGCTTAAAAGTCCCGGCGAATGTGGTGCTGACATAGTAGTAGGTGAAGGTCAATCATTTGGCGTACCTGTGGGTTTCGGCGGGCCACATGTCGGTTTCTTTGCTAGTAAGACAAAGTTCCAACGTCAGATGCCTGGCCGATTAATAGGCCAAGCTTATGACGCCACAGGCAAGCGTGGCTTCGTCATCACGCTGGCCACTCGTGAACAGCATATCCGCCGCGAAAAGGCCAGTTCCAACATCTGTACTAACCAAGGGCTATGCATGCTGATGTCAACCGTATATCTTGCTACTATGGGTAGACGTGGCCTGCGGGAAGTAGCTTTGCAAAACGTCGCCAAAGCAACTTATGCTGCACGTTCGATAGCCGAACTACAGGGCTACAAATTGATGTTTGACGCACCATTTTTCAATGAGTTTGTGGTTAAGACGCCTATACCTGCAGACCAAATAGTTGAGAGACTAGCTTCGGAAGGCATACTTGCTGGCGTAGCGCTAGGTCGTTTCTACGGAGGGCTAGAAAACGCCTTGCTCGTCTGTGTTACCGAACAGAATACTAGGCAGCAGATCGACGATCTGATTGCTGGACTAAGACATTTTGCCGAGGAGCAATAATGGAAAAGATAAAAAAAGTAAGTAGACATATAACTCAGAATGAGCCTTTGCTGTTTGAACGTTCACGCCCAGGTGCAGTAGGCTATAAACTACCGCCCTTAGATGTACCAGCTATTGAACCTCAAGAAGTTATAGGCAGTAAACTACTACGCAACGATGATCTGGAAGGACTGCCGGAACTCTCCGAACCGGACGTCGTACGGCATTTTATTAGACTATCAACTTGGAACTATGCCACCGACCTAGGAATGTTCCCGCTAGGTTCATGCACCATGAAGTACAACCCCAAGATAAATGAATGGGCAGCAAGACTAGAAGGTTTTACTGAATCTCACCCTATGGCTCCGGAGTCAGCCGTACAGGGTAGTTTAGAGATAATATATCTAGCTCAAGAACTCCTTAAAGAAATTACGGGCATGGCTGCTGTCACTGTACAGCCAGCAGCAGGTGCTCATGGCGAAATGACGGGCATAATGATGATACGGGCACATCTTGAAAAGCAAGGTAACGCCCGTAAAAAAGTACTTATTCCAGACTCCGCCCATGGCACAAATCCAGCAAGTGCAGTTATCTGTGGCTATGCCGTAGAAACTATTCCTTCAGACAAGCGCGGCTTGACTGACCTAGCTGAACTGGAAAAGCGAATGGATGATACAGTTGCCGGACTTATGCTCACCAATCCCAACACGCTAGGCCTGTTTGAGGAAAATATCGAGCAGATATGCAAGCTGGTGCATGAGCGTGGCGGTTTGGTATACATGGATGGAGCCAATATGAACGCTCTTTGTGGCATAACCCGCCCTGGTGATATGGGAGTGGACGTGCTGCATATGAACCTACACAAGACCATGTCCACTCCTCACGGTGGTGGTGGACCTGGTGCGGGGCCTGTAGCCGTATCTGCTACCTTAGAGCCTTACCTGCCTGTCCCTTTAGTTGTCAAGCAAGGAGAGCAGTTTCGGTTTGACTACGATCGCCCAGACTCGATAGGTCGTGTGAAAGCCTTCTATGGTAACTTCCTCGTTCTGGTTCGCGCAGTTTGCTACATTCTTTCGCTTGGTCCTGATGGTCTCAAGCTAAACACCGAGGCTGCTGTACTAAACGCTAACTACCTTGCACATCACCTAAGAAACACCTACGAGATACCTTACGACGGCAAGATAATGCACGAGGTAGTCTTTTCTGATAAGAACCAGCTAAAATACGGAGTGCGCAACGGAGATATAGCAAAACGCCTCATAGACTACGGCTTCCATCCTCCGACGATGTCTTTCCCGCTCATCGTTCCTGGAGCACTAATGGTAGAGCCTACAGAAAGCGAAAGCCGGCAAGAGTTAGACCTGTTCATAGATGCGATGAAGTCAATAGCCCGCGAAGCAGAAGAAAATCCCGATCTGGTGAAAAACGCACCATATAGCACGCGCATAGGCCGGCTGGATGAAGTGTCTGCTGCGCGCAACCCAATACTACGTTGGCATCCCTCTCAAGAATAACATCCCATTAAGGGATGCTTTTTTATGATAGAAGCACAAAGCATTTTCTGTTAGTATAAGCTTAAACTTTCGTTTAATTGATAATTTGTAATGAAGATTCTAATCGTAGATCCCGATTCTACGGTACAAGACCTAGTCATTAATGCTATATCCAGTGAGTTCCGCGAGTTAACTATCGAGCAGGTAAGACGCCGGGTCGAGTTTGAAGCCACGCTAGGAAGTTGGACCTACAACTTAGTTCTCACTGAGCTAAATCTAGGCTGGGCCGAAGGTATATACGTCCTAAAAGCTTTGCGCGAGAGGATGCTGCAGACGCCGGTCATCCTATTCTCTAGAGCAGAAAACGAAGACCGAGTAATAAAACAAGCGAGCTATGGTTTTAGCGACTATGTGCTGAAAGAGAGAATACGCAGGTTACCTTTCGCAATCAAAAAGGCACTCGAGCATGCCGATCTAGAAAAGAGTCTAGCAAACACGCTAGAAGCACTAGCTAACCTCTCTCCAAGTACCTCTGACAGGATCTGGCGTGAACGAGCGGAGGCTGCGCTACGTCAAAGTGAGCACCGCTTTGCTAGCTTCTTTCGTGCCAACCCCATACCTAGTATCATCGCTACGTTTCCAGATGGGGTGCTCCAAGACATAAATGAAGCAGGACAGTCAGTACTAGGGATTGATAGAGCGTCAGTACTTGAAGGGAAGTTAACAGACACAAACTTTTGGCCAACACCAGAAGATAGAAAACTGCTCGTAGAAGAGTTGTGCAAAGGCAATACGCCGTTTCACCTAGAAACATTCCTAAAATGTAGCGACGGCCGGCAGCTTCAAGTCATAGTTTCTGCTGAGCTAGTAGTAGAAGACGACGCAAAGCCATATATGTTGTTCATGTTTCAGGATGTAACCGAACGACGCCGCATGGAGCAGTCATTAAATTTCAGAGCTCAGTTTGAAACGCTTGTGGCAGAAATTTCTACACGATTTATAAACGTACCTACAAAAGCAATAGACGCTGAAATAACCAAAGCTATAGAGGAGATAGGTGGCTTCTGGGGAGTAGACGCTGCCGTATTAGCAACTTTCAGCGAAGACTTGACAAAGTCTTATCCCAGGTATTACTGGAGTTCTGAAGAACACAGCCGAAAAGTCACTATCCCCACAACCATAGAGACCGCAGATTTTCCGCTCCTTATGTCTAAACTACATGACGCGATGCCTATCAACATCCCCGATCTTAAATCTTTTGCCCAGGCAGCACCAGATGAGGCAGTACATCTACAAAAGCTAGGCATAAAGTCTGCAATCATCGTACCGATAGTCTATAGCAAGATGCTCCTAGGAGTTCTGTGTCTAGCCTCGTTACAAAAGGAGCGTTTCTGGGGTGAGGAAAGCACATCACTTCTAAAGACAGCCGCCGACATAATAGCTAACGCTTTGACACGGAAACACACAGAAGAGCGCCTAGCTGAGAGCAGAAGAAATTACAAGATGGCCGTAGAAGCCGGCAAAGTCGCCGTGTGGGAATGGATGATGAAAGACGGGCTAATCAAAGTAGACCCGTTCTTGAAGAAGACCTTGGGCTACGGCGAAGATGAACTTGGCGAGAGCATCGAGTCTTGGCTTCAACTGTTATCGAGCAGCGACGTTAACTTGGCTAAGATACTGATAGCCGAAATACTACAAGGTAGCCGTAACAGCATCGACATCGAAGTACGACTTTGTGATCGTGCCGGACAGCCCCGATGGTTCCTAGTAAACGGCTCTGTCGTAAGCAATGACAAGATGCTGGGAACGCTTACCGAAATTACAGATCGCAAACGGGCAAAGCTTGAGCTTGACAAGTTTTTCAATTCTGCCTTTGATATGCTTTGCGTAGCCGACACGCGGGGATATTTTTTGCGAGTCAATCCCGCCTGGGAACGAGCTCTAGGTTATTCCGCCGAAGAGCTTACTTCATGCCCATACCTCGAGTTCGTTCACCCTGATGACGTCGAAAAGACAAAATACGAAGCCGAAAAACTCGCAAACGGGCAAGTTTCAATGTTTTTTGAAAATAGGTATCGCACAAAAGACGGACGCTACAAGTGGCTATTGTGGAACGCTACGCCAGCTCAGGATGGGTTAATTTATGCCGTAGCCCACGACATAACGCAACGCAAGAAGGCCGAAGCTGCATTACGTGAAAGGGAAGAGCAGCTTAGGCAGATGCAGAAAATAGATGCCATAGGTCAGCTTGCAGGAGGCGTTGCTCATGATTTCAACAACATTATGACTGTAATAAAAGGCTACTGCGAGCTTGCAAGTGATAGCATTCAAGACGGGCGAAGCATGTCACTACTGCCAAGTTATATTGCTGAGATCGACCGTGCTACAGATCGCGCAGCATCCCTCACAAGGCAGTTGCTTGCATTTAGTCGCCGACAACATTCACAACCTGTAGTGCTCAGCCTCAACAGTGTAGTCGAGGACATGAAGAAGATGCTCTGCAGGCTGCTGCGGGAAGATATTGAACTAAAAATACAACTTGACCCAGAGCTTGGCAACGTACGTATCGACAAAGGACATATCGAGCAGGTAGTACTTAACTTAGCAATAAATGCTAGAGACGCAATGCCTTATGGAGGCACGCTGCGGATTTGCACTTCTAACATCGAACTAGACAGGTCGGATTTTACTCGATATGTAGTGCTTTCAGTCTCTGACACTGGAATAGGTATGGATGAAGAAACGCTCAAACGGATTTTCGAACCTTTCTTCACCACCAAAGAAACAGGCAAGGGAACAGGTTTGGGACTGGCTACAGTGCACAGCATAGTAACGCAAAGTAACGGGTTTATAGAAGTAGACAGTAAACCAAGTCAAGGATCTACGTTCAAGATCTACCTGCCAAGAATCGACGAAACGCAAGAAGTGATTCAGCCAGATTTTTACAGCAGCAAATTAGCAGTTTCCAACACGGCAGTCCTAGTAGTAGATGATGACCTATCAGTACGTACTGTCATACGTATATGCCTCGAAGCGCGTGGTTTTAAAGTCTGGGACGCCGAAGATGGTGAATGTGCTCTAAGGCTCTGTGATGGAAGTGACAAGCTAGACTTATTGATAACTGACCTCGTGATGCCGAAAATAAACGGCGTAGAGTTAGCAGAGCGACTGAAGAAGCTATATCCCACACTACGTCTTATCTACATCTCTGGTTACAGCGACGAGGCTACCAAGATACTACCCCACCCTGACATGCAAGTGCTAGAAAAACCCTTCTCTGTAGATCAACTTTTCGAAAAGATCACCAAAGTCTTTAGCTAGTTACATTCCGACGATAGAGTATCCTCCATCTACATATATAGTTTGACCCGTAATGCCTCTCGAAAGACTAGAAAGTAGAAAGAGGGCTGCATCGGCAATTTCAGAAAGCTCGGTGTTTTTTCTAAGCGGAGCTTTGTTTCTATGGTGTTCAAGCATGCGGGAAAATCCTGAGATACCAGAGGCAGCTAGCGTCTTGACGGGGCCTGCTGAAAGAGCATTTACGCGAATCCCATACTGACCAAGGTCGTTAGCTAGATACCGGACGCTAGCTTCGAGAGCTGCTTTTGCTACACCCATAACGTTGTAATTAGGGATGACGCGCTCGGCACCAAGATAGGAAAGAGTCAGTATTGCTCCACCATCAGTCATCAGCGGCTGTGCAGCTCGTGCCAGAGCTGTCAGAGAGTAGGCACTAACATCCAACGCTATGCGATAACCCTCGCGGGAAGTATTGATATAGTTACCTTCGAGTTCCTGTCTTGGGGCGAAAGCTACCGAATGCACGAGAAAATCCAATCTACCGAATTTATCTCGTATCTGCTCGAACACCGCACTTATTTGCTCATCGTCATTTACGTCGAGTTGCAGCAGCACTGGCTGAGGGTCTAGTGTCTTTGCCAGCTCTATAACTTTTTCTCCAAGGCGCTCGTTCTGATAGCTTAGCACAAGTGTCGCACCCTGTTCTGCTACACGCTGAGCTATTGCCCAAGCAATCGAGCGTTTGTTAGCTACACCTATGACCAGCCCGACTTTAGCTTGCATCAGCATATTCTTTCTCCAAAAAATTAGATAACAAGGGAAGTCGAGTGTAGCACAAACTAGGCAGGCCGCAAACTGACTTTGGAGTTTCAAGTTGGTTATAAAAGAAAAGCCCTCGACCTAAGGCCGAGGGCTGTCTTTGCGGGAAAGACAGAAAACTAGACTGCCAAGTTCTTGGCAACTGCACCCTGTGCATCAGAGGCGGACTTGGACAGATTGGTTACAGTCTCATTTACACGATTGAGTGTTTGCTGCATCTGCTGCAAGTTAAACATCAACTCTTGCAGTTTTTGGGTATCCTTGACGCTGGGGCCTTTGTCAGAATTTGAGGCTTCCTGCGAAATCTTGTCGGCAACTTCAGCTGCCTTGTCCATTGTCTTCTGCATAGCTTCAGATAGCTTGGTTCCAACTATTGCTAGCAGTTGACCTAGTGATCTAACACCACCTTTTGCACCTGCTGCAGCAGCAGCCTTCTTGTCTTCACCATCAGCGCCTTTCTCCAACGCATTCCTTGCCATATCCATCAACATCTTGTTGATCGGATTCTCCTTGGCGATGTTACCTGTCAGCTTGCCAACGCCTTCAAACAGCTCACCAAGGTTCTTGAGAGCTCCTGCTACATTGCCAGTAGCAATATCTAGTGCCAGACCTACAGCGTCACCTAGCACGCTGCCTATCGGGGTTTTGTTGATGATCGGATTCTTATCGATTATGTCATTGACGAAATTGCTAATTGCTCCACCTATCGGACCTAACATTTTTATCTCCTTTCAGATGCCGTTTATTTGGTTTTGTAATGTTATCTTGAATCTACTCAGATTATCGAAATGTAAGCTCAAAAGTTGCTCAGATCACGGAAAAATTTTTGAAGCTTTTTTCGGC
This sequence comes from Blastocatellia bacterium, assembly GCA_025057015.1. GTDB lineage: Bacteria > Acidobacteriota > Blastocatellia > Chloracidobacteriales > JADJPF01 > JANWYG01. The sequence continues at coordinate 84,034 of JANWYG010000017.1, forward strand.
TAAGTCATTAGCTTGTAGCCTTTTCGCAGTAATAAGTAGCCCTTGAGCACGCCTTATGGCCTCATTTCTAGCGCCGGTACTAAGCCCAAGTTTTATGGCCATCTCCAAGTCCACTTGGGCCTGCTTATAATTTTGCTGTTTCATAAACAGCTCAGCACGGTTAATATAGGCCGAGATATCCCTACTGTCGAGCTGTAAGGCCATGTTTAGGTGATACAGGGCCTTTTCATCCTCATCCAGCCTAAGATAGGCTGCTCCTAGAGCAGAGTGACAATATGCATTTTTAGGATCGAGAGAAAGCAGTCCTTCAAAAACTATTGCAGCTTCCTCCGAGCGACCCTGCTCGTGCAAAGTAAATCCCAGAATCATCATCATCTGTATCTCATTAGGAGACCAACCTTTGACGCGCGCAAGGGGAAGTCGGCCTTCTATCCAAGACTTGATAAGGGCATCGTTCATATTACCCCTTCGTACGTGAGCCTACTCTGGCAAGGATGCCATCTTGAATCTGTATTAGATAGTCGACCAAGTTGAGCATCCTAGCTTCTTTTTCGAGCTGCTCTTTTAGATGCTCCGGTACCTGAGCCAGACTTTGACCCAGCTTCTGCATCAGTTGCCCGGTCTTCTGCTTCTGAGTACGGGTAAGTTTCTCAAAGTTCATCTTACGCTGAGTTTGGTTACCGAAGGCATAAAGTATGTAGTGTATAGACGGCGGTTCGAGTTCTGCATGTGTCGGTGGAAGCTGGTCCAACCGCATAGCCTCTTTGAAGCTAAGGGCTTCTGGGCTATATTCAGGCAGTAGCCCTTCTACAGTGGTACGTCCCCGTAGCTCGACCTGTTGCAAGTCACTATATAAAACTACTTGTTCCTGACGATCTTGTTCTATCCTTTTATCTACGGCTCTGTCTATGTTCTGCAACAAATTTGCGTTATCCAGCCTGGTCTTTATGTCGTTTGCCATTTTTCACCTCTATTCACTTTGTTGTCTGTGCAAGCGATAGACCCAGTTGAGCACTTCCGCCACAGCTTCATATAGCTCTTCTGGAATCTCTTCTCCTTCCTCAAGCTTGTTTAAAGCATGCGCAAGCGGCACATTACGCATTATAGGTATGTTGTTTTCACGGGCGATCTCCAAGATCTTTTCTGCCATTAACATTTGGCCTTTGGCCACTATCTGAGGAGCCGCCATTTCATCCTTGTTGTATCTAATAGCTACTGCTATATGTGTCGGGTTCACGATGACTACATCCGCCTTTTTTACATCTTGGACCGCGCTGTGTTGTAACAGTTCGCGGTGCAGGCGCTTGCGAGCCGCCTTGTGATGCGGATCGCCTTCATCCTGCTTGTATTCCTGTTTGACTTCATACTTGCTCATCATCAGATCTTTGATCCACAGATGGCGCTGCAGACCAAAGTCTGCTACACCGATAGCAAGGAAGAAGCCGCCTACCTTAACAGCTATGTCAAAAAGTATCTCCCCCGTAAGCCCTGCCGAGTACCACAGTGACCTACGGGCAGCTAGCACTAAAAGACCCAGATAGTCTTCAAAGATAGCATAAAACAATGCAACAAGAATGACAATTTTAAATATTGTCTTAAGAAGCTCGATATAAGTTTTCTTTTGAAAAAATATTCCCTTGAAACCATTTACTGGGTTTAGCTTGTCAAACTTCGGCTTCAAAGTCTCCGTCGTAAAGAGCGCTCCTACCTGCATAAATTCTATTGCCAGAGCAAGCACAAACGCTGATGCAAGCACTGGTGCCAGAACTTTGAACATAGTAAGCCCGCCTAAGGAAAATAGTTCCTTTGTAGTATGAAGGTCAAACTGCTCTATTTTGAACGCAAGCAGTATCGATTCCCTGACATATTCCATAAGCACAGCAGCATTAAAATCATTTAGTACTGCAAGTAACATCACCACGGCCAAAAACAGGATAGCCCCAGTTAAATCCTTACTCTTAGCTACATTGCCTTTCTTGCGGGCATCCTTAATACGCTTCGGTGTAGGCTTTTCTGTCTTTTCTCCACCTTGACCCTCGGCCATACCCTAACCCCTTAACGAACTACTGCCCAAATGGAGTAGCTTTTGCCACAAGCGTATAAAGTTCCTTAAGATAGACTATGAATCGTTCCTCCATTTGCTCGACTATAGCTGCCCAGAGCAAAAACAGCATCCCCAAACCCACCATCATCTTAACGGGCAGTGACAGAAAGTAGACATTTACCTGTGGCGCTACTCGATTAAATATACCGAATATGACATCGCTAAGAAACAGACATACAAGCACAGGTCCTGCAAGCTGCAGCGAGACAAGCAGTACATCCGACGAGATACGTATAAGATCCTCTATTATAGGGCTAAGCTGGTTACCTATAGCCATAGCACTACCTATGCTGGGATAGGCATTTACGGGCAGCCTCTCGAAGCTATAAAACAGTCCTCTTATGTACATCAGGTGACAATCGAGCAAAAAGAAGAGCGTAATAGCAGCCTGCAGCTTAAGCTTGCCAAGCAGCGTCACTTGAGTACTGAACTCTACCGCAAACAGTTGAGCCATAGACGCACCACGCATGTTATCTACCATCTGGCCCGCTGCTTGTATCCCATAAAACACAACCGAAGTTACATACCCTATAGTAAAGCCTATGATCGCCTCTTTTACTAGCAGCAGAAAGAATGGTAAGAAGCTTGTCGGGATCTGTGATATAGGCACAGCAGAGATCATTGCAGGGTAGAGAAGAAACGCAAGCGCAAAAGAAAGAGCTATTTTCGTACGACCTAAGACAACTCCACCACCAAAAAAAGGCGTGTAGTTGATAGCCGGCACCAGCCTGGCCATAATAAGGCCCATCATCGCAATAAATGTCTGCGGATGCTCCTCTACACCAAACCCTTTGAGCAGTACATCAAGTAAGCGAAGTATGAAAGGTTCCATATCAACGAATTTCGGCTATCATAGTGAAGACGGCCGTAGCAAATCTGATCAGCGTTGCCAACATCCAGGTGCCAGCTACACCTATAGCTATAAAAGTAGCTAGAATCTTAGGTACAAATGTCAGAGTTTGCTCCTGTACCTGAGTCACAGCCTGAAAGAGGCTAATAATGAATCCCACAAGCAGAGCAGAGAGCATAGCAGGAGCTGAAAGCAGCAGCGTTATTAAGAGCGCTTGCTTTGTAAGTCCTATAACAAGTTGTTCCATATTTCCCTCCTAGATGTAGCTTAGGACTAACCCCTTGACAAGCAAATACCAGCCATCGACCAGCACGAAGATAAGCAGCTTAAAAGGCAAGGAGATAGTGACCGGCGAAAGCATCGTCATACCCATCGAAGTCAAGATATTCGAGACGATCAAATCGATTATCAGGAAAGGAACAAAGATCAAAAAACCTATTTGAAACGCTTCTTTAAGCTCGCTTGTGACGAAAGCCGGAATGATTACTCGAAAGCTCCCGGGATGAATAAAACTACTATCTCCCTTGGTCATTCTCTTTGCAAGCTCCAAAAAGAGCAACCTATCCCGGTCGTGGCACTGCTTTATCAGAAAGTTTCTAAGGGGTTCTTGACCTCGCTTGGCCGCCTCGTAGAGCACGCGAATATTTGTTTCTGATATGAGCGAATTAGTTTCTGGTACTTCACCTATGGAGGCATAGATCTCCTGTGCAACCGGCGTCATTATGAAGATCGAGAGGATAAATGCCAGGCCCGTAATAACCTGGTTTGGTGGCACTTGCTGTGTACCCAGGGCATTACGCAGTATCGAGAGCACTGCCGAGATCTTAACAAATGAAGTCATAGTAATGAGGATAAACGGAGCAAGTGACAGTGCTCCTAAAACTACTAGCATTACTATCGGGCTAGATAGACCGCGCGGCTCTTGTTGGGTCTGTGCTGCAGCAAGTGCTGGCAGCAACAGAATCAAGCTTGAAGCAAGCCTCATAACTACCTCCTCAGATACTTGCTAAAATCCTTAACCGGAGTGTTTGGCGGAGTCTTCTGAAGCACTTGTTGAATCTCTTCTTTTTCGAGTTGAGCAAGCAGCTCGATTCGCTCGTTGGTAACTCCAAGCAGCAAAGTCTTTCCAGCAACCTCTACTATATAGAGAGCCTTTTGTTGATCCAAAGGAAAGCGAGTAACAAGGCGTATCAATTCCGAATTAGGCTGCAAACCAGTAAGTTTAGGCAAGCCGTAACGCAGGATAAAGAAAGCGAGGATGCAAACAGCACCAAGCGTGAGGCACATTTTCAGTACCATAACAGCCAAGCTCCAGCTATCGCCTATGACGTTTATCTCCGGCGTTTGTGCCTCAAGCAACATATTTTTTAGCGTACCAGCTTGAGAATTCGCACACCCAGATCGCCCTCTATATCTACCAGCTCTCCTTTACCAATCACTTTACCATCTATAGTGAGGTCTACAGGCTCCGAAGGTGTACGCTTCAGATCGATTATTTGGCCAAGGCGTAGCCGACTTACATCGGCAATCGTCATGTTGCGTCGCCCTAGCTCTACCACTATAGTAACCGGCACAGACTGAACAAACTGGGCACTTTCTGCGAGATCTTTCTCCTCCATAGCCTCTTTCTCTCCTTTTGGCTGTGTGCTAACAGTAAAACTATTGAGCATGATCTTAACGGAAGACGGTTCGCTGATTATGTCACTGCTGAAGCATCCTGCTCCGTTCTGCCCTAACCTTGCGCGTACTGAGCCAGTAAGTTCACCATCGCTGTAGCGTACTCCTATACCAGAAAGCAAAATAATGTCCGACGGCTCCAAAGAAGCCAACTCTTCAGCCAAAAGTTTTATCTCACCAAGCTCCACGATCAGCTCGGTCTTGACTGCCGAAACAACATTCATCCAACGCCCCAGCAGCTCAAGCCGAACACTGTCACTCGACGGCAGAAGAAGATCTTCAAGCAGCTTATAAGGTATATAGAGTCTGATGTAACTAAGTAGCTCAGCTATAACAAGGCGCGCTGTAAGCACTAGCACTGGATCTAGAGGATCGGCTATTGCTTCAGGATGTTTTAGTGACTGTCCGCCGTGTATAAGCAGCTGCTTCAAGCGCAGCGTCTTTGACGAAAAGTCTGCCATCGTTTCCCTTATCGCACGAATTACGCGCAAAACCAAGAACTCTATGACGCCTGTCTCTATGTTTGAAAGCGTACGTAGTAGCTTGTTCGCTGCGCCAGAGTCGCTACCAAAAATCATCTCAGTAAGCCCTATCAACAAATCGTGTTCTACCTCTACCAGCAAGTGCCTAGCGTGTGGATCAACCTCCAAGACTAGCAAAGGTGTCGGCGTCGAAAGCCTCTTTAGAAGCTCTTCGAAGGTCGTTTCAGCTATAGATTCAACCGCAAAATCTACACTCGTCTCTTCATTAGCAACCGTTTGACTAAGCGTGAAGTTTATCTGGTAGGGATAGATCGATATACAGTCGCCATGGTTTAGCGGAACCGGCGCCTTTGGCTTTATAGGCTTACTGTTCAAGAGCGTACCGTTAACACTTTGATCTACTATGAAGAACCGCCCGCGCTCCATAAAGATGCGCGCATGTTGACTAGAAACAACACGATTGTTCAGCTGTATCTCGCAAGATGGATGACGCCCAATAACAAAAGACTCCTTCTCAAGCGCTACAAAACTCTTTTCTATAGGCTCAGTAAGCTCTTCACCTGTGATTTGGAAGTTCAGCATAAGCTGGCGCTTACCACGAATATATTTCTTAAGAATGCCTGACAAAATCTCTCTAAGCGTTTCCTCCCAGCGCGTTCCCGGCAAACACTCGGACATACAACGCGACAACAAGATGCGCTTGCGAGGTATTTTAGGAAGATTTACAAATTGAAAGGCGCTGACACGGCGCTTCTGCACGTTCAAACTCATATCGCAGGCATCTTAACGAGAGCCAACTCAAATGGTGTACCTGGTATTAGTGTTAACCTTAGGCCCTACCGACGGCGCAGTTTCAGCTTTACCACTCACGCTCTGACCAGAACCAGAAGAAGCGAAAGGCTGCTGCTGCTCGCGCTGTTGCTCGCCACTACCACCACCAGCATCTGCACCTACCGACACCTGCAACTCAGCTACTTCTAGACCACGCTGCTGAAGAGCTTGCACTAATTCCTGAGCCCCTTGGTCAATGACGTCTTTTACATGCACGTTTTCAGCTATGAAGTAAGCCACTACCTTGCCATCCTGCGTGCTGATCTTAAGCTTTAGTCCATCTAGAACGTCACTCCGTAAATCAAACTGAAACTCTGCTGCTCCTGTAGCATTTATGCCAAGCCTTACTTCCTGAACTATCTGATCCAGTATCTGCGGCTGTATCACCGTGCCCGGTGTAGGCATAACCTCTTTCACTACAGGGACACGTTCGATCATAGGCACTTGAAACGGCGCTAGCGGATTTGCCTGAAAAAGCAAACCTTCTGTGAGACTGTCGCCTTGTAAGTTGTTAACAGTTTTCTCATAACGCAAGGGACGCTTCAGCCGAGTCCCTGGCTTATTATTATCGGCCTCTTCTGCTTCAGGCCTAGCAGTGCCTTGCCGACTATCGGCACGCTTTTCTGCTTGCTTAGGTTTATACTCGGTCGAGCGATCCGAGCCGCTACGATCATCCGTTCTGTAGCTACTGAAGAAAAACGGCATCTGCGTGCCATCACTCTCAGTCTGCACAGCTTCATCGCTCGAATGTGCCGAACGATCTTCTTCGCTATCGACTTTTTCTAGAAATTCGCCAAACGAACGTCCCTGAGTGCGAGGACGCTCAGAAGGGCGTTTTTCAGCGCCAAAGAGAGCACTAGCTGGACCAAAAGTATTATCTACCTTATTACTCATAACATTATTCCTTTCTGTTCATCATAGCTGCAGTGTACATACTCTGGGCAATTTCTTCTAGCTGCTTTGCTTCTTTCTTCAGGGCCTCTTCTTGCACAGCGCGTTGCCAATTTTCCTTGTGTTTTTGCATCACTTGCACTTCTTTAGAAGCATTTATGAGAGCTTCCTCAGCTTTTTTTACCTCCAGCTCGGCACGCTCAACCGCCTTCTTTTGACGTTCAACGGCTTGACGAAGCTCCTCAATGCGGCGTTGCTGGTCTTCTATATGTAGCTTTCTAATCTTAATCTGCTCGATCGTGTACTTGCCAGCAAACATGTTCTCATTGTATTCCCTTACCATCTCCTCTTTTTTCTGTATGGCACGAGCGTGTTCGAGCTTCGCCTGCTCGAGTTTTTGCTCCTCTAAAGCAAGCTCTTCCTTCTTCTTATTCAGAAAACGGGCAGCTTCCTGCTTCTTGTTCTCCTTCTCATCTAGTATCGGCTGTAGTCGGTATTTTGGTGTCTTTGCCATATGCTACCTCGTCGTCGGTGGGAAAAGCTTGATAAGCTGGTTGACACTATCATCATAACTTACCTTTTCATGTGTACCTTGCCTAAGATAGTTATTTACCGCATCAATTTTCTCTATAGCGAAGTCCACCTTCGGATCGCTGCCTTTTTTGTATGCACCTATAAGTATGAGATCTTTTTCTTTCTCATAAGTAGCCAGCACTTCTCGCAGTTTCGAAGCAGCCGCCAAGTGCTGCTTCGTAGCTACAAAGTGTTGGACACGGCTTACGCTTTCAGAGATATTTATAGCTGGGTAGTGGTTACGAGCTGCGAGCGCTCTTGAGAGAATGATATGCCCGTCTAAAATTGAGCGAACCTCGTCCGCCACTGGCTCGTTCATATCATCACCTTCCACCAGTACAGTATAGAAAGCCGTAATCGAGCCTCTATCAGAATTTCCGGTACGCTCCAGCAACTTAGGCAGTTCTGAAAAGACTGACGGCGGAAAACCTCCTCTTGCCGGTGGTTCACCTGTAGCAAGTCCGACCTCACGTTTTGCGCGAGCAAAGCGCGTCACAGAGTCCATCATCAGCATGACCTTCTTGCCTTTGTCACGGAAGTACTCTGCTATAGCCGTAGCCACATAGGCTGCCTTAAGACGTACCAGCGAAGACTCATTAGAAGTAGCAACTACGACTACCGAACGTTTGAGTCCCTCTGGGCCGAGGTCATTATCTAAAAAGTCACGCACTTCACGGCCACGCTCACCTATGAGAGCTATAACGTTTACCTCAGCCTCAGTATTTCTAGCTATCATTCCGAGAGTGGTTGATTTGCCGACACCGGCAGCAGCAAAGATTCCTATACGTTGTCCCTGGCCGACGGTAAGCAGTCCGTCAATCGCTCTGATACCTATCTCCAGAGGTTTGAGGACACGCTCACGTCGCATCGGATCTGGTGGATCATTATGAACAGGATATTCGTGGGTGCAGTGCAGCGGTCCCTTAAACTGCGTGTCTATAGGCTCACCTAGACCATTGAGCACTCTGCCTAGCAACTCATCACCGACCTTAACCGTCAAGGCATGCCCGGTAGGAATGACTTCGGCATTCATGCCGATGTTGTTAATATCCCCAAGAGGCATCAGCATTACCTCGTTATCTCGAAAGCCCACTACCTCAGCTTTCACGGGTTGACTGCTGTGCGGAGTGTTGATCAGGCAGAGCTCACCTACCCAGACCTCCGGCACAGCCGCCTTGACTATAAGACCTACTATACCAGTTACACGTCCTCTAACCTCTACCGGAGATATATTGTCTATTTCGTCTATATAATGAGAGATATCTATCCCAAGTGCGGAAGACATACTCTTGACTCCCTAGCGTAAGTGTCCTGCACGCTTTAAGAGCATCTTTTCCATTACTTCGAGTTGGGTCTTCAGTTGGGCATTAACCGTACCTGCTTCAGATTCTATGACACAACCTCCTGGCTGCACTTTCGGATCACTTTGAAAATCGATAATCTTCGACTGGCCAACACGTGCAAGCAGAAGATCTTTACTCTTGAGCAAGTGCTCCATATCATCGGGATTCACGCGTATGATAATCTTTGTCTGATTACGGACGGTTTGGATGGCTTGAGTAACTATGTCGGCTATAGTATCTGGATGTTGACGCAGCTCTCGGCCTATTATCCGAGCAGCTACACGTATAGAGAGCCTTATCATATCGGCCTCAGCTTGTGCAAGCACCTCGCGTTTTTTCTCAGTAAGTTCATAGATGATTTCATTAACTTTTGCAAAACCTTCACGATAGCCTTCTTCACGAGACTTCTCCAAGATCTTGCGCCGCTCTTCCTCTATACGTTCACGCTCCAGCTGTAAATTCCTACGTTCCTGCTCTATCTCTGCCCATTTAGCATCTATTTCGGGCTGAGCATCGGCTATAATCTTTGCTGCCTGCTCACGAGCTCTTTCTATAATACGGCGAGCTTCTGCCGAAGCATCATAGACGCTGCCTTTGATTACAGGGGCATCCACCGTCTTCAACTCATAATCTGGAGTAACAGACGTTTTATCAGTACCCTTAATAATCTTGCTCATCTTTAACTCTCAACGAAGCTTTAGAATGAGAAATTATAGCGCACCCTTGCAGTAAAATGCGACTATAAACTTATTTGACCAACGTAGAATTAGCTTCTCTAGTTACTAGCCCAGCGTCACTACGTCCAGACAGTCGGCTAGGAGTTTGCAAGACGGTCCTAACAACAGACTGCATAACTTGTCGTAGCAGACGTAAAACTTCCTGATCAGCCTGTTTTAGCCTTGCATGTATATCGTGAAAGCGGCCGGCTTCCTCTATGGATAACTTCTGCGTCACAAACTTACACAGCGTGTCAGGTGCATCAATCAGACCAGCAGCAAGCACCATCAAGCCTGTATCCTCAACAACAGAAAAGTTACGCAAATTCTGTGCAGTAAGCCAAACTACAGCTTTTTCTGCAGTAAGCACCTGCTCAGCTGTAACTTCTCGCATCATCTTAATCTTTCGGATAATCTCTTTCGAATGAGAGCGAGGAAAGCGCCGCAGTGAGTGCAAAAGCTCTTCCTTCTGTAGTTTGCGCATAGCTAAGGCAAATATCTGAAGGCTGAACTCTCGCAGCAAAACTCGCAATCGAGAAGAGTTGAGCCAAGTAAGCGGGTTGTCCCCAGGCAAGACAAACACAAACTGTCGTATAAAAGCTTGCTTGACCACCTCAAGCAAGTCAAGCGGCAAAGCCGGAGGCTTCGGACAGGCAGCAAGCCTTACAACAGCTGATTCAGGAAGCAGCTTAACTATTTCATCAGCTAGATCCTGAGGCAGATGATGCAATATGACGCGAATTATCGAGGCCGGCTCATTTGCAAGGACCAAAGCGACGTGTGAGGGATGAACATCGGTTATCTGCCGCAGGAGGAACTCACTTCGTAAAGCCTTCAGTCTCGCTGAAAGGGCATTCCTACGAGCATCCTCTGACAAAGCTAAGTAGCTACGAGTTCGTAACAGCATGTCCTCGCGCTCGCTGTGCGGCAGGTAGTCAAACAACTTCACAGCCTCTTCGGCGTCAAGGATAAGAGCAACAGTTAGTAATGCTTGCAGCCTTGCAGGAAACTCTTCCATCAACTACCAGTAGAAGCCTGAGCAGCCGCTCTCGTCGGACGCAGCGCCAGACTACGCTCAAGTTGAGCTATTTTACTTGCCTGCGTGCGAGTTTTCAGTATGAAGTAGACGAGCAGCACCGACAATACAAGCACCAGCGAGACCGCCGATAGTCCTATGTACTTGATATACCTTTCCTTGAGATCCTTGAACTTGTTGATGTCAGGAGCTGGCACCTCCTTCATTACCACTTCGACACGGCTTGGAGAAAGCCCCTCAACCGCCGGAGCAACTATGTTGCGCACCTCCTCCACGGTAAGGGGCGGAGTTTTAGTGTTATACTTCAGCAACACAGAGGCCGAAGCTTGAACTTGCTTGCTAGCTTCAACAAGAGGATTCGGATTAGGCAACACAACATGGACACGAGCACTGACAACGCCACTGATTTTCTCAAGCGTCAATTCTATAGCCTCTTGCGTAGCAGCCAGCTTTCGAAGATTCTCCTCAGTCTGTGTCGGTATCAAGCTATCTTTACTGAAAGCACTTTTAAGCGGATTTTCGCGAACACGAGGTAGGTCGTTTTCGCTGAGAATATAGAGTGCTGCTGCTACCTCCTCGTCGCCAATTATAAGCGGTGTTTCCAAAGTGACAGACCAAGTGACAGCATCCTCGGAGCCAACCTGCACCTTGTGTGCATTAAGTCCGTTGCGCTTAAGCAAGACGCAGATATGCTGCGCTTCCGTTTCGGTCAGACCACCCACAAGGTCACGGCTGCGGCTACAGGCTGTGGTAAAAGTACAGAGAAAAATCCCTAGAAGCAATGCCCTACCAACAGTCATCTTGTGACTCCTTCAGAGATGCCTCTGCCATCCGAGGACTCCATAAAAAGTTACTATACGTTCGTCTGTAGTATCGTCTTCATGCCGCTACTTACTTGTTCGACGACTTTGCTGAGAATCTCTATATGCTCGGTGACAAATTCCATCTTGGTCTGTAAGCGGATCATATCCATAGGATTGATTGGAGCATTGACATCGATATTGTTGAGTATAGTCTCAAGCGAAGCAAACTCTTTATCCAAGCCATGCAGATAGTCGGTCACCTGGGCAGCTTTTTCGCTACTGCCAACCTTGCTAAGCTCCTCCCTCAACGACTCTAACTTAGCACGATTATCGTGAAAAAGGCTACTGAAGCCATATGCCTCGCCGCCAGGTTGAATATAGCGATTGAACATCTCTTGCGCTTCTCTGGACGCCAGCTTAATCTGATCACTAGTAACAAGGCCGTCTTCCTTCAGGCGCTCGACATGAGAATCAAGTTCCGCCGCTTTTAAGCGTACTGACTCAAAATCCTCTGATGTAACTACGTGACGAGCTTCCTTCGTCTGCGCAGTCCGCTCCACGGATATACTTCCTACACTTATAGGATCTACCATAGTACCTCCTTTGTAATTCCATGATATCAATCCCGTTAGCTTGCGCTAACGATTCCTCTATTTTTCAACAACTCGCATAGATGCTGCAAACACTTATTATGCAAGCGAGAAGTCCACGACTTGGAAAGTCCTAGCTTGTTGCCTATCTCTTCTAAAGTCAGACCCTGATAGTAGTAATATTCTATCAACTTACGCTCGGTTTCAGGAAGCTGTGAGATAGCCTCTCGTACGATACGTCCAAATTCTTTAGCTTGATAGAGCTCGTCCGGTGAGCTAGATGCCTGTGGCAAATTGATCGACTCAGACTCTAGCGAAAGCATGTAAGCTGAAACTATTCCACTGAACATCTCTTCTACTTCAGCAATTTGGTCATCTATATTTGCTGCATGCTGCTCTGGAGTCTCTGCGTAACCTGCCATTAAATCATTAGCACTCTGCTCAAACCTTAGCCTAGCAAACTCTGAACGAGAAAACCAACCTATCTGACGCAACCCATCATATATAGCACCCTTTATCCTGTAATAAGCAAACGTCTTAAAACTCACACCCCGAGTCTGGTCAAACCTATCTATGGCCTCTAGCAGACCTATACGACCATAGCCTATTAGATCATTTATATCTATCTGAGGCGGCAATTTCGGAATTATCGATTGTGCTATCGAGCGGACATAAGGCAAGTAACGCTCGATTAGCTCGTTACGATCTTCTTCAAATTTCAAGGCCTGAACCATTGTGGCAGTGCTTTATCGCGTCTACGCTCGAACAAGTTTATATACGCCAAACGCCATAGTCAACTTCTAAGCCTGAGTCTTGCGCCACAGTACCAACAGAATTCCGGTGTCGACAGCGTATCCTCCAAATTTCTACCTGCTGCTTGAGGACTACCACAAAGCGAGCAAAAACCATCTACGAGACTTGCTACTTGCCCTTTGTTTACTTGCGTACCAGGCTGTGGAGAATGTGGCGCATAGCTAGAAGGTAAAGGAGCTGTACTATCGGAACTAGGAAGTTTCATCACAGCTGGCGGAGTCTTAGAAAGAGATAGCCCCATGAAGGTCTGATAACGCTTACGCTTTTGCTCAGTCCTAGCTTGCCCAGCGCTAGAAGGTTTCGTAGCAGAAGTTTGTGTAGCAGCTCCTATCTCACCAGGAGCTGGACGAAAATATTCCTCGAAGTTGCTTGAACTACTGCCACTGACAGTTTCACCAGGAGCTGGACGGAAGTACTCCTCAAAGTTACCAGAGCTGCTACTGGGAGCAACAGGTTGTTGAGGCGTCTGAACAAGAGGAGGTGGTGTAGGAGGCGCTGCTACAACCCCAGGATTCTGTCCTCTATCCGCTAGAGATAAGCCCGCAAAGGTAGAGTATCTACGCTTTTCTTTATCCCGCTGCTTCGTAGGCGGTGGCGGTGGTGCCATAGTACCCATGCTTTTGACTATTTCCTGCGCTGACGATGGTTGTTGAGCAGCAGTGCCTACAGTCCTCAGATCTTCGTCACCAGTAAGCGATAGCCCCGCAAAAGTAGCATACCTACGCCGACCTGCAGACTTACGAGTCTCTGTACTGGTAAGAGAAGTTGGTAGCGGAGGCGGCATCACACCAGGATCAGAAGGCTTCTTGCTGAAGCCCGCCGGAGCAGCACCAAAACCTGACGGCTTGTTTAGCTGTTCCGGTAGAAAAGATTGCGTAGTCTCTAGAAAATCATGCTGTCCAGCCGCCGACTGCTGCACGCTCATAGGCGGAACAGAAGTATGATCAAGCGTACGCTCAAACTTATCCATAGCTACTGCAGTCTCAGATGGACGAATAGGAGCTTCAAAAGCCTTAGTGACAACACTAGGCGGTGAAGCTTTCTCTCCAGCTACCGCGGTAGATGACCCTTCCGAATCCACAGCAGCAACAAAAGCAGCACTCTCTTCTACACTGCTTATATACTGCTCCAATCTCTGCTCTAGAAATTCTAATCTTGAGCTCAAGCGGCCTATAGTAGAAAGAGTTGCTGCTAACGCAGCCGACATGCCACCTAGCCCTAAGCTAAGAGATAACACACTATACTCAGAAACTAGATGAGCAACACCGGCAACTACCACGCTAAAAATAACTATCGGTAAGCCCATCTTAACTATGCTATTCATACAAAACTCTCCTAATCGGGGAGGTGTCAGCAGCTGAAACCAGTCGCCAATCGCTGTTTTCTACTGGCTAACGTATAACTTAGAATGAGGCCTATGGCAATTATAATGCTTGTCAGCTAACTAGCATATATTTTTTTTCAATACCCTAAGGAGAAACTAAAATGAAGACAATATTAGTGCCTTTGCTTGTCGTAAGCAGCATCGTACCACAACAGTTAACCCCACCTGTAGCAAAGAAAGTACCCAAGATAACGGTCATTCACGGCGAAGAACTGATAGACGACTATTCCTGGCTCAGGGAAAAGTCAAATCCAGAAGTGATATCCTACCTAGAAGCAGAAAATGCATACGCAGACGCAATGATGCAGCATACGCAAGAACTGCAACGCAAGCTCTACGAAGAGATGTTAGGACGAATAAAAGAAACTGACCTTAGCGTACCATATCTTGCCGATGGCTATTACTACTACACGAGAACGGAAAAGGGCAAGCAATATAGCATTTACTGCAGGAAGAAAGGTAACCTAGATGCCTCAGAAGAAATCATCCTGGATGTAAACGAGCTGGCTTCCGGTAAGCCCTATACCAGCATAGGCATGCTAGCAGTAAGCGACGACGGTAACCTGCTTGCGTTTTCTACCGACTATACCGGATTCAGACAGTACACCCTAAGGATAAAGGATCTACGCACCGGCAAGCTGCTACCAGATATAGTAGAAAACGCTGTGGACTTTGCCTGGGCAAGCGACAGCAAAACTATCTTCTACACTATCGAAGATGCCGCCAAGCGTCCTTATCGGATCTACAGGCACGTGCTGGGTACCGCCCCACAGCAAGACGTCCTCGTGTACGAAGAGAAGGACGAGCTGTACAGAACAAGTCTATCCAGAACCCGCAGCAAGCAGTACATACTAATAACATCAGCTAGCTCAACTACGAGCGAAGTACACTATATAAGTAGCAACAAACCCTCTGACCCAGCCACACTACTGCTTAAACGTAAAGAAGGTCACGAGTACTATGTGGAACATCAAGATAACTATTTCTATATCCGCACAAACGACTCGGGGAAAAACTTTCGACTAGTCCGTGCCCCAATAACCGATACCTCTGTTGACAAATGGACAGAAGTAGTACCACACCGCAAAGAAGTAATGTTAGAGGACATAGACTGTTTTGCCTCACATATAGTTTTATGGGAGCGTGAGCAAGGAATACAGAAAATCCGTGTTATAGACACAAAAACAGGACAGACAAAGTATGTAAAATTTCCAGAACCTGTATACGCAGTGTTTTCCGGCCCGACACCAGAATATAAGAGCCAAACGCTGCGTTATACTTACCAATCTTTCACCACCCCTGCTTCCGTTTATGACTATGACATCAACGCTGACAAGAGCATCCTGCTTAAGCGCACGGAAGTGTTAGGCGGATATGATCCACAAAACTACCGAAGCGAGCGAATTTACGCTACGGCCAGCGACGGCACCAAAATTCCAATCTCGCTGGTCTACCGCAAAGATAAGAGAACAGCCTGTAGACAGCCTTTACTCCTAAACGGCTATGGGTCATATGGCATATCCCGCCCTGTTTCTTTCAGCTCTGAACGTCTCAGCCTACTTGATCGAGGAGTAATATTCGCCATAGCACACATCAGAGGCGGCGGAGACTTAGGCAAAGATTGGCACGATCAAGGCAAAATGATGGTAAAGAAGAACACTTTCACCGACTTCATAGCCTGCGCCGAACACCTTATCGCCGAAGGGTACACTGCACCTGACAAGCTAGTAATAACCGGCGGGAGCGCCGGAGGACTGCTAATGGGGGCAGTAGTCAACATGCGGCCTGAGCTATTCAGAGCTGTAGTATCGTATGTTCCGTTCGTAGACGTGATAAACACAATGCTAGATCCCTCTTTGCCTTTAACCGTGCAGGAGTATCTAGAGTGGGGCAATCCAAACGACAAGGAGGCCTACTTATACATCAAGAGTTACTCTCCATACGACAACTTAGAACGCAAAGCTTATCCAAGTATGCTAATTAGGACATCGCTCAACGACAGCCAAGTAATGTACTGGGAACCAGCTAAGTATGTTGCCAAGCTGCGTTCTTTGAAGACGGATAAAAATTTGCTGCTGTTCAAAACCAACATGGCAGCCGGACATAGCGGTGCTTCGGGTCGGTATGATGCACTACGCGATACAGCCTTTGACTACGCTTTTATACTAACACAGCTAGGAATTACAAAGTAGTGGGCTGGCTTGTCGGAAGGACGATCCTTACTGAAGTACCCTGACCAAGCCTGCTTTCAATCTGCAATGCGCCATTGTGAGTATCCATAATCTGCTTAGCTATAGAGAGGCCAAGGCCTGTTCCACTCGGCTTGGTAGTAAAAAACGGCTCGAAAATTCGCCCCATATCCTGAGGATTGATGCCGCTACCATTGTCCGTTACATCAATCACAAGGTAAGGGCAGCCCGACCAATCAGCAGCTGATTCTAGCATCGTACTGACAGATATCCTGCCCTTGCCCTTCGTAGCTTGTACAGCGTTAATCAGAATATTGAGTAAGACCTGAATAAGCTGATCTGGATCAGCCTGCACGAACGGCAAATCGCTCTTGAGATGCTTCTCTACCTCCAGGGCACCATCCATATTACGGGCGATATCCATCTGAAGCACCAACTCTAGACTACGTTCTATTAGCTTGTTGATGTCAACCGCTACTACTCGAGGAGGTGTGGGACGTGCAAAGATCAAGAAGTCTCGGACTACTCTTTCCAGTCTTCCAGCTTCCTCAAGGATTATCTCTATAAGCCGTCTGTTCGTGCCAGTAAAGTTCACCCGAGCCTGAAGCTCTTCGGCCGAGTTAAGCACTGCAGCCAGAGGATTACGTATCTCGTGAGCTATAACTGCGGCAAGTTCGCCCATTGTAGCCATACGTTCACTTTTCTGGAGCTCTTGCTGCAGCCTCTTAGCTTCGCTTATGTCTTCTAGAGCAAGATTTATATAGGTCAGCCTGCCGTCTGATTCCCGCGATAACCAGCAATTGATCCTCAGATCTAAAGTCTGCCCACTCTTATGACGAGCCTGCAGATCGTCATAAAGGAAATCTTTTTCCACCAATCGCGCAAGCAACTGATCGTATCTTGCACCGTCAAGAAGTAAATCCCTAAACCTCACTTTGAGCATCCCTTCCGGCTCCGAGTACCCGAAGATACGAGCAAAAGAAGAGTTGACAAGAACCAGCACACCATTAGCGTCCATGCGCCCCATACCCTGAGAAGCGTTTTCAAAGAAGGTTTGGTAGTCCTGTGCAAACTTGGCCGTAAGAACCTGATAAGCAATATCCGACCTCTGGACTTGCTGACGACTTCGAAGTACCTGAATACTGTTTGCCAAGAAGATAGCCAGTCTCTTTAGTGAATCTATATCCTGACGCGTAAAAGCATTTTTATGACCACTTTCTACATTAAGCACCCCTATCAACTGCCCTTTGTATATCATAGGGCAAGCCAGCTCAGATCTCGTAGCAGGATACTTAGCTATGTACAAGCTGCTTTTCTCGACATCTTGCAGTAGCAGCGGCCGTCTACGCTTTGCAGCAGTACCCACAACACCCATACCGATCTGCAAAGTATCACCTATGCAAGGATCTGCAGGATATCGGCTATAACCTGCAGCAAGGAAGAGCGCCGAAGCTTGAGCGTTGAAAAGATTAATCGTCAGGACATCAAAGTCTAGGTACTGGCCTGCCACAGCAACCACCGAAGACAAGAACTCAGATTCATCAACATCCACAGATATATCACTGAGCTTCGCAAGCAGAGATAAGTAGTTACGCTTCATTTTCCCTGGCAGCAAGCGAGAGAAAGATTTGCTGCGAGTCTACCGGTGTCTGTCCTAAAGCAGGAAAAAGACGCTCATATGAGCCATCCGGATGAAGCAGTCTTGCTCCAACATTGTCCATAAGTGTCGTCTCAAGTATCTCTACCTTAAGTCTTTGTTTTAACTTCTCGTCTTCTACAGGAAAAACTATTTCTATCCTACGGTCTAGATTGCGCTGCATCCAGTCAGCACTACCGAGGTAGATCTCTTCCTGCCCACCATTTGCGAAGTAAAATATGCGGCTATGCTCTAGAAAGCGCCCAACTATGCTGATTACGCGAATAGACTCAGAGATACCCGGAAGCCCTGGACGCAGACAGCAAACGCCGCGTACTATCAGATCGATGACCACGCCTTCTTGTGAAGCCTCGTAAAGAGCCCGGATGATCTTAGTGTCAGTCAGGCTGTTTATCTTAGCTATGATGCGGCTCGGTTTGCCTTGGCGATGATGCTGTACTTCCCGCTCTATAAGAGCAAGCATCTTCTCGCGTAAGTTGATAGGTGCCACAAAAAGCTTTCTAAACTTACGTTGGCGCGAATAACCTGTCAGATAGTTGAACAAATCACTTGCGTCTGCACCTATGTCCGGATTAGAAGTAAGCAGGCCAAAGTCAGTATATACTTTCGCAGTAGCAGGATTATAGTTCCCAGTACCAAGATGCACGTAACGCCGAATAGTGCCTTCTTCCTGCCTTACCACGAGAGCTATCTTGCAATGCGTCTTAACTCCAAGAAGGCCGTAGACAACGTGAACGCCTGAACGCTCCATCTTGCGCGCCCAGATGATGTTATTCTCCTCGTCAAACCTAGCCTTAAGTTCAACAACGGCCGCTACTTGTTTACCGCTTTCGCTAGCTTCGATAAGCGCCTGCACTATGGGCGAGTCTCCACTAGTTCTATAGAGCGTCTGTTTTATAGCCAAGACCTTGGGATCAGTTGCTGCAGCACGGATAAAGTCTACCACCGGAGAAAAAGAATCATAGGGATGATGCAAAAGTATATCCTGCCTGCGTAACACATCAAAAATAGTCTCGTCACCGTTCAGCACTGCCGGCACGGCAGGTGTGAAGCCTTTATCCTTCAAATGGGGCAGATCTAGCTTGTAGAGCGCCATAAAGTCGGAGACATTAAGCGGTCCGTCTACCGTATAGACGTCTATTTCTTGCAAACCAAGAGCTTCCCTCAAATACTTGACCATACTTGCAGGCATAGAGGTATCAACTTCGAGGCGAACACAAGAGCCGAAGCGGCGTTGCCGCAGTTGAGCTTCCACGGTTTTGAGTAGGTCATCAGCTTCGTCTTCCTCTATTTCAAGCTCAGCATCACGCGTCATTCTAAAAGGATGGCAGGCAAGTATTTCCATTTCAGGAAATAGTTGATGTAGATTTGCCTTGATTACCTGCTCCAGCAAAACAAAGTGAGTTCCAGGTTTTACCGGCAGAAGCCGAGGCACTACCGGAGGCACCTTGATACGAGCAAAACGCGCAGGTGCATTTTCCTCAGTGCTGGCTACGAAGACCGCCAAATTGAGGCTCAGATTAGAAATGTAGGGAAAAGGATGTGAAGGATCTACAGCAAGAGGCGTCAAAACAGGGAAGATGTTCTGCTGAAAATAACTATCTATCTCACTTCGCTGTTCAGCAGATAGCTGTTCATATGACAGTACCTTGATACCATGAAGCTCAAGCTCCGGCAGCAGATCGTTCTTCAGACAGTTCATTTGCTCCTTGAGCAACGGCCTTAACTTTTCAGAGATCTTTAACAACTGTTCCTGGGGAGACATCCCATCGGGAGAGAGTATGTGCGTTTCCGATTCAAGCTGGTCTTTGAGCGCTGAGACTCGGATCATGAAGAACTCATCCAAATTGGTTGAAAATATTGCCAGAAACTTAAGACGCTCAAGTAGCGGACGCCTCTTGTCCAGCGCTTCCTCAAGCACACGTCTGTTAAACTCTATCCAGCTCAACTCCCTGTTAAACAACAACTTGTTCTGCAACAGCATGCCTGTCTCTGCTAACCGCATCTGCGTACCTGCCATTTTAAGGTCATTTGCAGACATAGTAACACTCAGGCACTACAAGGCAATCTAAGGAGTGAAGATTCTTATTTTACTTCATTTCCGGCTTGCCATACAGGCCATGTCGTTGTATAGCCCGCCAGAAAGTACGTTCCGGCAGGCCAAGAGCTACTGAAGCAAGTTTTTTGTTCCAACTGCAGGCAGCAAGTGCCTGTAACAGTAGGTTACGTTCGAACGCCAGCATAGCCTGTTCATAGTTAGGTACGGCGTGCATAGGTAACCGCTCAGTAGTTTGGTAGTGCGGGATGTCCTCAGGCTCGTCCGCAAGCAGTGAAGCGGTAATAACGGTGCTGCCTAAAGCACGAGCTTTCGCTACAGCCCTACGGACGTCGTTTTCGAGCGAGCGAACATTGCCAGGATACTCTTTCTCATAAAGAAAGCGCTTTGCCGAAGAATCTAGATGCCACTGACCCTGCCTTCTGAGGAATTCCTCAGCTAGCGGGATTATGTCCTCTTTCCTTTTTGAAAGTGGGGGCAGTCGCAGCCGCCAAACACAGATCCGATCAAGTAGGTCAGCACGAAAGTCTCCTTTTATTACCATTTCGTCGAGATCTTTGTTCGTAGCAGCTATAATACGTGCGTCATAAGCCAACTCAGCAGTACCACCAAGCCTACGAAAAAGACCTGACTGCAGTACCCTCAGAAGCTTTGCCTGCGACTGTAAAGGCAATTCTCCAATTTCGTCGAGGAAGATGGTGCCTCCGTTGGCCATTTCAAAAAGACCCTTTTTCTGCGTGGTAGCACCAGTAAACGCTCCTTTTTCATAACCAAAAAGCTCACTTTCAACGAGAGTGTCAGGCAAAGCACCACAATTAACTGCTAGAAAAGGCCCTTTAGCACGCGGGCTAAGCAAGTGTATAGCCTGTGCCAGAGCCTCCTTGCCAGATCCTCTGGGACCAAGTATCAGAATCGGATCGCTCGAGTTACAAGCTATAGCGTTTAAGCGTATCCGAATGGCCTTCATGAGGGGAGAGATAAACAAGCAGTCACCAACTCGCTCGAAAGAAGTTTGAGCATACTTGAGCTCACTCAGACGGTTACGAGCCAAAGCAGCTTCACGCGTTCGACCCAAAGTTTCAAAAGCAACCGCAGAAATTCCTGCAAGAGAGCTGGCTTCTTCAACTTCTTTCAGAAGGTAAGATAAGTTTAGCTGACAAAGCGCAACAAAGTACCTGTTTTGCATCTGCTCGAAGGCTACAAGCGCCTGCGATGTAACCTGCCGGCAATAGTCATTCGGCACTCCGTAACGAAACAGCGTGCCCACAAGATAGGAAGCCATAGCCTGTAAGTAAGTGTCTGGACAAGTTTCAAGTATAGATTCCAGCCGATAGCGCAGGCGCTCAGTCACTCCTCTATCCAGATCAGCTTGAACCTCAATGAGGTCAACATAAGTAGGCAAGAAATGCTCTTCATATCGATCTTCGTAGGCGTATCTTCTAGCGCGGCAGATATGGGCGTCAGTAAAATCGTAACGCCCTTCTTCTAATCCTAGTAGACCAAGATGTATATGTGCCCAACACCTACCAATTCCATCGGCTTGCGTAGAAACCTGAGTCAGTTTTTTTTCGGCAGCTTGCCAATCTCCCTTCCAAAGGTCCCGGATTCCTTCTAAGAGAAGTCTTTTAGTCACGGTAGGAGCCTCATTAAGTAGGGCATCCACGTTAGGATCTGCCTTCTGCAAGGCTTCAACTAGCTGCCACTCCAGCGAATTGCGTCTTCGAGGAGTCAACTGTTGGCAAGTCGTCTGCTCTGAACCAGCCGTTTGCTCGATCTTTTTGTTGAGGCTACGAGCAAAGTCGCTCAGTTTTTTCTTCATGGTCTTGTAAGGACGGCGTGCTAGAACTAGCATAGTCTAGTAAATCTGTCAAGACAGGCTAAGCTTTTGCTTCGAACGATTGTAGGAGCAAGAAAAGATTGATATTTTTAGATTAGGGGGACGTCTTATGGAAGAGCAGTTTAGCGTACCACGCCGAGAAGTCAAGCTGTCAAACGGAGAAATAGTACACCTTTATACTACTGAAGGCCCGCAAGGTTATGACATCAAAAAAGGACTACCAAAGCTGCGTGCGCCTTGGATAGAAAGGCGCAAGGCGCGCGGCGACAAGAACTTCTCCCAAATGCACTATGCCCGTCGTGGCGAAATAACAGAAGAAATGCGATTTGTAGCTATACGCGAAGGAGTCAGCCCAGAGTTCGTGCGCGATGAAGTAGCTCGTGGCCGAGCAATTATACCCGCAAACATTAATCATCCTGAAAGCGAACCTATGATCATAGGCCGTAACTTTCTAGTCAAAATTAATGCAAATATAGGAAACTCGGCCATAAGTTCCTCCATAGAGGAAGAAGTAGAAAAGATGAAGTGGGCAATAAAGTGGGGTGCAGACACGGTCATGGATCTATCGACCGGCAAAAACATTCACGAAACCCGCGAGCTTATACTTCGCAATTCGCCTGTACCAGTAGGAACTGTACCTATCTACCAAGCATTAGAAAAAGTAGGCGGTAAAGTAGAAAAGCTCGACATAGAAGTATTTATGGACACTTTAGTCGAACAAGCTGAACAAGGAGTAGACTATTTCACGATACATGCCGGAGTGTTGCTGCGATATATCCCACTGACGAGCAAGAGAGTAACAGGTATAGTCTCGCGCGGTGGTTCGATTATGGCGAAGTGGTGCCTAATCCACCACAAAGAGAACTTCCTCTACACGGAATTCGAGCGTATCTGCGAACTAATGAAAAAGTACGATATATGCTTCTCATTAGGCGATGGACTACGCCCAGGTAGCATAGCTGACGCAAACGACGAAGCCCAATTCGCCGAGCTGCAAACCCTAGGAGAGCTGACAGAAATAGCCTGGAAGCATGATGTACAAGTAATGATCGAAGGTCCCGGGCATATCCCCATGCACTTGATAAAAGAAAACGTAGATAAGCAGATGACAATCTGCCACGAAGCACCTTTTTATACCCTCGGGCCGCTTGTAACAGATATTGCTCCGGGTTATGACCATATCGCCTCTGCCATAGGTGCAGCTATGATAGGTTGGTACGGCACAGCCATGCTCTGCTACGTTACCCCAAAAGAACACCTAGGCCTACCTAACAAAGAGGACGTAAAGCAGGGCGTAATAGCATACAAAATAGCAGCCCATGCTGCCGATTTGGCAAAAGGACACCCCGGAGCTCGCAACCGTGACGACGCTCTTTCGAGAGCCCGCTTTGAGTTCCGATGGAACGACCAGTTCGCCTTGTCGCTCGACCCTGAAACTGCTCGCTCTTACCACGACGAAACGTTGCCACATGAAGCAGCTAAAGAAGCACGCTTTTGCTCGATGTGCGGCCCACACTTTTGCTCGATGAAGATAACCCAAGACGTACGCGAGTATGCCCGTAAGGCTGGCGTCTCTCCAGAAGAAGCCATCCAACTAGGCCTCAAACGTAAAGCAGAAGAATTTCGCGAGCTAATCAAGACCTAACTGTCTCGGTCAAAACTGACCGAGACAAATCTCTTGACTCCAATGAAGACTGGCCTTTATTATCTAATCGATTTTGAAAAGCAGAATCAAAATCAATTATAAGGAGGTAAAGGCCGTGATTCGGATATTCATCTGCGGGCTAATATTAGTACTAAGCAGCAGCTCAGCAAGCGCACAGCGCAGAGTAGTCCTGCGAGGGAAGATTTCAGACAGTAGTGGAGCAGCCGTGCAGGGCGCCGTCTTGGTGCTCCGAAGCAGCGGTTTCTACAAGAACGCAGTAAGTGATACAGAAGGCAATTATATTTTCGAGGATATACCCACCGGTCAGTATGAGCTAAGCCTAAAAGCAGAAGGCTTCGCCCTAGTCGAGCGCCACCTAGAGCTACGGGCAAGCAGTAATTTGGATATAAAACTAAGGCCAGGCAGCTTCACCGAAGACATAACGATAGTGACAGCAAGGTTAGCTCCGACTTCAGAAGCTGTACAGCGGATACCGGGTACCGTCGAGATAATAGATGCATCGCTGCTTGAAACAAGCAGAGTGTTTAATTTCAACGAAGCGTTGCGCAAAGTAGCGGGACTAAACCTGCGTGAGGAAGAAGGTTTTGGCTTACGCCCCAACATAGGTATTCGCGGACTGAATCCTACAAGGTCCACCAAAGTACTCCTGCTAGAGGACGGTATACCGCTTGCTTACTCGGTCTATGGTGACAATGCCTCTTACTATCACCCACCCGTAGAGCGCTTCTCCGCTATCGAGGTACTAAAAGGCTCAGGACAGATAGTACATGGGCCTATGACCGTAGGGGGAGTTATCAACTACATTACGCCACAGCCACCGTCTAAACCATCCGGAACTTTAACCCTGACAAGCGGTAACAGAGACTACTTCAATGGACACATAGGTTACGGTGGAACCTGGGGAAATACAGGCTTCTTAGTAGACTATATGCGTAAGCAAGGCGAGGGCTCGCGAGTTAACACTCGGCACGGAATAAACGATCTTAATCTCAAGCTCTTGACAGCACTCAACTCAAACAACGTACTGACGCTCAAAGCGAACTACTATGGCGAGCGCTCGCGCGTGACATATTCGGGACTAACGCAGGCTGAGTATGAGCAAGACCCTAGGCAAAACCCTTTTCGAAACGATTCCTTCACTATCAACAGGTTTGGAGCAAGCGCTGTCCATACAGTATTGCTTACAGAAGCCTTCGTGATGAATACTACTGGTTACTTCGCAGCTTTCTTTCGTGATTGGTGGCGACAGTCAAGCAATTCTCTACAGCGTCCCAACGACGCTGCTGATCCCAACTGCGGTGGTATGGCCAACCTAAACACTACTTGCGGCAATGAAGGCCGGCTAAGGCGATACTATACTGCTGGAATAGACCCCCGCTTTCGCCTAGCATATAACCTTTTTGGGATAAAAAACGAGGCAGATTTCGGTTTTCGCGCACACTTTGAGGTGCAAGATCGCAGGCAACTTAACGGAAATACGCCAAACGCTCGCACTGGCATAGCTGTAGAAGACAACGAACGCCGTAATCAAGCGTATTCTGCCTTTTTACAGAATCGCTTCATCTTAGGCGCATTAACTATTACACCTGGGTTGCGCGTCGAAAAAATCTACTATGAGCGAACAAACCGACTAGCAAACAACGGCGCTGGAGTAAAAGGTAATACACAACTCACGCAGCTAGTACCGGGTCTAGGCTTATCTTATTCTTTTGGCGAGAAGGTAACTATCTTTGGTGGTGTTCACAGAGGCTTCGCGCCGCCTCGCACAGAAGACGTTATCAACAACCTGACTGGGGGAGTAATAGACCTAGATCCTGAGACGAGCTGGAACTATGAGCTTGGTTTGCGTAGCAGCTTTACACAAGGTCTAAACCTAGATCTCTGCTACTTTAGGATGGACTTCTCAAATCAGATAGTACCTGCAAGCGTAGCAGGTGGGTTGGGTGCCACATTGACGAACGGGGGCAAAACGCTACATCAAGGTATAGAAATAAATGCTAGGGCAGATACAGGAACGATGTTTGACTCATCACATAACTTTTACACGAAGGTAAGCTACACTTACCTGCAAGATGCGAAGTTTGTAGGCATACGCTTCAGTAACATACCAGGGTTTTCAACCGTAAGCGTTACCGGTAACCGGCTGCCATATGCGCCAGAACACTTGTTGACAGCAGGAATAGGTTACTCTCATCGACGCGGTTTAGACATATTATTTGAAGTTCATCACACAAGTGATCAGTTCAGCGATGACTTAAACACTGTAAGCGGTACGCTAGATGGACAACGAGGGCTTATACCGAAATACACGATCTGGAACACCACGCTCAACTATAGACTAGAGGCGACACACAGCACGCTTTTCCTAACGATCAAAAACCTCTTTGACAAGACGTTTATAGTAGACCGTAGCAGAGGAATACTGCCGTCTCCACCACGTCTCGTACAAGCAGGGATAAAGATCAACTTCTAAACTTGCTAGGTTTTAGAATATTTTACCCATAAAACTTCAAGTGACACTTGAAGTATGTTGGCTTCTTCGATCGGATTTTGGTTGGTTGTTGGTCGGTTGACTGCATAGCTTTGCAGAATGTAGAGTTGTACAAATCCTCGTGCAGAAAGGTAGCTTATGATAAACCGCGAACAAGAAGCCGAGATGCTTTATCAGATCACTTGCGATGACGTACGCCTAGAAGTCGGCAACAAGCTGAGCCTGATGGGCATATTTCAAGAGATATATGTACAGCGTTTGCCGGTAGTGCTGCCAAAGCTTGCCGTAGTAACGCAATGGACTGGGTACGGACGCTTCACAAGCGAAATAAGGATTCTTTCTCCAAAGCATGAAATCATAGCAGCCTCGGCAAAAGCCGAGTTCGAGATTCCAGAAGATGGATACGCAAACAACATCAACTTTTTTATGAATCTACATCTTGAACGTCCTGGGCGATATCTAGTACAGACGTTGCTTGACGGTGAACTGTTTTACGAACGGCCTTTAATAGTCGGCACCATGCCAGGTCCTGCTACTGAAGTGGAAGGGCGAATAAACTAGATGAGCGAAACTAGAAGCCGTGTTACAAAATGCTCTTTACTAGATCGCCAAGGGCATCAGCACAAGAAAGGAGTTTAAAGTCTAGATTATGTTGCTCACCTAGTTGACACCTAATGTTATCTAGCCTATGATCTTCGACAACTACTGAGTGTCAGGGGGCGTAGGAAATGAAAGTAAAAAACAGTGTATTCAAGCTCGATTCAAAGTGTCTTCCAAAGCGCGAGGAAGCTTTGGCAAAGCTCGATGCTTGGCTTACCGAATGCGCTCTTTTACAAAACAACAACAAAACGTCAGCAGCTGCAAGACAACTAGGCATATCTAGGATTTGGATGAACAAACTTAAGAAGCGCTACATCAACAGCTAAGCTTCTTCCACCTATCCTTGCGAAAATCTAGCGGGTTAGGTAACCTCACCCCTTTAGGATACAGAGGAGGAGGTAAAAGCTATGCGCATAACTCGCGTTTATACCAAAAGGGGTGACAAGGGTGAGACTGACCTTGTAGATGGAAGCAGGATAAGCAAAGCATCGCTGCGAGTAGATGCTTTTGGAGACGTTGACGAACTTAACTCTCTACTTGGACTTGCTAGAACGAAGCTGACTGCAGATAAGGAGATAGACGAGATACTGAGCACGATCCAGAACGATCTTTTCATAGTCGGTGCGGATCTAGCAAGCCCTATGACTGTCAAATGCCCTCGTGTGGAAGAACACTTCATCACAGCATTAGAAAAGTGGGCAGATCTGCATCTAGAGAAAGTAGGTCCCCTTAAAGAATTCATACTTCCCGGTGGTAGCGAAGCTGGTGCATTGCTGCATCTAGCTCGAGCTGTAGCTCGTAGAGCTGAACGGCGTGTTGTCAAACTCGACGCCGAAGCTGAAATTAACCGACTCTGTATAGCATATTTAAACCGTCTTTCCGACTTATTGTTCGTTTTAGCGCGCGAGGTAAACCGTCGCACCGGAGCGCAAGAACAGTCCGTAGACTTCAAGGCTAAGCACAAAGATCTAAGCCCTCCAAGGGAAGGTGAAACCAATTAAGCCCTTGCAAACTTAAACAGCTTCGATTAGGATAGGCAACCATCTAAGGTTTATCTCTGAAGTCACTTCTTGAACCATACCTGCGCAGGCTTACCGATCCGGAAGCTAGGAGAGGGTAGGTCGGAGGGTAAGTTTCAGTTAGGCAGTCCACATAGACAAAAGCAGGGGAGGATAGTCATGGCACAAGCACAGATAGGGCTAGTTGGGTTAGCCGTAATGGGGGAAAATCTTGCCCTAAATATAGAGCGCAACGGCTATACCATAGCAGTATGGAACCGCGATCCGAAGAAAGTAAACAATCTCTTACAGACCCGAGCCAAGGGTAAAAACTTTCTAGGAGCCAAGTCAGCGGAAGAATTTGCCGCTGCAATAGAGCGACCTCGAAAGATAGTAATGCTCGTCAAAGCAGGCGATCCCGTAGACTGGACAATAGCACAGCTCAAGCCCTATCTAGATAAAGGTGATATTCTCATCGATGGTGGCAACTCCTGGTATCAAGACACAGAACGTCGCGCAAAAGAACTGGCTGCCGAAGGGCTGTACTTTATAGGATCTGGCGTGTCTGGTGGCGAAGAAGGAGCGTTGTGGGGGCCTTCATTAATGCCTGGCGGCGATAAACAAGCCTACGAAAGCCTCAGGCCTATTTGGGAAGCAATAGCTGCCAAAGTCGATGACGGGCCCTGCGTGACATACATAGGGCCTGGCGGATCAGGTCACTTCGTCAAAATGGTACACAATGGCATAGAGTATGGCGACATGCAGTTGATAGCCGAGGCATATGACATGATGCGAAGATGCCTTGGGCTGAAAGCTGATGAGCTAGGTGATATTTTCGCAGAATGGAATAAAGGGGTACTAAGTTCCTTTCTCATAGAAATAACAGCCGAGATTTTCAAATATAAAGACGAAGAAACCGGCCAGCCACTCGTAGACCTGATAATGGACAAAGCGGGGCAGAAAGGCACAGGCCTTTGGACATCAAAAGTAGCTCTAGATCTTGGAGTTGCAATTCCCACCATAGAATCAGCTCTAGCAGCAAGGATGCTGTCAGGGCTAAAAGAGCAACGCGTCGAAGCAGCAAAGGTTCTTCGCGGACCTGCGGAGACAAAATACGACGGAGACAAATCCGAGTTCATAGCAGCCGTACATGATGCACTTTACGCCTCCAAGATATGCTCATATGCTCAAGGGATGGCACTTATGAAGTCAGCTTCGGATTACTATGGCTGGAGCCTAGATTTGGGCGAAATAAGCCGAATCTGGAAAGGAGGCTGTATTATTCGCGCCCAGTTCTTAGACAAAATTAAGCAAGCCTATCGACGCAGACCAGATTTACCGAATCTGCTAGTTGACGAAGAATTTTCTGAAGCGGTTTCAGCCACTCAGTCGAATTGGCGCAGAGCCGTCACTACAGCTCAAACTCTCGGAGTTCCCTGCCTAGCGATGGCTTCAAGCCTTGCCTACTATGACAGTTATCGTTCCGCTAATTTGCCTCAAAACTTGACGCAAGCGCAGCGCGACTTTTTCGGAGCACATACATACGAGCGCATAGATAAGCCCGAACTTGGGTTTGTACATACAGAATGGAGGAAAAGGGCCGAATGACAAATCCGCTTAGTCAGGGACTCCGTATAGAACGCAAGGCACCACCCTGCGTGATAGTCATCTTCGGTGCGTCAGGTGATCTCAACAAGCGTAAACTCATGCCGGCCCTGTATAGCCTCTATCAGCAGCATCTGCTCGGTAGCAGTTTCGCTACTATAGGCATAGGGCGCACTCAGATGGACAATGAAGCTTTCCGCGAGCTAATGACGGCTGCGGTAAGAGAGTTTGCCGAAGGCGGCCTAGCTGATGAGGACGTATGGCGGTCGTTTGCTAAACAGCTGCATTACATCGCAGGCGATCCTAGAGAACAAGAAGTCTACGTAAGACTTGGGAACCTGCTTGATGAGCTTGACAAAAAGACAGGCACAGCTGGTAACCGCATTTTCTACCTCTCGACACCGCCAGAATTGTATACTCCAATAGTAACTAACCTAGGCAAGGCAAAGCTAAATGTCTCGCCTGTGAGAGATGCTTGGGTGCGAATCATAATAGAAAAGCCGTTTGGTTATGACCTAAAGTCTGCATTAGCACTAAACGAGCACGTCGGCAGTGTCTTTCAGGAAGAGCAGGTCTATCGCATAGACCACTACTTAGGAAAAGAAACAGTACAAAATGTCATGGTCTTCCGCTTTGCAAACGGAATCTTCGAACCTCTGTGGAACCACAAGTACATCGATCACGTCCAGATCACGGCAGCAGAGGCCGTGGGTGTAGAAGGCCGAGCCGGTTATTACGAAGGTGCCGGGGCTTTGCGAGACATGATACAAAACCATTTGTTGCAAGTGTTCTCACTAATAGCCATGGAACCTCCTGTATCACTTGACGCTTCGGCAATACGCGACGAAAAGCAGAAGGTAATGATGGCCGTAAGACCTATAGAGCACGGTGAAGTTAATGCTTTTGCCGTCCGAGGTCAGTACGGTCAGGGTACTTCAAACGGTCGGGCAGTTATGGGATATCGTGAAGAGAAGGGCGTAAATCCTCAATCGACAACCGAAACCTACGCTATGGTAAAGCTGCTTGTTGACAACTGGCGCTGGGCAGGTGTTCCATTTTACATCCGTTCAGGCAAACGCATGCCAAGACGTGTGTCAGAAGTGGCAATACAGTTTAAGGAAGTGCCCCACCTCTTATTTGACCGCACGGCAGCAGACAGGATTCACCCGAATACCCTCGTGATGCGCATCCAACCAGATGAAGGAATAACGCTGCGGTTCAGTGCTAAGCTACCCGGTCAAGCAGTGCATATTCGCGATGTGAATATGGATTTTCAATACGGCACGCAGTTTGGTCGACACTCACCCGAAGCTTACGAACGATTGCTTCTAGACTGCATGCTTGGCGATCCCACGTTGTTTGCACGGCGCGATATGGTAGAGAAAAGCTGGGAATTACTGATGCCTATCTTAGACGTATGGGCAGCAGACAAACCAAAGTTTCCTAACTACGAAGCCGGAAGCTGGGGTCCGGCCGCCGCTGATGAGTTTCTCGCAAAGGATGGTGGGCGGCGTTGGCGTAGGCCGTAGAAATGAGGTTATTAAAATGTACCCTTTTGACCTGAAGACGATCGAACGCCATCTGCAGGAGCTATGGAAGGCTCAAACTGAAGAAAATAAATCTCAAGTGCGCGCCTGTGTAGTCAATCTCCTTATCTACGATGAAACCTCATCTAGCGAACTAAACACTCTGATCACAGACATCGCTAAGCACCATCCAGGACGCGTACTACTGATGAAAGCTCGCCCCAACGCCCTTACTGAGCTGATCAGCGCTGAAGTGTCCGCCGTATGCGGAGTCATTCCAGGGCGTGGCAAACAGCTCTGCTGCGAGCAAGTAACCATAGTTGCCGAAGGAGCTGCTGCTGCCTGGCGCTTAGCAGCAACAGTTAGACCACTGCTCATCTCCGATTTGCCAGTAATCCTTTGGTGGCGCGGCATGCCAAGCGACATGCAACCATTCACAGGACTACTAGATACCGCCGATAAAGTCATACTTGATACTTCCTACCTAGCTCGACCCACAGCATACTTACCAGTAGTAGCCGAGCTAGTAGAAGCGAAAAAGCAAGTAGCTTTTGCTGACCTCAACTGGTCTAGGCTGACAACGCTGCGTTCACATATCGCCGGACTATACGACATGCCAGATCTAAACGCTTATATCAGGGATATCAGCAGCGTCCGTGTCAAGTACTGCACTGAAGCCGCAGATAAAGAGCTGCCTCCGCCGCAGGCTGTATACCTTGCAAGCTGGCTTATCTACAGGCTGGATTGGGATGATCCGAAAAACTGCAGAAGCATCTCACGCACCGGAGAATATGCTCTGGAGTCAGGCTACAAAGGCCGGCCAATACATCTGCAATTCGCTCCTTCACCCTCGCTAGTAGCCGACGATCTGCAGCTCGAAATTACTATGGCTGCTGATAATAAGCAGAAGGCACACCTCATGGTTAAGCAGGCATACGAAGAATCTGGCATAAAGACTAAACTGGAAACGCCTACGGTCTGCTGGCTAACAACCGTTGAAAAACATAGGCGACCTTCTGAAGCCACCCTTCTTTCGCGTGAACTGGAGATACTAGGGAACGATACAACCTACGAAAACGTCTTGAGAGTTGCCGCACATCTAGTTAATCAGCTCGAAGTTACTTGAGCTCACCCTTAGACGAGAAACATATGAAACTGGAAAAAAACAATGGCCACAGAACTTCTAATATGCAAGGACGAACGGGAGCTTTTCGAAAAGGCAGCTCAGGAGTTCATAGCAATCATCGCTAAAGCAATTTCTGAGAAAGGCCGAGCCGCTGTAGCACTGTCAGGCGGCTCTACTCCTAGAGGTTTATACGAACTGCTAGCCTCACCTAACTACCGAGATCAGCTCGATTGGAAAAATGTCTACTTCTTCTGGGGTGACGAGCGATGCGTCCCACCAAACCATGCAAGCAGCAACTACAGAATGGCATACGAGACACTGCTAGCCCCACTTGCGGTGCCTGCTGAAAATATCTACAGAATACAAGGCGAGCAGGAAGATGTTGCAAAAGCAGCCGCAGACTATGAAGAGCGCCTCAAGAGTTTTTTTGGGCATCAGCCTCGATTTGATCTGGTTCTACTCGGAATAGGAGAAGATGGACATACAGCCTCGCTCTTTCCAGATACAGCCGCACTCGAGGAGCAAGAGCGTAGCGTAGCAGCAAACCATGTAGAAAAGCTCTCTGCATGGCGACTGACGCTGACCCTGCCCGCTATTAATGCAGCCCATAACATTGTCTTTATTGTGACTGGGGCTGCAAAGCGTGCGATTCTACACAAGGTACTCTTCGGAAAGCGCGAATATCCTTCACAGCTCGTCAAACCCACAGCCGGCAGGCTATTGTGGATAGTTGACAGAGCCGCTATCGGTGGTGAGGACTGATTTTCACTAGCCCTCACTGCCCAAGTCGAACAAACTGCTAAGACAACTAACAGCAAACTTTTGAGCTAGAAGCTAAACAAATTAATCATGGAATCTTGTAGACGACAATTTAAGAGTTTAAACCCGAATATAGCCGTAATATACTTTGAGCGTTTATTTATCCTATAAATAGTATACAAGAGGGAAAGTTATCCTATCATAAGGCTTCCATCTTAACCATAACGAGCAGCTAGTCACTTGTATTTAACAGTATATGCCATAAGAACAGGCTGCAAAACGGTCAGTAGCTTACTTTGAGATATTTATCGAGACTGCCTAGCAATTCTCGGCGCTTAAGGTAGGCATCACGTACTATCTTGATATCCTGAAGATATGCCTGCATTTCCTCAAGCAAAAGAGCTTGTGGCCCGTCACAGAGAGCCTTTGACGGATTAGGATGAAAATCTGTAAGCACCATGTTAGCTCCGGCTATAATTCCCTGTGCAGTCACATGGTAAATATCCTGTATGCCATCCGAGGAGTACTCCCTCCTACCCACAGAGTGCGAAGGATCAATGCAGACCGGGAGTCTAGTCAAGCGCTTTATCACGGGTACATGTCCAAAGTCAACCAAGTTGCGGTGTGGTTCGCTCAAATGGGTTTTTACGCCCCGTAGACAGAAGATGATATTGCGATTACCCTCAGTAGCGATGTACTCACAGGCATTTAGTGATTCCTCTAGGGTTATACCCATACCTCGCTTAAACAGTACCGGAAACTCTTTTTGCTGACCTACGGATTTGAGCAATTCGAAGTTTTGAGCGTTACGAGTGCCTATTTGCAGCATCACTCCCGTAGGGCGACCGGCAAGCTCAAGAGCATCACGTATTTCTTGTATATGGTTTTCGTGCAGTACCTCCATAGCTACAACACGAATGCCATACTTACCTGCGAGCTCAAAGACATACGCTAGACAGTCCCGTCCATGACCTTGGAAGTCATAAGGGCTAGTCCTCGGCTTATATGCGCCCATGCGAGCAGTACAAACCCCAAGTTCATGTAGTTTACAGAGCACTTTCTCCACATTCTCACGGGTATCTACGGCACATAGCCCGGGAAACACATGTAGGCTCTCTTGATCAAACGTCAAGCCGTTGTAAGTAAAACCATGGGGATCAAGCTGACCTTTATGCCTAGCAATAATGCGGTACTTTTCGGAAACCCTAACGACACGCTCGACACCTGGCTGTTGTTCGAGACCCTCGTGCGACACCTTCTCGGTAGGGCCTATCAGATAAACTTCCGTCAGCCGGCGCAACGCTCCCTCAACAAAGTGAACCTGAGTCCTAATGTTCGGGTAGTATCGCTGGATATAAGATATTAGCGATCTTACTTCTTCTCCGTTCGGATCTATATCAGCATTAAATATCACTATCATACATTAAGGTCTATCAAATCTATGACTTCACCTACTGACTGAGGTCTATCTGAAGGGTGTTTCGCAAGCATCTTCTCAACAAGCGACACTAACCAATCCGACACGCCAAGAGAAGGATCGATAGGCGGCACTGGATCAGCCAAATGAGCAATCATTACCTCGCGGTAGTACTGCCCGATAAAAGGCGGTCTACCGGTTAATAATTCATAGAACACTATACCTAAAGAGTATATATCGGAGCGTTCATCAGGTGTATTTGCCATAGCTTGCTCTGGTGATAGGTATATAGGAGTCCCTACAGTCACGTCCTTATGGGTAATTTTAGGTGACCTTTGTTGTAAATCTTTGAGCATTGCTATACCAAAATCAAGTACTTTAACGAGCGGATCGGGTGAAGATGACTTTATCAGGAAGATATTACTTGGTTTTAGATCCCTGTGGATAACGTTTTGCCGATGGGCCGCCCTTACGGCATCCAAGGTCTGACGCATTATCATCAGGCAACGCTTTTGGTCAACAGGTCCAAAAGCAAGTTCTTGCTCAAGAGGGTAGCCGTCAAGAAGTTCCATAGCAATATAAGCTTGACCGTTAGGAATGAGGCCATACTCGTAGGTAGCTATTACGTTTTTGTGCACTATCCGCATAGCCGCTTCGGCCTCGCGAGCGAAACGCCTTACGGCTATCTCATCAGCAACGAGATCCTTACGTAGTATTTTTAGAGCCACTTCTCTATCTAAGCCTAGGTCTAAGGCTTTGTAAACAACGCCCATACCGCCATGGCCTATCTCCTGAACAATCTCATAGCGGCCGTTAATAAGTTCAGGCATACCGCCAGTAGGAATCGGAGTCTTGCTTCTAAAACGCGTAGCCGGGTCAATGCGGTCTAAGAGCCTACGAATTTTAAGGCGAGCCTCACGCATATCATACGGTTTGCTCCAATAATCTTCTGCTCCAGATTCAAGCAGAGCCAATCTTACGCCCGCATCGTCAATTGAAGTAAAAAAGATAAACGGTATGTGCCGAGTAAGCGGCGATTCTTTTACCTGCAGAAAGAGATTGAGTCCATCCATTACGGGCATATTCCATTCCGATATTACTAAACTCGGATGGTTATGTATGATCATCTGCAGGGCCTCTTGCCCATTTGATGCAGTAAGCAACTCATAGTCAAAATCGCGCAGTACATTAAGCAAAGCTTCCACTGACTGCCGATCATTATCAACTATAAGCACGCAGTGTTTTACAGGATTCAACGCCATAGATGGTGCACCGGAGAAGTCATAGCTATCAATCCTCTGAGATATGGTATCTTAAGGCAAAAAAGAGGAGAAGGGAAGATGTTAAGCAATTACGACGAGCGCTACCGCGAGACGGTAATACAGATGATGCGCTCGCAAGCCTATCGTGAGCTAGCAGCTGCCCAGCTTTTCGGTTACGGTCTACAGTTTGTCCCAGATATAAAAAGTCTAAAGTTCATCGTATGGCACATACAAGAAGAAACGGAGCACTACATAGCAGTAGCGCAGCTCTACCAACAGCACACCGGTGAGTCGATAGAAAGCTGGGTCATGAACAGGCTCAAGAGCAAACCCATACCGATGGTCTCGTCGTGGTTAGAGCTAGCCATAGCCCAGTGGTTGTATGACAGAGGAGGTTTTTGGCAACTACAAGAGTATGAGAACTGTTCTTGGGAGCCTTATAGGACCATCGTAGCAAAAATAATTCGAGAGGAGCAGGGACACCAATCACATGGAGCACGCATAGCTGTCAAGCTTTGTCAGAATGCTGATAACCGCGCGCAAGCGCAAGCTGTGTTCGCAAAATGGCTACGACAAGGACTACTATCCTTTGGCCGACCAAACAACGAAGGTAACCGCTACGCTATCGAAGTGGGACTAAAGAAGAGAGATAGCGGTGAGGTAATGAAAGACTTTATAGCAGACATAAAGGCAGACGTAATTGCTGCAGGACTGCGACTACCCCCAAAAGAAGAACTTGGGATAGAGCTGCCTGACGGTATCGACTGGTCTTTCTAGAAAAGGGCAACGGCAAGCAGCTAGTCGTTGTAGAGAATAACCTTAAGGCTGATGTACGGTCCTAGCCTTAAAGTATCGCCCGATCTAACCGGGCTGCGAAGAACTCTCTTACCGTTGACAAAGGTGCCATTTAGTGATGTATCAAACACCTCTGCTGAACCGTCAGTATGGACTACTATAGAGCAGTGTCGTCTCGAAACAAACCGTGTTTCATCTTTGATGATGATATCATTGTCGGCCAATCTACCGAGGGTATTACAACCTACCTTAAGACGATGCACAAACAAGCCACCCTTGACTACAAGATCTCCAAGCTTGGTTGTCACCATAACGGGTAGCTTGGTCTGCACAGCCCCTACAGGGACTTCTGGATAAAGGTCAGACAGTATGATCGTATCACAACCCAGCGAGCTAGCTAACAAGTTGCGCACCGCCGTAAAGAGCTTTAGCCTAACACCCGATAAATGCGAGCCATCTAGTCGTTGATCGAGGTTCATAATTGTAGATTATAATCTCTCAGAGGCAAGGCTGGAAGCTTTAATACCACGAGAAGAAGCCTTGATCTCCGCACCGGAATCTATACGCAGGTTAGAGTCCTGCGAAATACGTCTTATAGCCGACTCTATGATCTGCAGCTCATCTATGTAAAGATGTAGAGAGATAACCATATCACCGACACCACTGAACCATGTAGCCCCAAAAAGCAGCCACTCATCAGCATCAGCATCCCTAACGAGGAGTACTTGCCTACTGGCAGGTGGAGAATAACAGACTGGCGTATAGAACCTTTCCAACTCGATCACATAACAAGGTAACTCACGCCCATCGTCTAAAAAAGCCATAGGAGGAGCTTTCGCTAACGCCTCTGTAAGTAGCAAGTAAAACCGCTCAGCATCTGTGAAGATCTGCGTCGAAAAGCCTTTCTTTGCGAGCAAGACAGGATCTTTATCGTCCATAGGGAAGATTTATAGAGTATTATAGTTACGAAGCCTATGAAAAGATATTCCTCTTTGCTAGAAGCTTAAAGATCTCAGCCGCAGCTAGCGGCAAGAGACCTAAGACACAGGCTAGAATAAGCTCCGTCACAGCTAAGGGTAAGGTTCCAAAAAGGCGGTTAAATATAGGCAAGTAGACTATGGCAAGCTGTAGCAACAACGTCAACGCAACAGCACCTAGTAAGGGAACATTTGTTAAAAACCTTGTAAAAAGCGATTCGTTCCAAGACTTTGCTGAAAGTATAAGGCTCATGCGAGAGACGATCAGAGTAGTCAGGAGGATTGTCTGCCAGTTCGCAAAGCCCTCACTATACAGGTAGAACGCTTCTACAACAAGGAGCATGCCAAGCAGCAGACTCATAGCAATTATTCTGCCTGCCATAGGTTTGAAAATGCTCTCGTTCGGATCAAGAGGTGGGCGGGTCATTATGTCGCGTTCAGCTGGTTCAAGACCAAGGGTAACTGAAGGAAGTCCATCAGCAACAAGGTTAACCCATAATATCTGTATCGGCGTAAGGGGCAGCGGAACTCCAAGTACTGGCGCAAAAACCATCAGCCAAATAGCAGCACTATTGCCGGTAAGAGTCTGCTTAATATATTTGCGTATATTGTCATAGATTACTCGTCCTTCTTCCACAGCAGCGACGATAGTAGCGAAGTTATCATCCAACAGAACGACATCTGAAGCTTCCTTAGAAACATCAGTGCCGGTGATTCCCATAGCTACTCCGATGTTTGCTCGTTTAAGAGCCGGAGCATCATTGACACCGTCGCCAGTCATAGCGACGATATGTCCATTCTTTTGTAAGGCTTGCACGATACGTAGCTTATGCTCGGGAGACACCCTTGCATAGATAGATACATCAAGGACTAGCTTCTCAAGCTCAGCGTCATCTGTGGCTTGCAGCCTAAGCCCAGTAACCACCTTGTCACTAGGCAGGCCGAGTTGTTTAGCTATAGCAGCAGCAGTGAGGGGATGGTCGCCAGTAATCATCAAAGTCCTGATGCCGGCAGTCCGGCACTTAGCTATAGCCGTCTTAGCTTCCGGCCTAGGTGGATCAATGATACCTATCATGCCTAGAAAAGTTAGATCTGTTTCTAGCTCTGTGGTGTCCGGACGAAGATGTTTACGATATCCAACACCAAGAATTCGTAAGCCACTGGCCGAGCGCTGTTCGAGAATTCTCAGAATTTTACTACGTTGGACATCGTCGATGGGAAAAACCTCAGTTCCTACAGCCACACCACTACAGACATCAAGCATGCTATCTACGGCACCCTTAGTGAATGAGATATAGTGGTCTTGCGCGGCGTGAAGCGTGGACATTCGTTTACGTTCAGAGTCAAAAGGTTTTTCAGCAATCCTGGGAAGGGAAGATTCAAGAACTCTTTTCCTAAGGCCTAGACGCTCGGCAGCAACAAGCAGTGCTGTCTCTGTTGGATCACCAACCGGATCGCCTTTCGTATCGGTAGAGGCATCATTACAGAGTGCAATAGCAGTAAGAAGCAGCTCCAAACTCGCATCAACAGAAGCAACTCCATCCAGGGATATTTCTCGATCCGGTAGATCTATGACAACTGCTGTTTGGCGATTCTCGGTGAGAGTACCAGTTTTATCAGAGCAAATTACTGTAACTGAGCCAAGTGTCTCGACAGCTTGCAGCTTACGTATCAAAGCATTGCGCTTAAGCATACGTTGTGCGCCAAGAGCAAGGGTAATAGTCAACACTGCTGGCAAGGCCTCAGGTACGGCCGCAACAGCTATACTGACGCCAAGCATCAGCATAGTAGCTACACTTTCGCCCCTGAAGATCCCAAGAGCAGCAATGAGAGTAGCGATAATCAGAATAGCCTTGAGCAGCTTCTCAGCTAAGCTAGCAAGACGACGCTGAAGAGGTGTAGGCTCGGTACTAACTTCTTGCAGAAGCGAAGCAATCCGGCCAAGCTCTGTCTGCATTCCAGTAGCAACTACAAGAGCCTGTGCACGACCATATGTAACTACAGTCCCCATGAACGCCATATTGGAGCGATCGCCAAGAGGCAGATCGTCTTCTGCAACGAAGTTTGCTGACTTATCGACAGCTTCCGCCTCGCCCGTAAGCGCTGATTCCTGTATCTTGAGATTAGCAGTTTCGATGAGGCGACAGTCTGCTGGAACCATTTGTCCAGCTTCGAGAAGGACTATATCACCCGGAACTAGCTCGGTAGCAGGAACCTCAGCAACATTGCCATCTCTGATTACTCGGACGCGAGGTACAGCCAGTTTACGCAGTGCTGCCATAGCTTGTTCAGCCTTGCTCTCTTGGCTGTATCCTAACAGTGCGTTTAGCACGACGATTGCGAATATGGTCAATGAGTCCGTGATGTCGCCGATGAAAGCTGAAACTAAGGCAGCTACTATGAGAATAATCACAAAGACATCCGTAAACTGTTCTAGCAAGATAGCTAGACGGCTACGTCGAGACTTCTCAACCAAGGCGTTAGGTCCGTACTTAGCTAGTCGCAAACCAGCTTCAGCCGAGCTAAGCCCCTGTAGAGATGAGCCGGTGACCGAAAGAGCCTCTTCCACGGTCAGCTTAAAAGGTTGTGTGGCACTACCCATTGCCAGAAAAGTCTGCCAGAAGTTATTCTTTTCAAGCAAGATTTGTAGGAAGAAATCGCAATGAAGCTATGCCCACAGTGTAGACGCGTCTACAGCAATAAGAAAAGCTTCTGCATGTATGACGGCAAAGCGCTAGTAGATAGCGAAGCAGTTGATCTACTCGTCGACCGCGTGCTTGACAATAAGTACTCGATAGACTACCGCCTAGCCGAAGGCGGAACAAGTACTATCTACCATGGCACCCACTTGCAGCTAAAGATACCGGTCGCTGTTAAGGTAATGCGCAGGCAGTTAGCCGATGACCCAATAGCCATCGAACGCTTCAGGCGAGAAGCATACGCTGCCATGCGCGTAAGGCATCCAAACGCAGTAGCAGTGCTTGACTTCGGTATCACAGAAGACCGACAGGTCTATGTAGTAATGGAGCTGTTAGTAGGACAGCTATTGGCTGATAGGTTGAAGCAACGCGGTAGCCTACCTTTAGCAGAAGTAGGGCAAATAGTTCAGCAAATAGCTGCAGCATTGTCTGTAGCACATGCCCGAGGGATAGTACACAGAGATTTAAAGCCAGAAAACATATTCCTACAGGTGGAAGATGGACGCGAAACGGTCAAAGTATTGGATTTTGGAATAGCACGCGTTCAAGAGCTGAGCATTAGCGAAGGTGGTGACTTAACGATGAGCGGCACTATCATCGGTACACCACACTACATATCACCTGAACAAGCCTCGGGACAAGCCGTAGACCCTCGTTCAGACATATACTCGCTAGGTGTATTGACATACCAGATGCTGACAGGGCAAGTTCCTTTCGACGGTCCGTCGACAATGATAGTGCTACTCAAGCAGCTAAACGAGCGCCCTGTTCCACCAATCGAACACAACCCAGATATCCCCGAGCGATTAAACAATCTCATACTTGCAGCCCTTGAAAAGGATCCTAGGGCACGACCGCAAACAGTAGAAAGCTTTGCGAAACAGTTCTTGGCTATAGCAGAAGAACAAGGTTTCTCGGAAACGCTTTCGCGCACGCTTGAACCTTCTCACGTAGATTGGTTTATGAAACCGCTAGAAGAAACAATAGGAATAGTACCTTCAAGATCGCAGTCTCCTCCAAAAGAGAGCAAAGGTGGCTCTGTATGTGCTAGACTGAGTTGGTTTGATCTAGCTGCTGTAGTCTATACGCTTGGTTCCCTCGAAGAGACAGGGTTGCTTACTCTACACAACTGCGACTTGATAAGAGGTTTTGAAGACGAAGTAGATAAAGTAAGGCCGTTCGCCTGGGTATACCTAGAACGCGGGAAACTGACAAAGATAAAGCTAGGAGTAAGGAGCGGAGCAGAGGCATTCTACCAGTTGTTCCAAATGCCAATAGACGGAGTATTCAAGTTCAGGCACTGTAGCGAGCCAGCAGAGCTGCAAAGCATGCAAAAACTAGACCTGGACATCGTAGAACTCACACTTGAAGCTATGAACCTACGAACTCTGCTAGAACGATATACAGGCATGTTTCCCGATCTGCTTGTGACTTTTCAACGACAAGCCAAGGAAGTGCCTAAAGATCTGATAGGCAGCGAAGAGATTAAGTCGCTAGCTTCTTTTTTATGGGACCTGCTAGGCGAAGGAGTAACATTGAGTGAGCTACTTGCACGTTCACCACAGTGCAATGCTAAAACCTATCAAGCCCTGGCAGCGCTGCTCGCTACAG
Source organism: Blastocatellia bacterium (assembly GCA_025057015.1). Classification (GTDB taxonomy): domain Bacteria; phylum Acidobacteriota; class Blastocatellia; order Chloracidobacteriales; family JADJPF01; genus JANWYG01. The sequence goes on from JANWYG010000017.1 coordinate 125,398, forward strand.
GAAAGCTCGTACTATTGCGATTTACACCTTCAATAGACTCTTCTGATGAATGGGGCTAAAATGAAAAAGTTAATGATTCTTTTGTTACTTATGACAATAGGATGTAGCGATCCATTAACAGACGAAACCGGCGCCATACGCACACCCTCAGGCCTGAAGTATATAGAGCTTAGACTAGGCAGCGGCGAAACACCAAAAGCCGGTCAAACCGTATTTGTACATTACACTGGCTGGTTGACAGACGGTAGGCAGTTTGACAGTTCTATAGGACGGCAGCCCCTTGCTTTCAAGGTAGGTGTTGGCCAAGTCGTGCCAGGGTTTGAAGAAGGAGTAGCCTCGATGAAGGTAGGTGGTAAGCGTAAGCTGATAATACCGCCAAATCTAGGATACGGAGAACGTGGAGCAGGTATTATTCCTCCAAACTCTACCCTGATATTTGAAGTAGAGCTTCTAGGCGTCAAGTAAGTTTTGAAACCTTTTCTTAGCTCCAGCGTTAAGACCCTGCAAACGAGCAAATTCGGAGGTAACAACTATGAACAAACTGCTCCTACTAGTACTTACATCTGCTCTTACCCTGGCTGGCGCCATTCCTAAAGCACTTGCACAAACCGACTATGATCTTAGTGATGAAAGCGGCTGGATTTACTTTTTTACAAATAGAAAACAGCTGGGCGTGATGGTAGATGTGTCAGACTTAGGTCTAAAAGTAGCTAGCGTACTACCTAACAGTCCTGCACAAAGAGCCGGAATACAAGTAGGCGACGTGATAACTGCTATCAATGGTAAACAAGTAAAAGATATCAGCTCTATACGTGAGCGAGTGAATGAAATCGACTACGATCTACCATTTACTGTGACAGTACTGCGAAACAACAACCAGCTTGAGCTGTCAGCAACATTGCAAAAACCAAAGAACACTGCCTGGTACGGTACTCTACTAACCGGTAAAGGGCGTTTGGGCATATCCCTACAAGACCTGACCGACCAATTGAGAGAGTACTTCGGGGTAGAGAAGGAAACAGGAGTTTTGATAGCCTCGGTAGCAGAAGACAGCGCTGCTGCAAAGGCAGGGCTTAGGGCAGGAGATGTGATAGTTTCTATCAACAACGTCAAGGTATCTGATGTAGAAGACGTACTCCGAGAAGTAGGTAAGATAGACTCTAGTATCTGCAAGCTACAAGTTGTAAGGAAAGGGGAAAAACGCGAGTTTGAAGTTATGCTACGTCCACTGCCGACGGAAAGCCCTAGACCAAATGATTGCCTCGAACTTTACTTTCCGGAGATTGAGCTTCCAAAGATAACCATTCCCAAGGTTAGGATTAGAAGGAACATAGTTAACCTCAGGCGCGTAGTCTAATATTCGCGGCTCCTCATAATAGGAGTGGCCTGGCAGCAGGCCATCGCCCTGGCAGGCCATCCCGACACCCTCAATAAGAGGAACTCGTTTTAGGAAGCTACACTAAGATAGACGATAGCCATAACAAGCAGCAGCACAACTGCGACAAGTGCATACTGAGTTGTAGGTGGCAAAGCAGAAAGTTTTGCCTTAATACCAGCAAGGCCACTTGCAGCAGCAGCTTCTTCCGAACTTGCAGCCTCTGCGCTCAGGTTCTTTAGTTCCCGCGCTGCAACCCTGTTTATTGGATCTATATTCAGCACTTCCTTAAACTTAGCCGTTGCCCTAGCCTTCATGTTTAGCTGTTTGTACATCTGTCCCAACATCAAGTGATACTGAGCATTCGTAGGCTCTGCCTTGACAAGTTCGTTCAGATGCTCTTCAGCTTCCCTAAACCACTTAGGATTGCGCATTAAGGCCTGCACAAGCACAAGCTTATATTGTTTGCTTTCAGGATTGATATTTACCGCCTCGCGCAACAGGTAAACAGCACGTACCAAATCCCCTCGATCCAGAGCCTGCTTACCCTGCTGAAAGTTTGCTTCGGCCACATCTGAAGTCTTTGCTGTCCTCGTAGCAGTGTTTTCCACACGCTGAGCTGTAAAAGCTGCTGCTTTAGCTCCAGCAGTAGATGGTGCTGCTGTAGCTGATGAGGGAGGCGAAGGCGAAGCAGTTGCTCCCGCAGGTGCAGTCGCCGCTGCAGTGGGCGTGGGAGCTTGCGACACAGACTCGGGCTTGCCACGCAATTGCTCGTCATACTTTTTGCGAGCTTCAGGATCTTTCAACTTCTCATACGCCTCTGTTATCTTTGCAAAAACCTTTTCCAAGTCCTGCTTTAGCCCAGGCACGTTGCTTGAGTGAGCTTTGTCCGGATGATATTTCTTTGCGTACTGATAATAGGCCTTCTTAATCTCCGCTTCGGAAGCTTTCCTAGTCACTCCCAGCACTTCATAGAGATCTGCTGAGGCAAAAAACGCTAGCATCCTTTTGACTTCCTGATGAAACTTTTCCGGACTCTCATCCTTTGGTTGCTGAGCAGCAGCAGGTTGTGGCTTCGCAGGTTGCTGCTGACGCTGTAGCTCCTGCTGAACTTGCTGTTGAGAAGTCGATCCTGTAGTACGTTGCTGCTGACGCTGCAACTCCTGCCGAATCTGCTGTTGAGAAAGTGATCCTGTAGTAAGCCTTGGCTGTGGTGGAGGTGGTTCAATAAGCAGCAAACCAGCGCTACACAAGAGATAAATCCTGGCAAGCGCTTCTGGCTCCGGCAAGCCAGTCATAGTAATAGCATCGCGTATCGACGCAGGACTAGACAGCCCTGAAAGTATAAATCCCTCTATTGGCTCGAGGGGTGCGTTAGCAATCACCTGCTCCATTCCAGGTACAGCTCTGAGGTACATACTTCTGTCTTTTAGTAAGGACTCTGCTTTTGCAGCAGTAACGTAAGAGCGCAGCCCGGCAATTATAAGAGCGGGGGTTTGCTGCTGTAACTTTATATTTGCTGATACCCGAGCAGGTTGCTTCTGCTCTAATGAGTACTCACCTTCCTCCCAGCTAAAAATAGAAAGTATTATCTGGATTACAGTCCGCTTGATAGCTTCGTTGAGGTACTCTGCGGGAACTAGTTTTTTCGAAACCAGTTCTTGAGCCAATTGAGTTGGAGTACTAGCTGAGCCAAACTGAGCAAGCTGTTCCTGCGAAATGCGACCTTCCTTGAGAAGCAGCGTCCCAAGCTGATCCTCTGGTGCGTTGCTAAGTGCAAATATTGGGCTACCGGACTCAAGGTACAGGATCTTCTGGGTTTTTCCCCGCGTTAAGGTAAGCACTCCGTTCAATTTCGAGCGATACAGCTCGCTCAATAGCACTTCAAAAGATTTGTCTTTTAGCTGCCCTTTCATAGAAATTCTCTAAGCTTTAGTAAATAATACTGTACAAAGTAGATTCTACTCCTGTCAATCTGAAAAGGGCTAGCCGAGAAAACTTGCTCTCAATTCATTTCAGCAAAACAGAGAGACTAGATGTGACCTTAGAGCTACCGACCGTAAATCACCAGTTACGGCAGACAATACGACATCCAGCAAGGCTGTACAACTCCTGCAAGCAGCAATCCTTATAAAGAGGCAGGACAGCAAAGTCTTCTTCGGTGAGCCAGCGCGAAAGCATACCCTCAATGATTAGCTGCGAGAGCACAACGGTACGCTCGATGTCTTGAGGCGGCAACTCACCGGACCTAACCGCAGTCACAATCACGGATCGAGCAATCTGGCCAAGCCGATCGTGAAAACGCCTTTTAGTACGCCTAAAGGCCTGGTTATGCGAGGCACTTGCAGCGAAGTACAGGTATGTACCGTAAAGAGCCCGGCTTTTCTGAGCAGAGGAGAAAAAATAGTTTACAACCTTAGTAATGAATGAGGAAGCGGATTCAACTTGCTTAGCCAGCTCATCAAGCTCTGACAGTATGCGATCAGTAAGCCAAACAAACAGTTCGTCGAGCAACTGTTCCTTGCTGTTAAAGTAGTACACTGTAATTCCCTTGGAGACTCCTGCTCGAGCAGCCAAGGCATCCAAGGTAAGTGCCGCTAGCCCCCGAGCCGCTATTTCCTCATAAGCGGCCTCAAGCAACAGCTCCTTTTTGGCAGTAGACATAAGTTAAAAGCTCCTTGACTACATAGTCAGATACTATATATTTTAACCGTATAGTCAATAACAATCTTAGCACATCTCTTCTACATTGAAAATTTTGCGTGATCATATGACAGGCACTTTTATACTTTAGAATTTTACTAATCGGACAAAAGTAAAATACATAGTCAAATAGCACCAAAAATCTTGAAGTTATCTCCAAAGATTGTTAATCTGAAAAACAGTTTAACTCGGGAGCTAACGCGGATTTCTAGCAGTATGCACGGAAGGCACTTCAACTGAAAAGTTTCTAGACAAGGAGGAAATAAGGAGGAAATATGGACGTTTTAGTGTACGATGCCCACTCTTACGACCAAGCTTTTCTAGACGCCGCAAATAAAGGCCGCCACCGACTGAAGTATACCCCTGTCCAGTTGGATGTCCAGACAGCAGCCCTAGCAAGAGACTACCCAGCAATATGCTGCTTCGTCAATGACAAAGCAAACGCGCAAGTAATAGAACAGCTAGCTGCAGGTAGCACCCGCCTGATAACACAGAGATCTACAGGTTATAACAACATAGACCTGGCTGCAGCGAAACGCTTTGGAATAACAGTAATGCGGGTAGGATACTATTCTCCCTACTCAGTAGCAGAGTTCGCTGTAGGACTACTACAGACACTTAACCGCCGAATACACCGTGCGTACAACCGCACGCGAGAGTTCAATTTCCGCTTAGCAGGGCTACTGGGACGAGATATTCACGGCAGTACGGTAGGCATAATAGGCACAGGAAAGATAGGTACAGCTTTTGCCCACATTATGCATGGCTTCGGATGCACTCTACTAGGATATGACTTGGTACAGAACGACAAATGCCTGTCACTCGGGCTACGGTACACAAGCCTAGAAGAGCTGCTGAAGCTTTCAGACATAGTAAGCTTACACGTACCCTTATTACCAACGACCTACCACATGATCAATCGCCAAACTTTGGCATTAATGAAACGGGAAGCCATACTAATCAACACCAGCCGAGGTGGCTTAGTAGATACAGAAGCACTGATAGAAGTCCTGCTAGCCGGGAGGCTTGCCGGCGTAGGGCTTGACGTATATGAAGAAGAAGAGGGTGTATTTTTCCATGACTGCTCAGATATAGTTATCACTGATGAAGTGCTGGCTCGCTTGATGACGTTCCCAAACGTACTAGTCACAGGTCATCAAGCGTTTTTTACCCGCGAAGCACTTACGACAATAGCCGAAACCACAATTCGCAATCTAACCGACTTCGAAGAAGGACGCAAAAATGAAAACTTGCTAACAATATAAAAAACTTAAATTCCTTTAGATAACAGCCGGCTGTTGAGAAAATGCTTGAATATTTCTAACAGAAATCTCAAGTAAAGTCTAACTTTAACTTTTCTGCTTTAGTACAACGAAAACCTAGATTTGTCAGATGACAAAAAAACACACCACATCAACAGTCAAAGCAGTGACCGCTTTGACTGTTTGGTAAAGACCCACCGCTTAGAACGGAATATCGTCATCAGTGATAGGCTCGTCTGCTGGGTGAGGAGTCTTGGAAGTTTCCTCAACCTTGGGAACTTCGTCGGCTTTTGGTGCTCCGCCGAGCATATGGAGCTCAGTTCCAGTAACTTCGAGGGTTACTCTAACTCGGCCTTCTCTATCAGTCCACTCCCTAGCGCGCAGCCTACCTTCGATATAAACTTGCCGACCTTTCGCTAGGTACTGGCTGGCAATTTCCGCCTGACGATCCCAAAAGGTAACCCTGAACCAGGTAGTCTCCTCTTTGGTTTCTCCATTCTGATCGCGACGTCGATCGGTCGTAGCAACGGAGAAATCACATACTGGCTTGCCTTGAGGCGTGTAGCGCAACTCTGGATCTCGCCCAAGATGCCCCACTATGATTATCTTATTAAAAGACATATTTACCTCTCTCGTTCTCGTGTTGATGTGAGTGAATCAGGTCTCTACTTAAAATAAAAACGCAAAAACTTCATCTTCCTCTTCTTCGCTCAGGTACTACAGGAAGTTGCCGTAGCAGCTCGGATGCTTGCAACGCTTCAGCAGTACCAGGATGATTCTCGACAAGGAACTTAAGCTCCGAGGAAGCCTCTTTATAACGTTCGAGCTTAATAAGCGAGTCCGCTTTCTTAAGCCTAGCAGCAATTATGCGGCTACTGCTAGGATAGCCAGCTATAAGCCTGTCGAACTCAATGACGGCGTTCTTGTAATCCAGCTGTTTGTATAGCGAATCTCCTATAAGGTATTGGGCATTTGCAGCTCCTTCGGTGTTCGGAAAGCAATTAATGTAGTTGCGCAACTGAGCCACCGCCAGCGCATAATTCCCTCTGATATAGTCGCCATAAGCAGTTTCATACAGCTTATCACCTTCTTCGCAGTTCGTACTAAGTTGAGTAGGAGAAAAGATGCGTCGTAGTCCCTCAAGCTGCTCTTGCACCTTTTCTATTCTTTGATCGGTAGCGTTAAGGCGCTCGCTCAGCCTTGTCACTTGCTGTGTCAAAGTATCGGCGTTACTCACCATTTCTCCTACACCGCGATCTACTATTTCACGAATTTGCGCGACATCCCGACGCATGGAGTTCACGTTATCGAGAGCTTGATTGAGTAGAGCTTTCACTTCACCCGTATTCTTACTATCAAGCTCCTGCAGATCCTTGACCTGTCTTTGCAAGATCAGCAACTCTTGCTGCATCTTTATAATTTCATCCTTATCTTTCGCTTGTAGAGGTCGATCAAGGACGAAGGCAACTATTGTGAGCACACAAGCCAATGCCACTACAATACTACGCATAAAATCAAACCTCATAAAAACTGGTTTCCCCGCGAGAGGTAAGGACGCTGAGCCCTCACCCCTTAGGGACGTATAGCATCGCCCCCACGTTCATATTTAAAGTCATCACGCCTATCATGCGCCCATGAAGGCGGATTATCGGGTGTTCCTTCGGAACTACCTGCCGCATACCTCTTACCGTTACTGAGGACGTTAATCCTAGCTGGATCGATACCCTGCGAGATAAGGTAGTTTTTAGCCGCATTTGCTCTGCGGTCACCCAGAGCCAAGTTATATTCTTCAGATCCCCGAGGATCGCAGTTACCCTCGATCCGAAAAACTATGGAGCGATTTTCTTGCCTAAGCAGAAACTGCGCATGTCGATTAAGTGTCTGGATTGACTCTGGAGTCAGATCGGCCTTGTCAAAAGCGAAAAAGATAGAATAGCGAGCAACTTCCCGCTCAAACCGATCCCTGGCTGAGCTTGCAGACCCATCAGTTAGGGCGGAAGTTTGCTGAGGTGCAGTAACAGTAACGCGAGCACTTGCCGTAGCTTCTCCCCCTTTGCCGCGGGCTGTAGCCGTATAGGTAGTAGACTCAAACGGTGCTACCTCTAGCTCACCGTTCGGCCCGAAGGTACCAATTCCAGGAAAATCAACTCTATCCGCATTTTGAGTGGCCCATCGCAATCTAGCTTGCTCTCCTCGGCTGATAGCACTTGGTTCAGCAGTCAGGGAGATAGTCGGTGGGTTTGCAGCAACTTCAACAGTAACGGTTTTAGCATCCCTAGCTTGGCGGTTACCACTTCTACCGATCAGCTCGTAAGTAGTTGTCTCGGTCGGTTGGAAGAGCTGGGTGCCACTCTTAGCCACTTTTTCACCGTTAAGCAAGACCTCTTTAGCTGCCTGTGTCTTCCAGTTAACTGCAACAGACTCACCCTGTACGATCTGGGATTTAGAAACACTCAATTCGACCTTGGGTTTTGCACAGGCTATTGAAAGGAGCAGCAAGCCTGTGAGAGCTAATTGTTTAGAGTTCATCAACATCTCCTTTCCCGGCTGCAGCCGGTTAGTTTTATTTAGACCATGAAGGGCTACGTCCCCCCCCGCGAGAGACCTGCTTTTGACCGCTACCATCTATGTTCATTACATAGATCTCCCACTTACCGGTACGGTTTGACTGAAACGCAAGATGACGGCTATCCGGAGCCCAAGCAGGAGCTTCGTTGCTACCTGGCCCAAAAGTTAGCTGTACGGTCTGACCAGAGACTGGATCAAGCAAAAATATATTCGACTGCGACGCACCGCTAGGCCTCCAGGTATATGCTATAAATTGCCCGTCAGGAGACCAAGCAGGCGAATCAGCCTGACCGCCAGCATGAAGGACACGGCGTACGTTCGAACCATCTGTATCCATGATGTAGATCTGCGGCGATCCAGACCTATCAGAGATAAAGGCAATCTCGTTTCCAGTCTTCGGATTCCATCGAGGAGAGGTATCTATTATACCAGAATTATTTGTCAAGCGGCGGGGTCTTGAACCGTCAGAATTACAAATATATATTTCCATGGCGTCGCTATCCTTACTTGACGCAAATGTAATCCGTCCATCCGGGGCAAACTGTGGTGAGCTAATTGTCCCACGGCTGAAGGATGAAAAACTATAGGGCAAGCCATCTTTAGTCGAATGAACCTCTATAGTAGGTCTAGAAGTCTTATAAGAAATGTAAGCCAGTCGCGAACCATCAGGAGAAAGTGCCGGCAGTATTGCATACGTACCGTCCTGTACCAAAGTCCGGACGTTATGGCCGTCGTAATCCATAATCATTATATCCTTGCCAGTAGTATAGGCTATTTTAGAAGTAGCTATGCCATCAACATTAAAAAGTTTTTTCACAATGTCATCAGCAAAACGATGCGCTGACAAGCGCACAGAGTTTTCCCTATAAACAGTCTCTATGAGCTTAGTACCAGTCTTAACATCGTAGAAGAAAGCTCTAACCTCATTAGCTTCGACAGTGCCAAAAGCCAAGTAGTCAAGGTTTGCAGGCTCAGAACTCCACTCCTTTATCTTAAGTTCAGCCGGTGAAGCCAGCCCTTTCCTGGGATAGAGACTCTTGCCTACTATATCCAGCAACCCCGAAAAACGTAGATCCTCGAGCAGCACCTGGTTAAACGTAGAAACATCTGCCTCGCTGGTACCACTACGTGGAAGGAAGTCTGCCACGCCTACTCTCTGGATCCCTCCTGGACGCACCAATATCTCTAGCCTTTCCTTGAGGCCCTTGTCCTGTGCCCTTATATCTAGAAGCACTGGCAGTAAAAAGAGTAGAACCATCGCTGTCTTCTTCATAAAAGTACCTCACGGATATTGAAACCAAACCTCGGCAACAGCCTCATTGACACCGCTAAGGAACCCTGAAGGAAATGGCGGCAAGCCTTGCAAAGCGGTAGCGACTATAGCACGTTCCACGGCAAAGTTAAGCAGATCATTTTGACTCAAGGTCTTAAAGTATTGCCTAGGAACACGGCCGTTGATCACTGAAGTTACACGCCCATCTCTAGATATCTTGACATAAACAATTACAGTTGACACCCCAGAAATAGCTATCTGCGGCGGAGTAAAGTTGCGGCTCAAAATAGCTTGCACTCTACGGCCATACTCAGAACCACCAGGCAAACCTGTACCATAAGGATTACTTCCGTCGCCGATACCCACACCGCCAACTACATTAGGCTTACGGCTACCATAAGAGCTAGCAGTCTCGGCAGTAGAAGTACGAGAAAGCGCTTCCCGCGGCCTCCGCGAGTAGAGCTGCTCCTGTTTAGGCACTACAGGCAAGAAAGTTTTGCGAGCGTCCGGTGGAAGATATGGCTTGCTGACAGCAACCTCACCATCCAAATCATCTAAAGACTGATGCACGAGCCGAAGGTTATTAACCGTTTCGTTCTGATCAGCGCCCTCGTAACCTACTAGACGCCGCTTACTAAGGCCTAACTCCGCAGCATCAGCTAGTCCTACCTGTATAGCTCCGCCATCGCCTATTCCTCCCTCACCCTGACCTGCAGCAACAAACAGCGGAGGCTGGCTTATTCCTAAGACCAAGGAAAGAACTATTATGTGCAGAGCAGTAGATACAAAACAGTACCTCAGCAAGTGTTTATTGTGTTCGCAAACTTGTTCAGACATAGTAATTACAGGCATCGAGCTCAAGTACTACTTGAGCTCTTCCGGTTCTGTCACGAGGCTAACTTGAGCTCCTACCTTCTTACACTCCGCCAGAACGAAAGCTATGACACGATAGGGAGTGTCACCATCGCCACGCACATAAACCTTCTTCTCGTTTGACGTTGCTAACTTCTGCTGAAGTTGTTTCTGAAGTTCACCAGCTCTAATATTCAAAGGCCTCTTTTCAGAGCCAAGGTATACGTTACCCTCCTTATCTACAGAAAGTATTATTGCATTCGGAACCTCAACCTTGGTAGATGAGGCAGTCTTGGGAAGATTAACCTGTATACCCGTTTGGAGAATAGGAGCAGTGACCATAAATATCACTAGCAGCACCAGCATAACGTCCACAAGAGGTGTTACGTTAATTTCAGAAAGAGATGTCCGCGTACGACCGTGCTGATTAAAAGCCATTACTGCTCCACTAAATTAAGAAATTCCAGAACAAATTCATCCATCTCGGAAGTTAAGATGCGAATTTTGTTCAAGAAGTGGTTATAAGCTATTGCCGCCGGCGTGGCAGCAGCAATGCCAGCTGCCGTCGCTACAAGAGCCTCAGCAATTCCAGGTGCAACAGCTTGTATCGTGGCTTGAGTATTAGAGCTTAGTCCTTCAAAAGCGATTATAATGCCCACAACAGTACCAAACAACCCGATAAAAGGAGATGCATTAGCAGTTGAGGCAAGCCATCCTATGCCGGCTTCCAATTTATTAGCCTCGCTTATAGACGCCCGTTGCATAGCCCGAGCAAGTGCCTGTGTGTTTTTGAGGCTACCAAAAGAACGTAGCTGTTTATCAAGTTCCTCATAGCCAGCTAGGAATATCGCCGTAAGTGGACTGCGACTATAGTTGCGACAAACAGCATGCATATCCGCTAGCTTAGAGCTTCTGCGAAAAGCCTCAAGAAAGGCAGTTGTATGCAAATAAGCCTGCCTAAATGCATTAAGCTTCATTAAAATGATAGCCCAGGAAACAATTGAAAACCCAAGCAACAAAAGCAGCACCAACTTAGCTATGAAGCTAGCTTGCAAGATAAGATCAAGCAGGCTGTTTTGCTGCACCGCTAGATAGATGTCCAAAAGTTGCTCTCCCTTGCCTTTATGAAGATGCCATTCTAGCGAAGACAGCGCAAGGCTGACAAGAAGAGCAGTCGGTTCAAAGCATACTTCCAATTATTGCAAGATTCTTAAACCAAGACTACCGGTAAACAGAAACTTCCCCCGAAGCGCAACTTTGCAACCAGGTAAGACGAAGGTGTAATATTAGGAAGTAACAGCGCAAGGCCTTCTATAATAAGGCTAGTAGCAGTCATAGCACATACACATAAAGGTATGGAGGAGCAAGTGCTATACCAGCTTAATAGGCGACGGACTACAGTAACTGGGAAAAAGTTTTATATAGAGACATATGGCTGTCAGATGAACGTACACGACTCGGAAAAAGCAGCAGCCGTACTGCTTGGCATGGGGTATGGACAAGTAGCAAAGCCTGAAGAAGCAGATCTTGTGCTTTTGAACACGTGCATGGTTCGCGAGAAGCCCGAAAAGAAAGTCTATAGCAGGGTAGGAGAGTTGAAGCGAGGTAGACGCGGCGAAAAGAAGAATGACAAAAAGGAGCAGATAATAGGAGTCATGGGCTGCGTAGCACAGTCAGAAGCACAGAAGATATTTAGACGCGCACCAGAAGTAAAGCTCGTAGTAGGTACACACTCTATAGGAAAGTTGCCCCAACTGATAGCAGAACTCGAGGCAGGATTCGAACGAGCTATAGACGTGCGCCAGACAAAAGAGCCTGATTTTTTAGAGATCAGCCCAGCCGAACACCAAACGCCTTACGTCGCATACGTGACCATAATCGAAGGATGCGATAACTTCTGCAGCTTTTGTATAGTACCTTTCACGCGGGGAAGAGAACGCTCGAGGCCAGCTTTAAGAATACTGCAAGAGGTCATAGGTCTGCGCGAACGAGGTTACCAAGAAGTGCAGTTACTTGGACAGAACGTCAACTCCTATCGAGGTAGCTTTGACGGAGTAGACCTCAGTCTTCACAGCGGAACGGAGGAGCCGTTCGTGAGGCTATTAGAACTATTAGCACAGCGCTCGGGTATGAAGCGCATAAAATACACAACCTCACATCCGAGAGATTTCAACGCCAGGATAGTGGAAGTTATGGATGAATATGAAAACCTCTGCCCTTGGGTACACCTGCCAGCGCAGTCTGGCTCAACCAGAATATTACGCTTGATGCGGCGAGACTATAGCAGACAAGAATACCTTGAGCGAATAGAAGCGATAAAGAAAGCCAAACGTGACATATCAATTACGGGTGATATGATAGTAGGCTACCCTGGCGAAACTGAAGCCGACTTTGAGGAGACACTTTCATTAGTCCGTGAGGTAGAGTATGATGGTCTATACATGTTCAAATACTCGCCGCGGCCAAATACCCATGCAGCTAAGCGCAAGGACAGCGTGCCTGAGCAAGTGAAAACCGAACGGCTGCTGCGCCTACAACAGGTACAGGCCGAGGTGCAACGACGGCGATACGAGCGTTACATAGGCCGCGAGGTAGAGGTACTGGTAGAAGGTCATTCAGCGCGAGGACAAGGACAGATGACTGGACACACGGCCTGCAACAAGGTGGTAAATTTCGCGGCATCGGAATCAGTGGTTGGCAAGCTCGTCAGGGTAAGGATCACATCTACTACACAAAACAGCCTACTAGGAGAGTTATTGGAGGGATAATGGAAATAGAAGTAAAGATACGTGGTTTGGTAATAGATCCCACGGCAAACACTCCTATAGTGATACTAAAAGACGTAAATAGTGACACGCTCTTGCCGATCTGGGTGGGTACGTACGAGGCTAATGCTATAGCTTTGGAGATCGAGAAGGTGGCAACCCAGCGTCCGATGACGCACGACTTGCTCAAGAACGTAATCCAGCAAATGGGAGCCCAAGTTGACCGCGTCGTAGTAACGGAACTGCGCGATAACACGTTCTACGCAGTGATAGAGCTATCCATGAACGGCAAGAAGATCTTCATAGACTCCAGACCTTCAGACGCTATAGCGCTGGCTCTGAGGACAGACAGCCCTATATACGTAAACGAAGAGGTTCTTAGAAACTCGCGCAACACAATCAGCGACAAAGCTACCGAGGAAGAAGAGGAACCTCAAATAGAAATAGAAGAAGAGATCGAATGGCCAGATGAGATAGACGACAGCGATATAAAGTACAAAATGTAGTTCTTAACGCTTAGTCTCCTTCATCTTTCGAAGTAGCCATCTCTCAAAACGTTCCAGGTAGGGGCGCAGCGGCTTAAGTAGCTTAGCGCGTAGGCCACCGTGCTTGTCTCTCCAGAGAACAAAGTTGCGCTCGGCGTAGGTTCTGACGGGAGCCTCAGGAGCGCGCTTTTTCTTCATCCCATGAGAGAAAGATATGTGATAATGCTGACCTATCGTGGCTAGAAGAGCTCCAGCCACTTGTGCCCTAAAGTTCAGCCTAGCCATCAACCGCTTGTGAAAAGCCTCGCCCTTCAGCAGAAAACGCGCTAGAGCAATCTCTATGTACGCAGGATTAAGCGGAGTCTTGGGATGGTAGAGTATAGGCTGAGGGTCCTTAGTGGCAAGTTGTAACCTGCGATCAAGAGTTATCTCATCAACTATGACAACCTTGGTGATGCCAATAGTATGCTCTCTAGGTACTGAGTCAAACACGCTATTTATTAACTTTTCTATATCTACAGGAGCCTTTAAAGTAGAATTGTTTTCTATCTTGACCGGCATATAAGTACAGTTAATATAGTCTAGCACAAAGAATAAAGTTAAAGCCAAAACAACAAATCTAGTCAAGAGAAATGAGAGATTTTAAAAAGGAGTATATCGCATATCTAGCAGCCGAACGCGGGCTTTCTACAAATACCCTGGAAGCATACTGCAGAGACGTCGATGGACTAAGCAGATATGCAACCGAGCGGGGAAAGTGCCTGCTCACGCTCGAGCGAGCAGATGTAGCTGAATATCTCAAGCATCTGCGCCAGCGCGGTCTTGGCGCTAACACCGTCATGAGGCACATAGCCTCAATACGAGGACTCTATAAGTTTCTCCTCCTGGACGGCCATATAAAAGCTGATCCAACGGTAGACTTAAAAGCTCCAAGAGGCCGGCAGATACTGCCAAAATTCTTGACACTAGAAGAAATAGAACTTTTGCTCGCTCAGCCAGACCGTAGTACAGACGAAGGTATACGCGACCTAGCCATGCTGCAGTTATTATATGCCACAGGTCTACGCGTGTCAGAATTGGTAATGCTGAAGCTGAAAGATATAAACCTAGAAACAGGCCTACTGAACTGTTTTGGCAAGGGTAGCAAGGAGCGTAGCGTTCCCTTCGGTAAAGCTGCAGAGAAAGCCCTACGCGACTATTTGCCGGTAAGACAACGCCTTCTGAGCAATAAAGCTAGCACCTATCTGTTTGTTGGAGCCAACGGCAAAAAGCTTTCTAGACAGCAATTTTGGAAGGCAATAGCAGAGTACGGCTATAAAGCAGGTATAGGACACATAACACCGCACATGATACGACATACCTTCGCTACTCACTTACTAGAGCACGGAGCTGACTTGCGCTCGGTACAGATAATGCTAGGTCACAGCGACATATCCACGACTCAAGTATACACGCACGTTACAAACGAGCGTCTGCGCGAGGTTTATGAAAGATGCCATCCGCGGGCAAAGTAGCTCAGCGTATTGAAATGTGGAGCGTAAATTTAACAGGCCTTTTGGTTCTCCTGGCAGCCGCGCGGGTCAAGCCAGTCACGATAATGTAGTCGTCAGAAGCAGGGAGGCGACCGCTCCATTCTGTCGTTTCCGCAGGACTACCTTGAAAGTGCCTGCCTTGGCCGTCGAAGATCGAAAAAACAACATGCGGATTAGCTGACGATAGCTTAACAGACATGGTTTGTCCTTCAGAGGCCCTAAGGATATACTCCGCAAGTTGATAACCTTTAACACTACCGCTTATCGCGGTCGATGAAGTACCTTTTTGAAATGTGACCCGCTGCGGTTGGGATACAGGTACAAACAGTAGGAGCAAACAAACTAATACCATCATAAACTCTATGACTACTTTACTATACGAGGGGCTAATGTGACAACTGAGAAAGTAAAATCAGCTGCCTTGCTGACAGCCAAGCTGGCCTTAAGTGGCGCAATACTTGGGTATATCTTTTACAAAGTTGGTATAAGAAACATATATGTCAGTCTGTTAACAGCAGACGCTAAACACGTACTAATGTCGCTAGTCTTCATCTTCATATCGTATTTCCTGGGAATAAAGAGGTGGCAGGAACTGGCGCGGGCCGTAGATGTAACTGCTAGTTACCGTCGACTGGCAGCGCTATACTTTCTAGGCCTGTTTTGTAACTATTTTTTACCTGCTGGAATAGGCGGAGACATAGTCAAAGCCTACTACTTGGGACGTTCAGCGAAGCACCGCAAAGCATTTCTTTCAGTCTTCCTAGACAGGTACGTCGGACTTCTGGTGTTACTATTCGTGTCATCACTCGTGGCAATATTCCACCGCAACAAAGGTTGGATGGCTCCCGTAGCCTACTCTATCTGGGGCCTATCCATAGGCTTCATAGTAGGCGGGGCAATAGGCCTGTACTTCGCACAGCTACTGGCAGGCTTGCTTGACAAATTTAATAAGCAGATATGGGCAGAGCGACTACGAGAAGTAGCTGCTTTGACGAAAGGACTAGCAAAGAACTACCGCGTGCTGATTACAGCAAGCCTGCTCTCAGTGGGAGCCCAATTTGCGGCCATCCTTGCCATGGATCAGCTTTCCCTGGCTGTGGGCGCTCGTTCTGATCTAACATCCATGTTCCTAATAGTCCCAATAGTTTTTCTAGCAAGCGCTTTACCACTGTCACCAGGTGGGCTAGGAACTCGCGAGGCAGCTATGGTATTCCTAATGTCAGAGCTCTATAGCGGCCTAGGCATGCAGCCTGACTCAGCGCGCAGCACAGCCGCCGCCGTGGCCTTGCTGTGGCTAGGCATAAACCTGCTTTCCAGTCTGCCAGGTATCGTAAGCTATCCTTTGGTAGCTCGCCTCAGGAGGATGGGCAACGCAAGTGTTGAAGAAGCTCATACTAGTTGTGGTGCTGATAGTCTCGGCACCAGCTGAAGAAAAAGGCATCTTGCTGCAAGGCCGAGTAGTAAACGAGGACGGCCAACCGCTGGTCGCTGCAAGCGTGACCATACTGCAAGAAGGTACCCTGCTGCAATCAACTCAAACTTCTTCCGAAGGTACATTCATAGTTGCGCTAGCTAAGCCAGGACAATACGACATAGCAATAAGCTTAGACGGCTTCAGGCCTCATTCGGAATCAATAAACGTACAGCGCGAGGAAATGAAGGTTTTTCAACTACTGCCCAGCTCGCTTCACGTCGTGGTGCTAGACATACAACAGGAAAAACTGTCGGACGCTGTAGTGACGGTTAAGGGTGAGGACGGGGTGGTACGCAGGGCTATCGAATCTCCAAAAGGAGATTACTACTTCGGCCGGCTGAAGCCCGGTATCTACCAACTGGAAGTCTCTATGCCTGGCTATGAAGTGGCAGTAGATGACGGAGTATACATCCCCCCCGATAACAGGACTATGCTGAGAACGCAAATACTCGTGCGAGCATCAGCCATACCTTTGGCAGATAAGCCAAAGCAAAGATATGTCTTTCCTCAGCTGCCTTCTAATCGAGTACTTGCGTTAACTCAAGATGGAAGTGGTGCAATTTGGGTAGGCACGGCAAAAGGAGTAGCTAGGTTCAGCGGAAGAGACGGCGAAGACATTCAAGACCATGACAAGCTAAACGGTTTTGAGGTCGAGCAGATAGTCGAGCAAAGCGACGGTACCTACTGGTTTGTAACTGACAAGGGGCTCTACTACCGCAAACCAGCTAGTTACTGCTGTGAGCAATTCCAGCTCCCAGGACGCCGAGTAAGGGCGGTTTTGGAAAACAAAGGGAGAATATGGATAGCTACTGACCGAGGCCTCATTAGCCTACATGCGGGTATATGGACAGAGTATTCAACCAAACAAGGGCTTCCCTCGGAGGATATACGCTGCCTTGCCGCCTCACAACGAAGCGAAGCATTGCTTGCTGGAACCGCGGCTGGCCTGGTTGAAGTGGCCAACGGACGCATGCGGCTCATCGATACTGACCCTGCTCTGTCAATACTTGAAGATAGCCAAGGCAGAACGTGGATTTTGACAGGCGAAAAAGTCAAGTATTTCGATGGCGAAAGCGTCAAGGCCTTCGATAAGCTAAGTCAGCCAGCAACCAAAGTCGCCGAGGATAGGTTTGGAAATGTATGGTTCGCAGGCCTTCGCCACGGAGTTTATGTCTACGATCCGCTTCGGGATGAAGTAGGAAAGTTCTACCAATCAGACCGAATACTGGCTCTCTTGGTAGACAAGGAAGGTAGCTTGTGGTTCGGTACCGAAAACGGATTGATCTACCAGGACTTCAGTAGCTTCGTAAACTTCGATACGAGCAAAGGTCTGCAAGTGACAGACATTAGGTCACTTGCAGTCGATCCTAGCGGTAGGAGCAACCTCTGGGTAGGTACTGCAGCCGGATTGATACACTTTGACGGCGTTAGATTTTCCAGAGTTACTGCCATACCGACTGAGGTCACGGTAAATCACATAATAGCCGACAGCGAAAGGGCACTTTGGGTTGCTACTACGAACGGGCTTTACAGGTCTTTTGCCGGACGCTGGACGCGCTTCAGTACCTCAGATGGATTGCCAAGTAACGATATAAGAAGCATATGTGAGGATGACAGGCGCAAAGGACTGTGGGTGGCTACCGAAAAAGGCGTAGTACACTTTGGAGCTCCATCCCAAGTTAGCCTACTGCAGATAAAAGCAGCCGTAAGGCACATCTACCGTCAGCCTGGAGGCCTGCTGTGGTTTGCTGCCGACAGAGGTGTCTATAGATACGATCCAAGCAGAAATGACCTTACGATAGTGCAACTCGACAGTTCTGACGTGAGATGGATAGAAGAAGATTCAGGCATGCTGCTGTTTGCCACAAGCAAAGGTATAGAGCTTTGTGATGGGCAGAAGCTAGTATGTAAGCAGCTACCTGCTCTGATAGGCGAAAGCATGAATGTCTTGCTGCGCGACCGAGATGGCATGTTTTGGCTCGGTGCAGAAGACGGTAAAATACGCAAGCTGCGCTACACAGGCTTGCCAGAAGTGGGGTATGAAGGGGCTGTTCTTGTATCTTACCCTGCCGACAGATACGACATAGCCGGTAACAGCATCCGCTCCATAGTTCAGGATAAGAGCGGTGCCATCTGGTTTGCTACAGACGCAGGCCTGGTAAGGCACCTACCGAATCTAGTGGTACCTAAGATAGAGTGCCGGCTAGAAGTAAACGGTGCCGAGCGAGCCCCCGGCGAGATAGAAGCTGGCAGACACAACGTAAAGTTCAAATTTTGGGCTGTAGGTGCCAATCTCGAGACGGGTTTCATTTACAGGATGTTGATCAACGGGCAACCTCAAGAGTTCCGCTGGCTGAGCCACCAGTCAGGGCGCCGCGAAGCAACCTTTAATGCCCTGGGAGAAGGAGAGCATACCTTTGAGCTAAGAGCAGTAAATCGGGATCTCTACTTTTCCCAACCTTTGCGTCTGAGCATCAAAATAGACCGACCCTTTTGGAAAAAACTTCACTTGCAGTTGCTTTTCATACTGACGCTAACTACGGCAACTGCCACGCTTGCGCTAGTGCGCCGATACCAAACGAAGGGCTACCCCTTCTTGGTAACTAAGGACTTTCAGCCCATAGAGCCAAACCCGTACATAGCAGGTAACCCAATTCGTAGTCCATCGATGTTCTTCGGTCGTGAGGACGATTTTAACTACGCAAGGCTTAAGCTCGAAGGTGCCACCCAGGGCGGAGTCGTGCTTGTATTTTGCGGCGAGCGTCGGGCAGGTAAAAGCTCAATACTTTACCAGATAGCTAATGGCCGACTTGGAGAGCAGTTTGTCCCAGTTTTCATAGACCTACAGGAAATGGTAGTGTCAACTGACGGCGAGTTTTTCGATCGGGTGGCTAGGCTTATCCTCGAAGCAATAAGGCAGCGTGAGCTGGGTGAGTTGGACACCGAGCAGTTTCCGTTTCGCGACAGTAAGTGCAACGCCTTTCATCTGTTCTCCGACTTTATCTCCATAGCCCTCAGCGCTATAGGCGAGCGACGGCTGGTCATACTCATAGATGAGTATGAACTGCTTGAAGATAAAGTCAAAGACGGAAAGCTCTCGAAGGAAATCTTTGCCTTCTTGGCGTCATTGATCGAGTCTCGCGATCGGCTCTCGTTCATTTTTACCGGCTCTCGCCGGCTTGAGGAGCGCGACCGACGCTACTGGCGGGAAATGTTGCGTCGCTCGCTCTTCCGGAAAGTCTCCTTCCTCTCAGAACGCGATACGCTGCGTTTGATAACGGTTCCGGTCAAAGGCAAGGTCAAGTATGGCCGTAAGGCGGCAGAGAGAATTCAGAGATTAACCGGTGGGCAACCCTTTTATACGCAGTATATATGCCAGTCAATGGTTGACTATTTGAACGAAAAGCGAAGTAACTATGTTTCCGAACAGGACATAGAGCGCATAGCCGAGGAGGTCGTCGATAATCCATTGCCGCAAATGATCTACTTCTGGCAAGGGTTCAGCGCCGACGAAAAGCTGGTTATGTCCCTACTGGCTGAAGTGCTAGACAAGCCGGAGTCAGTAGCTACGGCAGCAAGGATAGCCAAGGTGGTCGCAAAGCAAGGCTATCCCGTACTGCTGTCGGAAAACAGCATAAGGCTGATTCTCGAAGAGCTAGTCCGAGCAGATGTGCTGAAGCGGATAGGTGACGAAGGATACTGTTTTCGGTTAGATTTATTCAGGTTGTGGATACGCAAAAGCCACGGTTTTTGGAGCATAGTGCGAGAAGTAGCATGAAGAATCCCTATCTAAACCGAGTAGCTATAAAGGATCCGGCTCAGTTCTATGGCAGGCGCAAAGAGGTGGCGCGAGTGCTTTCGCGCATAGGAGCCCCTCGCCCACAATCCGTGGCAATAGTTGGTGAGCGCAAGATAGGAAAGTCTTCACTGCTTAATTACATCTATGCCCCTGAAGTCAGACGTAGAGTACTTGATGATAACTATCTTTTTGTCTTCATTGACCTACAGCAGCGGCGCTACAACAGCGCAGAAGAGTTCCTTGCCGAGGTAGTGTCGAAGGTAAGCGAGGTGCTTCCTGAGGCTTCGGTAGATCCTAAGTGCAGCAGCTTCGACGAAGTGCGTAGGGCACTTACCCGCCTCCAGAAATGCGGCTACAAGCTGGTGCTGCTGCTTGACGAGTTTGACGCCATAACTAGCAACAGCGCTTTCGGCCTGGAATTCTTCGCCTTCTTGCGCTCGGCAGCAAACAACTACGATGTAGCCTATATCACGTCTTCTGCAAGGGATCTGCACGAGCTGTGCCATACTGACCAAATAGCTGACTCACCCTTTTTCAACATTTTCACAAATCTGTATCTACGGGCCTTTAGCGCAGAAGAAGCCGAGCAGCTGATAAGCGAGCCCTCAGCAAAAGCTGGGTTGCCACTTCAGCCGTATAGCAGCCACATTTGCGAGCTCGCAGGACATTTTCCCTTCTTTTTGCAGATTGCCTGCGGGAGCTTCTTCGACCAACTGTCGGAAGGTATGATGGATTTAAAGAAGATAGAAGAGAGTTTTCTCGATGAGGCCCAAGTGCACTTTCGCTACATGTGGCAGCACCTACGTGAGGAAGAGCGTTCCCTGATAAAGCAGTTCCTGTCCGGTTACGGAATTGCCAAGACCAGGGAGCATGTTTTCGAAAAGCTAAGGCGCAACGGCTACTTTATAGCGAGTAATGGGCAAACCCGTCTTTTCTCGCGTGTCTTTGCACAGGTAGTAGCAGAAGAAGACTACATCCCGCCGACAGATCCGGTCCTGGATCGAACCAAGTTGGAGCAGAGAAGGAGAGGCTTTTCTGCCAGAGATGATTCAAGTGGTGAGCAACTGCCGCAGCAGCTAGGCAGGTTTCTCCTCACTAGGCGGTTGGGCAGGGGAGGTATAGGCGTGGTCTACTCTGCGACTGACCTGGAGCTAGGTAGAGAAGTGGCGATAAAACTGCTACGGCACTGCTACCTGCAGGATGGGCTAACCAGAAGGCGGTTCCTGCGCGAGGCCAGGGCGGCTTCCATGATATCTCACCCCAGCGTCTGCGCTATCTACGAAGTGGGGCAAGCTGACGGCATGCCGTACATAGCGATGGAGTTTGTCAAGGGCGTAACTCTCTCGGAGCGTCTACGGAAGACCGGCCCGCTGCCATTTAGGGAAATCATAGACTTAGGTGTGCAGGTCGCCGAAGCGCTGAGTAAGGCCCATCTGGTGGGAGTAGTGCACAGGGACATAAAGCCGTCCAACATACTCATAGACGAGCAGGGAAGAGCTAAGGTGCTAGATTTTGGCCTGGCTAAGCAGCTGCTTGAGCGGGAGGAAGAGGACCTCACCGAGCCTGGAGTCCTGCTTGGCACCGTTAGTTACATGTCTCCTGAGCAAGCTCAGGGATTAGATAACTTGGACGCCCGATCTGACATTTTCTCCCTGGGAGTGGTGCTTTATGAAATCACTACAGGCAAGCTACCTTTTGGCGCCGAGACTTACTTCCAGACGATGGAGGCCATAATAAAGTTGCCGCATGTACCTGTTGAAAAGCTGCGCAAGAACGTCCCGACATCTCTTGTCAGGGTCATAGACCGAGCGTTGGAGAAACTTCCTGAGAACAGGTTCCAGACTGCTGCTGAGCTCGCGGCAGAGCTAACGGCTGTAGGCGCTGAGGTGACAGATGCATAAGTTGTTATTAGTCTATCTTCTGCTGTGCAGTGTGGCCTATGCTCAGCGGGTAGAGTACTTCTTCGGCTTAGAGCAACAAGTGGAGTTGCCTCCCTTCCGCTGTGCTTATGCAGCGCTAGAAGGAAACAATTCCGAAGAAGGGAGGAGAGGAAGTGGTGAGCCAGCAGCAGGGAGCGCTGGCTCGAGCCTGATTGTGTCGCAGCAGGAAGGCTTCCGCTGGAAAGACGCTCTCATCCAGTCCATGCGTTTTTTAATAATTCAGCACTCCTTCAGACTGCTTACTGAGAAGGGCACAAGAGACGAGTTAGCAGGTCCGTTTCTGAGAGACTACTTTAGAACGTTGAAGCGTATCAAAGGTTGGGACGATGGAGATCCGTTTCTGGTCAACTACGTTGGCCATCCGATGATGGGGGCCGTAGGTGGCTACATACAGATACATAACGATCCGGCAGGCCCTAGGAAACTTGCCGCCAGCCGCAGATATCTCGTCAGCCGGCTGAAAGCTCTCGGCTGGTCGGCAGCGTACAGTACCCAATTTGAGATAGGCCCAATAAGCGAGGCTTCTATTGGCAACGTAGGCATCAGACCAACTCGCCGGGCAAGGAACCCGATGGCACTTGTGGATCTGGTGGTTACGCCAACGCTCGGAGTAGCACTTATAGTAGGCGAGGACGCTATTGACAAGTATTTCATAGAGGGAGTAGTGGAGCGGTATACGAGAAATAGGGCAGTTAGGGCACTTGCACGTGGTTTCCTCAATCCGTGCCGTAGCTTCGCTAACATGCTGCGTCTTAGGTGGATGTGGTACCGGGACACCCGCTCCCTCTGAAGGCTAGACCGCACTTTCCCTGCGAGGATTGAGTGCTAGATGCAAGCTAGAAAAAACGCCTGTAGATGTTAAAGCCAATGGTCAGGCCTTTCCGCAAATCGCCGAAGTTGCCGAAGCCTGAGTTCATCCTGCTCGAAGTCGTCTGTTGTGTGTTTGAGAACGTCAAGGTGAATATGTGCCTATAGGTACGCTTCTGTATACCAAACGAGATGGTGGCGTCAGGCTGAGGTTTGTACCCTACACGCGGAATGTACTCAAAGATCAGGCTTGCCGTGGGCCGGAAGTTGAGCTGTCCGCCAAGGCCGAAGGCTACGGTATGGTTGTCTGCCTCGCCTTGGTTGGGAGGAGAGCTGCTACTGAATATGACTGCAGGTTCGTCAACGTTGCTGTTGAGCGAGATTATCGGAGAGAAATGTATCGAGCCATATTGCTTGATGCTATGAGCAAGCTGAAAGCCTATGTTCGCAGTGTAACGCTCGCTGAAGTTGTCGCGGCCTTCAACGCTGAAGTAAGCCGCGGCATCAAGCGGAATGCGCTTACCCTGCCGCAACAAGTTCAGACCTAGCAGCAGTTCAACGTTCCTTTCGAGCGGCGTGCGGTAGGCCCTCGCGTACAATCGGTCAGTGATCCCATAAGATAACCCAAAGCCTGAATAGGAAAAGCTGTCCAGCCCGAATAGGTCTGGTGGAGAGTCTTTAGTAAAGAACGGCTGAGTAAATCGGTGGGTGAAGTGAATGGCGAGGGAGTTTTTCTCGAACCTGCGCGGCGTTGGCAGGTTAACTAATTCGTAGCCATAGCTAGGTTCTTCGTTCTCATCCTTCGGCTCTGCCCCCTTCTGCGCTTGCTGCTGCGAGATGTCTTGGCTAGTGGTCTCCTGCTGCCGAGCAGCTAGCGGGGTAGGACTGGCGGGGTCATCGACTGTCCAAATCTGCCGAGCGGTGTCCACCTTTATCTTTTTGCCGTGGATTTGTATGACTGCCTCTGATGGGCTAGTAAAAGTGACTATTGGTTCTTCAGTCAACAGCAGTAACGCCAGTAGTACGTACATATAACCTCCTTTAAACGAGCTTCTTATAGCTTGCTCCGGTTTGCGAAATTGCGGGTAGCCTGGCGTCCGAGAACAGATGGACGTAGGCGTAGACTTGGCCTCTGTGGTGGCTTATGTGCATCAGGGTCCTGATCAAGAGACTTCCTATAGTGTGCGGAGTGCGATCTGGCAAAAAAACCAGCTTTTGCAGGTCCTGCTCGGTGAGATAGTGAAAGACCCTTCGGCGCACTTGAGCCACTTCATTTAGGTACTCAGATATCCTTTGCGGATCAGGCAGAGCCTCGCGTGTCGTCCACTCGTGCGGATGATCCCAGTAGTTAGCACTTAACCCGTTGAACAAGTACTCCTGTATCTGGGCTATGTGAATGATGAGCTCGCCGACTGAGAGCACTTTCAGAAAGGTAGCATGTGAGAAGGGTTTCCAGTAGATTCTGTCGGGCGGTACTATTTTGAGGATCTCCTGCAAGTTGGAGTCGACAATCTCAAACTCGTTGCGAAGTTCCGCAAGCATCTTACTACCTCTATGTTAGGAGACTTGAACCGAGTATATAGCCGTAGAAAATTTGGCGCTACTGTGAAGGGCGGACTCTGGGGAACTTAGACATAACAGTTGCGTCTGATAATAGATCTTATGTTATATATCCGCATTACCTGCGAGGTGTACATCGCTAAGAACTGCCTGCCGTGCTAAGCTAAGTACCACACCTAACTTCGCATGGAGGCTGCATGGAAGCACAAAAGCAGCAGGGCTACCACGTGCAAGGTAGCCTCATTAAGGCAAGAATACTCTACATACACGTCAACCATGGAGCAAGTGCCCTAAAGGAAGTCTTGGCTCTGCTACCCGAAGACCTAAGGGGTATGCTGTCCAAGCCAGTCTATATAGGCGAGTGGTACCCGCTAGCGTTACTTACAGAGCTGGATCGCGCTATAGTTAACCTACTCGGCCAAGGAAACGAACGGGTGCACGAGGAGCTAGGGTCATTTTCGGCCGACATTAATCTGAGCGGTGCTTATGAGCCGCTAGTGCACCAAGATATACACGAGTTTTTGCGCCTTACAGCCTTCCTTCACCGAAACTACCAAGACTTCGGAGAAGCCAGGTACATCAAGCTTGGCGAAACCGCTGCCTTGCTGCAGTTCAGCTACCCACAGGCTCCGCCCGAAGCCTTCTGCAAAAGCGGAGCGGGCTACTTCAGGCGCGCTGTGGAGCTCTGTGGCGGTTTGCGCGTCTCAGTCAAGATAGCAGCCTGCATGAGGCTGGGCGATCCCAAATGCGAGTTCAGAATAGAGTGGTCAACATAGGCTGGCTTGGTTGTGAAACTGCCAAGGGATAGAATCGTGTTTAGAGTTTAAATTAAACTTACAGAGTATAAACTAGTTTGATTTAGTGAACTTTACTTCCAGCACGTTGTCGCAGAAGCGTGCTCTTGTGGGGCGATATCCCGCCATAGCTGGCGGCAAGCTGATTATCCGACGTTGATTGTCCAGCTGCAGGATGAGCTCGCTGCCCGTACTGCGTATTCTTAGGTGCTCCTTGCACAACATAGGTAAGCACATGCACAGCAGGTACTCGCCCCCCTCCTTTCTAAATTCAATTACTCTCGCCCGGTGTAAGAGCGCTGCCGGATCAGTTTCAGCAAAAATATCTCTCGCAAGCTGCTCAAGAGACTCAAGCCCAACGACCTCAGAAGGATAGAATGGCGCCTTAAGTACCGGCAGGGGAGCAAAGCTGTGACTAATCTCGTCGACATAGCTGTTCTGCCGTAGTCGCCAGCCGTCAAGATATCCAGCCTCCTTGCTGAGCACTCTGTTGACAATAACCGCATCCACCAGCAAGCCATAGAGACTCAGGTACGTAAGCGTGCGCTTGGACTCCTGAATAACCACCTTTTCAGGATTGAGAACCAGCCGCACGGAAGTGGATACTGTATCCCCCAGCAGTGATTTGAGCGACCTGAGTTTGGTCAACATTTCATCCAGAGCCTCAAAGACCTCTTCCGGTGCCAGATAGTCTTCAAGAGGTCCGGCTATTGCAGCAAACGGCTTTACAATTGCCCGGGCGCGCCTGAGAAGTTTCACCGTCCATGACAATGTTTGCGGCAGTGCAAGTAAACGCAGGGTTTCCCCGCTCGACGCAGCGTCAACTACCACCAGGTCATAACTGGCTGCCAGATCCTTTATCCTGGCAAGACTAAACAGCTCATCCATCCCCGGCAATACAGCTATCTCATCCGCCAAAACCTCATCAAGTCCTTGCAGCGCAACCAACCGAGCGATGTGCTCCCGCACCGCTCCCCAATTCAGCTCCAACTCCCTGTAGGAGTTAATTTCCACTGCCGCTAAGTTCTCTGCCACTTGCTTTGGAACATCGCCTAACTCCACACCCAAGCAGTCGCCGAGACTATGAGCTGCATCGGTGCTCATTACCACCGTTTTTAGACCTCGCTGCGCTGCTGCCAATGCCGTCGCCGCCGCAACTGACGTTTTACCCACTCCACCTTTGCCAGTGTAGATTATTACTCGCACCGCCAAAATCACACTCTATCTTCATCCTGCAAGGCTCCACAAAAACCTTCAACGCCCTTGCGCTCGCCACGAGGGCATAATCTAACACACAACTACATCCAGTTGAAAGCCCTGAACCGGATGACGCAAGTTGACTGCCTCAAAAGGCAAAGCTAAGCTTGTTAGGCCAAGCGAGAGCCTATGAAGATATTCCAGACAATATCAGTACTACTGACTACTGCTGCAGCCGCAAGTTACATCAATCATAAGATTGTCAGGCTTCCACCAACAATAGGCCTGATGGCATTATCAATGCTTGCCTCACTAGTTGCAGTAGGTCTGGGCAAGTTGGGGCTCGTCGAGCTAAATCGGATTGCTCTGTTTGTCAACCAGATAGACTTCGAGCAGATGCTGCTGCACGGCATGCTTGCGCTACTGCTGTTTGCCGGAGCTCTACATGTGGATCTCGGAGATCTCAAAGCCGTGCGCCTGCCGCTGACCATCTTGTCTACCGTTGGCGTAGCCATCGCTGCAGTAGCCACTGGAGCGCTCTTCTGGGCGGGTCTCAGCTACGCCGGAATGCAACTGCCCCTTATATACGCCCTCCTATTCGGAGCTCTGACCTCGCCAACGGACCCGATAGCAGTTCTCGGCATAATAAGGAAGGTCGGAGCACCGAAGGTCCTCGAGGCGAAGATAGCCGGCGAATCGCTGTTTAACGATGGCGTCGGCGTAGTTGTCTTCCTGACAATCCTCAGCTTCCTTACAAGCCCCCAAGCGCCAACCGCTAGCCAGGTTTTACTACTTCTCCTTCAGGAAGCCGTAGGCGGCGCAGCGTTCGGGCTGGCAATCGGCTATGCTTTCTACATATTCCTCAAATCAGTTGACGCTTATCAGGTCGAGATACTGCTTACCCTCGCCCTCGCTTGCGGAGGATACACCCTTGCCGAGGCGCTGCATCTGTCGGCTCCGATAGCCATAGTTGTGGCCGGCCTTCTAATAGGTAACCAAGGCCGCTCGCACGCTATGTCTGAAACCACCCGCCAGCATCTAGACACTTTCTGGGAGCTGATTGACGAGATCCTTAATTCGGTGCTGTTCGTATTAATAGGCCTTGAGCTAATCGTCATACCATTAACCTGGAGCTACCTCGCCGCCGGACTATTCGGCATAGCAGCTTCCCTCGTAGGCCGCTACGTGAGTGTGATCCTGCCAATAGCGCTTCCTGGACCAAAGCTAGGACCTCCTTTAAGAACTGGATTCCTACTCACCTGGGGAGGCTTACGTGGCGGAATATCCATAGCGCTTGCCCTGTCGCTTCCAAGTGGCCAGGAACGCGAGATGCTGCTTGCGGTTACTTACCTTACAGTCAGCTTCTCCGTGCTGGTACAAGGGCTTACCTTTGGAAAGCTAATAGGCTGCCTCAATCCGGCAGCCTCCTCGAAGAACTGAAATACGCCAGTCCCCAACCAAACATTTATGGAAAGAGAGGTATAACCCATGTTTGACTTTACCAATAAAGTGGTGTTCGTTGCAGGTGGCACAAGCGGCATTAATTTAGCCATCGCTGAAGCATTCGCTGCTGCCGGTGCCTCTGTGGCAGTGCTTTCTCGCTCGCAACAGAAGGTAGAAGCGGCTGTAAAGCTGCTGAACCAGCACTCCAGCAACATTGCAGGATTTACCGCCGATGTCAGAGACTTTGCCGGAACTCAGGAAGCTCTAAGGCAAGCTCACGACAAACTGGGCCCGTTTGACGTGCTCATCTCGGGTGCTGCTGGCAACTTCCCTGCCCCTGCGCTAGGCATGTCAGCTAACGCCTTTAAGTCAGTAGTGGACATAGATCTGCTGGGAACATTCAACGTGCTACGAGCCGGCTTCGAATTCCTCCACAAGCCTGGTGCCTGCATCATCAACATCTCTGCTCCGCAAGCATACTGTCCTATGGAGTTACAAATGCACGTTTGTGCTGCCAAAGCCGGCGTTGACATGATAACACGCGTGGCGGCGCTGGAGTGGGCACCGTTCGGGATCCGGGTCAATTCCGTTGTACCAGGGCCTATAGACGACACCGAAGGGATGAAACGCCTTGCCCCCACGGCCGAGATACGTTCTACCATCGCCAGCTCTGTTCCGCTCGGACGCCTCGGCACCAAGCAGGACGTAGCAAACGCCTGCCTCTGGCTATGCACTCCAGCCGCTTCTTATATCACCGGCGTGGTTCTCGCTGTCGACGGCGGTTGGAGCCTAGGTGGGGCAGCTTCCTCAGCTAGTGCACTCAAAAACGCTTTCTTCAAACAGTAAACGATCTTGGCAGGGAAGGTAAGCCTTCCTATTACCTTCCCTACCAGAAGATGTTTTGGACACTACAAGGGTTTAATGCTATTCTAGAAGCATCAATGCTAAGTAGAGAGGTCTAAAATGCTTAGAAGTTTAGGGGATAAAATTAGGGATAGAAGACGGTTTTTAGGTCTAAGCCAGGCTGAGCTAGGACAGCAGATAGGAGTGCATCAGAAGCAGATCTCTGCATATGAGCGAGGTGTAAACCTTCCCTCAAGCGACGTCTTAATCAAACTTTCCGAAATCTTGGGAGTCAGTCTAGACTACCTCTGTCGTGAACAAACCACCAATCAACCAGCCGCTCCGAATGACAAACCAGATGAAAAGACCCCGGCAGATACTCTCATGGATGCTATCCTCCTGGAAAAGCTAAGGGAGCTATCTGAAGTCCCCCCCGAAGAGCGTCAGGCCGCCATACAGGTTATAGATCTGGTCGTGCTCAAGTATCGAATGAGGCGCTTGCTAGGGCTCTGACATAATAGGGTGCTCGTGCTATCCTCTCAGCCATCCGAGACTGACACTCCGACCACGCTTAACCGGGCAAGCCTCGGAAAGGAAGTTCCTTTAACGAAATCTTTACTTCAACAGGCAAACCACTTCCGCTAAATTCTAAGCGCAGGTTTTTCACACGAAACAGGTTGGAGAACATGAAAAGAGTGCTTATACTCTGTACCGCAAACAGTGCCAGATCGCAGATGGCTGAAGGCCTACTGAGGAGTCTAACCGATGGCAACCTGGAGGTTCACTCCGCAGGAACACGACCTGGCAGTGTCCACCCGCTCGCCATTGCTGCGATGGCTGACCTCGGCATAGATATCTCCTCACATCGGTCGAAGTCGGTTGACGAGTTCTTAGGAAAAGACTTTGATGTCATGATAACCGTTTGCGACAGTGCGAGGCAGGAGTGCCCATTTTTTCCCGCAAAACAGGTGTTGCACTGGAGCTTTGAGGATCCGGCAGCTGTCACAGGTACGGATGCTGAGCGGCTTGCCGCTTTTAAACAGGTAAGAGATCAAATAAAGCACAGACTGGAAGAGTTTATTAGGTCGCTAGGGTAGATCTATCTTCAGCTCTTTCATTTTGCTAAGCAGCGTCTTGTAGCTTATCCTCAGCGATTCAGCAGCCTTGGCTTTGTTAAAGCCACTTTCGCGTAGTGCCATCTCTATCTTTTTTTTCTGAACCAAATTGAGCGCCCGTTCGCTGACCTCGTCAAGCGATCCGCTGTAGTCAAACTCGCTCGGTTCAACCTTACGGGTCTGCTCGAGCTGCAGATCTACAGAAGTGACCTTCTTACCATCGCACAATATGACTGCCCGCTCTATGCAGTTTTCCAGCTCACGCACATTTCCGGGCCAGTCATAAGACTTAAGCGCCGCCAGGGCCTCTTCGTCAAAGGAAAGGTCCGTTTTGCGAATCTCTCTAGCATATCGCCTCAAGAACTCCAGTGCCAGGGGTTCTATATCTTCCCGCCTTGCGCGCAGCGGTGGTATCACTACTGGGAAGACAGCTAGCCTAAAGTATAGGTCTTCGCGAAATCGCTTTTCGGACATAGCCTTTCCCAGATCCTGGTTTGTTGCGGCCACAATCCGCACGTTTACAGGAATATCGCTACGGCCGCCCACGCGAGTGATACGGCGCTCTTGAAGCACGCGTAGCAGCTTTGTTTGCAAATTAGGTGGGAGCTCAGCTATCTCATCCAAAAACAAGGTCCCGTTCTGCGCTAGCTCAAACTTTCCTATAGCCCTAGAGTCAGCCCCTGTGTATGCTCCTCGCTCATGCCCAAACAGTTCGTTCTCAATGAGTGACTCAGGTATAGCAGCACAGTTAATAGCCACGAAAGGGCCTTCGCGCCGCTTGCTGAGATAGTGAACGGCACGTGCAAAAAGCTCCTTCCCGCACCCAGACTCTCCAAGCAGCAGAACTGTAGCGTCCGTATCTGCAACCTGCTGGATAGCTTTACTAGCCTTCTTGATACCTTCGGATTCGCCTATTATCCGCGGAAAGCCGTACCTGCGTGAAAATTCCTCTTTGAGAAGAAGATTTTCCGTGCGCAACCGCATCGATTCTATTGCCCGCTCCATCAGCAGCAGCAAATGCCTCGTATCCACAGGTTTCTGCAGGAAGTCGTATGCTCCTTCCTTCATAGCTTGTACTGCCTCATCTACCGATCCATACGCAGTCATCACTATTACCGGTGCTTCTGGACAAACTTCCTTGGAGTACTTAAGCACGTCAAGACCACTGCCGCGGGGCAACCTCAGGTCGGTCAGCACAAGCTGGATTGCTCTACTGTCGAGTACCTTGACAGCTTCTGCGAGGTCTCTTGCCTCTAAAGCCTGATAGCCAGCATGCTCGAGCGTTAGTCGCAGAACCTGACGCAAGGAGTCCTTGTCCTCAACTATGAGGATGTCCATTCATCTCCCACGCCTGAGCCGCTCAACCTCTTCATTGAGCCGCTGTATTTCTTGTTGTGCTTCCTGTATACCTTTTTCAGACTCCTCGATAGTCTTACGCAGTTCTGGATCTGTGTAGTACGGATCACCTATTCTCAATTGGCTAGGCCTTGCCTGAAAAGTCCGCGTCCTAGCCTCGTTTATCCGCAATTGATACATTCTGATCTTCTCCTCGGCCGCCCTTATCCTTTCCTCCAAGCTTCTCGCTCGGGATTCGTTATAGTCCTTCCTACTTTGTCCTGGCGCTGGTTGATCAGGTTTCTCTTTAAAGCCCTTTGTGCTACCCTCATCCTTGAGCTTGTTTACCTCCCGGCGCGCATCTTCGTACTGACCATTAAGCTGCTTAAGCTGTTCCTGCAGATCTGCTATCTGGGCCGATATCTCAGAGCCAGCCTGAGGCTGTCTTAGCTGATTACGCAGCTCTTGTATCTGCAACTCTATTCTAGTGCGTTGCATATCCAAGCTGCGCATCTTATCTTGCGCCTGGCTATATTGCTGCTGCCAAGCCTTTTCCTCCTCTTCTTTCTTGGAATCTCGCTTAGCCTCTCCTGTAGCCTGGCCGGACTCTTTTTCTGGCTTTTCGGACTTCTGCTCGGCACTTTCCGTCCTACTTCCAGAAGCAAAGTCTTCATTAGTAAATGTTTTCCCCTTCTGGGCGTAGACAGCAGCACTGAGAGCCAGAACCAAGCTAAGCTTGAGGGTGTTTGCCGCCAGCGACGTTAAAAGTGACATTATTTCTTCCTCCTTCTCTAGGAATTAAGCATCCGCTTATAACCGTCTTCTCTTTCTGCCCAATCCAGTATTTCTGAGACCCGCCAGACGGGAAACGGGTGGCTCATGCTACTTGCTATTAAGGTTGTCCAGAATTTATCCAGGTAGTTTTCAGCAAAGTTCTTATCAAACTGCCTCGCTTGCGCTACAAATTCATCTTGGTCGAGCTTAGAGGCAAGTGTACCGCCGGCCATTTTCATCAGCGCGCTTATCACCACCCGCTCATCCTGTGTCACAAGAAGTGAGGCTCTATCGCAGCTAAGCTCGGCCTTGTGCCGCCAAGTAAGCAGCGCTAGCTTCGCCGGCAGCGAGAACAAATCTGCTATGCCTGCAAACGGGCCCAACCTAAGCACTACGTCTGTCAGTAAGAACAGTATGTCTGCAGCAACCTTATACAACAGATGCTTCGCATGTATGTGTCCAGCTTCGTGAGCAAGGACAGCCAGTACTTCCAGATCGTCAAGGCGTTCAAGCAACGAGGAATATATGACTATGAAAGGCTGCTCGACGCCTCCGGTGAAGGCATTAAAGCCAAGCCCTCCTTGTGGCCCCGTGACCGAAACATACAGATGCGGCTTTTCTATACCCAAAGTCGAGCAGACGACCTCAAGCTTTGCATCCAGATCGGGACACTGACGCGGGGTTACCTGCACGGCGTTGGCCGTAAAGAAGACCTTGCTGGATCTTTCATGCGTCACCTCAAGCAGCTTCTTAAGCACACTATCTATACCCGGGATTTTCCGAAGTGCTGACAGAGCTTGCCTATCAAGCGGATGTATGTAAGTATCCGGATCCAGATACTGCCACTTCTTATGAGGATCGTCACTAAGCGGCAATTTACAGTTGCCACAGCGCACTTTCTTTTCGGTCGCTCTCCTAACCTTGTTCTGCTTGCTACAGTAGCGACACCTTATCTTTTCTCCTTCGTCTTGCACAATTCTCCCCCTCCCATCAATGCCGTAAGTGCCGTATGCCGGTAAACACCATGGCTAAGTTATGCTCATCAGCCGCATCAATTACCTCTTGGTCTCTTATGGAGCCTCCCGGCTGGATTATGGCAGTTACGCCCTGCCTTGCTGCTTCATCCACGCTGTCTCTAAACGGAAAGAAGGCATCACTTGCCATCACCGCCGCAGACAAACCACTTTCTACTTTTTGTGCTCCGAACCTGGCAGCGTCGATTCGACTTGTCTGTCCAGCTCCTATGCCAAGCAGCTTGCTGTTCCTAACATAAACTATAGCATTAGATTTCGCGTGCTTGCAGATAGTCCATGCTAGCTTCATATCCTGCCACTCTAGTTCCGTCGGTTGGCGCTTGGTTTTGACTTGGCATCCTGCACGCTCGAAAGTTCTATCATCGCTTGTCTGCACTAGCAGACCCCCTCCCTCTACCGACCTAACTTCTTGCCCTCTCTCGCCACTAGAAGCTCTTACCACCAGCCGCAAATTTTTCCTTTGGCTAAGCCTTTCCAAAGCTTCTTTGCTAAAACCAGGAGTTACGATCACTTCAAAAAACGTCTTCGCTATCTCCTCAGCCGTTACAGCATCAACAGGAGCATTAAATGCCACTATCCCACCAAATGCGGAGACTTGATCTACAGCTCTCGCTTCAAGGAACGCCTCTAAGGCACTTCTCCCAAGCCCTACTCCGCATGGGTTAGTATGCTTTACAATCACACACGCAACCTCGTCCAGCTCATCCACTAACCCTACTGCAGCATCCATATCCAGGTAATTGTTGTAAGAAAGTTCTTTACCTTGAAGTTGCACAGCCTCGGTTATGCCTGAGCATGGCCTGAAGGCATCTACATACAAAGCTGCAAACTGGTGAGGATTCTCGCCATACCTAAGCTTTGTCTTGCGTTTAAGAAATAGGATCTGTTCTTCGTCCTCGACAGTTCCCAATTCTTCCGGTAAGCATTTACTTAGACCAGCAAAATATGCTGCCACCGTCAAGTCATACTTCGCCGTATGAGAAAAGGCTTTTGTCGCTAACCTCAGTCGCAACGCTTCTGAAAGCTCATCGCCTTCTATAGCACGCACTATCAGATTATAGTCAGCAGGATCAACTACCACCGTCACAAACCGATAATTCTTCGCCGCAGCTCTAATCATTGCTGCTCCACCGATGTCTATATTTTCTATTGCCACCTCTAGTGGTCCGCTCAAAGCCTGCTTGAACGGATATAGGTTCACGACAAGCAAGTCGATGTAATCTAGTCCTAGCTGCTGCATCATCTGCTGGTGCTCAGGCTTATCTCGTTCTGCTAGCAGTCCGGCATATATCCGCGGGTGCAAAGTTTTCACTCTGCCTCCTAAGATCTCGGCAAAGCCGGTTAGCTGTGACACCTCCACGGTTGCTATTCCTGCTTCTCTAAGCACGCTAGCCGTACCACCCGTAGAGAGCATCTTGACGTGGTGTGCCGCAAGAAACTTAGCCAGCTCTACTAAGCCTGTTTTATCTGAAACGCTTATCAACGCAGTCTTTATATGCATCTCCAGCAGAACCTTCCGAAAAAAAGATAGCGCCACAAGGCGCCATCTTACTGCAAACAATCCAGTATATACTTGTTAACCTATCCACCGCTTCCCTTCTTGAGCTCCACGAGCACTTGCTTAGCCACGGCCTTCAGCGTATCAAACACGCCTATACCCTTGTTTGCTACAGCTTCAAAAACAGGCTCGCCCTTCCTCATCAATTCCCTTTTCAACTCCTCCACGCTTACAACATTAGGCAAGTCACGTTTGTTGAGCTGCAAAACATAGGGAATTTTCATCAGATCATACCCTTGCGCCTTCAAATTCGTCTCCAGGTTCCACAGCGATTCTATATTAGCGTCCATGCGCTCGACCTGGCTATCAGCTACGAAGACGACGCCATCCACTCCCTTTAGTATTAGTTTACGGGAGGCATCATAGAAAACCTGCCCTGGGACTGTATACAGGTGAAAGCGCGTCTTGAACCCGCGCACTGTACCCAACTCTAGTGGCAGGAAGTCAAAGAACAGCGTACGATCTGTCTCCGTAGCCAAGCTGATCAGTTTCCCCTTGGCTTGTGGCGCAGTAGTGTCATAGATGTATTGCAGATTTGTAGTCTTGCCCCCAAGACCAGGGCCATAATAGACTATCTTACAGTTTATCTCGCGGGAAGCGTAATTTATGAATGTCAAGGCTAAACGACCCTTCGTAATTTTTTAAGATATTTTCTATTCCCGGAATAGATTGTCAATATCTTCATCTGTAATCTCGGCAAAAGGCGAGTCAAAATCTGCACCGCGCTCTTTTTCTGCCTCGATCTTCCTCATTATTGACTCAAACACTTCGGTAAGCTCATTCGAAGCACGCTTTACCCTTAGTCTTACAAGTCCCAGACTTGACCTCTCGTCAAAAATCACTACCAATATTACTCGCTGAGCTACTATCGAGATGTGTATGTTGTCGCGCTCACCTTCGTGCGAAAGTACCGGAAATTCTTTCTCACCTATTAACCTAGCTAGTCCGTCAGTAGCAGCAACATTGCCTGCCGTAAGCGATGCTAGCGACGTCGTATCTATATTGCCTATCTCTCCATGCGAAGCTATTTGTTGCCCATTCTTATCTACTAAAAATACCATCTTAGCATTGGCGTCATCACACAGCTTGGCAATGATCGACTTTATCTGCTGATACTCTTCCTCATACATTACCACAGCATTAGACATTGCAAACTAACCTCAAAACTAATACTCAGTTACAAGCCAATAGCTCTTCTAGACGACGCCGTAAAGTAGGCAAAATATATAACACACCAACCGATACTGTTCAAGTTTTTTCTAGACTGTACAAACAACCGTAAACTACGAAAATATAGCCTTAAGTCTTAGCTAAGTATATAATACAGAGCGGTGTAATTAATGACGAAAGGGAACTCTGATGCGATATACAGACCGGTTCCAGCAGTGGAGAAAAAAAGCTGAAGAAACAGCTAAACAGCTAGATGACAAGTTCAAGATAAAAGACAAGATAGACGGCAGTATCAAAGCTGCCGAAGATGCCGTGAGAAAGGGTGCCGAATCGATCGGCGACCTTGCTAGGTCCGGCAAAGAAGCTTTCACCGAGCATTTCCAGCAACAAATTTCCCAGCTGGATGAGCGCTTTGTTGAGCAAGCGAGAGCCGCTGGAGAAAAGGCTGCCGAGGCTTTCCGGCAAAGCTCGCACAAAGCATCGGAAGTTGCCTCAGAACTTAGCGACAAGGCAAAAGATTATACGCAAAAAGCTAGAGACTACTACGAAAAGGCATCCGAAGCCTACAACTCTTCCCAAGCTGCTTCACACCTTGCCCAATCGCTATCACAGGGAGCAAGCTCACTCCTCAGCTGGGTGAAAAATAACCCGACAAAAGCTACTGCAACTATATTGTCCATCTTACTTGGCTCTCGCCTAGGAGTTGCTTGGCCTAATATTGGTACTAAACTTGGGCTTGGCAACCACTGGTTCTTTAAATCTGCTGCGCTAGCCCTCGCTTCTAAAAAACTTTCCGAAAAATACCAGGACTATTTGGAAAAGCAAAAGCGACTCTTGGCTGAGAACAAACTCTCTGACGCCGAACGTCTACGCCTTGAGTTTGAGTTAGATATTGCCAAGTTCGTAGGCGCACCGCTCGTCGCAGCTTTCAATATAGCCAGCGGGCTAGTCATCCTGAGCGAAATTTTCTCCCCTAGGAAAATCGTAGGCTTCCCTCTAGAGCTTATCCTTGGTGCTAACCCTGTACTACAAGCAGTCTACCTCTTCTCGAACGGCGTTATATGTATATACAACGGCTATGAGCTCATTATGATGGCCGTGTCTGACCAAGATGAAATCAAAAACATCGTAAGGGAGATAAAAGCACTTTTACCAGAAGCTGTCTAAGCAGCACTTAGCTCAACCTTAAACTCTTCCCTGCTCTTCATTAGCTTCAAGGTGCTTCCTATCTTTTTACTCACCCTCCTTGCAGCCAGTAGCCCTCCTCTTCTCCCTCGGCAGACGTACTGCTCAAATACTGACTCAATTCGAGGATTGGGCCTCTGCTTCAGACCATACAGCTCTATTGCTTTCCTTGACAGCTCACCTGCAACAGGATTCGTTAACTCTATCCTATCATCAAACACACTCAACTTTATTCCTTCAGGCCGATAATAATCCCTGTGTACCAATGCGTTTGAAAGCACTTCTCTGACAGCCATCTCCGAGTAATTGCCTCGGGCAAGTGCCAGTCCCTCGCTTGGCACCTTTCTCAAAACTGCTCCTTCACTCCACAGATCACAGTACCTGTTTATAAAGCCAAGTCCCAGCTCGTATAGCACTACTACATTTCCATAGTAGGTACAAGCTTCCACTATGTCTCCTCTGCTACCTGAGTACCTCACAGCTTCCAACCGGCTGCGCGGAAACTTCTCCTTAATGCTACTGACACTACCAAATAACAAAAGCCCGGCTACGGTAAGCACTGTCTGCTCACCGTAGTCGATTGCTAACCCCATCTCTTTCATCACCTCAGCCGTTGGATATCCACAAGGCTTGAAATCTTCCGCCTGACACTTGCGCACGTAGTCCCACAAAATAGCCTCGTCGACATCCGATATCGTCGTGCCTATTAATGGCACCGACTCAAAGCCGGTAGGCCGAAGCTTAGCGTAAAGCTGCATTAGCTCTGTAACCGTCGCCTCGCGCTTTCTAGAGCCTTCTCTTATGTAATACCGATAGTCAAACGCATAGTGCGGAGCTGCCCTGCTGTCCACCTCCAGCACTAGTATCCGCCTACCATTGTCGAAACATATCTTGTCTATGTACGGAAACACAGGCGGCTTTATCTCATAAGCACATATTTCACGCAGCTGTTCCTCTATGTCTTCAGGATCGTCTATGCCCTCAACTCTGTGATTGTCATTAACGCCGAATATTATTGCGCCGCCACCAGTATTTGCCATGGCAACTATCTCTGCTACCAACTTCTGGGTGTTGGTAAATCTCACCTTCAGTTCTAAATAAGTGTCCTCGCCACCCTTGATGACGTTTACTAAGTCTAGCTCTTCCAGTCCGTAGTGACGAGTCTTTAAAAAAGACTGCTCATAAAACGAGCGCTCCGAATGTGGCTCCCTCCCATATCTGTGCTGCTTCTTACTCATCTCCGGCCCTCACCTCTCAACTTTCTTATTTCTTCCGTCGAAAAGTCCCCGGCTGCTTCGCTTAAACCCAAATGTTCCAACTGCCTTACCGCTGCCTCTAGGTACTGCAACGCCTCTTGTCGATGCCCCCGCGCGAGTTCCTCTCGCGCTAACAACGCAAGCAGCACAGGTCCAAACCCACCTCTTATATGTAACTCTTCTTTTATGTACTTGCTACTGCCGTCCTCTTCCAATGCATAAGATATTACCAATATTGGGTCCAGCTTTCCTCTACCCTTTAAGAACTCCAAAACAGGCTCGCTCAACTCATAGACTCTAGCGACTTCAGAAATAAACTCAAGCAGCATCTCTGCCAAGACTTCAGTACTCCGCTCTGCAACTAAATCCAAACGAGCTACTTCGAGTCGCTGCTTCAAACCTTCGTCAAGCGGCATTATCTTAAACAACTGCTCTAACCTCGACAGCGCTTTCCTGTAATCACCTAGCATCACATAGCTTTCAGCTAACTGCACAGTAGCTATCGGATTTCCTACATCTACCTTTTCCAAATACTTTACTGCTTCTGCCCACTGCCCTCTTCCATAAAGCAATGAACCCAACAAAAAGTTCACCTCTGCGTCACTACTATCTAATTCAACCGCTTTATACAGCTCTATAGTAGCCTTTCCGGTACGTTCCAAAGCATAGTACGCCACAGCCCGCTCGTAATACCATCTCACGCTACCCTTTCTGACGTGCTCCCTCCCCTCCCCCAACTCTCCTCTACCGCCTTCTGCAGCAATAAACATGTTCAACACTAACGCTAGCATCCACATATCTTGATTTTATCGCCTTCCGTCTCCTCTTTGAAAATCCATCTTAACACTTAACAAACCTTCTTGATCTCAGCTCCAATTTCTCAGTTGTACCTGAGAAATAAAATGATAAAATACGCCCTACAGAACTATTTGAGGGGATCTCCATGGATGGTGACGATAGTGACAAAGCCCTGATCCTTGTAGTAGACGACGAAGCGGACCTGCTGGAAGCTATCAAAGTTTTTCTTCAGGCCAAAGAAAACGCTGTCTATGAGGTAGTTACCACGACCGATCCCAAGAGAGCTGCGCTCATCCTACAGCTCGAATCTCACAGAATCAAACTTATACTCCTCGATCTGCACATGCCCAACTTCAGCGGCCTAGAGTTACTACATCAAATACGCAGTACGCCTGAACTTGCTCAAGTACCAATCCTCATCATAAGCGGCGATAGAACCGGCAGACGCAAAGTCGCCGAACAAAAAGACCCATACCTGGACTTCCTACTTAAGCCGTTTAACCCTGAAGTACTCTACTACAGAGTAATGCGCTCCGGATTGCTAAAAACGGCTTAACTATTGAGGCAGTTCAGTCTTACCATACAGCTCCATTAGCGCATACGGCACTACTTTGCCGTTATAGGGTGCTATCTTGTCTTTGAGCTTCAGAACTAACAATGTCCTCAGTACCCCAACATGCTGAGCCTCTACGGCACATATATCCAGAAAGATCGAGCGCCCCACTCTGGTAAGCAGCTTTCCTCCATATCCGTCGTAATAGCTCTTCGCAATGACCGTTTCCAATACCGCAGCATACCTTACAGCATCAACATCCTTCTTGACAGAAGGTATCTGAAAAGGGGTCACTTCGATCTGGCGAGGCTGCATTTTCAACTCGTTTGCTATAACCGCTACCAGTGCCTCCTTGTGAGCTGCATGGTCACGCACAAACGAGTTAACCATGTCCATATACTCCTTGCTTTTGAGCAACTTGACCAGCTCACGATATGTCTCTATAGCACGCTGCTCTAACTCGATTGCTGCTAGGAGTATTTCAAAGTCGTTTTCCGCAGCACTCTTTCCTTGAGCTCGGCCAACCACTGCCAAAGTTGACGCCCCGAGCAAACCTGCTAATACTTCGCGCCTGTTCATCTGATCTCCCTGAGCTAAGTTAATCCACTCTGCTTCAGTCCAACAGTATAACAAATCTGACCCCGAAAGTATTTTTATTTGCTCTCTAGACCAAACTTGCAGATAATCTCATCTAACAGTTTACCCCCTGGAGACACCACATGTTTCTAACTGACTTGACTTACCTCGCTCTAGAACCTCAGACAAAAGCCAAGGATTCTTCCTTCCTCGCTGCAGCTATACAGCTAGAGCAAAAAGCTATCAACACTTACCAAGCCGCTATAAGCAAGGACCTCCTTAAAACTCCCAACCTACTAGACATCGCTGTCGATTTTGTCTATGACCACTCACAT
Organism: Blastocatellia bacterium; assembly: GCA_025057015.1. GTDB lineage: Bacteria > Acidobacteriota > Blastocatellia > Chloracidobacteriales > JADJPF01 > JANWYG01. The sequence continues at coordinate 165,759 of JANWYG010000017.1, forward strand.
CATAGAGATAGGCTTTACAAAGCAATGCGCATCTACTTTTCTGCTACTCCGCCACTTATAGAAAACCTCGGCCACTTCCCACTGCCCGATTCTACCGCTGAAAAGGATTTACTTAACTACTTCCTAAAGCTAGAGCTGTTTATTTCTAAGACCTACTTCGACGCAGCGGCCAACCTTGCCTCTAGCGAAGCACGCAACGTCGTTGCATCCACTCTGCCCATAGAACTACAGCACGTAGCAGCCTATAGAACCATTCTCTTTGCTATGATGAAGGAGAAAGGTGACCTCGTACCCTTCAGCCTCTTCTCTAAGCAGACCATGCCAACCCTACCCTAAATCCAATATCGGATATGCCGTTGGAGCACCTACCACAAAGTCTTGTCTCGCTATCTCGCTTACCGCCTTTTGCACCGCTAAATCACTAGTCTCGTTCAAAGTAATGATAAAGGGTAGAGTCTCTCGCGCCGTATACCGCTTGTTCTGAAGTACCGCATCAATACTTATCTCATGCGAAGCCAATATCTCACCCAACTTTGCCACTATTCCTGCTCTGTCGCAAACCTTCATCCTTAACATCCATCTCTGAGCTCGATCACTACAAGCGAGTTCCACAGACTTCATCTCTACGTACCCCAAGGGATTAATTTTTTCACCTCTAGCTATACGTACTATGTCAGATACTATTGCCACCCCAGTAGGCCCAGCTCCTGCGCCCTTTCCCTGCAAGTAGTTACTTCCGCCAGCTCTACCAACTAGCAATACGGCATTCATAGCTCCTCTCAACCTACCGAACGGTGTATCCAAACCCACCAGCGTTGGCCGAACTGACACTACTAACTTGCCATCGCAACGCTCCGCCCTGCATACTAACCTTATCGTATACCCTAGATCGCTTGCATATGCCACGTCACAAGACTCTACAGAGCTGATCCCTATCGTCGGTATGCTCTCTACCGATACCGCCCCTCCAAAGCACAACGTGCACAATATCGCCAGCTTGTCCCTAGCGTCTAATCCCTCTACGTCAAGGCTAGGATCAGCTTCGGCATAGCCCAAAGCCTGCGCTTCTGCAAGTGTCTCACCATAACCTTTCCCACTTCGCTCCATTTCTGTGAGTATATAGTTCGTCGTGCCATTCAATATGCCATAGACACGCTCAAAACTCTCTCCAGCTAGCCCTTCACGGATTGCCGTAAGTACTGGCACTCCGCCAGCTACGGACGCCTCTATCCCCAAAGCCACTCCTCGTACCATCGCTAGCTTAGCCAAATCTAATCCATGCCTAGACAGCAAAGCTTTGTTTGCTGTGACTACCGACTTGCCTGCTTCTATAGCTCTCACCAAATACTCCCTAGCAGGCTCTATCCCCCCTATCGCCTCTACTACTATGTCTATTTCAGGATCATCTATTACTTCGTAGGCATCCACAGTAAAGCTTACACCTGAAGGCACTACCGACCTGTCCCTATTGAAGATCGATCGACTGCATATCGACTTTATCCGCAAACTACATCCTGCTCTACGCTCCAACTCACCAACGCCTTCGCTCAAAATTTTTACCGCTCCAGACCCTACTGTACCAAAACCCAAAAAACCTATGGCTACCACAAAACTCCTCCCACCTTCCTAGACTTAGCTTCATTCGCTCGATATAATAAGCCCTTCCCAAAAGCCTGCTTACTCGAGGAGAAGGATTATGAAAGATACTCTCACGGTAATCGACAACCGCACCGGCAAAACCTATGAGATACCTATCACAAACGGCACTATTCGCGCTATGGACTTACGTCAAATAAAAGTTAGTGATGACGATTTCGGTCTAATGAGCTACGATCCAGCTTTCACGAATACCGCTTCCTGTCGCAGCAAAATAACCTTCATCGACGGCGACAAGGGCATCCTTGAATACAGAGGCTACCCAATAGAACAACTCGCCGAAAAGAGCACCTACCTTGAAACTGCTTACCTCATACTCCACGGCGAACTACCTAACAAAAAACAGCTCGAAGAGTGGACATACAACATCACCACACACACTATTATTCATGAAAACATCCGCAAGATGATGGACAGTTTCCATTATGACGCCCATCCGATGGGCATGCTTGTAAGTACCGTGGGCGCACTATCTACCTTCTACCCAGAAGCTAAGGCTATAAAAGATCCCGAAATACGCCGCAAGCAGATATACAGGTTGATAGCCAAAATGCCCACCATCGCTGCCTTCGCTTACCGCCACAGCAGAGGCTTGCCTTATGCCTACCCAGACAACGACCTGTCCTATGTAGGCAACTTCCTCAACATGCTCTTCAAGATGACCGAGGTTAAATACAAACCTAATCCCGTCATAGAGCGGGCGCTAGATATCCTCTTTATAACCCATGCCGACCATGAACAAAACTGCTCGGCCAACGCCATGCGTAGCGTAGGCAGCTCCGAAGTCGATCCTTACTCGGCTACGGCTGCTGCTGTCGCAGCCCTCTACGGTCCATTGCACGGCGGTGCTAACGAAGCCGTACTAAGAATGCTGACCGAAATAGGTTCTAAAGATAACATCCCTGCTTTCATAGAAAGAGTCAAACGCGGCGAACGTAGACTCATGGGCTTCGGACATAGAGTTTATAAAAATTATGACCCAAGAGCAAAGATTATCAAAGAAATGGCGCATCAAGTCTTCGAGGTTACCGGCCGTAATCCTCTACTTGATATAGCACTCGAGCTTGAAAAGATAGCCCTCAATGATGAATACTTCATCAAACGCAAACTATACCCCAATGTTGACTTCTACTCCGGCCTTATCTACCAGTCGATGGGATTACCCGTAGACCTCTTCCCCGTCCTCTTTGCTGTACCTAGGACTGTAGGCTGGCTAGCTCAGTGGGAGGAAATGCTCCAGGATCCAGAGCAAAAGATTGCACGTCCCCGCCAAATCTATCTGGGACACAGAAACAGAAACTACATACCTATAGATGAACGTTAGTGCTTTCTATGCCCTCGGTAAATCCTCCAATGGCTCTTTCCGAGGGCATTATATCAACCTGTACTTCTGTCTTTGTCCGTCAAACAAACTCGCTCGACTACCTTGCAAGCTTATATGCACCTTTCCTCCTTCTAGCTCGACAACACACACTACCTCCTTAAGCCGCTTCTCAATCATCAAACGCCGGGCTGCATCAAAGATCATAGCTTCCAAGCTTTCCTCAGAAATTGTCTGCTGTTGTTCATAAATTCTACAAGCCTCGAAAAATTCCCTGCACAAATACTCTACTTCCTTCCTAGATACCCTCTCGTTCACCACTCTGCGCTGTGCAATCACTTGCGAGACCTCTTGAGATACAACCTCCTCGACAGGAGCTGCTACTTCCTGATTAACCTCACTACGCCTGCTACCCGTCTGAGTGAAAAATCCCGTTTGATAGAACTCTACTAGCACGTCCTCACTCGTAAAACACGGTTCATCATCAAACTCCTGTATCGGCTCTCCAAAGGCTTCTTGCAGTGCATCCTCCAGTAGCTCGTCCAGTTGTCCCTTAAAGTACACCTCCTCAGCATTTACAACCGGCTCTTGCAGCAGCTCTGCATCGTAGATCCTGGAATAAGAGTTTACATCTGCACCCTGCCTTAACCCCGCACTCGACAAAATAACTTCGCCCTGTTCATCAGCAAGCACAACTAGTCCTGCTGCCGCCGCACCTATTGCCATCAGCAGTGCCACTGGCGGTTGTATACCGTACGGCGGTTTTCGCAGCACACGTTCAAGCTCCACCCTACTAACCCACCGCTGAGGTGACAATCTTACCTTCGTAAGCAAATACCCTAATGCCGTATCGGCTTCTACTTCCTGCCAAGTGACAAACCTCCAGCCGGCCACATCGCGTTTAACTAGTTGTAGAGGCTCCGCAAAATCACGCAGCAACTCGATATTACGCTCCATAGACCACTCCGGATGGTAGAAAAATAGCCTGATCAGCTCGCGTAAAGCCCTTTCACCGAGCGCCGATCGAAACTTGGGATGCCTATGAAACAACGTTTCTAACTCATTGCTAAAGATGCTAGCAAGCACCCCAGCAAGACGCCTGCTGTTCGGAAATAGTCTGGTTTCGATATCGAAGTTCCTTGAACGTACCCTAAAAAGTAACTCTCCATATCTACCAGCTTCTACGTATACACGTAGAAAAATCCTAACTATTTGCGCCAGTAGATATGCCCTTTCTGAGTCTAGCTTAGCGGCCATGTCTACTATCTGATCTACCGCTACATACCTTTTGAGAATCTCTACTTCCTCAGGAAGTAGTTCTGCCGGATACCAATACATCTTACAGTTAGTCCGCTCAGCAAGAGCCTTCAAGGGTTCGTCCTCACCCTGCCCTTTGAACGAGTTTATAGGTACAATCTGCAGAACCCAGTCAAAACCTACTTCCCGTTCACCCAGTAGTATCGCCCCACGCCGTGCCGTCCCTCGCCATATTATCTCTACCTCAGCATACCCACAGCTTCCTAACTCAGCTGGCCAATCCTTGAAACAATGACTGCCCCCTTCAAGCAAAGCCAATGTCAAACGCTCATCCTCATCGCTTATTTGGGCCGCTGCCTCTGCTACAGGATCCCTTACTTCTTGGGATAACCTTAACCGATAAGCCAACTCCCCGTCCCTGATTACTTCGATACTATCCCCAGCCGTAATAGCCATAAGCTCCATATAAGACGCCATTCGCTGCTTGAAACCTTCTCCTTCATCAAACAGCATCACAGCATCTAAAATCTCTGCCAGCGTCCTTGCCTTACCGCTTATAGATAACACGGTCAAACCAGTAAGTAACAATTTGCCATAGATCTGTTGTGACTGCGGCAATGCCCTGACGAACGTTACACTTAATTTGTCATAAACTGAAAGCAAATAAACCAGATCGTCTATCTTGCGAAACTCAAACTCAAACGCTTCGAAAAGGTGTACCACTGTTATCAAGTTGAAGTCGCGCTTTAGCATTGCCCGCGAGATCACGGAATAGAAGAAACCAAAAAATGAAAACTTTCCGCTATATTTTCTTAGGTTTGGGATGAGTTCAAGTAGCTGCGGATGTACTGGATATAGCCTAACAAACTCATCTGATGTGGCGGAGAATGTTGGTAGCTCAGCCTTAATCCGAGAATAAAGCTTTCGTAGCTCAGACCTCTGCATGGCATCCTTCACCGCTATTCGCTGCTCGAACACTTCCGCCAGCGCCCAAAGTCCTAAGCTCTCGAACGCAAACTCAGTCGACCCAGTAGCCAGATGGCTAGCTTCTTCATACATTTCTACGTATACTTTTATCCCTCCCTCAGCAGCTAGCTCCAGCAACTGTTGCCACCACCGCAATACGTTTGAGTTACCGCTAACTAGATATCTGCTTATCCCGTCAACGAAAACAGTAACTAGCTTACCACGAGACATCAAGCTTCTTATAGCGCCTAATGACTCGTTTGCTATACGTTCTACCTCTAACTCAGCATTGAAATATATCGGAAATACTAGCGGTCTTTCAGAAGGCAATCGTGGATTTATTATTCGCTTAGCTTCATCATCTAACTTCTCCAGCAAGCTTGGACTGGCCAAGATGGATCGAATGAATGCCAGCATATGACTCTTGCCAACCCCGCGCTCACCTGTCAATACCATGTGCTGCCCTTTAGAAGCCTTCTCTAGACACGAGGATATTACCCGTGCCAAGCTGACCGTACATTGATAAGAGTCTACTATGCTGTCAGGACTTGCCTGATCAAACCTCAATATTTGCGCAACATGCATTAGCTTAATTAGCGACTTCACCTGCATCATAAAACTTCTGCTACACAGCAAGAATGGTTATAATTTCCCAATATACCAAGACCTTGATACATTTTCTAACGCTTTTCTCTGTGAGAGTAGACAATGAAACTGGCCTATCTGCTCGGTGAACACTTTGCCTGCCGTAATACTGGCACGCTTACTGTTAAGATAGATTCGGACCTTAAGGACATAATTTTCAAAGAAGGTGAGATCATCTCGGTTGCTTCGACCAACGAACAAGAGTCTCTTCTACCTTCGCTACTTAGATGGAAAATACTTTCTACCGAAGCCGTAGACCTCATAAAACAACTACTCGCCGAAGCTAACCTCGAACTGGAGCAAATACTGCTCGAGATGAATTACACTGATGTTAACAATCTGGCATCACTCACCGAAAGGAATTTTCAGGAAATCCTATTTAATTCATTTACTAAGACAGTTTCAGAGTTTAGCTTCATCGACTCAATTCCCACAAGTATACGGCACAAGTTTTCAAAACCTACCTACCTGCTCTTGACCGAGCTGTTTGACTCCCTTGGCGATGATTGGCGCAGTCTGCTCGACGATGAATCTACACCTCTCTCACTAGTTGATAATCATCCGACACCTACCGAAGAACTAGGTCTCAACGATGACCAACTACTTATCTTGCAATGCTTACAGCGTAAGCCTATGCCGATAAAAGAGTTACTTGAACTCTTCCTACCTGAAGACATTATTCTAAAAACAGTGGCAAAATGGCGTGCTATCGGCCTTCTTAAGCTAACACTGAACACCGATACTGCCTTTGAGTTGGCAGCCCAGAAAAAATCTGCTAGTGCGCTTTACATGGAAAGCCAAAGGTTACTGGCCGAGGGTCAAGTTGAGGCGGCGCTCGACTGTATTTCTAAAGCTCTGGAAATTAGCCACTCCGATCCAGAATTCTGGGCACAACTTGCCAGATGCTACTCTAAAATAAACGGCAAGCACCGAGAAGCCGAAGGCGCTTATTTTGAGGCTATCTCCCGCGACAGCTCTGATCCTACCTACCCCTATGAACTGGGCCAGCTCTATCTCAAATTTAACCTAAAGAAAAGAGCGCTTGAGATGTTTAAGCAAGCCTTAGCTATAGACCCAAACTATATGCCAGCTAAGGACTCCATGAAATTGCTAAGCAAGTGATAACAAAAATTCTTGCGTATCACATCCCTTCCTAAAGTATAATCTTACACTACTAACTAAATCACTAGTCACTAAAGCTCTATGATGCCCGTTCCTAAGATAATAGCCCAGCAGTTTCTAAACGGCTCGACAGGCATACTTGTCCTCAGAAACCTCGAAGTTACTAAAACTATACACTTCGAGCTAGGCACGTGCAGATTTGCTACGAGCAGTATCTATGAAGACAGGCTCGGCGAAAGATTGATGCAGTGGGGCGTAATCACCGAATTCGAGTTTTCCAGAGTTAGCGAGGCTATGAAACAGAAACAGCTCAAGTTCGGCCAAGCACTAGTACAGTTACAGCTTGTAGAAGAACAAGAGCTATTTTACTTCCTTCAAAGACAACTCAAGGAAATAATTTTCTCTACTTTCACTACACCGTTTTCAGAACACAGGTTTGATAATTGCTTGCTGCCAGAATACGAACTCCCAGTATACCTTAACACCCCTCAGATTATTCTCGAAGGTATGCGACGCATCGACGAGCTAGAGGTATTACAGAAATTCTTACCTAACTGGGATGTTAACCTATCGCTTGCCGTCCCGCCTCAACAAATACACGATGCCCTACAGCTAGAGCCCCAAGAAGCATACATAGTCTCCTTGCTTGAATCCACTGCACAAAGCATTAGAAAAATTCTCTCAGATACCAGTCTATCTCAACGGGACGTATTAGCTACTGTTTACACCCTGACCTGCCTCAACTTTCTTGAAGAATCTACCCCTGCTGCAGCTATCTCTGTTTCGCCTGAAGTTACGACTAGCTTTAGTGCAGCTCAAGAGCCGGATTCTGAAATCCGGAAGCTGCAAATCTTCTGTTATGAGATAGAAAACAAAATAGCTGCCATCGACAACAACAGTTCCTATTATGAGCTGCTTGAAATATCAATAGACACTCCGTTACCCGAAATTCGTCGCGCTTACAATGAGCTGTACAACAAGTTTAATCCTAGCAGACAAGCCGAGCTCTCCAAGCTCAAAATCGATATGCTCCAAAAGTTAGAGCGCATCTCGAAGCACTTAACAAAGGCTGTGCAGACGCTAGTCAATCCTGAAGCCAAACGTGCTTACGATCAGTCCCTCTTGACTGCGACCTCTGGCAATGGCGAGATCTCTAAGTTACTTACTTCTCCAGATCTAGATCCAGCAGAGCTTGAAAAGATTCCATCGGCACAACCTGAAAAACTGATGTCAAAGGCTGAAGCCGAATCCTTCTGCACAGCTATAGATGCCAAGATTCGCCTCATCAAATCTGAGGCAAGCTATTACCAAATCCTAGAACTACCTTACCAAAGCGATTCTCGCCTTATCGAGCAAGCCTACTTGAGCCTGATGGAAAAGTTTGCGCTAATCAAACAGATGCACCTGTCACCTTATGGCTATGACAAACGGGCTGAACTCGACCAGATACGAATCACTTTGCTCAGAGCATATAATACGCTCTCAGATCCACGCAGCCGCACAGACTATGACCGCAAGCTCTCGTCAGAAGTAAAAAGCTCCTGGACGGAAATGAAACCTATTGCTGCTCCTTCAGCTAATCGACCTGCTTCGGGGCAGACTCCAAGCGGAGCTTTTACGCCACCGGCAACTACTAAGGCTCAGGTTGGTCCTATCAAAGCCCAACCGGTCCCTATAAAAGCCTCTCCAGCTCCTACCCCACCACCCGCTACCCCTTCACAAGCTATACGGAATCCTAATTCCACAACAGGTACGCATAGCACTTTGCCTCAATCCAATACTCCGATCCCAGGCGGCAAAAGTCGCTCTTTCGAAGCAGCTGAAATCTACCTGAAAGTTATCGAGGCAGAAGATGCTTCTAGAATTGCCGAAGCCGTCGCATTAATGAGGAAAGTTGTCTCACTTGTCCCAAAAGACCCTCATTATTGGGCACACCTTGGCAGGTTATTGGCTTCTGATCCAAAAGCCTTCCTGGAAGCTGAATCTGCTATAAAGGAAGCAATCAAGCTTGATCCTAAAGACCCCGACTATTATGCAGAGCTAGGCTCCCTTTACCGCCAGCACAACCGACTTCAGGAAGCAATACGGATGTTCGAGCACGCAATTCAGATCAATCCCCAGCACTCAACAGCACGCAAAGCTCTGGCCGAGCTTAAAGATCCAAATCCCGATCCGAAACCTAAAACCGGAGGATTATTGAGAAAATTCGGTCTGTAAGAAGCCTTTTTCCAATCCTTTGGTGTTAAAATAGTAGATGACGCTTTTTCCCCCATAGAGATTGCAGCATGGACAAGCGGAAAATTCTCATCATAGAAGACGATGACCAGTTCAGAACAGTCCTGCTCAAGAGGCTGCAAATGCCTAACTACGACGTCCTTGCCGCAGAAAATGGCCTCGTAGGCTGGGAACTAATCAAGACGTACCATCCTGATTTAATCATCTCAGATCTAATGATGCCCGGTATAGACGGCCAGCAATTATGTAAAAAGGTTAAGTCTGACCCAGCCTTAGAACACATCTACTTCATCATGCTAACAGCACGGGACTCGATAGACGATCGAGTAGCAGGTCTTGAAATAGGTGCTGATGATTACATCTCTAAGCCTGTTAACAATAAAGAACTCATAGCACGTGTTAAAGCCGGGCTACGTATAAGCAGCCTCTACAATCAAGTGAAGGCATCCGAAAAACGCCTACGAGCACTTATAGAAAACGCTTCTGATGCTATAGTAATTTTTAACTCTGAAAGCCAAATCATCGAAGCAAACGAGAAAGCCTGCCAGCTGTTCCGATATACTAAAAATCAGATGCTTTCAATGTCTTTTGCTGACCTACTTGCAGAACATAATCGCGCCCAGGCCAAGGAAAAGTTCGATGCGATGCGCCGGATAGGCAACTTTACAGAAGAGCTGCTAATGCAGCGTTGCGATGGTGCCTTAGTGCCTGTAGAGTCGGCAAACTCGGTTATAGATACCGATCTCGGCAAAGTCTTTCAGTCAATTTTACGCGACCTGACCCGACGCAAAGAAGTCGAGCAACACTTGCTCCAAGTAGAGAAACTGCGTGCTCTAGGTGGGATGGTAAGCGGCATTGCACACGACTTCAACAACCTACTTGCTGCGATATTAGGATACACGGAACTAGCTATTAGAGATACAAAAGACAGTACGCTACTTCGTAGGCTCAAAATTATAGAGAAGGCTGCAAAAGATGGAGCTGAAACTGTCAGGTTACTACAAGAATTTGCTAAGGTGCGCAGTAACTCTCCGATACAAGCACTCGATGTGAATAAGACTCTAGAGCAGGCCCTACTGTTGACGCGCCATAAATGGAAAGACGAGGCTTACGCCCGCGGTGTCTCAATAAAAGTAGAAACCTCTCTCGCCCAGCTGCCCCCTGTACAAGCAGTTTTGCCAGAACTGAGAGAAGCTTTCACGAACATAATCTTTAACGCCGTCGATGCTATCCTTGAAAAGGAAACCGACAATGGCTTAATTACTATCAAAACCTACGCTAAGAACGAACAAGTCTTCATAGAGATAATAGATAACGGCATAGGTATGTCACACGACATCCAAGATCGCCTCTTTGAACCTTTCTTTACTACCAAAGGGCCTTCGCATAGCGGACTAGGTCTACCTGCTTGCTACGGGATTATTCAGAGATATGGTGGTACGATAAGAGCAGAAAGTAGCCTAGGCTCGGGATCAACTTTTCACATCTGTCTTCCAGCTACCAAGCCCACCGTCACGCTTGCCGAGCAACCTAAAGGGCACTATTCAGTCCTACTTATAGACGATGAAGACATAGTCCGTGGAGCAATGGAGGAAATCTTACTCGACGAGGGTTTTGCAGTTGTTCCGGCAACGACTGGTGCCGAAGGCATAGAACTGTTTCTATCGCGTCATTTTGACCTCGTCATCACTGATCTCGGCATGCCGGGTCTTCATGGCTGGGATGTTATCAAGCAGGTCAAGGAAAAATCACCTACCACACCTGTAATTCTGTTGACTGGTTGGGCTAATCAAACCGATCTGACCCTGGCACAAGAACGCGCCGTCACTCTTCTAGCTAAACCTATTTCTGGTAACGAACTCGTTACTGTTATTGCTAAGCTACTCAAAGGTAAGTAATCCCGCACTCTTTGTCTATAACCTACACATGTGCTAAAGTAGCTCGATGACAAAGAAAGAGCTGATCGAGAAGGTAGCAAGCAAGACCGGCTTGAGTAAACACGTCGTCAGACGTTGCTTCGGCGCACTTATTAGCGTAATGAAGCTCTCCTTGGCAAACGGTAGAGGTGTTAAATTACGCGGTTTCGGACATTTTTATTTGCAGTCCCGGGCCGGCAAGAAAAGAATATGCTTCAAGCCTGCCGAAACGCTGGTCTTCATCTCGCAGCCATCACACAGCACAAACCTTAGCGGAGGAACCATGGAGATATCAAACGAGACACAAGCACAACAGACCACCTGCTTTGGCCTCGATGTAGGTACTAGCCGGATAGTTCTTGCAAGCGGCTCGATTAATGATATCAAGTCCCAGAGCCAACTAAATGCTTTTGTTTCCGTTCCTTACTCGAAATTTACAGAAAACATACTCAGACAAAACAAAATACCCTTTCAAAGAAATGGTAACAAAGAGTTGCTAGTTTTCGGCAATGAGTCGGAGAAGTTTGCAAACTCCTTTAATGTAGAAGCTCGCCGCCCTATGTGCAATGGTTTACTAAATCCAAACGAACCAAATGGCACTCAAGTAATACGCTCAATCATAGAACTGCTCGTAAAAAGCACCGACAAGCACGATACCATTTGCTTTTCTATACCTGGCATTCCAAGAGGTGGGGAAGCTAACCTTGTCTACCATGAAGGAATGATTAAGAACCACCTTCAGTCACTGGGCTATACTGCTAAAAGCGTCAACGAAGGTCTTGCAGTCGTTTTCGCCGAACTTGAAAAGGAAAATTTCACCGGCATAGGTATCAGCTGTGGCGGAGGTATGTGCAACGTATGCTTTGCTTTCATGTCGGTTCCTGTGTTTTCTTTCAGCATACCAAAAGCCGGTGATTACATCGACCAAGCTGTCGCCGCCGTAACTAACGAGTTGCCAACCAGAATACGCGTCATCAAAGAAGAATCCCTAGATCTTTCTCGAATGCCAAAAGATAAATATGAAAACGCCATGCATATCTACTACGAGGAAATGATCCTCACACTAGTAGAAGCCCTACGTGCAGAACTTTCTGAATCCCGCAATATGCCAAAACTCGATCGTCCAATACCTATAGTCATCTCCGGCGGTACAGCCAGCCCTAAAGGTTTCCTCGAAAAATTCGAGAGAATCTTCAAACAGAACGAATTTCCTATAAAGATCTCCGAAATTAGAGTATCTAAAGAACCACTCACAGCTACGGCCCGCGGTTGCTATATCGCAGCTGTTTATGAAGCGTAATGCGCACTTTGTTAGTTATAGCTGTGATCATGTACACGACGAGCACTCTCGTGGCGGCAACACAAATCAAAAAAAAATTGTCGCCACCTAGTTCTGTCCTGCTTACAGCAGTCGCCGGTATCGTTTTTCATAGCGGCGCTATAGCCACTAGATGGATTGAAGTTGGTCGCTTTCCGCTCATACTACAAGCCGAAGTTCTATGTTTTTTGGGCTGGTGCATAGCAGCCTACTTCATTTTCTCATCCATCCTCGCCCATACTCACTTGCTTGGCTACACCCTTCTGCTCGCAATAATTCCCACATCCGTAGCCGCCGCTCTGCCGTCACCAGCCGTCACACCCGCAAAATTTCGTCCTTTCGAAGATACACTGCTGTTCCCACTGCACGCTACTATGATCATACTAGCTTACGCAGCCTTCATAATCACTTTTCTAGCTGGTGTGTTGTATATATGGCAAGAATACAAGCTGAAGAAAAAGCGCCCCGCAAGCTTGAAACTACCTGGCCTCGATACCTGTGACGAACTTAGCTACAGATCGATGAGCATAGGCTTCGTCGCACTCACTCTCGGAATCGTCAGCGGATTTGTTTGGTCAAGAAGACATTTCGGGACTTACCTACATGGGGATCCCATCGAAATCCTTACTCTGACTATATGGCTACTGTACTTTTTTATGATTCACTACAGAATCACCGCAGGCTGGCGAGGCCGCAGAACTGCTATAATAGCCGTGGTCGGATTTGTATTCGTATTGTTCATACTCTTCGGCCTACAATATCTGGGCGGATTTCATGTATTTTCGAGCTAGGGTATGATACTCCTCGTAGGACTAAATCATAGAACTGCTCCAGTAGAAGTCAGGGAGAAATTAGCCTTCCATGAAGCAGGGATCAAAGAAGCTCTGCTCAGACTGGTGGACCACAATACTATCGACGAAGCCATGATCGTATCTACCTGCAACAGAGTCGAAATTCTCGCCTGCTCCCGTAGCACGGCCAACAGCGCAGTTGAACACATCTGCAATTTCTTGTCAGACTTCCACAAATTCCATCCCCTGCCCAAGGAATATCTTTACAAGTACGTCGACCGCTGTGCCATACACCATGTCTTTCGTGTCACTGCCAGCTTAGACTCCATGGTAGTTGGTGAACCTCAGATTCTTGGTCAAGTTAAACAAGCCTTTTCAAAAGCCCAAGCAGCAGGCACTATAGGCAGATTGCTCAACCGACTAATGAGCAGGGCATTCAGTGTAGCTAAAAAAGTGCGCTCCCAGACACTCATAGGTTCTGCAGCTACTTCTATCAGTTCTGCAGCGGTAGAGCTAATCAAAACCGTGTTTGACAATCTTGCTTCTAAAACAGTGTTGCTACTTGGTGCAGGCTGTATGGCCGAAGCTGCCGCAAAGCATCTTGTCGAAGAAGGTGTAAAAAATTTTATAGTTTGCAACAGAACCCTTGAAAATGCTGCTCAACTAGCTACCTCTTTTGGAGCTCAAGCAGCCGATTTCTCACAACTACTCTCCCTACTGCCCAAAGCAGACATATTAATCTGCTCTACAGGAGCCGACAGTTACGTGCTTACTTATGAAGATTGCAAAGGACTTGTAGAGAAGCGTCGCTATCGTCCGATCTTTCTGATTGACATCTCAGTACCGCGCAATCTTGATCCGAACATCGCCAAGCTAGAAAATCACTTCGTGTTTGACATAGACGACTTGCAGCAAGCAGTCGATAGCAATCTCCAACAACGTCACTTAGAAGCTTCAAAAGCTGAGAGAATCGTCGAAGCAGAAGTTGAACTCTTCTTACAAAGTTTCGATGGAATTGATGTAGGGCCAACAATCACCGCTTTGCGGCGTCACCTAGCCGATGTCGTCGAAGCAGAACTCCTCAGAGTAAGAAATAAACTTCAGCTTTCCCCAGAACAGGAATCGGCTATAAGAAGTCACTTGCTTACCCCACTCGTTAGTAAGCTGTTACACCCGTTAACTGTGGTGATACGCGAAGGTATACGCCAAGGCTCCGATCCTAGGCATATCATTGATCTCTACCACAAGGCCTATAAACTCGACACAAAACCCGAGATCGAAGAATAAAACCATGCTTAGAATAGGTTCTCGCGGCAGCAAGTTAGCACTCTGGCAAGCGGAATGGGTTAAGACAAAGCTCCTTAAGCGCTTTCCCACGCTAGAAATTGCCATCAGAGTAATTAAAACCTCGGGAGATACACCAGATGTTCCGATTTCAAAAGGTGCTTTTACTAAACAGCTTCAAGACGCTATTTTGCGCAACGAGATCGATCTGGCTGTACATAGCCTCAAGGATGTGCCAACCGAAATACACGAATGTCTTCAGCTTACAGCTATCACCAAGCGAGAGGAACCCTGTGATGCTCTCGTTTGCGCAGTCCAAGGCTTAAAACTAGCTGACTTGCCGCCAGGTTCGAAAGTTGGTACCAGCTCTCTCCGGCGTAAGACCCAACTGCTCAAACTACGTCCAGATCTACGCGTAGAAGAGCTGCGCGGTAACGTAGACACGCGACTACGCAAGCTAGACTCTGGTGACTATGATGCTATCATCCTCGCCGCAGCTGGCCTGTATCGTTTAGGCTTACAAGAGCGAATCTCAGAACTGCTTTCTCCCGAAGTCATGATTCCAGCCGCAGGCCAGGGTGCCCTTGCCATAGAAACTAGGAGAGATGATGAGCAGACCCAATGCTACGTCCGAACTCTTAACCACAAGCAAACTCAGATAGCCTGCCAAGCCGAGCGGGCCTTTCTGGCTGCTCTAGGCGGTGGCTGTCGTGTCCCAGTAGCTGCATATGCTTATATCGATTCTTCAGGACTACACCTACGAGGCTGTGTAGCAAGCCTCGATGGACGCGAGCTAATCAAGCGTAGCATCTGTGGTTCACCCGAAGATTGCGAAATTCTCGGCCGCAAACTGGCAGAAAAACTGCTAGCCTCTGGTGCAGACCGTTTGATACTTGAGGCCAAAAGGATTCTGAAAAACTGATGTACGTACTTCTTACCGGTACAAAGCGACAAGATGATCCGCTTGCTTCTATACTTACCGCAGCAGGTGCAATCGTAGCCCACTGTCCAATGGTGAAAATTGTTCCGCCACAAAGTTACACCCAACTCGACAAAGCATTAAGAGAACTTGAATCGTACGATTGGGCGCTGTTTACAAGTCGGTACGCCGTAGAAAGTTGCATTGAACGACTTGCCCATCTGAGCTTAAGCTTCCCAAGCCGACTATCTGTGCTCGCCGTAGGTCGCTCCACGGCAAAAATACTCTTCCAAAACGATATCAAAGTTTCGCTCATGCCGGAAATTTTCAATGCAGAAGCGGCCGTTTCTGCTCTACTTGAGAAGCTAGAGTCAGTAAAAGGACTGAAATTTTTCTTTCCCCGATCAGCTCAAGGCCGAGAAACTCTCATCGATCGCCTCTCAGCACTTGGCGCATATGTGCATTTCGTAGAAGCTTACCAAACAGTAGTACCAGAAGACGCCAAAACTTCATTAGCCAAGTTGCTAGAACGTTGCCCTGACGTAGTGACCTTCGCAAGCCCTTCAGCAGTACGCAACCTAGCCGAACTGCTCCTGCCTATACCGCTGTACCAGGCTCTATGCAGCTCTCTTATCGCTTGCATAGGTCCAGTCACCGCCGCAGCTGTAAAAGAACAAGGACTACCTGTAGACATAGTAGCCGAAGAAGCTTCCTCAGAAGCACTGGCGAAAGCTGTCTTATCGCGATTCACTTCCTAAACCGCTCGATCGTACTATCTCCATCTAGAATCCTTGCTACTAAACCTGCTGCTCTCTCCGATGCTCCGCTACTACCCAACCGCAAGCGTACCGCTTCATAGCCCTTTGCCAAACTTTCTCGCAACTGTTCGCTTGCTAATAACCGTTCCAACTCCGCCGCTATCGCTGCTGCATGTGCATTATGCTGTATTAACTCAGGTACAAAACGCTCCCCCAATATCCAGTTTGGAAGGCCATAATAAGGCAATCGTGTATAGCGTGACCAAATCAACCAAGTAAGAGGCTTCACTCTGCCTACTATCACCTGAGGTGTACCAAGTAAAGCTGCCTCTAAAGTCGCTGTTCCTGCCGCTACCACAGCACAGCTAGCCACCGACAAAAGATCATAAGTGCTATTTTCAATCGCAATGATAGGCAAATCCTTAGGCAAGAAGGGCTCGAGCTCGCGCATATTGATAGTACTAGCTACAGGCAGTACAAACTGCCTACTACGATCTGCTGCATAAAGTAGCCTAGCAGCTCCCACCAAATGCTTCAACAATAGAGCTAGTTCTACGCGTCTGCTACCAGGCAGTAATGCTATAACAGAGCCCTGCTTGAGATCGTGACGACAAAGTATCTCCTCAGGCGCAGCAGAAGGTCTAACTATGTCCAGCAAAGGATGCCCGACAAAATGCACCCGAAGCCCATAGCGGTTGTAAAAGTCTACTTCAAAAGGCAAAATGACTATCATATAGTCAACTACTGCGGCAAAACGTGGCAATCTTTGCGCCCGCCAAGCCCATAGCTGAGGACTTATGTACCAAACTATTAGTACACCTAAACCTTTTAGACGCTCGGCCAACCGCAGGTTGAAATCTGGAAAGTCTACCAAGATCGCCACATCTGGACGAGCTCTCACTGCCTCCCGGACTAAAGAACGCAGTGTTCGCAAAATAACAGGTAGCTTGCTCACTACTTCCACTAGACCTATCACACTTACTGTCCTCAAATCCTGGATCAGGCGGACACCAGCCTCTGCCATCGCCGTGCCTCCCATTCCATAGCAGTCCACTGCCGGCATTATTGCGGATAGACTACGCACTAGATTTGCCGCGTGCAAGTCCCCTGAAGCCTCGCCTGCTACTATTAGCACCCTTTTAGCAGATGTTCTCCCAACCATCTTTTCTTCCCCTTGCAAAAACTGTTGGATTTTGAACTTTGTTGGCTATAATAGTCTTGCCTTCAAGCCTGATCCTAGAAAACAGGTGTGTTATGGAAAGATACTTTGACAATCTGGAAGATCTTGCAAGATGGGCAACAGCACATGCGATTAGCGTAATTTCTATAGACGCCCACAAGTGCCTTACTGTAAACGGTAGCGTCAAATATGGCCTCAGTTGTAAAGCTTACCTAGATCAATCCCGCAGGGCTCAGTTTAACACCTCTAAGTTTTCTGATCCTAGTCTAATGGACAAGGAAGCCGACAAGATAGAGCGCAAACTACGTAGCTTTGGGCTCAGAATCTCACGCACACCGCTTCCCGTTTGATTAACGATACATGTAAATGCTAAATTCATAAAGCGGGTAGTCATGCCTTAACTGGAGCCGGCGAGTAAGCTTCCTACAGTAATCGAATATTTCCAAGGGATTGGCGTAGTAGAGCCTTTCTACACGGTAATCGACGTAGTCGGTCATCATGTTGAACGCTACGCCTTGGCTTGCTAGTTCATACATCCTTGCTATCATCGCCTTGCAGAACTCACCCCAATCATTATCATTGTTTTTAGCTTTGAGATGGAATACTCCACAACAAATCACGTAGTCGTAGCACTGCCTACCTCTAGTAGTAAGTATGTCTTCAACTTCAAGATCGAGGTTTGGACGAGCTTGTTTAGCCGCAGCTATCATTGCAGGCGAGATATCAACTCCTCTATAGTGCCGAGGCTGGATACCGCGAAGAACCAGGAAATCATGAAAATGCCCTAATCCACAACCTACATCGAGCACAGAAGCACCTGTCAAATCTGCCACCTGCGAAAGCACTTCAAAACGCAAATACTGAGATTGTTGCCCATTATAGTCCACGCCACGCGCATCGTCTCCATGCAGAGCCAGACACTTCTCGAAGTAGTCAATCACGCTAGCACTATCGACTCCCACCTTAGAACTCCTCGTCTACAACGTAATATGGCCTACCCTTCATTTCTCTATATATCCTCGATATATACTCACCTATCACCCCTAAAAAGAGCAGCTGTATACCTGCCAAGAAGGTAATCCCCACGAATATAGACGCATAACCAGGTACATCTATTATTCCTAAGAGACGACGAACAGCCATATAACTTCCTACCGCTATCGCGATAACAGCCATAGCTGCTCCTGTATAGCTTGCTGCCCGCAACGGAAAGTCAGAAAAACCTACCAGCATGTCTAGTGTCAGGTAAATTAGCTTGAAAGTAGAATATTTAGACTGACCATATCGACGAACATCGTGTTTTACCTGTACCCCAGCATGACTAAAACCCAGGTAAACCATCATCAACGACGTATCATATTGTTGCTCATGTATCGTGTTTAAAGTATTAACTACCTTACGGCTAATTATACGAAAACCGCTAATCATATCCTCCGGCACAGGAAGTCCCAACAACCACTTGCTTAGCCGCATAACCAGCTTAGAGCCCCAAAGCCGCCAGCTAGCGTCTGAACGACCTTCTCTTATTCCATACACTACATCATAACCTTCTAGATATTTTTCATACAGCCTACTAATCTCTTCCGGAGGGTTCTGCAGATCGGCATCTATCAGTACTACGGCTTCACCCCTTGCCCTATGCAGTCCAGCTACTATGGCCGGATGCTGCCCAAAGTTACGTGTAAGCTTTACTACTCTGACAGCTGTATCCGCCGCTCGGATACGCTTCATCACCTTCAAACTGGCATCGTTACTGCCATCATCAACGAAGATTATCTCATAGTCCTTACCTAGAGACTGCAAAGTAGCCCGCAACCGACGATATAGCTCTTCCAGGGTTTCTTCCTCATTAAAAACCGGAACTACTACAGAAATTGCTACTTGCTGCATACTAGCTTTTTGACCGTGCCTATTATGTACTCCACTTCTTCATCAGTCAGCTTACTGTAAAGAGGCAGAGTTATTGTCATAGCACCTATACGCTCAGCTACTGGAAAGTTTCCTTCGCGGTAACCGTAGCGGTTACGATAGTAACTCATCAAGTGGCAAGGGAGATAATTTACGGTAACAGCTATACCTTCAGCACGTAGTCGAGATATCAAACTATCTCTTAGATCAGGATCAACTTGTATCGTAAACAGATGTCGAGCGCTTACCGTGCCGGGCAAGACCTTTGGAAAACTAAGTTCAGCGAGATCTTCAAATGCTTCCTCATATCGCCGGCAAATTTGTTCGCGACGCAACAACCGCTCATCCACGCGTCGCAGTTGCGGCGTAAGCAATGCTGCCTGCACGTTTGACATGTTATATTTCCATCCAAGCAGTTCCATATCCCAGTGACTAAACTCACCCTTGTAGCGTTCTGCAGCTGATTTGTTCATCCCATGTAGCGTCAGCTTGCGTAGTAGTTGCGCCTGCTCGTCGCTGTTAGTGACAATTGCGCCACCTTCACCACAGGTAATACTTTTCGTGGCATAAAAACTGAAAGCCGCAAAGTCACCAAGCTGCCCAGGCCTATAACCATCACGACTCCCTTCTAAACAGTGTGCTGCATCTTCTACTATCGCCAACCCATGCGCATCAGCAATCTGGCGCAGCGTTTTCATATCACACATGTGGCCATATAGATGCACCGGCAATATAGCTTTCGTACGCTTAGTTATTGCCCGTTCAACCAAAGCAGCATCTATATTACCCGTCATCGGCTCAACATCTACGAAAATCGGTTCTGCACCAGCATGGAGTATAGCGTTTGGAGTGGCGACAAACGTAAGCGGCGTAGTAATAACTTCGTCACCTGGTCCGACACCGCAGGCAAGCAGTGCAAGGTGCAAAGCAGCCGTACAGCTCATTACTCCTATGGCTCGCTTTACTCCTAGATAATTTGCGAGTTCCCGTTCAAACTCGTAGACGTATTCTCCCGTAGTGAGAAATATTGAGTCTAGAGCTTTTAAAATTTGTCGTTTTTCCTCATCCCCTATGTTGTGCCGGTAGAATTCTACCCTCATTAGCTCCTCGATACTAAGAACACTCCCAAGCAGATGACTAGTACACCTATGAACCTCACTAGCCCGACAGGCTCGCCGAAGAAAACCCTAGATAGCAGCACGACCAACACAAAACCTAGGCTAGTAAACGGATAGGCAAAGCTTAGATCCAGCTTAGACACAGCAGCTATCCAAGCAAGCGAACCTATGAAAGCTAATACAAATCCTGCCAGCACCCACAAGTTCATCAACGCCTTAACCAGGAAAGCTGTTCCTTGCAGGAGATCTGTCGGCATTTCGCCGAGGTGGTTCGTCGCATGTTTCAGCATTAATTGCCCTGCTACAGTACAGACTACCGTGATGAAAATATATAAATATGCCATATCAATAATACTCTACCGTGCCATCACGCTTTTTAATAGGCACATGCCGCATCCACTGCAGTTTTTTCCACCAATCGACGTTTGAGGCATACCAATCTATAGTTTTTTCCAATCCCTTCTCGAAGCTCGTCTTTGGACGCCAGCCGAGGCGTTTATGTAACTTCTCATACGTCGCTAAGTGATGCTGTACCTGTCCTGGTCTCTCGCCTATAAACCTAATAAGCGTCTTAGGCTTATCCAGAAGTTCGAGCACTTTCTCTGCCAAGCTCAGCACGTCTAGATCAAAGCCTGTACCGACATTGAATACCTCACCTTTGACAAGTGATAGGTCAGCATGTAAGACAGCATCGATAGCTTCACAGGTATCTTCCACAAAGCTCCAATCACGTCTAGACTGTCCGTCACCGTGCACAGTAAGTGGCTCATTTTGTAGTGCAGCAGTGATAAACCTCGGTACTACCTTCTCTAAGTGTTGATAAGGTCCGTATTGGTTAAACGGGCGCAGTATCACTGCAGGTATGTCATAAGTCGCCCAATACGAGTAAACTAGCCGGTCAGCTCCTGCTTTAGCGCTCGCATACGGCGTCATCGGGTTCAGGGGATGGTCCTCATCCATTGGGAAACGTAATGCTGTCCCATAGACCTCGGATGTCGATATATGTATGAAACGCTCAACTCGCGAATGCTCTAGCACTGCAGCAGCTACGGTCTGAGTACCTAGAACGTCGGTTTCGAAAAATATTCGATCGTCAAAGATAGATCTAGCTACATGTGATTCAGCGGCAAAATGGACTACGGCGTCACTTCGTGATACCAAGCTCTCTACTAGCCCAGCATTATTCACGTTCCCGTACCAAAACTCAAATCTCGGACTGCCTTTTATCTCTTCCGGTATATTTTCCAGACTACCTGCATAAGTAAGCAGGTCAAGCACCAGCAGCCTATAAGGATACTTATGGTATAAATAACGCACGAAGTTACTACCTATAAATCCTGCCCCACCGGTTATAAGTATGGTTTTCATCTCAGTTCTGTCTTAGCACGGAAGCGCTATGGTCACCGTAGTTCATTATCAGATCCAGGGCTGAGCAGTAAGGAATGAAGTCTCCATGTAGCTGATTGTAGACAGGATGATGATAACCATGGTACTCCACTTCTATACCATAGCAGCCAAACAGCTCTTCATCCAGGTAGTTTTTAGCTGCATCTCCGGTAAGATATTTCTTCGCGCCGAGCTTGCGACATATCTCCACAAGCCGCTCAGTCTTACTACCAGCTACGCCAAGCCGCGAAGAGTACACAATCGGTGTAGATATCTCCAACCATTCTCTCAGATACATTATCAGATGCATATCTAGGTCGAGCAAAAGCTTATATTGCTGGCATAGTATTTGTCGCAAGCCTGCAAAAACCCTGTCAAAGAAAGGTGCTCGAGCATAACAGGCTTTAATAGATCCAAGATGTTTCCTGATCCAGTTCTGAGAGTAATCTATCAAAGCTTGATTGATGAGTTGTTGCGGCTGGTGAACTACCGGAACAGTCAACCACAGCAGCCCATTTCTGGATTTGATTCTATTGCGGTTACGCCAGTCACGGCGAGTGTATTGTACGTCGTCATATACTACGAACAGGTCGCACCTGTTCATCTGATCGAAAAACCCCAGCCATGGCAGGTAGCCCGGCTGTAAGATCACTACACGCATACGGATAGTAAACGGGACAAGAAGTACTCTTGTCCCTTTTGGTGTCCTAGAAGTTGAACTTAAACGCAAACTGTATCAGACGAGGACCTGTGGCCGTAGCGACTATGCGCCCGAAGTTTGCGTTTGCTACCGCATTGATGGGATTTGCGAAATTCACCTGATTAAACAGGTTGAAGAATTCGGCACGGAACTCAAATCTCCTGACCTCGTCCACAGGGAAGAACTTCACTACCGACAGATCGGTATTAGCTTGAGCAGGCCCTCGCAAGATATTACGACCCGTAGTACCAAAGTTTCCCCTACCTACAGAGGGTATGAACGCCGACTTATTAATGTAATTGTTCAGCTTATCCTTAACGTCGCCATCTGTTACAAGATCACAACCTCTACAAGAAGGTGAGAAGCTCGCACGCGAAGCATCGAATAGTCCAGTTCCAGAAACGACGCTAAAAGGTGTGCCAGTCTGGCCAATGACTACAGCGGATATTTGATAGTCATTGAGCAACAACTTTGCAAAGGTGCTGTCGCCGTTGTAGATCTTTGGTAAGTCGTATACAAAGCTTGCTACGATGCGATGACGTCTATCGAAGTCAGCCGACGCACGATTGCCTCGGAAGCTCGCTTGATCGCCAAAGTCAGCAGAAACGTCGCTCGTACCAGCAGAAGTTGCTTGTCCTGAATACTCATCTATCGCATGCGAGTACGTGTAGGCTATGAGGCCTTGTAGCCCACGGCTGAGCCGACGCGTCAAAGTTACCTGCAACGAGTTATAACTAGATATAGCCGTCGACTCCTGTATATGTACGCCAAAGCCTATCGTCGGTACTTCGGAAAGCGTAGAAGGAGCGGGGCTAGTACCAGTTAAGTTCGGCCCTGCTTGCTGATTTGCGTTACGCATCCTCGTAAGCTTCCTGCCCTGATTGCCTACGTAAGAAATGTCCAACATCGTGTTCGAGATGAACTCCCACTGAAAACCAAACGAGTAGTGCTGTACGTAAGGAGTACGAGCAGCGCGGATTCCAGGATAGATTCCTTGCACAGGCACATAGTAGTTATTTGGCAGGAACGGCAAGCCTCCTCTTGGGAAGAATGCCCTGTTGGTAGGATTGAGTGGGAAGCTTCCCGGGCCAGGTATCGGTGCAAATGGGTTCGCGAAAGTTCTTGCTATTGCTGGCACGCCGGGTAATGCAGCAGCCAACGTGTAATACGGAAAACTCAGGGACTGATTAGCGGCTGCACGAGCATTGCCACGGTCATAGAAAACTCCGTAACCTGCGCGCAATACGAACCTGTTGGTGTCGAATGGTCGAAGGGCTAAACCTATGCGCGGGGCAAAGTTGTTGCGGTCAGGATCGACAAGTGACTTCCGCAAGGTAGGTATACCCGGTATCGGCGTCTCTGCATTCTCGGCCTGGAAGAAACCAGTGAAGGTGCCTGGCCGGCCTGCTCCAGGTACGCCGTCGTCAAAAGTGACAAAGCGACCTTTTGTATCGAAGAAAGGCCCGTAGTAGTCATATCTGATGCCAAGATTGAGCGTCAATCTGCTACTTATTTTCCAATCATCTTGGAAAAAGAAGTTGTAATCATGCGCTCGTATGGCACGTTGAGCACTGCCAGGGCCTATGATCGAGAATATGCTCGGTAGCCCGATCAGGGTTCTTCCATCAGAGCTTAGCGTCGGAGCTACAAGTAGCTCGGTCAGAGGCATGAAGGGATCTAAACGGATCGATCCTGGCGGCAGAACTCTGGACGCAGCAAGCGCCACTGCGCCAGTAAACGTGATTGCACCTCTATTGAACACGTCGAAGTCTGCACGAACTCGATTGTATCTATACTCACCGCCAACTTTGACCGAATGAGCACCTTTTGTGAAAGAGAAAGTATCGGCAAAAGTGGTCGTATCAGCTTGGTTATCGCTCCTAGAAAAGCCCGAAGGGCCTACAGTAAACATGTTGAGCAGCGATATAGCTGGCATTCCCGTAGCACCGGTCGGGTTATTTATACCAAACTGCCTAGCGGTAAATGGTTCTGTGGGGTTGGCTGTAGTAGGTATCGCATTAAATCCGAATCGGAACTCATTGACCATACCGTTTGAGTAGACCTGCGTGTCTGTAACCGTAATCAGTCGATTATCAGCAGTCAGATCTACTGGGTAACCAGGTGTCTGGAAAGCATTTCCTAAACCGAACTGACTAAATAACCCCTGGGTTGTAGAGTTTTCTGCAAAGAACAGCTTTATCTGCAGCCTGTTTGTCGGCGTTAAAACGAACTCAGTGTTGATATTAAACTGATCTTCGCGAAACTCCGACTCTGCTGTCAGCGTCCGTACAGTACGACCATTTCCCGAAGGTATTAGGAAGGATCCATCTGGATAACGCGCTTGCAGCAACGCTAACGCTACAGGGCTTACAAATCCCCGAAAGATAGGAGCACGAGCAAGCGATAGCGCCGCCAGCGCTTGTGGTGAGCGATCATCGGTCAAATCTGGCGCTGTATTGACCACAGCTAAGCTGTTAATGCGTGATGTTCCATTTGTTTCTCTGGTTCCCTGATAGGAAGTAAAGAAAAATGCTCTATCGCGCACCAGCCGGCCACCAAATGTCCCACCATATTGATGGCGGTCGTTTTTCTGACGCGGAATGCCCTGCGCGTTTAGGAAAAAGTCATTTGCGTTAAGCTTCTTATTACGCAGGAAATAGTAAATGTTGCCATGGAACTCATTGCCACCATTTTTAGTAATAGCAGTAATGATTCCGCCGACGTTACGTCCTTGAGAAGCATCATAGGGATTTGTCTGTACTATGAACTCTTGCAGACTATCGGTTGCAGGAACAGCTAGATTCGGAGTTGATCCAGTACCTATAGAATTAGCATCTACACCGTTTATCAACACCGAATTGCTCGTCGTACGTTGTCCATTGACGTTGATAGCCGTATCTCCACGCCCTACTTCAGAAGTGTTCGTGATGTTACTTGCTGTACCAGCAGTAAGTGTCAGCAGTTGTTGGAAATTGCGCGTAGGCAGCGGCAACTGCTTAATACTACGCTCTTCTATCACTTGACCCGCACTGGCCGAATCGAGTTTGATAAGCGGTGTCTCAGCCTTAACAGTAACTATTTCTCCCGACTCAGCTCCAACATCTAGCTTGACATCTGCCGTGGTCGTCTCAGTAATCCGCACGACAATGTCCTCAATTTGGGCCTGCTTGAAGCCTTCGGCCTTGACTTGTACCCTGTAAGTACCTGGCGTCAGTAGCTTGAAGATATAATCTCCGTACTCGTTAGACGTAGTCTCACGTGACTCACCGGTTTCTTGATTAGTTATAGTTACTGCTGCTCCAGCTATGACAGCGCCGGTCTGATCAAAGATCGTACCTCTAACTTGACCTGTAGAGGCCTGACCAAATACTACCGTCGGAGCAAGCCACAACAGCGCTAGCAAAACAGGCAGCCGTGCCTTTATCCCTCCTAGACAAGTGAACTCTTTCAGCATAACCACATCTCCTTTTCTTCTCTGTGCAGATCGGGACAGACGGCTTTCACGGATCGGGTATCCGCCAAACCGTAGCCGTAGCCCGGATAAAAACTCATAAGGCCAGTATATAGCTGCAACATACTATCACGCTCACAGCGATAACAACATAAGCCCAACAACTCTACTTTCGTAGTCAAGCACGCGAGAGCACCCACTCACTCAGAGTTCTAACAGCTACTCCCGTAGGGCCTTTGCAGATATATGGCTTGTTTTCCATGTTCCAGCCTGTGCTTGCTATGTCTATATGTGCCCACGGCGTATCAGCAGCAAACGCTTTTAGAAAGAAAGCTCCGTTTATGGTTCCAGCTGGTTTGCCACCAGAATTGCGACAATCAGCTATGTCACTTTCAAGCGCTTTGCCATACTCTTCATCGAGCGGCAGCTGCCAAAGCCTTTCACCTGCCTCACTTGCCGCCCTACACAACGCATCTATCATCAGCTGATCGTTGCCTAGAACAGCAGCATAGACCTGTCCAAAAGCTATCGATACTGCCCCAGTCAAAGTCGCCACGTCGACTATCCTTGTCACACCTAGATGCTGCCTTGCAAATGTGATAGCGTCGGCTAAAACCAGACGTCCTTCAGCGTCAGTGTTGTTTACCTCTATCGTTCTACCTGACATAGCTCTGATAACATCCCCGGGCTTGAGCGCCTTACCGGAAGGCATATTTTCAGCACAAGCTAATACTCCTACGACATTCACAGAGGGTTTGAGCTCAGCTATAGCACAAATAGCACCTAGCACTGCAGCTGCTCCCGACATGTCGTACTTCATTTTCTCCATTCCTTCGCTCGTCTTGAGCGACAACCCTCCAGAATCAAACGTAATTCCCTTGCCTATGAGAGCTAAAAGCTCATCCTTTCTAGCTTCGGGATGTTCATATCGCACCACTATTAGTTGCGCCTCCTCGTCCGAACCGCGAGACACTCCTAAAATAGCTCCCATTCCAAACTCTGCCATCTGTTCTTCGCCATAGACCTCTATACCCAAACCGTACTTAGCAGCTATTTGCCGCGCTTTCATCGCCATACCCTTTGGCGTGAGATTACTGCCCGGTTCGTTGCTAAGGCTACGGGCAAAGTTTGTCGCTTCACCATATACCTTACCTTTGAACATCCCTCTTTCTACTTCATCAACAGCATCTGGCGGTACAATCAGCTCGAGTACGGTAACCTTCATCTCTCGACGATCGGTCTTGTAAGCGTCCATGTCGAAAGAGCCTATGATAAAACCTTCCAGGAAACACCTTGCAGCTTTGGCTGTGTCAGGTCGTAGCACAACAGCAACTCGCCCGAGCTTCTTTCCCTTGATAAACCTTGCAACAGTGCCTGCAGCTTCACAGATCTTCCTTTCGGTAAACTTTTCGGCCTTGCCAAGGCCGACAAGTAACAGCCGAGCAGTAGCAAGCCCAGCCGCTAGACCTATGTAACAGGTTTCGTTTGCCTTACCCCGAAACTCGCCACTTTCAAATAAACCCTGTAAGATATTGCCAAGTCTCGTATTCAGCTCAGCTAGTATGCCCGTAATCGACTCACTCTCGTACACGGGAAAAACTAGCATATCGGATGTAATTTCATAAAAATTCTCAGTAACAACCTTTACTTGCATCATTACCCCTTACCTGAGTCTGTTCTTGATGGCCGCCCGAGCCTCATGCTCCAATTGTCGGGCTCGCTCACTTTCACGCTTATCGTAAAGCTTCTTGCCGCGTGCAACTGCAAGCTCTAGCTTGACAAACCTGCCCTTAATGTATAGCTTCAAAGGTACTAACGTAAATCCATCTCGCTGCACCCTAGATGCCAACTTCAAGATCTCACTCTTGTGCAGAAGTAACTTGCGTGTCCTCGTAGGATCATACTTACTTACGTTGGCACTGTGTCCATACTTGCTTATATGCATATTTAGCAGTAATGCCTCTCCATCTTTGACCAATATATACGAATCCTTCAGATTTACACGGCCTTCACGTACCGATTTGACCTCGTTCCCTGTCAACACGATTCCTGCTTCGTAACTCTCTTGTACAAAATAGTCATGGTAAGCTTGTCGGTTTGACGCCACAACTTTAATAGACTTATCGGTTGGTTTTTTCATCTTTGTCAAGTCCGTAAAGTATAGTAATTTTGTCGATCTTAGAAAAGCTTCTTCCGCTAACGCAGTTCAAGCTTCACTAGATAAATACCAACCATAACTAGAATCCCTCCTACCAATGTATAAATAGAAGGTATTTGGCCCCAGATCGCCCAAGCAAGTAACGCAGCACCTACCGGTTCGCCCAAAAACGCCGTCGATACTAACGAAGCACTCACATCCTTGAGCAGATAATTGAATACCGTATGCCCACCTATCGTCGGTACCAACGCCAGTACTACCAACCAAAAATACTCAGCCCTGCCAAGCGTCCATGGCCATACACCCGCAAATGCCGTAGGAAGGAAAAGGACTGCCGAGCTGACCGCATAGACAGCTGCAGTATAACTTGCAAGTCCTATCTCGCTACGCAACCTTCTGCCCAAAACAATGTAGCCTACTATTGCAACTGCTCCACACAAAGCTAACACATCACCTACCAACAAACCGCTTTCACTACCAAACTCACCTACCGACTCCAGCAATATTACCACTACACCACAAAATGCTACTAGAGAAGCTGCTAAGTTTCTCCTTGAAAACGGCTCGCCCAAAAATATGTAACTTGCCATTGCAGTAAGTATAGGGTGGCAAGTCACTAGCAAAACCGAACGAGCTACTGGTATGTAGCCTAAAGAAAGTGTCCAGGTACCGAAATGTAAAGCCAAGCATAGTCCTGAAAGAAACAGTAGCACGGCCTTCTTACTGTTGAAATCTCTGAGCTCGCTGCATATGTTTGTAATAAACGGTAGAGCAGTAAGCAGTGTCGCAAACAAAAGCCTATAGAAGGCTATGGCCAAAAAATCTATCTCTCTCGATCCTAGATACTTGACTAAAATTGACGAAGTAGATATACAAGCTATCCCAAATGCCAGTGTAAGATATACTCTCCAGGGTGACATGGCACAAGATTTTACTACCTTCACCACAAGCTTCAAGAAAGAGCCACTATGATACTTCCTCTACTCATCGCGTTACTTCAGTCAGCTAATTTTACAGGTTTGTGGAAACTTGACAAGCAAAGCAGCGACCTGCCCTACGTCTTCGAGCTAGTAGATGAATACACGCTCAAAGTTGAACACTATGACGATAAGCTCTCACTCGAGATAGAGTTTTCAGTAAAAGGTCGCACTGTCAAAGGCCAAAAGGAAAGCTACTTAATAAACGGATCTGCTCAGACTTCTAAAGATGTTCGAGGAGTACAAATAACGCGAAGCGTACGTAGCGATGGCGATAAACTGCTCATCTCTTCGGAGAAGATCTTTGCCGGCATGCTACAATTACCCACAATAAATGAGCTGCAAGAGTGGTCGCTGTCAACTGACAGCAAGACGCTCACTATAACAGTTAGCGACATCAACAACCCTACTTCAAAACAAAAGCGAGTTTTTAAGAAGTACTGATGTTAGAAAACCAAGATTTGCAAAACATAAAGCAGCTGCTTGCCACTTCTAAGACTATAGCCGTAGTAGGTATGACTCCCCACGTTTACAAGCCCTCTTATTTTGTCCCGAAATACTTGCGCGACAATGGCTATGATATTTATCCCGTTAACCCAAGGTATGAACAGATTGATGGGCTAACCTGTTATCCAAACCTATCTGCCGTACCGGTTCGGATAGATATCTGCGAAGTCTTTCGTCGCTCAGAGGAAGTACTCGCTCATGCGCTTGAAGCTCTGCAAGTTAAACCCCGCGCCTTTTGGATGCAAAGTGGTATCATAAACCTAGAGGCAGCAAAACTACTGGCTGAAGCAGGTATTCAGGTAATTATGGACAGATGCATGTATACTGACCATTTCAACTTGATCGCCCGTCATAACCGATAGAGCAGATTTTCATTGACTCAAAATCAATTGTTTGCTAGTGTGCTGCCTAGTTTCTGCTATCAACCACTCACCGGAGGCAGTAATGAAACTCAAAAGCATACTCTTTGCAGCCTTGCTGCTGTGTTTTTCGCGCGCTTCCGCACAAGAAGCAGGTACAGCAAAAACCATAGTTAAAGCAGATGCAATCTACTATGGCGCATTTGTTAGCGAAAATCCAATACCGTCAGATACCCAGATCGTTGCTTCCCCTCTAGAACCATTCAGACGGTACTACACCCAAGGCCAAATCGTCTACCTTAACAAAGGACAGTCGCAAGGTATCAAAGTAGGTGACCTCTACCAGACTTTACGATCGCTTGGAGTTTTTAAACACCCATTTAAGAAAGCTAAATTAGGCTACTACAACGAACAGACCGGAATAATCAGAATAATCTCCGTGCAAGACACCTCAGCTACCGCAGAAGTGTATGACACCTACAATGGTGTAATGCTTGGCGATATCGTAGTCCCCTTTCAGAAGCTCACTCCGCCAGAAGCACGTCCTTATGGCAAATTCGATCCGATGGCTATTTCTACCGGTAAACTCACCGGACAGATAGTATGGGCTCGGGATAGCCGAGAACAATTGTCAACAGGAGACGTGGTTATAGTAGACGTAGGTGAGCGAGTCGGAGTTAAACTAGGCGACTACTTTACCATCTATCGCGAGCAAGGTAGCGATGGGATACTTAACTATGCTGACTTCGAATTCGGTATGAGAAGATCCACAGGCGGCAGCCTACGTTTCCGAGGCAGCGAATTTGCCATTGACAGACCTGTAGAAGGTCGTGACGTTCTTAGGCGCCGTTACGACAGTTCGACGATGCCTAGGACAAATGTAGGTGAGTTGGTTATAATCCGTGTCGAAGGTACTACAGCCACCGGAGTCGTCGTCCGTACCCAAGGTGGCGAAGCCTTTGTAGGCGATAAGATCGAACTGCAGTAAAACAAACCTGCCCTTAGCCCTCTTTGGCTAAGGGCGTGCAACTAAATTGCAAAGCAGCCTGTATGCTCCCGCATTTCCTATACGTAGCTGCCTATGCAGCGACAGCGAGGTATAGATATACCTACCCCTTCCGTAACTTGCTACCAGCAAGCCTCCCTTTAACGCCTCTCCTTCACCGTCCTTCATAGAAAGTATAGCAGAATAAGCTTCACTCCAAGAGTCAGCAAAAAATAGCCCCCGCTCCTGTACCCAACCTGCAAAGTCAACTTCTGAAATCTTGTTTGGAGCGTTCAACACCGGATGCTCAGGAATCAAAAACTCCACAGGCGAAGCTTCATCACCCACGTAAGCCCAACCTAAGCGAATTCTATAAGGCGCGTAGCCCTCATTCCAGTCTTCAGGTCGCTGCCGAAAAACAAGCAATGTCCCTCCAGCACGCATAAAATCCTGCAGCCGAGAGGTCATCTCCTTCAGTTTTGGATAAGCAAGATAAACATGACTGTCAAGTATTACAGTGTCAAAGTAAGCCAAAGACCACCCCAGCTCATCTGGATTTAAAGCAACAGCTTTGATACCAAGTAGCTCTAAAGCCGCCTGTAAACTGCTGCCTTCAGAGATAGCCAAATATCCTACTCTGACATTAGGAACCGTCAAACGTGCAATAGTACACGTTAGCACCTCCTCTGCTAGTAACTGACCAGCAGCGCTTACCAGCATAATCGACACCGGAGCTGAGACACCTTCATAGATAGACTTAGCAGTAGCACTAAAAATCACCGCGTTAGATTTACCTGGTTGAATCTGTAGGCTCACACCAGATGGAAACAGATCAATCAACTCGCTCGCTACTTTCAGCCGGCCTTGTACTACCGAAGAAGACAAATTTACTACCTCGACCTTTATCGGTACTACAACCCGCAGCCTATCGTCTAAATTAAACAACAGCTTTTTGGTTGCTACCTTGAGCCGTACAGCTGGTTCTACGTCAACATCTAGCGTAGCAGTCAACCTAAGAGGCTCATCCAGCCCGTCCAGAGTTAGTACGGCCTCGGCAGAAATCTGAGGCTCCAGCAAATCTCGCTTCGCAAAAACTGTTCGTGCATGCGGCAAGATCTTGAACGAATAGCGCAGTACTACTTCTTCCCCTCGATTAATCTGCTTGGGCAGCTTAGGTTCGCTTATCTGCCAGTCCTCCGGATACAAGACACGCAAATCCAACAAACCAACATCCGCAATATCGTCTTGCCGTAACTTGAAGTCCACACTAAACGCCTGTCCTTGTACCAAAGACGAGCTGCTACAAGCTGCGCTAAACCTAAATCCCAAAGCAGCCTTCAGAGCATCCACAAGCTTAGCCTCAAGAATCCTTGCATATGAATCTTCTCTACCCTGTCTTCTCCTATAATCTCGAACATAGTTGATAGCACGCTTGAGTCTAGCAGATAATTCGGCTCGCGGTAGCAGCCCTACAGCCATAGCATCTTCATCAGCAAATACCATAGGTAGTACAGTGTCGTACACAGCCGGTCGATCGAAACGCTGATCTATCCTATACCACCGCCTAAATCTGTCTCCTGCCACCTTCTTTACTAGAGAATACCTGATCATCCTCTCGAAAGTCTTAGGCAATTCCGGCCGAGAACCTTGCGATCTGTGCTCTAGCTGCGATTGAAAAGCTAACTCTGCATACTTCTTGCCACGTACAGGTTCAGTTGCATAAGAGTCAAACTCGACATCAAACTCCATTGCACCCACAGGTAGCCGCTCGAACATTCGCCTTACCTGCCATACACCTACGCCACTGCCTATTTGCTCACGGAAAGACATCTTGTCAGAAGCCATGTCGATAGCCTGCTCGATCAACATCCTGGTAGCTCTATGCTGACCGTCTTTGTCATCTCTTCTGTGAGTCGTAATAACCACTTCTGGACAGTATAGCCGTATTACATAAACTAGCCTACGCAGCACTTCAGTCTTGTCCCAGTGAAGAAACGCTTCTTCAGCAGACTTACAAGGACCAAAATCCGGTACTCCTACACTAAATAAAACAGTATCCAACCTAGCTGCAGCACGGTTCAGCTCCTTCATCTTAAGAATTCCCAGCTCACTGTCCAATTCCGAGCCAGAAACATTCTCTCCTCCTTCCCCGCGAGTCAGCACGACTAGTACTGTCTTCGCCCCGTACTTCATGCGAAAGTAAGCTAACCCATCACTATCTTCGTCACCAGGATGCGTTGCTATAAACATCACTGTAAACGGATAGCGTACTGTAAGTAATGCCTGATAAAGCTCTACGTCTACAGTAGCCTTGCCCAAAGACGGTATAAATATAATCAGGATAGCAGCTAACTTCCTTACCACAGCCGTTTCCTTCGCCCGAATATGTCAACCTGTGTCGACCAAGCAGACAAAGTGAGAGTCCAGGTATGCTGCGACAGCTGAAAGCATTCTGTCAAGACGAACAGAGAAAAGACTGAACCGACTGAAAACAACACTCAGGTAGCAGACAGTCTAGGAAACTGGCAGATTAGCCGAAAGGGTTAGTAGCGCGGCATAGCAGGATCTACCGTAGCCGCCCATTCATCTATGCCACCTTTGAGATTTAAAACTTTTGTAAATCCCCGACAACGTAGCCAGCTAGCTACGATAGCGCTTCGTACGCCAGCATGGCATATAACTACTATCTCCTTGCTGGGATCAAGCAGCTCAATCCGTCCCCAGAGTTCCGACATCGGCATCAGAGTAGATCCTTCGATGCGACATATCTCATACTCAAAAGGCTCGCGCACATCTAGTAAGAAGAGCCCTTTTTCATCAAGCTCAAGTCGACGCTTAAGCTCAACCGGAGTGATATTCAGTACCTCGGCATCTTGGGATCTACTTTCTGCGCCCATGCGTCTATCCCGCCTAACAAGTTTTTGACGTTTTTAAACCCTGCGGACCTAAGCAACGCAGCAGCTTTGGCACTTCTTCCGCCTAACTTGCAATGGACTACTATTTCACGCTCGGGATCTAGCTCGACGAGTCTGTTTTGCAACTGTCCAAGTGGTATCAGTACAGCTCCATCGAGACGACATATCTGGTATTCGTGCGGTTCGCGCACGTCCAAGATGAACGGCCTTTCTCCGGCATCTATTCGCCTCTTTAACTCTTCTACAGTGATGTCAGTCATAGACTCCTCGACTTTCCTAGTTATGCCACAAAACTGTTGGTAGTCAATAAGCTTGGTGATAGTTGCGTTCGGCCCGCACAGTGGACAAGAGGGGTTTTTTCTCAGCTTCATTTCGCGAAACTTCATCCTCAAAGCATCAAACAATAACAGACGCCCTATCAAAAGTTCGCCGCAGCCAAGTATCAGCTTTATAACTTCGGTAGCTTGTATAAGGCCTATAACACCGGGCAATATTCCCAACACCCCACCTTCTGCACAGGACGGTACTAGTCCAGGTGGCGGCGGCTCTGGATACAGACAACGATAGCACGGGCCCTCTTTGGCATAGAAGACTGATGCTTGACCCTCAAACTTAAAGATACTGCCATAGACGTTTGGCTTACCAGTAAGCACGCAAGCATCATTGACCAGGTACCGCGTAGGGAAATTATCCGTCCCATCAGCTATCACATCATAGTCGGAAAACAGCCTCAATGCATTTTCAGAACTCAGCGCTAATTCATGAGTTTCTACCTGCACATGCGGATTGACATCATTTACTCGGTCTTTAGCAGATACAAGCTTTGGCCTACCTACATCCTTGGTTCCATATATCACCTGCCGCTGAAGATTTGACCTATCTACATTGTCAAAATCTACTAGCCCAATGCGCCCAACACCAACAGCTGCAAGATAGAGCGCCAAAGGAGATCCCAATCCTCCAACACCTATAAGCAACACGCTGGAAGCTTTAAGCTTTTTCTGCCCTTCCATTCCAACTTCCGGCAAAATTAAGTGCCTACTGTAGCGTTCCACTTCGTCTTTTGATAGCTCTACTAGCTGCTGTAAACCACAAACACCACCCGCTATTGAAGGTATAATACTTATCTCATCTGCTTCCCTCAGCTGAGTCTGTTCGTTGTCAAGGTGACGTATGTCCTCATCTCCAACGTAGATATTGACAAAACTTCGCAGCTTCCCCTGTTCATTAAACAAATGCTTGCGTAACTCGGAATACTGCGAAGTAAGCTCTGCTAAAGCTTCACCAACCGTAGCTGCCTCGACTTCTACTACGTCCCTACCTTCGCTATACTGTCTCAGCGCTGATGGAATATATATTTTAGCCATAACACCTACTCCTACTATCCGTTCAGCTTCAAACCGTGACCTATCATCAGCCAACACCCAGGAAGTTATTTCCCGGCTGACTCCATCACGTACAGATACAATCATGAACGACTCCATCGGAAACGGCGCGTTTTCGCGATCAAACTCAGAAGGTAACGCCGGCGCATTAGGATGCGAGTGATAGCAACCTATTACGTCAAGTCCTCGCCTTCTTGCAGCACGTTCAGCCATAAACCGCTGACGCGCAGAAATAAGATAACGGTTACCTCTCGCCGCTTCTTCTTGCTCGTTCTCTAGAGGTAACACCTCGACAAGTGTCTTCACCTGTCCAACTATACTGCCTAACAGTAATCCACAACATTCATTCGGAAAGGCCGCTTCGGCTTGTCTTCGTATCTGCCCAAGCTGCCGCTGCTTTACTCGCAACATCACTTCTCATCCCAAAACCTATCGTTTACATACTTCGCGCCGCCGTCACATAGTATCGTCACATAAACCCCAGGACCACACTCGCGGGCAAGCCGCTCCGTAGCTAGCACGTTCGCTGCAGCCGATACGCCTACAAACAAACCTTCCTCGCGAGCTAACTCTCGCGCCATACGATATGCCTCTTCCGTACTTACCGTCAGCTCATCATCTGCCACCGTAGGATCATATATCCCCGGCTTTATCGCCGTGGGCATGTGCTTAAGCCCTTCAAGTCCATGAAACGGCCCGTCTGGCTGTACCGAAACAACCGATATCTCGGGTTTTAGCTCCTTAAGCCTCCGGGAAGTGCCGATGAAGGTTCCGCTAGTTCCAAGACCAGCAACAAAATGGGTCACTCGACCTCCGGTTTGCTCCCATATCTCGTTCGCAGTACCATGGTAGTGAGCCAACCAGTTAGCATCATTGTTGTACTGATCTGGATAGAAATATTTCTCAGGCGAGTCCTCTACTATGCTCCTTACCACGTTTATTGCCCCGTCGGTTCCCTCAAACGGATTCGAGTAAATCAAGTCAGCCCCATAAGCCAGTAGAGTACGCTTCCGCTCGTTACTCGCATTTGCAGGTATGCATAAAGTTACTTTGTAACCTAATGCCGCTCCTATCCAAGCATAGGATATTCCAGTGTTCCCAGAAGTCGCATCTATTATCACTCGCTCACGCGTCAGACGCCCACTGCGTATCCCTTCCATTATCATGTTCAGCGCAGGCCTGTCTTTGACCGAACCACCAGGATTGTACCACTCAGCCTTGGCATATACCTCAGCACCTACACGCCGACTAACCCCCTCTAGCTTGATGAGCGGCGTCCAACCTACTAAATCTAGCAATTTCTTACTATTTTTAAACATTTCTGTTTTTATAATATTTCTGTTATTTTAATCGAGTTTATACTACTCCCAACTAGAAATGCAATCCCAGCTACCAAAGTTTTGCAGAAAAATCTTTCAATATAGGCCAGCAGTAACTTACCCCTACACTCTGATTAGTCTAACAGATCCTAGTTGAAAGCTTATCACTGCAACTTGAAGGTGCATTCCAGATTCTAGACTCGACGGTAGTGTCAAAAGAGGTTAGCCAGACTACCAATCTGGCACAAGGTAGTTCTAAACAGAGCAAACAGCGCTTACCGCAAACTGCTCAGTTCTGAAAAGCGTTCTTTTGCTTTTTTGAGAAGGGTTAGCTCAGAATCAGCATCTTTCCAAAGCGTAAGCAGCTTTGCATAAGCTGCCTGCGCTTGGTCACGTTTAACTAGAGCTTCGGCTGTTCTACCCAGCAACAACAAAGCCCGGGGATAGACGTAAGCTCTGTAACCAAACTTGTTATAGTTGATAGTCAGTAGCTTTTTCAATACCTCCTCAGCCTCGAGCAACCTGCCCGTATCATAGTATGCCTGAGCTAGAAAATATCCGAAAAATACCTTGTCTTCTACATAACCTCTGTCATAAATCTGCCGTAACAAAGGTATAGCCAGATCATAATCTTTGGAAGACAAAGCTCTGAAAGCCTCTATTGTTACTGGTCTCAACGGCCGTGCCATTGCTACGATTTTGCCACTCCTTGCAGCTTCTTCGTAATTGCCCATCAAGAGCAACACCACGTGACGGTAAACATGGTAATACCAGTCGGCGACATCCTCAAACTGTTCAGCTTTACTTATAGCTAATGCTGCTAGCTCCTTACGTTCGGCTGCATAAAACCAAAACGCTTGCTCTGTAAGTGCTCTCGCAAGCTGCTTCTTATTGTCCTTCTCCAGCTCCATCTGCACTACTTGTTCATAGAGTTTGAGCGCCTCGCGGTACTTACCCAACAAAGCTGCTCGCCTAGCTAAGCACCTTAGTAGCTGCTGCTTGGTAGATGAGCTTGTAGCAAGTTCTGCAGTTAGCATCTCGCCAACAGCCTCGTACTCCTCACCATACAGATACACGTCGGCAAGCCCACTTTTGATAAGATCACTTGTGGGATAAAGTCTCTCGGCACGTTCATATACTTGCTTAGCCTGCTGTAACTGCCCCATCAAGCAAAGTGCCATGCCAAGACAATTGTAAGCCTGGTCACTAGGTTTGAGAGAAACCCATTTTTCGGCAACTTCTGCTGAAGAAGCATAATCGCCGATCGTCTCATATGCCCAGGCCAGATGATTTAGTGCTAGTTCAAAAGTAGGATCCATAGCCAATACACGCTTTAAATAATCTATAGATGACTGATATTCACCAGCATGAAACAGCCTATCTCCGACATTCCAAAGCACTTCCTTGTCATTAGGAAAGATTTTCAAAAGTTCAAGCAAATAGCCTAAGCTGCCATCTAAGTCACCTTCTGTCCTAGCCTTAAGCGACATTATCATGTAGCGTTCCTTAATCGGCATCCTATCTATATGTCCGAAAGCCTTGTTGACCACCTCTGCCGTACTAGGATCGCCAAACCATTCCAACACATAAGCCAATCGGTAGTAAGCCAAAACGAATGATGGGTCAAGCTCTAAGGCACGCCTGTATTCACGCTCAGCATCCTCCCACCTTAGGCTATTTAGATACTGTTCACCTTGAAAGTAATGTTGATACGCTTCCATGTTTGAGGTAGCAAACTCAGCAACGCTGCGCTTGGTTATCTCCCCATCTGCTAGTTTGATACGCACTTCAGAAGTAAGTCGATCTATAAGTCCTGGTACTGACTCGATGCCCTTACCTTCAGCTTTGCCTGCGTATATATATTCATCTTTAGCTAGGTCTAATATTTTCATGTCAAGCGAATATAATTGACCAAACTTCCTCACTGCACTTATCAAAAGCAATCGTACTCCTGCTTCTTTGCAGATCTTCTTACCCGTAACTTCATCCACACGCTCAGCATTTAGTCCTAAGTGTCGCATGGCATCAAACATACTGGCCCGCGTCACTACTTCCAAGTTTCTGGACTGCTCAAGGTCGGTTGTAATTAAACCCGATAGACCGTCGAGTTCCCGCTCACCCGTCTCGTTGATCACATCTATTACAGCTATTGAGAAACGTCCTTTATCTATGCCTATCCTAGCCCTATCTACTAGCAGTAGTAAAAGCCCTGCCATGACCGCAAGCGCACAAAATATGATCCACCATGTCCAAGCTCTTTTTGCTTTCTGCTCTTGCGAGGCATTAATTACTGGCAGCGTAGTATCGTCTCCATCTTGCACATCTTGAAGTGATTCAATTAGCTGCTTGACTGTCGGATAGCGCTCATCAGCAGATTTTTCCAGGCACTTGATTACTATCCGTTCGAGCTTGCGAGGCACTCCAGCCAGTTTCGCCGGCGTGTCTTTCAATATCGCAGCCATTGTCTCTGGTGCTGTGTCTGCCTGAAATGGTCCACGACCACTTAGCATTTCATAAAGAACACAACCGAAAGAAAATATATCCGCGCGCTCATCTACAGGTTCGCCGCGCAACTGCTCCGGAGACATATATGGCATAGTGCCCATCAACATCCCAGGCGTAGTCTTCTGAAGCGTTGGAAAAGATGACGGCTCGCTTT
This sequence comes from Blastocatellia bacterium, assembly GCA_025057015.1. GTDB lineage: Bacteria > Acidobacteriota > Blastocatellia > Chloracidobacteriales > JADJPF01 > JANWYG01. Next base: position 204,954 of record JANWYG010000017.1, read on the forward strand.
GTGCAGGCTTACAAGGTTCTACACGTGCAAGTCCAAAGTCCAGCAGCTTAACAGCACCATCCTCGGTTAGAAAAATGTTTTCAGGCTTTAGATCCCTATGCACCACCCCCTTGTTGTGAGCAGCAGCTAGTCCCTCAGCCACTTGCAAGGCTATCTCTAGAGCTTCCTGCCAAGCTAGAGGCCCAACTTCCAACTTCTCTCTCAAGGTCTTACCCTTCAATAGCTCCATAGCTATGTACGCCAACTCGACCTGAGCAGAAAATTCATATACTTTGACTATGGCAGGATGATCTATCGACGCAATTACTTCATACTCCCGCTTAAACCTAGTCAATGCCTCGAGATTCTCCCTAAACCGCTCGTTCAGCACCTTTAAAGCCCACTCGCGGCCAGTTCGCGTATCGCAAGCAAGATAGACTTCGCTCATTCCCCCTAGGCCAATCTGCGAAACTATCTTGTAATTTCCTAACAATTCACCACAGGTCAACATAACACCATCACAGAGCAGAACCACTCACTTCTTCTTCCAACAGCATCGCTGCACAAGCATTACTAGGTAACACAATATGCACGCTGCAACCACTATTCTTTCCCCTAGACTCTAACCAAATCCTACCACCGTGCAACTGTATATAACCCCTAGCTATCGCCAAACCAAGCCCAGCCCCACGAGCCATAAATTCATACTCACCTGAAGTGTGCTTAGCCGTGTCCGAAGCCGTATAAAATGCCTCAAAAACCTTGTCTAACTCACCGGGTTCTACTCCTATCCCATCATCCCTGATAGATAGCCGAACTACATCTTTACCACCTTCCAGCTTAACGGCTATAGTCCCACCATCCGGAGTGAATTTAATTGCGTTCTGCATCACAGCCTTAATTGCCCGCCTTAGCTTCTCATAATCGCCTATAACCCTTAGCTCTGCTTCAGCTTCCTCTATTAGACGCTGCCGACGCCGCTCTATATATGGCCTAAGTTCAGCTATGACACCGCGAACTACATCCAAAAGATCAAGACGTGCCAAACTGAGCTTCATCTGCCCATCATTTATCCTGAGCATCTCAAATATGTCCGAAAGGACGCGTTCCATCCGCTCAATCATCCTCCGACAAGCAGCTAAAGCTTCCTTCTGAAACTTCGTAAGTGGCCCATAGTCCAGCATAAGCTCCGTATAACCTTTGATGACAGTAAGAGGAGTGCGCATTTCATGTGAGGTCAGTACCAAAAAGTCACTCTTCATCTTACTCAAGCGCTCAAGTACAGAGCTTACCTCTTGTTCGTTTTTGTAGAGTCTTTCGAGTTGCCTCTTTTGTTCTTCCAACACTCCGTAGAGAGCTGCATTCTCCATGGCTACAGCAGCTTGATTTGCTAACGACTCTACTAAAGCAAGGTCGCCTCGGCTAAATGCCTGACCTTTGCTACGCACCTCTAAAACACCCACAACTTTGCCGTCACGCGTCTTTACCGGTACACACATCCAACCATGCTTGTAACGCACTTTTAACTTAGGCTCTTGTGTGCCATCATATTCTTGTCCGGTCACTATCATAGCATCGCCAGTTCTCGCCACTAGGCTAGCTACCGTACCGTCCATCCTGATCGACACCTGTGCCCAAGTAGCTCCATCCCACAGCTTATCAAACTCTACGCAACCATCTTTCACTAAACCTATACCTGACGGCTCACCATCAACTAAACTCGCTGCCTCCATAGCTATGTGCCTTAACACCCCATCCAAATCCAGCCGTGAGTTTATAACGCGACAACTTTCTAATAATTTGTACAAATATGCTAGCTTGTTCTCATGTCGACGCCTTACAGCACGCATCCGTAAGAAGTACCCGCCCAGGATTAGCCCACCTGCTGTAGTCACATATGCCATCCAAGCCCACCATCTGAACCAAGGAGCAGAAGCTACGCTGAAACTCAGCTGACTAGTACTAATATTACCTGCATGATCGCGAGCCACTACCCTGAAAATATACCTTCCAGCTGGCAGATTCGTATATTGCCGTCTAGGAAAACTCGTCCACTCGGATGGACTGGAGTCAAAACCCATCAGCTGCGTAGAATAAACCGTGTCGTCGCCGCGAGTAAAACAGAGCAAAGTGTATTCAAACTCTATTGAGCTACGATAATATTCCAGCGGCTCGGTAGCCAACTTATTGATTTGCTCTGGCAAAAGTATCTCACCGTTTACCGCCACTTTCTCAATAAAAAGCTTTTTGGGAACCCGATCCTCATACTGCGGCAAATCTAGTATTCCCACGCCATTAATTGTCCCCGCCCAGACTCTGCCAAAGCTGTCTACCATCGAGGCACCTGCATTACACTTATCCGAAGGCAGTCCATCTGCAGTTGAAAAGTTGTACACTTCATAACTATCACCCGCCGTGGCAGTTAGCCGTGAGACACCTCGGTTAGTAAACAGATATATTCTACCTTGCCGATCTTCACGTATCTGATAAACAACGTTGTTTCGTATAGCAGGGGAAGTAGAATCAGAGAAGACCAGCCATCGCTGGGACCCATCTAAACTTAGCCGAGCTACCCCTCCACCATGTGTACCCACCCAAAGATAGCGTCCCTTTGCCGTAGTTTGCTCTAACAAAGCTAAAACTATATCGTTTGGTAACCCATTGCTGCTATTGTACTTACCCCACTGGCCTTCGGTGTAGTATGCAAGTCCTCCGCCATAAGTTCCCGCCCAAAGCACCTTCTTGCCATCAATTACCATCTCTAACAGACAGTTCACGCCATTGTTCGGCAGCTGTCCCGTTTCCTCAAAAAACGCTTCCCATTTACCATCCTTTAGTCTTCCCAGCCCTCGAAAAGTCCCAATCCAAATCGACTTGTCTTCTGTCTGCAATATAGTCCGCACTTCTGGATCTATTCCGCCAGAACGTACGTCGATTCTGCTCCACCTGCCGTTTACATATCTATCTATTCCCTGATTTGTACCTACAAGTACCTCACTCCGACCTCGTGCTCCCTCGACTTTCACTATCACTCGCACAATATTGTCAGTAAGCCCCTTACCTGCAGCGTAATATCTCCACTGTCCTGAAGAGTAAACTGCCAGCCCTCGATCCGAACCTATCCAATACTGCCTCTGCTTACCAGAAAAGATCTCCGCCATCGAGAGAATGTTATCGCCAGTCCTATCAGCAAAAGGATGTAAGCTAGACCACTGTCGCCTCATCAGGTTCAGCAGTCCAGACTTGTAAGAACCCAGCCAAGCCATTCTCATGCCATCAGAACTTCTGTAGTCATACAAGCAGTTTACTCTGCCCTCTGGTAGCCCTTCTTCAAGCCCAAGCCTCTTCCATCCATCCCCAGTCTTATAGATGACGCCATGCCGCTGAGTGCCACAAAGCAGCCCAACTTCTCCCTCAGGCAAAACAGAAAGAGCCAGGGCAGTAATCTCCTCTGCAAGGAAACCATTCTCCAAAGACAGCAGTCTCCACTCTTGTCCGTCATACACAGCAAGCCCCTTCGTCGTTCCTACGTATAACATTCCACCTTCAGCTAAAATGCTTGTTACTGCCCCACCTCGAAACAAGGAAGACTCATGCCTTCGGCACTTGCCAGTCTCCGCTGTAAGTTCAACTAAACCTTCTCTAGTGCCTATCCATAGCGTCCGCTCTGCTCCATCCCCAGTCTCGTGCAGTGCTAACACCACTTCTCGCCCGGTAAGACACTCACAATCTACGCGCTCAAACTTGCCATCTATAAGCTTGACCAATCCCTTGCCATATAGCCCTACCCACAAGAACTGCTCACCTTTAACAGAGCGGGATTCTAGTAAACTGAACACCAAGTTATTCGGTATGTTGGAGTTAGTAGTATCATAGACGACCCAGCGACCGTTGCGCAGAAGCCCTGCTAATCCACCACCATTAGTTCCAAACCACATCCCATCCGAAGCAGATATCATCGCAAAGACATCGTTCGATCTGGTGCGATTTGGCAGCTTGAGCGGCGTCCAAACTCGCCCATTATAGACGGCTACTCCATCCTGCGTACCTACCCACAAATACCCTCGATCATCAGAAGCGATCGCTCGCACGTTGTTATGTGGCAAACCATCAGCTACAGTAAAGCGGCTAAAAAACAGTCTACCCCTCAAAACCTCTTCCGCAGCGTAACTGAACCCTGAAAAGACAAGTAAAAAAATGACAAATTCTGTGAGCCTATTAAGTAGAGGACAAACTTGCCAGCTCAGCGTCCTTACCTGGCACAAGCTAGTCGTTATCTCGACACCCAAGAAGATACGTCCTAACCTTTTCAAACCCTGCCCGAGGTACATACGTGCAACCTGAGCCTATAGGCGATTGTATAAATCACACCTCGCTAAAGCTTTCTACAGTTATCAAAACCCGGACCATCTCAATTAACTTCGAACTAATCACTTAACCCAAAACTTTGACCTACCTTACCCAACAAGCGCAGGCACATCGCTTCACTACCAATACCCACCTGCAAATCTGCCAGTCTCGTACTCCTTTAGCCGTCTGAGCGTACCCTTTGACACACCTTCTGGCAAAGCATCCAACGCAAAAAATCTATACTCAGCTATCTCATAGCTGTTTACTGGTGTAGCGATTTCCCGGAATAGATCAACCTGAAACAATATTATGTGATCGTTCGGATTTGAACTACGATTTGCGTAAACCGCCAAAAGACGCTCTTTGAGCACTTCTAGCCTGCATTCCTCGCGCACCTCTCTTGCCAAAGCTTCGTAAACCGTCTCCCCTCGCTCTACTCTCCCACCAGGTAAGTACCAGCCCGACAAGTATGTGTGCCTTACGAGCATAATCTCGTTGTTGCGCACTATCAGTGCCCGCACTCCTATTACTGTAGGCGCAAATATACGCCAATACGCAGTTCTTATCTTGTGCCCAATGCCTAGTAGCCTGCCAATGTCCATCTAAGTCAAGTTGATACATTTAGTTTTAACATGCTAGTATGCTCTTTTTACATGCAGAAGATAAACAAAACTAAGCTACCCAACGGACTGGTAGTACTTAGCGAAGTACTTCCGCAAGCTCGCTCGGTCAGCCTAGGTCTGTGGCTACGAAAAGGTTCACGCCACGAACCCGCAGAACTAAACGGCATCAGCCATTTCATAGAACATAATCTCTTCAAGGGAACACGTAAACGCAGCGCTAGACAGATTGCCCTCGAAGCAGATTTGTTAGGCGGAAACCTTGACGCCTTTACAACTCAAGAAATGACTGCATACCAAATCAAAGTACTAGATAAACACTTCGAAGCAGCTTTCGACATCTTGGCAGATATGTTTACTTCGCCTACCTTCGAAGAAAATGAACTAGAAAAAGAACGTTCAGTCATACTTGAAGAAATAAAAACCTTAGAAGACTCCCCCGAAGATTATATCTTCGAGTTGCTACATGAAAATCTCTGGCCAGCTCATCCTATAGGCTTCCCAATTACTGGAACAATATCTACAGTTAAAAAATTCAACAGAACTAAGACCGTTGACTACTACAACCTCACTTACACAGCAGACAATCTGGTGGTAGCCGCTGCAGGCCGGCTCTCTCACGACCACTTGCTAGAGCTTTCTGAAAGATATTTTTCCGATCTACCTTCTTCAAAAATACCCCCAAAAACCCAGCCGCTGCCCAAATCACACGTGTTTCACTGTATCAAGAAGAAAATGGGTCTAGAACAAACTCATGCTGTCCTCGCAGCGGAAGCTGTAGCAGCTACTTCATCTGATAGATATGCCTGCGAGCTGCTTTCAACTATCCTAGGCGGCGGTCTCAGCTCCAGGCTCTTTCAAACCGTTAGAGAAACTCACGGCTTGGCCTATTCGATCTACTCCAGCATAGACACATATACCGACACAGGATATATATCGATATACATGGCCGTAGCCAACAACCAACTAGAAAAAGCCCTACAGCTTGTGCTCGATGAAATTTGCTCTATGAAGCGAAACTTAGTAGCAGCAGAAGAGCTACACGCCGCAAAAGAACAACTCAAGTCGTCTATAATGCTTGGACAAGAATCTGTAACCGCAAGAATGCATGCACTAGCTGAAAATGAGCTGTTATTTGGGAGACACATCTACGAAGAAGAATTATTGCAGGCAATAGACAGCGTAAGCGCTGAAGAAGTCCAGCAACTTGCTCAAAAAATCTTCAGACCACAGTCTATTTGTTCCCTCGTGCTTTCACCAAAACCGAGAGGCCAGCTTGATTATAGCTACTTTAACTGCTAAAGTTTTCCCTCTTTAATACCCTATGCGCTTTAACGTCCTAGCAAGCGGTAGCTCTGGAAATTGCACTCTGATAGAGGCTGGATCAACCGTCCTGCTTGTCGATTGCGGTTTACCTCTTGCCGAACTAGCTAGGCGCTTGTCCATAGCTGGCGTGGCGTTAGACCTTATCTCCAGCGTGCTAGTTTCGCACGAGCACACCGATCACATCAAAGGATTACCCGCATTGTGCAAACACCTAAAAATACCAGTACATATTTCCAGACGGGCGTTAGAAGCAGTCCAGAGCTTGCGAAGCCTTTCACTCGGCGAAGACCTAAAAAGTGGCTCTCCGATCGAAATAGGCCGCCTCAAAGTTACGCCCATAGCTGTCCCTCATGACTCTGCTGATCCTATGGCGTTCAAGTTCGAACATGAAGGGTCCGTTCTGGCGATAGTCACTGACCTGGGGCATATCCCAAAGTCTGTAAGCAGTCATCTCACCGGATGTGATGCGCTGGTGATAGAGTCCAATCACGACACAGATAAGCTTAGAAACGGCCGCTACCCTTGGACGGTTAAGACACGAATCCTTAGTCCTATCGGCCACTTGTCGAACGAAGCAACTGCCAGATTCCTAAAAGACAACTTTGACGGAAAGGCACGCCATATCATCCTGGCACACCTAAGCAAAGAAAATAACCACCCAGCCTTAGCCAGTATCAAAGCTGAAGAAGCGCTAGCAGCACGAAACAGAATTTTCGACTACGACCTGCGTGTTGCTTTACCTGACAGTCCCCTTGGATGGATAGAACTATGATACCACGCTATACCCTGCCCGAAATGGGCAAGCTTTGGAGCGAAGAGACCAAATTTCAAAAATGGCTAGAAGTAGAACTCGCCGTATGCGATGTCCACGCCGAGATGGGAACGATCCCTAAGGACGCTGCCCAAGCTATACGCAAAAATGCTCGCTTTAATGTAGAGCGAATCCGAGAACTTGAGGCTTCCATTAAACACGACGTCATAGCATTTACTAGCTGTGTCGCAGAATCAATAGGCAACCACTCGCGCTACTTTCACTACGGCCTGACTTCTTCAGATGTAGTAGACACTGCAAACGCGCTCCTGCTAAAAGAAGCAGCCGATATCATTCTAAACAAAGCATATGCGCTTTTAGAAACTCTCAAAAGACGCGCCTTCGAGTTCAAAGAAACCGTAATGGTAGGCCGTACACATGGCATACACGCTGAACCTACCACCTTTGGCTTGGTACTTGCGCTCTACTATGCAGAGATCGATCGCAACATCGAGCGAATAAAAAGCGCAAGAAGAACCGTGTCTTACGGCAAACTTTCAGGCGCAGTGGGCACCTTTGCACACATTTCTCCAGAAGTCGAAGACAGAGTCTGCGCACGACTAGGCTTACGTCCCGAACCCGTCTCCACACAGGTAGTTCAGCGCGACCGGTATGCAGAATTTCTAGCAGCACTTGCCATTACTGCAGCAAGTTGTGAAAAAATAGCCCTCGAAGTCAGGCACTTGCAACGCACCGAAGTGAGCGAAGCACAAGAAGAATTTACTGAAGGTCAAAAAGGATCTTCTGCTATGCCCCACAAGCGCAACCCGATCATCTCCGAGCAGATTTGTGGATTGGCAAGAATAGTACGTTCTAATTTACAAGCTGCACTTGAAAACATAGCTCTTTGGCACGAACGCGACATATCGCATTCATCCGTGGAACGGGTCATACTGCCTGATAGTTGTATCCTCACTGACTATCTGCTGACAAAGACCGAACACTTGATAGATAGGCTAAAGATCTTCCCAGATAGGATGCTAAAAAACTTGTATGCTACGCAAGGACTAGTCTTTTCCGGAAAACTCCTTCTAGAACTTACTAATGCTGGTCTCAGCAGAGAAGATGCATATAGATTAGTACAGCGTAATGCTATGCGATCCTGGGATGAAAAGGCAGATTTTAAACAACTAGTTGTTAGCGACCCTGATATCAGTGCTGTCATCTCTGAACAAAAGCTTGAAAAAGTTTTTGATCTAAGAGCTCAACTACAGAATATAGACAAAGTTTTTAATCGCGTCTTTCAATGCCCGAGGTAGAATCATGATAGCCAAGGTATATGTCACACTGAAAAAAGGCGTACTTGACCCACAAGGCAAAGCTATACATCATGCTGCCAAGACTATAGGTTACAAGCATATAGCTGATGTTCGGCAAGGCAAATACTTTGAACTCACTCTCGATACGACCGACATCGAAAGTGCCCGCAAAGAAGTAGAGCGACTAGCTGCTGAAGTCCTCTCCAACCCTATCATCGAGAACTATAGGATAGAGCTATGAAATTCGGCGTGGTAATCTTTCCAGGCTCAAACTGTGACCACGATACTTACCATGTGATAAGCAAAATAGTAGGTCAGCCGGTACACTTTCTCTGGCATCGCAACCGCACGGTGGAAAATTGCGACGTCGTCATACTACCTGGTGGCTTCTCTTACGGCGACTATCTGCGCTGTGGTGCTATAGCAAGTTTTTCACCCGTAATGCAGGCCATTAAAGAATTTGCCGCCCGCGGTGGGCTCATACTTGGCATCTGTAATGGTTTTCAAATACTGTGTGAGGCAGGATTGCTTCCGGGCGCCTTACTGCGCAATCACAAACTAAAGTTCATCTGCGAACATGTTTACCTGCGAGTCGAAACTAACGACAGCGCTTTTCTCAAGTACTACTACCCTTTGCAAGTGGTCAACATACCGATAGCCCATGCCGAAGGCTGTTACTACTGCACAAAAGAGGAGTTAGACGAGCTTGTTCGAGAACATCGCGTAGCCTTCAGGTACTGCACTAAGGAAGGTAAAGTCGACCCTTCAGCAAACCCTAACGGCTCGATAGACAACATAGCTGGCATATTTAACCGGGAAAAGAACGTGCTGGGAATGATGCCGCACCCCGAACGAGCCTCAGAAGAACTGCTCGGTAGTATTGATGGCAGAACACTTTTCGAATCGCTAGCAATACACTTAGCCAAGCTAGAAAAGAGCAGATAAACGCCTACCTTTCGGTTCTGTCTGGGGAACTTCTGCTGGATAGAGGCTGCGGTAACTCGAGTTCTACTTCGATAATTCTGAACTTCTCAGTTTTAGCAACTGTAAATTTCATCTGTCCAAAATTCACGCTCTCGCCAACTTTGAGAACTTTACCGGCACGGTTCATCATAAATCCTGCCAGCGTAGTATAATTTTCTTCCTCAGGCAACCCTAGCTTCAGCCGACGATTAATCGCTCTAATCGTAGCGCCACCTGCAAGAGCATAATGACCTGGCCGTATCTGTTTGACCCAGTCAACATCCTCTTCATCGTGCTCGTCACGTATTTCACCTACTATTTCCTCGAGCAGGTCCTCAAGCGTCACTATCCCCAACGTACCTCCATGCTCATCTACAACTATGCCCATATGGACTCCGGCACGCCGCATTTGCCTCAAGGCTTCAACTAGACGCGCAGTCTCGGGCAAATAAAGTGGCCGATTAAGCAGTTTAGCAATAGAAAAGCCTGCTGGTTCTCTCAAATAAGGAAAGATATCTTTGACAAAGAGGATTCCTATGATGTTGTCTAACTGCTCGCTGTAGACGGGTAATCTCGAATAGCCGCTTAATCTAAACTCGTTGTATATCTCGTCTAAAGAAGCCTTATCAGACAAGGCATGAATTTCGGTGCGGGGCACCATGACTTCGCGTATTTCCGTCTCGGCAAATTCTATGATGTTGTTAAGCATGGTCAGCTCTTCACTTTGAATGTGTCCCCCTTGATGACTCATCTCAACAAGCTGTCTTAATTCTTCCTTAGTGTAGCTATGTGTCTGCTCAGCTCTCAAATGTAGCCCAAAGAGCCGAATCAGCAATGTTCCTGACTGATTAAGCAGCCATATAGGCAACCTAAACAGGCTATAAAATACTTCCATAGGACGAGCTACAAGCAGAGCAACAGCCTCAGTCTTTTCAAGCGCCAGCGTCTTTGGAGCTAGTTCTCCCATCACTATATGTAAGAAAGTAATCAAGCTAAAGGCTATGACCACGGCCAGCGTATGTGCTGCTGCATCAGCAGCTATGCCAGCGGGCAAAATTTGAGCAAACAGCGGCGTAAATGCTCGCGCTAAAGTCGATTCTCCCAACCATCCCAGCCCAAGGCTAGCTAGCGTGATTCCAAATTGAGAAGCAGAAAGATAGGCATCAAGCATAGAGATCACGCGAAGAAGTGTTGCAGCACGCTTGTTACCAGCCTCTATTAGGGTAAGCACCCGCGAACGTCTTACTCCCACTAAAGCAAATTCAGCGGCAACAAAAAAACCATTCGCTAGTACCAGCAGAAACGCCACACCTAGCTTTATAACTAAAGTGGTGAATGACTCTGGCTGCATTACATACGAAGAGTACAAAGATATTAGCATTGGATTTTTCTAATATATTGATAAAATGAGTCTATTCCAAACTAGGAGATTACAGATGAGCGAAACTGACAAGGGTATAAAAGACATCCTGAAGCAAGCTTTTGAATCATGGCAGAAAATGACTTCAGAACATGTAGAACAACTAGTGCGTAGCCAGACATTTCTTTCAGCTATAGCGCAAAACATAGAGCAAACACTCAACATTTCCGATCGCGTCAAAGATATCACGCAGACAACCATGGGAATGATGAATTTGCCGACAAAACGCGATCTAGATAATTTAGCCAAACAAATCCGCTCCATTAAGATATCGTTAGAAGAAATAAACGAGCGCCTAGAAGATATATCTAAGCAGCTCAATCTTGCTTCGAAAACCACTAGCGAGGCCACGGCAAAAAGCGAGCAGCCGAGACCTAAAAAATCAAGAGCCAAAAAGACTGCCGAAAGTTAACCCTTTAACATTCGAGAGGCAGCGTCTACTGCTTCTTCGAAGGTAGAAATTTGCCCGTCAAGCTGCATCTCATACACGGCCGAGGCGATTTCGCCCACTTTCCTGCCTGGCTTGAGACCCAGTTCTAACAAATGTCTGCCAAGCAATATAGGCCGAGGCGCTCCGGCTTCTAAACCGAGCGCCTTTACGCGCTCCCAGAAAGCTTCCTGTGCTGACGCCTCTCCACAAGCGGCTAAACTTTCGGCTTTAGCTACAAGATATAGTAGCTCCAGATCGCATAACCGAGCTAAGCGCCGGTACTCTCCATCGCTACCTTTGGCTAGTTGCACAACCTTGTAACGGTTTGTAACAAGCCTACAGACTTGCTGTCTAACCCGGTAACCACCTATTCTGTGTAGGTTAAACTTATCAAGAAGCCCTAGGACACTTGCCGTAACATCGTTAGCTTCTTCAGCCAAGTAAAGGCACAATACAGCAAGCATCACGGTAAGCCGCCTTGCTCGGGAAAGGTTTTCTGTCAGCCTAGCAGCTACATCCAGAGCATTCAGCGTGAGTTCCCAAAAGGCTCCCTCGGAGAGAATAGCTAGCTCAGGAAAAAGCTTATTTACTACTGCTAGCTGCAAAGCAACTCTGAGCCCCACAGAAGGTTTCTGAGCACGTAAAAACAGCTTCTCAAATTCCATCCAAATCCGCTCATGCGGTAGGTCATCAAGAGGTATCCTGCGGCATAAGGCAGCAGTCTCAGGATCTATTGCAAACTCAAATCTGGCAGCAAACACCATAGCTCTTAAGACACGCAGCGAATCATCTACAAACGTCTGCGCATCGACCATCCTTATCAACCGTCGCCTTATATCACCTATGCCGTCATACGGATCTATTAGCTCATCAGTCAGCGGGTCATACAGTATGGCGTTAATAGTAAAATCCCGCCGCCGTGCTGCCTGCTGGTAACTCATATAAGGGTCACCTTGTATCTTAAAGCCTCTGTGCCCGCGACCGACCTTTGATTCGCTACGTGGCAGTGACACATCTATTTCTAACCTAGCACTGTTGCGACGTATGCTCAGCTTGTAGACAGAAAAAGATTCACCTACCTCATTTACCCTACCAAAAGCAGCGACAATAGTTCTTAAACGCTCAGTTTCTATGCCGTACACTTCGAGATCTAGATCACGAACTTTCTGCAGCAAGTTACTAATAGATAACAACTTGGCTATCAGGCAATCTCTTACTAACCCGCCTACCAGTAGAGCCCTACCGCCTGCGGCTTTAACCGCTCGACATATCGGTTTTACGAACTCCTCGATTGTTCTATCCTCCAGCAGCATTACTCCAGCCTTCGTAAAACATAATCTACAAGCTCAGAGGTGCTTACGCGCTGCTGTTTCATGGTATCGCGGTCACGTACGGTTACCGTGGAATCCTCCAGCGACTGAAAGTCTATAGTGACACACATCGGAGTACCTATTTCATCTTGGCGCCTATAGAGCTTTCCAATAGCAGCCGTATCATCGTAAACCGTACGACATACTGGCCGCAGTAAGGCACTTACAGAACGTGCCAGTTCGACTATGCGCGGTTCGTTCTTTTTGAGCGGAAAAACGGCTACCTTTATTGGTGCAAGTGCTGGATGCAACCTCAAAACGACACGGCTATATTCGTCACATAGCCGAGCAGCAAGCTGTCTAAGCTTCTTAAGCGCTTCCACCCTCTCGCTACCAGCAAGATTGCAAACGGATTCCACGTCCAAGATAGAATCCGTATCCTGTAATCGTTGCTTTATAGCAGTTAACTGTTCAGCTAACCCAGGCTCCAATTTTTTGTCAGAAAGCTTCTTATCGATACTCTTAATAGCAGCAGTTCGTGCAGCCTGCAAATCGGCAATCTCTTCAGGTTTTAGCTCGCCGACCAGCTCTTCGTCATAAGCCTCACACAAGAAGGCCAGCGTAGCCCGGTCAGCACCTGCCGAAGGTTCTATCACATAAGGAATATATCTTGCACCTCGCTTACCTGTCACGGGGTCAACATACGCTTCATCGAAATAGTCTAGACGCTGCGTGCTATGCAAGTTTCTCACTAACTTGAGACGCTCAAGATCTTCTTCGGAAACATCCTTGCTGTGCGCAGATAGGTCGTAATCCTGTCGGTTAGCTATACCCTCTAACTCACTCCAACCGAGCGAACCCGGAAAGAGATACTCTATGTCAACAGTTGCCTTTGCGTAATGAGCTAATTCTTCAGGACGTTGAACCCGCTTGCGCAACCTAGAAGGGTCAATCCCCAAATTCACGTACCAATTGAAACGCTCTTCTACCCATTCCTCATGTAGCTCTATGTCGCTCTTTTCACCCGGTTGAAGATATTTCGGCGGTTTACAGAAATACTCTATCTCCATCTGCTCGAACTCGCGCGTGCGGAAGGTGAAATTACCTGGCGTAATTTCATTGCGAAACGCCTTGCCTATCTGCGCAATACCGAAAGGAAGCTTGCGACGCATAGTTTGCTGCACGTTAACAAAATTGACAAAGATACCCTGAGCCGTCTCTGGCCGCAAATAGGCCAAACTAGAGTCATCACGCACTGGGCCGACGTAAGTCTCAAACATGAGATTAAAGTTGCGCGGTTCGGTCAATTCTCCATCCTCACACTCCGGACAGCGCTGGCCTATGACATGATCTGCACGAAAACGTTTTTTACAGCTTTTGCAATCTACAAGCGGATCGGAAAAAGTAGCTTCATGGCCAGAATACTTCCACACAAGCCTGTTCATCAAAATCGCTGCATCCAGACCCTCCATATCGTCGCGGTCATAAACAACAGCGCGCCACCAAGCACGCTTGACGTTGTTCTTAAGCTCCACGCCAAGCGGACCATAGTCCCAAGTAGAACCTATACCGCCATAAACTTCACTGCTTTGAAAAATAAAGCCGCGACGCTTACACAGCGAGACGACCCTGTCCATATCTTTCGCAGGCATTGTTACTCCTTGATCTAAATTAAAAAGATAGCAATTATAAGTCCTAGTCATGATCTCTGCAATACTACTTGCAGCCGGCAGGTCAACACGGCTCGGCAGACCAAAACAATTACTCAGCTTGGGACACACAAACATAATAAACGCTTGTATACTAAACATACGTAGCGCTGGCATAAACTCCATTACTGTAGTAACAGGCTATGAAGCAGAAAAAATAGAAGCCGTTCTCGAAGACGTGTCGATAGCAAGGAATTCTGACTATCTCCAAGGCATGATTAGTTCTATTAAGGCTGGTATAGCCGCTCAACCAGCATCTGTAGAAGCAGCTTTACTAGCGCTCTGCGACCAGCCACATGTTTCTGCAACATTAATCAGCCAACTGCTGGATCGTTACAAGCTAACAAAATGCTCCGTAGTCAAGCCAAGATACCTAGGCCAAAGCGGTCATCCCATAGTCTTAAACCGCAGTGTTTTTCCAAACATACTCTCATTAGGCACAGGCGAGCGGCTAGACCTGCTCTTAAAACGCTACGACGTGCAGTACGTAGACACCGATGAAGTAGCCGTTGTAGAGGATATAGACACGGAAGAAGACTACCTCAGCCTTCTCAAAAGGCTAAAGCAGCAGCTTCCTGGCTAATAAGTTTCTGGACACCTCATTTAGCGAGTCAATCACACATTTTGCCTCGTGCAACATCTTTTCGAGACTGAAACACGAATCTCTGCGAAAGACAGAACTCCATAGACTAGCTACTACACCTGTTTGTGCTGAAGCAAACTGGCTTGAACTATTTTGACTCAAACAATCCCCAGAGAGGCCGTTGGAATGTAAGTAACCTTGCTCTTTCTAACACCCAGAGCCAAAGATGTCTCAAGAGCCTAGAGCAACCTTGAGATTAAACATTCGCTCAGCTACGTCTTCATAGTTCTGCACATACACTTCCACCTTTTGGTAAACCTTTAGTGCTACTTCACGCTCGCCCATCTCCTCATAAATCCGCGCTTGGGCATAATAGGCCGCTGCATAAGACTCTCTGTCCAACCCTGCAATATCCGCTGCTCGCTTGAACCATATCAGAGCGGCACGTGGCATTTCCTTCATCACGAAGCAGCGACCAAGCTGCATACAACACTTATATGCACTCGAACTTGTCGGCTCAACCAGCTTGAAAGCCGTCTGAAACTCCTCTATAGCGTCATCTATCAGCTCCATTTCTAGGTAGACCAATGCTACGTTGAAATGTTCGTGAAAACTATCCTCCGTAGGCTGCTCATCTAGTTCTTCCTGAAGCTCCTCAAAAAGCGAGCGAGTTTCCTGCAGAGTCTTAAAGCGCCTGGGCGTTAGAGAGTTTTCAAATGACTGCGTCGTCCTAAAGTCTACCTCAGCTATATCGACCAGCTGTTCTTGCTCTAATTTGTTTTCCTCTTCAGTAATGTGTTCCTCTTCTTCACTTACTACCTCAGCTGGGTTGAAAAATATCTCCGCTTCATTACCATCACGCTGTGGCACTTGCGATACTTCACTCTTCATAATAAGACTCGGCACAGCCTTTACCTTACCCTCCTTCTCCAGCAACGCCAGCTTCTCCAATCGGTCTAGAATCATAGGATGCTCAGGATAGTCTTTTTCTAAGCTTTCCAACGCACTCAAGGCTACGTCAAAGAAACCTTGCTCTATGTAAAAATCCACGTTTTCTATCTGCTCAATCAACAAGCGTTGCCTCTCGAGACGGCCAGTCTGAGATGCTGGATCTGGTTCGCTAAAATGAAACATCGAGTGCCGACCCGTCTCTCTTAGCGCTCCCTTCACTGAAAGCCGGAATTTCTCTTCTCCTATCAGTTCCTCTTTCTGAGAGAACTGTCTTTCCAACTTCTCATCACTCATGGTATTTTGCTGGAGGCTACCGTAAAGATTGAGGTTATTTTAGACGAGACTGGCCAGCATAGCAAACTAAAAATTACGCTTGTAAACGGCAAGCCTACCGTATGGGGAATCAAAATCAGCCACAAACTCCAGCCTGCAGACAGCAGTTGTTGTATTTAGTGACTTTAGCTTACGCTGCTCCCTCTCGTTAAGCACTAAAAGTAACGATTCGTCAGCAAGATAGCCTTCTAGCAGCCTTTTCGCAAGCTTTTTTGAAAAGGCCAGAAAGCGCCTGTCATAGTAAAACAAATACCAATGCCGAGGACTAGCCACTAAGGTATGACCATTTGCAAGCTGCCTGAACTTGGCTACAAAATACTCGTACTCACTGGAGTCCAGCGTACGAGCGTACCTAAAATGACTTATCGGTAATGCCACAGCAGCAGCAAAATACAAGCCCAGACTTAGGACTAAGACACACGAGAAAACCACCTTTAATCGACTCTTTAAGTCGTCTATATAGGCAGCTAAGTTGGCAAAAGTAACGGCAACAGCTTGTGCGAACCAAACTGTCAGATGCGGCAGATATGAGTGCGTTTTGTTGGTCACTTCAAAGGCAAAAAATAATGCTATCCAAATGCAGGCCAGCAGAAGATGCGCCTGCGGATACTGCCTTGATTTATGGCGGCCTAATACGACGGCTACAGTGAGATAAAGTCCAGAAAACAGCGTAAACAACTTGAACAGGGTCACAGCATGGTTCGTACCTACCATCACGCCATAATTCCAATCTCGATAGCGCTTGTACTCGCCGGTAAAATTTTGCACCATTCCCTCAGGCGTGATGCCGCGAGCCCGCCCCTTAGAAAATAAATTCCACTGAGCCAAATATTCAACCCGGTTGTTATATACCACTGCAACATATGGCAACATAATCAGACATATGCCAGCAGCTAGTGCCCACGCTCTAGGTCGTTTGAAGAAACTCACTCCATCATCTAGCAGCGTCCATAGCCCCAGCAAGACAAATTGATAAAGCCCATTTAGATGTGATAGTACAGCTAGCGCTGCTGACAGTCCCGACACAAACCCCGTCGGCCAGCCTCTGTAACAAAGGTAGAAGTAGGAAGACAACAAGCAAAAAAACAGGCAAGTCAAGTCGTTGCGCAGAAACCTGCTACAAGTGAAAAAGTTATTATCAAAGACCAGTAAAGCCACAGCTAAGACAGCAAAGTATCGGTGTTTACTAGAGACAGCTATCAATTCACGGCAAAGCAAAAACACTAGTACGAGAACACCACACCCAAACAGCAAATTGAAGGCACGGGCTACTGTCATTCCAAAACCAAACAGCTTAAACCATCCAGCTAGGAGAAGGGTAAATACCGGGTCAGTATAGATTCTCTCGTCAACACTGTTGCCTAGATGCCTAAACATGGGCAGCGCGATTCTACCGTGCTCGGCGAGTTCATAGGCGGGTTGCATAAGCCATGATTCATCTTTCCAGGGCAACGGATAAAATCCTAGGCCATAAGCTTCAAGCAAGATGAAGCAGCCTATTAGCAGCACTACAGACAACACTTCGTAGCCAGCTCGCAACATCTAGCTAACCAAAACTCTTATTCCCGGAAACTCGCTTGCTAGACTCTGCGCAACCAGTTTGAACTTAGTGGAGACATAATCGGAATAGTTATCCGATTGCAAGAGATGAAACAGATCACTCCAGTAAGGATTAAATCCATCTGGAGATGAAGTTACTATGCACACTCCTGGGCGGGCAAGCACGCGTCCACTGCCTATCGGAAAGATTTCCACTGAAGGCTCCTCAATAACAGCACCAAGCGTACCTCGCATATAAGCACGAAGCCGCGCCTCACCGCGTTCGGCTTGCACGCTAGCAGGTATGTCAAAGTCACCTATATCAAGCACGACTCGATCACATGCTATCAGGACTAAAAATGGTAGGCCTGAACTCCTCTGGGGTGCAGTTGTCAGATATTCCTCAAGGCGACGTCTGTCCTCTGGAAGTATTCTCGGCAAGTTCTCCGCCAGCGCCACCGTAGCGTTATAGATCTCCTCTAGCTGTACAAAGTAGTCTCTCACCTGTGGCCTTAGCTCTATCAGAGATTCGTCAGAGGGTAGTCCTTGGTCAAGCATTTTGCGTAGAAAGTTATAAAAGCCTTCAGCCATCCTTGGCACCTGTACAAGCAGAGCTCTAGCAGAAGCATTCTCTGGTCCTGGCAGCAGTTGCTCTATCACTCGGCGCGTGCCATGCAATAAATCTACCAGCTGACGCTTTTGAGGCTGAGCTGCAAGCGAGAGGAGCTTCAGCTTCAACCAACCGCCATTATCTTCACCCAGCATAGCTAGAAGATCCACTATCTTTTCTGACAATGGCTCATCTATAACGACGATTCCTTCAGATTTCTCGACTTGAGGTTGCTGCTCGGGCTTTTTCTCTTCCTGTTTGCGAACCGGATAGAGAATGTCTATCTGCTCAACAAGCAGATCGATAGCCTCCAGCAGCTTGTTATCGAACTTTAGCGAAGCCATATCCTGCCGCAGCGTCGCTAGAAACTTCTTGTAGGAAGCCGCAAATGCCAGCCAGGAATCAAAGCGTATCTCTGGGTCATAGTAGAAGTTGATAGCCTCAGTTACCGGTTGAGGTACACGTTCACCGGCTTCTAAAAATCCCTCTATGCTCTGTATAACTTTCTGACCGGCAGTCTCTGCCTCGACAGTTAAACTCTGCGATAGCTCGCTATCAGACAGCTCTATTACCAATATCACTCTGACTATATCGCCGAACAGCTTTAGCAGCAGCCCCAGCGCCTGATAAGGTGGCAGCTTGGTTAGCTGCTCGTCCCAAGCTTCGCCTGTTGCCAACTTCTGCCAAAAGTCCCATACTACGGGCATAGAAGAGCGGAAAAAAGACCATTGCCAGCTGTTGGAAGTAATCCACCGCTGGTTGAAGCGGGTTGCAAGTGTCTCTTTGCGGTTATTGACCAACTGCGGGAGACTTTCAATGACGCGCCTGAGCTTACCTTGCGAATGTACCTCTTTAAGCCGCGCCACGATCTCCTCAGTTAGTGCCCAACTTTGCAGCGTCAGATCTAAGAAACGAATTTGATCGGCTAGACCTAGCACACTAAAAGGACTAGCCGGCCTAGCTGCAACCGCACCTTCCTTGCCAGCACCTACTACGGTGCCTACGCGCATCGTCAAAAAAGTAGGATGTTCAGGGCCCTGCTCACCCAGCGATGCTAGCCCGCCAGTTACTTGTTTAACATAGTCTTCGCCTAGCATCGAAATCGCACGGCGACGCCCTATCGAACGCCAAAACTGCGACAAAACTTGATAACGTGCTATCGGATTAGGAGTAGCAGTACCGGCAGGAAAACTAAATGCTCTAGAATCAAGTAACGCCATGCCTAGTAGAGTTTCAAGCGGGCCACCTAAGCTACTACTCGCTACCATAGTCAACTGTGGCTGGTCTTGACAAATAGCACTGAAGATCCGCCCAAGCGACTTAAATGCCATCCTGAACTTTACTTTTTGCCCTGCAGGTTCTAGATCAAAGTCTGAAAGTCCTGAACACAGAAACAGCTTGTAATCATGAGCCTCACCGGGACTAGATATCTGCGGGCCTTCTTCAGCAACCAGTCGGTCAAGCTCTTCGTCGCTTCGACATCTGAGCAATCTATATCCTCGAACAAGTATATGTGCCGCTTCAGCGGCGATGCGTTTAAGCGATCTTGACGAATTGGCGTCCTCGGTGATTACCGACCAGCTACCCTCTGAATAGTTATACGTCCAAAGCTGCGAAGCATCATCAGGATCAACAGCTAGATCAACATAGGAAAAAGGAAGTTCAAAGTTACAGAAATAAAACAGCTCCACTATCGCCCGTATGAGCCTATGTGCCGGCCCCCAACCAGCGTCTGGATCTAGTCCCCTAGCAACGACATATTCCCTATACTCTTCAGCCAACAGGTTGATACTTTCTAAAAGATGTAACAGATATCCAGCTGCTTCTCTGCTTACCGCTACGCTGCGACTATCATCGCCAAGCGGCAATAAGTACCCGCTAGGTTCGCCCGGCTGCTTATACCTGTTCAAGTGCGGTAAGGAAGCGCCTTCTTTGAAATGATGTTCCCAAGCTTTGATTTTTATAAGTCCTCGCCAACTTTGACTAAACAGACGAAGCATCTGCTCGGCAGTACGAGTTACTCTGGAACGCTCATCTCCAACCAGCTTCATCATTCGCTCGAGCGAGTCTAGCTTTGAAGCATAGGCGTGCAAATAATCCAAATCGCGTTCGAGCTTTTCAAGCCGTAACTGCATCTCCTGAGCAGCAGCATTATTGCCAACCTCATCCGCAAGCTTGCCCAGTGATTCAAGCCGGCTTTTATACATAGACAGTTCGTGCTCTCTTCTGCTTGTAGCATTGCGAACATAGGCTATTGCATCAAGTAACTCCGACCTCCTAGGTCTTAGCAGTCCAATACCTACGTCGCTATCACGGCTACGCAAGTCACGATAGAGCAATGATTCTTGTTCAGAAGAGATGAACCCCGACTCATAGTCTCGGGGATTAAGCGCAGGGCAGTCGCGTTCGGGTGCGTCAAAGATTGACTCAGCCCAAAAAGAAAGGCGTTCGCGCTTTAATTCCTTAAGTACCTCTTGGCTCGTCCCACCTAGATTGAGTTCACTCATAAGCCCTATCCTACCTACCACTGTCAACGCTAAACCACTGCTGACAATCAAGCAAGAAGAGATTGTGGTAGTAGTCTACTATGTAATCAAAAAGCACTATCTTTTTGTTGCCCAATACTACAAGTGGTTCATTCTTGAAAGCAAGTAGCATCTGCATCACTTCAGACAGTTGGACAGCAGCTTTGTCGAGCTCATCTTGACGTGCTCTATAGTAGTAAGCGCTTTTCCCAGCTATAGAATGGCTCTTTACACGACGCTCAAGTATTTTAAATCCAACAAGCTCATTTGCCAGGACGTCACAAACATAGTCGGCTACGCTGCAGTTAGCCCGCTGTTTAGCTGCGACAGCAAAATTCAAAAATACAGTCGATAAGGCACAAGCATTGAGTCGCCCCAGGCTGCTTAAGACTACACGTTCAAGCAAGTCGACTGGCTTGACTGTTCCATTGACCAGCTGTAAAACAAACTTATCCTCCTCGCTTAGATCAAGCTTCTTTCTAAGCAGCGGTACTATCGTTCCTACAGGGCTTATCTTGAGAGAACCGCGTTTACGAAGCGAAAAAACAGCAGTAGTCAGCAGCGAAGCTGCTAAAAGATTGCTATCTACATAATACTCACCATGCATCTGCCTCGCCCAGCGTCCTTCTTGTGGGAACATAAACTTATCAGCAAACAAATAAACCACCGCTACTGCAGAAGCTTGTAACGGCCTATGAGAGAAATTTATCTCATCAGCTCGCTTCAAGCACTCTAGCACCTCATGCCCTTCAGCACAAACAGGCAAGGAGCCTTGAGTGGAGTCTCGCGAGGGTACAAAAATATCTTCCCTAGGAGGAAGTAAAGTAGCATCCGGCTTGGTAGCACCAGCAGCGGAAACTTTCAGCAATTTACCAGCAGACTCCTTGGATTTTCGCAGATAATGTTCCGGTCTGTCTTCATGAGGCGGAGGTGGAGGAAGCTTCTTCTTAACCTTAGGTAACTGTTTGTCATCTGTTGTCGGCTGGCCCTCATTTTGTAGCTGTGGCACTTCAAGCATTTCTATATGTGCTTTGCCGCTCACCTGTAGACGCTCAGCCATGGGAAAATTTTCCCGCGACAAAGCATCAGATATCAACCTGCTCGATTTATCCTTCTTTGTCACTTTTGGCGGTGGAGGAGCCTGTGGTGCACTTAAAACCTTTTCTAACAAGTGTGGCTGAGGACGCTCCAGTTGCTTCTCCTCGATATACTTATCAAAATCTGGCGCAGCAAACCTAGGACGGGTCAACCTTCGGTTAAAAGCCCTCGGATTCTTCAGGGCCGCAGCAAGCTCCACTACCGACTGAAAACGCTCCTCGATGTCAGTATCCAGTCCTTTAAGCACTACCTGCTCAAGATACTCTGGTACGGCAGGATTTAGTTGACTTGGAGGTAATAACGACCCTTCCGACTGCTGTCTTATCACATCCGAATATGTGCCCGTATAAGGCGCCCTACCCGTTAACAAATAGTACATCACCGCTACAGCAGAATAAACGTCACAGCGTTCGTCTATATCCTCTCCTTCAAAGCGCTCAGGAGACATATAACCAGCAGAAGACATAACGCTAGCACTAGGGCGTTTACCTACTGGTACTACAGCTAGCATCTCAGGTATGCCCATACGCCACAGCCCTGCATCAAGTAGCTTGACTGTCTCAGAACTAC
This sequence comes from Blastocatellia bacterium, assembly GCA_025057015.1. GTDB lineage: Bacteria > Acidobacteriota > Blastocatellia > Chloracidobacteriales > JADJPF01 > JANWYG01. The sequence goes on from JANWYG010000017.1 coordinate 227,340, forward strand.
CCTTTAAGTCAACGACGAACACGTTCGATGGCTTCACATCGCCATGCAATCGACCCTTCCTATGCAAAAGTTCCAGCCCACAACATAAATCTAGCAACAAAGATATAGCTCTACTGGGCTCTAAAGGCTTGTCTAGTTGGTCTAACGACTTACCAATAAGCAGCTCCATTATCAGATATAGGAATCCGAACTCACTCTGACCGTAGTTTAAAACCCTGACTATATTCGGATGATATACCCTTGTAGCTGCTGCCGCCTCAACTTCAAACGTCTCTACTACCTGCGGTGAGACAGCAGCATACTCAGCAAGTATCACCTTTATCGCTACATTACTGCGCCCGACTATATCGTATCCACTATAGGTCATACCGAAAGTTCCACTACCAAGCCGACTATCCATGCGATAGCGATCAGCGAAAAACGGTAGGCCTTCCAAAGTCTTGTCAAGCTTATTTCCACATACATCACAGAAGTCGTTATGGTCGCCAAAACAGCGCTTACAGGCGAAGCACTCCTTCACCGCTGCCTCCTAAATGCCGGCTATGATAGACAATGAGCAGACTTTTAGAACATGCGCAGAAATGATGATAAACTTAAAACCTAAGTTTTACAATACCACACTACTTAAATAAACATAAGTGTATCAACAAATAAGCTCAGATAGCTACTGAGAGGTAATTAAATTTACTTACTAACTAGACCCCTAAAACTTCTAGCCTGTAGAACTACAATCCACTCTGACCAAACCTACTTGCACTAAACTTTAGAATTCTTAACCTTAAAAACAAGAACTCAATCCGCAGCTTTTAAACCACTACCTAACCGTCCAGCCCGTCTGCTTACAAAAATCGCCACCTAAATCTTTATTCGAGTAAAGCAAGCCTTGTAAGGCCCGATATGTTGATCCCAGAAGATTTATTCTCATTAGGATGCCTTCCAGCATTCCTAAGTATCTATTTTAACAGCATCAAGCCAGCACTGCGAGTTGACGAAGATGTTACTGGAGATTTAGATTGCAAGTAGCACAGCCTCTCGAAGCACTGCAGAGATAGCAAGTCCCCCGGAAGGTAGCCTATACGGGTTAGCTATGGCACTAAACCAACAAAAGCAAGCGCTTCCATCTAGCCTTTGCTAGCCACAACGAGAACTGATTTGACGATCAAAACGTAAGTTGAGATGATGTGTAAGTCGAACTTTCTACAACAGCCAGACACGTCAGTAAGCTTAGGCAGTAGCTGAAGAGGCAACTATGCGTTTGACTGAAGTGATTAAAATGGCCTTATCTGCGATTCTAGCCCATAAACTTAGGTCGTTTTTGACCCTTCTTGGGATCATCTTCGGAGTAGCTACAGTCATCGCTGTTGTCTCTTTAATAGAAGGTTTTAACAGATATGTAGATGAAAAGATAGCAGATATAGGTACTAACGCTTTTAGAGTTCAAAAGTTCTCCATAGAAGATTTTTCAAGCGTTAAAGCGTTCGACCAAGCTAGGAAGCGTAACAAAGATATTCGCATGGAAGATTACTTTGCACTAGCAAATGCCGGCGGAAAAATAAAAACAGCCTCTGTAAAAGCATACAACCTGTCGGAAATAAAGCGTGATAACGAAGTGCTCTTTGAAGTAAGACTCACAGGTGCTACAGCTAATGTAGCAGAAATTGACCGAATCGATCTCGGCGCTGGACGATATTTCACAGCTGCAGAAAACGAAAAAAGCCAGTTTGTGTGCGTAATAGGTGCAGATATAAAAACCCGGCTCTTTGCCTACGACGATCCGCTCGGAAAATACATAAAAATCGACGGCAGGCCGTTTCGAGTAATAGGAGTGACGAAACCTCGCGGCTCGGTCTTTGGACAGTCGCAAGATAAATTCGTCGACATACCCATAAACACCTTCTTAAACATATACGGCCCGCGCAGGTCACTCCTAGTCAGTGTCGTAGCAATAGATGAAGCTAGCTACGAAGACGCCATAGACCAAGCAAGAGTGATTCTGCGTAACCGTAGAAAGTTACGCCCAAACGAACCAGATAACTTTGGCATACTAACGCCGGCAGCTATAAACCGGCTTAGAGCTAAGATTTTTGGCACGATACAGATAGCCGCTATAGGCGTTACATCCATCTCACTAATAGTCGGTGGAATAGTGATAATGAACATAATGCTTATCAGCGTCATCGAAAGGACTAAAGAAATAGGTATCAGAAAAAGCCTCGGTGCAAGACGAAGCGACATCCTAGGACAAATTCTAGCCGAATCGACCATACTAGCTCTTACCGGTGGCCTAATAGGCGTCTCCATAGCCTATGGATTAGCAAAGCTTGTTTCGGCTACCACACCCATACCTACAGCTCTGCCAATAACAGCCGTAGCTATAGCTCTCGTAGCTTCAAGCAGCGTAGGTCTAATATCCGGACTGTATCCAGCCTGGCGAGCTGCCAGCGTCGATCCCATAGTAGCTTTGAGGGCAGAATGATCAACTTCGGAAACAATATCTGGATGGCACTTGATACGCTGCTACAACATAAGCTCAGAACTATGCTGACGATACTCGGCGTAGTCGTAGGCACTGCTACCGTGATAGCTATAGCAGCGTTCGTATCAGGCATACAAAGCAGAGTCTCAAAAGAGATCGAATCTTTTGGGACAAACTCCATATACGTCTATAAATTCGATCCGGGATTTAACTTTACACCATCGCGCGAAGAACGTCTGCGCAAGCCTCTACAATACGAAGACCTACTTGCTATAGAGCGTGAATGCCCCTCCGTAGCACTAGCCACGATCTTTCTTTCGCCAACACCTATGGACCAAGGGCCATTCGTAGAACGCTTCCCAGTACGCTACGGCGACCAAGAGATGGTAAACGCCACTGTGTCAAGCACACTGCCGGCATATTTCAGAATGGGGGTAGTCAATATAGCCGAAGGACGATACTTTACCGATGCCGAAGCAGCAAGTCGGGCAGACGTCTGCGTAATAGGTGCTGACGTCGCAAATACGCTCTTTCCTACCGTCTCCCCTATAGATAAACACTTGCTCGTTGCAGGTCGTTACTATCGCATCATAGGCGTAATGGCCAGACGCGACAATTTCCTAATAGGCGACGAAGATCCAAACAACGAAAATAAAATAGTTGCTATTCCCTACCAGACACTCAAAAAACTCTATCCTCACCTAGACGACCACTTCATAATGGTAACAGCAAAACCAGGTAAGATAGACCAAGCTGTAGATGAAATAAGACAGCTATTACGCCGCCGGCGCGGCGTCAAGTTCAGTGACCCAGATAACTTTGGCATACAGACCTCAGACCAAATCATCAAGCAGTTCTCGGCTATCACTCGCGGCGTGTTCATACTGATGGTAGCAGTCTCTAGCATAGGCCTGCTCATAGGCGGCATAGGCGTAATGAACATTATGCTGGTTTCAGTCACCGAGAGAACCAGAGAGATAGGTATTCGTAAAGCAGTAGGTGCTAAGAAGTTTGATATAGTAGTGCAGTTCCTGACCGAAGCAGTAACTCTTACTTCTATAGGCGGCTTAATCGGCATTATAGTAGGATGGGTAATAGCAGAATTCGTAAAGACTCTAATGCCTACCTTTGTGCCCCTGTGGGCTCCAGCAGTCGGCTTGGCTACATCGTTACTGCTCGGCTTGACCTTTGGTATATGGCCAGCCTGGAAAGCGGCCTCACTCGACCCTATAGAAGCACTCAGATATGAATAACTTCCGTAACTTCAGCTTCAACCAGCTCCCAAGCCTTCGTAGTCTGTAAAAGCCGTGAAAGTAGCCTTGCATGCAAACCATGCCCAGAGCGATAAGCCGTCACTTTACCCCAAATAGGCCAACCAGCTAGCGCTAAATCACCTATTATGTCCAACACTTTGTGACGTGCAAACTCATCCTCATAATTTAACGGCCCGGCATTGAGCATTCCGTCTTCGCTCAAAACAATAGCGTTATTCAGTGTCCCTCCCTTGATAAGACCCGCCGCACGTAGCGTCGCTATCTCACGCTCAAAGCCGAAGGTACGCGCCAGAGCTATCTCCTCAGCATAGCTACACGTAGAAGCATCATAAATATACCTTTGCTGACCTATCAGCGGATGGGCAAACTCTATCGTGGAGTCTATCACAAACCCTTCATAAGGCTCTATCATAATGTACCTGTTGCCATCAGTTACCTCCACGCGCTCAAGTACCCGTAGATAGACTCTTGGAACAGATTGCTCTACGATACCAGCACTCCTGATCAAATCGACAAAGCTTCGCGCACTACCATCCAGTATCGGCACTTCTAGACAGTCCAGCTCAACTATGCAGTTATCTATACCACAGCCAACGAGTGCCGAAAGTACGTGTTCAACTGTAGCAACCATCACTCCAAGACGCATCAAAGTAGTCGCATAGCTCACCCGCGCTACCATATCCACCGTGGCTGGAACAACAAAATTAGACAAATCGACCCTGCGAAAGATTATTCCAGTATCAGCCGCCGCTGGTAACAACCGCATGTTGACCTTACATCCTGTATGCAGCCCTATACCACTACAGCCTACTGCCTGTCCTATAGTTCTCTGCCTGACAGCCGGAAACATACAACTCCCTCAGGTCACTAAAATCAAAGTAAGCCAACCTTAACGGTCAATTCTCTAGCTTTCCTCTAGCATTCTCGATGCCATTGGTCAGCTCTAACCGGAAGCCAAGATTAAAGTACGAGAAATCCAGAACTTAGACAGTTGCTGTCCCTGACAGCAGATAAGATCTTGTTGCAATAAGGAAACACATTCGAGCAAACATGTTGACTGATTACAACTTGTCAACGATGATGACTATTAAAGATGCCCTGGAAATAGGCAGACATAAGCTAAGCAACTCGAAAGTAGATCGTCCTAAGCTAACAGCCGAGCTACTTCTAGCAGCCGCTCTCGGCAAAGACCGTATATACCTGCTAGCACACGATGACGAATCTTTGGACGAGTACCTAAAAGCAGCTTACGAGGTGTTAATCGCTCGAAGAGCAGCTGGTGAACCGTTGCAGTACATCCTCGGTAAGCAAGAATTTTATGGGCTGGATTTTTTAGTCTCTCCGGCAGTGCTCATTCCAAGACCCGAAACCGAAGCAATCGTAGAAGCAGTTCTTAAGCATGCTGCCAGCGCCAGATCTATCCTGGACATAGGAACAGGATCAGGTTGCATCGCAATAACGCTCGCCAAGTTAATGCCTCACACAATAGTCACAGCAGTCGATATCTCTATGGCCGCCATCAAAGTAGCAAACCAAAACGCCAAGATGCACGGCGTCTCAGACAGAATAGACTTCCTAGTAGGAGATCTCTGCAGTGCCCTTGCCGGTAGCTATGACGTTATTTGTTCAAACCCACCATACGTCGCTGTCGAAGAAAAAGAACTGCTTCCAGCCGAAGTAAGAGAGCACGAGCCACACATCGCACTTTTTGCGCCAGAGGCTGGTCTTAGCATCATCAAAAGAATCTTCCTAGAAGCACGCCAGCTGATATCACCACAAGGACTGCTAGTAATGGAGATAGGTTATGGACAAGCTAAGCAAATAGAAAATGCTTCGGGAAACCTCTGGAAAATAAACGAGATACTCAAGGATTTGCAAGGAATACCCCGAACAGTGCTAGCAAGTCCAAAGTAATAAATTACCAGCAAGAAGCTTTGCAGAATCCCACGAGCTATGACACAGTCATGGGAGAGTGTACAGGGGCAGACTGCAGCAGATGAGCTGCGTCTGCCCACTCAGTCTACGCAGTGACCGATTGAGCTTTCGGCCGGAAAGTAAGAGCATTGCTGCCCAGATCTACTTCGACAACCTGACCATCACGTATATCACCCTTGAGAAGTAGTCTGCTCAGAGGTGTTTCAAGCTCTTTCTGTATCGTTCTCTTGAGCGGTCGCGCACCATAGCTAGGATCATAGCCCACACTTACGAGGAAACGCCGCGCAGCATCCGTCAGTACAAGACTTATCTTCCGCTCAGCAAGCCGCGCTTTTAGACGCTCAAGTTGAATGTCGACTATTTTCTCTAAGTGCTCCTGAGACAAGGCATGGAAGACTATAGTTTCGTCTATACGGTTGAGAAATTCCGGCCTAAAGTAGTGCCGCATTTCTGCAAGCACAGCAGCTTTCATTGCCTCGTACTTTTCACCTTCGAAAGCACCCTTGTACTCAAGGATGTTCTGACTGCCTATGTTCGACGTCATTATAACTATGGTGTTTTTAAAATCGACGACGCGGCCCTGTCCATCTGTCAAGCGACCGTCGTCGAGGATCTGCAGCATAACATTAAAGACGTCGCGATGGGCCTTTTCTATCTCATCGAAGAGTATTACCGAATAGGGTCTACGACGAACAGCCTCGGTCAGTTGACCGCCTTCTTCATAACCCACATAGCCTGGAGGCGCACCTATTAGCCGCGCTACAGTATGCTTTTCTTGATACTCGGACATATCTATCCTAATCATGGCGCGTTCATCATCGAAGAGAAATTCAGCCAACGCTTTGGCTAGCTCTGTCTTACCAACGCCCGTTGGCCCGAGAAAGATAAAGCTACCAATAGGACGATTGATATCCTTGAGGCCTGAGCGAGCGCGTATTACAGCCTCAGCGACCGCAGTTACAGCCTCATCCTGTCCTACGATACGACGGTGCAGTTCTTTATCAAGAGATAGCAGTTTCTGTATTTCACCTTCGAGCAATCTAGAAACAGGGATACCAGTCCAGCGGCTGACAACTTCAGCTATGTCTTCTTCGTCGACCTCTTCTTTGATGAGACGTGCGTGTGTTTGCTTGCGCAGCAAAGCCTCTTCTTCTTGTTTGAGACGTGTTTCTAGCTGCATCAGCTTGCCATAGCGCAGTTCGGCAGCTTTGTTAAGATCATACTGCCGTTCAGCTTGTTCTATGTCTATCTTCGTCTGCTCTATCTGCTCACGAATGGTGCGCAGCCGTTGTACAGCTTCCTTTTCAGCATGCCACTGGGCCTTGAGTGCATCCGCTTCGGCTTTTAGTTCGGCAAGCTCTTTTTCGAGTTTCGCCAGTCGCTCCCTAGAAGCGCTATCAGTCTCTTTCTTAAGCGCTTCGCGCTCTATTTCAAGTTGCATTACTCGCCGCAGTATATCGTCGAGTTCCGACGGCATAGAGTCTATTTCGGTACGGAGCTTGGCAGCAGCTTCATCAACCAGGTCTATAGCCTTATCCGGCAGAAACCGATCAGAGATGTACCTATTCGAGAGTACAGCTGCAGCAACCATAGCCGAGTCTTTGATTCTAACACCGTGATGAACTTCGTACCTGTCTTTTAACCCGCGAAGTATAGAAATCGTATCTTCAACCGAAGGTGGTTCAACCATTACCGGTTGGAAACGGCGTTCAAGTGCGGCATCCTTCTCTACATGCTTACGATACTCATCAAGCGTCGTAGCTCCTATGCAGTGTAACTCACCACGAGCTAACATAGGCTTGAGCAAGTTACCTGCATCCATAGCACCTTCGGCCTTGCCTGCACCTACGACAGTATGCAGTTCATCTATGAACAACACTATCTCGCCTTGTGAGTCCTGTACTTCTTTAAGCACTGCCTTGAGTCGTTCCTCAAATTCGCCTCGATACTTTGCGCCTGCTATCAAGGCACCCATATCGAGGGCCACTATGCGGCGGTTTTTGAGACCCTCTGGCACGTCTCCGCGAACGATTCTCTGTGCAAGTCCTTCGACTATGGCGGTCTTACCAACTCCTGGCTCGCCTATCAAGACAGGATTGTTCTTCGTGCGACGGGAAAGTACCTGTATTACTCTGCGTATTTCATCATCTCGGCCTATTACCGGGTCAAGTTTCCCTTTAGCAGCAAGTTTCGTCAGATCACGACCATAGCGCTCTAGCGCTTCATATGTTGCTTCAGGATTAGGAGAAGTGACGCGCTGGCTACCACGTATCTCTTGCAGCGCCTTCATCAGCCGCTCACGCGAAACAGCAAACTCTCTGAAGATCCGTCCCGTAGGGCCTTCATCCTCGGTCATTGCAAGCAGCAGGTGCTCTACAGAAATATATTCATCCTTGAGCTTCCTAGCCTCATCTTCCGCTCTAGCAAGCAACTTGTTCAAGCGACCTGTAATGTAGATCTGGTCAGGTGCACCAGAAGGTCCGGTTACCCTTGGCAGCTTATTTAGCTCCTGCTCTAACCTGCGCTTGATACCCTCTATGTTGAAATCAGCTTTGTTGAGTATCGACCTTGCAAGCCCCCGCTCCTGCTCCAGCAGCGCTAGCAATACATGCTCTACATCTACCTGCTGATGATTGTTACGTGCCGCCCGCGACTGCGCACCATGCAGCGCCTCTTGCACCTTTTCCGTAAAACGATTGATATCCATCTCCCTTCCCCCTATCTCTAAACTTGACGCTTAACATTGCTAATTATATTAGCAAAAAAGTTGCGTGTCAAGCACTCAAGTTTTAAACTCGAGATATGCTTGAAGGAGGCGGTTATGATTGTATAGAATCGGCCATATGGGAATAGAAGAAAAGATAAAGAAGCTGCCGCGGTTAGGCGTGGGAATATCAGGGGAATACAACTCGCATCTGAAAGGTATAGACGCATATCGACTGCGGGAAAGTTATCCCGAACTGGTGCATTTCTACGAGTACGGTTGCGATATCGACCGAGGGCTAGATGAACAAGTCAAGAAATGGGCAGCAGAAGGACTTGCAACTACTTATCACTTTTTGGATTTAAACCTCGAAGAAGCCGAAGATCTCGATGAAGTGTGGCTAGACAAAACGCTCGCTTTAGCTAACGAAATACACGCAGTATGGTTATGCGGAGATGCCGGTCGCTGGCACTTCGGGCCTCGTGAACGGGGACATCAGATGCTACTGCCGCCGATACTTTGTCGCGAGTCGGCATTGGTTACGGCGGAAAACATAGCTCGGATACAATCTGAAACTGGGTTATGCGTATTGCCAGAAAATCCTCCTGCAGTAGCTTATCTTGGCCCGATGCACATACTTGACTACTTCGCGCTAGTAGCAGACAAAGCTGATTGTGGGTTACTACTTGACTGTGCCCATCTAGCCATATTTCAGCACAGTCGCCGGTTAGATCCCCTGGCGGGGTTAGATGGCTATCCCCTCGACCGCGTAGTAGAGCTACATGTTGCGGGCGGTACAGTAACAGCTGTAGACGGCTACGAGTATATAAACGATGACCATTCACCCATCCCACTACAGGCTTGTTGGCAGATACTCGAATATGTAATCGGACGTGCTGTCAATCTCAAAGCTATAGTCTATGAGTGTGAATGGAACTCGCCTGAAGAGGTGATAGACACTTTTGTTAAGCTCAATGAATTGTTTCCTACAAGATGAGCTATCACGCCTTACAGAAGCTGACAGTGAGGTTGCTATACGATCCTGGCTTTGTGGAAATGCTGTACTCAGACCCTGATTCAGTTTTATCGAACTCGGACCTGACGGCCGAGGAGAAAACCGAATTATTAGCTATAGACAAACGTGTCTGGCGACATGACCCGCTCAGACGTCGACGGACGCTACGCACGCTCTGCGAGGAGTTTAAGGCTAGCAGCACCATAGCGCTTGCCGAAACGCGCTCGCTTGCGGCTCTTGAGGCGTTCTTCTCGAGTGATAGATTCCACTCTTCCATAGAGCAGCGAGGTTCCATGGCGCTAGCATTTGCAGACTTTCTTAGCGACCTGTTTACTAGAGGCGACGTTAAAGCAGAGCAGTTTACAGATGTGCTACGCCTTGAGCAAACCATGGCCAAGTGCCGTCGCCACCGTCCGGTCAAGCATCTACCTCTTCCCTCCAAGATACAAGACTCTTTGACCTTGCAGCTTGCACCCGGCACGGACGTAGGTCGTTTTCAGGCAAACGTCATAGCTACTATCCAGATCGTCGAGAAGTACCTTTTCGAAGTCGGCCTAATGCCTGCCGTAGCGCTGTGCGAAGATGCTCCTAGGCTCGAAGGCTTACCGCCCGTAGAAAAGAAAAACATATACTTACTCTTTAGACCTGGCACAAACGGTATAACACTAGTAAACATTGACAAGTACGATTATCTTCTGCTTTACGAGGCTCGAAAGAGCCTAACAGTGAGAGATCTTCTGCGGCGCGTCGTTCAGGCAGGTTTAACGTTGCGACATGCAGAAAAACTTCTCATTGAAGCACTCGAAGAAGGCACATTACTTCTTTCTCCATTCATCTATGAGCGAAGCCACTAGTCCTGTCCAGCCAGTTTGGTGCGATGCTCCGAGTCCAAACCCGTTGTCACCATGGAAGTACTCGTAAAACAGTATATAGTCTTTCCAATGAGGATCGTCTTTGAACTTCTTGAGGTAACCATAAACTGGCCTTATGCCGGCAGAGTTTCTCTTAAAGATGCCTATCAGCCTCTCTGCTAAGTCCCTAGCCATCTCTCTCAAAGTAACGAGCTCACCAGTAACAGGAGATTGCACGCTGAAATCTTCACCGAAGGCTTTGCCTAGCTTTCTAAGCGACTCTATTATCAAAAAAGTTGTAGGAAACCACACAGGCCCACGCCAATTAGAATTTCCTCCTTTGATCTTGCAGTTTGCTTCAGCAGGATCGTACCAAACAGCACTATGACCGAATACAAACGGATGGGATTCGTGGTACTTCGAAAGACTTCTTATACCATAGTCTGAGAGAAATTCCTGCGGATCTAACAATCTCCTAAGTAGCCCGTGCAGTTGTTGCTGGTCTACTATTGTCAGCACGTGCACTTGCCTACCTTCTCTTTCCACCGTATAGCAGCAATGCTCAACTAATTCACGACGATTACGTAGAAACCAATTCAGGTTTGTCGTAAACTCGTCAAATGGTTCTATCCAATCGACTTCCAAACGCTCGACAGCATAAAGGGGAATAATTCCTACCAGAGACCTTACTCGAAACTTACTAAATGTTCCGTCGGGATAGCGTAACACGTCATAGAAGAAACCATCTCTCTCGTCCCAGAGCGAATAATCCCGGCCGCCCATATGTTTCATCGCAGCACCCACGTAGACGTAGTGCTGAAAGAACTTCGTAGCCAGTCCCTCATAGACTTTGTTGTCTTTCGCAAGTTCCAGGGCTATCCGCATCAAGTTTAGGCAGAACATGCCCATCCATCCGGTGGCATCAGACTGCTCCAATACAACTCCGTTTGGAAGCTTTTCGCTGCGATCTATCACAGTAATGTTGTCCAGACCTAAAAAGCCACCTTCGAAGACATTATTTCCTTGCGAATCAACCTTGTTTATCCACCAAGCGAAATTGATGAGTAATTTATGAAAGCATTTCTCTAAAAAATCTCTATCTGCTTTACCGTTACGTATTCTATCCATGTTGTATACGCGCCAGACTGCCCAAGCATGCACAGGAGGATTGAGATCGGAAAATTCCCATTCATAGGCCGGTATTTGTCCGTTCGGATGTTGAAACTGTTCAAATAAGAGCAGCCAGAGTTGTTCTTTCGCAAACTCGGCGTCAACAAGTGCAAGCGGTACGCAGTGAAAAGCCAGATCCCAAGCTGCAAACCAAGGGTACTCCCACTTATCAGGCATCGAGAGGATACGCATAGAATTCAGATGCCTCCAGTGTGCATTCCTACCGGTGAGCCTTTCAGCAGGAGGTGGAAACTGCTTGTTATCCCCATGTAACCACAGTTCTACATCAAACAGATAGATCTGCTTGCTCCAAAGCATCCCAGCCAGTGCTTGTCGCTGAATAAGCCTTTCGTCTTCGCTCGCTGAAGGAGGATGAATGCTTGCGTAGAACTGGTCTGCTTCGTAGCGACGCTCACTTATTACAGTCTCTACGTCGTCTAGCGGATGCTCCAACTGCTTATCGGTAAGCCTCAATAGCACTACTGAGAACCGTCCCCCTGGTATGGTCAGTATGTAGTGTATACAAGACTTCGTACCTTGCCGGTCGTGTTTTATAGCGTCTTCGCCGTTGATGATGTACCTATGGAAAGCGTCTTTGTGATGTGGTTTACGGCTCTTGGCCCAAGGTCCGTAGACTCGCTCGGCATTTGTTTCGTTGTCAGTAAAAAGCACCTCAGTAGAACCTGCCTGAGCATACAAGTAGCGTTTACCAAGGCGATAACTAAACGGCAAGTTTGGTAACATCTCTGCCGACGAGTCATCGGCTGCAAGACAAACTAGACCGTCTTCACGCCCAACCTGCCAAATGAGCGGTTCTGGCAGCGCTTTCTCACCCCAAGCCCAGGTATTGCGAAACCACAGGTGAGGCAGAACGTGTATCGTGGCAGCATCAGCACCACGATTGAACACCTGAATTTTTATACATATATCCTCAGGATCGGCTTTGGCATATTCTACAAATACGTCGAAGTATCTATCATCGTCAAATATACCGGTATCAAGTAACTCGAACTCCGGACCGCGTCCGTTACGACGACGGTTTTCTTCTACAAGCCAGCGATATGGGTATTCCCGCTGAGGATACTTGTAGAGATATTTCATATACGAATGCGTAGGCGTGCTGTCGAGGTAAAAGTAGTACTCCTTCACATCCTCGCCATGATTACCTTCTGAGGGAACTACTCCAAAGAGCCGCTCTTTGAGTATAGGATCTTTGCCATTCCAGAAGGCAAGGGCAAAGACTATAAGTTGGTACCTATCGCAGATGCCTGCAAGTCCGTCTTCACCCCATCTATATGCTTTGCTGCGTGCTTTGTCGTGCGGTAGATACTCCCAAGCATTGCCGTCTTTACTGTAATCTTCTCTTACTGTTCCCCAAGACCGCTCGCTTACGTAAGGCCCCCAGCGCTTCCATGATTGCGGCCAGGGCAACTGTTCCCTTAGCCTTCTATGCTCTACAGTGGTCATACTGTCCTTCCAGTTAGAATTACAAGCGGCATAATATAACTCTAGGTCAACCTTCACAAGAAGCTTTTGTACAAATCACCAACTAAGAAAATACAAGCCTTGCACAGGTGCTCTAGCTTTGAAAAAGCAACTTGCCTCGATCGATTGTCAGATTTGCCAATCTGTGCTACTTTCCAACATCTCACCGAAAATTAATGAACACAGAGTGTATATGGGTCTGATTCTTCCTTACAAAGGCAAAACGCCGCGCTTAGGTGAAGGCGTATTTGTAGCTCCTACTGCGTCAATTATAGGTGACGTTGAAATAGGAGCGCATTCTAGTATTTGGTTCAACACGGTCATTCGCGGAGACGTGTACTACATCCGCATAGGCTGCAACACCAGTATCCAAGACGGCAGCGTAATTCACGTAACTACGGACACCTATCCTACGATTATAGGTGACAACGTCACTGTAGGTCACAATGTCACAGCGCATGGCTGCACTATCCATAACGGTTGTTTAATAGGCATGGGAGCAATATTACTTGACAACTGCGAGATTGGCGAGCAGTCGCTTGTAGCTGCTGGCACGCTGGTACCGATGGGAATGAAAGTACCTCCTCGTTCGCTTGTCGCTGGACTGCCTGCAAAGATCAAACGCCAGCTCACTGAAGAAGATTTAGCCCGCATGGAGGAAAACTGGCGCCACTACGTAGACCTAAAAAACACTTACCTGGAAAAGCGTTGATGATAAAGACTGTCAAGTACACGCGTGACATTCTTCCCGAAGAATTCACGAACGACCTCTCAGCTCAGTCACACAGGTTTCAGCATGTTGAGGCGGTAGCACGCGAAGCGTTTCGTCGCTACGGCTATCGTGAGATACGAACACCTATTTTCGAACACACAGAGCTATTTGCAAGAGGCGTCGGTCAAGAAACCGATATCGTATCAAAGGAGATGTACTCTTGGACAGACGTAAACAACGACCGGCTGACTTTGAGACCTGAAAACACTGCTCCCGTCATTCGTTCCTACATAGAGCATAAGATGTGGGCCAGCAGCGACCTAGTCAAACTTTTCTACATCGGCCCCATGTTTCGTCGAGAACGCGGCCAGAAAGGCCGTTTCCGTCAGTTCTATCAAATAGGAGTCGAAGTACTTGGTAAAAGCGACAATCCGGCGATAGAGGCCGAAGTGATAGAAATGATCTACTGGATACTTGACGAGCTGAAGATTAGTGACACAGAGCTGCTGGTAAATTCTGTAGGATGTCCTGCGTGTAGGCCACAGTTTAACGAGACGCTGCGTCGTGAGCTAGCTCCGTTACTAAGAGAGCTATGTGCCGATTGTAACCGGCGCTACGAAACAAACATACTGCGAGTACTGGACTGCAAACAAGACGCTGAAAGAACGGCGCAGCTTACCCCTATCCTCGACCTGCTGTGCAGAGAATGCAACCTACACTTCTTGCAGTTTCGCTCATACCTAGACCACAAAGGAATTCCTTACCGAGTAGAACCACGGCTAGTGCGAGGCTTAGATTACTATACCCGCACAGCGTTTGAAGTCACTAGTCGGACGCTAGGCGCACAAAGTGCGCTGCTTGGCGGGGGCAGATACGATGGCCTTTCTGAAACCCTGGGAGGGCCGCCTACAAAAGGATTTGGCTTTGCTCTTGGCCTTGATCGGTTTGTTATGTCCCTGCCACACGATTTAGCCGATCCCTCTAGACCCGAACTTTACATAGCATACTTAGGCGAAAGAGCTTTCGCTTATGCCATGACTCTCATCAGCAAGTTGCGCCGCCAGGGCATTGCTTGCGTCATGGATTTCGAACAGCGTAGCTTACGCTCGGCTATGAAGCTAGCAGACAAGCTCAAAGTAGCAAAGGTATTGATCGTAGGCGATAACGAGCTTGATCAAGGGCAGCTTATCTTGCGCGATATGCGTAGTGGCGAGCAACAGCTGCTTACCGAAGACGAACTATTAAGATTCTTTCATGGGCAAAAGTGATATGTTAGACAACTTAGGATCTCTAAAACGAACGCACATGGCGGGCGCTCTTCGCCCCGAACATGTAGGTCAGAAAGTCACTTTGATGGGCTGGGTATACAGACGTCGGGACTTTGGGCCGCTTACTTTCATCGATCTAAGAGATCGAGAAGGTGTCGTACAGGTCGTACTGGACGAAGAAAGGTTTCCCAAAGCACATGCCGTAGGCAAGCGTCTGAGGTCAGAGTACGTAATTTGCGTCCAAGGCCAAGTAGTGCTACGCGAGGCTGAAACGATAAACCCCAATATAGCTTCAGGCGAAGTTGAAGTTGTAGCCGAACAAATTTACGTCTTCAACGAATCCAAAACTCCACCGTTTGAGCTAGATGCTACACGGCCACCCAGCGAAGATCTAAGGCTCAAGTACAGATATCTAGATCTACGTCGGCAGAAGATGCAAGAGAATCTGCGTCTACGACACAGAATCACGGCCACTATACGCAACTTTTTCGATCGACATGGTTTTCTTGAGATAGAAACGCCAATTTTGACCAAATCTACGCCCGAAGGTGCGCGCGACTACCTCGTTCCAAGTCGTCTCAATCCTGGCGAGTTCTACGCTTTGCCACAGTCGCCACAGTTGTTCAAGCAGATCCTAATGATGGCCGGCTACGATAGGTACTACCAGATAGCCCGCTGTTTTAGAGATGAGGATCTTAGGGCAGATCGTCAACCTGAATTTACCCAAATAGACATAGAAATGTCGTTCGTGCAGCCAGAAGATATCTTTGAAGTAATAGAGCCGCTGCTAGTTGAAGTCTTTGCAGTAGCAGGAATAGAGATCTCACGTCCGTTTGCGCGGCTCAGCTATGCTGAAGCCATAGATAGGTTTGGCTCAGACAAGCCTGATACCCGCTTTGGGATGGAACTCGTAGATCTAAGCGAACTGCTTAGAGAAACAGAGTTCGCATCTTTTGCCAAAATTCTTTCTGAAGGTGGACAAGTTAAAGCGATTACATTGAGAGGCGGAGCAAAATATTCGCGTAAACAAATAGATGATCTAACAGCACACGTAAAAGATGCCTTTGCTGCTACTGGCTTAGGATACATAAAGCGCTCAGAAAGTGGCGAAATATCGTCACCACTAACAAAGAACTTAGGTGAAGCGACTATCACAAAAATAGTAGAACGTGCAGCAGCGCTACCAGAAGATATAGTCTTTCTCTGTGCAGGAACGCAAGAAGTAGTTGCTGCTACTTTAGGATGGCTCAGAGTGGAGCTAGCTAAGCGCGAGAATCTGATAGAAGACAGATGGAATCTGCTATGGGTTACAGATTTTCCGATGTTTGAGTATCATCTGGACGATAAGCGTTGGTATGCTATGCACCATCCGTTTACTTCGCCAAAGGATGAGCACCTGGCCACTCTTGAAGAAAATCCTGCTGCAGTTTTAGCGAAAGCCTACGACCTTGTCTTAAACGGAGTCGAGCTTGGAGGTGGATCAATCCGTATTCATCGTCCTGACGTCCAGAGACAGATCTTCAGAATACTTGGCTTTAGTGACGAGGAAGCGAAGCGTCGCTTTGGCTTCTTTCTAGACGCTTTAACCTATGGAACTCCGCCGCATGGAGGAATAGCCCTCGGTCTGGATCGACTCGTAGCGTTACTTGCCGGGGAAAGCTCCATACGCGAGGTGATAGCTTTTCCCAAGACGGCGAAAGCGTCTTGTCTGATGACTGACTCGCCAAGTGAAGTCAGCTCAGAACAGCTGCGCGAACTGAGGATAAAAATTGACAGATAGCTTGCCTAAAATCAAATTTGTAAATAGTATATCTTCTATCTTATTCAACTTCGGGGAAAGATATGAAGACGGTAAGTTTAGCTGTGGTCTTTGTGGTAATAAGCCTCACTTTAGCCGGATGCGCCACAAAGAAGTACGTACGTCAAACAGTAAACGAGCGAGTAGCACCGCTTGAAGGACGCACACAAGAGTTAGAAGAGACCGTAAGGCGTAACACACAGGACATCAAAGAATTAGACGATCGACTCAGCCGACGGATAGACGAAGTCAGCACACGTGTAGATCGGGCTCAGGCAACAGCAGAGGAAGCACGTTCGAAGGCTTCTTTAGCTGAAGCCAAAGCTATCGAAGCTCAGCAACGCATCGAAGACCTGCGCAGCAACCTGGACAAGTACACGCTACTTACTACAACCTCGGTCGTATTCAAACTCAACAGCTATACGCTGACACCGGAAGCAAAAGCACAGCTAGATTCTCTTGCTCTAGAGGCTAAAAACCATACAGGGTATCTTCTTGAAATACAAGGCTTCACCGACTCGACAGGGAACGTGAAACTAAACGAGCAGCTCAGCCAAAACCGTGCTGAAGCTGTACAGCGTTATCTTGCAAAGGAACACCAGATACCAGTCTACAAGATGTCGATAGTAGGTCTAGGCAAGTTAGACGAGTCAGAAGCCTCTACGAGAGCTGAGCGACGCGCGGCCCGCGAGCGCAACCGTCGGGTAGATGTACGCTTACTCGTAAACAACGCAGTAAATCCGGCCAAATAGGGACTTCGTCCCTATTTAGCCTTTCTTTAAGCTTCCGTTCTACTGCTGGCGCTGCATGACCATGCGGGTAGCCATCTGGCGCAGCACATCAGGAATACCTTTGTTTTTACTGAGTGCTTTAAGGTCCTTAGTCTGAAGCCTCTTAATAAAGTTCATAGAGAAATTTAGTGGCGTACGAGGGTTATTGCACAAGTTAAGGACTATTGTATAGTTGCTCACCCACGCACGATTCGAGCAGATAAGTCGTAGTAACTCTTCGCTAATACCCTTCAGTTTAGAAACACTTTCGACTTCACCATCCGTTATCTTGGGATTTTTGAGCACAGCTGACGAGACCATTTTGTTCGAGTCTCGGACAAGTATCATGCGCACTTCCCGTCCACCTTTGAGTGCAAGGAAGATGCGTTCTTTGACAGTCATAGTAGCTATCAGCTCGTAGAGTGATTTACGGGCATTGTCTACTTGTTCGCCTTCTTCCTCGGCAGTTTGCAAGAACCGTTTGAGCTCTGAAGCTGGGTCTAGCATATGGGCAGGTTCTTCGACAATCGGGCCCTCATCTTGCTCAAATTGAGCAACAACCTGGCGAAACTCCTCTTCGGTGATTTCGACTCCCATCGCTTTGGAAAGTCGTTCACGGGCACGTTGCTCTTCGGCTATTTGAGCGATACCTGCCTCTTTCTCGAAGAACTCTACCTTTACTTCACGTGCTCGTCGTTCAGCTTCAGGTGTGCGATTAGGGTTAGCAAGTATCGCATCGATAATTGCTGGATGGCGAATTAGTCTTTGTTGGTTTATAGTAATAGCTTCAAGCAACGAGCCGCTGATAGGTCTGGCTGCAAGTTCAGCTATAGCTGCATCTGGCGTGGAATGGTTCAGTATTATCGCCTCGAGCATCTCGTTAGAGCTCTTTGGCCACTTAGCAAAAAATGCCAAGGTTTCGGCAGCAGTAGCAGAGTTCTGCACTATTGGTAGCAATTTTGCTGATTCAGTGGTGCCGAGCGTAGCTTCTGCGGCCCCACTTATTTCTGCATCAGCATCGCCGGCAAGCAGAACTAGAATTTGCACCAGGTCTTCCTGCGCAAGCGGTAGCATGCCGCGAGCTGCAGCAAGCTTTGCTGGTCTTGGCGCCGTACCTGATTTTATTGCCATCACGATAGGATTAGACACGGTTCTTATCTCCTAAGCATTTGCACCACAACATTTTTTATACTTTTTACCAGAGCCACACGGACAGGCTTCATTACGTCCTACTTTTGGCTGAGTGTGGACTATTGTTTTCGGCTTAGCCGGTTCTTCTCCAGCAGGCATAGCCGAAGAGTTTGCTTTGGTAAACACCAAAGGTGTTCTGCGTCTTGGATGCAAGCGCGGCGGTGGTGGCGGCTGTTCTTCTTGTTTTACAAAACGTAGGTTGAAAAGTATCCGACAAGTTTCTTCGTCTATGCGGTCAATCATCTCATCAAAGAGCAACTTAGTTTCGCGCTTGTACTCAACTAAGGGATCTTTCTGACCATACCCGCGCAGTCCTATACCTTCCTTGAGATGTTCGACGCTTGTCAAATGGTCTTTCCACTGCTGATCTACCACTTCGAGCATTATCATACGCTCGTAGTGACGCAGAAAGTCAGCTCCTACGAGCTGTTCTTTGTCCTGATAGCGAGAGCGAATTACTGGCCAGATCTGCTCCTTGATTTCATCTGCAGAAAGTGTCTCCAGTTTGACGCCTTCCTGTTCAGCATCATAGGCAAACAGCTCTCTGAGGCGCATCTTGAGAGCAGGAAAGTTCCACTCTTCAGGCGACAGATCGTTTCCGACCAATTGGTCAACTATATCATTAAACAAATCCTCGGCAACGTTGATAAACTGGCGAGCGGTACCGTCTTCTAGCAACTCTCTGCGCAGACCGTAGATAGTTTCTCGTTGACGATTCAGCACGTCGTCATATTCAAGTAGGTGTTTTCTTATACCGAAGTTATGTCCTTCGACAGATTTTTGAGCTGCTTCTATCCGCTTGCTTACAAGGCGGCTTTCTATAGCTACGCCCTTTTCCATACCGAGGGTGAGCATCAACTTTTGCACACGCTCGCCGCCAAAGATGCGCATTAAATCGTCTTGCAGGGAGAGATAGAAACGCGAGCGGCCTGGATCACCCTGACGACCAGCACGACCTCGCAGCTGATTATCGATTCGACGCGACTCGTGTCTTTCCGTGCCTATGATGTACAGTCCTCCGAGCTCCACTACTTCTCTATGCTCGGCTTCGGTTATCTTTTTTGCCTCTTCCAAAGCCTTGGCAAACTGTTCAGCTGTAGCCTCGTCGGGATTTATTTCTTGCTTTTTGAGTATCTCTCTTGCAAGAAACTCCGGATTACCACCAAGCAGTATATCCGTACCGCGGCCGGCCATGTTGGTAGCTATCGTTACAGCTCCGCGACGGCCTGCTTGAGCAACTATCTCAGCCTCGCGAGCAGCATTCTCTGGCTTGGCATTAAGCACGTTATGTTTTATACCTAACTTCTTAAGTCTTGCCGAAAGTAGTTCAGAGTTCTCTACAGACACCGTGCCAACGAGCACAGGTTGGCCTGTTTTATGCACTGCAACTATATCTTCTACAACAGCGTCCCATTTTTCTTCTTGCGTGCGATAGATAACATCCGGCAGGTCTTGCCTGATCATAGGTCGGTGGGTTGGTATGACGACCACATCGAGATTATATATCTTCGCAAATTCCTCAGCCTCAGTTTCCGCTGTACCGGTCATTCCGGCGAGTTTCTCATACATACGGAAATAGTTCTGCAAAGTGATAGTGGCAAGAGTCTGCGTCTCACGCTCTATCTTTACTCCTTCTTTTGCTTCCACTGCTTGGTGAAGTCCGTCAGACCAGCGCCTGCCAGGCATCAGGCGGCCTGTAAAGCTATCTACTATAATCACCTCACCGTCTTTGACTATATAGTCCTTGTCTCTATGATATAGCGTATGTGCTTTTAGCGCCTGATTGACGCAGTGCAGAATCTCCATATTTGCCGGGTCGTAGAGGTTACCACAGCCAAGGATCTTCTCAGCCTTTTCTATACCCTCTTCGGTAAGTGAAGCAGTATGGGCTTTTTCGTCTACTTGATAGTCAACATCCCGCTTCAGTTTAGGTATTACATCGTTTGCTAGATAGTATTTCTCAGTCGATTCCTCAGACGCACCAGAAATGATAAGTGGTGTTCTAGCCTCATCGATCAGGATAGAATCAACTTCGTCGACTATAGCATAGTGGTGACCGCGTTGCACACAAGTCGACAAGTCAAATTTCATGTTATCTCTGAGGTAGTCGAAACCAAACTCATTATTCGTACCGTAAGTAACGTCTGCGTTATAAGCCTCCTGCCGTTGAAAGTCACCCATATCGTGCTGTATACAGCCTACGGTTAGACCAAGGAACTTGTATATCTTACCCATCCACTCGGCGTCGCGCCGCGCCAGATAATCATTGACAGTGACTACATGCACGCCCTTACCTTCAAGGGCATTCAGATAGACAGGCAAAGTTGCAACCAGTGTTTTACCTTCACCGGTGCGCATTTCAGCTATACAACCTTGGTGCAGAACCATCCCGCCTATAAGCTGCACGTCAAAATGCCGCATTCCAGTAGTCCTAACAGATGCCTCACGCACCACAGCAAAAGCCTCTGGCAGCAGCTCATCTAGCGTAGCTCCTTGATCAATTTTGTTGCGAAACTCAGCCGTCTTAGCGCGTAGCTCATCATCCGATAGTTTTTTTATGCGCTCCTCTAAGCGGTTTATTTCAGCTACTATCGGCCAGAGTTTTTTCAGCCTACGCTCGTTTGCGCTGCCAAAGATTTTGGTAAGTATCTTGTCAAGCATAAAACCTTCTCTCTAATGAAGCACAAAGCCCTTTCAGGCGAGCTACTTAGCCCACTTAATTCTGAAAATTTTATTTGAAAGCATTGTAACACGTCAAGTTACGGCATTTTTACTTTTTGAACAACGCCTCAAAGGCCTGTCGCGCAGCGGAAGGAGCTTCCTTTGGCCGACGGTGATACTCCAAGGACGACTGGAGTTTTTCTACAGAGACCTTCATCTGAAACTGCATGCACATATTTCGCTCAGCTTTTTTAGGAATACGAGCTTGAATAGGTTTCTTACACTCAAAACGGGCCGCCGGATCAAAAAAAGCACAGTTTTTACACGAGTGCAAATCAGCTTTGCACTTATTACACTGGTCAGTAAAAGAGATAGCACCCAATGTGTCGATAATATTTGAGCAGTTAGAACACCTGACAACCTCCACAAAACGCGTCTCTATTTTAGAAGAAGGCCCAAACCCCACACTCTTCTGGCGCGTCGGTGCAGGAGTTGACTGTTCTTCTTGATAACCCTTGTGTTTGTACTTTCTCTCCATAGATACTCCTTAAAAAGTATGCGGCATTAAGAAGGCGTTAAAAAGTGCCAGACTACAGCACAGATAACCTTTTGCTTTCGTCTCTAAGAGACTTTAGGGATTTATGTCCGAGGTTAGAGGAAAAAAATTCGATGAGATTATACCAACTCAATATCAACTATTCAACGGGTACTGTGGCAACTGCGAGTTTAAAAAAGCACTAACACACAGAGCTGAGCTAGTTTTTAGTCTCGCCAGCATCCTTTATCAAAATAACGGCTTCATCGGCAGCTACTAAACCCGCCCTGCGAGCAAGCACTTCAATAGTACGCGGATCTTTTTCTACAGCCTCTATTTCAAGTTCAAGGCGTTTATTTTCAATCTCCAAATCTTTAAGCCTACGCGCAACCGATCGATTTTCTCTAAGAGCTGTCTCGTACTCCTGCTTCGTATGCAAGGTTATTGAATAACAAAGCGCTGCAGCTGTAAGAAGCACCATAGCTACCCACACATGCACAGGTACGTTTATAGCTAGCACTACAGCATATGGAAGCCTGTCTGCCCATCTTGATACACTCACGGAATGCGTTCTGCCCATATTCACCTTTCTTGCTTCACCGAGGTAGGCCTAAATAATTTAGCATGAAGAGAATCTACCAGCAACAACTTTTTTCAAATGAACGCTTAAGGCAGATTTATCTAACAAGTTACTAAAATCAAGCAGAGCAAGTTATTGTAGATAAAGGTCTTACCATGCTTCTAGATCTGCTAGATCGATCTCAGCTGTCTCCTGAACCGGCAAGCAGATCCAGCCGTCTTCGATAAAGATTGCAAATAGCTCGACCGAAACTCCAGGACGGTCAAGACATTTGCCCGTAGCTATGTCAAACCGCCAATTATGACGAGGGCACACTGCTAGGCAACCTTCGCGATGACCATGGCTGATAAAGGCCCCCATATGCGGACAAATATCATCTAGAGCCCTAAAAGTATCGCCATACCGATACACCGCGATCCTTCGGCCTGCATAGCTGACTATAGCAGGCCGATCTGTATTCACAGCATGAGTTTCAAGCAGCTTGATATATCTGGTCATACCTTGATGTTATAAACTTTGATCTTGGAGTTTAACGTAGTAGCGTTAAGTCCAAGCAACTTGGCAGCTCGGCTTTGATGCCCTCCAGTCTGTTCAAGAGCAGACTTTATCAGGGCTATCTCAAAACGAGCTACCTCGTCGTAGAAAGATATCCCGCGGCTAATATCTATATAGTATGGCTGTAAGCTACACCTACCGTTGGTTGTCATTAGCTGCGGATTGCGTATCTCCTCTCGGAGACACTCTAGGGTGATCTTGTCACCTCTAGCTAAAACAACAGCTCGCTCGATAGTATTTTCCAACTCGCGAACGTTGCCCGGCCAGTAGTAATTTTCCAAGGCCGCTACGACTTCAGGATCGAGTTCTTCAGAAATACTGCGACCGTTTTCACGGTTATACTTGCGGATAAAATGCTGCGCAAGTGCCAGAATGTCATCACGTCTTTCTCTAAGCGGCGGCAGGTCTATGGTGATTACGTTCAGCCGATAATAGAGGTCTTCTCTGAAGCTACCTTCAGCAACAGCTTTTTTGAGGTCAACGTTGGTAGCAGCTATTATGCGTACATCAACTTTGTGTGTTACCGTATCACCAAGCGGAATGAATTCGCGCTCTTGTATCACACGCAGTAACTTCGACTGAGTTTCAAGAGACAGATTACCTATCTCATCGAGGAAAATTGACCCAGAGTCAGCAATCTCAAAAAGCCCCTTCTTAGCAGAGATAGCGCCAGTGAAAGCCCCCCGCACATGCCCAAACAGCTCAGATTCAAGTAACTCAGTAGGTATATTGCCGCAGTTAACAGTGACAAACTGGCCACTTTCGGCCCTGGGACTAGCAAAGTGAATCGCCCGCGCTATCAGTTCCTTACCTGTTCCCGACTCACCTTGAATTAACACCGTTGTCCTAGCTGGAGCTACAAGCTCTACCTGTTCAAGTACCTCTTTCATCCTTTTGGAATGTGCTACTATTTGGCTTCGCTGGGCCGAACTATGAAGCGCCCGTCTAAGCTGTTTACGTTCCTCATCTTTACGACGACGCAAGATAGCAGCAGCTACAGTATTCAGTATATGCTCATTCTCAAAAGGCTTTCTAATGCAGCTATACGCTCCAAGCTGCCAAGCCGAAACCGCCGTGTCAAAAGTAGCATACGCAGTAATCATTATCACTACTGCTTCAGGATCCAGCTTGAGCAGCTCCTCGAGCGTTCTTATACCACCCATACCAGGCATAGACACATCAAGCAGGACACAGTCGTAAACCTTAGCCTGATAGCGTTCGAGAGCACTTTCACCATTACTTACCAAGTCTACACGATAGCCTTCTTGTAACAGCAGGCTCTCCAATACATCTCGCATTACTTCTTCGTCATCTACGACGAGAATGCTGCCCTTTTTGCCCATTATGCCCCTTTCCTAAAATATCCGGCCCTGGTATGTACGTTGAGCCGTCGATTGCGAACTTTGACCGAGATTCTGTGCCATCCCGTTTCCAAAGTAGTCGGCTCATAACCTAGCGTATATTGTCCGCGAAGAGTTTGTAGTATGTCGAGAACATACCCCTCTAGTGCTGATACCGACATAGGAAAGTATACTTGCCCACCAGACTCTTCTGCCATACGCTTCATCAGCTTATGCGATCTTGTAGCAGTCGCAAGCAACATACCATCTGCGAAAACATACCCTTCAGGTAAACACACTAGATATAACTGAATGTCAAAATACCGCAGACGCTCAGCCAATTGCTGTAACTCGGTAGTGCTTTGCCTATCGTCACCGTCAGAAAACACCACCAGCACTTTTCTGGAGTTCGCAGAGTTCTCCTGTGCATAAGTCGCAGCAAAAAGCAGAGCATCAAGCAATGCAGTTCCACCCACCGCAACTACGTCCTCCAGAAAACGCTTAGCATCAGCAGCAGAAGTAAAGCCACTCAACAGCTGCGGTCTATCTTTTATTTCTACGACGAAGACCTCATCTTCCGCACTGCAGTTTTCCAGCAGTAGCATTGCGGCGCGAACGGCTAGCTTCAGTCTATAACGCATCGATCCAGAGGTGTCTATAACTAGACCGAGACTTAGCGGCTCAGGCTTATCAGAAAAATATTCTATAGACTGCCGCTTACCATCCTCATACAACTCAAAATCTTCCGCACGCAAGTCCTTAACAGGCCTTTTTCTTTCGTCTGCAACCGTAACATGCAGTAGTACTTGCTCAGTACGTACTTTGAGTATAGCCTCACTTTGTAACAGCAGCAAAAGGATCAGTCCAAACATAGTGGCTCACCGTGCCTACCTTCACCATCGGCAAACTTAATTGCCAGCTCCCTTACAGACGGCTCCTTTAGCACTCCTACGGCTTGCTCGAATTCCCTCCTCAAAGCTACGTGCAGCTCTTCAGAAGAACCATAGCAGTTTCTGCGATCGACAAGCAAAGCAGGCTGAGGAAAAGAAGATATCCTACGAGCCAGTTCCAAGGACGCAGTTAGAGCTTGTCCGTCGTCTACTACATAGTTGACCAGTCCCATAGCAAGAGCCTCGTCCGAAGATACCTTACGACCAGTAAGAACCATATCAAGTGCTCTTGCAAGACCAATTATGCGAGGTAAACGGACAGTGCCTCCATCTATTAAAGGAATACCCCAACGTCGGTTGAACACTCCAAAGACAGCGCTGCGCTCAGCCACTCTTATATCAGCTAGTAAGGCCAGTTCGAGACCTCCAGCGACAGCGTAGCCTGCCACAGCAGCTATCAGCGGCTTAGAAAGCAACATCCTACTAGGTCCCAGCGGCCCGTGTAGTTCCGTAAGTACCGGCACATCCTTGCCCGAAGCCAAAGCTTTCAGATCTGCTCCCGAGCAAAAAGTTCCCCCTGCGCCATACAATATCCCTACACGAGCATCCTTGTCGGCTTCAAATTCAGTAAATGCAGCCAGCAGTGCTGCTGCCGTAGGAGCATCGATAGCGTTACGCACTTGCGGCCTATCCAGAGTTATGATAGTTATTACACCCTCTCTTGATACTCTCACAGACATAACACACCACCAGTAAGTTTAGTATCATATAACGAGTATGCGTCAAGGCAACAGGTATGAATAGGATCTCTATAGTAATCTTGACTTTCTGTTTGAGCACCTTTGGACAGATCCCTTTAGACCAAAAGGATCTGAAGAAACGAAGCCGGCCATTACCAGTACTGCGACGCACTCACTCTGCTGAACAGATTCTGCAACGTCTTCTTAAGGCTGAAGATGAACGCTCCAGTGTGGAAACCATGCTGGAACTACTTGATATAGTTCACACTGGATTAGCCTGCAGAATAGCACTGGCAGCTGGGCGCATAGCAGATGAAAGCGCTGTAGATAGGCTAATAGACCTGCTAGACGATAACCGCGAGCGCCTTCGCTCAGCTGCTGCGTTCGCCCTCGGCGAGATAGAGTCTCGCAAAGCCATACCGCAGCTACTACTTAAGATGCAAGACAGCAAGGACAGCTATAGTGTACGTGCCGCTGCTGCAGAGGCCCTGGGAAAGATAGCAGTCAATAATAGCGATGACAAACTACTAAACGCATTGCTAAGTTGCCTACCCACCCCAGCAAAAAATCTCACAGCTGCCGAACGTCCCCTGGTGGTAAGTGCCTTGACGGCGCTGATGCGACTCGGCAGACCAGAAGCGGCTGATGCTATTGCCCTACAGCTCGCATCGCCAGACTCGGAAGTAAAGTTTCATGCAGCCAACGCGCTAGCCCGACTAAAAACGCCCACCACCCACAAAGAACTCGTCCTAACTGCCAGCGCAGATCCCGATCCGAGGGTACGGGCAGCTGCCGCAACCGCACTAAGCTTTCTACCTCAGACAACTGTAAGACTAGTAGAAATGCTCGACGATCCAGATCAACACGTTCGGGCAAACGTCGTAAGAGCACTCGCACGAAGCGAGCAAGCCAGTGCCCTAGATCCACTGCTTAAGTATGCTACAAACTTACTAGGACAGCTCAACATGGAAGCAGAAGACATCCCGCAACAGATGAATCACTTGCTGTTAATAGCTACTGCGATAGCACAACTTGCTCCTAAAGACGCACGGGTTATAGCCCTACTTAAGGTCCTAAGGACACTACCTACGGGGCGAGTCGGCGCAAATGAAGAAACGGAAATAGCCTTAGCTAAGGCCGGGCAAGAGGCTTTCTTCGACTTTAAACCAGAGCAAGGTCTGAAATCTGGAGATTGGAAATCTGCAGCAAACTTCGCCCTAGGCTTGGGCAAGCTTGGCACTGAGCGTGCGGCAACTCTGCTTCAGGCTCTGCTCGAAGGAAGCTTGATAGGTGAGCTAGACAAAAGAGCAATACCTGCTGTGCTTAAAGCGGCCGCTGAGTTAAAACACCCCTTAGCAAGAGAATGGTTAAAAAGCTATGTAGCAACAACAAGCGATGCCATCATTCGCGCCACTGCAGCTGAGCTGCTCGAGTCCGATCCCAGTGACGACGTCATAGAAGCGCTCGTAGCCGGATATGAAAAAGCTGCTAAAGACGACATGAACGACGGTAAGCTAGCCATACTGACAGTGCTTGCAAAGCTGCGACGTCGACAAGAGCTACTGCAGCAAGCACTGCTAGATGGAGACTATCTCGTGCGCAAGCACGCAGCTACGCTGCTTAAGGCACAAGGAAAAGCAGAACCACAAGTTGGACAAGTAAGGCTCGCCCGAGACAAAAATTTCTATGAGACGGTAGTCAAATTCTCTCGCTCACGAGCTCCGATAGCACGTATAGAAACAGACAAAGGTACGATCGTAATCGAGCTACTAAACCGCGAGGCCCCTCTTACAGCTTGGAACTTCATCACACTTGCAGAAAAGGGCTTCTACGATGGGTTGAAGTTTCACCGTGTCGTCCCTAACTTCGTCATACAAGGAGGCGATCCGAGAGGAGACGGCAATGGTGGCCCTAATTACCAGATTCGCTGTGAGATTAACCAGCGCCGATACGTACGTGGTAGCGTAGGCATGGCGCTTTCTGGAAAGGACACCGGCGGTAGCCAGTTCTTCATCTGTCATTCACCGCAACCACACCTCGACGGCGGCTACACTCTCTTTGGACAAGTCGTAGCAGGAATGGAAGTAGTCGACAGTATAGCTTGCGGCGATAGGATCAAAAAGATAGTCATAAAACGATAGGCTCACTGCCCCAAAAAGTCTCTCAGCAGGTCTCTAAGAAAGAAACCAACTCGCTGATTGCTCAAAGCAGGTAATAGCTGTATCTCCTCACCGTTACGGCAACATAGTTTTAGGATATAAGCAGGTTGCTCTGGGTCAGAAGTATCGGTCTCCAAAAAGAAGTTAGCTACTTGATTGGTATGCAAACTAAGCATACCTGCAACAGGCAGGGGGCCGTGACGCACACTAAGCTGCGTGGGCGTTAGCTCAAGTACAGTGGTGTTAAGTATTCCAGCGCACATTAAATAGCCAAAAATAATGCCCACTGCCAAAAAAAATCCCGCAAGATAGCTACCCGTACGGATGACTTCAAGCAGAAAGAAAACATTCCAACACAATGAGACAAAACCAAGTACTAAATATCGCGGAAGATACCATCGCTGAATAATCTTTATGCAAGAGTTGCTTTCTATAACTACCAACTCAGCTTTCATAGCCGAGCGGCTATCTGAAGTAAGAAGTAACCGGCAGGCTTTACAGAAATCCGAAGTTTTCTGCTCCCCACAAGCTCTACAAACTTCCACAGCAATGCCCCACAGTTATTGTTAATTTTAACAGAGTTGCGCATAATGTCATAATTATGACAGACGCAAATAAGGCTGCAGAAACAATATTAGAACAACTAATCAAGAAGTTAGATCCAACCGGCAAGCTGGACCTAGATAAGATAGTAAGCGAGTTTGAGGCTCAAAAGCGATCGGTACGGCTAAACTGCGTCTACGATGGCTTTTCGCAGTGGAAGCTTGAACGCTCACCGATAGAAGTTGGCCGGAGTTTCATTGTCTGCGCGTCCTGGCAGCGCGAAGAAGTACGTGATTGCGGACGCCGGATTATAATAATAGATCCTGGAGTTGCCTTCGGGTCAAATCATGATACTTCTCTGCTCTGTTCTGCAATCGTAGAGGAATACTGGCGTGGCGGTAGTTTTCTCGATGTAGGTACAGGTACAGGCTTACAGGCAATAATAGCTGCTCTGCTCAGTCCAAGCGATAGTAAGATAGATGCCTTCGACGTGTCGATAGATGTTGTTGAACATGCCAACATAAACATAATGCTGAACGGATTAAGCGAGAGAATCGTCCTTAAACAAGGACATTTGTCGGAATATCCCAGCAACAGCTATGACTTCGTGATGGCTAATCTCCTGCCTAGCATTTTAGAAGTTCTGCGCGATGACTTAATCCGAGTGCTTAAGCCGTCGGGACTGTTGGTAGTCTCCGGCTTCGCTAACAAGCAACAGGGCGCTACATATGCGCGGTTTGATTGGGATTTAACCCATAGCGTCGGCAAAAATGCCGACGCTATACTTGAAATGTTCGCTCCGTTGGAGCTCGTAGACCGACGGGTATCAGATCCGTGGGCAGCCCTAGTACTTAGGAAGGCAAAATCATGATAGTGCCTGAAGAGCTGAAAGAACGCCTGGAAAATGCTCGAAGCATAGCCGTCTTCGCAGGTGCTGGAGTATCTACAGCAAGCGGAATACCAACGTTCAGAGGCGCCGGCCAAATGTCCTACTTTGAAGGACTCCCTCCCATCTATCTTTACAGCACGTTGTGCTTGCAACGAAATAGCTCTCTAACCTACCGATTTCTATCATACCTGCGTACGATTTACGCTGAGGCTAGGCCTAACCTAGCACATCGAATCCTGGCAGCGTGGCAACGTGAAGCATTGCGAAGGCGTTATGTCAAGTTTTATCTCTTGACCACCAATGTAGACGGCTTGCTAGAACAAGCTGGAGCCATAGCTTGCGAGCTACATGGAAGGATAGACCGGAACATCTGCTCAAATTGTGGCGGGATAGGCTCTGGCGATACTTGTAGCTGTGGCGGGAAAATACGGCCGGATGTAGTCCTTCTAGGCGAACACGTTCCAGAAAAAGCCTACGAAGGAGCTATTACGGCAACTCGTGGCTGTGAGTTATATTTCGCTATTGGCACATCCGGCGTGCAAAGTCATTCCATGGGGCTTGTACAACTAGTAAAAGCAAGACCTAGAGCAACAATAATAGAGATAAACGAACGACCTTCATACTTAACCAGCCATTGCCACTACGTCCTGCGTGGTAAGGCTGAGGAAATACTGGCCGAGTTTGGCTATGGAAATAGGTTTCTCTAAGCTACCCTAGTAGCTACTCGAAATATAAGGAAACTGGGCTGATGATTACAGGCAGATGGGTAATGCTTGGTTCAGACTTGTCAGAAAAGCTCGCTGCCGGCAGAACAGCTCTTAGCAGCGGTGACAGCGAAAGAGCTATCGCACTACTCAGTGAAGTGCTAGTAACCGAGCAGCTTAGTCACGAACAAGAAGTAGAAGTCCGTTGTCAACTTGCTGAGCTACTAGAAAATACAGGACGCTATCAAGAAGCACTTAAGACCATATCCAAATATGAACTGAGCAACACACAAAGCCAGATCTCTCGAGCCGCAATGGCACAAGTCTGGCTTAGGTTAGCCAGCATCTATAGATGGCTAAATGAACCACCAAAAGCTATTTCCTACGCAAACAATGCCCTGCGAATCTTTTCCGAGTCCAAGTCATATAAGTATATAGGCGTAGCTCATGCCCTGCTAGGATACATCTACTGGATGATAGATGAGTACGCTATCTCGCGTGACTATCTGCTATCAGCACTCGAGGCCCAGCGTAGCATTGATGACAAAAGAGCATTAGCCCAAACCTACTGGAACCTTTCCTTAGTAGACAACATAGAAGGCCGCCGCGAAGAGTCGAAAAATGACTGCCTATCAGGACTAGAGTTACTACGTGACTGTCAGAGACTAGATGTACAAGACAGACTTATACTCGGTAAACTTCTTACCAACCTCGCATTTATCGATATAGAAGAAGGTAATATACACAGCGCCGTAAGAAACTATGAGCTCGCTATAGAGCACTGGTCATACGTAGAAGACAAAAACTTTCTAGCGATGGCATATACCAATCTTGCCGACGCTTTGCTGTTTACCGGCGATTGGGCTCGAGCTGAATCTGCCCTAGGTTCGGCAATGCGACTTTTGCGTTCAGGCCAAAACAAGCGCGACGAAAGCGCCGTACTCAGTACCTTAGGCAGACTTTACTGCCTACAGGGACGCTTCGAGCAAGCCGAAGAAAGTCTAATGCGAGGCCTACGTCTTGCAGTAGAAAGCGGTGCAAAATCTCTTGAGGCAACCCTATGGCTACTCCTAAGCACCGTTTATGCCGCCCAAAATCAGTACCAAGAAGCAGTACAGCATGCCGAGCATTGCCTAGCGATAGAGACTAAGATAGGGCGAGTCATAGATATGGCAGAAACCTATAGCCTGCTAGGAGCCTACTATCTTGCCCTACTCGATACAACTGCCGCCAAAGACTGCCTTAAGCAAGGTCTCAAGTTACTACAGTCTAACCCTAATCTCTATCACAGCGGACTGATAAGTCGGCTAGAGGGTAAAATCAACGCATACAATAAGGATCACGAAGCTGCTATCTCTGCTCTAGCTCAAAGTATCTCGATATTTGAATCGATCAGCTACGTGTACGAAGCTGCTGTCTCGCATTACGAAATGGGGCTTGTGCTATCTGAGACTGCCGAGCGGCATCGTTCCCTAGGACATATGGAAAAGGCACTCAAGTTCTTCTCAGATCTACGTGCTGAGCCAGCTAAAAAACGCACAGTTGCAGCTATAGAACAAATCCGCAGCAGCTCACCCTCAGGCCGGCTCTACTTGCCAGTGCTTACGCTAGATGCTCTCATAGTGGAACGACTTATAGCAGCCTCGACTTCACACGAATTGCTGCTCAGGGAACTTGCAACGATAATACGTGATGAACTAAACGAACAAGCAATATGCTTTGAGCTGAAAAAAGATGGCCTGAAGCTCATAACAGCCCGTGGCGCAGACCAGAATGACGTTGATCGAGTAAGCGAGGTAGTTAAGAAATTTCTCGACGATGGAAAACAGCTACCCGAAGGTGCAAAAATCAGGTTATTGTCTGACAAGGGAAACGAATCTAGCTGCCGTAAGTTCTTGCTATACACTACGATAGATCGGTCAGCAAATACTGCCCGCATAGGACACTTTGAGTCGTTACTCAAACTCGTAGAGCTAGGTCTTGAAAACTGTACTCTGCGCAAGATGGTACGTCCAAACGGCAGCATGCCGGCAAAAGCAGCGTCACAGCGCGCCTTTGGCCGCTTTATAACCGAATCTTCCGCTATGCGTAAGTTGCTGGAACGCATCCAGAAAATACGTTCCTCAGACGTAACCGTGCTAATTACGGGTGAATCCGGTACAGGTAAAGAACTTGTCGCACGTAGTATACACTACAACAGCAACCGCGCTGACAAGCCCTTCCTGCCCTTTAACTGTGCCGCCGTGCCAGCAGAGCTTGTAGAAAGTCGACTTTTCGGACATAAACGCGGCGCCTTCACAGGAGCAGATAAAGACAATCCAGGCATAGTACGTGCCGCAGCCGGCGGAACTTTGTTCCTTGATGAAATAGGAGAACTTGCACTCGATGTGCAGCCTAAACTCCTCAGATTCCTACAGGAAAAAGAAATCCACCCCGTAGGAGAAGATCGCCCTATTCGGGTAGACGTAAGAATAGTTGCCGCAACAAACCGAGACCTAGAACAGTCAGTTGCAGAAGGGACCTTCCGCGAGGATCTCTTTCACAGACTTAACGTAATACGTCTACATGTACCAGCACTCAGAGAGCGCAAAGAAGATATACCGCTCATGGTAGAACATTTCCTGCAAGAACTTGCAAAAAAGGCTAACAAGCATGTCTCAATCTCCCAAAAAGCTATGGAGGCCATGCTAGCATACTCTTGGCCAGGGAACGTCCGCCAGCTCAAAAACGAGCTAGAACGACTCGTAGTCATGGCTGAAGACGGTTCGGTAATCCTACCTGAACACCTCTCACCAGAGATTCTCAGACAGAAAACTCGTAGCGGTATACAATTAGGCCCTCAGGCAAAGCTCGATCTTTCGGCCCATACCACACTTGCAGAAGCCGTGGACGCTCTAGAACGATACATGATAGAACAATCACTCAAGCGTAACGAGTGGAATATCACACGTACAGCCCGTGAGTTGGGACTGACACGGCAAGGGTTGCTACTGAAAAAACGACGATTGGGTATAGAAGGTGATGAAAGAGAATAAGCGCAAAGCACTGGTGCAACTGAGGCGAACTAAGCAAAGGTTCGCTGCCTACATTTCACAAAACTATGCCCACAAGGCCCGTGACTGCCGAACTTGCTCAGAGCAGTGCTGTAATGATGCAGAATTCGTAAACGTCAATATTACTAGGCTAGAAGCAGTAGCAATGCTACTTACACTGCTGCGCAGCCCACGCATCGGAAAAGAGAAATATGAGCAAATAATCACCCGTGCACGTAGCTGTGTTGCTAAATATCAGCTTAGTAAATATGGCGACACTTTTTCTCGTACCTACGCTTGTCCTCTCTTCGAGCCAAAACAAGGCTGCCTTGTGCACTGGAAAGCTAAACCTGCTGCCTGTATACAACACGGCTGCTATGAAGATTGGCGTGACTTGCCAGATGAAATCGAAATGCGTCGCGTCGAAGCTTTTGTAGCTCGCCTTAACCGAGCTATATATGGCGAAACTCAGTGGGCACCCATACCCGTCTGGCTTACCAGTATCGTGGACGAATTTCCCGAAGAACTCGCCGAAGCTCCTCTTTACGAATTATCAATCCCGGAGGCAAAGTGAATATAGGAGTAGCTCTAAAGCCAGGCATTACTGAAGCGTGGTCTACAGTTGAACTCCTGGCTAGATGGGCAGCAAATAAAAACATAAAAATCTGGACTGAAGTTCGCAGCAAACCCTATCTGCATGAGCAAGTGTCCTTTGCTAGCCGTGCCGAAATGGCCCTTAAATGCGATTTGATAATAGTCCTCGGTGGCGACGGTACAATGCTCTCTGTCGCTCGCGAAATCGAACGCAACATACCAGTTTTAGGCGTCAACTTCGGCAGATTAGGCTACCTAACCGAGTTTCCAGTAGAAGAGCTGCTGCCTACTCTTGAGCGATTCTTGATAGGTGACTATTGCCTAGATCGAAGAATGCGCCTCCAAGCTGAACTAGTCCGCCATAATTCTACAGCAGCAACTTACTGCGTCCTGAACGATGTGGTAGTCAATAAAGCTGCCTTAGCAAGAATGATAGAGCTTGAGTGCCGAATAGACGATAAACTGGTAAATCACTTCAGAGCCGATGGCCTAATAGTTTCTACCCCAACGGGTTCAACAGCTTATTCGCTTTCAGCTGGCGGCCCGATAATACACCCCGCTATAAACGCCGTAGTTATCACTCCTATCTGCCCACACACTCTTACAAATAGGCCTATCGTCGCCGACAGCAACCTGACCATAGAGCTACTCCTACTTAGCCCTTCCGATGAAGTAACGCTAACACTTGATGGGCAAATGGGTATTCCTCTGCAAGCCGGCGACCGCATAAGAGTCACTAAAAGCAAGAACTATTTCAACCTGCTAAGACCAGCAAACAAGAACTTTTTCGACATTCTAAGAGAGAAACTTAACTGGGGTCGATAGACAATGAACTGCCGCGCGCAAGAACTGAGACAGACTCGCAAGCTACCAGTGCCTGGCCAGTTTCCAAGAAACCTAAGTCGTCAGCGTTTCAGCAACTTGTCCTTGAGATGCATTCCCAAGTGCCGAGAGTACTTCTCAGCAAGGATCTCCCTTTCGGCAAGACCAAACACATACTCTCGGAAGTTGCGCCGCATTAGCTCGTCTATCACCATATCTGCCTGCCCCGAAGAAT
This sequence comes from Blastocatellia bacterium, assembly GCA_025057015.1. GTDB lineage: Bacteria > Acidobacteriota > Blastocatellia > Chloracidobacteriales > JADJPF01 > JANWYG01. Next base: position 262,268 of record JANWYG010000017.1, read on the forward strand.
ATACCCTGCAGGGATCACCAATAACGATATGATGCAAAGGAACTACCGTTTCAGCCGGTATTCGTGTCTGTATGTGCACTATAGATCCTACCGTCACAGCAGCATTGCGCTCGACCGTCGCTCCATTTAAGACGACCGCTCCCGTACCTACATAGGCTCGGTACTCAAGCGTAGCACCAGAGATGTGAGCATTTGGAGCTATAAACACATAGTCACCTATGGTAGTAGGAAAAGAGCGCTTCCTACCACCAGAAGCACGTACTACGGCATTCTCCATAATGATCACTCCCTTGCCTATCCTAATAGGCGCGCCTTCAGCAGTAATTACTGCGCCAAATAGCACCCTACTGTCTTCCCCTATCTCCACATCACCACAAACTACAGCATTCGGTGCTACATACGCCGTAGGATGTATTACCGGCCTCTTGCCGGCATGCTCTACTATGATCATACTCAGCACCTCTTGAGAAAAGGCCTCAGTGTAAGCCTTGAGAAAAAGCTATGCTGGGCAAAGAGCCACAGACCGTGCTTCAAGAGGATCCCCTCGACGCAAGATTCCTCCTGTATGCAGCAGCACGATCGTAGAGCCCCGTTTGAACGCTCCCTGTCTTACTAAGTCATAAACGGCATAAAACAGCTTTCCAGTATACACCGGCTCGAGGGGTATACCATGCCGGAAAACAAACTCCTCAATAAAGTTCTGCAAGGGTGGCTTGGTCTTTGCATAGCCACCAAAATGGTAATCCAGTAGTACACAGTAGTTGTCGTGCGAAGTAAAACGCCGCACTTCATCCAACAAAAAACCTCCCCCCTTAAGCACTGAAACTCCAATGCAATAGCGACGCCCAGCAAGACCAGAAACTAGCCCAGCTAGCGTTCCGCCAGTCCCGCAAGCACAGCAGATGTAATCGTAGTCAAAGTTGAGCTCTGCTATCAGCTCGCTTACACCCTCTACGGCCAAATGGTTCGTTCCACCCTCAGGCAACACGTAACACGGAGAATAACGTTCCAATAACCTTAGTGCCTCCGGAGAGTCTTTCCTCCTATATTCCCTTCTGGAAAGATACTCGAGCTTCATTCCAAAGGCCACCGCCTTTGACAACACATGGTTAAACGGACGTTCTTCACCACGTATTATCGCCACGGTCTCAAACCCCAGCAACCAGCCTGCAGCCGAAACCGCATAGACATGGTTCGAATAAGCTCCCCCAAAAGTAACTATTCTCTTATAGCCCAGCTCCTTTGCTCGCAAAAGGTTATACTTTAGCTTGCGCCACTTGTTGCCTTGTACTTGCTCGTGAACCAGATCATCCCGCTTGACAAGCACCCGCACACCGCAACGCTTAAATACAGGGTCGAAAATCTCGATCACGGGAGTAGGTAACTTCCCAAATAACATCTAGACTTGAAGCCCCACCTATCTTAAGCTTACTTTATGCACGAAACTAAACGAGACGAAAGAATACACGAAATAATAGCACGACTGCGCCAACGTTATCCCGATGCCCGGTGCTCCTTGGAATACAACTCGGTCTTTGAGCTGCTTATAGCTACCATGCTCTCGGCACAGTGTACCGACGAACGAGTAAATATGGTAACTGCCACACTCTTTAAAAAGTACAGAACCATCGAAGACTATGCTAAAGCAGACCCTGCCGAACTTGAACAAGATATCTACTCAACTGGCTTCTATCGAACTAAGGCAAAGAACATCCAAGCCGCAGCACGCAGAATCTTGGAAGCTTACAACGGCCAAGTTCCAAAAACCATGGAGGAGTTGCTAACCTTGCCCGGCGTAGCACGCAAAACAGCCAATCTTATACTTGGAACAGGCTACGGTATCACCTCAGGCATAGTTGTTGATACTCACGTTAAGCGTGTAAGCAAACGCCTAGGCCTTGCTACCTCTGAAAATCCAGAAAAAATAGAACGCGAACTCTGTGAACTTATCCCTCGTAAAGACTGGATCGACTTTTCTCACCTGCTTGTTTTCCACGGCCGAGCCGAGTGCAAACCCCGTCCCCTTTGCTCAAACTGCTGCATATCCGAGCTCTGTCCCTCAAAGCTCCACTAGCCAGTAGCTCATAACTACGATGATACTAGTAAGTATTAGAAACTAGCTTTGTCCATTTTTGAAACTTAAGTTTACTTTTGAAAACAAACGCTACAGTGTTTGGAGGTTAGCCAAACACGATCGTTACTTTCTTAGATTTTATAAGACTTGTTTTATCAATACTTTACGACAAGTTTGTTACTTTTTGTAACATCATGGCTAACCTCCTCAAACCCCAAAAACCCCTTAGGTTAGCCGCTTTCCCCTATCTTATTCCTTTGCCTACCTTTGCTGCTTTTTTCACTTCTTCCCCCAGTTAGACATCTGACAGACCTTTACAGTAAAAAAGTAGGTTAGCTAAAATCGAATTTTTGCCCCTTGACTACCAATAACTTATAGGCTATACTCTCTAAACCCTAGACGCGCCTATTAGCGGATTACGACAGGTGTTGGAATGAAAGCCTCTTCGATCCAACCCATCTCTAAACCCTAGACGCGCCTATTAGCGGATTACGACTCGAATAGAGAGAAAAACCTCCCTTTAGGGGTTTTACTCTAAACCCTAGACGCGCCTATTAGCGGATTACGACATCAATTCGCAATGTTCGTATGGCAGGCGTTTGCGGCTCTAAACCCTAGACGCGCCTATTAGCGGATTACGACCCAAAATTTCCGTCGTGGTGGTTTCAGCTAGGCCCCCTCTAAACCCTAGACGCGCCTATTAGCGGATTACGACTCCGACACTAGAATTTTTTTTAAAAAAAAAGCTTCTCTAAACCCTAGACGCGCCTATTAGCGGATTACGACCCACCAGGGACGCGCGGGCAGCCGCTGCGTTGCCTCTAAACCCTAGACGCGCCTATTAGCGGATTACGACTTTTCATATATAGGGAAAGCATTTGGGCAAACGACCTCTAAACCCTAGACGCGCCTATTAGCGGATTACGACTGATACGACTTAGCTGCCTTATAGGCTGCCGACACTCTAAACCCTAGACGCGCCTATTAGCGGATTACGACCCCCTATTATTGGCGGCACGAACATACCAATCTGGCAGCTCTAAACCCTAGACGCGCCTATTAGCGGATTACGACAGCCCAAGGCCGGAATCTTGCTGCTCGCTTGTCGACTCTAAACCCTAGACGCGCCTATTAGCGGATTACGACATAGGTCTGCCCCTTTGCAGATGTCAGCTGTGTGACTCTAAACTCTAGACGCGCCTATTAGCGGATTACGACGGCCTGGCTACCGAGCCGGGGTCAGTGTCAAGAACTACTAGGCTCTAAATTCTAGACGTACCTCTGCAGGCTTTCCCGCTACATGCTTGTGCCGCTGCTGAGTGCTTTGCTTGAACACAAAAGTAGCGACGCCTTCAATACTCTCTCGACGCCAACAACACAGATTGACTGCAACTTCTGGAAATATAATGACTCTGTGAATGTATCTGTCCCGATGAGCAAGCAACTGTGAAAATTCGGTAGCCAAAGATGGCACAAACAGAAAGTAGCGCAAGTACCGGCTGTGTCGCTTGCAACAAAGTCGCTGAGTACCTAATCCACGGAGGCAGGGATGCAAGACTTCATCACGCTTAAACGACTGCTCAGCTATACCTAATTCACGGAGGCAGAGATGCAAGGCATAATCGACAAACCTGCTGGAGTTTTTGTATCCTCTGAATAATTTCTGGTCAGGAGCTAATTAATATTGATGTCAGGAGAAAACACTATCTATTTCGACTGCTTTTCCGGCATAAGCGGCGACATGACGCTAGGCGCTTTAATCGGCTTAGGCGTAGACGTACAAATCCTCAGGGCAGAGTTAGCGAAGCTAGGTCTAAGCGGCTACGAGCTGGAGGTATCGTATGTAGACCGTTGTGGAATAAGGGCAGTAAGATGTGAGGTAAAAGTGGATGCTGACGAGCAGGCCGACCATCACGAGCATCATCATGGCAGGCGGCTCGATGAAATCTGCAAACTGATATCAGATTCAACGTTACCGCAACGAGTAAAGGAGAGAGCCACTGCGATATTCAGTAAGCTAGCTGTTGCTGAAGGCAAGGTACATGGTGTTTCTCCGCAAGAGGTACACTTCCACGAAGTAGGAGCAGTTGACGCCATAGTTGACATAGTAGGTGCTTGTATAGGGTTCGAGCTACTCGGAATAAGCAACTTTATCTGTTCACCACTACGGGTAGGTTTTGGGCAGATACGCTGTGCTCATGGTGTATATCCTATTCCAGCGCCGGGCACTGCTGAGCTACTCAATGGAATTCCTATCTATGCTGGAAATCTAGAAGGGGAATTTGTCACGCCTACGGGTGCAAGCATTGTTAGTACTCTCTGCAGCGAGTTTGGCGAGGTAGATTTCGTGCCGCAGCGCATAGGCTATGGTGCTGGCAGCCGCACTTACGATGGCTTTCCCAACGTGCTGCGACTCATCTTAGGCCGAAAGCGCACAGGTTGTACTAACAGCACGGTAATAGTCATCGAGGCCAACATTGACGATTGTAACCCGCAAGTTTTCGGGTACTTGATGGAACAGCTCTTTGAAGTAGGTGCGCTGGATGTTTACTACACTCCTATACAAATGAAAAAATCCAGACCGGCGGTTTTGTTGACAGCTCTGGTAGAAGCTAGTAACTTTGACCGGGTAGCAAACTGCATACTGAGTGAGACAACGACTATTGGTCTACGCTATTATGAAGCGAAGCGCCGTGTCTTGGAAAGACACGTAGAGACCGTAGAGACTAAGTATGGGGCGATAAACTTCAAACTAGCCACAGAAGGCGGCCGGATATTGAACTCGATGCCTGAGTACAGGGACTGCCTTGTAGCTGCCAAGAGGCACGGCGTAACGCTTACCGAGGTTCAAAAAGAGGCGCTTGTGGCATTTGAAGAGTCAAGGAAGAAAAAATGAAAAACAACTGTATCACCATAAATCGAATATACGACACCTATGCTGAAACGACCTGCATAGCTGAAGAGGAAAGCACTTCGTCGATACCCACGAAGTTTGACCTAGAAAAGATAGAAGCGGGCGTAAAGATGATCCTTGAAGGACTAGGTGAGGACATCTCCAGGCCAGGCATAGAAGCTACTCCGGCGAGAGTGGCTAAAATGTATGCAGAAATTTGTGCAGGGCTACACACTGACCCTCAGCAATACATAAAGATTGTCCCTGCTGAAACTCACGAAGAAATCATAATCGTAAGAGACATAGCTATATTTAGCCTCTGTGAGCACCACCTTGTACCCTTTTTTGGCGTAGCACATATCGCTTACATCCCAAATGAAGGGCGCATAGTAGGGTTATCCAAGCTTGCTCGTGTAGCGGATATGTTTGCTCGCAGACCACAAATTCAGGAACGATTGACTACACAGATAGCAGATCTTATTTTCGAAGGGCTGCAAGCACGCGCCGTAATGGTCATAGTTGAATGTGAGCACCTATGTATGGCAATGCGTGGCATAAGAAAACCAGGAGCGAAGACTATAACTTCGGCCGTACGTGGGGCATTTCGCGATGATCAAAAGTTGCGTGCAGAGGCTCTAGCACTGATACACGCAGGATCATAAATGGGCAAATTCTACGTCACAACTCCCATCTATTACGTCAATTCTCGACCGCATCTCGGACATGCATACACGACAATGGTAGCCGACCTCGTAGCTCGTTATCGGCGACAACGCGGCGATGAGGTCTTCTTTCTAACTGGTACGGACGAGCACGGCCAGAACATCGAGCGAGCGGCCAGCGCATCCTCGCTACCGGTACGAGAGCACGTTGACCGCATAGTAGCTGAGTACAAGCAAACATTTTCACAGTTGGGCTTTACTTACGACTACTGGATTCGCACCACTGATGATTACCATAAACAAGGAGTGCAGCAGCTTTTCCGCAAGGTCAAAGAAAACGGCTATGTTTATCTCGGACACTATGAAGGTTGGTACTGTGTAGGTTGTGCAGAGTTCAAAGAAGAGACTGTTGATGGCAGTGCACCTTACTGCGAACTGCATGACCGCCTTGCTGAACGGCTCTCGGAAGAAAGCTATTTCTTTCGCTTGTCCGAGTTCCAAGAAAAACTCCTCGACTATTATGAACGTAATCCTAAGTTCATCCGTCCTGAAGCTCGTCGCAACGAAGTCATAGCGTTTGTCAAAGCAGGACTGAAGGATCTTTCGATAAGTCGTGTCTCTGTCAAATGGGGTATACCCGTACCTGACGATCCAAAACACACGCTGTATGTCTGGTTTGACGCCTTATCAAACTACATAACCGCTCTCGGTTATGGTAACTACCTCGAAAATCGGTTTGACAAATTCTGGCCGGCAGATTTGCATCTAGTTGGCAAAGACATCCTCCGGTTCCACGCTGTCTACTGGCCAGCATTCCTGATGGCAGCAGGTATTGAGCCACCGCGTACCGTCTTTGCGCATGGAATGTGGCTATCAGGTGGCAGAAAGATGAGCAAAACGGTCGGTAACGTTATAGACCTCAACACGCTTATGCGCCACTTCTCGAACGACCAGGTACGCTACTTTTGCTACCGAGAGATGTCCTTCGGTCAAGATGGCGACTTCACGTACGAAGCACTCATCGACCGAGTGAATGCCGACTTGGCTAAGGGCTTGGGCAATCTGTACAGTCGGACGATGAAGATGATAGAAAAGTATTGTGACGGCAAGCTACCTTCGATAGATGCTAGTAAAACAGCATTAGGAGATGTCATCCTCGCGGCAAAAGAACGCTTCGAGAGAGAAATGCAAGATTACAACTTCAGCCGTGCTCTCGAGGTCGTTTGGGAGGCAATTTCGGCAGTAGACAAGTATATATCTGACAGCGCACCCTGGAAACTAGCCAAAGATCCCGCTGCACAAAGCGAACTACAGACGGTACTTTATAGCTCCGCAGAAGCCATCAGGCATCTGACGCTGCTACTTGCTCCTATCTTGCCAACCAGCGCTGAGACTATGTGGAAGGGCATGGGGCTAGAAGGAACTCCTCTCAATATTGTCCCAGCAACAGTGCCTTGGGCTAGCCTTCCTCAAACCATCATAAGTCCTCCCGTACAGCTATTTCCTACTATAGATAAGGAGAAATTGATGGCAGAAATAGCTAAAAGTTCTGACATTCAAACCGAACAAAAAACTCCTACTGTAACTATAGAAGATTTTGCCAAAATAGATCTTCGTGTGGCGCTAGTTCTAGAAGCTGAACGCGTGCCAAAAGCAGACAAATTGCTACGCCTGATTGTAGACCTTGGAGAAGATAAACCGCGTCAGATCGTAGCCGGCATAGCACAGTACTATGCACCAGAACAACTGATCGGACGTAAAATAATAGTCGTAGCAAATCTTGAACCCCGCAAATTACGCGGGCTGGAATCACAAGGTATGTTATTAGCCGCACAGCACAGCAAAGAGGGACGCCCCATTCTTGCTGGCTTTCTGGAAGATGTCCCTGTTGGTGCAAAGCTCAAATGATAATCGACTCGCATGCACATATAGATTTTACAGGCTATGACGATGATAGAGACGAAGTAATAGCTAGAGCACGCTCTGCCGGTGTCGACCTGATAGTTGCCGTAGGCAATGGCGATATAATCGAAGGCTCACACGAACGCGCTCAGCAGATTGCTGAATCTTACCCATTCATCTACACTACTGTAGGCCTGCATCCACATGATGCCAAGCTATACAACGAGCAAATCGAGGCGTACTTGCTCAAGCTGTGCAAACATCGCAAAGTTATTGCCTGGGGTGAATGCGGGCTCGACTACTACTATATGCATTCACCACAAGAAACGCAGCGCCGAGCATTCATCCGACAACTGGAACTAGCTAAAGAGCTCCGCCTGCCTGTAATTATTCACACTCGTGATGCCGAAGCAGATACAATAGATATACTACATACCTATTGGGCAGCTACAGGCCTAAGAGGTATAATGCATTGCTTTACCGGCAGCTATGAATTAGCAAAAGCAGCTATTGATATTGGAATGCTGATATCTTTCTCTGGTATCATCACTTTCAAAAAATCTGCCGAACTGCGAAGTGTAGCTGCAAAGCTACCGCTGGACACCCTGCTAGTAGAAACCGACTGTCCTTTCTTATCGCCAGAACCACACAGAGGTCGACGTAACGAACCTGTTCGAGTAATAGATGTCGCTCAAGTTTTGGCCAAAGTCTTGTCTGTGGACTTGCTAGAATTGGCTGCAGCTACCACGGCAAACTTTTCTAAACTTTTTCCAAAAGCAGTTCAGCAACCGGAGCTAAATTATGGCACAACAAAACAGCTTTGATATAGTGTCTAAGATAGACCTGAGCGAAGTGGCAAACGCTATAAACCAAGCGATGAAAGAAGTAAAGACCCGGTTCGATTTCAAAGGCAGCAAAAGCGATATCATATTCGATCAGAAAGAAGCAACTATAACGCTCATCTCCGATGATGATTTTAAACTTAAAAGTTTAATAGACATACTGCAACAACGACTAGTCAAACGCAATGTACCTCTCAAGGGCTTGATATACGGCAAGGTTGAGCAAGCAGCAGGCAACACTGTCAGGCAAAAGATCACGCTGCAGCAAGGCATACCAGCTGATAAGGCCAAAGAAATAGTCAAGATAATCAAAGAGTCTAAACTTAAAGTGCAATCAAGCATCAACGGTGATATAGTTCGCGTAGCAGGAAAAGATCGCGACACGCTACAACAAGTAATCCAGCTACTGCGCAACCAAGACTTGGGCATACATATGGAGTTTACTAACTATAGATCTAACTGACCCGATAAATTTCACAAATGCTGCTACTTGCCTGCTTTCTGCTTATACAAGACAAATCCTTAGTGTTACGAATAGACACCGAGCTTGTCGCTATCGATGCCGTCGTGACAGACAGCAAGGGCAACTATGTTACGGATTTGCAGAAAGAGGATTTTGAGATACTAGAAGATGGTCAGATAGTACCTATAGAGCTGTTTCAGACTTTTACCTCTCTCCGAGAACTCCCTCTGGCCGTAGTTTTTGCCATCGACCTTTCTGGCAGCATCTCTCCAGAAGAAGGTTCCCTCGGACGACTTTCCATAGACAGCTTCTTGGCAAAACTCAATTACAAAGCAGCCGTTGGTCTCATAGCTTTTAACAACCAGGTAAAAGTACTTGTACCACTTACCAAAGATCACAAAAAACTACTTCACCAACTTGATAAGAAGGCCGACTATGGCGGCTCGACGCGGATATATGATGCTATAGATAGAGCCGTGACTATGCTAAACAGCTACAAATCCCATAACCCAATCCGTAAAATAGTCATCGTCATTACGGATGGATTTGATAGCGCCAGCCGTATCGATAAAAAAGAACTTATACGCAGAGCAAACCAAGCAAGAGTGACTGTCTATAGCATCACCCTGCCATCATACTTACCACAGCTTGGTCGCAGTATAAGAGTGCCAACGCTACTTGATATTTCCAGAATAACCGAGTTAACTGGCGGTAGAGGTTTTACAGCTGAAGCTGACAACTACGACTATATCTATGATTCGATAGCTAGAGAACTCGTCTCTGGTTACACTTTGGGTTTTTATCCCAAAGCAACCTCTTCTGCAGGTATGCACCGGCTTGAAATAAGACTTAAACGGGCAGATTTAAACATACGAACCAACAGAAACAGCTACTCAAGATAGAATGTACGAACCATTTGAACACACAGCAGATATAGGACTAAAGATCACGGCTAAAAACAAAAGCGAACTCTTTATCGAGGCCTGCAAAGGTTTCTACTCATTGCTCATAGACGACCCTACTTCAGTAGAGCCAAAGCTAGCAGTAAGTCTCGAAGTACAAGGCGAACATCCCGAACTTCTGCTGCGAGACCTGCTCGCCGAGTTACTATACTTGTTTGACACAGAAAAGCTTTGCCTACGAGACTTCGAAGTGACTTTTACTCCCTCTGGCCTACATCTAGACGCAAAAGGCGAACACATCGACTTGGCTCGACATAAGTTAATGCATGAAGTTAAAGCCGTTACTTACCACAATCTGCAGGTTACAGAAACCCCTCATGGTTGGTTAGCCGAGGTCATATTTGATATCTGAGGTCGAAAAATCGTCCGAGATTTTTTGTCTGCCTCAATAGCTGCAGCGGTCCATGGCATAGACCTAGTCTTACACATCAACCAGTCGTCAAACTGGTCCGTCCAGTGCGGCGACGAGGCCGTACCAACCACACCCAAGGCTATTCCATGCACCGATCTATCCCAATTAGACAAGTCTGCTACAAAACGCATAGAAACGTAATCACCTACATTAACCGTGACAAGATGTCCGTAACTACCTCGCATAGGAGCGTTCTTTATCTCGAAAAGCTGGCCTGTGCCGGGCACTTCAGCCAACGGATGTTTGAACCTAGTCACATATTGCTTGCCCCAAAGCCAAGGGTATTCAAGCCGGCTACCGAGTTCTTGCCTTGCCTGCTTGTAACAGTCCGCAATCAAACTACCATAGTTAGGGTATCCAGCCGGCAAATACTCCTGCTTACCGCTGCTAAGTACTTGCCATAGAAAAGTACCGCTCATAGGCCAGACATATTTATCGGCTCGTTCCGGTCCAACAAGGTGCACCAGCAGCTTTTTTTCCAGCCTCGAAAGCGTCTCTTCTAATATTAGTGGCGCGCTTTCATTAGGCTCGACCATACCGTCCCAGCCTTCTAAATCTTTTATGAAATCGTCGAGTAAATTACCAGATTCTCTAGCTATTTGGCGTAGTCGAGGCAGTAGTATCTCAGCAAAGAAAGAACGCGTATCACATTGTATAAGCGTCATATCCTCGACGCTCAAGCGCCCTTTTTGCTGCAACAACTGAAATATTCGCCGGCTTCTAAACGGATCTGCCCAAGCTCTTGTGAGAACTCGTCGGTATGAGTCGCCGACCACACGGCTATTAGCGGTAACTATAATTCCAGAAGGCGGATTGTATAACCTTGGCAAATCATCAAAAGCCACCCAGCCAGTCCATTCTCCTTTACCGCTACTGCCATCAACGACGAAGGAGCCATCACCGTCGCTTCTGATGGGTATCTTACCGGCAGCTTGATAGCCTATGTTGCCAGCCAAATCGGCATAGACAAAGTTCTGTGCTGCGCCGTCGTATCGAGCTAGCGCAGCGCGAAACTCTCGCCAATTTCGAGCGCGATTAAGCAGTAAGAAGGCTTCCATAGCGCTCTCTTCGGCATCTAGTGCATGCCAACGTAGCGCATATGCCCTATTATCAGCACGTAGCACGACTGGCCCATGACGGGTCTTTACTACCTCCAAAGTAACTGGCTTCGTTGCGGTCGATATCATTGACTCGCGAACCCGTATTTGCTCGACAAACACTTCGGCATCTTTCCATCCAAAAGGCGTTTTATAACGCTTACCAGTTGAATCGAACTGTTCGCTATAGAGATCTTGCTGATCGGCCGTAAGATTTGTACAACCCCAAGCTATATAGTCGTTATGGCCTATGATAACGCCTGGTACGCCGGGAAAAGTCACGCCGGCAACATTTATTCTGCCAGCTTTGAGGTGTATCATATGCCATACGGAAGGTACCGTAGGCCGAAGGTGGGGATCGTTAGCTAAAATAGGCTTGCCAGTCACAGTTCGCTTCCCACTGACCACCCAGTTATTACTTGCTTCAAAGTAACCGAAATTCTGCTCTGCCCCATAGACCAAAGCCAAATCACTTGTCGGTACGGTAACAGCGGGCAGGGTTGGCCTGCGTTTTGATTCCTTTGTGTCATAGCCTACTATCAACACATCGAAGTCCGAACTTTCGGGAAAAAGCAACTGAAAACGACTTGCTGGCAAGTCAGAGAACGCCGTCCGCAGCAGATCGTATTGCCAACTACTAGCCAAAGCCTCAGCAAGATTCTTACCTACTAACAAACAGTCCTGAGGTTTCCAAGGTTCCGGTCGATAGCCCAAGAGTTTAAATTCTAACGGCAGTGCCTCATCGCTCAATGATGCTATGTAGGCGTTGACGCCTTGTGAGTACCGTTCGAGCACGCGCAGCACCCAACCGTCCAACCGCTTAACGGCTTGCTCGACAGCTCTCGAATAGCCAAGCGTGCGTCTCCTTTCATCTTCCTTTAGCGTACGGTCGCCAAAGAGCTCGGAAAGCCTTCCTGCAGCCGCTCGCCTTAATAGATCCATCTGCCAGAGCCGGTCTGCCGCCGTTATATACCCCTGAACGTAATACAAGTCTTCTTCGCTCGATGCCTCGATATGAGCAACACCTCGACTGTCACGTACTACCACAACCTGAGCTTTTAGCCCTGGTAGCTCGATCTGCTGAGTTGGCACAATCAGCAACAAAAATATCCAACTTAGGCTCACTTCCACCTCGTCAAATTGAATCTTTTAAGAGAATGCTATATATACAGACATTTTACAACCTTTGCCAAGGAGAATGACTGTGGAGCAAGCAGCTATTAAAAGGGAGGGTAAACTATTTAAGGGTCACGATGCAGCAATTAGTTCACTACTGTTTCATCCGGATGGAAAACACTTTCTTTCCGGCAGCTATGACGATACGGTCAAGCTTTGGGACATAGCCAATGCAGCGATAGTACGCGAGTTTAAGGGTCACACAAGCTGGATAAGACAGGTTTGCCTTTCACCTGACGGTACTCAGATACTTACTTGCAGCATCGACATGACGTTCCGCGTATGGGACTTTCACAGCGGCAAGGAGGAATACAAACACACTGGCCAAAGCAGTGTCCAATCGGTTGCATATGACCCTGCCACGGGAAACATACTAGTTGGATACGAGAACGGCCGCGTGAGCCTTTGGAACCTTGAATCTCGTAAAGAAATCATCGTCTACGGCGAGCACATGACCGGTGCAATTTATGTTGCAGTGTCACCTTCAGGACAATATACGGCAGCAGCTATACACAACGTAGTGCATGTCTGGGAAAAGTCTTCAGGTGAACAAGTAATGCGAATAGAGAATCGTGCAAGGATCAGAGCTCTACATTTTCTTAAAAACGATTCACAAATACTCGTCTCAGGCGAGGATGGTACGGTTAAATTGTGGAACTTCATCGATAAACGTGAAGATGCAAGATTTGCCGCTAAGAACAAATGGATCAACGGCTTCACCCTAGCACAAGATGAACAAACTCTCGCACTTGTTTCTGACGAATGGAAAGACCAAAAGGAGACTCTCATGACGGTCAGAATCTATTCTTTCGGCAACCCTGATAAGCCGATAAAGGAATGCTATTTAGCTGGTGGTCATAAAACCTCTATCTCTACTGCCACGTTCTCATCAGACCTTACTAGCTTGCTTACGGGTGGTAATGATCACAACATCTATCTATGGCAGCTATAACAAGGTTGCAAATCCACGAGCAAGAAATTCACAACTTTTGTGGAAAAGTCTGTGGAAAAGTAAAGATCAAAGCTGTTACGTCTTTGTAAAATGTAAAGTTATAGCATTTTGCACAAAATCTATGCGCTACCACATGTCCTCTGGCAAAGGAGCAACTATGGTAAGGTTTTCGTTTGTCACCGGATGATGAAACTGTAGGCTGTATGAATGAAGCTTATGATGAGTTGTTCTACGTGCTGAGGCTTTCTCCCAAGCGACATTTGCAGCCCTACCATAGGTATGATCGCCAAGCAGAGGATGACCTATATGAGCCATATGTATTCTTATCTGATGGGTACGACCGGTCAGTGGTTCAGCTTCTATAAGAGACAAGCCTTCTCTACTATCTATAACACGGTAGAGAGTAACAGCAGGTTTAGAGTTTTTATCTGCAACGCGCCACTTTGGCCAAAGTGTGGGATGCCAGCCTATTGGAGCTTCTATGCGTCCCTCAGCAGGTTGTGGCATACCCAAGACGACGGCTCGATAGAGTTTCTTTACCTGTCCAGCCTTGAACTGCTTTGCAAGGTTTTCTACCGCCCGTTCGTTCTTAGCTATCAGCACTGCTCCAGAAGTACCTTTGTCAAGGCGATGCACCAGCAATGGACGCGAGATTCTGTCTCCAGTCCGGGCGAAATATCCAAGCAGAGCATTGATAAGAGTGGCGTTACGTTGCTTTGCAGACGGATGTGACAGCATTCCGGCTGATTTACTAACAGCTATCAAGTATTCGTCTTCATAGAGCACTTCTAAATCGACTTGTTCTGCAACAAGCCCATAATTTTGTCTAGTTCTCAAGTCGATAGTAACGCTATCACCTTTACGCACGCGCCACCCACAGCTACGTCTTTGGCCATTTACCAGTATTTCGCCTGCTTGGATTGCCTGCCGGATCGCCGCTGTAGGTATTATCAATTCACCTGCGCAGCATCGCCTTACTAGTTCATCTAACCTTAAGAAGTGAGCATCTTCACCCACTATGACAGTAATAGGATATTGCAGCATCTTTCAACGTATAGCAGCGACTACTTTCTCGGCGGCATCCTTCATCCCATCAGCAGAGATTACATTCAGGCCGGTCTGTCGTATCAACTCCTTGGCAGCTTCGACGTTAGTACCTTCAAGGCGCACCACTATCGGCACGTTTACTCCTATTTTCTTGGCAGCTTCGATGACACCTGCTGCTACCATATCACAGCGGACTATACCCCCGAAGATATTGATCAACACAGCCTTAACGTTCGGATCGGCAAGTAGTATCCGAAAGGCATTCTCCACTCGCTCTTGACTAGCACCACCGCCTACATCTAAAAAGTTCGCTGGTTCGGCGCCGGCCAGTTTAATTATGTCCATCGTAGCCATAGCCAAGCCCGCACCGTTTACCATACAGCCTATTTGCCCATCGAGCTTAATGTAGTTAAGGTCGAACTTTGAGGCCTCTATTTCAAGCGGTTCTTCCTCATTAAGGTCGCGCAAACTCGCATACTCCTTGTGCCTAAAGAGCGCGTTATCATCAAAATTTACCTTTGCATCGAGAGCGTAAAGTTTTTTGTCTTCGGTGAGCAAAAACGGGTTAATCTCGACTAACGATGCGTCCATATCTACGAAGGCTTGATAGAGTGCCAACATGAAGCGCACCGCCTGTGAAACTAGTTCTGCTGGCAGACCCAAGCCAAAAGCTAGTTTCCGCGCTTGAAACGGCTGAAATCCCACTGTCGGGTCAACATACTCTTTCAGTATCGCTTCGGGACGTGATGAGGCCACCTCTTCAATATCCATTCCACCAGCAGCAGAAGCCATAAAGACAGGACGCGAAGCAGCTCTATCTACCACTATTCCCAAATAGAACTCCTGTTTTATAGCCAAACCTTCTTCTATCAAGAGAGCGCGTACCTCTCGTCCTGCCGGTCCTGTTTGATGAGTGACAAGCTTCATCCCTAGCATTTTAGAAGCCAGCTCGCTTACTTCATCCAGACTGTTCGCTAGCTTCACACCTCCTCCCTTGCCACGTCCGCCAGCGTGTATCTGCGCCTTGACCACTACGGGGAATGTTGCCAATTGTCGTGCTGCTTCCAAAGCTTCCTGCACCGTATGCGCCACAAACCCGCGTGGTATGTTAACACCGTACTTCGCTAGTAGCTGCTTTGCTTGGTACTCATGGATCTTCATTGCTTCGGTACTCCCTGTCGAGAAATCTAGCGGCCAAAATAAGTGAAGACCTGCTGTAAAGTCAAGTACTGTCACCTTTTGCGTACGGCTTGAGGCTAGGAGCCTGTCAGACAATAGTGGAAATTTTGTCCAGGGCAAGATACAATATGCCAACTTCTTAAGGCACAGGGAGGTCAGAATGGCTAATGCTCAAGAACTCAAGGAGTTGCTCGATAGATTCCGCTCCGGGCCCGGCAATCTAGAACGCAGCATTGATGGACTGTCCGAGGCACAGTTAGAGTACCGGCCTGCACCCGGAAAGTGGTCTATAAGAGAAATAATACTCCATCTATGCGACAGCGAGATAGCTGCTGCTTATCGTATACGCTGTGCCATAGGCGACGACAATCCTACGTTAACCACTTATGACCAAGACAAATGGGCAGCAAGGCTCAACTACGGCAAGCGTAGCATACACAACGCCGTAGAGCTCTTCAGGATGCTACGCAAGTCGACGGCAGAATTATTTGTAGACATGGACGACTCTATATGGGATCGTTCAGCAATACATCCCGAACGAGGACAAATAACAGTAGCAGAACTCATCCGTCTTTACAGCGAGCATTGTGATAACTACGTGGCCCAAATAAGGAAAATCAAGCTACTACTTAGTCAACAGGAGTAATTTCAACACCTCTTCCACAGCACGCACGTCATCTCCAAAGGCGTATATCCAGTTGACACGAGCTCTACTGCGCCACCAACTCAGCTGTCGTTTAGCATAATGTCTTGTATCAGCTTTGGTCTGTTCTACACAGGAAGCATAGTCTCGCTGACCAAGTAGGTACTCTACTACACGTCTATAACCGTGCGCCATCAGCGACTTAGCATTAGGCGATAGACCAGCTGCAAGCAACTGCTGTACCTCTTCAACTAGTCCAGCGGCAAACATCTCATCTACTCTACGGTTAATCCTGGCGTACAGCTCAGACCGAGGAGGTGACAGTGCAAAAACCTCTATCCTGGACGCCAACTCTGCTGCCTGAGGGTGATGATTGCCTTGCCAGTAAGTAATCGAGCGCCCTGTCTGAAACAGCACTTCTAAGGCACGTGTGGTACGTGCCCAGTCATTTACATTTATGCGTGCTGCGGCTGCTGGATCGAGACGCGCAAGCATCTTGTGCAAATGCGCTGCTCCCCGGCGCTCCATTATCTGTTTTAATCTTCTACGTAACTGCTGGTCGGTTTTCACAGGCTGCTCGAACAAGCTACCTTCTAAAGCACTAAGATAAAAGCCTGTACCACCAACAAGCAGTACTTGCTTACCTGATTGCTCGATCTGAGAAATCACTCGACGGGCATCACGTGCATAGTCGCCAGCCGTGTATTCTTGGTCGGGATCGATTATGTCTATCAAGTGGTGAGGTATGCCGCACCTTTGTTGCAAAGGCACTTTCGCCGTCGCAACATATAACCCTCGGTAGACCTGCACAGAGTCTAAGCTTACTATTTCTGCATTCAAGCGCACAGCTAGCTCTATTCCTAGAACGCTCTTACCCGAAGCTGTAGGGCCTACTATAGCAACTATAGGTCTCACTGTCCGCTTCCCACTGCTAGCTTATACAAAACCACCAGAATAATTATAACTAGCAGTAACATAGCTCCTACCTGCTCTACTCTGTCTAACCTCATTTCTACTGCCAACTAACTTCCTTCTCTTCACCTAAAAACAACGCAAATCTATTGCCCGATCGGGCATCAGTAGCTTAAATTTTCCTGAAACTTCAAAAATGATAATACACAGGTACTTACTAAAAGAAATAATTCCATACTTTCTGCTTAGCCTGTTTCTACTTACAGCTATCGTCTTCATTCACGAAGCCAACAGGTTCTCCGATCTGTTCGTCCTGTTTTCTCGTCGAGGGCTAGAAGCTTGGCCTCTAGTTAAACTGATGCTCTCATTACTACCTGGCATACTGCTGTTTACTCTTCCTATCTCCCTACTTTTTGGCATACTTATAGCCCTAGGACGCCTCGGTTCGGACAGCGAACTCATCGTACTAAGCGCTTGTGGCATAAGTCGCCGAAGGATACTTCTGTCACCTCTACTTCTTGCTCTACTAGTTACGGGCATAGCTTTCTACAATACAGCTACTTTGCTACCTACAGCTGTCAGTTCAGTACAGTCGCTAAAAAAAACCCGATCGAGGCTAATTTTTGAAAGCTTACTGAACCAAATCAGACCCGGTGTCTTTGAAGAAGGACTTCCTGGAAAGGTTTTCCTAATACGCGAGATTGACAGAGAGACTCGGCTATGGAAGCAAATTTTTGTTGCCGAGGAGATAGATCCAGAGCTAGAACCACGCATCTTTACCGCGCTTAGCGGAGAACTTATCATAGGCGACCAACTAGAGCGCTCAGAATTGCACCTCTATGATGGTTTCATCTACGATGCATACGCACGTAAGCGCCGCGAGCACAATAGAGCATCAACATCATCATTTAAAGAAACGACGATACGCTTTGACTTGTCAGCAGGCGCTGTTACACCCGAAGAAGAAACTTTCAAACCCGAAACGGCAACTCTAGAAGAACTGTTGCAGCGACCCATCCCGACAGCCCGCGCTGATGCCCTGAGGTTAAAAACGGAAATACACAAGCGGCTTGCTTTACCGTTTTCTTGTCCGTTGTTCGCCACTTTTGCTGTGATGCTTAGCTTATCGGTTCATCGCGGCAGCCGCTCGTTCGGGCTACTAGTTGGCATCTTAATTACTATGACCTACTACCTACTTGTAGTGCTTGGCGAAGACCTCTCACGACAAGGTCTCTTACCGGCTTACATAGGAATGTGGCTACCGAATGCAGTGATGGCAGTACTACTGCTTGCTGTAACCTTGCGTTACCGATGGTTTAGAGCAGTAACGGAGAAGCTGTCAATAATGCTTAAATATCTCAAACCGTTTCTACCGTTACAAACTGCCAGGCCGACGCTACAGCAGTTTCGCTTCAAATTCAGCTTCCCGCGAACCATAGATAGAATGATTTTGTCAGAGCTTAGCCGTTACTTCCTAATCACGCTTTCTGGCTTATCGACAGTGTTTATCGTATTCACCTTGTTTGCGCTTACTGACGACATAGTAGAAAACAAAGTAAGGACAGGACGTGTACTGACGTATCTACTATTTTTACTTCCTCAAGTGATTCATTACACAGCACCTTTTGCGTTGCTCATCTCCGTGCTGGTTACTTTTGGAACCTTTGGCAAGACTAGCCAACTGATAGCCCTGCATGCTAGTGGACAAAGCTTATACCGCCTATCTTTACCTGTACTGTTTTACGCGGCTATGCTAGCAACTCTGCTCTATCTGTCGCAAGAGTACGTGTTACCATTTAGCAATCAGCGTCAGGATTATTTACGTGCCTTGATTAAAGGCAAGAAGGTTCCTCCTCAAACCTTTTATCAAGGCAATAGAAAATGGTTTCTTGGACAAGACAACAAACTTATACACTTTCAACACTTCGACTATGAAAAGACTAGAATGGTCGGTCTTGCCATATACGAACTGGTTGAAGACGGCAAGGGGTTACGTCGACGTATTTCAGCAAACGAAGCGGTATGGAACAGTAGCAGCGAAGAGTGGGTTCTCAGAGCTGGATTTCAACGTACCTTTGATGGTCCAGAGGTTAAACTTGCCGAAAGATTCAAAGAATTAAGATTACGCCTACCAGAGCGCCCTGAGTATTTCAAGCAGTCCTTGCCTGAGTCAAGCAAGATGAGCATACGTCAGCTTATCGAGCAGATAGAAAGACTGCAAGCTAGCGGCATAGATGTACTTAATCTCAGAATAGCACTACAAGCAAAGCTAGCCAGTCCTCTTACCTGTCTCGTGATGGCCATTTTGGGACTACCTTTCGCTACAACTTTCGGCAAACGTGGAGCGTTGGCAGGAATAGGAGTAGGAATATTCTTAGCTGTAGGTTTCTGGGCAGCTTTAGAGATGTTCTTACAACTGGGCCGTTATGAACTTCTCTCGCCAGCAATGTCAAGTTGGGGGCCTAATATGCTGTTTTCTGCCGGCGGTTTCTATCTGCTATTTACTGCAAAGACCTAATCTAACTGATAGTTTGGAGCCTCTTTGGTGATGATGACATCATGCACATGACTCTCTTTGAGTCCAGCAGCCGTAATTCTTATAAAGGTGGCTTTCTGTTGCAGCTCAGCTATGGTTCTACAGCCGCAGTAGCCCATACCGGCTCTCAATCCACCGACTAGCTGACTAACCATAGCTGCAAGAGGTCCTTTGTAGGGTACTCGTCCTTCGATACCCTCCGGTACCAGCTTGCTTTCTATCTCTCCTTCCTGTCCATAGCGATCCTTGCTACCTTGCCTCATAGCAGCAAGCGAACCCATGCCACGGTAAGACTTGAAGCTGCGACCTTGGAAAAGAACTATCTCTCCGGGACTTTCGTCTGTACCGGCAAACAACGAACCTATCATGACACTATCTGCACCAGCAGCTATAGCCTTGGTAATATCGCCTGAAAACTTTATTCCACCATCAGATATGACAGGTACTCCATAAGAGCGAGCTGCGCGCGCACACTCAAGCACAGCAGTAACTTGAGGCACACCGCAGCCAGAAATCACCCGCGTCGTACAAATGCTACCCGGCCCTATGCCTACCTTCACCGCATCTGCCCCGGCAGCTATCAGATCTAGTGCAGCTTCTGGTGTAGCTATGTTTCCAGCTACAAGATCTACCTCTGGCAGCTTTGACTTGATAAGTTTTATAGCATCTATCACTCGTTTGGAATGCCCATGAGCAGTATCTATCACCAGGGCATCGACGTGAGCAGCGACAAGTTCCTGGGCACGTTCGTAGAAGTCACCCGTAGCGCCTATCGCAGCAGCTACCCGTAAGCGACCCAGGGAGTCTTTAGTGGCTAGGGGATACTTTATCTGTTTCTGTATGTCTTTTACTGTTATTAAGCCTTTTAGCCGAAAGTCTTTGTCTACGACGAGCAGCTTCTCAACACGATAGCGCTGCAATATACCGCGAGCCTCCTGCAGGGTAGTGCCTACGGGTACAGTGATAAGATTGTCTTTGGTCATTACTTCCGAGATGGGCAAGTCGAGCCGCGTTTCAAACCTCAAGTCGCGATTTGTCAGTATGCCCAACAAACGCCCGTCACTTGCCACTACAGGCACACCAGAAATACGATACCTAGCCATTACGGCTAAAGCTTCAGAAATCGGCTGCTCGGGTGACATCGTTACCGGATCGACTATCATCCCGCTTTCGGAACGTTTCACCTTATCGACCTCGTCACGCTGCTCGCGTATCGATAAGTTCTTGTGTATTACACCTATACCACCTTGCTGCGCCAGCGCTATAGCAAGAGCCGCCTCTGTGACCGTATCCATGGCTGCTGAGATTATCGGAATATTCAACTTTATATTACGAGTAAAATACGTCGAAGTATCAGTTTCTGTAGGCAGCACGTCACTATAAGCAGGTTTAAGCAATACATCATCAAAAGTCAAAGCTTCAGGAAACATATCCCATCCTTAACAAGGACTCCTCAGTTGGTAGTTATGATAGCAATCACTTGTCCGACTTTGCAAACGCAGCCGTCAAGTAGTACCCTTAGTCCAACTTTGCATCTTCAGCAACAGCGCAAGCGGTCCTTGCAATTGTTTTATCAACTCTTTAAGCTCCTCTATACTAAGCAAGAAACTCTGCTCAGAGTTACCACCACTAGCGCCTGTCCGGCTGATTTTAAACTCTATGGCAGGACTAAGCTCTATATAGTCAGGCAGCCTCCTGGCAACTAGCTCTGCAGGCGCTACTTCTACAAAGTCATGTAAATCTTTGTCACCTAACACCGGAATCCTTGTAGAAACAGCCTTTATCAGCGCCTTGAACTCTTGTCCACAATAACAACACTTACCGTCCCAGTTACTATTCCACACGTAGATATCCATCACCGATAGCCGCTGCTTTTGAGCCCACTCAACTACAGGTTTACCACACATCGGACAAGGTGGAGCTAGACGCTCTACACCACAAAGAGGACAGAGCGAATCGGTATGACGCAATAGCCCACCACAAGCAAAACACTTTATCACCTTGATCTTCGGCGGAAAATCCTGTTCCTTCTCACCTGCAACTGGTAGAAATACAAGTCTAGCCTCCTCAGCAGGCCACATAGGCCGCTTCTGCTGATCCCGTAGCAGGCAATTTAGTGCCGTGTTCATCTCGCTTAAAGCAAGCGTACGCACCACAGTTCTGTCAAGAACCTTAACGACTACCGCAGTAGTGCTCTCTGGCACTGCTAGTACGCAATACTGCCCATCATCGCCAATAAACAAGCGCAGTATGGAGCATTCCATAGACGCCGAAGTTATAGGATGCACCAAATTGACCGTGTTAGTCTCAGCCGAATAGTCGCTAACTTGAACCCATAGATCGGGTAGGACTTGCCCATCAAAATATAGCTCGCCACCTACTATAAAGCCTGATTCCAGAACTTGTGGTATTTCCTCGCTTTTCTCCAAAAAAGGTCCAAAGATGGCTTCCAGTTCATCTTTGCTAGTCCAAAAACGATTGCAAGCCTCTATGCACGCTTCTCTCAGGTGCTTGACCTCTTCAGGCGTAAGTACCTGCAGTGTGTCGGCATCGACAACACGCAAGACTATACGAGTCTGCATCCTCCAATCGTCCATCTTCCGACCCGACTCGCTAACTATCAGATAATTAGAGCTAGCCTGCCTAAACAACCAATAAACATTGAAGTCGTGGACATCATTCCCTTGAGGGCTTTTTACGCTAATAATAGGCAGTCCCATTTCTATTCGCTTCTCAGTAATCTGTACCTTATCTCCAGCTGTCACGGGAGAAAAATTAAACGACAGATAATGCGTGAAGATAACGCGAGAAAGATCTGCTGGTTGTGGATGCCGTAACCCTACTGTCTTCTCAAATAACTCAGCTGCTGCAGGCAACAAGCTCATTTGTAACTCGTTTAAAAAATCAGATATGTCTATATACCGCTCTGGCTTGCGTGCAAAAGCCTTCCGAAATACTCTGTCTAAAGACTCTTTAAACTGCCCACCGTGTTCAGAAATGCTTCTGAACTGCCCAGCCAACTGCCGCTCTACTACCTCACCAGCAAGCATTCCTTCCGCAAAAAAAGGATTTCTACCGGTAAGCATTTCATAGACGATCGCCGCAAGTGAGTATATGTCTGTCGTGTAGTCTACAGCTTTGCCTTCTATCTGTTCAGGCGACATGTAGCCGGGGCTGCCAACTACTACCCCTTCAGGAACATTCGACTTAAACCCAGTCAGTATGACATGCTCCTGCTGCCCGGTCAGGAGCACCCGCACAGGGCACAGATCAGCATGGTAGACTCCTTTACTATGCGCATAACGCAAAGCCCGACCAATCTGCTTAGTTATATGGATGACACGAGCAATGTCGAGCCTGCCTTCCTTCGCCAGCACTTCCTTCAATGTCAGGCCATCAATAAACGCACTGACATAGTACGGTGTCCCGTTCTCGGTGCCAGTGTCATAGATAGCAACAATGTTTGGATGTACAAGCTTACTCATAGCCAATACCTCTGAATGAAACTGCTCTGCAGCATCAGAGGTGCTGTCTATAAGTGCTTTTATCGCTACTCGCCTGTTTGCAAGATCACGCTGTAGGGCTTCATACAACACGCCACTACGGCTACGTGCAACTACACGCCCTAACAAAAATCGACCGAACACGGTGTTCTTACCCATCATTCACCTCTTGGCAAATATGTTCTTCTAATCGGTCTAGAAGGTGATTATAATTCTGTTCTCCTAGTTTGAGATAGAAACATGCTCCTATCACTAGAAGGCTTAGCCTTTCCACATAGTCAGGCACCACACAAGAAACGCACTCTCGTTCCAGGCTTGCCGTTCCTTCCGGCTGAGCTGGGCAGCTTCGAAGCTAATGTAAAACTTATCAGAGTATGGAGCGAAGCAGACCGATTCTACTGTAGGCTCAAACCACCACATTTCGCAGATTTTATACAGCACATACCATACCTCTCGCCAGTAGCATACGAGAGGATTACAAGTCTTCGACCAGATCTAGAGATACTCTGGATAGGCTCATTTGATTCAAGTACTTGGATGCTGCTCGAACGTGAACCCAACGCCGACTCTGAAGAGTACCTACAATACCTCGTAGAGTTGAGAGCACCTGCTGAAGTTCATACGGTTCGCTCTCTGCGTCTAGTAGATCTCAAACAAAAATTAGATTCGATAGCTACAAATCAAATTTCGCGAGATGACTGCCAAAGGCACCTAGGCCCTATACACGAACGTGGCAGCCTAGAATACTATAAGGATTGTATAAAAGAACGAAGTATCACCCAACACTTATGCATCAAGACCAGCATAGTCACTCAACATTTACAGCCCAACACAGCTAATCCACAAACTGAAGTAAAGATATTACGTCACATCAGATCAGCAAGCGACCGTCTAGATATAGAACTTCAATCTCCCTCTTCTCCAGACCTCAAAGAGCACTTTAGAGTTATTCAGGTAGTTGAAAGAGAAGGACTTTATCTTCTTCTGTATCCGTATGACCGTACGGAGCAAACAGATATAACCCCACCAAATTACTTGGTAAGACTCAAAAATTACACCGTCCATACCCTTTCTGATGACGAATTTGACACCGTAGCAGCAGCACTAATAGACTTGCTAGAGACAATTACTCCAGGCAGGCCCTACCATCCAACCGACGCCATCGAACCTACTTTACTAGATATCGTCAAAGACGTCCTAGAACAAAGAACACGTACAGGAAGTTTATTGGTTAGCCCAAATAACTTACTTAGCTGTCAGGCACCATACGGGCTAACGAATTCAGTACCTGTCAGAAAAAATCTTGCCGATGATAAACCTGGCTCAGGCCTGCAGCACTTGAAGATAATTTCCCAGCCTGGCCAGCAGCTGATAGTGCATACAGCAGATACTTCTCCCGAAGGCCCTTTCCTTAGCCTCACAGAACCAAATCAAACGATCGTAGCTTCAAAAAACGAAAGCTCCTCAGTTCTCTTCGTAGAGCTTATCTTCGAGCATGCTGGGGTAAAATACATAGTCCTTAAGCCACCTTCTTCTCTGAGCGAGCCTTCAGCCTCTCCGCGCTTTCTACTCAAGCTACATCCAGACGGTATGCTAGAAACGATCACCAACAGCGAGCTTGCTGCAATCAGACCATTGTATGCTGCTAAGAAAAACTCTTACCCACCTGCAAAGCTACTTGCACAACTGAAGAAACTCTACCCCAAATATTTCGCTAAGGAGCAAGATACACAAGAAATTGACAAAAGCACTCCGCCTATACGCAAGTATCATCTCAAAAGACTGCTAATTAAAGGTATATCGAGCAGCATATATGAAGCTGAACAGAAAGGCTTAGTTGAACGTAGCGTAGCTATAAAGCTGCTTGATAAAGACAAAGACTCCGCAATCTTTCAGCTAGAGGTCGCTTTGACAGCAACCTTGTCACACCCACACATAGTAAGCATCTATGACTTTGGCGAGCTTGACGGACAACAGTTTTGCGCTATGCCCCTGCTAGAAGGCCAAACCTTGGCCGAGCTGCAAGAAATACCTTTGCGCGCACTAATAAAGATAATAGACCAGCTAGCCTCCGCACTTGACTACATACACGAACGAGGAGTGACACACCGCCAAGTGAACCTGCATAAGATAATAGTCGATGAAGAATATAATGCTACTTTGCTTGGAGTCAAACTTACGCCACCTGAACAAATCCTGAAAGACAGCCTTCGTCCAGTAGAACGTCACCGACTGCTCGTACTTTCCGACATCTTTAACTTAGGTTTTACAGCTTGGATAGCCGTTCTTAAGCATATCAAGCGTCAAGGTAAGTACAGCTGCATATCAGAACTTCCCCTTCCAAGTAAAATTTGTGCGCTACCTGTGAAACTAGACGAAGTTCTGACCAAAGCCACTGCACCAGTGCCAACGGAAAGGTATCAAACTGCCGGCGAGTTTGCCACAGACTTCAAGGATGCCCTCATATGAAAGCCCTACTCGTAGATGATTCAACTAGACAACTATATGAAGGCGACGTTGATATGCCGGAAGTAGGTCCTGACGATCTGCTGGTAAAAGTGAAAGCTACGGCAGTAAACCGCGCCGATCTATTACAGAAGCGAGGCCTATACCCTCCGCCTAAAGGTGCCTCGCCTGTGTTAGGACTAGAATGTGCTGGAACGATAGAAAAACTGGGAGCTAATGTCGATTGCTATAGCTACAAACAAGGAGACCGTATCTGTGCCCTACTGCCTGGCGGAGGATACGCTCAGTATGTAGCTGTGCCAGCTAAGATGGCAATGCGCGTGCCGGATAACCTAAGCATAGAAGAAGCAGCCGCTATACCAGAAGTGTTCCTAACTGCATACCTTGCCGTAGTCTACTACGGCAAGCTCAAACCTTCCCAAACGGCTCTCATACATGCTGGAGCAAGTGGCGTTGGAACAGCAGCTATACAAATAGTAAACGAACTAGGAGCGCAGGCTATCGTCACTACGAGCAAAGAAAAGCAGCCTGCCTGCCTAAAGCTTGGCGCCTCTGCCGCTTACGATAGAGGTAATTTCAGAAAACAAGTAGAAGAGTTTACCGCAAGACGGGGAGTCGACCTAATAATTGACCCCGTAGGAGCTGCATATTGGGAAGACAACCTGTCTCTACTGGCTACAGATGGCAAACTAATTCTGCTAGCTACCATGGGCGGCAGAAAAGCTCCCAGCACTGATCTTGCTGTGTTGCTTACAAAGCGACTACAGATAATAGCAACGACGCTAAGACATAGACCTCTCGAAGAAAAGATATTATTTACAAGAGCTTTTTGGGAATTCGCCGAAGAACGCTTTACCAACGGTCGATTCAGACCCGTCATAGACAGCATTTACGAATGGCACGAAGCAAACTCCGCTCATCAACGCATGGAAGCCAATCTGAACATAGGTAAGATAGTCATCCGCGTTCCCTAACAAGCATCCTACAGCCATTTTTAGGCCTCAGCGTAACTACAGCCTCCGGTTCTACATGCTCATCAACTAGCTCAAAGCGCCATCGCGAGGCAATCGTAGCAAGCAGTAACACTCCTTCAGTCCAAGCGAAAGATTCACCTATGCACTGCCGCACGCCACCACCAAACGGGAAGTAAGCATACTTTGGCCGAGCTGCCTGTGCCTGCGCAGTGAACCTTTCTGGATCAAACTTTTCAGGCTCGGGATAATAGCGAGCGTCACGGTGCATTACGTATTGACTAACTATGATTAGCGAACCAGCAGGTATGAGATAGTCTCCAAGAGTAACGTCAACAAGCGTACGTCGTCCTACTGCCCAAGCTGGTGGATAGAGTCGCATCGACTCAGCAAGAACCATCTCAGCGTACTTCAAACGCTTCACATCGTCAAAAGATGGTCTTCGACCCGAAAGTACGCTGTCGATCTCTTCGTGCAACTTCCTCTCTATCTCAGGATGCTTTGCTAATAAGTACCAGGTCCAAGTTAAAGCGTTTGCTGTCGTCTCATGCCCGGCTAAAAAGAGTGTCATCACCTCATCGCGTAGCTGTTGATCAGTCATACCACCGCTGCCCTCTTCATCTTGTGCGATTATTAACATCGACAGCAAGTCGCCTCGATCAACTCCCTTAGCTCGTCGCTCGCTTATTATTCCATAGATGATCTCATCAAGTAGGCCACAAGCTCTGCGGAACCTATTTACCCCTGGCAGAGGTATTTTCTGTACTAAGTCAGCAAAAGGCAAAATCATTAGGTTAAACGCACGAACTAGCTCCGTAAGCGCTCGACCTATCTGCCCAGATTCATCTTCGACATCGGCATCAAACAACGTCTTTGCCACTATTGACATAGTAAGCGAAGTCATCTCTTGCGCCATATCTACTTGCTGTCCGTCTACCAAACGCTGCCTATAGCGAAAAGCAAGCTCCACCATCGTATCAGCATAAGTAGCTATCCGTTGGCGATGAAAGGCTGGCTGTGCAAGTCTGCGCTGACGCCGATGTAGTTCGCCTTCACTAGTCAAAAGCCCTTCACCAAGAAACGCCTTTGCCCGCTGCAGAGCTCTGCCCTTAATCATATATTGGTTGAGTGTAGTAAATACCTCCTTTATCAGTTCGGGATGATTTACTAAAAAGACCTGCTCTGGCGGAGTATTCAGCGAGCATACATCTCCATATTCACGAGCCACACGTAGCAAGTAGCCAGTCGGATCATTGCGAAAATCCCAAAAATTCGCCAGAAACGGCCTTGACGGTGGTCCGGGCGGAACTTTATTCAGCATCGTCATCTGCTTTTCCTCCCTTCAATCTGTATGCGCCAGCCTTACCATTTACTGCCTCAGGGTAAGCTCCCCGGGGTATGTTCCCAAGCTTAATCGCGCTCTCATACTCGACAGAGGCGGCTTCGCTCAAACCCATAAAGTCTAATATTTGACCTATATAGACGTGAGATTGCGATACCATCCACTTTTCTTGCTCCGTAGCATTCGCTATGCTACGCCGATAGAGCTCCACAGCACGAGCAAGGCGCTGCTGCTGAGCAGCTATTTTGTCCTCTTCATCAGCCGACTCATCTAGCTCAACTGAAGTAAGTTGATTGTTGTAGATCCTTGCAAGAGCAAATAGCGCACGGGCATTTTTCGGATCGCTTTCAAGCAAACCTTCAAGCAGTCTGCGTGCTTGGTCGTACTGACGCTCTGAAATAAGCGAATCTATCTCAAGCAGTAATTTTGCGCTATTACGTAGCTCTGCACGTCGTAGCTCAGCGCGCCTGCGTGCTGCAGCTGTTTGCTCCAGCCTGCGGGATTCCCTTTCGAAGTCTATCTGTCTCAAGCTCGGTGCTAGATACTCGCCTACATCTATTCCAACACGCTCAAGCTGCGCTAGAGCTTCGTAGAAGTGAAAAACGAGCACTGCTCCCTGCTCATAGTAAGTCCCTAGCCGATACATCGCTTCGTCTTGATCTTGGCGCAACGTCATTCTAACTTCAGCTGCTCTTGCCAGCGACTCTCCTACTACCTCATAGACATTTCGGCGCATGTCCTCGTGAGCGGTCGGTACACGCTCTACCAGGGCAGCAATCTTGTCCCGTAGCATAGCCACTTCTACTGCCTTCTTAGCAACTATCGGATCCAAAATAAACCTCAGAAGTGCATAACGCACGGCGTCTTCTGAAATCGTTTCAGACATCACACAAAAATACTCGTCTCCAACACGACGGCTGCTTGACGAGCTCGCCCCGTCTATCATGTCGTTTCGCTGAAAGACTACACCTTCAGGCAACAAGGGGTTTATATAGAACTTTAGGCTACGACTGCGCGCTTCTTCAGAACTGCCAGAGGGAAGATACAGCTGTGGTTTCGTATGTAGATAGTTAATGGTCTCGTAAAGCAACCTTGTGACGACTTCCCTATGGTGCTGTACCGGCACCGAGCGATGTTCTAGCAGCGCTGCAAGTCGACATCTTGCATAGAAATCACGCAGCAGAGGTAGAAAACTTCTCACTTCTGCTACATCATCAGGCAGTTCTGTAGAGTCTGAAAGAGCAAAGTCAGGCGGCAAACCTGCTGACAAAGCCAACCCCATATAAGAACTCAGCTTGTTACCCTTACGAGCCTGCAGCGAGTAATAGACTCGCATCTGGGAGACTAGCGCAACATCTGCCTGCAGCGCTCTGCTACCTAAATAGTCGCTTGCCTTGCTACGAGCCCCATCGTAGCCTGCAGCATCAAGAGCAAGCGACATCACCACCAAACGCTCGTCGGGTTTGACTGTAACGTTATACTCTTCCAGCCTGATGATCTGACTTTGACAGAATACCAGAAACAAGAGCCACAAGGGCATATTCACTTGAAGCTTGCCACGGCTTCGTCTTCATTTGAGAAGGTCTCGAACACCGTAAGCAATTTGGTAATAGCTAGCAGGTCCTGTATTTTTTTCGTCAGGTTAAGCAGCTTTAGCGTTCCTCCAGCGTTACTCGTCGTGGTAAAACTGTGTACCAGTTCACCTATACCAGAACTGTCGACATAGCTTACGTCTGCTAGATTCAGCAGTATCTTCTTATTACCAGCTTCGAGAAGCTTCTTTATCGCTTCGCGCAGCTGCACATTCCCTACACCTATAGTAATCTTGCCGCTGAGATCTAATATCGTTACCTCGCCTATAGTTCTTTGATTGATAACAAGTGACATTAGAATTACCTTCCTAAGATTATAGCCCTGTTGTCTTAGCTGTCTTGCGTTTACGCATCACTACAACTGTACCACCTGAGGAAGGAGTTTGAAAGTCCACCTCGTCCATGAAGGTGCGCATGTAGAAAATTCCTCGACCGTTAGGATTAAGCAAGTTGACCGGATCGAGCGGATTCGGAACACAAGACGGGTCAAAACCTTCACCAAAATCTTTTACATAGATAACTATCTGATCATCACTGATTACGAACTTTACTTCTACCGGCTTCTTTACATCAAGCTTATTGCCATGCTTTATCGCATTTATAACCGACTCCCTTACCGACAGCCCTATCCAATAAGCCTCTTCCGGCCCAAACCCTACAAGCTGCGTTATACTATCAGTCACAGACGCAACCAGCTCTACGAACTGAAAATCGCTGTCTATAGACAGCTCTATGGTGCTACCAGTAGGATCCATCCCTTGATATCCTTTCAGTTAGGGAAGTCAACTGGTTTATAATTTAGACATCCTGGCTTCTAATATAGCCCATAAGCTATACTCAAGCAAGGTATTTACTGGTAGCAACATGAAAGAATGCATATCCTGCTTCTGCTGCTATGACGACGAGGCAAGCATTTGCCTAATTGATGGAGGAGAGCTACGCATAGGACTCCCAGGTAAACGCCTGCTTGACGAACGCTACCGAGTAGACAAACTCATAGCTCGTGGGCGACTGGGCAACATTTACAAAGCAACACAAGTAGAACTAGACCGCACGATAGCCATAAAAGTGTTGCATCCCGCTTTAGTGCAGAGCGAAATCGCGCGAGAACGCTTTCGACGCGAAGCCCTAGCAACAGCAGCCCTCAATCATCCTGCAATCATCACCGTGCTTGACTTCGGCATAACAACCACAGGCCTCGTCTACCTGGTGACGGAATTCTTAGAAGGTGAGAGTCTAGATATCAAACTCTTACGCTTTAAGCGACTTGATATCCCTGAAGCCGTGCGCATAGCGATAGAAGTATGCGAAGCCCTACAGCACGCCCACGACAATAACGCCATACATAGAAACCTAAAACCTTCAAATGTCTTCCTGCTCGAAGGTAAACCCGTAGAGAAAGTAAAACTAATCGACTTCGGACTAGTCAAGTTGACCACAGATTCGCTACGTAGCATCACATCCGGGGCACTGATAGGCTCGCTTGAGTATTGCGCTCCAGAACAGTGTGAACCAGAAGCAAATGTTGACCACCGCAGCGATATCTACTCACTAGGAACGATACTTTACCAAATGTTGACCGGAACGCTGCCCTACAAAGCTGCAAACAAAACCGAACTTATCCGCAAAAAGCTTAGCCAAAAACCTCCACCACCACATTTGATAGTCTTCGATATCCCGCCAGAGCTAGAGAAGATAGTGCTCAAAAGTCTGGAGATCGATCCAGAACAGCGTTACAGCAGCGCTATGCAGATGGCCGAAGCACTAAGCCAAGTACCCCGCAAAGCTACGCGACCAACTATAGGCCTATTTACTGATAGCGCCAAACTCGCTGAACAGTTACGTGCACGGCTACAAGCCCGCTTGCAACCCCAACTGAGAAACTCACCACTCCTCTCACGCAGACGAGAACTCGACCGGCTAGAATTCTACTTCGAGCAAGTAAATGAAGGACGCTCGGTCGCAGTAGCCATCATAGGTTCTCCTGGCATAGGCAAGTCGCGGCTGCTCGAGGAATTTCGTAAAACTAAACTCAACGAGCAGTGTTGTCTACTCAGCGGTGAATTTGACGGTAAATCTGACCTGCTTGAAATAGGACAACCGAAAAAGCTCAAAGAGTTTTTCTCCGACGATACAGAACTCACTGCAAAGCTAAACGAACCGTTTTCTGAAGCAATTTTTTCTGCACTTTCGACAAAACTGCTTGACTTATCTCAACGTCTCCCCGTCGTCTTACTTTTGGATAAAATTGAGCTTGCTGACCCGGTAAGTCTAGAATTTTTGCTCTACCTGGTTGGCAAAGCATCCTCCGATAGATTGCTGCTCGTGCTTGCAGCTGACCTACAGGAAGTAGTTTCCTACAGCTCGAAAATTTCCAGATGGCTTGCTAGGCTCTCATCGCTAAGACCACTACAAACTATCGAGCTACAGCCAATTTCTGACGTCGACTTTCCCGAATTCATACAGCATATTTGTGGTAGCTTGGAGATGCCTGATCCAGCAACCGAGCTTGAAAAGTTATATTACGCTACAGAAGGTAATCCGGCACAGGTTTACAACCTGCTCAGCGAGCTGATAAGCCGACAGAGCCTGATTTGGAATGGACAAAGCTGGATTTACAAAGCCGAAAAGCTGCCTATACCACGTGCTACTACTCAGCTCCTAGAACGCCAGCTAAAGTATTTGTCTACTTTTACGCGCAGAATTCTAGAACTAGCTTCCGTGCTAGGTAACAAGTTTGGTTTCGAAGCACTATCAAGGTTCGCGCAAGTGAGCGAGTCCAACCTCATAGATGCTATAGACGAGCTGTTATCATACCGGCTGATAGAAGAAAGCGACAAGATAGGCGGTGACGAAGGCTACAAACTAAGCAATACGATGCTACAACAGTACTTGTATGAAAGCTTCTCAGAAGAACGAAGGCAACAGCTACACCTGGAAGCAGCCCGTGTATACCAAGAGATAGACGAAGCCGGCGAGCTATACGATTTCATAGCGCGTCACCTGGAACTTGCAGGAAAATACGCAGAAAGTTTCAGCAGCTACGTTGCTGCAACAAAATCCTCTTGGCGAGAAGGTGAGCTACAGCGCGCACGCTCATACTTGCTCAAAGCCAAAACCATACTTGCCAGGCTCGATATCCTCAAAGCGGACGTAGGCAGCAAAGTAGATTTGATAGACGTCTACTGTGATTATCTAATGCTTGCCGTCGAACTGAAGGCCTACGAACACCACTACGAGGCAGAGCAACTACTCGAACAGGCTCTTCAGTTGGCTCACTCTTACAACGAACCTTATCTCGTAGCTCGTTCGCTGGTAGCTCTTGGACACTACCAGCAGACTAGAGGTGAGCTCGATCGCGCCATCGGTTACTTTGAGCACGCTCTTGAATTATATCAACAGATCGGCAACACGCAGCGTACCCAAGTACTGATCGAAAAACTAGACTTCCTACGTAAACGCCTACCACCTAAGTAAACTTGTAATTGACCGATGCTTCTTCCAAAAGTCTTCTGGTGCCTACTTATTAGAACTTCTCCCATCGACCTCTTTAAGAACCTGCTCGAAGCATTACAAGCCCAGATAAGAACACACACTCCAGGTATGGCAAAGTTGCTATAATAACTGTGGTGAGGCGACTGTTATGAAGAGTGTCTTAGCGCTAACGTCTGCAGCGTTGCTTGGTGGGCTAGCCACGATAGTGTTCCTACAGCTTGTACCGAAAGCTCGCAGTTCTCAACTGGAAGTTCGTACAGAACAAGCAGATGTCACACCGGCAAGACTTTCGGCAGCCTTCAATCGTGCTGCCCGCATAGTTGAACCCGCGGTTGTCCATTTAACTACGCTAGACGTAGATGAAATAGGCGACGCATACGGACAGACAAGCGGCTCAGGCGTGATAATTGATCCTGAAGGGTACATCCTGACAAACTACCATGTGGTAGGTCTAGCCAACAAAATCAAAGTCAGACTAAGTGATGGAACCTTGCTTTCTGGCGAAATAGTAGGCGTCGATGAAGAAATTGACCTGGCAGTAGTAAAAGTCAACCATCAACGTCAACTACCAGTAGCAAAAGTAGGGGATTCTGAAAAAGTCATAGTAGGCGAATGGGTACTCGCAATAGGTTCTCCTTTTGGACTACAACAGACCGTTACTGCAGGAATAATCAGCGCCAAGGAACGTATAACCGATAGCAACAGATCCTTTCAGCAGATGCTACAGACAGATGCCTCGATCAATCCGGGAAACTCCGGAGGACCGCTCGTCAATATGGCAGGCGAAGTCATAGGCATAAACACACAGATAGCAACTAAGACTGGCGGCTTTCAGGGCATAGGGTTCGCTATCCCTTCAGCAATCTTTATGGATGCCTATCATCAGATAGTAACCACGGGCCGCGTAGCTCGAGGTTATCTTGGCATCTACCCCGACAAAATCAGTCCACAATTCAGAGAAGTCTACGAGCTGGGTGATATAGAAGGAGCCCTCGTACACGACGTAACAGAGACCGACGGGCCAGCAGCTCAAGCTGGGCTTAAAAGCGGCGACGTGATAGTAGAGTTCAACGGGCAAAAGATAAGAGACGACCGAGATCTAATACGTCGAGTAACACTCAGCAGACCTAATACGGACATACCTGTGAAGTACATGCGTGACGGCAAACTGTATAGTTGCACGATCAAGCTGGCCGAGCGCGAAATACCCCAAACGTCAGCCAGAATGCGTTTGCCACCAGTAGATACCATCCTAGGGCGGCGACCACGGCTCGAGCGTAGTCCTAACCCTAAAGAGTCCTCCGAAGCTACAGCAGAGCGTATTAACGATAAGTTGGGCATCTCGATAGCTCCATTATCCCCACTTAGAGCCCGCTCTCTTGGCTATACTACAACGGCCGGAGTCATTATCCGCTCAGTACAAAATAACAGCATAGCCCATGATGCAGGCTTGCGCGACGGCGATCTCATCCTACAAGTAAACCGCAAAGCAATTAACTCGCAAGAAGACTATTTCGCAGCAGTTAAACAGCTCAAACCTGGAGATTCTGTGGTATTCTTCGTTGAACAGCGCTCACGAGGAGTCGTCACAAAACGCTTTCGGTCACTTACCATACCGCTATGAAACTTCATCAGATAGTGCTTCCAACACCTTTCTACGTAGGCCCTGTAAACGTCTACGTCATCCGACAAGACCCAATAACTTTGATAGACATAGGCCCAAATACCGAAGAAGCGTTCAATGCTCTTGTCAATGGACTAGCTAAACTTGGTCTTTCACCAGAGTCTATCCGACGCATAATAATTAGCCATGGCCATTCCGACCACTGCGGTCTTGCTTCAAGAATACAACTGCTGTCAGGTTGCAAAGTATATGTCCATTCGTGGGAGGCTGATTTTGTATCTCGACGACTCGATTATGACGAACATAGTAACCTTCTCAAGCGAGCAGGTGTGCCACAGGCGGTTATCGACGCCTTTGAACAAGGTTATATGAAAATCAGTCCATACGCCGGCAATCAGTTTAAGTTTGAAATCATTGGTGACGGTGACGAAATCGAGTTTGAGAAGGAATCACTCCGAGTGATACATACGCCAGGACATACACCAGGCAGCATCTGCCTGTTACGCGAAAGCAACCGCGAGCTACTTGCTGCAGACACCGTAATTAAACATATTACTCCTAACCCTATGCTCAACTGTGATCCAATAGACCGGCGGCGACGATTTCCCTCCTTAAGCCAATATATCTGCTCAGTACGCCGTATCAAAGAACTAGCACCAACATACATACACTCTGGGCATGGCCAGCCAATAACCGACTACGGTGAGCATTTTAACAATCTCCTCAAACACACACATCAACGACAAGAAAAACTGCTAAAGCTAATACCTGCGAAAGGAATTACTGCTTGGGAAGCTTCGCTGCTACTGTTTCCCGACGCTCGTAATGAACAGCGTTACTTAGCCGTCTCAGAAACTCAGGCTCACTTAGATATGGCCGTTGCTGAAGGCAAGCTTTCTACAGACAAACGTGATGACGGAAGTGATGTATACAAGTTTTAAAGCCATACCCTTAGGCTACTTGATGAATCTAGACGTAAGCTACACCGATGAAGAAGGTCGCCCGTTAAGCGAAGGTAAAACCCCAGCGCACCTACTTCAAGGTGTTCCCATGGAAAAGGTCGAATGCCCGTATTCGGATAGCAGATACAAGCATATCTTTCCCATGAATGTCTCTGCGTTGAAACAAATGACCAAGCATTGGAAATCTGTCCTTTCTGGACTCAACGCAATAGCAGCGAAGTTTTATACCGGCAACCCTACGCTTCGACAGTTACACACCTGTCTAGTGGGTTGCTCAATGTTGCCATCTTATCTTTTCTATCGTTCTTGGTCTCCGTATCCGAATGGCCGACTGCCAGCTCCGGTTGCGGCAATCTACAAAGTAGCAATCGGTATGATAGGAGCGCTGGAAGTAATGCTCGTAAGAGGCCTTATAACCAGCGAGTTTGACGAAAACACAGTAGTTAATCCTGAACTAATAATAGACTTTGCCGACCGCGAAGGTATGTTCATAGGCGCAACCGAAGTCTGTGCCGGCCCACCTTCTATGATGCGCGAAGCTATAAACGCAATGTGTAGCCCGAGACCATCTGCCGAGTGGGACGCAGTTGTAGGGGACTTTACAACCTATACGGATTACGTAGCATTAGCTGAACAGGTGACCTATCTTGACTTTCTGATGCCAGTTGTACTTTACACAGCTGTAAACGAGAAGCGTCTACTCACTTCGGTGTTTCAAACAATCAGACGTCACAGTAAGGAACCAGCAGAAATATCGATGGAGGTACAGCTTATAGACATTACTTCTGCAATACTGGACTCCTTTCGAAAAGACGAGCTGAGAAAACTTTTCGAGAGTGTCCATAGTCTGTTTTCATCTATTGGCCTTGGTCAAGAAGCTTCCGAGATGTTCACCGCCTGCAAGGAGCACCAAGAGAAGTTCAACCAGCTAGCAGAAGAGATAGTAAAAGTTGCAAGGGCAAGAGTTCAAAACCTGAGGATGTTAGCAAGAGTGCTTGCTGCATATTTGCTTATCGAGGAACTCCGCTGCTGCTATCTGAGCAAGATAGCCGAAAAGATGAACCGCTTGCTGGGACGCTTGGGCAGAGTACCTGAGGTTACAAACGAAGAGATATCGGCTATGTTTGGTCCGCGACTACGCGATGTGTTAACAGACTTTCTCGAAGTAGCGAACCCAAGCCTACAACCGAGATTTTCACAACCATAAAGTTCTTATTTGCGAGTAAACTCCTTAGTTATCGACCTTGTCCCATTAGGATTAAATACCATCAAGGTAGAAGTTGTATTCTTCTTGATAGCCTTCTTAATCTTCATTCCCTTGCCAGGCGAAGAAAGTTCTTTCTTTGAAACAGTAAACTTCATGCCTGAGCTATCTGGCACTAGCGAGTACATCTCTGTATGATTTACGACCAGTTTCGCTCCAGAAGTTGATATGAAAGAGCCGGCAAGATCAAGAAAGATGGTACCTTTGTCAAACATGGGATTGATTATTTGCGGCACATTTGTACCTGCCGGAGGCGACCCAGGACTTTCTTGTCCACTGCCAAAGGTGCTCGTAAGCGAGTATGCGTAGTTGCCCGACGCCGTTGCTGTAGGTACGGCAATCTCCTCCCAGCTAGTCAAACCTCTTGGAACAAAAGCTAGGAGGTTTTCCGGTTTTACTATCTCTTGAGCTGTAGGAAGCGAGTTGCTACCTGCAGGTACAGCCAAGCGGTAGATTCTATAACCTGTAGGCCAGTTGCCAGTCTGCTGAGCTATTGCTGAGACTTCCGTCATCAGCAGCGGAGTTTCTGGCGACAGAGGAGGCTTATCGCCTAAAATAACGACGCTTACACGCACGTTCTGTGGTGGCAGGAAGCTTGCCGCCGGAGGCGGATCGAACTCTACGCGCACTTTGTACGCAGGCCCTTGTACCTGTACGGGGACTATTCTGAACCGGTCACTTACTCCTACACCCACGTTACCTGCTGAATCTACTACCTCTATTTTCACACGCCCGGCTTCAGAAAAGATTTCGGGAACGCGCCAAGCTACCGCTCTCACGCTTCCAGAAAAAACGCCTATCGGAGTAAATGTAGCTCCATCATCTACAGAAAACGATGCTGCTACCGAGGAAACTTCCTTTCCTCCGTCGTCTACTTCAAAAGCAATGTTTGCTTGTAAACCAATAGTCAAAGCTGCATTTTCTGCTGGTCTGAGAACGTTCACAGTTGGAGCGCGATCAGGAATGCGAAACTTCATCACCACTGCGTCTCTGTTACCACCAAGAGCAGGTTGTTCTGCGTTAACTACAGGAAAATTACCAGAGCTGCTTAAGCCACCTATGCTTACTGCTCCATCTTTGTGAAAGGCAACTGCACGAATCAGATCGTTGTCAGCACCGCCGATAAAAGTAGAGAATTCAAGCCGCCTATTGTCAACCGATGTGGCTAAGAAGAATCCTTCTTCTAGACCTGCCTTTTCACTCTGAAACGGATTTATAAGCGGAAAGTCACTTGAAAAGGTGCTACCGACAATAGCGATCCCCACAGCTGGGTTCGAATCCAAAGCAAAAGGATAATCGCTTGAACTTCCGCCCAAAACAGTAGAGTAGACCAAAGTTCCAGAAGTATCGTAAGCCTGTATGAGTACATCTCCCTGGCCACCTGCCGAAGCTAGGACTCGAGTAATAGGTATATCTAGAGAAGCAGTGCTTCCACAGACATAAGTCGTACCATCAGAGGCAAGTTTGACAGCTGTTAGTTCGTCGCATCCGCTACCGCCAACATAAGCTGCAAACGCCCTTGTTCCAGTAGCACTAAATCTTGCCAAAAAGCCGTTACAATCATCCAAACTAGAGGTAGGCGAAGCGGTCACAGGAAAGTTGTTTGACCTAGTAAACCCAACTATTGCCGCTTGTCCTTGCGCGTCTACCGAAACCGAGTTTGCTTCATCTATATCTCTACCACCTAAGTACGTAGAATAGACCGTAGAACGTCCGTCAGTTGAAAGCGCAAACAGAAAAGCATCAACGTTACCAGCTATGCTAGCTTGAAAAGGATTATTCAAAGGAAAATCAGCAGAAGCTGTAAAACCAGTCACGTAAATCCTTCCATCAGGCGCAACATCTAGTCCTCTAGCAAAGTCTGCTTGGCTACCTCCATAGTAAGTAGAGTATAACAATTTGCCATCGCTGGATAACTTTGCTATGAACAGATCGCTCAGACCGCTTCTACGTTCTCGCAGCGAATTGACTACAGGAAACCTGTCCGAAGAAGTTTCACCTACTATTATAAGATTTCCTTGCTGATCGATACGAATCCTGCGCCCTTCGTCAAGAGCCTCACCACCAAAATACGTAGAAAAAACAAGTCTGCCTTTAGCATCATACTTAGAGACAAAAGCGTCTCCCGAGCCCATATGCTTAGACTGTAGCGCTAAACGCATCGGGAAGTTGTCGGAACGTGTAACCCCAACTACATAAGTAGCTCCCTCAGTGTCAACGATGACATCGTAGCTAAGATCTATGTCGCTACCGCCAAGATGAGTAGAAAAGCTGATCTCAGGATCTATGATCAGTGTCTTGGTAGGATCGTAAGTTCCCAAATCGAATCCTATTCCGCCTTCACGAAAAACGTACTTGCAGCTAACCGGAATGGTTCTGCCATTAACAACCTGATAAGCATACGGCTCTTGATGCAAGAATTTGCCTACTGAAGTCTCAACCCGCAGCTTTTCACCAACCTTAACCGTGACAGCATCAAAACTAAGCACTATTTGGCGAGGATCAGCACCTGCTGCTATGATAAAATCATACTTTAAACGCCGATGAACATCAGAGACGTAAAAGATCAAATCTACACCTTTGTATAGTTGCTCGTACTTAACCCGTGCGTAGCTCTTAAGACCCACCTGCCACTTGCTCGGATCACTGCCTAGAAAAAGATTTATCTTCGCCGTCTGTTCGTCAATTCCTATAGGTGCTATCGGCCTTGCTCCAAGCAGACGCATCGTAGCATTCTCGGATAGCAGAACTTCAGATTTTCCGAAGTAGTGTCCCCAAGAAGGGTAGTAAAACCCGCCCCCTCTTTGCTCAAAGTGACCCTGACCAAATGCCGCTCTTATCATAAGTAAGTAAAAGATCAAAAAAATAAAACGTATTTTCATAGTTTAATCTCGTCCTACCCTGGGGATGCGCAATTAGTTTAGCGCATTTAGTAGGACATAGTGTTCAAATTTCATTTATAAAGTAAGTTTGTCTGTTTCATATAAAACCTGTACTTCCTCCAGCTGCTTCAATGTCCTCATAAAACAGACATTTGGCCATCCTCGACTCTGATGACGACTTAAGACGAATATTAGTCGTTTCTTGACAAGTCATCAGGTTTATGTAAGAAATACTTTCTCAAGCCAAGAATCAATTTGAACAAAGCGGTACAACCTCGTTCAGATTGAGAAGTATCAATATATAGTAAGCCTAGCTTAGGAGGACACAAATGAATAAAATCCTTTTAGTCTGCTTCATAATGATTTGTGCAATCAGTGCCCTCGCACAAGACAGCCCTAACCCCGTAGACGAAAGAAAGGCGTATGATGCACTACAGAACTGTAGCAAAGAAGTAGATTTAAACAAGAAGCTCGCCATGGCGAAAGAAGCTATAGCCGCATATCCAAACAGCCAGTACTTGCCATACTTCAAGCAGCAAATACTAGCCGCTCGCGGCGGATTATTCCAGCAAGCAATGCAACAGAATAAACCCGAAGAAGCGTTCGCCATAGGCAGCGAAGTAATAGCCGAAGATCCAGAAAATCTGAATTTCCTACTCACTTTAGCAGACTACGGTGCCCGACTAGCTAAGGCCAAAAACTACAACTTCGCTGGCAAAAGTACCGAGTATGCAAGAAAATCTGTGGAACTGATAAATAACGGCAAGATCCCAACAGGAATTAATGAAGAGCAATGGGCAAAAAGTAAGAACAATGTCCTAGCCACATTACATCAGTCGCTCGGCCTGTATGCTATGAACGCAAACAAAGAAGACGAAGCAGTCGCTTCTTTCAACGAAGCCCTTAAACATAACTGTAGCGATCCATATACCTACATACAGCTTTCTAAGATATACAACAACAGATACCAAGCAGCAGCTGAAGCCTATCAGAAGATGTCTGACGAAGAAAAGACCTCCGACGCCGGTAAGGAAGCCCTAGAAAAGATTAACTCTGCCGCAGATCAGTTGATAGAAACATACGCCAAAGTAATAGCCTTCAGCGAGGGAAATAAGAGCTACGATTCAGCCCGCAATCAAATAATGCCCGTACTCGAAGGCTTATATAAGTTCAGACATGACGGTAAAACTGATGGACTCAGGGAATACATAGAAAGCATGAAGGCAACCTGTCAGCAGAAATAACTACTTCTTTCAGCTTGCACCAAGAGCACCGGCCCCAGTCTCGGTGCTCCTACCTTCCCAAACATTGCTCACCAATGGAAGATTACTCAGAGCTAGAACGAAAGCTAGGGTACAGTTTTCAACTACAGGAACTGCTCGAACGAGCACTCCTACACCGCTCATGGACGTACGAAAATGGCGGTACGAGCAACGAAACACTAGAGTTCCTAGGTGATGCAACACTCGGTTTTATCGTCAGCAAGTGGCTGTTTGAAACTTATCCTTCTCTCGACGAAGGCAAACTCTCCAAGATAAAAGCTTACCTAGTCAGTGCACGAGTGCTCGCAAGAAGAGCCGAAGCACTCTCCATAGGTAAGTTTGTCAAACTAAGTAAAGGCGAGGAAAAAACAGGCGGTCGAAACAAGCGCACTATACTATCTGACACCTATGAAGCTATCATAGCAGCTATATACCTCGATGGCGGACTAGAAGCAGCCACAAAGTTTGTGCGTAGCGAGCTACAGCAAGAACTACTGAACTTGAAAGTCGAAGATCTCTCAGTAACTGACTTCAAATCAGCCTTACAAGAATATCTGCAAGCCCAGGGTCTGCCTCCACCTGAATACGCCGTAGTAGAAAAAAAAGGCCCTGACCACAACCGAACTTTCTACGTAGAGCTGCGCGTCAAAGATGAGCGTATCGCCTTAGGCCACGGGTCTTCTATCAAACTAGCCCAAGAAGAAGCTGCACGCGAAGCACTTACAAAATTAAAATCGACAGGATAAATATCGATGCCACCAAAAAAACATGACGTTAAAGACATCTTATTGAACATATTAAGGTTCATACTTATCGGCAGTAAGAAGAAAAAAGTAGAACTGCCACCACATCTACGCAAAAGTTGGATAAGAGAATACTTCGAGTCTGCCGTAATAACCGTAATTATGGCGCTCTTCGGAATGACCTTCGTGGTACAAGCTGTCAAAGTACCAACTGGCTCGATGCTCAATACGATTCTGATAGGCGACCATCTGCTAGTCAATAAGTTCATCTTCGGAATGGACGGTCTCGGCCTATCCCAAATATTGCCTCAACGCCCAATCCGCAGAGGCGATATCATAGTCTTCAAATATCCTAAAGACCCAAACACTAACTACGTCAAACGAGTAATAGGTCTGCCCGGCGAAACTATCGAGATAAAAGGACATAAGGTCTTTATCAACGGTAACGAACTTCCAGAAAACCGCTTCGCAGCCGAAGTGCACCTAGGAGCACAATCCCTGCCCGATACAAACGCTCCTCTAGACGTGACCTCTGTAGAAACTACCCCTCAGGCCACATACAACGTCTACTACTCAAGCCAGACACTCAGCAGCGAGGAAGATGAAGAAGAACCTCTACTTTCAGGACAACTCTACGGCGTTAAAGAGCCTTTTAAAATCCCGCAAGGTCATTATTTCGTCATGGGTGATAATCGCGAAAATAGCCAAGATAGCCGCTACTGGGGTAGCGTGCCCAGAGAAAACGTCGTCGGTCGCGCACTTTTTGTCTACTGGTCACTCGATACCTCCAGAGATGAAAACGGCAATAATTCTTCGGGGAATTTCATAGTGGACTTCATTACCCGGACACGATGGAAGCGCATGGGTACACTCATCAGATAACTAAAACCTTTAGCCACGGCCTGCGAATAGCCCGCGTATTCCTAACAGCAGCACCAATAGTGCTCAGCTTGATACGAGATTGGCGCCGCTATATATCCTTCGGCCCTCGACGCATTCTCTCCCAACCGCAACATCTCCAGCGCGCTAAACATATCCGCCATAGCCTAGAATCGCTAGGCCTAGTATTTATCAAACTCGGCCAAGTAATTAGCTCTCGCGGAGACTTGTTACCAAAAATCTATATCGATGAGCTATCTAAACTGCAAGATAGCATCCGCCCTATAGAAGACCGCATAGTACGCAAACTGCTCGAAGCCGAATACCATAGACCGATAGAACAGATCTTCGACGAGTTCGTCTTTCTGCCTCTAGCAACAGGTTCCATAGGCCAA
This sequence comes from Blastocatellia bacterium, assembly GCA_025057015.1. Lineage (GTDB taxonomy): Bacteria > Acidobacteriota > Blastocatellia > Chloracidobacteriales > JADJPF01 > JANWYG01. The sequence goes on from JANWYG010000017.1 coordinate 305,400, forward strand.
GTACATAAAGCACGCTATAAAGGAAAGCAAGTAGTAGTCAAATTCAGACGCCCAAACATCAGACAACAGCTCACACAAGATTCGCAAATTGCCCTCTACCTGCTCGAATGGGTAGTAAGGCTGTGCCGTAGCTTGAAGCTTAGCGAGCTTGCAGCTGTAGCATCAATCTACAGGCAAGCCGTGCGCGAGATCTCGCTCGGTATGATGGAAGAAACTGACCTAGAGCAAGAACGGAAGAATTTAGAACTACTGCTAGAAACATCAAAAGACATAAAAGATCTAGTCATACCACAGGTAATAAGTGAACTATGCCGTCCAAATGTGCTCGTACTCAAATATCTCCAAGGAACTAAAGTCTCCGATATACAAGCACTTGCTAAACAAGGACATGACTTTGCCGAGGTAATGAACCGTATAGTCTCCGTTTATATGCAAATGATCCTGATAAAAGGCGTCTACCATGCCGATCCTCACCCAGGCAACATCGCCGTACTGGACGACGGAAAAATCCTGCTCTACGACTTCGGCATAGTCCGTAGATTGTCACAAACTACCCGCGAAAGCCTCTTCCGGCTGGTACTAGCAGCTATACGAAAAGACCTAAACTCGGTAATTGATGAACTATACCGTATAGGCATCATCCAACCACAAGCAGATAGGACAAAAGTACTAGAAGTAGCAAATAAGTTCATCAACTCACACTTCAAAGGCCTCCCTTCACGAGAGCGCATAAGAGAAATCGCTGAAACTATTTACAACAACTTCCGAGGGTTTCCCCTACACTTGCCCCAAGAACTGGTCTATGTTTTCCGCTGCCTATCCCTCATAGAAGGCCTCGGTACCCGCTACCGCCCAGGCTGGAACTTTCTCGCCGATGGACACCAAGGTATCCGTAGCGCCCTTATCAACTACCTAACTACAGAACACACCTTCTGGTCACTACTCGGCAACCTTCTTCAAGGCGTTTTAGCAAAACTTAAAAACTTTCATTTCTAAATATGTAGAATCTATCATCTCAATAACTGAACATATATAGCATCACTATTTTGAACATTTATACAAATTTATTATTGTTATTTATTGCATACTTTTCTTGATTTTTTTAGATCATTAGTTAGAATAGCTAGAAAGCGAGGTCGTATGAATCAGTTACTTCCAGTTACGGTAATTTCAGGTTTTCTAGGTGCTGGTAAGACAACACTTCTTAATCACGTTCTCAATAATCGCCAAGGGCTCAGAGTAGCCGTCATAGTAAACGACATGAGTGAGATCAATATAGATGCCGCTTTGGTGCAACAAAATGTTAGCCTCAGCCGTACTGAAGAAAAGCTTATAGAAATGAGTAATGGCTGCATATGTTGCACGCTTCGAGAAGACCTGTTGATAGAAGTAAATCGTCTAGCTCGCGAGCAAAGATTCGACTACTTGTTAATAGAATCAACCGGCATTTCAGAACCACTCTCAGTAGCAGAAACTTTCACTTTTGACATAGAAGGATTTTCCGGCTTCCTCAAAGACATCGCTCGGCTAGACACTATGGTGACCGTAGTCGACTCTCACAACTTCTTAAAGCAAGTGGCAGAAACTCACCTTCTAGCAGACCTAAATTTAGCCGTCGATGAACAAGACGAGCGGAGTGTGGCCGAGCTGCTTATCGATCAAGTAGAGTTTGCCGATGTAGTACTGCTCAACAAGTCTGACCTTGTCTCGAAAGAGTCCTTAAAACAACTAGAGGCGCTAATACGCAAATTAAATCCTCAAGCTCGTATTCTCCACAGCCGCTTCGGACAGATCGATCCATCACAAATACTCAACACGGGTCTGTTTAGTTTTGAGCATGCAGAGGAGTTTGACAACTGGCTCATTGAACCCCGTAGCTCACCTACGCCAGAAACTGCCGAATACGGAATCTCGAGCTTCGTCTACAAACGCGAGAAACCTTTCGACCCACAAAAGCTGTACAAGCTTGTCTCTGGAGGCCTGAAAGGTATTCTGCGAGCCAAAGGCTTCTTTTGGCTTGTTACCCGCCCAAACACCGCGGGTCTGTGGTCACAAGCCGGAGAGCTTCTTACAGTACAAAGCGCAGGCGATTGGGCAAATCTTGGGCAGCCGAGACAAGAATTGGTGTTCATCGGTATAGAAATCGACAAAGAACGCATAACAAAAGAACTAGACTCCTGCCTAGTCACAGAAAAAAGTCGCCAACGCAAGTTCAAAGATCCCTTTCCCGAATTCTAACTCTATCGGAGGAAAGCCGTGCCCGGTAAAAAAGCAACCGCAAAAGACGTTATAATAGTAGGAGCGGGCGCTGCTGGCATCGGTGTCGGCGCAATACTTAAGCAGCTAGGTATAGACTTTGTGATACTTGAACGTTCACAAATAGGTGCATCCTTCTTGAGCTGGCCTGAGGAAATGCGTTTCATTACCCCATCTTTTACCTCAAATAGCTTCGGTTTGCTAGACCTAAACGCAATAGCCCTATCTACATCTCCAGCTTACACCCTAGGTACAGAACACCCTTCAGGCAAAGAATATGCCCGTTACTTGCAAAGCGTAGCCCTCCACTTTAAACTACCCATACGCACTCAAGTCAATGTAGAGAAAATAGAACCAACTGGAAACGGCTTCTTAGTACACTCAGCTACTGGACAGATGCAGTGCAAGTTCGTCATCTGGGCCGCCGGTGAGTTCCAATATCCAAACACCACCTCCTTCGAAGGTAGTACTCTTTGCCGTCATAGCTCTACTGTGTCATCCTGGAAAGAATTTGTTGGCGAAGATTTTACCGTTATCGGTGGTGGCGAAAGCGGAATAGATGCAGCAATCAATCTCGCTCTGAAGGGTAAAAAGGTAAGAGTCCTCGACGGAGCTGCTACTTGGAACATACGCGACCCAGATCCGAGCTTGACACTCTCACCTAATACTAAGGATCGCCTAAAACACGTAAACATAGAACTCATAGCAAAAGACGTAAAACGAGTTAAGCACAACGGTAGCGAGTATATAATCTATTGTCAAGACGGACAACAGCTATACTCACCTACACAACCAATCCTCGCTACGGGCTTTAGTACTAGCCTCGTGATAGTAAAAGAACTCTTCGAGTTTGACTCAGCAGGACGCCTGCTTCTTACTGAAAATGACGAATCCTCACGCACTCCAGGGCTATTTCTCGTAGGTCCGCAAGTACAGCACGAAGGCATTATTTTCTGCTTTATATACAAGTTCCGACAACGATTTGCCATCGTAGCAAATGCTATAGCGCAGCGTCTGGGTACAGATACTTCCCTGCTTGCAGAATACAAAAAACACAACATGTATCTAGACGATCTGAGCTGTTGCGATGACGGTTGCGCCTGCTAACTGTCACTGTTGAAGGCGTTCTGTACCAAAACTACCTACGCCGGAAAGGGTAAAAGAGATGTTGAGACGGTTATCGCGAAAGCCTCCGACATTTACCCGAGAATAGCTCACTTCCAGCGAACCACAATCGCAAGCGTATCCAAAGTAAGCCGAGAAACGCCTTAGACCTGACCCCGAACGAAAGCTATCCATAATGTCACTGCGATCACCAAAGTCGTAAGTAAAGCTAGTGCCACCATAGTAACCACGCCGCTCGTTACCTACGTTCATCGTGGTTACCAGCAGGCTTCCAGGAAAAGTACCAGGTTCTATCTCCATAGGTGAGAGCTGAAGCCGTGCTGTTCGAGAATAGCGGCTAGTGACACTGAAATATCGGCCCTGAAATTGACCAGAGACAAGCAGATTACGAATTCTATTGTCCAGCGGATCGTAGTCAAACCTTAAATCCGCTGAAACAGCCTGCTGCAACGGCCGGTATCTAAGGTTGAAGTTGAGTGGAGAGAAGCGACGTCTTCTGCCACCAAAGGTAAATCCAGAAAGCGTATTTATAGGGAAAAACTGATTCCGAGCACCCACCTTCAGAGCCTCACCAAAACTAGGGTCGAAGAAGAGTTTCTGCTGTAGAGTCACCGTCAGTAGCTCGTGGGCAGCCGTTTGCTCGCCCTGTCTTGCAACAAATATCCTGTTACTTACCCCGTACTCTATCTCGTTAGTATCAGCGACGGCGTCGCGGTAGTCAAACTTGACGTTGCGATCGAACTCACCCACTCCCTCTATCTTCCTATAAGTCAGGAAAGGTTCACACAAGTGCTTAAACTTTGTCTGCCCAAATTCATCCCTGTAAGTCTTAGCTACTGACGGCGGTCGTATGTCCAAAGTAAACTCGCCATAGGCACGAGCCACTGCTGCAGGATCAACCTGCCTTTTAAACATACCATCTATTGCTATAACCTTCTGTCCACTGCTGTAGTAAGTAGCACGGCCCTGAATCTGCGGTCTTATCACCCAACCGGCAATGTCTGGCACTATCCAAAGCACTCGCAAAGCAGTATCAAAACGCTGCACTAAAGTCGGTGTGTTGAAATCTAGACGCCTACCTAGCCTATCTTCACGTGAAAGCGCCTCTACGGCAAGGTCGAAGCCGTAATAAATCGGCAGTCGACCTAGCTGGCGATCGTATCCAACAAGTTCTACTGAGGGCAAATGGCTGATCTTGATGACTACATTAGGATCGTCAAGGTTTACGTCGCTCTTTGTAAAAAACAAAGTTTCCGTCTTGCGCTCAGCACGTAGGTATAAGCTATAGTTACCAGCCTTCGTAGAAATATGATTCATGAGGTAAAACTGCGAGCGATTTTCAGGGTTAAATATCTGTTCGGCATCGTTGGCAAACGTTCGCCTAAAGGCTAGGTCAGAAGTATAATCAACGTCCACTATGGCGACAAAACCAGCCGGCAACTGCTGCAGTCCTTTAGCAAAAAGAAGTGTACCGCTTTCGTTCGGGCCCCCGTCTTCGCCAAACAAGCGATCAAACACAGTGTAATGCCCTACTCTGACATAAGATATCTCGTCGGTCTTAAATCGAAACGTCGTGCCAACGCCTATTCCTCGTTTGGAATATAAGTCGGTACGCAATAGCAGATCCGCACTCTGTCCTAACGTCTGATAGTAGGAACTAAGCAGACTAAAACCTCGTTGTTTAGAGCTACCAGCAGTAGGGATCAAAAATCCCGACTTTCGCCTCTGCCTACCGATAGGTACCTTCAATGCTGGTAAATAGATAAGCGGCCTGTCTCTGAATCGAAATACTGCTCGCTTAACAGTCGCCGTCTTGTTTATCCTCAATTCCACTTCTTCGGCCTCGAATTCCCATATCGGTATGGCCTGACTACACGAAGTTAGCTTGACACGATAAAGTAAATAGCTATCAATACCAGTCTTTTCTGCACGCTCTGCAGTGAAATGTAGTGTCTCGCCATCAGGTGTCTGATCAGTAAAACCTGTAGCATCATAAAATACACCACGTTTAGTCAAAATATTTACCGTAGCGCGCTTTGCCGTGATCCGCTGAAAGGGGTCAGGATCGTAGATAACATTGCCCTCAGCACTAAGTTCACCGGTTACGCTGTCGTATATCACCTTGTCAGCTTGCAACTTACTCATACCGTAAGTGATGACTACATACCCTGAGGCTACTAGCACATCGCCATCCTTGCGCTGCTCGTCTGCCTCTATCCTAACCTGTGATGGCGCTTTAGTCGATTCTACTGATTCCTGTTTGCCAGAAGTAGATCCGTCTACCGCTACTGCCTGCGTCAAAAAGTAATTACTTTCCTGACCCACAGCTACATAACTAAAAAGCACACACACTACCAGATGCCGCAGGTTCACAAATAGCTCCATTCTCACTTCTTGATGAAAGCAGTAGCGTAACTCAAGAGCGATACTGGATTCAATTTGACCTAACCAAGTCAGTAACGTAATTGAAAAGCCTGATAGGTTTGAATAAAATCCTGCCGCACTTTGAACTTCAAGGAGTTTGAACATCACAAGGAGTGTGTATGGCAATAGTAAGACCGTTTAGAGCACTCAGACCGACACCTGAGCGTGTAGAGCAAGTAGCCGCTGTTCCTTATGACGTCATCAACACCGAAGAAGCGGCCGCTCTAGCTGAAGGCAATCCTTATAGTTTTCTCCACGTATCTCGCCCCGAAATAGACCTAGAGCCAGGTATAGATCTTTATGATGATAGAGTCTATGCAAAAGCAGTAGAAAACTTCGCTAAACTACGTGAAATCTGTCCCTTCGTCGAAGAAAGTTCACCAGTACTGTATGTCTATAAGCTAGTGATGGGTGAGCACTCGCAAGTTGGCGTCGTGGGCTGTTGTTCAGTAGATGAGTACGACCAAGACTTAATAAAGAAGCACGAAAAGACCCGCAAAGACAAAGAGGATGACCGAACGCGGCATACTATCGAACTACGGGCCCATGCAGAACCCGTATTTTTGACTTACCGTCCCGTATCTGAAATCGACTCGATAGTAGAAAGTGTTATGAAATCAGAACCCCTGTTTGACTTTACTGCAGCTGACGGCATAAGGCACACGCTCTGGACAGTCAACGAACCCCGACAGCTTTCCGAAGCGTTCGAGAAAGTACCCCACATGTACGTCGCCGACGGCCATCATCGCTCAGCTAGCGCAAGTCGTGCCCGAGCAGTTATGCAACAGCAGAATCCTACACATACAGGTAACGAAGAATATAACTACTTTCTAGCAGTAATCTTTCCCTCCGATCAGCTGCGCATCTTGCCCTACAATCGCGTAGTCAAAGACCTAAATGAACGCAGCGAAGAAGAGTTCTTACAGGAGCTATCCAAGAGTTTTAAAGTAGAGCCTGGAACCGATAGTCCTTCGGCAAAAGGCGAGTTTGCCATGTATCTAAACAAGAAGTGGTATCGCCTTTGTCCTCTGGACGAAATAGATTACTCTAACCCTATAGCTTCGCTGGATGTTAGCATACTACAGGATCGACTGCTTGCTCCTTTGCTCGCAATACAAGATCCACGTACAGATAAACGGATAGACTTTGTGGGCGGTATTAGAGGCACAACTGAACTGATCAAGCTAGTAGACGCCGGCAAAGCTGCAGTGGCCTTTTCGATGTATCCAACCACGGTGGACGACCTGATGCGCATCTCCGATGCCGGTCAGATTATGCCGCCAAAGTCTACCTGGTTTGAACCGAAACTACGCTCAGGCTTGTTCATTCATACCTTCTAGTCCAAACTGGATTTTAAGGTGTGAAAGGCATAATTTCAGATAAATCCTTGTGACACACGGCACAAGAACGCCACTGTCGTTCGGTGTCAGACACTAATGCATAAGCCAAACCGTTGTCTACCCAAGTGATAACCCTGAGGCCGTCTACTGCCGTCTGGTAGAAGCTGAGCCTGCCGCGGTCAACCCTACTGCCTGCGGCAAGCTCTACCTCACCAGCAGAAGCTATTAGCAAAGTAACCGGCTGCTCTCCCGTATAGGCTATACAGGCGGCATAGCTTCTACCTAGGTTAACCAATCTGCCACCTTGTAGGGAATATCCAGCGCTTACCGGCAGTTCAAACCGAAAATTGAGCCTCTTGCCAAACCATTCGTTAACTTCCGAAGGTGAAGTAGTAACTATATCCAGCGGAAGGCGATCGCTCAGTCTATGCCTATGAGCATCTACCGCTAGAGCTTCAAAACTACTTGCTGGCGAGATCTTTTCATTTCCAGTTCTACCCCAAAACCAGCTTAAGCCAATCAAGGTAGCCAGCAGAATCGACGTAACTAGCTTGTATGCTGGCCCGTAAGTCCGCCGTAAGCCAAGCTGACGTTCTATTCTCCGCTTTAAACTAGTAGGTACGGAAACTTCCGATTCGGCCTGTGCAAACGCTTCCTCTACTTGCGATCGTAGCTGTGCGGAAGCAGTGCACAAAGGCCTTGCGGCTCGTAGTAGACTTAGGAAACGCCGTTGCTCTTCACAGTAAGCTTTACAGTCAGAGCATAGCAGAAAATGCTTTTCGAGCTGTTGAACTTCAGGCAGTAGCAGCTCGCCATCTAAATAGTACTGAATGTCTTTTCTATACTGCTCGCAGCGGTTCATCAGTGAGTCTCCGAGTACAAGTAGTAGAGCATAGCTCTTAGTTGTTCACGAGCCCGTCCGAGTCGCGACATAACAGTACCTATAGGACAACCTAGCAAATTAGCTATCTGTTGATAGCTAAATCCTTCTATATCGCGCAGCAGTACTACCTCGCGATGGTGCTCGCTGAGCCGTTCGATAGCTGCCAGCAAGTGTTCACGCTCTATCTTCTGCACCAAAAGTCGATAAGGATCGCAGTCATTAGCCTCAAACTGTCCTTGCTCAAGCTTTACAAACTGCGGCCCGCTGCTAGTACGTCTGCGCTGGTTTATCCATATGTTGCGCATTATTGCAAACAGCCAAGCTTTGAGGTTACTATCGTGCACTAGCCCACCAAAGGCTCGTACTGCACGCAGATACGTCTCTTGAACCAAATCTTCTGCCTCAGTTTGGTTGCGAGTAAGTATCCAAGCATAACCATACAGCGAGTCCAGATACTCTAAGGCTAACTTTGCGAAATCCTTTTCCATAACCGCCCTCTGCATGAATTAAAAACAGTCATTACATTGCTACTTACTTTTTCTTTATCCTAAAGTTCGCCCTGCTTTGGTCAATAAAGACTCGACCATCAGAGGTTCTGCCGACGACCTGTACTCTAGCTGCATTAGTTTTCACCGACGGCACGGTCCAAGTGAAGCTCCTGCTGAAGCTTGGCAAGCCTGAAACTATCGCAGTGAAGGTCTTTCCTCCATCTACGGACAATGACAAGTCATAGGTCATATCGCCTTCAGCTTCCCACTGTATAACATATAGCTGACCCGCCTTGAGACGCTCACCTCCGCTAGGCGATTTGAGCCGTAGTGCTACACCGGTAGTCTCACCTCGAAGACGCACTCTGACAACCGGCTGTGCTGAGTCGTCGCTAGTTATTTTTAAACTGCCCTCAGCTAAGGTCGAAGTTGGTAAAAACACAAGCTGTAGTGGAAGTGTGCCACCCGGCGAAACGCTGGTAGGCAAAGTGGGCAGCGCATCGAAGATAAAATCAGAGCCTTCAAGCTGAAGCTCAGAAATTCTAAGAGCCGTTTGACCCAAATTACGTATCCAAACAGTCCTACGCAGTCTTTCTCCTGTAACCCCTTTTCCAAAGTCTACAACTGCCGGAGAGACGGTTATCTTGGATGAGAGCTTAAACTCTACGGGCTCGGCACTCTGACCTGAGGTGTTCCTCACTGTTAGGTTTCCACCCTTGCTGCCTGCTATCGCACTCAGAGTGTCATATGACACAAGAAAGTGCTGTACAGCTTGACCACCTATAGAGACTTCTACAGCGGACAACAGTTCCTTACCGCGAACCGTAATAACAGTACCAGGAGGCCCAACTTCGGGGTCTAGGTCGCTGACTTGTGGCGCTCGTTCTTGACCGTCGAGACGCACAGCATAAATTTCTTCGTTGCCTTCTATTTCATCCTCTAGCAACAGGAGAAGCTCTGACAAGCCAGCCACAAGTTGCGGTGATTGTGAGACTGTGATGTTGTTACTCAGATTAACTGCCAAGCTGAAGGTTGTACCTCCGTCGGAGGACTCCGACAAAAAGATCTCAGAATTACCCGGCGTCTTATCTACCCACGCCAAATACAGTTTCCCGGCAAAAGCTACAAGCGAAGGATTATTCGATTGCTCTTGCGTGTTTGATACATTGCGCGCAGCAGAGAAGCTTTCACCGAAATCGCTCGATGAAGAATAGAATATTTCAAACCGGCTGTCTGTACTTGACAAAGCTGTAGTCATAGCTACGTGTACCTGGCCGTCGGCTGTAGCAACTATGCTTGGTTTTATAGAAAAGAACTGCCCTCGCGAAGCACTACCTACATGTTTAAAAGTCTTGAAATCATCTTGTGAGCGGAGGACTTCTATCTGACAATCGCCTGACTCGCAGCTTTCATAAGCTAGATACGTCCTGCCAGCTCCGTCACTTGCCGCTGCTGTAGTAAACAGATTCCTAGAGCCGCCGCTTTCTATCAAGAAGGGTAGCCCGAAGCTGGCACCGCCATCGGTTGACCTAACGGCATAGACTTCAAACTTAATGTTAGAAAACGACTTGACACCGTCCCAAAACACAAGCACATTGTCGCCATTAACTACTATCGAAGGTAGTTCTGCAAATTCGAAACCAACGCTGAGCAATTTTGGAGCAGCAAAGCCCGCTTCTAAATCACCTTTGACGTAGAATATCCTGCAGCTACCAGATGAATCGCATTCTTGCCAGACAACATGAACTGCGCTACTGATTGCAAGCTGTGGATTGATACAATTAGCCATCGTACGGGAGATTTCGATTGCAGAAGTCAAGCTGCCTAGCACAGCTGAAGATCTTGCGTAATAGACGTTGAAATTGCCTGACTTATCATCGCTCCAGACCAGATGTAGCCGACCGTTTGTATCAAAAGCACCGTGGGGATGCACGCTACGTCCCACTGTTGTCGACAAGTTCAAAGCCACTTTACCGACGGCTGATGGCGGCAATACGTTAAGTCTCAGCGTCGTCGTACGCGTTATTCCACCTAAAGTAGCACTTACAAATACTGGGTGAGTGCCTACCTTGGTAGTAGTCGTCGTTCGAGCTAGGATTCTCAAACGTTCAATGCTACCTTCATCGAAAGACTCAAGAGAAAGTTGTATATTATCGGAACTAACAGCATACTCGAGCTTACCGCTTAGCCCGACCTTGAATAGAGTAACTTCCAGTTGCGCTCCCTGACCTGCGACGACTGTCTGTGAAGGCTTTGCGGGGCTAAAAATTATGTCCGGACCACCTTGAACGAGAGCAGCCGTAGTATAGACAGCCGAATACACATCTGCATCCTGACCACTGCGATCATCTCCCCAAGCAAACACAAAACCAGCAGTATCGCTCAAAGCTGCTATCTGGTTATAGTCGCCGTGATAGTTTGCTCGTATACCTGGAGGAGTTGGCAGAAGCAACCAATTTCCAGTAGAGATTCTGCGAGTGTTGAAACTGATACCTCCATCGGTAGAAACGCCGGCATAGACGTCTATCATAGAGTTGTAGATAGGATCATTTCTTCTGTCGTACCACATCACGGCGACTGCGCCATTGCGATCTACGGCTACTGAAGGCATGAACTGATCGGTAGCTAAAGTTGAACTATCGACCTTGCGAGGAGCCGACCATGTAGCGCCTTTATCGGTAGAGCTAACTATGAAGACGTCGGATTTATCTTCTTGGCGCTCTATGGATCGTCCATTATAAACCAAGTATATCTTACCGCGTGTCGGGCTTTGCGAATTGTCGACAGCCATCGAAGGCAACCCGTTTGCGGCAAAGCGGCCGTTTAGCAGCGGTCCAAGCAGTTCATAGCCTTTTGGCGATACCACGTTAAAAATTTGACTAAACTGCCGTCCGCCGTTCGTACCTCTTATAAATCTTATCCCCCTTGTACGAGTATCACCCCAAGCAACATATATATCGCTGTCGGGTGCTACGGCAAGAAACGCACCTTGCACGCTAAAAGAGCCGTCAAACTGCGTCAGAGCATACACATCTTGAAACGTCGTCGCTTCATCTCGTGACACAGCCAGAACGATTCTGCTACCGCCATTGCTCCTAATCTCTGTCCAAGCGACATAGACAAGACCCGTAGCAGAGTCTACAGCTATCCAAGGCTTTTCTTGGGCTACGCCCACGACGTTTTGTGGGAAAACATATTTCGGTTCCGCCCAACTACGGCCTCCGTCAGAGGAACGAGACAGGCTCACCAACGTACGGTTATTAGAGGCTAAAGCCATTCCTACGTAATAGAAGGTGCCACTAGAAGAAGCAGCAACGGCACCGTTACCAAAGTTACGCCCCTCAGGCGGTGACGGTATGTGTGTCTGCCGCCAAGTCTTACCGCTATCGCTGGAGTAAGAAACGGCCGAATACTTCGTTCCAATGTCGTTGTAGGCCACAACTATGTTATTGCCGCTTACAGCACTACAGGTACTGCTTTGTACTCGCGGTGGTTCTTCCAGCATCGGATCGTTCACACGAACATTTTCAGAAGAAGAGAGGATTACGCTGCTCAACTCGTACGAGGTTACCTTAGTTTCATCCAACTTTACCGAAGGAGGAACTCTACTAGGCCAGTTCCTAAGGAGTCTCGGATCTGCTGAACTATCTAGATGCAACCTCACGCGCTCGCGTAGTAACTCGCTGATTTTGTTTTTACTATCGCTACTTACAGACAGGGATAGATATGCTGGCACTGCAAAGATAATTAATAACCGTAGCAATTTCACTTGTTTTCCTCTAGCTTACTAAAGACACCAATTTTGGCATCATGACGGCGAAATTACTGCGCAGCGAAATATGCGCTATAGGCGTTAAGGCAGATTCTTGATTATTTATCTCTATGATTCTTGCTCCTCGCTCTGCAGCCAGCAACGGCAACGAAGCTGCTGGTTGTACGACGCCAGAAGTGCCTGCAATCAGAAACACGTCGGCGTGCCTGGATGCAGAGATAGCAGCTTCGAGGACATCTTCCGGCAAGAATTCGCCAAACCAAACTACGGCCGGTCTGGCATAAGAACCACAAGGGCATTTAGGCGGCACGCTTGCTGTATCTAGCTCATCATCTCTGAGCAATTTTCCTTCGATAAAACAAGAGTTTCTCATGATATTGCCATGTAGCTCTAACACTCGCTTGCTGCCTGCTTGGGAATGTAGTCCATCGACATTTTGAGTAATGACGGTAACCGGCTTTTTTGCCTCTAGTTCCGCCAGTGCTATATGGCCGCTATTGGGACGACAGCGTTTTATAGTAGCTCGACGCTCCTCATACCACTGCCAAACAAGCTTCGGATCAGCCATAAAACCCTGTCTAGATGCCAAGCGTTCTGGTTCAAACTGCGCCCAGAGGCCATCCATAGCATCTCTAAAAGTAGGTATACCGCTTTCAGCAGAAACTCCGGCACCGGTAAGCACAGCTATTGACTTTGCGTTACTTAACCAAGTAGCTGCTTTTTCCACATCCAACATATGATAAAATACCCCCTCAGGTATCTAAACTAATCCTGCAGCATTCATTAAGGTAACCTATGAGGCTTACTTTACAAATCCAAACCGGCTCTCTCGCAGGACGACAGTACTTCCTCGAACAAGGATCCCTGACTCTAGGTCGAGGGGCAGATCGTACGGTCTGTTTCTCTAGTGCTTTAGACCCTACTGTTTCCACAAACCATGCTACTATAGAACGCCGTCCTGACGGATTTTATCTGATAGACAACCGCAGCACAAACGGCACGATTCATAATAATAGACTCATTTCAGAGACAAAACTACAGCATGGAGATGTTATTCAGTTAGGCAGTAACGGACCAGTACTACGCGTCTTTATAGAGGCAGTCCGCCAGCCGCAGGCTGCATTTCCTCAGCAGTCACTAGCTGCTCGACAACAAGCAGCCTTCAACCCTGCAGCTCAACAAGGATTCCGGCACACGGTAACCAATCTAGGCTTCTATAATCCTGATAAACATACCTCTCCCGAAAGACAAAATTATGTAGGTATAGCCCTAGGCATAGGTCTTGCTTTCATAATGACGCTCATAGTTGCATTAATTATGCTCTCTTCGATAGGGCTTGTCGGAGCATTCATTGGAACAATTATGGCCTTCCTTCCTGCACCATTTTACCTATTTCTCTTCCTCTGGCTTGACAGATATGATCCAGAACCAGCTTGGGCACTGATCGCTTCGTTCGCCTGGGGTGGGCTTTTTGCTGTCATAGTTTCTTTCATAGTGAACACTATTTTTGGCACTGTCGCTATAGGTATGATGGGAGAAGCTGGCGACGCATTAAGCGCCATTATCTCTGCACCAATCATAGAAGAAGCCACTAAAGGCTTAGGTGTCGTCGCCGCTCTCTTGCTGCTTAGGAAAGAATTCGATGATATCCTAGATGGCATCGTCTATGCCGGTGTCATAGCTTTGGGGTTCGCCACTGTAGAAAACGTTCTCTACTACGGTCGAGCTTTCCTCTCTGGAGGCGGCGTAGGGCTTTTCTTTGTCATGTTCCTTAGGGGTGTACTATCGCCATTTTCGCATTCGTTGTTTACTTCTATGACGGGTATAGGATGCGGTATAGCTCGCGAGACACACAACAAGGCTCTCAAGTTCATAGCTCCTTTGGGAGGCTATCTGGCTGCTGTCTTTTTACATGCTCTCTGGAACACCATAGCATCGCTTGTAGGTCTCGTCGGGTTCATCGTCCTTTATCTGGTCATTTGGCTACCTCTATTTCTTATCTTCATTGGAGTCATCATTTATCTTGCACGCCGCGAGGCTAAACTCATACGGGAGATGCTCGCAATAGAAGTAGCTCGAGGTCTGATTTCGCAAAGTGACGTCGAGCTGGTAAGCTCCTACGTGAACCGTACGAAGTGGCTGTTGTCTTCACTGAGCAACACGACGAAACTTCAAGCCAGAAGGCGCTTCTTACGAGCCGTCAGCAAACTTGCTCTATGTCATTGGCACGTAGCTCGAGCCAGCGCAGCGAATAATCAGACCCGCAGTTTACCGCTAATACCGCAATTTCAAGCACAAATACTTGAACTCAAGGGCCAGATATAGTGTTTAGAACGAAAGACTTTGCTGCACTTTACGAACTACTATCAGCAGATTTTTTGAACGAAGATTGTGGCCTTCGCTGTGGCAAATTTTGCTGTGTCGGTGATGGTCAACAGGATAATGCGTTCAAGTACCTGCTGCCCAACGAAATACATGTATTCGTCGCAAATGGTTTACACCATGAGGCCGTCCTAGAAGACTACGGCTTCGTGATCCACTTCCGATCAACGCAGCCTAACACGTGCGTCTGCCAAAACAAGAGAGCAGCAAGACCTTTCTGTTGCCGTATCTTTCCGTTCAGACCTGTAATCCAAAATGGCATGGTCGTCAGTCTCGCCAAAACCACCAACCCGCATTTCGCCCCCTGCTGGATTGAAACACCACTCTCTCAGTGGTACCAGCGCGCCGTAAGAGCATGGCAGTTTGTACTAAACGACATCGACAACTTAATCTTTTTTTGTAGGTTGTTTTATTGCCTGGAATACTCTAAATTTAATGACTGTTCGTTCAGTGAGGCTATGCAAGACAGAGCTTTCAGCTCGAAGTACGAGTCATTCTCCAGGCGATCCAGAATAGAGCTACTAACTTACAGCAAGATTTTTTTTGAGAGTTTCTAAGGAGTCATATGTCAATCCTGAGCAGATTTACTACCGGCAATCTAGATGTCAAAGTAGCTAGAGAGATCGAGAGATTAAGACAACTACTAGCACAAAGGCCAAATGATCAAGAAGCCCTTCGCCAACTTGGATCAGCATATGAAAGCATCGGCATGGCCAACGAAGCCATAGAAGCCTTTTCTACGCTTGCTCGAACATACCAACAAAGCAACATGATGCAACTTGCGATAGCTTATTACCGCAAGGCTGAAAAGCTAGCTTCTGGCGAAGTAAAGGCTTCTATCCTCAAAAACATAGAAGCCATATACCGAAGCATGGGCAATTTCGATGAAGCATATAAGATTTCTAGGCAAATAGTAGAGTACTACTTATCTATCGGACAGAAGGAGGCTGCCCGCGGCTACGTCAACTCGTTGCCACCTTATGGTCTTAAGGACGCCATTTATCGCAAAGAACTAGTAGAGATGATCGGCCTCAAAGACGAAAAGTGGATGCAAGGCCAAGTGTCAGGAAGCTGGATAGAAGGCTTACCTAAAGCTACACAGCTTGTCGCAAGCCTGCCTGGATATCCCTCGGCAAGAATTCCGGTTGCCAGTCGTCAAGAAAAGGACCTCTTTGCAACTATGAAAGTTCTCATAGTCGACGACGATCCTGGCATATGTAAAGTCCTAAGCACTGCACTCAAAGCCATAGGCTGCCAAACCATTACAGCGGCAGACGGACTTGAAGGCCTAGAAACAGCTCGATGCGAGCGACCAGACCTCATAGTATCCGACTTGCTTATGCCCAAGATGGACGGCAATCAGCTTTTTACCGAGCTTAGTAAAGAGCAGGAACTCAGAGACATCCCCTTCGTGTGCTTATCCTCACGTGGCCAGGAAGAGGAAAAGCTAGCTGCTTTTGATAAGGGAGTGGAAGAATATTGGGTTAAACCTTTCGTCCTGTCTGAAATTATTGCCCGTGCTAAGAAACTGCTTCAGAGGCAGTATCAGAAGAAGCATCAGATTGATCTCAACTACAAAAACTTTGAACTTGCCGGCAATCTCCGGCTCCTGCCCTGCGCTCAAGTACTGAAAATACTAGAATCAGGACAAGTTACCGGCTTACTTGGCCTAAACAATAGCCAACAGGAAGTAGGCTTTATCCTGCTCGAAAACGGTCAACCAGTTGATGCACGGACAGGCGACTACTACGGCGAGCACGCTTTGTTCCTAATGCTCTACTGGCAAGAAGGTCACTTTGCCTTTCAAACTAGGCAGTTTCAAGCTACGAGAACCATATTCGGCACCCTGGATGAGCTGTTTGCGAAGCTGCGCAACGCTTATGAAGAGCAGCTTCTCATAGAACAGTTACCAGACAAAGAAACCATACTGAGATTTGTTCCGGCTGAAATTGGAGCAAACTTTGAAAAGTTATATCCACTCTTTGATGGCAACCGAACTCTTGGGGAATGCTTGTCACATCTACGTGGAGACATAGATTCGATCAGACTAATAATGGAACTCTACAAACAAGGGATGCTAAGCAGCTAGATACCTTACTTAGGGCTAAAGAAATTTTAGGCAACTGCTTTATTGCTGTTTAAATCCAGATAAGCAAAAAGCGGAGAGGCGAGCAGCGGGGATCGAACCCGCGACCTCCTGATCCACAGTCAGGCGCTCTCACCAGCTGAGCTATGCTCGCCGCACAAAGAGAGCTAGATACTATGCCATTTTACTAAAAATGTCAATTAAGAAGCCTTTGAATAAACCACTTCTAGCCCTCTGCCGTAGATAATGACCCAGTTCAGAGGATTTTTCTAGGCGAGTTAATAAAAACACTTCACCGTGGCCCTGCTGACAAAGGCATCTATATTAGGTAATGTTATAGTGAAAAAAATCAGCCAAAACAACTGGTTTTCCACTACCCTCTGAGCGATATCACGTATAACCTTTTGTTATAGAATAAAAATAAACATCATGTATAATTATAACTGCACGATACCGTGGTAACAGGCAAAAGCTTATGGAAATGTCACAGCTAGAGATGTTTCTTGCTGTAATAGAAGAAAAGAGCTTTTCGAGAGCGGGGCAAAGAGTTTTTAGGACGCAAGCAGCAGTAAGCCAAGCAATAAGAAAGCTTGAAACGGAGCTTGGCGAGGTACTCTTTGACCGAACTACTAAAGACGGTCGCTTGACCGATGCCGGCCAAGTTCTTGAAGGATATGCAAGGAAGATACTCGACTTGCGTTCTGAAGCTCGTAAGGCACTACAAGATTTAAGGAGCTTACAGAGAGGCAAGCTACAGATTGGTGCAAACGAGTATACTGTGATGTATCTGCTGCCGCTAGTAGCTCAGTTTAAACAGCATTGCCCGCACATAATGGTTGAAGTAAAGCGATGCAAAGCAAGCCAGATTCCTAATGAGTTGCTCAGTTACAGCATAGATATAGGCGCTATCACCTTCAAACCTAAGCAGAGCGAGCTACAGTCAGTGCATGTAGCTAGCGATCCTCTAGTGTTAGTCGTTGCACCTACTCACCCGCTGGCTACGCGCAGTAGTGTCTCCGTCTGTGAACTTGGCAGCGAAGTATTCGTGGCTCACGACGTAGTCTCACCTTACAGAAGGAAAGTAATAGAAACTTTTGAACAATACAACACACCGCTAAACATTGTTCTCGAATTACCTTCTATAGAAGCGATCAAGCGGTTTGTAGAAATGCAACAAGGTATAGGCATACTGCCAAGACTTGCCGTAGAAGTTGAAGTTGCTCGTGGGCAACTTGTGGCGATACCTATACGCGAAATCGCCCTGGAACGAAAGATTCGCCTTGTCTATCGCAAAAAAGCTACTCTTTCACACACCGCAAAAGCATTCTTACAGATATGCAAAGTAGCTACTTCCCCGCTCGACGTTGCAGCAACTCTATCAGCAGATAGATAGCTAAGCTGCCAATCCAGGCCAAGACAAAGATATAGAGAGACTTTAGGTCGTATCTCGGACGAGCGATCGCAAGCACCGCTAGTCCCCCCATCACTACTGCCGTGCTAAACAATACTCCCGACAGGTATCTCCATTTGTCTGCCACTCGACAGATCAAAAGAGAGAAAAAGCAAGTCAGCACAAACCAGATAAAAGGAGCAGCTACCCAAGACAAAATGCTTGCAATACCGGTAAGAAAACCAAGTACCAAGGCAAGATATCCTGATAAAGTGTCCCGATCTATGGGAAGGTCTTCTTTTCTCATCAAATTCGGTTGTAGGTTGACTATACCGAAAAGTAACTCGTAAGCCAACTTCCATTATTGCTTGTCAATTTCTATGCTAGAACGAAAGGAAAAACGAAAGCTATCTCATGACGCCTTCAACCAAAGTCGCCTACTCTTGCCTGAGTACGCAGACAGTGGAAAATCTTCACTAGCTAGGCACAGATGAGCTTATACTCTCATTCTGTTGACTTTGGAAAGATCTAACTCAAGCGACGATACCGTAGAATCAGCTTAGCGCGGGATATTTGAATAGATTGTCTATTTGCTTTTAGCAAAATATTTTTTGTATTTCTCTAAGCATCTTATAAACGATTATCTTGGCTTTTCTCAACTAATTATTTCTTTCTCTAACCATCGAAATCTTGTACTCACAACGTAGATCGGTAGCTCGTATGCCACTTTAAAAAAGCCGGCTACTTTAATCTCCGTACTAGACAGTTTATGGATATCTGTTTTGTTTGAACACAGACATCGAAAGGAAGCAAGTTTCACGAAAACTATACAGGTCTTTGCAAAGCTTTCTGTAGCAGCTCAATCCTTCGGTATCGAGGCTTTTTGCCAACTTCGAGAAAATTACTAAACCAGTAGAGTCAGCATCTGCTCCAAGTTTCTACTTACTTAGACAGCCCCATAAATGTAGCTAAACTCTGCGCCGCACAGCTACTGCAAACAGACAATTAGCCCGAAATCTTGACTAAGTTGAGTGAGTTTAGAAGACCAAACCTCTATTAACCATATGCTGCAAGTAGACTGGCTCATACATATGGTATCCGACAGGATTGAGAGTATCCTTAAAAGAGCTACCCAGGTCATCAATCAGTTGAGCTCCTATCCTTATAAGCACTTCTGCGGGGTTCTTGAACAGTCCAAAAACGTCTCCCAGGTCTAGGTCATGGATTGTCGTAGCTACAAGGTCTTTATCGTGTCGCACGATTTCAAAGTTAGGTCTTGCAAGTTCTCCTGGGCCGGTCTCACGAGTTATTCTCTCATCAAACGGCTCGTTTTTGCCATAGAGCACTCGATCTTGGGTGGTGAAGTAATAGTCGAGCCGTTTAGTACCGGAAGTAGGTAGGCCAGGCGGAACGTTCGCGATAGTATGAGCAGGATTATTGAGGTCAACCGGACAACCTACGAGGGTAACGCGTACGTTTTCACTCATCAAGTTACGGATCTGTTCATCGCTGTACCCATCCTGCTTCATTCGAGTTATGGCAAGTGATAGAGCATGCGTAGTAATTATCGAGCCTTGGCTATACCCTATAAGACTCATCTTCTGAGGCGGTTGTGCAGTAAGGTTCTTATAGATTTCGTTTGCGAGCGTCTCAGTAGGTTTAGAAGGCACGGCAAAAACCAGCTCCTTCACACACTGTAGCAAATCAGTAATCGGGCCTTCGGTAGCGTTCTTGATAAACGTGACATTGCTACCGAGTGCTTTGGCTGTCTGTTCGCCCATCTGGTCGCGCATGTACTCGTTTGTAGCTATCCCATTCACCAAGTAAACCTTAGGTTCAGAGCGCAAGCCACCACCTTTTGGATAATTTTCTATCTTCCCATCATTTATCTTATCAGGTGCCAAACCGCTAAGAGGTATAGTGCCAAGCAGCAATTTCCCGATGTCCTTTACGTTTTCAAACGAGAGCGGATTTTCTGGAAATCCGGCACGTTTTGCCATCTTCGTTGCAGCAGATAGCCCTGGCACTAAATCACCTACAACTTTCGTAACTCCGGCCAGGTTACTACCTACAGTCTTAGCTACGGTTACCGCCCTGGTTGACTCTAGCTGCGGCACACTATCCAGCACCCTACCAATACGCATCGCTCTATCCCCCTTAAAGACAATGTGATAAAAGCTTGCTTTTACTGACTGCTCGGTCAATCTTGTTATCGTCACAAAGAAGCTGCGAGTTGCTCTTGCTGCAGAAAATCCAGCAAGCTCACGCTAGAAAGCGATTTTTGAGTATTTATGAAGAGCTTAGGACTTCAGTTTCAGCATATCCAATATTTTGCTATGGATACCGCCAAAACTGCCGTTAGACATTACCACGACGACGTCACCTGGTTGCAGCTCGGTTTCTAGCAGCTCAACTATACTTTCCACTCCCGACACTGCCCAGGCTTTTTTACCTTTCAAGCGCAGGGCTTCGGCCAGCTCTCCTGGTGAGAAGCGATCTTCAGAGGAGAGCTTAAATGATTCAAAAACGTCAGCTATTACTACCATTCTGGCAGCATCAAAAGCCGATTCATATTCTTTTTGGAAGACCCGCTTGCGTGATGACCATGACCTTGGCTCGAAGACAGCTACCAAACGTCTACCTGGATAGCGTTCAGAAATGGCTTCGAGCGTTTCGCGCACTGCAGTAGGGTGATGAGCGAAATCATCTATGACAGTTACACCAGCTATTGAGGCAAGCATCTGCATTCTACGTTTGACACTTCTAAAAGTCGCCAATGCTTGCTCTATGTCTTTGCGAGCTACTCCTAGAGCATCGGCAGCAGCTACTACTGCGAGGCAATTGCGTATGTTAAAGCGACCGGCCAGAGAAGTGACAAAGTCGCCGTAGAACTTACCGTTTTTATGAACTCGGAAGGCAGTTTCTTCGGCAGCTGTTAGCACTGTAGCTTGCCAAACTGCCTCTCCGTAGTCTGTAGCAAAGCTATCTACACTGCAAGGTGCGTGCAGTGCAAGTTCTCTCACGACAGGGCTATCGTAGCCACACACTAATCTTCCACGAGAAGGTATGAGATTTATCAGACGCCGGAACGCCAACCTATAAGCCAAAGTATCGGGATAGATGTCTGCGTGGTCGTATTCGACATTATTCAGTATCACCATATCCGGAAGGTAGTGCATAAACTTCGGGCCTTTGTCAAAGAAGGCCGTATCGTATTCATCCCCTTCTATAACAAAATACTTTCCATCAGTAGCCCGGAAGCTTGTTCCAAAGTTTTCGGCCACGCCACCTATCAGAAACGACGGGTTGAGACCTGCTACTTCCATCACCCAGGCCATTAGGGTAGTAGTAGTAGTTTTGCCGTGAGTACCGGCAACAACTATCGAGTAACGTCCTCGTATAAACAGCTCCTTGAGCACTTCTGGCATAGAAAGATAGTGCAGACGTTCATTTAGCACGTATTCCACTTCGGGATTTCCTCGTGGTATAGCATTTCCTATGACTACGTAATCTGGTCGAGGATGAAGGTTTTCTTTTTTATATCCGAGGCGTACTTCTATACCAAGCTCGGCTAGTTGTGTTGACATTGGCGGATAGATATTCGCATCGGAGCCCATGACTTCATGCCCTATGGATTTTAAAAGCCCGGCAAGCGAAGCCATAGCTGTACCACATATGCCTATTAAATAGTATCGAGCCATAAACTCCTCGTAAAAAGCTTCTGGGCAAAGAAGAAGGAAAACGAAGGCGTGATACACCCTAGTGGATTCGAACCACTGACCTTCGGCTCCGGAGGCCGACGCTCTATCCAGCTGAGCTAAGGGTGCCTGAGGGAAAAACTATAGCAGCATAAAGTAGCCTGTCAAGCAGGTATGCAGACTACCGGTATCTTCGTTGCCCTGAGCACCTTATCTACAGTGCTACCAAAAAAGATTTCTTTGAGAGGCGAGCTAGAGCCTCGGATCGACATCACGATTAGCGAAAAGTCCAGATCCTTTGCTATACGCAAGATTTCTACAAACGGCACTCCTACCACAACCATTTTGTTAAGTTTAGCCTTTGCCTCTAAGTCGTTTTCTATAACTTCTCCAAGGATACGCTCGGCTCGCTCGCGCATAGACCCTATTATCTGCTCCGAGGAACCCAACTCTTGCTCTACAGCTCTTTGCACAAAATCTTGGTCTATAACATGCAGAAGGTAGATTTCTCCATCACTTGCCACCAGCGACTTGGCATACTCAAGTGACTTAAGCGAAGTTTGGCTGAGGTCTGTCGGCACAAGAACGTCACTGAACTGCATACATCACCTCACAGGAGTAAAAGCTTTAATATCCTTCGTTAGGCCCAAGACGATGCCTGAACGCGGACTAAAGTTGGTAAGCCCTTTGACACCAGCTAAATCAAAACGTAAACCAGCTGCAAATAGCTGCATACCTAGACGCGCTTGAGCAATGTCTTCAGTGCCAGCAGCAGCTACACGCGTGCTGTAGCGACCGTGCACTTCTCCCACGAGGTTGATCCTGTTATTAAGCTTAAAAATTCCTGCAAGCCCGTACAGCAATACATCATTCTGGGAAAAACGCTCAAGCGGAGCATCAAGTATTCCAAGTCCTAAGTTAGCAAAAATATTCAGTCTGTTGGAAAACAACCGCTTGCCAAGCAAAGCCGTAGCAAAGAAGTTCATCGAATTCGTCCCAAGCCCACGAGCTTGGTTTGTGTTGGGCAGCTGTACGCCGAAGCGGAAGCCCACTGCAGGAAAGCGACGCGACTCATTGCGCAGCTTGATTTTTGTCGCAAGTGTAAAATCTCCCACATCGCTAGCATTTACAGCGTCTGGCGGTATATCCAAGGGTATTAGAGCCTTACTACGACTATTTATGCTTAAAAAGTCGCGTATCGTACCCTCAACTTCAAACTGCACGTTCGGAGCTAACCCAAAAGCCAAGTCAATTATGCCAAGACGCGTAAGATCACCTTTTAAGCCTGAAAGTGCGTAGTGCTGATCTTGTAGAAATTCGGACCCTATCTGCGCCCTGACCATGCCTGGTTCTATTATGTCTACATCTTCAGTCAGCAGCGGCCTTTGCTGTGCCAAGGCACTATAAGATATCATCAAGATGAAGAACAGTAGCCTTATCACCGGCGCAATTTTAGTTAGAGGTCTGCTCACGTGTCAACTCTCCAAAAACCTCGTTGTTGCATTTCCACTTATAGAAACTATAATACTTTTTATACTCCTTGCCAAAATTTCCAGCCTCTTTACTACCAGCGAAACCTGATGGCGAGGCCTGGACTGAAGGAAACACTGAGGCTAGATTGCCTTGAAGAAAGAAGAAGATTTTGAGATTCACTTCCAGCAAGGACTAGAAAAATTCAGAGCAGGCAAGTTCGCCGAATCACTCTCGGAGTTCTTCAACGCTGCTCAAATCGATCCTACTTCAGCAGAGCTGCACTACTACATCGGAGAAGCACTTGAGTTACATCGTAGGTCTATCGGAGCATCAACCAAACAACCTGAAGAACAGAAAAGGCGTCATGCTCCTCGCTATAATCACAGGATACCAGTCATAGTAGTCGCATACGACGTTGACGGCAAATTCTTCGCCGAACTTGCCTCTACAGACACTACAAGCGTGAAGGGAGCAAGCATAGAGTTGCGTCATAGATCAGTCAAGGTTGGTGCGCAACTCATGATCTTCACCGTAGACAGCATGCATTCTGTCCCTGCTGCTGTACGTAACGTACGCAGCTCTGCCGCAGGAACAACGATCTTAGGTGTAGAGTTCCTCAAAGGGCCTATAGAATGGCTGCTGCCACCTCTAGAAGAACAAGGAGCACAGACATGAAGGATCTATACAAAGAGCATGTCCGACAGTTGCAGAACAAGTATGAAGCTATCCTAGAGACGCTCGAAAGAGATGGTCAGCCTATAGAAGCTGTGTTACTGCACTCTGGTACAGAAAGCTACTATTTTGCAGACGACATACACATCCCGTTTAGAACAGTACCGCATTTTGCTCATTGGCTACCTCTGCAAGGCCCCGACCACTTACTTTTAGTACAACCAGGAAAAAAGCCTTTCCTCATCAAGCATGTACCCAAAGATTTCTGGTACGAAGTCCCCGATAGCCGAAACGAGTATTGGATGGAGGAATTCGATATAGTTGAGGTAGACAGCCTCGATAAGCTGTCTGCCTTCTTGCCAGACGACTTGAGCGGAACGGCTTATATTGGCGATAACGAAGCTTTTGCAAGCTCTATAGGTATAGAACTCATAGCACCGCGTAAGCTGATGACTCGTCTTGACTTTGCACGCTCGATCAAGACACCCTACGAAGTAGAATGCACTAGACAAGCTGCGGCAAAGGCAGCAAGAGGACACCTAGCAGCAGCGCAGGCTTTTAGAGAAGGAGCTAGCGAGTACGAGATCCACATAAGATACCTAATGGCTTGCGAGGCTACAGACTCTCAAATGCCCTATAATACTATAGTAGCTTTAGACGAAAAGGCTGCAATATTGCATTATCAAAATAAACGTGGTCGAGGTGCTACAACGGGTAACCTACTACTTATCGATGCTGGTGCTCGCGTAAATGGCTACTGTAGCGACATTACAAGAACCTACTTGCGCGAAGGACAAGATTCCCTGTTCTACGGGATACTAAACAGAATGGAAGATCTGCAAAGCTCGCTTGTAGAGATGGTAAAGCCAGGGGTTGATTATGTAGAGCTACACCGAGAGGCTCATCGCGGCGTCGCCAGAATACTGTCTGAAACAGGCCTCGTCCGCTTAAGCCCCGAAGAGATCTTTGAGCGAGGATACACTCAACCCTTCTTCCCACACGGCCTAGGTCACCTACTCGGCATACAAGTACACGACGTATCAGGACATTATGCCGACGAAGATGGCTCCTTGCTCCTACCACCCAAGGAATACCCTTTCTTACGCTTTACCCGCAAGATAGTAGCTGGTAACCTCTTTACTATAGAACCAGGTTTCTACTTCATACCGATGCTGCTCGAACCTTTCAGAAATAGCCAACATAGCATTGACTTCGACTGGGAGACGATTGATAGGCTAACTCCGCTAGGCGGCATACGCATCGAAGACGATATCTTTGTCACTGAAGAGGGGTATGAAAACCTCACGAGACCCTATCTGCCGTAGGAAGTCATAACAATGAAGAGATTCGACCCTAACGCAGCGGCCACTCCAGACTCAGGCATATTTGGGCTGACTTCAGGTCGAGACGATAGCCGTGTGGTGCTTATACCGGTACCCTTCGAAGCCACTACTTCCTACCGAGCAGGCACGGCACGAGGTCCGTCGGCAATACTTGAAGCCAGCCGACAAGTGGATCTTTATGACTATGTTACAGGTCGACCTTATGAGGCAGGTATCTATCTGCTACCTGAATCTAAAGAGATATTAGAACTCAATCGCAAAGCAAGGCGTGCCGTCCGAGAGATACGTGGTGAGGCAGCACCAAACAAGCTGCAAAAGCTGCTCGACAAGGTCAACAACTCAGGAGAAAGATTAAACGAGATAGTTTACGAGCAATGCAAGGACCTTATTGCGGAAGGCAAGCTCGTTGGCGTCATAGGCGGCGATCATTCGGTGCCCTATGGGGCGATACAAGCCCATGCAGAAACTTACTCGGGTTTAGGCATACTTCATCTAGACGCACATTTAGATCTCAGGGAAGCATACGAAGGCTTCACATGGTCGCATGCTTCGATCATGTTTAACGTAATCACTAGGCTACCACAAGTAGCTAAGCTGGTTCAGGTTGGCATACGCGACTTTTGCGAAGCTGAACTAGAGCTGGTAAAAACTTACAAAGACCGCATCTCGGTCTACTTTGACGAGTTTCTCGCTGAGCGCAAGTTTCAAGGTGCTTCTTGGACAGAACTTGCCGACAGAATAGTAGCTGAGCTACCTGAAAACGTTTATTTGTCATTTGACATAGATGGCTTAGACCCAGCTTTATGTCCTAATACAGGCACGCCTGTCCCTGGCGGATTAAGCTTTCAAGAGACCGTCGCTTTGCTTGCACGTCTCGTAGACAGCGGGCGAAAGATAGTAGGATTCGATCTAAGCGAGGTAGCACCTGCAGAAGACGGAAAAGACAACTGGGACGCAAACGTTGGCGCAAGATTGCTTTACAAGATGATAGGTTACATGCTGTTTAGTCACCGCAGAATAAACTAGTTCCAGCAGAAATGCCATATACGACACCGCTTCAAGTACTCAGCTAACACGTCTATAGAACCTGTGTCTTGAAAGACCACGTCCGGGCAGTAGACAAAATGTTCGCGGGCTAGCTCAAGCGTATCACCTTCTGGTGGATCGGCAACGGTCAGTTCCATAGTATCGCGAGACAAAGTGACTATCCTAGCGCCATAAAGCTCGTACCAGTGCCTGAGGACAGCTACATGCTCAGCTGGTTCAGGGCAATCACCCCATCCACCGAAACCCAACCAAGCAGGTACTTCCCAACAATATCTTGTAGGAAGTAATGCCAAGACAACTTCGTCGAGAAGATGACTGCCATCGTGGCTATAAAGCACTGCAAATATCTCAGGCACTGACTCAAGCTCTATCACTTTAGAGCGTGGCAGTTCGAAATATTCCCTGTCAGAATTGACCCTCTGCTCAAACCAACTTACGGGATCTATCTCCTCAGCTTGACAGATTAGCTCTTCTGGCGAGAAATCCCCTATGTCAAGATCCACAAGATCCTCTTCCACTTCTTCAGGATCGCCCAGTATCACAGGATAGTAGCCGCTTCTAGCAGATTCAGCCGCAAGCAGCTCAAAGCACTCCAGAGCAAGCTCGGTAGCAACATTGACCGCCCAGACCGTCTTTCTATCAAAAGAGTACAAACTTTCGGCTCGGCGATCTATCCCAACTTGCTTGAGTAACTCGTTGATTTGCATAACAAATTAAAAACTCAGCTGACCTGCTTTTTCAAAATGTCTCTAATCTCAGCAAGAAGCAGCTCCTGCTTAGGAGGCTCGGGCGGTGGTTCAGGTACGGCCGGTGACTGCCGTTTGAGTGCGTTTACAGTTTTCACCATGGCAAAAACTACCGCGGCTATGATTAAAAAGTCTATGACGTTTTGCACAAACTGTCCGTAGTTGAGCATTACCGGTGAGGCATCCGTACCGCCTATCCTCAGCTTAAGATGTGCGAAATTCACCCCGCCAGTGAAAAGACCCAAAACCGGAGTTAGTACGTCACTTACAAAGGAGGAGATTATTTTACCAAAGGCACCGCCTACTATCACGCCCACTGCAAGATCAACCACATTACCACGAGCAATGAATTCCTTAAACTCTGAAACTACGCGCATATTCCACCTAGTTGCTGCTAAGCTCTATATCTATGTTTTCTTCCTCGCCTATTTGTTGCAGATGAGCGCGCAAGCGCGGCAAATTCACGTGCGTAGGAACAGAGATGTCTGCCTCAAACCTAAACATAGGAGCACCGCTTGTAGGAGCATAGTAGTGTTTTGTCTCCATTGCCTCAATGTTTATTCCTGCTTCAGCAAGCGTTCTAGTTATTCTATAGACTATGCCCGGATGGTCTAGGGAGGATGCCGTAATCCGATACGGAATCGTGGGTTCACCACGTGGTCTATCCGACGGCTTGCGAATAAAGACGGTCAAGCCATGCTGACGTAGCTCGTCGGAGCGTCGCTCTAAAGTAGCTAAAGCTTGCTCACTACCAGCCACAAGAAAGATAGCAGCAAACTCACCGCAAAAGACAGCCATTTTACTGTCTTCTATATTGCAATTACAATCATTGATGACCTTAGATATAGCCTCCACTAGACCTACACGGTCAGGTCCTATTGTGCTGATTACTAGCTTCATAACCAAAAACTCCTTTAACTGCCGACAGCCTTTTACTACTCGGCCTTATGACCAACCACTGAAGCTCTTCTTCACAAGGGAACACTTACGAAACTGACAGCATTACTAAGCTACCACAGGCCCTTGGCTGAATTATCACCACACGCATCGAAGATACTAGTGCTATGTCCGTTATCACGCATGAATACCGACTACGGTAGTGCTAGCATACAGACTAAAGAATCTCCATCAGCAAAATCCAGCTCAAGAGGCTTGTAGGGCACGTACTTTTCTAGCTCTAAGTCTTCCCTGCTCGTCAGCTTGCTGCTTCTCAGTGCAGAATATCCTCGTCCCAATCATCAGGCACATCTGCGGGTAACAGCGACGCATGATGGTGTATCATTTTCCATCCGTCCTCAGTACGCAGAAAAATATTCGTTGACTGCACCTGACCGGAAGTAAAGCCATGCTCGAAAAACGTAGCTATATTCTCTAGACACTCAACCCAGGCCATATCACCAACTACTTTGATAAACAGGTTAGATATCGATAATTTTATGCTCTTCGTGCTGGAAAATATCTCAGCCCAACTATTTCGCACCTCTTTCCAACCGACAACTATCTCCGAACCTGGATGTATGCACCTGACCCAATCAGCTTGCAGCCAGACTTGGTCCATGGCAGCAGTACTGCATTCCTCAAAGGCTTTGTAAAACCTAGCGTTAGCCTGTTCTACTTCTTCTATAGCCATAGCAGAGAATAGCAAGAATAAATTATGCCGTATGGATAATTCAAGCCAAACGCTGCTAATATCCAACAAACTTTGGGGGGCGCTTTTCTAAGAAAGCACGAACACCTTCAGAAAAATCCTGCGAGCTGGCACACTCGGCCTGAAACTGAGCTTCAAGAGATAGCTGCTGCTGGAGGGAGTGAGAAAAGCTAGCATCGAGCAGCTTTTTTAGCCTTCCGATCGTGGCAGTGGGTAGCATTGCCATCCGCATAGCAAACTCGCGTGCAGCAAGCATCAGCTGAGCTTCACTGACTACTAGGTTCACTACCCCCAGCTCTTTTGCCTGCATAGCAGTCAAGGTTTCACCCGTAAGCATAAGCTCAAAGGCCTTTGCCAGGCCAACTATTCTCGGCAAGAAGAATGTACCTCCACAGTCTGGTATCAGGCCAAGACGTACGAAAGCCTGACTAAATGTTGCGCTTTCAACTGCTATCCTGACATCACAGGCAAGTGCGAGATTAAACCCCGCTCCAATAGCGACACCGTTTACTGCCGCCACTACTGGTTTAGGCAAATCTCTGATGGCACATATTAGCTGATTATAAGCTAAAAGTGCTTCGTAGATGCGGGACGGTAAATCAGCTACGGTCGTCAAAGCTGCCATTTGCTTGATGTCACCGCCAGAAGAAAAAGCTCGTCCTGTACCGGTAAGAATTACACTCCTTACTTCGCTCATGCCAGTTAACTTTGTAAACACCTCTGATAGTGCTGCAGTCAGCTCGACACTCATAGCATTGAGCGATTCAGGACGATTCAGCGTTACAGTAGCTATACCTTCAGTTACTTCAAAGAGAACTAGTTCCACATACTTCTCCCTAGAAAGTCTAAGTGCAATCAAGTCTAAGCTCCTAGGGGCAGATTTTCAATAACTCATCAGAAAAGGAGCAACTGCTGCAAAGTCATTGACCACAACCGAGGGTATGAATAAGCTAGCAGCCGACTACAAAGTTTTAGGAGGGAAAAACGTGACCGAGAGAATATTTAACTTCAGCGCCGGGCCGGCAATGCTTCCACTGCCGGTTTTAGAAGAAGCTCAGCGCGACCTACTCAGTTTACCTGGGGTAGGAATGTCTGTGCTTGAAATAAGCCACAGATCGAAGATTTTTGAAGACATTATTCAAGCAGCAGAGGCTGACCTGCGCACTTTGCTCGGCATCTCGGACGACTACCATGTCCTGTTTCTTCAAGGTGGTGCCAGTACGCAATTTTCTATGGTACCTATGAACCTTATGGAAAAAGGCGGTAAGGCAGACTATCTAGTCACCGGCTTATGGTCAAAAGCTGCCGTCAAGGAAGCTAAGAAGGTCGGCACGGTCAATATCGCAGCATCTACGGAAGAGGAAAACTTTGTCCGGATACCTAAACAGGAAGAGTTCAAGCTTGATCCTGAGGCAGCATACGTCCACTACACCTCGAATAACACCATCTACGGGACAGAGTGGCACCGTGTGCCTGAAGTAGGAAACGTACCTCTAGTTTGTGATGCCTCCTCGGACATACTTTCAAGGCCAATGGACGTAAGCAAACATGCCCTGATCTATGCTGGTGCACAGAAAAACATGGGGCCAGCAGGCGTTACCGTAGTCATCATCCGCAGAGATATGGTTAAAGACCCTCCCCCAGATATGGGCACGATGTTTGCTTATAAGACCCACGTTGAAGCTAAGTCTCTTTACAATACTCCGCCGGTATTTGCTATCTATATCGTCCGACTTGTTTGCAAATGGTTATTAGGCTTAGGCGGATTGGAAGCAATGCAAAAGATAAACGAAGAGAAGGCTAAAATGCTGTACGACGTAATAGATTCGAGTGACTTTTACAGAGGGCATGCACAGCCAGACAGCAGATCCCTGATGAACGTAACCTTCAGGCTGCCAAACGAAGAACTGGAAAAGAAGTTTGTCAAGGAAGCCACTGCAGCAGGCCTGGATGGACTAAAAGGACATCGATCGGTAGGGGGATTGCGGGCATCCATATACAATGCTTTTCCTAAAGAGGGTGTTAAAGCATTGGTCGATTTTATGAAAGAATTCGAAAATAAAAACGGCTAAAATGCTAGTGTCCAACCTTATCCAAGCTATGTGCGCGCCGAGTCGCGCATATAGCCGGATCCGACTAACTTCCAAATAAACTTCCGGCAAAAACCTAAATTTCAATTGATTAAAGGCAGAGAAATAACTATATTACTGTCTGCTTTCTACTGCTGAGCATTTCAGAGCACTGCCTAAGGCAGCTTTTGGTAAACTTTGGTAACAAGAGCCAAGCGAAGGCCTCTTGTAGACTGTTGTTCGGTAGGTATGTATTAAGCATCTAATGTAAACTAAATACCGCCGAGTAATGTATACTGATGCTAACCTTAACTCTTATTCATAGAGACCTTATAATTGACTACGATGTGGCGTCTTGTTGCGTGTTATAATAACATCTTCCGCAGCCCAGTTGGTAGAAAGTACTAGTTTTGCAATAAGGAATGAGGCTCAAAAAACGCCATGATGGCAGTCATCGGAAGCAGGTTTAGAAGTTTTGAAGAAAGCAGCTGGGAAGTCGCAATTCTAGGACCTGGACTGAGACACTCAGGACTACGCTGGGACAAAGTATCTCGCTTACTTTTAAATAAGGTGCCCAGAGCCAAAGATCAAACTCCTTCGAAACAGCTAGAGCCGCAACCCAGTTACAAAAATATCCGTTTTGGCGGCAATCTCGACAGCCAGTCTCTAGTCAGAAGTTATATTCCGCAAGCAGCAGATTCAGTGATATATTTTTACAAGTCGAGACGTCGTCCCAAGAAACGCGGCAATATAGCTATAGTCGCGGCAGACAGATCTTCTGTAGACAGGAACTCTAGAAGTTTAAGTAGTCAAAAAGCCCCAAATCCACAGGAGATGGTATGGGAATTTTAGACAAGATCTTCAAATCACTCTGGGGTAAAGAAGAAGTAACTCCTACTCCTCCGCCAAAAAGAGAGGAAGTCCGTTACGAGCCACCTAGAGTAGAACCGAAAACAACGCGGCAGCAGCAACCTGAGGTTGCAAGGGTACAGGCTGAACCAATGAGGCCACAGCCCGAACCGGCTAGGCCGCAACCTGAACCCGCTAGGCTGCAACCAGAGATTATCACTCCTCCTGTCGACCTGCAGCCTCAGAGCCTCACTCAGCCTGAGCAATACGAGCAGCAGCAAACATTCATCGAAGAGCTGCAAGAAGTACAACCTGCGGCAGCAACGTTCGGAGAGGACATATTTCAGCCTCCACCACAAATTGAAACTCCTAGAGAAGGCCCAGAAAGCGGATTTAATATCTTCGATGAAATGGTCGAAGATTTCGATGAAGCCTTCGATGCAGCATTTAACAGAAACTTCCCATCCGAAGTGCTGTCGACACCTGCTTCTGGAGCGGGTGAGGTTAAGCACGACGAAGCAGCTATACAGGATCTCTTCGCAAATATTGCCGCAAATTATGCTAAGCCAGTCAAAAACTTTGTCTTCGAGCTAAAGCGAGGTACTGCCACTAAAGAGTGGATCGACATCTGCCGGCCAGCATTGCGCAGCATCAGCAGAGCAGCCGAGTCGATGGAACTCAAGGCAGCTGCCAAGAAGATGGTCGACTTCGATGAAGCGCTATCCTTAGCACAAGCTAGCGAAGACAGAGTGCTTGGGGGAGACATAAGGGATCTGATCCTATCAAGCTATGACGAGCTGATAGAAGTACTGCCGCAGACCTTTACCATAGGAGAAGAAGAACAGCAACGCGAAGGTATAATAATTAACTCTCTACTCAAACAGATTCCAGATCTAGGGCGCGTGACCTTCGAGAAGCTCTACGGAGCTGGGCTTACTTCCCTCGACACCCTTTTTTTGGCAAAGAAAGAAGATTTGGCTGCTGCTACCGGTATCCCGCTGTGGCTATGTGAACGCATCTGCAACAAATTCCAAGAGTATAGAGAAGAACTAGAAGGCACTCCTCGCGATGTAGCCCAGTCAGGATACCGTAACAGACTTATCGAGCTGGTAGCGGAGCTGAAGAGGCAACATGAAGGCTTCGAGCGAGCCTCAGCAGAAGAATGGGCCAACCCAGCACTGGCACACGAAAAGCGAAAATTCCGGCAAAACAGGCAAGCTTGTGTACTGCAAATAAACGTAGTGCTTGCCGAAATGGGTGAGTTAGACCTAGTTAATGAACTCCAGAAACTATCGTTCGATAGACGTATACAACGACTAGAGGAGTATATACAAAGCACTGCAGGAATGATGTAGCCCAAAGATCTTAACTCAAGCCCCTGTTTCGGGGCAGCAAAGGTGAGAGGGACTTATGGCAGATTATTCTAGAGAAGAAGTCTTAGAAAAAGTTAATAGAGGCGAGAGTTTAGAAAGAGCAGACTTAAGAGATATCTCTCTAAGTCAAGCTAATTTAGAGAATGCTAACTTGCGACGCGCTGATCTTGAAGGCGTAAATCTCGAAGAAAGTAATCTCAGAAAAGCCAATCTCTCTAGCGCCAATCTCAGAGACGCCTATCTTGTCCGAGCAGATCTCGAAGGTGCAAACTTGCAGAAAGCAGATCTCGAAGGTGCAAATCTAGAGCAAGCAAACCTGCAACATGCAGACCTAAGTAGAGCTAACCTCGAAGGCGCTACCCTCGAAGGTGCCAAACTTATAGGTGCTCGACTCAGCTACGCCCAACTAGAGCTAGCTAACCTCGGCGGCGCCACCCTTGAAAAAGTACAGCTATCAAACGCAGATCTAAACGAAGCATACCTTGGAGGTACAAAAGCAAAAGGCATCGACCTTCAGTACTCACGTCTCGAAAAAGCCAACCTAGAAGAAGCAGATCTTTCTGGAGCAAACCTCAGAGAAGCAGTCTTAAAGGATGCCTACTGCGAAGGTATTAACCTTAGCAACGCCAGTCTAGAAGGAGCTAATTTTGAGAACGCATCCCTAGCTCGGGCCAACTTGACCGGAGCTGATCTGCGCCAAGCCAATCTCAAGGGTGCTAAACTCTCCTCAGCCAACCTAACAGGAGCAAAACTCTATGGCCTGGAAATTAATCCAGAACAGTTGGCAAGCGTTCTAGCTGAAACAGTAGACTTTTCTCCAGAAGGCAATGGATCAGTAATGGTGCCCGGTAGTAAACTGGTCGAATACTACAGACAAGCTAAAAGTGGCGTCATCACCATAGTAGAACCAGCCACAGCATCAGCCGTGGCCCCAGCCGCACCGCCAGCAGAAATACAGGCAAAACGCTTTTTCGGCAAAGGTGATGTGCTCAAAAACGCCACTCTCGAATTCGGTGAGAACTCCATAGTAGAAATTGAAAGTAGGTTCGTAAAATGCTCCATTACTGTTGGTAACGGAGCCCAACTTACTATAGGCCCTAACGGAGTCTTGGAAGGATGTCAAATAGTAGGCGCTGGCGAAATTACAGTACATGGTAGGTTCAACGAAGACGGTGACTCGCCCGGTATAGTAGGTCCAAAAGTGCTATTCGTAGGTAAATCAGGTTCTGTGATAGGCACCGTTCAACAACCACCAGAACAAACTAGATTCGGCTTCGAGAAAGGTTGTCACCTCAGACTCAAGATTTTGAAATCCTAAGAAAGGAGAGCCATAATGCCAGAGGAACTCAAACAAACTATTTTGGAAGACGGAACGGAGGTTGAAGGCTCTATCAGGTCTAGAGGCCCTATTACTGTCAGCGGTAAAGTAAAAGGCGAGGTTTCGGCACCAGCATTGCTCGTCACTCAAACTGGCGCTGTACACGGGCAAGTCAAAGTCTCACAGCTTAAGTCTCAAGGTGAAATAGCAGGCGAGATCGATGCCGACAGCGTTGAACTTTCAGGCAAAGTAAATGACCAAACCGTGATCAAAGCAAATACACTAGAGGTGATGCTAAGCCGCTCAGACGGTAAGCTACAGGTTAGCTTTGGTAATTGCGAGTTGCATGTAGGCGATAAAGCAGCTACCACACCAAAACCTGAACAAAAGATCCAGCAGCAAGCTCAACCTAAAGAATCGAAGGTAAAGTAGCTCTTCAGCAACGATGCCGAGGAATCATTAGGCGAGAGCTCACACATAACGCCTCCAGTAGCATGTAAGGCGCTCAAGCCCCTAGGCACGAGCGCTTACTTTTAGCTCTTCTCTCCCTCCCCAACAATAACAACTAGGCTACCGCAAATAATGTCTAATACTTCTACACAGCTAGCTATATACAAGCTCCCCGCACACATACGTTGTGATCACCTACCTTGCCTTCCCATAAAATATCCTTACAGAAGCGCTTTAGATTCTTCCACATACACAGATTTTCAAAAGTCTCTCTGTCTGGTTCAAACATCTCAAAAATAGAGCGCGATGCAACAAGTACCATCTTCTTGCGTGCTCGACTAAGTGCTACAGTAAGCCTCCTCGGATCAAGCAAAAACTTGCTGCACAGTTGTATAAACTGCGGATCGCTTTCAGTAGCACTAACGACTACTACATCCCGCTCATCGCCCTGAAACCGCTCAACCGTGTCCACTGCAGAGGTACCATCCGTCGTAAGACAAGATACAAAGCGCCTTATAAGCCCACGCTGCAACCTATGAGGTACAACTACACCTAATCCATCAGAAGCATCCAGACCATATAGCTTGCTAAGTGCCTCCAGCACAGGCCTTGTAAGACTTAGCTCATACAAATTCTGCGTTTGACTTACCGCTTCATCATGTATGACCACTATTAATGGATAGTCACTTTTGAGCACAGCCCGAACAAAAGGTTCGTCATACGAAACGTCGTCTAACAGTTCTTCTCGCCTAGAATAAAAGTTTATTCCATCACGAATGTAAACCTCGTTGCATAAAAACCTTGCCATTACCTTATGTAGCCTAAAACTCTCGCTGAACCTGACTATAGGCACATCTCTAGACATAAGCAGCCCAAAAAGCGAGCGAAAAGATTCATACTCCTGAAACGTCCTTCGTGGCTCTCCTTCCCAATCGTGGCGGACTATCGGAGGCATCTGCCTATGATCGCCTACAACTATCAACTGTCCTTCTTCACCTAATCCCAAAGCAGCCATGCATGCTTCAGGCAAATTAATCTGCGAGGCTTCGTCAATTACCAAACAATCAGCCCAGCGGCAGTTACCCTCACGGTCATTCCATGCAAGCTTGTAAGCAGACCCAGGCGTCATTGCTACTGCTACCCATCGATACTTCCCTATCTCCTTTAGTACTTTGTTGAAACTCGAATCTTTGGGGTACTCGATGAAACCTCCACCTAACTGCTCCCGTCCACCTACTCTAATCAATGGTACTGCTAGTAAGCGACGGTCAAAGTACTTGGAAAACAGCTCTGGTCGCTCCTCGTGAAGCTTCATCAAAATCTGTTGTACCTTGCGTAAGCTCTTGATTAGTACATCAGTTGCCGCATGCGTCTTACAAGAGAGCTGTACGCAATACCTGCGCTCTTCAGCCATAGCTCCCTGCATCCGAGCCAGTACAGCAAAAGCTGTAGTATAGCTCTTTCCCGTACCAGGCGGTCCTTGCACTAAAAGTATCGCATCAGAGCCATGGCCGGATATGTAGTCGGCTCTCTCTTCGTCGAAGTGATGAAGAAGCCCTTCTTTGGCAAATTCTTCTAAACCTCGTAAAAATCTCTCCTGTGCCTGTTGCGCCGTTTGCGACCATGCTACCGAAGGTTTGTTCCTAGTAAGTCTATAATACAGCGCATTTGATTCGGGCTTTCCATGCTCTTCGGCCGAGCATAACCGCTCTACAACCTGCAAGCACAAGTAGCTGTATATGTTGTTAGGATCTATATCCAGGGTGTATAGCCCCGGCTCTATAGGCTTTTCAATAGAATTAAAACAGTAAACCCTATCAGACCGACGAGTCGGTTCCATAGTCAGCTCTACATACCCAGCAACAACAGTTCCATCTTCAGCTCTATCCAGTACTATTTTGTCTAGCGATGCCCGTGGCCCATAAAGTAGCTGGCGTACGGTCGGCGTAAAAGGTTTCTGTTCACTAATTGGTAATCGGTCATCCACTGCCCAGCGACTGTATACTACTACTTTGTCGCCTTCCTGTAAGGTGCTTCGTAACACCATATCATCGAGCGTGCACTTCAAGCCTGTGTCAGCTAGCCGCAGTTTCACCGACAGTTTGTCATATGACCAACGAAATAACTTTTTCTCATCAGCAGTTAGTTGACCTACCCGCTCTAGCTCTACCTTCTTTTTATACTTTTCGGCACCTCGCCGGATAGCTTCAGCAACAGCCGAAGGTTGATCTTCCTCACAATAGCGTACAAGTAACGTTTCACCACGCAAGACGCGCTTTTCTGGCTCTAGCCACCTTGCTGCTTTCCATTCTGCCAGCTCTACATGCCGCTCTATGGTTATGAATTCCTTCATCGATTCAGCCAAATGACGTGCCTTATTCCGCAAAGACCTCAGTGTATGCAGCTCAAATGGATGTTTGGTAGAACAGTTGTCTTTGGGAAGATCCGATGCTATGTGTTCTAGTGCCCCTAATCGACACTTCTCGAAAGCTTCTAAGTCCTCTATATGCTGACCTTGCCATACTTTTCAAATTCTTTGTCTGCTTGCAACGTCCTCCAGGCAACATATGCGTATTCCAATGGGATCGTCGAACTAAAGCGTGCCTTTGCCGTGTATTTCCTCTTACCGTCCTTTCCGTCGAGTACTCCTGCCCAGTCAAACAACCGCTCGTGAAACAGCTTCTTATAGTCTCGCTTTTCGTCCCTCCAAGAATAGCCCAAGTAACAGGCCAGCTGCTGTAGCGAATGGGAGACCAAAGGATAGGCACTGAAGCTACGGATTTCCTCAGTGAGAAAGGTTATGACAGGTGAGTCGTATGCTGCTACCTGTGTTATAAAATCATAAAGCGATGTCGTACCAAACACGTCAGACAGATGGCGCGACATACCGTCCAGCAGATGTTGCCACGTCAAACGATCAAAGAAGACCATGTGTATAGGAGCTTTTTTCCAGCCATCTAGCGTCGGTTCAGCAATCTCTACTATGGTATCGAGCAGTTCCCCTGTCCACTGGCAATAGAGATTCATCTCCTTTTCTGCGGTATCGGGCACAGAATCCGTCATCTTGACGACATAGCGACGTCTCTTCGGCGCACCCGCAGCGTACGCTACTACGAGCGCTCCTAACATAAACACTCGCTCCTGAAAATAGTCCTTCTGAGCATCGAGATAAACCATCACGAGGTTAGAATTCATGTTCAGGTCGCTATGGGGAAGCGAACTATGTCTTTTGGTAGGAATCCTTTGAGTTGCATAGGTACTACGATTGCGAGAATGTAACCACACATTAGCGCGAAATATCAGTTCGTCTAGGCGTGCTCCCAAATCAAAAAGTCGAAAAAGCTCTGCTTTTAGAGAATTTTCTTGCTTAGCTTGAACGTTCCCTTCATCAATGCCAAGGGCAGCTAGTTGAGGTATGGCCTTTATACCCTTACTGATAAGTGCCTTGCGGTCAGTTACGTTTATGAAAGGCAGTAACGCCAGATCCTGGTATTCCTCGCACCATCTCATACAGTAGGTGTTATAGGAGCAAGTATCACACTTTTGGTCTAAGCTAAAGTCTAGATCTTCCAGTTTAGCAGCAAGCAAACTCTCGGCTTTAGATTTAGGTCCAAGGACAAGATCTTCCAGTTCATACCTATATGTTTCGTAGTCATCGATGAATTCCAAAAAGGCATCTGGCGCAGCAAGCAACTTTAAAGAAGCTTTCCGATGTCGCCTGAGTTTTGCACGCTCAGCATCGTCTTTTACCCTGAAATAATCTCTCGAGCCGCGATATACCACAGCTGTCCTGATCTTCGAACAATCTATACCGTTGTTCTGGAAGACGGTCTCCAAGAGCAACCTGTAGAAGACTACTTGTAGTTTATGCTCGACTTTTACCTCAGAAGAGCACTTGGCATCTATTATCAAAGCGCTCAGGCGGCCACGTCGATCACGACGCAGCCTCAGCAAATCTAGGGTACCGTCCACTACCCAGCCATTTATTTCAGCGCTAAGAGCTACTTGAGCAAGAAAGACCACCCCACCTGCAGGTAATCGTGCTATCACCTCTTTCAATACCTCTAAACTGCCTTTCTCAGGTAAGGGTAGCCGCCGTAGACTGTACCTATGAGCTATTGCAGCTTCCACTTCGCGCTCGAATTTCTCCCCCATAGTTTTAAGGATCGGAGGAATTGGGTCATGCTTCACTTCGCTAAAGATCCTGCCATGTAAGGCGTCCTTATGCAGTCGAAAATACAAATACCGTTCACATTTATCTAGGTCTACATACCGAGTAATGTCGGTAGGTACTATCTTTTTGACAACCATCTCTGCCACCGGAAACATTAAATACTCTATCATGAACGATTAAAGCAGACAAAATACAAATACGTAATATCCGCAGCCATGGCTGGTATATGCTAGCTAACTCACGTTATAATTTGGGTTTTATAACCTCAATAACTTCGAACACAGGTATGAGAATAAATGATCGCAGAAAAAGTACCAGTCAATCTAGAAGAAGAGATGAAGCGTAGTTATCTCGACTACGCTATGTCAGTCATTATAGGACGCGCACTGCCCGACGTCCGAG
Organism: Blastocatellia bacterium; assembly: GCA_025057015.1. GTDB lineage: Bacteria > Acidobacteriota > Blastocatellia > Chloracidobacteriales > JADJPF01 > JANWYG01. The sequence continues at coordinate 344,808 of JANWYG010000017.1, forward strand.
ATGGTCTTAAGCCTGTACATAGGCGGGTACTATGGGCAATGCATGAGCTAGGCAATACGCATAACAAGCCGTATAAGAAATCAGCTCGCATAGTTGGCGATGTGATAGGTAAGTACCACCCCCACGGGGATGCTGCCGTCTACGATACAATAGTCAGGCTTGTACAAGACTTTTCCATGAGATTACCGCTCATTGATGGACAGGGTAACTTTGGCTCAATCGACGGCGATGCCGCTGCTGCAATGCGTTACACCGAAGTACGCATGGCAAAGATTGCCGAGATGATGCTTGCCGATATAGACAAAGAGACCGTAGATTTTCATCCTAACTATGATGAGACATTGCAAGAACCTACTGTGCTGCCAACGCGCTTTCCGAATCTACTGGTCAACGGAGCTTCAGGCATAGCGGTCGGCATGGCTACAAACATCCCGCCGCACAATCTAGGTGAAGCTATCGAAGCTGCTATACTGCTTCTACGTAAACCCGAGGCAACCATAGACGAACTAATGCAGGTACTGCCTGGCCCGGACTTTCCTACAGGTGCGTTTATTTGCGGACGTAGCGGAATAAGGCAAGCATATGAGACCGGTCGCGGTACGATCATCATGCGAGCCCGAGCAGCAATTGACCACGTAGGCAAAAATGATGAACGCGAAGCAATAGTCGTCACTGCAATTCCTTACCAAGTCAATAAGGCTAAACTAATAGAGCGCATAGCAGAGCTAGTCAACGAAAAGAAGTTAGAGGATATAGCCGATTTACGAGATGAATCCGACCGCGAAGGAATGAGAATAGTCATAGAGCTAAAGCGCGGTGCAGTAGCCCAGATGGTACTCAACAACCTCTACAAACTGACTCCGATGCAAACTACTTTCGGAGTGATTAACCTCGCGATAGTCAACGGTCGGCCTAAGGTACTCAGTCTGAAAGAGCTATTGCTCTTGTTTATCGACTTCCGACGAGAAGTGGTGCTGCGCAGAACCGAGTTTGAGCTGCGCAAGGCCCGCTCAAGGCAGCATATCCTCGAAGGATTAGCCAAGGCACTAGACCACATAGATGAAATAATCGCCTTAATACGTTCGTCTAAGTCGGCTCCAGAAGCCAAGGTAGAGCTAGTAAATCGGTTTGCTTTCTCGCAGATGCAAGCACAAGCTATTCTTGACCTACAACTTCAGAAACTCACTAGTCTTGAAAGACAAAAAATCCAGGATGAATTGAAAGATATTCTCCACCTCATAAGCGAGCTAGAGGAAATCCTCAACAGCGAAACAGCTCTTAAGAATGTCATAGTCAAAGAACTGCGTGAGGTACAGAAGAATTTTGCTGATAGCAGGCGTACGCAGATAGTAGACGAAGAAACTGAGTTAACGCTAGAAGACCTAATTCCCGATGAAGAAATGGTAATTACTGTCACTCATGGTGGATACATAAAACGTACCCCGCTTGCAGCTTATCGTAGCCAGCGTCGTGGTGGTACAGGTCGACGTGGAATGACTACTAAAGCCGAAGATGCAGTAGATCACATCTTCGTAGCTTCTACACACTCCTACATTCTGTTCTTTACGGACCGCGGTCAGGTCTACACCCTTAAAGTACACGAAATACCAGACGTAGCGACCACCGGAAAAGGTAAAGCTATAGTCAATCTGATAAACCTGCCAAGCAACGAACGAGTAGCCACTATAGCTACCGTAAAAGAGTTTTCACAAGGGACATACTTGATAATGGTTACGCGCAAAGGGATGATTAAGCGCGTCGAGCTGTCAGATCTAGCCTACAGTCGCTCGAAAGGTATAATCGCCATGAACGTAGCAGAAGATGACAGCCTAATAGCAGCAGAACTCAGCGACGGCAAAAAGCGGATTTTCCTTGCCACTCGTAACGGGATGGCGGTTTATTTCGACGAAGCAGAAGTGCGCCCTATGGGTCGCCAAGCAAAAGGAGTACGCGGCATCGACCTGCGCGAAGGTGATGTAGTAGTCGCCATGGCAATAGTCTCCGGTGATGAACAAATGCTCACCATATCCGAACAAGGCCTGGGCAAGCGTACACCAATCAGCGAGTATCGCTTCCAGTCTAGAGCCGGCTTGGGAGTCATAAACATGAAAGTAACCGAACGCACAGGTCACGTGGTCACTGTAATGCCCGTACGTGATGAAGATGAGATAATCATAATCAGCGCTTATGGCAAAGTTATTAGACTACACGTAGGTGAGATACGCGAAGCAGGCAGAAACACACAAGGCGTCATACTAATCGATACTGCTGATGGCGATCGCGTCGCGTCAGCCTCGCTGATACGAAATAATGAGTCGATGCAGTAAATATGCCAGCTCTGTTGCTTAAAGCTGCCGTCCTATTCCTATGGACACAGCATAATTCCTCACGGTCAGTAATGCCCTGTCGGCTACAGCTAGTAGCCGACTTAGTCAAAATTCTTACTAAACAGGAGGTCATTTCCACAAAGGCCGACGTCGCTACAGCAGAACTAGCCCTCAGTATCTCTATTGCCGCAAGCGCTGCCGCAACAATTGCACTCCCTTGGTGGCCAGGACAACAGGAAGTAAACTTGCTCTTCGTACTAGCTATGGCTGCATCAAGTAAGTCAGCCCTGATGCTTGCACTGTCTGCCTGTGGCAGCAAGGTAACACCAAAGATAATAGCTTGCGAGATAGTAAGCGTACTTCCTATTCTAGCTACGCTCACCTACTGCCAAACGCTTTCTGTGCAAGATATAGTCTTAGCCCAACACCAGCTCTGGTACATCCTACTTCAACCTACAAATTTCATTATCTACCTCGTTTGTAGCTTAGCGACCCTAGAGGCTATAAATGAGCAGCTTCGCGCAGAAAGCAACTGCGGCACAGTTCACTTGTGGATGTTCTCCCTACTCAGCCACTCCTACCGTTTCTTCACAGCAGTGCTCGCAGTCACGATCTTCCTAGGTGGCTGGACACTGCCCGGCATAAACTTTCTGAGCATCATTTCTCACCAACTCTTCACTACAGCTTCATGCATCATCTTTTTGTCCAAAACGGCGCTCGTAATTTATACTCTCTCCCCTAAAAGACGAGCATTTGCGTTATCTCGATCGATATGGAAAGTAGTAGTACCCGTCGTAGTACTTAACACAGCACTTACAGACGTAATGTTGATCATCGGAGTAAAACTCGAGCTCATAACCAGGCAAGTCAGCACAGTAGCACAAGGCGCCCTCGGCTACTTCTACTTACTAAGTACGTCACTACTAGTTTCTTGCCTGTCAGCAGTGCTGTTGCTATACAATCATCGCCAAACAAAGGCTCAATAAAAAATGGAAGCTCTACTGTTTTATCTCTGTACCTCGATCATACTTGTAGCAGCTATTTTTACTATCTCTTCTGCTAACATAGAGCGAAGCAGTACTGCTTTCGCTAGCATGATGTTAGCTCTGGCCGGCATATATCTGCTTCTGAATGAAGAGCTGCTAGCAAGCATACAAATACTACTCTATGCGGCCATCTTACCTGCCTCCTTTCTAGCCACCCCTGCAAGCACTTCGAACGGAAAGGCTCATCCAAAAACTTCCTCATCAAAGCTCTTACTTATACCCATACTAACCCTACTTTTACTCGCAGCAATAAAAACACAACCAAAGCAAGTTGCCGTAAGCTACCGCTCAGAAATGGTCTACGAAGACGCTGTTGCGGAAATTCAAATAATGCTACTCGTTCTGCTAGCAGCAATTCTAGGAACGTTACGCCTGAAAGACCATCATGATAGCTCCTGAAATCTACGATATACTCGCCAAAATCGACGTAAGACATTACCTCGTACTAAGCATCCTGCTCTTTTGCATAGGACTATGCGGAGTGTTGCTTCGGCGCAGTTTGCTTTCTGTGTTGATGTCAGTACTGATAATGATTAACTCGGTAAACATCAATTTCTTAGCATTTGCACAAAAGGAGCATAGCAGTACCAAGGGACACATGTTCGCCTTCTTCGTCATAGTAGTAGCTGCAGCAGAAACACTCGTAGGCCTGATACTTCTTGCTTCGTACCGAAGAGAGGGTAAGAAAGTACTAAAATGGTAGCAGCAGAATTAGTCTTAGTAGTGCTAGTAGCTCCGCTTACAGGGTTTATTTTCAACAACGTATTTGCAGAGCGATTTACACGCCTCACTTTGTCGCGTATAGCTCTTCTCTGCACTGCTAGCTCACTATTAGCTGCTACATACCTAGCCTACATCACTTACGGCCAGAGCAACAAAATAGCGTTATACAACTTGATGTCCAAACCTATCGCCATAGAAGTTTCATTTCTCTTAGACAAGTCAACCTGCCGGTTGATGCTACTTGTAACTCTCGTGGCACTGCTAGCACACATAGCGCTGCGGCTAGACCTGCGTTTTGCTAATCATCTAAACCTATTTTTAGCAGTCACTCTCACATCAATACTCAGCGCAAACTCAGTGGTTACGTTAGTCAGTTGGACACTTATAAGCCTCTGTTCATACCTACTCTTAGCACAACACGCTACTACTGACGACATAGCCTTAGAAAGCCAGTTTGTACCCGACCTATGTCTCTTATTGAGCATAGCTTATTGCCATGCTTTCTACGGAAATATAGTCGACTATGAAACTGTTGGACTCATCGACCGAAAGCTACCTGCTGCTTTAATGCTATTTGCTATAATCGGTAAAAGTTTGCAGACCTTACCGCTTCTGCAAGTTAAAACGCTGCCATTTAACAAGGTACTCTTGATTACAGCAAGCTCGACGCTTGCTGCAGCCGCGCTAATGCTACAAATAAAGCTAGCAATATCGACGGTAGTAGCAACAGTAGGAATGGCCGCCGCTATCATCACTGCAATCATTGCAGGGTCACAGATAGCAAAAGTGGCTGCCTACTTTGCAATCTCACAAACCGGATATGCTCTTTTCTGTTTTGGACTAGGAGCTAGTGAAGCTGCAGTGCTGCAACTAGCAACACAAATACCTTGTACAGTACTACTTGCTTTAGCTACTACACAAAGAGTAAGTCTCACTTTCAGAACACTAGTCTGGCTTACTAGCTGTGGAGCTTTCCCATCAGGTTTTTGGTTCAGAACTGCTTTCATAGCTACAGCGTCTGAAAGCGTTCTCTGGGCTAGCATTGCCTTTCTAGCCTTAACTTCAACCTACCTAGCAAGAACATTGCTGTACCGAACAAAATCTGCAAAGCTAAACATAGCTAGCTGGGGACTGTTACTATGCGCATCTGCTCCAAGTTTCACAATCAACACACCAACTTTCCACAAAGTCACAAATTTCGCCTTGCTAATCTTTGCGTCATTATTCGGGCTAGTAGTGTTCATAAAACTACCTAAAAAATTTGCTGAGCTAATTAAGCTACCGCTATTTAGATTACAGAAAGTGTTAGCAAGCGAGAAATTTGGAAAATACAAGCAGCTAGGTAAGAGCCTACTAGGCACGCTGACTAGAATGCGTTTCCTTGGACAGGTATTTGCTTGGATTGACCAACATTTAATTGACCTCGGAATCAACTTCCTTGGTTGGGCTGTAAGGGTAATGTCCGTAGTAGTTAGGCAAATGCATTCGGGCACAATAGGAGGCTATCTCAAAATGACAGTAGTGGCGCTACTGACTGCTCTACTACTTCTAGAACACGAAGTTATAAAACAACTTTTCTTGCTACTGTGGTAATGGACTTTCTAGGCATAGGGATACTTTCTTGGCTGACTTGGCTACCGTTTATAGGGGCTATAGTACTGCTACTGTTTCAGACTGACAGCGAGAAGACGCGTCAATTTGCAAGCTTCTGGTCGATGTTGTGTCTACTGTTGACTTTGCTACTGTTTCATAACTTTGACGCAAGAAAAGGTTTGCAGTACATAGAGGATCACGAATGGATATCTTCAATAGGGGCGCGTTATCAGCTAGGAATGGATGGAATCAGCCTAATACTGATAACAACTACAACGCTGCTAAGCAGCATAACAGTTTTTCTAAAGTCACACCATCGGCAGCAACTTGTTTTGCTGTTTGCTCTACAGACTTGCATCACGGGTACTTTTCTAGCTACAGACTTCTTACTACTCTACTTTTTTTGGATAGCAAGTCTGTTACTTTGCTACTTTCTAGTGACGCCAAAATCTGGCCACCGTGAGGCGACGAAATTTTTACTCTGCACGCTGTCCGGCGCAACAGCGGTTCTGCTCGTCGCATTGAAACTTCACCTAGCGTTTCCCGAAGCTATAGCCGCTAGCCCAGAGAGATATGAATCAGCAGCTAGACTACTCATCAGTGAGGACTCATCGCTAGCTGGTTTACTCAATCAGGCTCATGTTACAGGCAAGACATTCAATATTTGGGCAATTCAGCTAGCTATTCCGCTACTTTCATATCAGTCGCAACTGCTGCTTTTTGTAACCTTACTACTTGGCCTTGCCGCCAACATACCAACATTTCCACTACATAACTGCTTCTTAGGGACACAGAATACTTCATTTCATCTTCTCTTACTGCCTTGTATAATCGGCATCTATGGCATTCTACGCTTCAACTTAATACTTACGCAGGTAGCACCAGAAGTGCTATTGACAGTAGCTTTTGTCAGCATAGCAGCAGCACTATATTTTACGCTATGTGCAACAGCACAGAGCGATCTGAAACTTCTATTGTCATACCTTTACTTGAGCCAGGTTGCGTTAGCCGTCTGTGGTGTTGCTACGCTGAATCCTAAAGGACTTGACGGTGCGCTCTTACAAATCAACCTGCAAGTTCTACAAGCGGGTGGCATCCACCTGCTACTAGAAAAGCTACCCGATAGAAAAGTAAGTAGCTTCAACAGCCTAGCTCGACAGGCGCCGCGACTTGCAGTCTTGTTTGCCGTGCTACTATTCGGTCTTGTCGGGTTACCGCCATCAGGTAGCTTCATGGCAACACTGCTGCTGCTGTGCGGCATAGCTGAAACCCAACTGCAATGGGCGATCGTTGTCGGCTTCAGTATGGCTATCAGCAGCGGATGTGTCCTTCGCCTTTACCGAAGAACCTTAGAAACCTCCAACGGGAAGTTGCAAGACATAAGCGTAAGCGAGACGACCTATCTGTTGCCACTGGCTATATTAGTCATTTGGATAGGGATCTATCCGCAAAAAGTGCTATCGTACTTTGATACCGCTACCAAAGGGATAGTCCGGCAAGCAAGAGTCAGCACGACACTTCTACAAACGAGGAAATGATGCCGCTAAAGCCTCTTTTTCTGATGAGTCCTGAGCTGCAATTAGCACTTTTTGTCTGTCTACTGCTTGTACTTGCGATGCTTCTTCCGCAACAGCAGCAGCGTATAGGGGCTTATACTGCTCTACTTGGAATAGGCTTTGCAGCAGCCAGCTTAGGAGTAACTGCATACTCATGCTGGCATGTACTGCCACAAAATGCGTTTGGTTACAGAATCGATTCGTTTGGGATTCTATTCAAGGCTATAGCACTTGCTTGTAGCGGACTATCGATTATCGCCTCTATTAAGTATTTAGAGGCAAAGTCTAAGCAGCACTGCGATTACTACGCGTTGATATTGCTTGCCGTGATAGGCATGATGCTTGCGTCTTCGGCGCGGGATCTTATAGTGCTTTACCTGTCGCTAGAACTTTCAGCAGTAAGCACATATCTACTAGTATGGTATCCTGGCAGATTGAGATCCGCCGAAGGTGCACTTACCTACTACCTACTTGCGATGACGTCAACAGGCATACTCCTATACGGTATGTCAGTGGTGTATGCCACAACGGGTGAGACATCTTTTGACGCGATAGTAAAAGCCGGGCAGTCAGACAGCCTGTTCAGCATCGGAATAACATTGATGAGCCTGGGAATACTTTTCAAGGTCGCTGCCATACCACTGCATGCTTGGCTACCAGATACTTGTGAAGCAGCACCTACGCCCGTAATCCCTCTTCTTCTGATGACTAATTCTACAGGCTACATTGTAGCGATAACACTTGTAAAACTCTTTCCGCAAAATCTTGCTGCAGGTCTGCAGTTGATTATGACTGTAACGGCGACAGTTTCGATGATGGTAGGTAATTTGGCAGCTGCTACACAAACAAATCTAAAGAGGATGCTCGGCTACGCCGGAATTGCTCACAGCAGCAACGTGATGCTCGCTGTAGCGCTTACAGATAACAAAGCCACTTTTTTCTACATAGCTAGTTACTGCCTGACCAGCGCAGGCATCTGCATCGTACTTTCGGCACTTTCAACTTCAGCAGATGATGAAGAAACAGGCGAGTATATAGATGATCTAAATGGTTTATTTAAGACTAATTCCCGACTAGGCATAGCAGCTACTATTCTTTTACTTAGTTTTGCAGGGATACCGCCAACTTGTGGTTTCATAGCCAAATATCTGGTGCTTAGCTCCGTGGTTAAGGCCGATTTGCAATGGCAACTACTTTTGATTGCTATCAACGTCCCCTTAGCTTTTTACATCAGTTGGCGCTGCATTAGGGCAATTTTCGAAGACAAAAAGCAGCAACTAGCTAGCATCGACAAAACACTACTTACAACAGCGCTACTTCTAGCAGGGCTGATAGCAGGTACAGGGATCTATCCACAACCATTAATTAGGATTTGCGACGCAGCAACTGCCGTAAGATCGCAGTACCAGAAATAACGTTAACAAGACCTATTGCCAAGATAAAAATCCAGAATGAAGAAGAGATAGGTCTATGCACCGACCTTGACTCAGCTACATTTAGAGGGTTGTAGTAGATCTGAAGCCGTGAAGCAGTCTCGTAGTAATTGGCCACTGCTTCCGCTTGCTTTATGCTCGATAGATCAGCAGCTTGACGTGGCGCTATGCTCTGTCCGGAGTATGACTTACCATTTACACGATAGGCATACTCGAGATTAACTTCATATATAGTAGAAGCATACTGGTTATTTTGGGTTCCAGTACGTATAGTAATCGGTTTAATCCACACCTTCGTGATGTCGGCAGTTACTTCTGGCCAGGTTGCTGCAAGACGATTTTTATTTAGCTCCGTCATGGAAGCCATGACAGCTACTACGCCGGTGGCAAGCATTGCCAAGCTGAAGAGGAAATAGAGAACGTTCAGCAGTTTTCTGTGCATCAGTCGGTGGAATCTTAAGCAAGAAGACTTGAGAACACAAGACTTGTATGCCGCCACAAAGGGCGGCAATACAAGTTTACACGACGTTGATGGCTATCTCGCGAGGTTTAGCGGCAGCCTTCTTTGGCAAAGTTATTTGTAGTATGCCGCGCGAGTAGACTGCTTTGACGGCGTCGAGCTCTATGTTGTCAGGCAGCGCTATACTACGCTTGAAAGTGCCAGCCGGCCGCTCCTGCCTGCTCAAACGGCGGCCTTCTACCTCTAGCTTTCTCTCACCGCTAATGGTGATTACGTTGTTATCGAGGTTGAGTTTAAAATCGGACTCCTTCATGCCGGGCACTTCAGCGAGTAAAACTATGTCGTTTGCCGTTTCGTAGATATCGAGTGCAGGGTACCAGCCTTGCTCCTCGGTCTGGTCAGCACCGAGAACCTCCTCAAATATCCTCTGGATCTGCCTGTGAAGATCACTTGCAAACATATTTCCCCCCTCCTTTCAATTAACCTAAACTGATAGAGATCTGACGCGGCTTGGCAGCTTCCTTCTTCGGGATAAAGATGGTAAGCACGCCGTCCTTCAGTTCAGCTTTGATCTGGTCAGGATCGGTTTCAGGCGATAACGAAAACGATCTTTGGAAACGGCCTATGAAACTTTCTCGGCGATGATAGCGAGCACCTTCGATCTCTTGCTGCTTACGCTCGCCACTTACCGTAAGCACTCTGTTTTCATACCTAACCTTGAGCGAATCTTCACTCATGCCTGGTACATCCATCGCCAGATAAAATCCATCATCAGTCTCGTATATGTCTGCCTTTGGCCCGACAAACTCGCTTGGCCAGCCTCCCCACGAAAAGAACGGACTTTGTAACCATCCTGTTACTGGCTTTGTCATCGCTTTGCTCGTCATAAGTTCCTCCTTCATGTGATGGAAGTTGATTACACTATCATCATAAAACTTGATACTAGATTTGTCAAGTCTTTTTTTGCAAAAAAATTTCAGCCGGGTTCGGTTCGATTTTTCGTAGCAAAGTAAAACTTGATATTTATAAGCTCAACTATTATGATAAAGGTATAATAAGCATGGAGGTAAGTTATGGAGGAAAGAGTAAGTTTAGCGGTAATACCGTTAAAGGGTACTGTGGTTTATCCACAGATGGTAATACCGCTATCTGTGGGTAGGCCGGGCTCTCTGGCTGCTGCTGAGGTAGCTCTCTCTACGGAAGAAAAGATCGCCCTGGTAGTAGCTCAGCGTGACAGCAACATAGATGAGCCGAAGGCGGAAGATCTATATGACGTAGCCACTCTAGTGGTAATAAGAAGATCGATCTGGCTAAATGACAAGACCTTGCAACTGATAGTTCAGGGACTTAAGAGAGTAAAGCTTGACCGAATAGAAATGACCGACAAGGGTTACTTGCTCGGCAAGGGATGTATCCTACCTGACATACTAGAAGAAACGATGGAAGCAGAAGCTCTCTATAGAGCCCTAAGCGAAAAGATCAGAAAAGCACTGTCGCTCATTCAGAACGTTCCCGAAGAGTTTGCCTCGCTGATAATGACTACGGATGAACCTCGTAAGCTGTGCTACATGCTCGCTACGCTTCTTAATCTCAGCGTAGAAAAGGAACAGAAAGTGCTAGAAATAAACTCTACGGTAGAGCTTCTGCGAGCTATGCACGCACATTTAGCACATGAGATAGCCGTTCTCGAGCTCAGACAGAAAATACAAGGTGAAACCCAGGCTGAATTGAGCAAAGCACAACGGGACTACATACTGCGCCAACAGCTCAAACAGATACAAAAAGAACTGGGAGACGAAGACAACGAGAAAGCCGAAGTAGAAGAGCTCCGAAGCAAAATAAATGCTCTAGGCCTTAGTGAAGAGTTAGCCAAGGAAGTCTTAAAGGAGCTTAAAAGACTAGAAAAACTCAACTCCTCTTCGGGTGACTATCAGGTACTTAGAAATTACCTAGAAACTGTAGCTGAACTTCCCTGGAACAAGTTAACCGAAGATAATCTTGACCTGCGCAATGCACGCCAAGTTTTGGAAGAAGATCATTACGGCCTCGATGAAATTAAAGATCGCATACTGGAGCACCTAGCCGTAATGAAGCTCAATCCACAAGCTCGTTCACCTATACTGCTCTTTGTAGGCCCGCCCGGCGTTGGCAAGACTTCGCTAGGACAATCGATAGCCAGAGCACTTGGCCGTAAGTTTGAGCGGATGAGTCTAGGTGGAGTACATGATGAAGCAGAGCTACGCGGACATCGCAGAACCTACGTTGGAGCGATGCCAGGACGTGTAATACAGGCCATCAGGCGCGCCGCAGTGCGCAACCCAGTCCTCATGCTCGACGAAGTTGACAAGCTCGGACGCGACTTTAGAGGCGATCCGGCAGCAGCTCTGCTAGAAATACTCGACCCTGCTCAGAATAACTCTTTCCGAGATAACTACCTGGAACTACCCTTCGATCTCTCAAAAGTGTTCTTCATCTGCACGGCAAACACTACAGAGACCATACCAAGCCCACTGCTTGATAGAATGGAGTTGATATCTTTGTCCGGTTACACAGAGCAGGAAAAAGTTGAAATAGCAAAAAGATATCTTATCCCGCGAGCCACTACCGATGCCGGCCTTAGTAAAGAACAATTCCACATATCTGACGAAGCACTACGCAAGCTCATAACCAACTACACCCGCGAATCAGGTGTAAGACAGCTAGAGCGTAGGATATCTCAGCTTGCCCGTAAAGCTGCGCTGAAGCTTACGCTCGGTGAAATTCAGTCCCTGCAGGTAAATACCGAAGAGCTAACCGAACTACTAGGTCCGCAGGTTTCCTCTCTAGAGCAGACGCGTCGAATGCTCGAACCCGGTGTCGCTGCAGGTCTTGCCTGGACGCCTACAGGCGGTGAGGTGCTGTACGTTGAAGCTACTTTGCTGCCAGGGGGTAAGGATATGGTGCTAACAGGCCAACTAGGCGATGTGATGAAAGAGTCTGCCCGTGCAGCGATGAGCTACTTCTGGGCCAACAGCTCGCACTTTGGTATAGACTACAAAGTGATCCGGGACAATGGCATACACCTGCACGTACCTGCTGGAGCTGTACCTAAAGACGGCCCGTCAGCAGGCGTAACCATGGCTACAGCCCTAGCTTCGCTCTACCTCAAAACCCCGATGAGAACAGATACTGCTATGACTGGCGAGATAACCCTATCAGGTCTTGTCTTACCCATAGGAGGAGTCAAAGAAAAACTACTTGCAGCCAGGCGAGCAGGACTTAAGCGAATAATCCTGCCCAAAGGAAACGAGAAGGATCTACGCAAGTTGCCCGATGAACTAAGACAAGAGTTAGAAATCATACTCGTAGAGCGTATAGAAGAAGTCCTCTGTGCTGCAATACCTCGCTTCAAGCAACTTGTAGAATCTATGTGTTCGGCTGCTTAATCTGATTCTATAGATAACTGCTAAGTATTAAAAACCTCTCAAGCACCTCTGAGGCAAGGCCTCAGAGGTTATTTCTACCTCTTGACTGTTTCTCCGCCTGTGGTATCAAGTAGACCGCCTGTGTCCAAACGCCAGATCGAAAGGAGAAAAAATGAACCTCATACATGGCCTTACTTTCGACGATGTGCTACTTGTACCAAACTACAATGGCATCCGCTCTCGCCAAGACGTAAGCACCTCAGTCTCCATGGGCAGAATAAACTTCGACATTCCCATCATCAGTTCAAATATGGACACAATCACCGGCATCAGAATGGCTAATGCTATGGCAGAACTCGGTGGATTAGGTATCCTACACCGCTTTATGTCTATCGAGCAGAACGTAGAAGAATTTCGCAAGGCTGTAAACAAAGAGCGCGTAGGTGTATCGATAGGCGTAGGCGAAGCTGCTATAGAACGTGCCGAAGCCTTGATAGCTGAAGGAGCTGTAATTATTTGCCTCGATGTAGCTCACGGTCACGCTAAGCTCGTCAATCAAACCATCAAGACGCTCAAAAAGAAATTCCGCGATCAAATAGTAGTTATAGCAGGCAATGTGGCTACCTATGCTGGTGCAGACTACCTAGCTGCCGCTGGTGCGGATGTTATAAAAGTAGGTATAGGTGGCGGCTCGGTTTGCACAACTAGAATAAAGACCGGCTTTGGAGTACCGCAACTAACCGCCATAATGATGTGCCGCCAAGTAGACAGGGTGTTGATAGCTGATGGCGGGATAAAAACGCCCGGCGATGCAGTCAAAGCGCTTGCTGCCGGAGCAGACTTCGTCATGCTTGGTGGAATGCTTGCAGGTACTGAAGAAACCCCAGGAGAAGTAAGATACAAAAGCCTTCCTGACGGACGACAAGTAGCAGTTAAGATTTTCCGTGGCATGGCTTCTAAAGAAGCTCAAGAAGACTTCATGGGTGGCATGGCAGAATGGAAAACAGCAGAAGGTATTTCTGTAGAAGTTCCAGCCAGAGGACCTGTAGCAGAAGTCATCAGAGACGTCATGGGAGGCATTAGATCAGGTTTGACTTACTGCGGAGCAGCTACCATAAAAGATCTGCAACGAAAAGCACAGTTTATGACGATTACCCCAGCTGGTGCTCGCGAAAGCGCCCCACACGCTCTAGGCCGTATTACCGTAGAGTAGTCTCACACGCTTTCACCCATCAAGCGGAACCTCTACACACTCTACGCAGGTTAGCTGTAGTGTCTGCCGAGCAGAAAGCACTGGTCATCTCTCGGCAGCACACAGCAGACATTTGACTTGCTCTCGAAATTCTTTCGATTCTTCGCTTAAGTTTCTCCTGCGCTTCTCGACGGCAACAAGACATTCTTTGTCCCTACAATACTGCAACCCTAGAGCGAACTACACATAGTTTATAGATGAATCTAGGATATAATTCGGTAACACCTTTTGCTCTGAGTGAAACCTAGATGAAAAAGGTCTTTCGTCCTTCATTTTGGTACCTCTGGAAAAGGATGAGCTTGCTCGGCTGCGGTATGGTACTAGTCAGCCTTGTGGCAACACAGCTTGCTACAGCAGGGGTGAACCTCGGCGGCTTTGGCCCTGAACACTTGCTTCTATGCGCGTTAATGTGTGTTTTTATACTTGCCTTGACAGCCCTCCTTGTTTGGCTGCACGTCTACTTCTTCCCAATCGTGCTCGACGACCATGGCATTACTGCCTATCGAGGCCCCCGCAGTGACCGGCTCGAATGGGACGAGATCGCCGGCTTTAAAAACACCAAGCAAGCCGGCATACCTGCCTACAAGCTCGTGCCTCAAAACAACAAGCCCTCCATAGTTATCCCCAAATGTATAAACGGAATTAAAGAAATCGAGGACGCTCTCAGAAAACACTCCATCTCGCTTATAGAACTCAAGCCAGCTAGCGCTACTAGAGAGCGTAGACAAGCCCCGTCAGTACGTTCCTCAGATGGATACATAGAAGTGACCACAGAAAGGGAAAAAGAATGATAACAGTAGGCATTGCAGGTGGCTCTGGTTCTGGAAAAAGCACACTTGCGCGGCTCTTGGCAAAATCCATAAACAACTGTGTGCTTCTGCAACAAGACAGCTACTACAAAGACTTTTCTGAATGTCCCCACAAGATAAACTTCGATCATCCTGATTCCCTAGATCTAGACTCACTTAAGCTACACCTGAGGCTGCTTGCCGAGGGTAAGCCTATCGAACAACCGCTCTATGACTTCACTACCCACCGCCGACTTTGCTCTTTTCGGCGAATTGACCCACAACCTGTAGTAGTACTGGACGGCACGCTAATCCTTACTGACCCACAGATATGCTCTTTTATCACGCTCAAGATATTCATCGATACTGCAGCGGATATACGTTTCATTCGCAGACTAAGACGCGATCGGGCTGAACGTGGCCGCAGCGTCGAATCTATAGTCGAACAATACCTGACTCAAGTTAAGCCCATGCACGAGCTACTCGTTGAACCTTGTAAAGTAATAGCAGATATAGTAGTTCGCAACGATGACGAAAAGATTTCCTCGCTAGAACGAATAGCTACAATAGTAGCTGCGTGGATACAGCAAAGGCTAAATACCTGAGGATTCTTCATATGAAAAAAACTTGGTTCTGGACCGGACTTGGTCTACTTGCAGGAGCAGGCTTAGCTGCAGGTAGTATCTATGCCTGGAAGAAAACTTCAGAAAGGTTTCAACCTCAAACCTCTGGTAAGCTGAGCTTCAAGCAGCTTAACTCAAGAGTAGAAGTACTGCGCGACCGATGGGGCGTGCCGCATATCTACGCCGAAAGTGAAGCTGATCTGTTGTTTGCTCAGGGCTACGTGCATGCACAAGACAGGCTCTGGCAGATGGAAATCAACCGCCGAGTTCCACAAGGAAGGCTTTCGGCGATACTAGGTGAAGCAGCGCTAGAGCTCGACCTGCTAGCACACCGCACTGGACTAGTACAAGTAAACGAGACCGCTTCAGACGAAGAGTCGCTAAAACTGCTCGATAGCTACTGTGCCGGCATAAATGCTTTCATAGAGCAAGATCGGCTGCCGATAGAATTTTCAATATTGCGACATAAACCTTCGCCTTGGTCGCCTCAAGACGTAGCAGCTGTAGGCAGGTTAATGGCTTGGTCACTTTCGGGAAACCATCAGATAGAACTCGTCCGTGCACGAACAGCCCGCCGACTCGGTAGGGTCATCTCCAAGCTAACCCCATTCTTCCCAAAAGGTTACCCAGTGATCTTTCCTCCTGGATCAACTTGGGAAGGCAGCTCTGAACCTCTAAACAAGGCATACTCTCTGATGCCACTTATAGAACAAGGTGGCGGCTCAAACAACTGGACCGTGAGCGGCACACTCACCGAAACCGGTAAGCCGATACTTGCAAACGATCCCCATTTAGCGCTACAGATGCCGAACATTTGGTACGAGCTTCACCTATGCTGCCCCACACTTGAAGCCATAGGTGCAACTATACCAGGAATACCGTTCGTCGCAATAGGGCACAACCGCCGCATAGCTTGGGGCGTAACGTCTGCTATGGCAGATGTACAAGATTTGTTTATAGAACGCTTCCATGACTCAGACGAAGAGCTCTACCTCTACGATGGCACCTGGCACAAGGCTGAAAAAAGGCATATAAAAATAGATATCCGTGGTGGAAAGCTACACGAAGAGGACATACTGCTTACAGCACATGGCCCTGTAGTAGCAAACTTGGACAAACAACACCGTTTATCCCTGAGCTGGGTAGGTCATACTCTATCAAATGAGCCTGCAGCATTACTGGCTTTAAACCGTGCCTCTAATTGGCAAGAGTTTCGCAGCGCCCTTGCAAAGTGGCAGCTACCCACGCTGAACTTTGTTTATGCCGACGTAGACGGTAACATAGGCTATCAACTAGCCGGACGTATACCCGTCCGCAACCGTTACGGGGGAATAGTGCCGCTACCCGGATGGGATAAGGCAAACGACTGGCAAGGAACGGTTCCATTTGAAGAACTTCCCAGCTGTCTCAATCCTGAACAAGGATTCGTCGTCACGGCAAACAACAAACTGACGACAGACGATTTTCCTTACAACCTCGGTAGTGACTTCGCTACTGGCTATCGAGCTGAGCGTATCACGAAGCTACTTACAAGTTGCAAGAAAGTGACCGTAAGTGACAGCAAACGCATACAACTGGACTGTTATACGATACCGGGCAAGCGTTTCGCTGAACTGCTAGTAAGTCGGTTGAAAAAAAGTAACTTATCGCCTATTGCGCAGAAAGCGCTCGATATTCTAGCTCACTGGGATGGCCAAGCATCGGTAGACTCCAGTGCCGAAACTATCTATCAAAGCACTATGGAAAAGCTGCTCGTTGCGGTTTTTTCTGCCCATCTCGGCGAAGATCTAGCGGCATTCTTGGGAACCTTGCACATTGGGTCCGTAGCTATGACCAATGGACTTGCTGGCAGGATGCTACCAGTAGTACTAGAACATCTCACCACAGATGACCCTCTGCTTCCAGAACTTGCTGGAAAAGCCTCGTGGACTGAGCTACTAGAAAGCAGTTTCTTCGAAGCCGTTAACGAACTTAGCCGAAAACTAGGTAGCGAGCCTAGCAAGTGGCACTGGGGCAAGTTGCACAAAGTCAGTCTCAATCATCCGCTTGGCGTGCTACCTGGCTTAAGGAAGTTGTTTAATCGCGGCCCAATTCCCTTCCCCGGCGACTCAGAAACGCCTGCGCAAGCAGCATTCATTCCCTTAGAAGGGTTTGAAGCCAAAAGCTGGATGCCGTCATATCGGCAAATAATTGATCTGTCAGACTTTGACAAATCTATGATGATTATTGCAGGTGGTCAGTGTGGCTCACCTTTTAGCAGCCATTACGATGACTTTATCAAGCCCTGGGCCGAAGGTAAGCTACATCCGATGCTGTTTGCTCGCCAGAGCATAGAACAACATCTTGAGGCAAAACTTGAACTCCTCCCCGGCTTAAAACTCATCAAGGAGACAGAATATGGCCGAGCCCAAGATACTGCTATACACGCTTAGAGGAGATCTAGCGGAGTACGTAAGGTTGCTCACCGAAAAGGGTTTTGGTCCGCAGCTACTACCCTGCCGTAACCGAGAAGACATAGACCGGCAGATAGAACAGGCAGAAATAATCTTCGGTGTGCACCTACCACATGAATGTTATGCCAAAGCTACAAAGCTTAAGTGGATACAGTCGATGTGGGCCGGAGTAGACAAAATTCTTTCTGCGTCTATACGACCCGAAGTGATTATTACCAAACCGTTTGGTGTTTTCGGGCAGTACTTAGCGCAGTACGCATTTGGCTACTTTTTGGCAGATCAAATACAACTACAACGTAATTTAAAGCAGCAAGAGCGCAAAGAGTGGAAGTTCTATCAGATAGAGCGCATACGCGGCAAAGTAATAGGTGTTGCAGGTGTAGGTGATATAGGCCAGGAGATAGTACGTGTTGCCCAAGCGTTCAAAATGCAAGTCTGGGGATTGAATTCTCGAAGAAAGCCAGAGTTGCATCTTGACAAGCAGTTTGTCACAGAAGAGATAGAAGAATTCGTCGCCGGACTAGACCTATTAGTTTGTACTTTACCGCTCACACCTGCCACGCGTGGGCTATTTAGCCGCCAAGTACTTGAGCAACTAAAACCTTCAGCGATGGTGATTAATTTAGGCCGCGGTCCAATCTTTGACGAAGTTGCTCTAGCTGAGCTACTTGCAAACGGTCAGATAAGGCTTGCCGTACTTGACGTCTTCTCAGTCGAGCCGTTACCACAAGATAGTCCTTTTTGGACGTTGCCGAACTGTATAGTCACTCCACACGTCGCCGGCCCGAGCTTACCTGAAGACATCACCGACTGCTTTCTAGAAAACTACAGCAGATACATAACCGGCAAACCGCTGCTAGCAGTTATCGATCGCAACCGGGGATACTAGTTCGGCAAAAGCGCATATATTTTTTCGCTGACCTCTTTAGGAAAGCAAAGCCGCTCGATAGTGAAGCTGCGTAGGTTGCGAACTACTTCTGACACTTCTGTAATTTCGCACAACCGGTAACCTATGTTTTGTCCTCGCCGGTGAGCTTCGACGTAAATTTTAGACTGCGGGCGCTGCTTCGGCTCATAAGGTCCAAAGTAAGGCACATCTGCAGCACTATCTCGCAACAAGTAGTATTGTTCGTCAAAGCCAGCAGCTCTTACTATAGCCCTTGCGCGAACAACTAGCTCCTCATCAACTGGCTGAGGCAAGTCGACAGATCTAAACAGCTTGCGGTTAAGAAATCTAGTACAAAGGTCCGCAAGCACAGGATCTGGCTCATCAACCCAGCGCTTTATATGGTACATAAGGTCGTGATCATCCAAAAGTAGATACTCTGCCGTGGTCATTTGCTGACCAGTAAGGAGCTTTCCGAGCGGCCAATACAGAAAATTTAGCCGTGAAGACTCTGCAAGTACCCTGGCACGGCGCATTATCGCTATCAACATGTTTTCTACGGCACGCAGAGAATGATGAAAATACACCTGCCTGAACATGTAAAATCGTGCCTGCAAATACTCCTCTACGGCATAGATACCTTTTGCAGAAACATACAATTGCCCATCCGGGCTTAGCTTTAGCGAATGTAGTACCCACTCCAAGTCGTAGTTACCGTACTTAGCACCAGTCATCAAACTATCTCGCAGCAAGTAGTCAAAGCGGTCACAATCTAGCTGCGAACTGACCAATTGACAGGCATAAGTAGGCACGTAGTCGTGCTTATAGACAGAAACCACCGTCCGAGGCAGTGCTGGGTCGAAGTTAGTAAGTATCTGACATACTTGTGTCTGAGGATCGAGCAGTATCTGCTCGGTCCAAAGTTCATGCCTTAGACCCGTAGCTTTTTCTATCACGTGAGAAAAAGGCCCATGGCCTATGTCGTGCAGTAAAGCAGCCACGCGGGCTACTAGTCGAACTTGCTCTGGCACATCGTCTAGTAGCGACAGTGCACGAGTAACAACGTGCATCACACCTAGCGAGTGGGTAAAGCGGCTATGCTCTGCACCTTGATATGTATACAAAGCGAGCCCTAACTGCTTTATTCGGCGTAAACGTTGAAATTCTTTCGAATCTATCAGCTCGATAAGTAAAGCATCTGCCGATTGTGAGCTATTTAGGCAGATTATATTGTGCACCGGATCTCTGTAACGTCGTTCTGGCATCAACTCCTCTTGCTAGCTTCTTCAGCAGACAATATCTTCCATACCACATAGAATGCAGTAGCCACTATCGCAACCATCAGCAACGTCTTCAGCAGCAGCAGCAACTTGAGCAGCAATGAGTAGAAGAAACCAGCTAGCAGACTAGCCAAATAATAAAGCCCTAGCAAGGCTCCAGTCACTTTTAAAGTGGTCTTCAGGAGTTTCATACCAGCACCTCTTTTATACGACTTTCATTCTGTGTAACACCTTAGCAAGCTCTATCCTGCCTCGATTAATGCGAGATTTGACCGTACCTTCAGGTATTTGCAATCGAGCGACTATTTCCTGGTAGCTCAAGCCCTCGATATCCCGCAAGACAACACACTCACGCAGCTCCGGCGAAAGTTTGTCTATGGCCGCACGTATTTGCAATGACCTTTCTTTGCGCTCTACACGACGCTGCGGAGTATCAGACTCTAACCGCAAGTGATATATATGTTCGTCTATGCTCTCTGAAGAAGAATCATTTGGTCGGCGTTGACGTTTCCGATAGTCGTCTATTATCAGGTTACGTGCAAGCCGCATCAGCCAACTTGAAAGCTCTCCGATGCCGGCATCGTATTGATTGAGCGACCTGTAGATCTTTATAAACACTTCTTGCGTCAGATCCTCGGCTGACTCATGCTTACCAGTAAATTTGTAGGCAAGGTTATATATTCTTCTGGAGTAAAGCCTCACGATGTACTCCCATGCCTGGGGATCACCCGCTTTACACCTATCTATCAGTTCCACTTCATTGCGTGTGTCCAAGACCAAAATCCCGATAAAAGACGAAGCTTGGATTAACTAACTTTGACGAAACAGCGCCCACGTGATTGAATTTCAAAAGCATTTTATCTATCAAATCCAAACTGTGGCAAGGAAAACTAAATGCCATTTTTACAGTTGGACGAAGCAAACCTTTTCTACCGCGAGTTTGGTCAAGGTCGTAGCGTCGTCTTCGTCAACGGATGGACTAGCTCTTTTGAGTACTGGTTGCCTCTAGTAGATCAACTCAAAAGCAGCTTTCGGTGCATCGTCTACGATATGCGAGGCTTTGGCAGCTCACAACCTACAAACAACGCTATATTTGATCTAGACCAATACGCCGATGACTTACATCGGCTCATCGAGTCACTCGATGCACCGGATGCATGCCTTGTAGCTCATGGAATGGGAGCCTGGGTAGCCGTGGTGACGGCTAGGTTACATCCGCAAGACTTATCCCGCCTTACGCTAATCTCACCAGAACTAGCCACTGCTTCTGACGTTTGGCAACAAGCTAGCTTAGTATTTAAAGACCTGGCTTCAGTTCCGCTACTGCGTAACCTAGTAGTAAGGCGTTTCAGGCATTCTCCAGAACCATTTAAAAGTCGACTGTTCGAAGATTTTGCCCGTGCCGATAGGCGTGCAGCTTTCCAATTACTAGCAAGCTGTGCAGAAAATGAACTTTCCGGCCGCCTCAAAAAAGCCCTCAGCGAGATCACTGCACCAGTAATGATAGTCCGAGGTACTAATGACAAGCTCTGTTCTAAAGAACAAGCTCAAACACTGTTTGAAACTATACGCGTAGGCAAGCTTGTAACCATTAAAGGCTGCCATCATTTACCAATGCTGGAGTTCACAAAACCGCTTGCAGAACTATTGACTGCTTTTTTCCAGATTAACAAACCGAATACTAGAGCTTAAAAAGTTGTAGTATTATAGTCCCAAAATGGAAAGCCAGAGGCTACTTGGAAAGATTGGCCACTACAAGCTACATAAGTTTCTAGATAGCGGCGGAATGGGGGAAGTATATCTAGCTACAGATGAGATATTAAAGCGACAAGTAGCAATCAAAATACTCAAACCTAATGACCGAACCAAAGCAAGATTCCTGACTGAAGCAAGAGCAGTAGCATCGCTCAATCATCCCAACATAGTAATCATCTATGAAGTAGGGTACACCGACAAAAACTGCCCCTTTATAGTGATGGAATACATAGAAGGCACTTCTCTAGAAGAGTTGCTCTTAGCAGGGCATCTTCCTCTTGAGAAAACGTTGGACTTGGCCATACAAGCAGCTGAAGGGCTAGCAGCAGCACACGTACAAAAAATAGTCCACAGGGACATTAAACCCTCTAACCTGATGATCAGCAAAGACGGTCGGCTAAAGATACTTGACTTTGGTCTATCTAAACTACTTCAAGATATCCCAGCCGACGCTTCTACCCAAATAAAGCATACCTCAGAGGGTACGATCCTAGGCACTATAGCCTACCTAAGTCCTGAACAAGCCCTAGGACAAAATGTAGATCACCGCAGCGATATCTTCTCTTTTGGCATAGTGCTATACAAAATGCTAACTGGTAAACATCCTTTCCCAGGCAGCAACTCTGTGGAAACTACCATGAAGATAGTCACTCAGTCTGCTGAAAAGTGGCCTAAAGATTCTGCTATCCCGATAGAGCTGAAGAAGTTGGTGATGAAATGCCTGATGAAGTCTCCCGATGACCGCTATCAAAGCATGAAAGAAGTAGTTGAAGAACTGCAACAGCTACGTTTCAAGCTAAGCTCAGAGCAGCTACGACGGTCACTGCCATCGCCTGCAGATACCACTGAAGCTACTTTAATCCCCATGGCGACATCTCAAAGTAGGTTCAAGTTATTCAGGCAAGTAGTATCTACAGGGGTAATTGTAGCCGCTCTATCAGTAGCAGTCATACTATCCTGGCAACACAGCAAAACTCGCCAGTTTAAGACACAAAAGACCACACAACTTACAAACTCGCTAGGATTAGATATTTATCCAACTTTCTCACCTGACGGCAAATCTATAGCATACAGTTCGGATCGTAGCGGAGCGTTCGAAATATACATCAAGCAACTGGTAGCTGGAGGTAAAGAGTTCCAGTTAACAAATGATGGACATCAGAATCTTCAACCTGCTTGGTCGCCCGACGGAGAGAAAATTGCCTACCACTGTAGCAAACAGAGCGGTATATGGCTTATCCCAAGTCTAGGCGGACCTGCAAGACAACTTACAGACTTTGGCTCCAAGCCAGCCTGGTCTCCAGACGGCACGTACATTGCTTTCCAATCAGACCCTTTAGTAGATCTTGCTGCTAACGCTTCACCTGCAATGCCTCCATCGACAATATGGATGATACCCAGCGACGGAGGCGTACCTATGCAGCTAACCAGCGCTGGCACTCCTCTGGGTGGACACGGGACCCCGCACTGGTCGCCAAATGGCAAAAGAATAGTGTTTGCAAGCTACGACCGACGCAATAGTTCCATATGGGCAATCTCAGTAGAAGACAAATCTCTGATCAGGATAGTAGACAACCAGAGATATATCTATGACCCTATCTACACTCCCGACGGAAGCGCGATCGTGTACTGTGCTAGGACGGAGCAGAGCGATTTCGCAATATGGAAGGTGAATGTTGACAGAGAAACAGGTCAACCCCAAGGAGAGCCTGAACAACAGTCTAAGTTAGGGATGGGCATCATACGGCACCTGGTCTTGTCAAAGGATGGAAATAAGTTACTCTACAGTAACCTTTCCATGATGAGTAACATAGTTTCCATTCCCATAGACAAAGCTGGAAAGCCCACGGGTAGGCCTGTAGCGCTTACGAGTGAGACTGGCAGAAACTCTCGTCCCATATTCTCTCCCGACGGCTCGAAAATAGCCTTTGAAAAATGGCAAGCAGGTCTCAACCCTGATATATGGATAATGGACTCTAACGGCAGTAATCCTATTCAACTTACCTCAGACCCTAACGTGGACTCTGTACCTAGCTGGTATCCAGATTCCAACAAGATTCTCTTTAGAACCAATCGAAACAAACAGGCGGAATTTTGGACTATATCACTGCACAACCGTAAGGAAGAAAAGCTAATTGCGTTAGGAAACACCGTAGACTACGGACGGTTATCTCCAGATGGCAGATACTTTGCCTACAACTCAAGTCAGGACAAAACCATAAACATCTGGCTAGTTGATCTGCAAACTGGGGTTCGCAAGCAGCTCACCTTCGATAAAGAAATGGCAGGCTTTCCCTGCTGGTCTCCAGATGGTAAATACATCGCAGTACAAGTTAAACGAAATGATGACACTAACATAAACGTTATTTCACTAGACACACAAGAGACCAGGGTACTTACCTCTGGCAAAGGTCAACATTGGTCATCCAGTTGGTCTCCTGATGGAGATAAGATAGCATATGCTGGTCTTGTAGACAGCTTTTGGAACATCTATTGGATATCGCTGTCATCAAACAAAGTATTCCAAGTAACAACCTACGAGAAACTCAATGCATACGTACGCTATCCTGCCTGGTCTCCTCGTGGAGATCGAATTGTCTACGAGTATGCTGAAACCTGGGGCAACATTTGGCTTCTGGAAGAGCTTACTGAACCTTCTAACTAAGAAGCTGCAAGCGCATCACTCGATCCTAGTGTTGATAGGAGGAGTACTAGTTATAAGCATCGTTTGGACGCCGCCTGATGAACCTAATTTTACCTTGTGTGGATTTAAAAACCTTACAGGCCTGCCCTGTCCGGGCTGCGGTTTGACTCGTTCTTTCTGCGCTATAGGAAAAGGAGACATCTACAAGGCCATGCACTTCAACGCGCTAGGTCCGGCATTATACTTGCTGGCGGCATACTTTTGGATAGCAGCCTTGCTAAGACTTCTCAACAGACCACTTCTTTTAGAGAAAGGCAAAGCATTGATATACTCAAAGTACTTTTTACCGCTGCTAATAACTTCAATGTTAGCTTTCTGGATAATCAGGATACTGTTTCTAATCGCACAAAAGTAGACTACCTTGTCGGCACTTGAAGCTGCACACCTGTTTCGGAACCGTAGACTATAGTAAGCGGCCCTTGATGGTTTTTGATACCCTCGGCACGTGCATTTTCTATTTCAAGTAAGAGTTCAAGCTTCCTAATTTCAAACAGTGCCGGATTGGAATAAGTTTGGGCTTCTATCTGCTTAGTCTTTGCAGCCACTTCCGCTGCTGCAAGGCGTGCCTCCTCGGCTTGTTTCTGCTTCTCGTTTGCCACGACGGCACTAGCAGCCTGTTCTATCCTATCATCTAAAAAATCTGGATTTCCTATCTGCACGCTCTCCATTTGCAAGAAAAGCTGATTAGCAAGCAGCGGCCGCAGGGACTCGATTATGCGCTTTTGTATTGCTTCCTGATTGGCATAAATCTCATAAGCGCCATACTCAGCAAACGCGTTACGGGCCTCGGTCTGCACAAGCCCAGAGAGTATCTCGTTACGTCGTTTGTAACGCTCATTTTGGTCAAAGCCAAACTTACGCAAGTATTCCTCTACTTTGTTAGGATCAGTAGCAGCGGTCACGCTTATCGGCACCTGCAGCGCAGCATTATCTTTCGAAGTAACTCTAGGTGTCGCCGTTTCGGTAAAAGAACGCAGATTTACCTCATAAGCACGTTGTCCCGGTAAAAGAGTCAGAAACCATCCGTCCGACGGCTTATATATTCTCTTTATCGATCCCCACTGAGTCAGTACCTTAACTGTACCTTCTTCGGCATACTCTAAGTTTCTACTTATGATGACAACTAACGAGATTACCAATACAAAAGCCACCGTTATACTAATAATCTTTTTATTACTCACTTCTTCTCTCCATAGATAAAATTACCCACCTGCGAGCAACTTTAATAGCAGGCAGTTTGCCGCTGCTACACCACCTTCGCAGAGTTCTTTCCGAAACACCTAGTTCTTCTGCAGCAGCCGCTGTTGTCCAAGTAGCTGTGTACCCGTGTCGAGATACCCAGTTCATAATATTAGAGTAGTGATTCCTAAGCAAACGGAAAACTTGTTGGCAGAGATCTTCACACTTAAGCGTTTGGACAAACGCTTCTTCTCCTAAGGCAAGTCTGTAGAAATCCTCTTCTTTCTGTCGCAAGGATTCCAGCCACTCTATTCGCTCACGATACGCTTCTACGCTTCTAACCGCCTGCTCTGTAGGCTCTTTTCCAGCTTCATAAAGCCGTATAAGTCGCAGCTCTGCCCTTCTTAGATGCTCCTGCATGGCAGCTAATGCTGCATCTACAGGAGGGCCAAGCTGGTCGCTTATCCGCCTTATCTTCAACCTGTAGATAAAATTATGCCCTTTGTGTACACCTATTCCCCGTGGTAAAGAAAGATACGGAACTACTCGACGCTTAAACAGCTGCCACTGTTGGTTTCTTTCGTCGGGGCGACCTAACTTGCCCATAGCAAGCAGGCTCTCTACAGGCCCTGGTATACTGAATTTTAGCAACGTTATGCCCTGCCTAGGATGTAAAGGGAAAGCTGGAAGCAGATCCAACTCCAACCGTTCCCTTACTCCAGCCTTGGGCACCTCAGCAGTTATCGGTATATCCAGCGGAATATTGCCTACTACAGCCCCATATACCTGTAGCCTGCTCAAGCTAGAAACCGCCGACAACAACTCCTTTGCTCGAACTGTCAGCGACTCTCCTTCAGGCAAAGCAAAGTGAAACCACGTGAAACACCTTTCGTGCTGATCTCGCCAAAATATCGCTAAGCGATAGAGCACTGTGTATTAGGAAGGCTCCTGCATACGTTGGTAGCTTCTGTGCTCATTGACTGAGGTTATCCCAGCCCTAATCGAGTATTTGACAAGAGCTGGCAGATCATGAAGGTTCAACTTGAGCATTATCCTAGCTCGATGGGCCTCTATGGTTCTGCGAGAAAGCCCCAGTATCTTGCCCACCTCTTCGTTCGTGTAACCATTGACCAAAAACTTCAGTACTTCTTTCTCCCTCTCTGTAAGCGAAGGCTGTTGCTTGGCACTCCCTCTTCGTCTAGATGCCATTTTTTACTCTCCTTTTTTGGTCATGCACAGTAACTTCTCTTGATCAGTTTGTTCACTTAGTCAAGATACGTTTATATACTGTTACTAATTGTAAAACAATTACTTGCCTCTACAAATTAGTCAAGAATATAGTATTCTAAACAACTAGAAATGGCAACCATATTTTCCGCTTTAAAAACCAAATGAACTGATAACTTCAGCCAATTTCAATTTCATGGAACGACTTAAGTAGCTGTGTGTAGATCTGCGACCGATGCTCATAGCGCTGATGCCCTATCAAAGCGACCCGTGTCAGTCCTCTTACCGACGAGCTGATGAACACTTCCTCCGCAGCCAGCAGATGCTCCATCCGAAAAGCTGCCTCGACTACCTCAATTTTAAGACTGCAAGCTAATTTCAATACCAGCTCTCTTGTAATTCCTGCTAGACACCCTACAGACAGTGCCGGCGTATAAAGAGTTTCATTGCCTATCCAAAAGATATTTGCAAGTGCCGCACTTACTATTTCGGCATTTTCGTTTAACACAACAGCTTCATCATAACCGCAAGCCTTGGCATGTTGAAGAGTAAGCATTGGCTGTAAGTAGTTCAATGACTTAACCCCTGCAAGAGGAGAGCTAGAACTTACCTTATATGAAGAAATAGTCATCCGGACATCCTGGCATTCTTCAGCTAGCGGCGCAGTGAAGATCAGCAGGTCGCAACCAAGCCCCCGACCAAGCTTGTGCCAATAGAGATTCTCCACCTGAAGCAAGTTAATCCTAGCTCGCCCCTCCTTGACACAATTTGCCGCTATAAGTTGAGTCAAACTCTCTAGGACTTCACTCTCGGTCCACCTCAAAGCAAGGTTTATCCTCTCAGCATGCGCTTCCAGCCTACGCCAATGCTCCCCGTAGAGAAAAGGCTTACCACGAGATATCCTAAGCGTAGTAAAAACCCCGTAACCATACGCTAAAGCCCCGCTCAAAGGCCATACCTTTAACTTCTCTGGCAAACCAATCTCCCCGTTCAAACATATTAAGCCGTGCATCTCAAACATTAAACTCTAGGATAAAACTATGTGTTTGCGACCAAGACTTAAACTCAGCCTGTCGTATCCGCAGATCATGCCCGACACGTCCAACATACACAGGTTGCTTGTTCCAGCGATCCATAGGATTTTTGATCCACTCGCCAAAAGAAGCTCCTATCATGTCAAAAGGCAACGCCACTTCTGGATTCGTAGGCATAGACGCAGTTAAATCGACACCTATCATAGCTACCCTGTTTTTCAACCTACGAGCTATCAACACAAGCCCCGACTGCGGCCATAAAGTAAGCGTACCCCCTGCTCTGTATAACGGATCCTTGGCTATACTCAAAAGCCGTTCATAAAATGCCCTAAGCTCTAGATCTGGCTTCTGGTCTTTGACAGGCCTCACCCGTTGAACCGGTAACTTCTCGTCAAAACCCTCCATCTGACCATCATGCACAAAAGGTACTCCAGGTATGAGATAAGAAAGCACCGCAGAAGGCCTAGCTCTGCGACCAAATCTCACTTGAGCTCTTTCTTGTTTTCCAGGAAATGTACACACCTGCTCAAGTAATAATTTGGACAAGACTTGAGATATATCGACACACTTTGCGGCGGAGCATTATGTGCCAATAAGTCATACAGTCTTTTGTCATACGTCAAATCGAAACCTAAAGATTGCAGCTCAGCTTCTTTGTTCCAGTAAACTTCTGCCATAAAGATGAAGTCCCGACGAAATGACTTTATCTTCGCTATCGCTTCAGCCCAAAACTCGGTTGGCATACGGCGTTCGAACTCTTCCCAAAGCAATAGCGGATACCACTGTGACTTTATCTGCCGGCGTAAAACGAGCATAGCCATATCGCACCTTATGCCATCTACCTTGCAAGCAAGCCCGCAAAGCACATCTATCTGGTGTCTACGTAGATTTGCATTTGTGTAGTCCAGTTGAGCTGTGTCTATCCAGCAAGGAAAGTAAGGATCTCGACCGTAAGCTATTAAGCCACTACGATGCTGAAAATAATCCTCAGAACGCTCGTTTTCCCTAACTCTAGGATCGCTGTGTACAAAGTATTCCGGATGCTCATCTATAAGCGGACTATCTATCGCCATATGATTCGCAACAAAATCTACCATCACGCGCAGCCCCACCTTATGTGCCCGCTCGACA
Organism: Blastocatellia bacterium; assembly: GCA_025057015.1. Classification (GTDB taxonomy): domain Bacteria; phylum Acidobacteriota; class Blastocatellia; order Chloracidobacteriales; family JADJPF01; genus JANWYG01. Next base: position 373,662 of record JANWYG010000017.1, read on the forward strand.
AACCTGCTAAACGCCTGCTCGCCACCAAGCTTAGGATTCACCGAATAATCGAGTAACGCATAAGGCGAAGCCTCAAAATCTGGCGATTGCCGCTTGAATATCTCCCGTGAGGCCGGACTTTCTGAATATATCCCCATTACCCAAAGCCAATCTATGCCTATATCTGCAAGCTGCCGCAGATAAGCTTCATCTATCTCATCAAAGGTCTTGCCATGTGTTCTAACGTTCAACTCGTATATGATCATTTTGCGCCCCTCACCGAGATATAAACCTATCTACCGCCGCCAATCCTGCTATTGCCAGTACGCCCAAACAGATTTTCGCTTTACCGGGATATAAGCCTATCTACTGCTGCCAAATCTCAACTCGAATCTAGCTTGAGCTCCAAAGCCCAGCCGCCAATTCCTGAAGCTAAAACCAGTACCCTCACCCGCCAAGAAGCGCAAAGAAGATCCATGATTGACCATAGTAGTAGCAGCAACCGTACAACCGAAAAACGTTTAGCTATTACAGTTAATTTAACCTAAATTCCAGGATACACAAAGATAACAGTTATGTGCTAGATAGACAATTAGAACAACGAACTGCTAGCCAATATCTGTCCTTCAACTTTGAGGACAAACCTTTTTCCACTTTTGAGCAGTTGAAGTTAAGGGTCGGCAAGCTCGATGTAAGTTCGATAGCTATACAACTCTTTCCGAATATCTCTATTTCTTCATCTCTACAAGATGAAAAGTTATCGTGCCAAAAGAACCTTTTACCTGCGCCATTAGCGGTATCCTCTTTAGATCATCGCTCAGCCAGATCCTAAGACTACCAGAACGACGTAGCAGCTTACCAAAGACTTTTACGTCGATTTCTAAGGCAGTATACTTGCCAAACTCAGTCTCTACAGTCTTACGCCCAACGGGAGCGATTTCGATCTCATACAACTCACCGTTATCAGTTACCGGTAAAACAATCGGTGCATCAAGTTTCGAGTACCGGCAAACGTATATACCAGCTAAAGTATCCGTCACCCAATAAGGTACCTCTCGCTCCTTGCTTTGCAGCAACTTTTCAGGATGGCGCAGATCTCTACTTTGCCATCGAATCCAGCGGCATTCCCTAGATACATCGGCACGCATTACAACGTGCCGCTTGCTATCATCCAAATCTTTCTCCGTCGTAAGCAGTCCCAAATCGGTATCTACAGTAGAACTGAATCGATAGTTTACTTTAACGCCAACAAGTTTCGTCAGAAAACCCTTCGAGCGAGCCTCACAACTAAAGCGCCATCGCCCATTTAGCCTCTGGGTTTCAAAAGCCAGCTCGCCAACTTTTCCATAAAACGGAAACTTCGACAGACGGGCCTCATACACAAATCGCTCACCATCAGCAAACGGTATGGTCTCGAGTAACTTCAGCTCTTTAGCAACGGAAGAGATACTTGCTAAGAATGTTAGAACAAAAGCGGTTATCGTGCGCATATCAAGAAATTAGATAAGCTTTAGCAACAAGCGTTGCCAAGGTCAGCAAAGTTCCAAATAGTGCCCTGTATTCGCGATATCGAAGATAAAGCTTCACGTCAAAATTCCCTTTGTTACGTCCAGGCCACGGTTTCAGCCGAGGAAAAAACAACGGCACCCGTAGCGCGTACTCTGAATAAGCTTCTGGAAACAAGTTGTACATTACTTCCTGCTCAGCCAGCATCACTGGCCAATAGACCGTTAAATAAAAAAAAACGTATATCACGAAAAGTATAAACTTGTTAGCAGCCAGTACCAAACCTAGTCCCAGCAGAAAGCTTCCCAGATACAGCGGGTTGCGAGTATAAGCATAAGGTCCGTCTGTAGCTAGCTGCTCGTTTTTCCGCAGATGACCACAAGCCCAAGCCCTCACAACCAGCCCTAACAACGCTACCGCCGTTCCTGTAGCTATGCTCATAGCGGTAGGGCTAGCTAACAGTAATACAACAGCACCCAGCACAAAACCGAGCGGTACACGCAGTCTGACTAACCTCTGTTTCAGCGCTTCAACTGCCATAACTTTGTTTGCTGTAATCTCCTCTCTACACCTCGCAGAACTTGATCTACCGAAATGTCCATACACTCAATCGTCGGACAGTGCCGCCTATAACAGCCTTGCCGGCACTCGACATTGAGCTCGACGCAAACATCCAGCGGATTTATAGGGCCGTTTCTGCTTGGATCAGTAGGACCGTATATACCGACTATTGGTGTAGCAACCGCAGCGGCTATATGCAAAGGCCCAGTGTCCGAGCCCACAAACAATACCGCACGCTTTGCTAAAGCTACAAACTGCTTCAAATTGACATTCACAGCAGTAGCAACACTCCTACGACTCGAACTAACCACTCTATCAGCAAGTTGCTCCTCGCCAGGTCCTAAGGTAACTAGACTATACAGCCCGAAGTGCTCAGCTAAAGCGTCAGCCAGCAAGCCGAAGCGCTCAGCAGGCCACAGTTTCGTCACCCAACCACCGCCAGGATTAATTATAGCAAACCGTCCTACTGCTAGTTTGCCAAGTAGCTCGTCTATGTATCCTTCGTCAGCTTCAGAGACGTATATGGGAAACTTATAGCCCGAAGTCTTGGCTCCGATAGCACGAACTAGCTGCAAGTTCTTTTCAATAACATGCAGTCTGCTATCTACTACTACTTGATGAGTCAAGAAAAACCTTGATGCCTCTTCCCGCAGTCCGTTGTTAGAAAAGCCAAGCCTCACTTTAGCTGTTGAAAGCGCTGCAAAAAGGCCAGATTTAAGAAGTCCTTGCATATCGAGTGCCACATCGAAGCCCTTCCTACAACGAGCTACAGCTGTCATTGCCTCCCGCCAAGCAAGAAATGGAGAGCGTCGCCACAACTTCGTATCCACCACTATTAACTCATCTATCACAGGTGAGCCTTCCAAGATCTTAGCCGCCGTTTTTTCGACAACCCAGCCGATGCGCGAATCTGGGAAAGTCTCCTTCAACGCCGCCACCGCAGGTAGAGCATGTACACAATCGCCTATTGCGCTTAGCCTTACCACCAAAAAGTTCATCCTTAAGATTTGCTCAGCTAATTTCAGTTTCCGCAAACGACGTTCACTATACTATTTAGTAATGCCGTCGTAGAGTGCTCCTTTGGATCGCCAACTATGGCAACTGTTCCGCCGTAGCTTCTAACCACCTCACGCTCAGGTACGCTGTCAATCGTATAATCAGTGCCTTTCGCATGTACGTCTGGCTTGAGTAAAAGCAGCAAGTCTGAAACGGTAGTTCCATCAAAGACCGTAACATAATCCACACACCGCAGCGCAGCCACTAGCTCAGCTCGCTCATGCTGCGGTACCAAAGGTCTACCTTCACCTTTCAACTCCCTTACCGAACGGTCGCTATTTACGGCAACTACTAGGACGTCTCCTAATAGACGTGCCGCTTGCAGATAACGTACATGGCCTACATGCAGTAGGTCAAAGCAACCGTTCGCTAGTACGACTTTTGTTGCCACAAGCCGTTTCCTAAGCAAAGTAAGTTCTCTGAGAAGCTCATCCAAAGTAACTATCGCCATCTGCATTCCCTTCGTACTGATTCGAGTAGCTCTGCTTGCGTAACCGTAGCGGTAGCTCGCTTCATGACAACTATACCACCAGCATGATTAGCTATGTTAGCAGCATCTTTGAAAGTAGCGCCGGCAGCTATAGCTAAAGCAAATGCTGCCATTACAGTATCCCCAGCCCCGGTTACATCCACAGGATCTAGGCTGCCTACGGCATCGAACTTAGTAGCAGATCCATCAGGTAAAAAAAGACTCATACCTTCAGATCCTCTTGTAAGCAGCAATGCCTTTAGTCCTAGTTCTTCACGAAGTTGTTTGCCAGCACAAACAACCTCTTCTTCGCTGAAGACCTCTCGCTTAAGAAGCTCCTCCAGTTCCGCGTGGTTAGGCGTTGCTGCTGTAACACCAGCAAAGAGTTTCAGCCGATGCCTTGAGTCAACTAAAACAGGGACTCGTCTGTCAACATCCCGTAGAAGCGTCACGACATCATCACCTATCGCACCATAGTTATAGTCAGAGACAACTACAGCATCTACCGTATTGACAGTAGCGGCCACTTCGGAGCGAAGCCTGTCGAGAAACTCGAAACCAGGAGTTGCTTTAGGCTCGCGGTCAATTCTGATCACTTGCTGCCGCGTAGAATGTGCTGAGCCGGCTAGTATACGTGTTTTCGTAGGGGTGACGTAGCCAGGCACGGTAACCAGCTTGCAGACCACACCGAGCTGCTTGAGCGATAGATTAAGCGCTCTCCCGCTGCGATCTTTGCCGAGAAAGCCACAAATAGTCACCTTACCACCCAACGCTGCAATGTTTGCTGCGGCATTTGCGGCACCACCTGGTAGCAACTGGGTCTTTTCGTACTCCAGTATCATCACAGGTGCTTCACGCGAAATGCGGGCTATACGACCATACACAAACTCATCAGCTATCAGATCGCCTATGACAAGCAGCCGACACTTAGCAAAATCGGTTATAATTTGTTCAAGCATAAACCTGAAATTTTAGCTAAAAGCTGACCTGTATCCAAACCATGAAGACGTTCGCCGTCGGAGACGTACATGGACAATTTCGCGCCTTAAAAAGGCTGTTGGCAAAACTGCCAATCGACTATGACAAAGACTTGCTTGTTTTCGTTGGAGATCTAGTCGATCGCGGTCCGCAGTCCGATCGCGTTTTAGACTATGTGCGTAACCTACAGCGAGCCATCGTGCTACAAGGCAATCATGAACAGATGATGCTCAAAGCATACGAAAATGAGCTAGCTTTTGATGTATGGATATCGATGGGAGGAAACACGACCTATCGCAACTACTGTGGTAACAACCTTCCGGACTGGAAGCTCTATCGCCGGCTCGTACCTAAAGATGTGCTCGCATATTTGGCAAGTTTACCCTGGATCTACCGCAACGAACATGCCTTATTCGTACACGCCGGAGCCCGCAGAACGGCAACCGGCGCCTGGTCAGTCGAAGATCGCTACACAGCCCTTTGGTACAGAGACCTAGACTTTTGGCGTGAGTATGATGCCGAAAATATAGTCGTAGGACATACCCCGACTAATAAAATACGTAAAATGCTTGGTCAGCCACTTCAGCCTGACAAGCAAATGCAAGCTTGGAGCCGAGGCCCTATACTTGCCATCGACTGTGGTGCTGGACTTGGCTACAGACTCTGCGCAGTACAACTGCCAGAACGCGTCTTCTATTATGAAGAAATAGGCCCTAAGTGAAAACAGAAGGCCTGATAAAAAACACATCCATTGCCTTTATACATCCAAATCTTAGTGCTAAAGTTAAATTAGGTCTGTTCCTACATAAAACTGAGTTGTTTAAGGAGGATTTATGAAACCGCTCATACTAGTTATATTGCTACTATCAGCAGTCACAGTGTTCGCCGATAAAGCTCAAACAAAAAAGGTTAAACTTAAGGACAAAGAAAATCCTGAAAAGATTGGCAAACGTGACATTAATAACAATCAGATTAATTTTTATTCATTAGAGAGAGAAATAGCCATAGGACAGCAGCTAGCTGCAGAAACAGAGCGGCAGTTGAAGTTAATAGACGATCCTGTAGTTACTGAATATATCAATCGTTTAGGTCAAAACATAGCCCTCAACTCCGATGCCAAGGTACCATTTACGATCAAGGTGATAGACTCGGAGGAGGTGAATGCTTTTGCGTTGCCAGGAGGATACTTCTTTGTCAACAAAGGGTTGATACTAGCAGCTGACACAGAGGCCGAACTTGTCGGTGTAATGGCACATGAAATAGCCCACGTAGCCGCACGCCATGGCACAGAACAAGTGTCTAAAGGGCAACTGCTTGAGTTCGGTTCTATACCTCTCATCTTCCTCGGTGGTGGCATAGGTGTCCTTGCTAGAACGGCTGCGAGCTTTGCCATACCGCTGACTTTTCTCAAATTTAGCCGCGGCGCAGAAAGCGAGGCAGATATGCTCGGCGCGCAGTACGCTTGGGCAAGTGGTTATGACCCGAACGGAATGATAATGATGTTCGAAAAACTCCAGCAAAAAGAGAGTAAGAAACCTGGTACTATGTCCAAGATCTTCAGTAGTCACCCAGCTACTGGTGATAGGGCCATAGCATTAAGAGCTCTCATAGCTAAATTTCCAGAAAAAGAGGAATACATAATCACCTCATCTGATTTTCAGAAAGTCAAAAACAGGCTGCTTGCTTTCTCCGGACCTCGTCGATCATTACTTGCAGGAGACGAACAACCAACCGAGGGACGACCTACACTGAGACGGCGGCGAGATAGTGATATCGACAATCCAGACTACGAAGACACGCAGCCTAAGGAGCGCCCCACGCTACGTAGGCGCGGCGATAGTCCCTTGGATACGCAAGAACAGCAAGACAACACTGATAGCACTCCGGTCGAACCTTCGCGGCCAACGTTAAAACGTTCAGGAGGGGGAGGCAGTCAATAGATGTCCGGTAAGCTCTATGTGGTCGCTACGCCCATAGGCAACCTAGAAGACATCACTATCAGAGCACTCAACGTCCTCAAAAGCGTAGCCCTTATAGCTTGCGAAGATACGCGTCATACTGCTAAGCTGTTGAAGCACTATGAGATATCTACGCCTACGATAAGTTATCATGAACATAACGAAAAGGAGCGTGCACTACAGATACTGGGCAGATTAGAACAAGGCGATTCGGTAGCGCTTGTAAGTGACGCCGGTACGCCACTACTCTCAGACCCAGGGCATGTCATAGTGTGTCTAGCAATAGAAGCTGGCTTTAAGATCGAGCCTGTACCAGGTGCTTCAGCTCTATTAGCAGGACTAGTAGCGTCAGGTCTTCCCTTACATGACTTCTTCTTTTGCGGCTTTCTTCCAGCAAGAGCATCCCAACGTCGACGTCGACTGAGGCAACTGCTAGATATAGGTACTACTCTTGTCTTCTATGAAGCCCCACACCGTATCCGCGAAGCGCTACAAGACTTGTCTCAGGTATGTCCTGATATCACTTTGGTAGTAGCCCGCGAGCTGACCAAACTACATGAAGAGTTCCTGCGAGGTACACCGACGGAACTCCTAGAGAAGTTAACCTTTCCTCGCGGTGAGTTCGTCATACTGCTCGACAGCAGACAACTTGACAGCAGCCAAGCCACAGTTATTTCCGACAACAAGAGTATAAAAAGCCGGGTAGAAGCGCTTCAGATGCAAGGACTAGATCGAATGGATGCAATCAAGCAAGTCGCTAAAAAACTCGGCATCAGCAAAAGCGAGGCCTATAGAAGGTTACAAGAGGAGCTTAGTCAATAAAATAGTTACCTCTGTTATCTACTTTTACACTAGGCAACAGTCTGTGCTTTTCAAAATATTCGTAAAGTGGCCTTAGATTTTGCCAGAACTCGAGAAACTGCGACCTAGCATTTAGTATCTTGAAACCTTGTTCGTCGAGCCTCGTAGGGAAGATATGAACAGCTATGACTTGCTGTCCATTAGACTTAGCCATCACAGCAGTTATATAAAGTTCTTTTATGCCTTCATCCGTAATTGGCAGGCAGCCTATAGTTACACAGTCACCGTGAATATAGATATCTCCACCAAGAGCAGGTTTGTAGCCAAGTATTTTGTCCGACTCGTTAGGATAGCTTACTCGCATAGAGAGGTGGTACTTACTGAGCGGATTGAAGACATCTATATGATAAACTCCTTCGGGAACTTGCAGGTCACCTTCGCGACGCTTTGGCCCAAGAGTTCCAGAGGACGCACAGATCTCATACTTTTTGACAAACTTGTAGGGCAAGCTACGTTTGTCTCTAGCCCATAGTTCCAACACGGCCTCATGTTTGAATACTCTGATAAAGACTTCTCTAGGAGGATAGCTGAGGCCTGCTTCGGTAAATGAAGCTTCCACTACTGCTGATTTCTCTTGGAACGCTTTCCTTACCCGCTCAAACTGCAGCTGACGCTCTAGAAAACCAGCCTGTATAACCATAAATGCAATAGCAAGTTTCATTCACTAGTCCATCCATAAGGCATAAGTAGATGCCGTTTATAAGTACGATAGCGTTGCATTACCTTGAGCACATAACTTCTTGTTTCCGGGAAGTCTATCTGCTCGATATATTGAGCAGGAGTATGCTGGTTAGCAATACTTGCTTGCCATCTGGTAGCATGGCTTGGGCCTGCATTGTAACTTGCGAGAATAACCGGTAGAGGTTCTGCAAGATGACCGTACTTTGTCATCAACCGATCTATGTACCAACAGCCCAAGTATATATTGACTTCCGGTTCAAGCAGCAGCTCCTCCTCGGTTCTGCCACGCCCGGCCTTGAAAACTTCGGCCAGGTGTCGTAGTCCGGTCACGCGCTTCCACTCACGCAGCGTAGCCTGAGTCACCTGCATTAGCCCTACCGCCCCAGCACGGGAGCGTGCCGCAGGATTAAAGCGCGACTCTTCATAAATAATAGCGTGTATCAACGCCGGATCCAGGCCATAACTGCTACTTATGCGAACAATTATGTGATCATATCTGTGAAAATAGTGATGGTGCACAAACTGAGCTAATGCAGCGCTCATAGCAAGCAGCACTACTGCAGCCAATACGCAAATTATTTTTTTAGTTCTAATCATCGCCAACCAACAGCAAAACAGCAGTAATCAAAATCGTCTTGTACGTCTTTTATTAGGATGTTACCTTGTTTATATACTATAGCTCAGTAGGCAAAGAATTATGAAACTACTTCTTATGCTAAGTCTGCTGCTTGTTGCAGTGCCTCAGAACTTACAAAAAGACAACGCACTCAGCTTCGATAAGCCTAAACAGCAGCAGTCAATTCCCAATCCTTATGTCGTAAGCTATCCCAAGGACGTAGTAGTAGAAAGATTAGCAGGCTACTTCAAGGACAGTCAGATGCAGCTAGACACTACGTTTACCAGAAAAGAGGAAGGTTTTTTGGTAACTAAGCCGTTTGTTTTCGTCAAGGGTACCCTTACTCGCAGCCAACTAGACAGATTTGGCAGTTGTCCGGCAGCAGAGAAGCGTAATTGGACAAGAGCTAGGGCAACATTCCAAATTACGGTCGAAGCTACAGCGCCAGATCAGTCAAGGATAACGGTTAGCAGCAAGCTTGAGGGATTGTCGCAAGAGCTCACAGGCAGCAGCTGGGTAAGCTGCAAGTCCAATGGACAAATGGAACTGCAAATACTAGAGCAGATACTAGAGTCGCTCAAATAGGTAGAAAGATGACAGACAAAAGGACTAGAAATCTCAGTAGCAGTACAGAAAAATTACCTTCGTTCCAAAAAAAGAGCCTAAAAACCTCCAATCTCGCCAGCAGTCACACTGCTCCGCTCGAGCAGGAAACAATGACAACACCGCTCACTTCAGCAACAGGAACAAGCAGAGAAAACGAGCTAACAAAAGCCGAAGTGTACCGAGGAGCTACTTTACCTCTTAGCTCAACGCGGCAAGAAACCGATCGTATTCAGCAAGCCGCAACAACTGAACCTAACCCTCAGCCAACTGAGAAGGTTCAAGTTCCTATACTTGAGACGACTTTACATACAGAACGTGTATTCAGCCAGCCATCACAAGGACAGGCTGACCCAGCTAGTAACATAGTCACCTTCGGTGGATACTACGGATTAACGCAAGAACCCAAAGGGAGGCTGCTCAAAGGGTTCCTCATCTTTTTCGTGCCGCTAGTACTACTGCTTGCTGCTCTAGCAGCAGTGTTCATCTATGTACCAGCACTGAGGCAGAAGCTGCCACAGCGGATTGCTTCGCTCATTGGCATAAAGACCTCACCTCAAACACCTGTAGCCACACTGCAAGAATACAGAGTGTCTGTAGATCCAAAGGAGAATATAGCTACTATAAGTGGCGTGCTTACCAACAGCAGCTCTGAACCACTCACAGCGCTGCAGATAGAAATATTGCTCTTCCGAAGAGAAGACATAAGACAAACCGAGATAAGGATTATTCCGCTCAAGCCAACAGAGATAGCTCCTGGTGAAAGTGCAACCTACGAGCTAAAAGTTCCAGCACGTAGCTATCAACAAATGAAGGTTACAAAGGTGCTAAGCGGAGCAAGCGAAATACCGATAAAAAGGCTCGAACCAGTAGAGAAAGCTTCGCCTCAAGATTATGAGTCTTTTAAAAAGCTGCCGGCAGGCCGAGAAGCAAAGTCAGAGCAAATCTACGAAGGCTCTGTAACGACCAAGTAATCCTCTACCCACTCTGGTTGCTAGTTGGCTAGACCGTAGGGTATAATTGTTTCTTTCTGGTGTACTACTTAACGTCGTTCAGCATCACCCGATGCTGCAAAAGTTACACCTTACATCCCTTCAAGGAGTGCTCAGACAGCATGAGAATATTTGGAATCACTATTTTAGTTCTTATTCTAAGCGCGATCTGCCAGGCCCAAGGCTCTGCAGTCAGATCGGCTTCTCAAGGCGGCGGACAAAACATCTCGGCAGCAACTGTAGCTAATCTGCCCGTAGGCAAAGTAGCCATAATTGACTCAAGATATTTTCCAGATGGGATAGCGGAATATAAGCAAAAACTCGACAAGCTCGAAGCAGAGTTTAAGCCTCAGACAAACGCAATAAATGCTCTAGCAGAAACGATCAAAAAGCTGGAAGACGAGCTCAAACAAGCTGGAGCCAACCTTGATCCTAAGGTCTATCAACAGAAATTAGACGATCTTGCAGCTAAGAAGAAGGAGTTTGAGCGTAAACGTGAAGACTATCAACAAGACCTACAAAAACGCTCCGAAGTAGTCCTCGGTCCGGTACAGGAAAAAATAGCAAAGTTTCTAGAACAATATGCCATACAAAACAACATAACGGCGATATTCGATCTTGTACCGGCTTCCCAAGGCGGCATGGTGTTCTTCAGTCCTACGATCAACATCACGGATGATTTTATCAAGGAGTACAATAAGCAAAATCCTGTGCCAAGTGCTCCTCCTCAGCCATAGCGCCGTCTAGATTACAAGGTATTGGTATGGATACAGTACTAGATATAGCTCAGATACAGCGGTTGCTGCCGCACCGTTACCCATTCCTCCTAGTAGACAAAGTGATAGAGTTTGAGCCAGGTAAGCGGATAGTAGCGATAAAAAACGTCACTGCTAACGAACCCTTCTTTCAGGGTCATTTTCCTGGAGCTCCCGTCATGCCAGGTGTGCTAATCATAGAAGCTATGGCGCAAGCAGGAGGCCTCGTACTGTTAGGAACTATAGACGATCCACAGGAAAAACTCCTGCTTTTTACGGGTATAGAGGGTGCTAAGTTTCGCAAACCTGTAGTTCCAGGTGATACGCTCAGGCTAGAGATGACACTTATAAGGTTCAAAGGTCGATTCTGTAAGTTACACGGCAAGGCCTTCGTAGAAGATAAGTTAGTAGCTGAAGCCGAAGTCAGCTCAGTACTCATAGATCGCAGTTCCATAGAAGCCAAACCTACGTCCATCTTCAAGCCTAGGGAGCAAGCAAGTGCACATACATCCGACAGCGATAGTCAGTCCTAAGGCCGAAATTGACTCTAACGTCTTTGTAGGCCCTTATGCCATAATAGGCGATGAAGTTCGGTTACACAGTGGAGTGCAGATAGGCTCGCACTCGGTTATAGAAGGTCCTACGGAAATTGGAGAAGATACCCAGGTCTTTCCGCATGTCTGCCTAGGTCAACGTCCTCAAGACCTGAAATTTAAAGGGGAAGTAACTCGCTTAATCATAGGTAAACGCAACGTCTTCCGAGAGTTCTCTACAGCACACCGTGGCACTGCTGGCGGAGGAGGCGTAACTACCATAGGCGATGATAACCTGTTTATGGCACAAAGTCACGTAGCACATGACTGCCATGTCGGAAATAGCACAATCTTTGCTAACGGAGCATCGCTTGCCGGCCACGTTATAGTAGAAGACTATGCTATTTTAGGCGCATACTGCGGGGTTCATCAGTTCTGTCGTATAGGCAAGTACTCTTTTCTAGGCGCTTTCTCCGTAGTGGTCAAAGACGTTCTGCCTTACTCGAAATGTGCCGGCAACCATGCTAAATGCTACGGACCAAACACGCTAGGACTTCGCCGCAGAGAACTATCAGAAGATGCTATATCGAAAATAAGCCGTGCTTTTAAGCTACTTCTTACTTCAAAACTAAATACTTCTCAGGCACTCGAGAGAATGAAGATTGAACTCGCAGACGTGCCAGAAGTTGCCTATATGATAGATTTCATAGAAAAGTCCGAAAGAGGCGTTGTTAAATAATGCTAGAAAAGTTTGAAGAATCGCTACGAGAATTAGAACAAATAGTCAACGAGCTCGAAAAAGGCAATCTCAAACTACATCAGGCACTGGAACTCTTTGAAAAAGGCGTTGAAATAGCTCGCCGCTGCCAGCAACAATTAGAAGTCGTAGAACAGCGTGTCGAGTTCCTTATCAAAGACAACGGCGGGACAATTCAGACCCCCTATGTAAGGAATGGTGCAGATAGTAGTTAGACATGTTTCAGGCTTGAAACAAGGTGAAGTAGAAACTATTACATCTTTTCCTACGACTATAGGCCGTGCTCCAGGCTGTAAACCCAGGCTTGCAGTAAACGACACAAGAGCCTCTGGTCGACATGCCGAGCTCTCGATAGAAGATGGACAGCTGATTCTGCGCGACCTAGGATCTACTAACGGCACCTATATCAGCGGCCAACGCATAGAGCGAGTTCGTTTGCTGCCTAACGACATCGTGGAATTCGGCATAGAAGGTCCTAGGCTCAAATTTGAGTTCACGCAGGATGAACTTATAGGCAAGTTGCGACCTGCAGTGGCACCAGTAGCTACAGCTGCATCCGTACTTAAGCCAATTATCGCCATACCACCGGCAAGTAGCGAAAGCTTGGAAGAGCGCGAGTTTGCCTTTAAGCACAGCTCTAAATATCTACTAGTCGTAGCAGGCGCAGCATTACTAGTATTTGCCCTGATCCTATTTCTACTTGGCCAATTACTGCCCAGTATCCCGACTGGACTGCTAGGCCTCTTCCTGCTCTGCATGGGCTGGGCCTGTTGGCGTATCAACATCACCGTCAACGCCAAAGGCATCTGCCACCAAGGTATGCTAAGTTCGGTTAGTATCGATTGGCAAGATATCCGCGAGATACTAACCGTCCGTAGTAAGACAAGGCTGCTTACGCATGTCGTCTACGTAGTACGCAGCGACAGAAAACAAATAGCTTTTTACTGCGAAGATTATAAAGACGGCCTCGAGCTGACACAAATTATCTCACGCCGTACCGGACTAAAGTGGTGATGAAACTACAACCGTATCTAGAAGAAAAGCATAGAAAAATAGATCTGTGGCTAGACAAGCTCCTTCCTACGGAAAACACTCGACCTGAAGAAATCCACAAGGCTATGCGCTACAGCATCTTCGCTGGCGGAAAGCGCTTGCGTCCCATATTGGTCATAGCCACAGCAGAGCCCTACGAGGTACCGGAGGAAGTAGTCTACCCAATAGCTTGTGCCTTTGAGATGATACACACTTACTCGCTCATCCACGACGATTTACCGGCAATGGACAATGACGAAATGCGACGTGGTCGTCCGACTTGCCACAAGATCTTCGGCGAAGCTATAGCAATACTTGCCGGAGATGCATTACTGACCAGAGCTTTTGAGATAATAGCTACAGCTCCTATGCCTCAATCCATGCAGGAGCGCAAAATTTCTATAATAGCCGAGCTTGCCAAAGCAGCAGGCACAGTAGACGCTCTGATAGGAGGGCAGGTAGTCGATATCCTCTCAGAAGGTCAGGTAATATCGGAAGAAACACTAGACTATATACATAACGCCAAGACTGGAGCTATTATCCGTGCCGCAGCTCGTTGTGGCGGCATTATCGCTGGTGTACCTCCTTCAGACCTGGAGAAGATAGACATCTACGGCAAAGCAGCTGGCCTAGCCTTCCAAATTACTGACGATCTACTCGATGTCCTGGCCACCAGCCAACAGTTGGGTAAGACCGCCGGCAAAGATGCCCACACCAAAAAAGCTACTTATGTCTCTGTCCATGGGATCAAGCAGTCACAACTCAAAGCCCAACAACTATGTGAAATCGCTTGTAGTGCGGCACGCTCGTTGTCTAAACCTTCACCAGCACTCGAAGCTATCGCCTGGTTTTTCGTAGAACGTAGCTATTGAGTTTCAATCCAACTTCCACCTGGAAGACGAGGCTAAACGCGTTTTGCAACAAGGCACTCGGCAGACGATTATAACGATCGAGGTACTTAGGCTCGCTCGCAAAGTGTTGATCTACAGGACACTCAAGGTAGAGCCGTTCCAAAGCTTTATCTATCTCCACTACAAACAAGCTTCTCTTTGAGCTTGCAAGCAAGCCGAGCTCGATCAACCTGCATGGCGATCATTATACTAAGGCCGTAAGGATAAGCGTAGTTAGCGTCATCCAAGTATTTCAGCTCTATTAACCGGTCAACAAGGGCAGAAACTACTTCTTGAGAAAAACCTTTGGCTCGCAACTAATCGCATCTCTCTTGCCAAGAAGGAACGCCGTGCGAGTCTTAGAGGCGAGCCTAAGGGCTTCTTCGAGACATCACCTATTAGTGCGGGAAGTTATGTTGCGGCTAAGTTCCTCACGAGCCTGATCGGCAGAAGACTGTATTCCCGACACGCGAAGAATAAACTCGTCGCGGTTGCTAGCTCCAGCTAGGGCATCATCGTAGGCTATATAACCTTTCGTGTAGAGCTCATAAAGCGACTGGTCGAAGGTCTGCATACCGTACTGCGTAGCTCCCTGAGCTATGGCATCACGTATTAATGGCGTCTTTTCTTGATTAGCTATGCAGTCTCTTATGTAAGGTGTGGAGATAAGTATTTCGCAAGCTGGCACACGGGAAACCATATCAGCCGTACGTATTAGACGCATAGATATAACCGCTTTCAACACTGATGCAAGTTGCAACCTAATAGCTTTCTGCTGATGAGGTGGGAAGATGGACACTATACGAGTTATCGTTTCGGTGGCGTCGAGCGTATGTAGGGTAGATAGTACTAGATGCCCTGTTTCTGCTGCAGTAAGAGCTGTTTCTATAGTTTCAAAGTCGCGCATCTCACCTACAAGTATCACATCAGGATCTTGGCGCAATGCCCCACGTAGAGCTTCGCTAAAGCTTCGCGTGTCTACATCCACTTCACGCTGGTTTATGAAGCTCTTCTTATCACGATGCAAAAACTCTATAGGATCCTCTATGGTGATGATATGGTTCGTCCTAGTAGAATTTATGTAGTCTATCATTGCGGCAAGCGTAGTGGATTTGCCCGAACCAGTAGTCCCGGTTACGAGTATCAATCCGCGGCGCTCTTCGGCTATCTTCTCTACTACCTTTGGCAATCTCAGCTCGTCTACAGTCATTACTGCGGTAGGTATCACTCTTAGCACCATACCTACTGTTCCTCGTTGCTGAAAGATGTTGCAACGGAAACGTCCAAGACCAGATACGCCATAAGCTATGTCAACTTCGGAACATTCTTTGAATCGCTGCTTTTGCCTGTTAGACATGATAGAAAAAGCCATAGCGAGCGTGTCTTCTTGTGTTAACCTTTGTGATTCAATAATAGGAAACAGCTCTCCATTTACCCTTATAAAAGGATAACTGCCTGCCTTGATATGTAGGTCAGAAGCGCCCTTAGCACAGGCTATTGCCAAAAGCTCGTCTATGTTTACGGACATGGTGATATCCTCCAGACCAAAAGTCGCTGCCTACGACAGTTTCTAAGATCATACATCATATTAGTTCAGAGGTATGCCTACTCTGTGCGTTTTTTATATTCGCTCAGATCAACACTCATCATTTTAGAAGTATGCACACCACGCTGATATCCCTGAGGTTGAAATTTGGATACTATCTCAACACTGCTCCAAATAGTCACTTCAGGATTACTTTTTGCGAGACCTTCGCCGGCAAACTTAGCCATCAAGACTGTTATATTATCCTCACCGCCACGGTAATTAGACTCTCTTACCAGCGTTTGACAAGCTATGTCTAATCCCGGCTCTTGCAAAACTACATCAAGTATCTCGTCGTCATCTAGCTTGTTTACCAATCCATCAGAGCAAAGCAGCAAGCAATCATCACGACAGAGACTAACTTTAGTCAACGCCACCTGTATACGCGGTTCTATACCTAAGGCTTGAAGTAACAGGTTTCTATTTGGGAACCAGCGCGCTTGCTCTTCGGTCAACCGACCCAGGTCGACAAGCATTTGCACAGCAGATTGATCATGCGTCAGGCGACCTATCCTGCCGTCGCGAATAAGATATGCTCTGCTGTCGCCTACTTGGGCCAAGTACGCAGTAGCATCACGAATATACACCGCAGTAAGCGTAGTTCCCATACCACGGTAGTCTATTTTCATCTGACTTTCTTGCCAAAGGGTTAAGTTTGCAAGTTCTACGCTACGTTTAAGGACCTCGATGGGCTCCAAATCTGGCATCGAGAAACCTTCGTTTAGTCCAGCAAGCAGGGTATCTAGTCCCATTTGACTTGCCACATCTCCAGCAGCAGCTCCCCCCATTCCATCTGCTACGGCCAAAAGATACCCTGTAGGTGACAGACGGTGCTCTATTACTGACCGCACATTAGCCATAAGTCGCGCAGTAGAATAATCCACCGCAGGCCCTTTTGGAGTAATCTCAGCTATAAGATATGCATCCTGGTTTTGCGAGCGCACCATGCCCTTGTCAGTGATGCCGAAAACAGATAGAGTTATTTGACTCGGCACAAGTCCACCCCCCTATGAATTTTCCCTTCGTTCGGCAAAGTACTTCATGATGCGCTCAGCCCGAGATCTACCAACAAACGGTGCAAGCTCGGATTCGCTTGCCGAAGCTACGCGTCTTATCGAGCCAAAACTTCTCAGCAACCGCTCGCCGAGCTTCTTGCCTATCCCTGGAATCTTCATCAGTTCACAGTCAAAGTCGCGCATCTTACGCCTCTTCCTATGATAACTCAAAGCGTAGCGATGTGCTTCATCTCTAATCATCTGTATCAACTTGAGTGCTGGCAAACTACGCTCAAGTCGTAACCCTTGCGAGCTACCTCTTAGGAATATCTCTTCCTCACGCTTAGCAATAGCTGCTACAGGCAGTGTCTCCAGATCAAGTTCAGAGAGGGCTCTTACAGCAGCTGCCAACTGTCCTTTCCCACCATCCACTAGAACAAGATCAGGTAGCTTGGCCTGCTCAGCCAACAACCGACTGTAGCGCCTGTAAACCACTTCGTAGATAGACGCAAAGTCGTCTGCTACACCTTCCACCGAGCGAATCTTGAACCTGCGATATTCAGAACGCTTCATTCGCCCTCTTTCGCAGACAACTAGCGACGCTACGTTTTCAACGCCTTGGATATTAGAAATATCAAAGCACTCTATCCGCTGCGGTAAACAAGGTAGCTCCAGTAGCTCTTGGAGTTGCTGCAGCTGCATATCTGGTTCGGACTTTATAAATCGCTGCTCGAAAGCATACCTTGCGTTCTTCTCTACCAGTTCTATCAAATCACGCTTTGTCCCTCGCTTTGGATCTATTATATACACGCGACGACCTCGCCTCTTCGACAGATACTCCTCAAGTAGCGGTCGGTCGTCAAAATCTACGGGCGTGCAGACTTGTTCAGGGACATAGTTTCCAAGAGCGTAGTACTGCTTGATAGCAGCACCTATGAAGCTTCCCGGCTCAAAAGGCTCCGCTATGTCCTCCCAAAAAAACTCTCGCCGGCCTACTACCTTGCCCTCGCGCATAGTAAACAGTTGCAGGGCTAAACAACTGCCCTCTTTATAGTAGCCAAATATATCCATATCTTTGCCGGCAGTGAGCAACATCTTCTGCTGCTCGCCAATACTTTGTACGACTCGAATTTGATCTCTATACTTTGCTGCAAGCTCGAACTTCAGCTCTTCAGCAGCCCGTTGCATTCGTTCCTCCAGACTGCAGATAAGGTCCTTGGTCTTACCTTCTAAAAAGAGCTTCACGTCGCGAACTGATTCTTTATATTGCTCCTTAGTACATAGACCAGAAACACAAGGAGCCAGACAGCGCTTTATATGGTATTCAAGACAAGGTCTCTCGCGTTTGCCATCAATTTCTATATCGCAGCTTCGCAACTGAAAGTAACGGTTAATTATCTTAAGAGTACTATCTGCAAGCGACGCCGGCAGATAAGGCCCGCTATAGTAGGAACCGTCATCTATGACACGTCTCGTCTTTACTACTCGTGGATAATCTTCTAAAGTCAGCTTCAGATACGGATATTGCTTGTCGTCTTTTAGCAAAACGTTATACTTTGGCTTGTGCAACTTAATTAGATTGCTCTCAAGTATCAATGCCTCTAGTTCAGTATCAGTAATTATGTACTCTAGGTCTACTGTTCTAGCCACAAGCTCAGCAGTCTTCGGGTCTTGATTAGCACGAAAGTACTGCTTTACTCGGTTACGTAGGTTCTTAGCCTTACCGACATAAATGACATCGCCCTTCTTGTCTTTGTAGAGATAGCAACCAGCTTCGGTTGGTAGCGACGCAACCTTTTCTTCCAGGCTTATCTTGCAGCCATCTCTGTTATCAACAGTTCGCATTCTCTTCTCATCCAACGGTTCTGTCTACCGACACGATCGAGTAAAGACCGTGCTCTGCTCAGCGCATCAGCTTCGCCATTGAGGCTACGCAAATACTCCACTTTCGCCTGAGCTATAAGACAATCTGCTGACTCACCGGCCCTCACCGACATTGCTTTTTCCAGCATCTTTTCAGCACAGCGAAGTTCCTCATCTACTCTTTCAGCAGCACGCCTCTTTGCTCTCCTATAGCAAACATCGACATAAGTTAAATAAGTATCTGCAAAAGCTTCATTCAGCTTTATAGCATTTTCTAGCATCTGTTCAGCTTGCTGCAAAGCCCGCATAGACTGCTTCGCAACTGATGCTTGAGCACTCTTTACTATCTCCAACATAGCTAACCTAAGCCAGGCAACATGGGACTTGGGATTTTCTTTAAGAGCACGCTGTAGGAATTCCTCTGCATCATTGACTGCTCTAACATCTACCTTACCTTCAGACAAAGAATACTCAGCAGTAAGTGTTTTGAATTGACCCAAATTTGACCAGACCGCAGAAGAGTTCGGAGACAATTGAGCAGCTTTTGAAGAGTATTCAACTGCCTTAGCTAAGTACTCAAAAGGTACCCGACCCTGTTTATACTCCAGCTTGGCCCTCATCCCATACAGGTATCCGAGGTTATTAAAGGAGTTGGTATATCGATCCGCCAAACTGATGCTTCGCAGAAATGCTTGTTCAGCGTCTTTTAAGAAAGGTTCAGGATCAGCACCTACCGAAACTTCATACTCAGCACGGCGCACCAACAGCATTCCCAAGTTACTCTGAGCAACAGGATTATTCGGCCTTAGCTCTAGCGATCTGCGGTAGCTCTCGTAAGCTTGATCAAACATCTCTCTAGGAGAGATACCCTGGCGCATCAAACGAGTTCCTTCGCGTTCATATATATATCCTAAATTAGTAAACGTCGCTACAGAGGATGGGTTTAGCTGTCCAGCTTTCTTCAAATAGTGAACAGCCTTATCAAACGAACCTTTTGTATCTAATCCCTTTTTCAATTCATACTCATATCTTACGATATAGCAGTAACCTAAATCGTTGTATGTACTGTTGTTTTCCGAATTTCCTAAACTTTTCTCGTATGCAGCTACAGCCTGCTGAAACTCTTGTTCAAAATCCTTCCCTTGCCCATCTTTGATATCCATAAGCAAAGAGTACACCTTTCCCAAGGCAAAGTAGGTTTTAGCCAAAGTAGGATCTAGCGAAACAGCTTCATCAAGCAACTTGATAGAACGTTGGAGATACTCGTTTGGCTCTCTGCCAGCATCGTGTAGAGTGGTAGCATACTTCAGCAAAAGGCCAGCAAAACTCACTCTTGCATCTATGTTTCCAGGCAAAGCCACTAGAGATTTGTTATAAGCCTCCTCTGCATCAGTCAAGATCCACTGGCCCAAATCCTTGTGGAATCGACTAGAGAGTATAAACTGGTCGATGATTTCTATTCGTACGAGGAAGATTTCAGGATCGCTACGAGCTATCTGCTCTGCTTGCCTTAGTTCCTCGACGGCTTCTTTATAAAGCTGCAGGCTCTGATTGTAGTCACTGGCAACAGTAGCAGCCTTTTGTTGTCCAAGAATAGCCCAAGATTTTGCCAATCTAGCTCTATAAAACCAAGGATGTTTTGCTATGCATATATCAAGCAAGGAAACCGCTCGGCCATACTTTTCCTCAGACAAAGCAAGCAGTGCTTCTACGTACTCGACTGAGTGGCGCTTAGAACTCGACAGCAAATAGTTAGATAAACTATGGCGAATTTCTGGCAGGTACTTCTGTCTTAGCTGCTTCAACGCTTGTTCTTGATCTTCTTTGCTACGAAACTCAGCTACCTTCTTCACCTCTGCTCTGTATACTTCAACAGCAGCTAGACCTGAATAATAATCGAGTTCAGGATCTCTATTCCCCGCTCCTCTAGCAAGTCTCAGGTATTCGAGAGCTTTATCATATTCCCCCAGAGCATACCAACCGCGAGCTAGAGAGTAGTAACCAGCAGCAAGGGTTTCCTTAGCGACATCGCCCGACAACATAGTTTCTATCTGCTTTAGCTTGTTCCTTACGGTATTCCGCTCAGCAGTGACATTATGTAGCGGCAACAAATACGTCTGTTGTAGTAGCTGTTCCAGATCGTTTACTTCATAGGCTAACTGTTGAACAGTATGCAATTGACGTCGAGCATTTATCTTAGACACCATTAACCAGAGCGACATTGCAGCGATTATAGACGCTATTAAAAAACCTACGCCGAGCACCTTATAGTGTTTTCTGACAAACTTCGATAGACGATACCTGTAAGTCTTCTGTACGGCCTCTATCGGTATGCCATTTAGGAAGCGTTCGAGATCGTCTGCTAAAGCAGAAGCAGAGCTATATCGAGCAGAAGGGTTCTTCTCCATACATTTGAGAATTATCGCTTCGAGGTCAAAAGGTAGCTGCGGAACTAAAATCCTAGGCGGTACAGGGTCTTTATTTATTACTTCCATCAAGATGTACATCAAGGTATCGCCCTTGAAGGGCACCTTACCTGTAACCAATTCATAGAGTGTAGCACCTAGGCTATAGATGTCTGCTCTACGATCGAGAAACTTATCGCCCTTCGCCTGCTCTGGAGACATATAAGCTGGTGTGCCCAAGATTACCCCGGTCTCGGTTAGCCCTGAAGGTGCTTCTGCCTGCCTTGCTAGCCCAAAATCCACCAACACGGGCCGCAGCGAACCATCTTCTTTGCGTTCTAGTAAGATATTTCCTGGCTTAATGTCGCGATGTATGATTCCTAACCGATGTGCTTCTTGCAAAGCTCTAGCACAGCTACAAATGACAGATACCTTCTGCTCAAGTACCAATTGGTCCTGAACTTTATTGAGCGGCAAACCGTCTACATATTCCATCACGATATATCTACGGCCTTCGATCTCACCTACCTCGTATACACGGCAAATATTCGGGTGCGAGACAAGCGCTTGCGCTCGAGCTTCATTCAAAAAGCGCTCCTGCGTATGCTCGTTCTCTGTCAGTAGGAATTTGATTGCTACTTGCCGCCCTAGCTTTCGATCTTCAGCCAAGTAGACACTACCCATTCCACCTGTGCCCAAAAGCCTTAGTAGACGATACTTTGGCCAGTCTTTGAGAAAGTCTCCAAGCTTGCCTGGAGAACTGCGTAAATAGAAAACCGTGTCAGAACAGGAAGCACTCGAACCGGCAAGTGTTTTTACTTCTTGCTCAAGCTTGTCTAAAAGACTCTCCGTAATGCAGCCATTTCGCAACAAATAGTCTATTTTCCCGCTATAGCAGTTTCCTGAATCAAGCGTCTCCTGCTGCGCCAGGCTATACTCTAAATCATCGAGCTTTTTGTGGTCCAGATAGCCGCGCTCAATGGCAAGCCTCAGTATCTCCTGTTCTAGCCGTAAATCCTTCATAGCCCACTATGCTTTAAGAAACACCTGCACTTTTGTCTGCATCAGGTAACTGATCTAGCTGATCTACTGTACACAACACTCCGCGCCCGTAGAGGTTTATCATCAGCTCCATAGCTTCGGGGTCCATATCTAGATCTTCTAAACAATCAGCTACAGTCTTCTGTCCGTCAATCAAAGCCATAAGTCGCGGATAAGCAGGATTGAGAAGAGTAGTTCGTGAATTTACAGGGCGTAGATGCAACACCAGCTCCCGGGGCGGCAGGTTCGGCAGCAGCTTTTCTTGCTCATCCATACGTCTCATCGCCTCCATCAACATACCTTGGACGCTATCCGTGATATTTTCAGGCGTCTCGATCGGAGGTCGTGGAGAAAAGCGAAAAAATCCTTCTGTCCACTTTAGCAGACGATAAAAAGCTAACTCACCATCCCAACGCTTGTACCTAGCATCTACAACACGACCGTCATTGAAATAGAACGATCCAAACTCGCTGCCACACTTGACTGTTAGCACTCCTGTTTTGCGGCAACCCTCTAGCAGCTGCAGGACATCCGGCAGTGATATTTCAGCCAAACTACCCGATATACCACTACTTTCTTCACTACTTCTGTGGTATATCCTAAGCAGTCTAGACGAAAGCTCTGACCGCGACAGGGGCCAGACCCAGTAGTCAGCCACTCCAGCATCCAGCGCCTGTATCATCTGCTGCTCGTCACGAGTTTCAGCTAGGCAAATAACTGGTATATCCTCAGTCTCACAGAATCCAATCACGAATGTATATATCTGATACCACTCCCAGTCACCAGGCAAAGTATGCACAAGCACCATAGACGGTAGTTCGTAGGAAAAAAATTGTTTTGCCACCTCAGTAGATACTGCCTCTAGAATCTCAGCACCTAGTCCCATAAGATTGGGCATCAGCTTGTTTCTGAAGCGTTCGTCGCGGACTATAACAAGTATCTTCATTCCAGCTAGCTTGGTCGTAAGAGCAACTTCTTGACTTACTGCCGCATCTTCTTCAACCTCCTCTACTACTTCATCAAGGTCACTTTCAAAAAGCTTAGAGTAGAAAGCGCTGACCATGAAGGGCATCTTAGGTTCTACAAACAACAGCTCTCCCGAACTACTTTCCGACACTTGCGCCTGTTGCTGTACAGCCTGCGGCACGTATTTCGGTATAGCTCGCCAACTGGTTCTCATAACTAGCGAGCCGGTCTTCCCTTCATTACCAGGAATAAGCTCGGCTAGCTCGCGCCGCCACTTATTATTAGAAGGTCCTAAAGATGGCAGTAGCCTAAGAAAACCCAGCGCAGCATCGCGTTCTCCTCGATTCACATACTCTTTTATTACCGTTCTAGCAGTATGATAGGCATCTTCCAACTTCTGTACATTGATGCAAGCTAGAGCTTTCTGCTTGAGAAGAGGGATATTAGGCTCACCAAAAAGCGAGTCAGCCATCTCATAGTATCTCAAAGCTGTATCGTAATACTGCATGCTGAAATATATGTTCCCTATACGGAAACAGCATCTCGCCTGATCTTGTGTTTGGCCAAGCGCTTCATAACACTGCCTTAACTGCTCCCACACTTCTAGATTTCGCGGCTCATCTACTATTTGCTGCTCTAACTTGGCCGCTTTACGCACTAGCCTTGCCTCCTCACTTAACCCGACAGCGTCCTTTAGAGACTCAAATATGCCTTTTTTGTCAAACACACCCATGTTTCCCCCTGGCAAAGCAAGCAAGTGATATTCTAGATTAACTTAATATTTAGAGAGGCTTCAAGCTAGAAAAAGGTCAAGAAGCAAAAGTGCCGAGGAAACTTACCTCGGCATCTTCTGCTCTTTAGATCCTGACGGATGCGCTCTTATAAGCGCATAAGGGAAGAATCAGAAAATCCAAATTGTATTAAAAAGACTCATATAGAACTGTTAACGACTCTCCGGTGTAGCTTACCGTACTCCGACAAGCTTTACTCTATTCAGCGGGAGACACCGAACAGCGGAGCCACCGGATCCTCCCCTCCTTGCAGAGAACTCCACAAGTTTAAGAGAACCACTATCCGAACCGCTACCTGCGACTTAGGCATCCTCCCTCCTCTGCCTAAGTTTGTTCGGAGAAATGACGCCGATGAAAGCTTTACGCTTTCGCTTCAGAGAACCGTCGGTAGTTAAATAGTACAGCAGTCAAGCTAAAAGATCAAGAAAATTTTACACAAGCTGAAGAACTTACTCCGCCAACTTAGAAGCTATGCTACGACGTAGGTCAAAAGTATTCAGTGGTCGCCACTTGAGCAATCTCTGGACAGCCTGCGACAAAGAGGGCAGCTCGTCTTCGCTACATGTGGCCGCTAAAACGTACCTAGCCGACAGTTCAGCGCTTGCCAGCACATCATTTATAAACACTTGTGCCATGGCACACCTAACATCGGTCTTCTCTAAAGCTGCTTTAATCGTCCTCAACAACACGCTCTCAGCCGCATACACTGCTATAACAAGCTCACTTAGCGCCGCAACTACTTCCTGCTGCTCGAACAAATCCATCCCCCATCGCTTTACGATCAGACCTAAAAGCATTATCGTAGCCTTCTTAAGATTCTCTACAGCTATACGCTCGGCCGCAAAAGGTTCGTCTGAGTGCGTTTCCAAGGGGTTGTATTGCCTGAGCTTACCTGTGGCATAGACGTCGCTAGCCACCTTCTCGCTTACCTCCGCAAGCGGTAACTGGCCCTGCATAGCACGCTTGATCAACATCTCCAGTATGAGCAACCTGTTAATTTCATTCGTTCCCTCAAATATCCGTGCAGGACGTACGTTGCGATAGTCGCGCTCGACAGGATACTCCCTGCTATAGCCGTTGCCACCAAATATCTGCACCGCTTCGTCCACAGCATACCCTTGAGCTTCAGAGCCATATACCTTTAGAATTGAGCTTTCAATGGCATACTCGCGCAAGACAGACTTACTCGCCTCAAGGTACTTATCCTGCTTAACATCGGCCAACCTAGCATCTATCATCCCAGCGGTACGAAACGCCATCGACTCTACAGCGTAAGCCCGAATCGCCATCTCAGCAATCTTAGCCTTGATGAGCCCAAAGTCTATCAGCCTCTTTCCAAACGCCCTGCGTTGCTTGGCATAATCCAAAGCAAGTTTCATCGAGCGCCTGATCTGCGCAAAAGCTAATGCCCCTATGCCTAGCCGCCCCATGTTTAGAGCGTTGAAAGCTATATGATGGCCCTTACCTACTTCACCCAGCACATTCTCTACCGGCACCTTAACCTCTTCAAAGTAGACCGGCCTCGTCGACGACCCCGTAAGTCCCATCTTCTTCTCTTCGCCACCAAGCGTGATACCAGGACTACTACGCTCAACTATAAACATAGTGAAGTGTTGACCGTCCACTTTGGCAGCAACGTTAAACAAGTCAGCAAAACCAGCATTCGTGATCCACATCTTGCTGCCAGATAGCAAATAGTACCTACCATCGGCAGAAAGCTTCGCCACAGTGGTTATCGCCATAGCGTCTGAGCCACAGTGAGGCTCCGTTAGGCAATAAGCCGCTATCCACTCACCACTCAGTAATTTCGGCAAATATTTCTCACGCTGAGACTGCGAACCAAAGTACACTATAGGTATCATCCCAACCGAGCAGTGTACACCTAAACAACTGGCAAAAGACATCTGCTGTACATGCGCTTCAGCAGCAAGCAGCGCCGTAGTCTTCGGCTGTCCAAAGCCTCCCAAAAAAGTCGGTACTTCTAAACCCAAAAGGCCTACCTCACCTGCCCGCCTCATAAGACCCCTGATAGTGTCAACATCGAGCGATTCTATCTGCTCGTCACACACTACAACTTCCCTCTCGAAAAAGGTTCTAACAGTCTCAGCTATAGCCCTACCAGTTTCATCTACATCGTCTCTAGTAAAGACATCCTGCGGTTCTGTGCTCGATATGAGAAACTCGCCCCCACCTAGGAACTTCTTTTCCCCGGTCATACACGATACCTCGAATAGACCATCTATTGCCTGTACGGCCATCTCCTCATCCTACTCGCGTTCGACTAAATCCACCTGATAAGCATCTCCAAGCGAGCGGATCAGTACAGAAATATCCTCCCACTGCCTCAGATAGCGCGAAGCATCTGCAGAAGCTCTAATCAGCCGCCCTATCTGACGCTCCATCCTAACCAAACTAGCCACAGCTCCACGCATGGCTTCTTCGGTAGCACGTGCAGTGAACAACTGTTGTGCAAAGTATGACGCCCCATACAGACTATCAAGAGACATCAGTAGCCGTGCTTGCTGTTCAGTCAAGCGAGAGGCATCGGTAAGCTGACTTGAACCGCGCCTTACTACGCCAAGCATCTCGCGATAGTCAGTAAGCAGTTGTGCTGCCTGCTGCTGTAGCCTAAGCAAGTTCTGCCTAGCAATACCAGCTGCAGACAACTCTATCACCACAGGCTGTCCATCACCTATCACTTCGACTTTGTTTATTCCACGACCTTCTCTCACGACTGCCTCTACTGGATAGCTCGTCAGCGCCTGAGTCGCTACTCCAGCAGGTGGAATCCCTCTAACATAGACTCTGAGAAGATCGCCATCCGGCCTGCTATCAGCATAAACCTGCCATCCACCAGTACGAGCTTGCGCAGTCGCCTTGACCAGTATCGAGCCATCTCGTTGCTTCGTAGCTTCGGCAGATAAAACTCTCATAGGCACTATCTCACGCCCATAATCGTCTACAAGTCCCAAACTGTGGGCCGTATCCAAATCCAACTCTCCAGTCTCCTCAAGCTGACGCTCCCTTTGATAAGCACGTAGAGCGTTCTTCGTAGTGAGCGTCAGCGTCCCGTTTGCCGGACCGCGATAGTAGCCCAGACGCGCAAGCTCTGTTTGCGCACGCCTTATCATATCAGCAGAGTTTAAGTTTGCCGCAGGAGGCCGAGCACCTACATCACGGCCCCCAGAACCTGTACCGATTACCGGCCTTTCTTGCTCAAAACTATCTCCACGAGAGCCACCACCAGCCACGCCTTCGTACCCGCCACGACCAGAAACCAAATATGACGCCGGAACTCGTACCGAGCGCAACAACTCCATACCGAACTTTTGTCCTTTGAAAACTTGCGCTTCCTCACCCTTCTGCAGTAGTGCCCCAAGTATACCAGCCCCAGCTCCTATAACAGCTCCAATCCCAGCACCTTTACCGCCACCAGCTATAGCACCTATAGCGGCTCCACCAGCAGCTCCGCCTCCTATAAAGATGACATTGCGTCGAGCAGTAGAGTCTCCCCCAACGCGTCCCTCCTCGTCTATCTGCCGGCGCTCAGCAGGATCGAGGCTCGTAAGTTGCCCTTCGACTAGTAATGACCCACCGCTAGGAAAAGTTATCTTCTCAAAATCTACGGCTATCATACCCGACTTATTAGGCCTCTGTGCTGGAGTAACAGAAGTCACTCTCCCCTGTACACGAGCCCCTTGCGGAATGACTACCTCACGATTGATAACTACGTCCTCAAATACAGTCGCAGTAAACGGATCTCCTACTCTCGAGTCCGAAGAAGTAATCATATTGTCCATGGAAAGTTTCAGGACAGTGCCAGCAGGAACTTCTCTGTCACGACCCTGTGCCCATACAAGAGATGATAAAAACACCACTACTACAAACAATCTTAAC
Source organism: Blastocatellia bacterium (assembly GCA_025057015.1). Classification (GTDB taxonomy): domain Bacteria; phylum Acidobacteriota; class Blastocatellia; order Chloracidobacteriales; family JADJPF01; genus JANWYG01. The sequence goes on from JANWYG010000017.1 coordinate 401,432, forward strand.
CTTGCCATTTTCTTCTCCTTTTATTTTTTGTACCCACAAAACATTCGCAACAGACTTAGGATGTCGCTACCTTCAAACGAGTTTTCCCCCTAGAGTAACGCAATGATAGATCTAGCAGCTCAGCTAGATGAAGCACCGGAATATCTCGCCCAGCAATAGCAAGGCCCGCTGCAAGCTGCATAGCACATCCAGGATTTGCTGTAACTACCACTTGAGCTCCGGATTTCATGATATTTTCCACTTTCTCGTTAATCAAATCCCTCGCTACCTCTGGATGCATCACGTTGTAAATCCCGGCACTACCACAACACCGTTCATAATCCTTAAGCTCTACTATCTGTGCAGCTTTAGCGACAAGCTGTACAGGCTCCGACCTAATACGTTGTCCGTGGTGTAGGTGACAAGGTGCAGAGTAAGCCACTACAAGGTCCAGCCGCTCACCTAACCACTCGCTACCCAGTAGCTCGCTAAAATCACGCACCCGCAGCGAAAAATCCTCCGCTTGCTTTTGACAAGCATCGCCTCCAAACAGCTCACCGTAGCCTTTCATCATAGCTCCACAGCCGGCAGCATTTACTACTACACTCGGAAAGCCTACAAAAGCATCTAGATTGCGTCTCGCCATTCGCTTTGCCAGCTCTGGTCTTCCAGTATGAGCCTGCAGCGCCCCACAGCAGCCTTGTCCTTTAGGTCTGTAGACTTGATAACCTACCGCCTCAAGCACTCGAAGCGTAGCAGCGTTCGTCTCAGAATATAACCCGTCCATAATACAACCCGAGAAAAACGCTACTACTCCCCTAAATGCTGTCTGCTCTAAGCGCCTTTCTCTATAACCCATCTCAAGTAGCATCTGCTCTACCCTACGAAGATCACTTTTTGCGCTTAGATAGAGCAAAGCTGGTCCGTAGCCGAGCTCGCCCGCAAAAACCAGCTCAAAAAATGGTCTAACTACCCTTGCTATAGCAAGGCTTACTCCAAGTAGCAGTCTACGAGGAAAAACCCTAGAAAGGACGCTCTCAAGTAGCCTCTGATATAGCTTTCTCCTGTCAGGCCTGAACTCAGCTCTGGCTGCTTCCAACAGATGGCCATACTCTACACCAGAAGGACAAGCTGTTTCGCAAGCTCGACATCCCAAGCACAGGTCTATGTGCTTGATGTACGAATCAGTAATAGACATTCGCCCTTCAGCCACTGCACGCATCATATAGAGTCTGCCTCGAGGCGAATCGGCTTCGTCTCCAAGCAGCCTATACGTCGGACAAGCTTGTAGACAAAGTCCACAATGTATGCAAGCAAGCAGCTTCTCCTGCTTTTGTGAAATACCCATATTCCTACCTCTAAGCGTTGCCCGCAAAACAGGCTTGCAGTTAAAATCACCTAAACCCGATGAATAGATATTCTAGACAGATACTCTTCGAAGGGATAGGCCAAGAAGGGCAAAAGTACTTATCTAAGTCGCATGTCACCATAGTAGGCTGCGGAGCCATAGGTTCAGCCAGTGCCGAAGCGCTAGCAAGGGCAGGCGTAGGCAGCTTACGCATAATAGACCGTGATGTCGTAGAACCGTCCAATTTACACCGACAATCGCTTTATGATGAAACAGACGCAAAGAACCACCTTCCGAAAGCAGAAGCCGCAAAGAGGCGACTTCAGATGCTCAACTCAGAACTGCAAATAGAAGCTATAGTAAGAGATGTAAGTTCCACTAATACTGAGCACCTGCTCGAAGGAACAGACCTAGTACTGGATGGCACTGACAATTTTGAAACGAGGTTCATAATTAACGACGCTTGTATCAAGCGATCTATTCCTTGGATATACGCTGCCGCAGTCTCTAGTTACGGGCTGACGATGACCGTGATTCCTGAAAAAACTCCCTGCCTGCGCTGTATTTTTGAGCAGCTACCGCCACCAGCTAGCGCCCCAACCTGTGAGACAGCAGGAGTCATACTACCCATTATCTCATCAATTTCTGCTATACAAGTCACTGAAGCTATCAAGATACTAATCCGTAGGTACGAACTCTTGCACAAGTCCTTAGTGCAACTAGATATCTGGAAGAACAGGTACGTCAAAATCGATGTAACAAACGCAAGAAGTAAAGACTGCATATGCTGTAGCAGGAAAATCTTTGACTACCTCAGTCAACCTCAAAGCCTTGTAGCTACACTTTGCGGACGCAATACCGTACAGGTAGTACCGAACGCAGGTTTCAAAATAGACCTAAAACAGCTCGCTGAAAAGTTGCGTCCGCATGGCGAAGTCCAAATAAACCGCTTCCTGCTGAGATTTAAGCTCCCAGAGGGGTACGAACTGACCATCTTTCCCGATGCTCGTAGTCTAATACACGGCACTGCAGACACAACAACTGCGCGCAGCATCTATGCAAAGTTCGTAGGAGCCTGAGATGGAATCAACAAAAGGACAGCAAACAACCAACTTACTCTACGCCATAAATGGCGCAGAATTCAGCTATGACGACTGGCACAAAGGAATTACGCTCGTAGAGCGTTATGGGCTAACCAGACCAATATTTACTTTCCTACATAACGATGCTGAAATAGCACATCTTGAGTGGCGCAGAGCACGAAGCGGCATCTATAGAGCACGCGACGTCGAATTTGAGCTCAGTGTGGAACTGTTAGCTCGGCAAATCAAGGCTGTTGACAGCTTAAGTCGCATATCTTTGATGAAAATCCATCGCGTGCCCGTAAATCACAAAAAGCCTAAACTGGCCATAACACTTTCTGATGCTGACAAATTCAACGTTTACGAAAAGCTATCTTCGTCAGGTCATCTGCTCAAAGTTACGAAAGAGCATTATGTCAACAGCCTTATGACGTTCACTTTCGTAGATAAAAAAGTCTCAAAGACGATCGCAAAAGTAGAAGTGCACCAGCTAATGAGATGGGAAGCACGTCACTTTCATGCACTCTTGTCTTTAGTGATGAGCTGGATTGCTTTCTCACACGATCACCGCATTTACGGCGTACACCGCAGCGAGTTTACACACGGAAGGCCCCCGATAGGCAGATGGTAATATATCTAGATAATGCTGCAACAAGCTATCCTAAACCAACAGCAGTCGCATCAGCGATTCAAAACGCACTAGAAGTAGCCACTAGCCCTGGCCGTTCCTTGCACAAGTTAGCACGAAACGCTACCCTGATCGTACAGGAAGCTCGCCAGAAAATAGCGGCTCTGCTTGGCTGCACAGAAGAGTCAATAGTACTGACCTACGGATGCACAGATGCTCTAAACATGGCCATCAAAGGGATACTACGTGAAGGTGATCATGTAGTCACTACAGCTCTTGAGCATAACTCTGTACTAAGGCCCTTGCGTCGACTGAGCAAACAAGGGATTATCAAGCTAAGCATAGTAGATTTCGACGAACAAGGATATGTATCGGCCTCAAAGATAGCAAATCATCTAACACCACAGACAAAGCTCATAGCAGTAACTGCTGCATCCAACGTCCTTGGCACAGTGCAACCTGTAGCCGAAATAGCCGAACTTGCACAGAAAAGCAAAGTCCTTCTGCTTGTAGATGCTGCTCAAGCATTAGGCACCGTAAAGCTATCGCTTGAAGGAATAGATCTATTAGCCTGCGGCGGCCACAAAGGACTACTTGGTCCTACTGGTACAGGCTTCCTCTACGTCGCAACAAAAACAAAGCTTAACTGCTGGCGCGAAGGTGGTACGGGAAGCGATTCTCTATCTGCCCTACAACCCGAAGAAATGCCCTATCACCTTGAAGCAGGCACACCAAACGTCTTAGGCCTTGCAGGCCTTGCAGCTGCTATAGACTACTTGCTAGAACGCACCGTTTCAGATATAGCAAAACACGAGCTGCGCTTGACTGAGTTACTGCTAGAAGGCCTTGCAAAGTTACCTAAAGTAAAAGTGTATGGCAACAGGTTTGATAGAAGAATAGCGACCGTATCGCTTAGCGTACATGGGTATTCATCAGAGGAAGTTGCTGCAATACTAGATGAAAGCTTTCAGATAGCTGTCCGCGGTGGCCTTCATTGTGCTCCGCTCGTGCATCAACAGTTAGGTACAACAGAACAAGGTCTAGTAAGAGTTAGCTTCGGCCCTTTCAACAAGGTCGACGATGTCGAAGCCTTACTTGCTGCGCTCTTAGAAATATCGCAGTGCTAAAGTAAATCTGCAGCAAGTGGACAGCTTATAGAGCTAGTCAGTATTGGCAGTATTACGTATCGCTGCACCCCCTCTAGCAAGTTACTCTCAAACAGATGAAGTACTAACCGGCGAGACTTACTGTCAAGCCGTTGGTGATTGTCAAGTATCTGCTCAAGCGAGTCTGAAATACGTTGATAAACAAGCAAGATGTTAGGCACATTGTTTAGACACAGCTTTCTTGTATTTTGAAGTAGACTGCTTAGCCGATCCAAGGCACGCAACTGAGAACAGTTCAGTCTATCTCTCGCAATGACCTGACAAGCCTGAGAGAAACTTTCAAGGCTGTCGCTGTAGTCTCTTAGCATAATCCTATTCTTCGACTGCATGTAGAAGTCCCTAAGCGAGTCCAAGACGTCAGCGGGAAGCTCAGCACTTGACAAGTACTCTTTAAGCGAAGCAGTAGTATCAAATAGTGCGCAGTTAATTATTCTGCCCTCTAGCTGAAGTATCAGCTTACCTCGCAAACCGAAAGTTGCTTCTATATAGCTACTTCTAGCAAGCGGAGCACTAAAGCACCTTGTATCGGAAGGACTTATGCCAACTTGTTCTAGCAAAACCGCTACTTCAGCAAGGTCATACTGCAACCTATTCACTGTATGTAAAGCTATCTGATAGTCAGCTAAAGGTTTCCCTCTGCGGCTGACAATCCTAGGACTACCTAAAGCTACAGCTATATCATACTCAGCTGCAGCCAAGGCTAGGATTCTCAGCCCACATCTGACCCAGACTTTATCGTTTACAGTAAGGTCATGCTCCAGCAAAGTCCGCAAGAAGTTACTCACAGTGCTGAACACCACCCTAGAAGAAGCTGCAGTGCCAGTATTCGCAGATAACCGTTCATAAGTTGAGCGCAACAAGCCAAGTGTGTGATCCAGCAAACAAAATAATCTCTCGCTAGATTTACAACATTCGGGAATGTTTGATAAATGCCGCGCAAGAAGCAGTATGCTGCGCGCATAACCTTGTCTAAGTCTTGAGTCGTACTCGAACAGCTTGCGGTTAGGTTCAGATGATGAAAGACTAACCCAACGGTAGAAAGACAATACACCTTGCTCGTCCAAAAAGATTCTCGGAAAGATTCCCTCTTCCGGTAGCAATTCGGGCGGAAAGACGAGCATCATTCCAGCAGGTCTCAACTTTAGTCGGAAAACTCTATCGCAGGAGAACTGCAACACGGCTCTCCGCCCAAGAAGGTTACGCAACTGCCCTAAGTATGAAGCTTCATTAACTGAGCCTTTTGTCTGAATCTGTTTAACGGTCATCACTACGCTAGGTAAGAGCAAACTCCGGGCCAGAAGACAAAAGGGCTAAACATATACGAAAATGAAGTACTCTAACCGCTAGAGCACCGCTTACTAGCTTAGTACGAGAATGTAAAAACGAAGCACTGGTTGCAAAAATTACCCATCGAGAGCAAATCAGTAGCATAGCCGAGCAAACACTGAACAAAGCCCCGACGGGGACTAGCTCGTAGCCATGCCTATGCTCTCTAGTATCCTGCTCAGAAACGGTATGCCGAATGACGCAAAAAAGCTGCCACCGAGCTTATTGTCAAACCAGCTCGATGGCGTTTGAAGTAGTTCTAAGAGATTGATAACAACAAGACGAGGAAAACTTGCAAAAACAAAAAGCATATAGCTCTTGCCAAGACCTACTCCAGCAACACTTATGGGAATATACCTAGCTCTAGGTAAGAAGCTGCTATCTTGTCTATAGCACTGATAAAGGCTGCCGTGCGCAAAGGCACTTTTCTATCTAGCCTACACCAGATCGAGCGGATTTGATGGTAAGCCGAGATCATAGTCTCTTCAAGGCCAGAATTGACCAAATCGACTTCATCAGCACCGTGTATCATCATTCGTTCTGTAGGCGAGATACTTCTGCCAGTAGTCTTTTCTATCAGATTGATCATCTGTTCGAACGCCATTTGTTCATACCGCTTTTGCATGCGCCCAAACCGCACGTGAGACAAGTTCTTAAGCCATTCAAAGTAACTTACAGTTACACCGCCAGCATTCAAATATATATCCGGAATGACCATCACGCCGCGATTAAAGAGTTTCTTCTGAGCACTTGCTGTTACCGGGCCGTTAGCTCCTTCAGCTACTATTTTTGCCTTAATACGATCAACATTTGCATCAGTTATCTGATCTTCCAAAGCAGCAGGTATAAGTATATCGCACTCAAGCTCTAGTGCCTCGGCAGAAGTAGCAAGGTTTACAGCGCCAGGAAAGTTCAATATCGAGCCAGTTTCCCTGCGATGCTGAGCTACTGCTTCAGGATCCAGACCATTAGGGTTATATATAGCTCCGTCATATTCAGCTATTGCTATAAGCACACAGCCACCTTCGACACAGAACTTTGCAGCGTAATAACCGACATTGCCCAATCCTTGTACTACTATTCTTTTACCCTCAAGGCCTTTAGTCAGGCCTATTCTCTTCATATCCTCCTCTATGCTGAGGATCTCTTTAAGTCCCATGTAAATGCCGCGGCCAGTTGCTTCAAGCCTGCCCCTTATGCCACCCTGCGAAACGCTCTTTCCCGTTACACAGCCCATAGAATCGATCTGACTTGGATGGAACGCTTGATATGTGTCAGCTATCCACGCCATCTCTCTAGCACTAGTGCCATAGTCAGGTGCAGGTACATCTACACCTGGGCCTATAAAGTTCTTCTTGATTAGTTCCGCAGTATAACGGCGAGTTATCCTTTCTAACTCTTGCACAGTGTAGTTTTTAGGATTTATCTTCACAGCTCCCTTTGCTCCACCAAAAGGCACATCTACTACCGCACACTTGTAGGTCATTAACGCTGCAAGGGCCATCACCTCTTCCTCGGTTACGTTTTCGCTATACCGAATACCGCCTTTTACAGGCAGCTTGTGCTGACTGTGCTCTGCTCGCCAGCCTGTTATTACTTCGTAACCCCGCTGTGTTAGCAAAGGAAACTGAAACCTGTAGACGCTGTTGCAAATCTTTATCTGCTGTAATAAGTCCTTCGGATGTGAAGTAAAAGCCGCAGCTTCGTCGAAGTTGGCATTGACTGTCTCTAGAAAACTCTGCATATTCCCTCCTATAGTCGCATCGATACTGCCAAGTATACAACACTTAAAATGGTCTACCCTGAAAATGTTTTACTCACAAACGAACTGTGGTATCATTTTCACTTTGAAGACTCGTTCAGCAATATTTTGTAAGTTGTACATTACTTATCAGATTGATAAAATGTACTAGATCCAGCCAGTCAAAGGTAGAGGAATAAGAATGGACTCTAAGAAAGAAACTAAGACGTTTGGCGATCAGACGGTCGAGTTTCAAATCTCTGAATGGGTAACTCCTAGTGGAAAAGACGGTTTCTATTTCACCGTGATAGAAGGCCCAGACTTTGGCCGAGTCTTCTTACTTGAACAACCTGAGACCATAGTAGGCCGTAGCGATGAAGCTGACATCCAAGTTGATGATGAGAAAGTATCCCGCAAACACCTAAAAATCTCCCTCAGTAAAAGCAGTATTAATGGGGACACATTAGTCATCGTCTCTGACCTAAACAGCAAAAACGGCATCTTTGTCAATGGCGTGAGAACCTTACAACAACAGCTACGTAATGGAGACAAGATTAAAATAGGAGACACTATACTTAAATTCGAAACTAAAGACCTACTAGATGTCCACTACCACGACAAGTTATACAGACAAGCCACACGTGATCCCCTCACAGGACTTGCAAACCGTAGCTATTTCCAAAATGAAATACAGAAAACCTTCTCTATAGCCTCACGCCATAACAGAGTTTTCTCAATAATGATGATGGACATAGACTTCTTCAAGAAGATAAACGATACCTTCGGGCACGATGTGGGAGATAACGTGCTAAGAAAGGTAGCGGATATATTAATGAAGCACCTGCGAGCTCATGACGTCGCCGCTCGTTACGGTGGCGAGGAATTTATCATCCTGCTACCAGAGACTCCACTAAGCGGTGCCCTAACTGTAGCTGAAAGAATAAGGCTAGCTGTAGAAGCATTCAACTTCGAGATCGTGGGTTGTAGCAGAAAAGTTACCGTCAGCTCAGGAATAGCTGACTATCCTGCTTGCGCTAAGGAACCTGACGAGCTAATAAAGCGGGCTGATGAAGCACTCTATCAAGCGAAAACAAGCGGCCGTAATCGCGTCTGCACCGCTCCTCAACTTGCTTACTAACCAAGCGGTAGCCCCCTTCTACCTCACTATAATTAACTAGAAGGTGTAGTGCTTATGAACCAAATAAGTTCTAAAATGCTATGGAGGGCGTCATGTTCCTACAAAGACGTACTTTCTTGAAGCTAGGTGCAGGTTTCAGTGTATCTAGCTTGCTGATGGGTTGGGCAGATCCAGTAGCAGTAGCTGCCACCCGCTCAAAAACGCTTCACCAAGACGTGCGAAACAGTGCAAAAGCTTGCCTGTTTATAATGCTGCGAGGAGCACCTAGCCACGTAGATACTTTCGACCTAAAAGTAGGTAAATGGACACCAGACTGGATACAACCTCAACGGCTACCCCAAGGCTACCTCTGGCCAGTAGGCCTCTTTCCTAAACTCGCCCAGCATGCCGATAAATTCTCGCTCGTCAGATCACTAGCTCATGAAGAAGAAGTGCACGAGCGCGCTATGTACTATCTCGAAACTGGCCGCCGACTTAATCCCGGACTACGAAGCGAAATACCTCATATCGGAGCAGTAGTAGCCTATGACTTCGAGCGTACCGGTAGAAGACGTCCAACCGATACCTTTCCTGGATATATAAATCTTTCCGGTTGGTACTACTCTGAAAACGGCTTCCTACCTCCACAGTATACGCCCTTTAAATACTCGGACAATCTATATAGTCCTAACGGAATAGCTGAATTCGAAGCTCGCCTTCAGATAGCCAAGCTCCTGCAACCACAAAAATCGAACTATCGCCAGCCATTCTCAGTATTCCAAGAACAAGCCGAGCTGATGGTAAAAGATCCAGTCACACTTCCTACTTTCTCCGTAGAATGGCAAAACTCAGACCACAGGCGCTACGGTGGGGACTACTTTGCTTACAACATGGTCTTGGCACGTAATATTCTGCGAGCCGATCGAGGTACACGTTATATAGAACTCAGCCAAGGCGGTTGGGACCACCATCAGAATATCTACACCGACACGCACGACTACAGCTTGCGAGGGCTCTCAAGATCCCTCGATCAAAGTCTCTCAGCACTGATAGAAGACCTCGCCGCTAGCCCCGGGTCAGTGACCGGAAAGAGCCTACTTGACGAAACGTTGATAGTAGTAGCCGGTGAATTTGGACGTACCGTGGGCGACCTCAATAACCACGCCGGACGCGATCATTACCCATACGCTTTCTCAGCTCTGTTCGTCGGCGGCGGCGTTAAAGGAGGTAGAGTTATAGGTACAACGGATAGCCTCGGCGCTAGCGTGCTCGACCCAGGATGGCCACACCAAAGACCCATCCATATAACTGACCTCGTAGCAACCATATACTCGGCCTTGGGCATTGAGTATAAAACTACAGTCTTTGACACGCCCTCCGGTAGACCCTTCTCCTACGTTGACTGGAGAGCTATAGGCGACGAAGAAGTATATGAAATAGAAGGCCTATTCTGAAGGAGGAACTATGAAGCGTGTTGTGCTTTTCACCTTCCTAGCTTTGCTAGTAGTCCAACTGCAACCGATAGTGCAGAATGCTTCGCAGCGCCAAGCCCGCCTCGCTGAATGCCAGTACGATACAGATTTCCTACAAAGACGCATCAGCGAAGCCTCCGCTACAGCTACCCTGGTGAGTAACGCTCTAAAACCATTAAAAGTAGCCTCAAAAGAGGTCAAGCAAGCTCAGAGTGATTCACAAACCAATCTAATCGACGTATACATCTTTTCCTCTCTAGCTCAGAGAGGCATCAAGCCAGCTCCACCAGCTACAGATGAGGAATTCTGCCGTCGGATCTACCTCGACCTGACTGGAAAACAACCTTCGCCACAACAACTACAAACCTTCCTTGCTGATAAGTCGGCTAACAAACGTGAAGCGCTCGTCGATCAGCTAATAGGTTCTGCAGAGTACATCGATAAGTGGACTAACTGGATAGGTGATTGGGTACGTAACCACGATGTAGATTTCAATTTCAGACGCAAGGATCTTAACTCAACTTATCTGTACATCAAAGGTGCCGTATCTAAGAACTTGCCTATAGATCAGCTGGCAAAAGACTTCATTACCTATTCGGGTGTATCCGGTACAGGCCCTGCCAGTTTCATCACCTATCCGTTCTACTTTGCTCCCATTCCACAAGATGCCTACGACGACGCCGCAGCAGAAACGCTCAAGACTTTCTTCGGTGTGCCTGCAGTTTGCATCTCTTGCCACGATGGCGAAGGGCACTTAGAACCGATAAATCTCTATTTATCACAACGAAAACGCGCCGAATACTGGGGCATAGCTGCATTCTTTTCACAAACCACCTTTAAATTCAACGATGAGCAAAAGAGCGCAACCATAGGCCGTAACCCTGCCCTATCGGCCGGCTACTACGCCAACACGAAGCCAGGCGAAGGTAATCGCCCAGCTAGAACAGGTGGACGAATTGAGCCGTCCTTCGAGCTATTCGCTCCCGCAAAAATCGACTTTACCAAAGATCCACGCTTTGAGCTCGCTCGGCTAGTCACTTCCCATCCCCAGTTTGCTAGAGCATTTGTGAACAGAATCTTTGCAGAATTCTTCACCTTAGCATTGGTAGAACCCGTAGATGGCTTCGATCTGGCAAGACTTGACCCTAAAGCTCCTCCACAACCCCCTTGGACGCTGCAACCATCCAACCCAGAACTACTAGAGGCGCTAACCGAGTATTTTAGAAAAAGCGGCTTCGATATGCGTAAACTGATACGTCTGATAGTTACATCAGAGGCTTACGGCCTGTCTTCACGCTATGACGAGAAGCTCTGGCAAGAAAGCTACGCTACACTCTACGCAAGAAAATTGCCGCGAAGACTCTCCGCTGAGGAAGTACTTGACGCCATTACAACAGCGACTAAAGTGCCCGGTGCATATTACGCTATCGGATTTGACAAGCTGTTCACTAGCACTATGTCCCTACCAGGCGTAGAGTCTCCTGACTATGAAAAAGATGTAAAACAATCAGATCCACCTTATCTAGTACATAGATTTCTAGAAACTTTTGGACGAGGTAACCGACGTAGCATACAGCGTAGCAACAAAGCAAACCTTTCACAGATCCTAGCACTACTCAACAATCAAATGTTGATAGATAGACTAAGTAACGAGAATAGTCTTGTAGCTGAGCTCACTTCGAAATTGCAGCGAGGAAACCTACAACCACGACAAGCTGTACAGCAACTTTACATGGCAACTCTAGGCCGTACAGCTAGCTCAGAAGAAATAGAAATACTACTTCCGCTAATTAAAGCTGATAGAAAACAGCTTGCCAGAATACAAGCTGCTTTGTTCAATCAACCTGACTTTCTTTACAACTACTAAACCTAACTCTTTGGGCTATTAGCCCAAAGAGTCTCTACCTTAGCATATCTTTTCTTTGCTATGATAGATATACAGCTTAACTACAAGGAAAAGATATGCAGATAAACAAACTCTTACACCCTACCGACCTATCCGAAAGCTGCCAGGTAGCGATGAAACTGGCTACCGAGCTTGCCCGTAGACATAGCGCCGAGTTGCATCTACTGCACGCCGTAGTGTTTTATAACCCAGCAGATTATTTTCAAGACATCGATGCAATATATGCACAACTCAAGCAAGCGGCGGCAAAGAAGATGCAACAGTACGTAGAAAGCGCCGCAGCACAAGACCTAAAAATTGAACAAGTAATCATACCAGCAATAAGCGCAGGCACTATGATCACTGGCTATGTGACTGAATATAACATCGATCTGATAGTAATGAGTACGCATGGACGTAAAGGCCTAGAACATTTGCTACTTGGTAGCATAGCCGAGGAGGTAGTGCGTACAGCCCGTTGTCCAGTAATGACGATAAGAGCAGCAGCCAAAAAGGTCTCCTCTTCCTTCAAAAGGATACTAGCTGCCATAGACTTCTCCGAGCACTCAGAGTCACTACTACAAAACGCGCAACAGCTAGCTCGGGAATACAATAGCGAGCTGCACTTGCTACATGTAGTAGAACAGCCCATCTATCCCGCATTCTACGCTTTTGAGCTAGCCTTCCCAGGTGACATCATCAGTAAGATTAGATCAGCAGTAGAAGAAAAACTCCAAAACTTAGCGGCTACTTCAGCAGTGCCTGCAAGAGTACATGTCATCGATGGCAGCCCTGGGCGGGCTATTACAGACTTCGCTGATAAGATCGACGCTGACTTAATCATCCTTGCAACGCGTGGCCTAGCAGGCCTAGACCATCTTCTGCTTGGTAGCGTCGCCGATAAGGTAGTAAGACGAGCAAATTGCCCAGTGCTAACGGTCAAATAAAGCGCGGCAAGTTTTAGCAAAAACTGTTTCTCGCTCCCAACCACTGTGGGCTAGGATTTCAAAAAGCCGTCTCAAGGAGTGAGTATGCGCATAATTCTGTTGATGCTGCTGATAACCGCCTGTTTTATGTATTTACCGGAGGAGTCTATGTCTACCACTTGTCCAGAAGCACTCAATTTCAAAGTACGTTCCATCGATGGACGTGAAGTCGACCTTTGTTCATACAAAGGCAAAGTAGTACTGATAGTAAACACAGCCTCGGAGTGTGGTTTTACGCCTCAATACAAAGGGCTACAAGAGCTTTACCTTCGATACAAAGATCGCGGACTAGCAGTACTGGGCTTTCCCAGCAACGACTTCGGCGGCCAAGAACCAGGCTCTAATGGCGAAATAAAGCTTTTCTGCGAGAAAAACTACAAGGTCACCTTCGACATGTTCTCAAAGGTCAGTATCAAAGGGGAAAACAAGATCCCACTCTACAAGTACCTAACATCAGGAGGCGGCAATCCTAAACTAGCAGGCGAAGTCACCTGGAACTTCAATAAGTTCCTCATCGATCGTCAAGGTAGGTTACACTCGCGTTATCCGTCTTCTACCGAGCCTCTATCTAAAGAGCTAGTATCCACAATAGAAAAGCTATTGGCCGAAAACTAATGCTACTACTTATACTTTGCTTCTTATTAATCGAAGAGAAAATCAACAAAGACGCCGTCCCTCAACCGATAAAGGAAGAGTTCAGACGGCTCTTTCCCAAAGCTAAACTGAAAGAAGCTAAGCTCAAGACACGTGACGGCGTTTACTACTACGAGCTGGAAGGCGAAGAAAACAACAAAGAAGTAAGCGCTGAGTTTAAATTCAATTTCGAGCTAGTCGAATATTCAGAAGATATCTCGATTGATGAATTACCTCGAAACCTGCATGAGGCGGTAACTAAACAGATAAAAGGTCAAATAACCGAAGTCGAACGCATCTACGTCAAAGGTAAGCTCACCAGCTATGAGATAGAGTACAAGCTAGGCGATAAGACGTTTGAACTCGAAATCGATACAAACGGTAACATACTACGCAACGAAGAAGACTGACTTCATAGTTCACTCGCAGAAGTGACACGATTACGACCAGACTGTTTAGAACGATAAAGTGCCTTGTCGGCAAGTGAAAGCAGAGTATCAGCATCACCTACATCGTGCTCAGGATAACTTGCTACACCTAGACTAGAAGTCACTCTCAACGTTCCCTCACAAGTCTGAGCCAAGGAATTCTCTACGGCCGCACGTAAGCGATGGGCTACTTTGAGCGCTAACTCCAAGTTAGTCTTAGGTAAGATAATAGTAAACTCCTCTCCTCCATATCTTGCTGAGACATCTTTTTCCCTCGTGTGAGACTTAAGCAAGCTAGCTACATGCCTCAAAACGTCATTTCCTGCCTCATGGCCGTACGTATCATTGACCTTCTTAAAATGATCTATATCGAGCATTATAAGCGAAATAGGTTCTTTACTCTTGACAGCGTCGTCAAACAGCTCTGCAAGTATAAGCCTCAGCTGCCTAGCATTAACTAGCCCAGTAAGCCCATCTATAGTAGCCAATTCATAAAGCCTGGCATTCTCCAAAGCTATGACCAGCTGCCTTGCTAATCCTTCCAGCAGCTCAATATGCTGTTCATCAAAAGCATACTTTTTCTCAGAAGATACACAAAGCACACCTAATAACTTGCCGCTGACTTCCATAGCGGCACCGAGCCAAGATTTTGACTTTTGCGACAATGCTGTCACCCCATATTGATGGAGCTGTACGGTTAAGTCCTTCAAGTTGATCGGACTACGATATGTAGCTATCCATCTTACTAACGCCTGCTCAAACTCTTCGCAAGACTGTGAGGTCGATTGCAAAGTACCATCTCCATTTACAAAATACACAGAGAACTTGTCTGCTCCGAAAAGTTCCAAAGATCCAGACTCTACCTTCTCCAACAGTTGTACACGAGTTTGTCCTACGCCAAGCGATTTGCCCAAGCTGTTAAGTAGCTTCATTTCCACTATGGCAGATTGCATTCTTCTAGTCACAGCTTCCTGACTACTAAGCAAAGCTATCAATGCTATCCAGACAAGCGCCAGTACTAAGTAAACCGAGAGACTAGTATTTATGGTAGTAGCCATAGCCACACCTATCAGTATGCTCGCAAACTCGCTCAAAAATACCGCAGGCGCAGCCAGCCGACGTAGTCCAATAAGGAACATAGATATAGGAGCACCCCTAAACCATTCATGAGCTAGCGAGACAGCTGAACGAATGCATAGTATCGATAAATAGGTCGCAGAGATAGCAGCAAAAGTCTTCAGCTCAAACAAGTTTTGCAGTCCACCAACCTTAAACAGCTCAAAAACAGTTGCTCCAGTCAAAGTAGTAAAGGCTAGTAGTCCACTCTGAAAAAAAACTTGGCCCGTAGTAGATAACCATCCACCGACCGGCTCTTTGCGTATTTTCTTGTGCGCTATCAATACAACAGTGTTCAGTACAGCAGCAGCCGACATAACCAAGACGGCAAACTCCTTTGGTAATGCTAAGGCCGCTGATAGAATTACACCCTCTTCAAGATGCTGATCGATACTTCTGTGACTGTCATAGCGTAGAAAAAAGCAGATTAGAGTAAGTAGTAAGTAAGTCAGCGAAGCTAGCAGATAGCTCGAATCAGAAGAGATACGAATAGCAGCTAGACCCAGTAAGCTCAGCACCAAAGCCCAGCTCAGGAGGGCAAAGATCCAGATAAACAACAGGTACGGCAATCCGTATCTAGTCCGCTCCAGGGCCATGTTGAAGAAACCGTCTAGTTTATAAGCTTGCGTTTTCTAAGATCGAACCTTTGGCCATGCTTAAGCAGATAAACTAGAAGTGCATCTTTTCGAAAACGAGCATCTACAACCATCACGTAACTTGTACCAACCACCTCTGCGAGCTTATTATCGTAGACCACCAGCGCTGTAGCCTCATCTATACCTAAACCTAAGCGATCGCGGTACTTCAAAACAAGCCCAAAGAGTCTGTTTTCCCGCATCCGCTTGATAAAGTGTTGATCGACTATCGTCCCAGGCAATAACCCCAATCCTTTTGATACCTGCACGCTATCACCATCTATCACGTCAAATTGACCATCTCCGGTAATCATCTGCTCAGACATAATAGCCGTTCCAGCACTAGTACCGCCAAAGACTTTACCCGTCTTGTAACACTCATGAAACCGATCGTAGAGAGCATCATCCAGCTCTTTCATTATCTTACGCTGGTCACCTCCTGCAAAAAACACAGCAGTCGCATTATCCAATTGACGCAATAACTGCTGCTTTTTAAACTCGTCAAGCGGTGCTTCCGGTGCACAAAATACCTCGCTTGCACCAGCAGCAAGTAAGTCTCTTCGTAGTGCTTCATAGCTTTCTTGCGGCTCTTCGCTAGCCCAAGGTACAATCAGCACCCTAGCCTTGTTTCCGCCTGCTAGTTCCACATAGCGCTTCATCACTACATCGGGTCTAGCACCACCACCTATCATCACTAGCCGCTCGCGAGCATAGACTGCCTGTGACAATATCAGTACTACTATCAGCATCCTACAAAGCATTAGAAGGATCCTTTCTCTTGACTGAAATCTTTGCTAACTGCATTATAAGGCACGAAACCTGTATTACAACCCAGAGGAAATGTAACAGATGAAGCCAGCTCTGATAGTACACGGTGGATGTGGCACACCTCCTGCCGGAGAAGAACCAGAACGTATGGCAGCTTGTGAGCGCGCTGCAACTATAGGTTGGCAAGTGCTCCGAGACGGCGGCAGCGCCCTAGACGCCGTAGAAGCTGCTGTCCGACAACTGGAAGATGAACCCGTGCTGAACGCCGGCACCGGTAGTTACCTTCAGGCCGACGGCGTAGCCCGTATGGACGCATCTATAATGAGTAGCGATGGACGCGCAGGCTCAGTAGCACAAGTACCCTGGCTGAAAAATCCAATCAGCTTAAGCAGATACCTGCTCGAACAAGATGCTCACGTCATGCTTTGCGGACAAGAAGCTCTGCAGCTTGCACTAAAACTAGGTCACCAAACCTACGTCGTCGCAACCCCAGCAAAAGTGCAGTACTGGCTAGATCACCTTGACGAAGCAAGCCGTAAACTCGACTATGCTGCAATGGCGCATAGCTGGAAACAAGATAATCCCCGCCTGGGCACAGTAGGTTGTGTGGCCATAGATGCCGCAGGCAAACTCGCCGCAGGTACTTCAACAGGCGGCACCGGCCAGTGCTTCCCAGGCAGAATAGGAGATACTCCCATAATAGGTGCCGGCACTTACTGTACTCCCAAAGTCGCAGTCTCTATGACAGGTGTCGGCGAAAGAATTATGGTACTGCTTTCTGCAAAGCGACTCTGCGACCTGGTTGATGCTGGCCATACTCTAAACGAAGCTGCCGAAGCTGTAATGCAAGAAGTAAAAAAGCTAAATAGCTTTGCCGGTATAATAGCTATAGACGCAGAAGGAAATCTTCTAGTGACAAAGAATACGCCTTTTATGGGCGTAGCAATTAGGACTTAATTCGGAGCGGGAATCTAAAACTCCTCTCCAGTTTGAATGCTTGTCAAAACATCATGAAAATAGCCAAAGTAATAGCCTCACGCTCACACATAGAGTATGAAGCAAAAGTAATAAGCTCCAGAAAAGCTGACGCTAATCTACTACCTTCTGACTATGGCCTAGCCTCCTTCGTATCAATGAACCTGGCCAATGCAAAAGTAATCGCTGTGGTCTGTAATAGTCGCGTCATAAACCCAGACTATACTATCAGCCCACAACAACCTAGCCAAGCAATTCAAAGAGCAGTAATCACCTCGGAATACTCAAATAGCCGGTTGATCATCCTAAACCTTCTCGTAGTCGGATATGTAAAAGACAGCCAAAACAGACATCAACCACCTAGCGAGATCATCCCCGCAGATACAGACGTATATCTTCTGTCAACACAAGAAATGCTCGACTTCCATAGAGATCCAAAAGGTAAGCTCAAGCTAGGCTACTATGACTTGATAGCCGGTCTAGATAACGTCCTAGCTAAGTCCTTGCTCCTTCTCATAATAGAACAGCTAGAAGAACACGTACCAATTAACGAACGGGCATCTTTGACTCTGTTGAGAAGAAATCTTGCCTGGCAAAGCACCCTTAAGTCGCTCAGCAAAGTATAAAAAGCATCCAATCTCTCTGTGCAATCTTTGTGTCCTCTGTGTCTCTGTGGTAAAAAAATAAAACCACAGAGACACAAAGAACACAAAGATTACACAAAGAGCAGATTACAATGACACAAAGAACACAAAGATTACACAAAGAGCAGATTACAATTAAGGACACAAAGATTGCACAGAACTCATCAGCTCCCTTTGTGTTCTCTCTGTGTCCTTTGTGTCTCTGCGGTGAAAAAAAATAAAATAAAACCACAGAGACACAAAGAACACAAAGGTTGCACAGAGAATAAACTAGAACACAAAGAACACTAAGAGAGCACAGAGGTACAAAGGACACAAAGATTACATAGAGAACCCATCAGCTATCTTTGTGAAACCTCTGTGTCCTCTGTGTCTCTGTGGTGAAAAAATAAAATAAACCACAGAGGCACAAAGAACACAAAGATTGCACAGAGAATAAACTAGAACACAAAGAACACAAAGATTACACAGAGAATAAACTAGAGCACAGAGAACACTAAGAGAGCACAGAGGCGCAAAGGACACAAAGATTACATAGAGAACCCATCAGCTATCTTTGTGAAACCTCTGTGTCCTCTGTGTCTCTGTGGTGAAAAATAAAATAAACCACAGAGGCACAAAGAACACAAAGGTTGCACAGAGAATAAACTAGAACACAGAGAACACAAAGATTACACAGAAAATAAGCTAGAACACAGAGAACACTAAGAGAGCACAGAGGTACAAAGGACACAAAGATTACATAGAGAACCCATCAGCTATCTTTGTGAAACCTCTGTGTCTTCTGTGTCTCTGTGGTGAAAAAATAAAATAAACCACAGAGGCACAAAGAACACAAAGATTGCACAGAGAATAAACTAGAACACAAAGAACACAAAGATTACACAGA